>CAVXKE010000018.1:0-170354 GCA_963762285.1 uncultured Alphaproteobacteria bacterium | reverse complement strand
AATGGAATTGCTGACGACGATCCGCGCGCTACTTTTAAAATTGCGCCGCGAGAAACGCGAACTGCATCAACGCCACGTCTCGGTCGGCGACCTCCTGACCGATCGATGGGAAACGGCGCGCGAGCTTGATTTCGGCGAGGGCACGTCCTGTTACGACAACGTGCTGATCATCGGCAAGGTGACGGTGGGAAAGAACTGCTGGATCGGACCGAACGTCGTGCTTGACGGTTCGGGAGGACTCTCGATCGGCGACCATGTTGATGTTTGCGCCGGCGTTCAAATCTATTCCCACGACACGCTGCGCCGCGTAAAATCGGGAGGCGTCGATCAAATTGATCACGCGCCCACTCAAATCGGCTCGCGCGTCTACATAGGCCCGCAAACCGTAATCCAAAAAGGTGTCGTCATCGGTGACGATGTCGTCATCGGTGCGCTGTCGTTCGTCAATCGCGATATTCCGCCGGGCGCCAAGGTGTGGGGGGTGCCGGCGAAGCCGAGAACCTGACGAATTCGCGCCGCTTCATTCATCGACGTGCCCGATCACCTTTGCCGGCACCCCGGCGGCGATCGCGCCCGGCGGGACGTCGCGCGTCACTACGGCGCCTGCCGCAATAAGCGCTTGGGCCCCAATCGATACTCCCGGCAATATGGTCACGTTCGACCCGATCGAGGCGCGCTGACCCACGCGGGTTCTGAGCACCTGCCAGTCTTGCTCGCCCTTGGGCTTGCCCTGCTTGGTGGTGGCGCGCGGATAACGATCGTTCGTGAACATCACGCCGTGGCCGATGAAAACCTCATCTTCGATCGAGACCCCTTCGCAAATGAAGGTGTGCGAGGAGATCTTGCAACGGCGTCCGACGACCGCGCCCTTTTGAATCTCGACAAAGGCGCCGATCCGGGTTTCGGCCCCGATTCGGCAACCATATAGATTGACCAGTTCGGGATGGTGGATGATGACGTTGTCATCGAGTTTGACCGTTGCGTCGATTGGCATAGCGAAAACCTGACCGCCGATGAGTTGCCTGGATGGCGCCGATTTAACTCACGGTATTTCTTCGAGCGTGTCCATGAGCAATTTGCGGCACGTATCCTGTTCGCCTTGCGTCCAGGCCATTTTGGCCCATTGGATACCTAGAAACGCATAGCGCTGACGAATCCAATATTCGAGATTGGTCCCCGTCGGCAGACGTTCGCCAATCTCTCGATAATGCAGTCTGAACACTTTTCTGCATTGCTCGAAATCCAGGAACCCAGGATAGCCCAGCGACATATTGCTATCATGCCGGCGATAGACCGCCTGCGTCGTTTTCACTCTGGCCACCTTGCTATAGAGCGCGAAGCGCACCCACATTTCGAGATCGCCCGCGTGTGGCAATTCGGGGAGATATCCGCCAAGCCGCTTCTGGACAGACGTGCGCACCACTGCGGTCGCGGTATGGATGAAGTTAGAAACCGCAAGATTGCGAATGAATGATTTCGCATCAAGCACCTCTGCGCCGGCATTGTCCGCGCTGGCTGGCGCAACGGGAAGCGGTTCACCGTTTCGATATTCGATAAACGGGCCCCACACCAAGCCAATCTCGGGATCGGAATCGAGCACTGCGATCGCGCGGTCGAGTGCCCCGGGCAACAAGAAATCGTCCGCGCTGAGCAGCAGCATGTAGTCGCTCTGCGCCCACGCAATGCCTTCGTTATAAGTTGCAATGTGGCCACGATTTACGGCGTGGCGCTGCAACGAGACGCGCGGATCAAGATCGATGAGTTTAGCGGCAATGGCGGCGGTATCGTCAGTCGATGCATCATCAATGATCAACACCCGCATGTCGCGCCGCGACTGCTCCAGCACGCTCTCGACGCAGTGCCGGAGGAACCGGCCGTAATTGTAACATGTGACGATGATATCGATGCCGCTCATCGTCCGCACACTTGGCGAATGCTGGCCACCACTTCGTCTTGATCCTGATCGCTCATTTGCGGATAGAGCGGCAGCAGGATGCATCGATCCTGGGCCTGCTCCGACTGGGGCAATGGCGCGCGTGCCGAGCCGGCGTACGGGCGCTCACGATGAGCACAAGTGATGCCGCGGCGCGTAGCGATGCCGCGGTCGAGCAGCGCCTGCATGGTGCCGCGCTGCTCCACGTGATCGGGCAAGCGCACACAATAGCTCTGCCAATTCGACCGGGCCCACGCGGGCTCGATCGGAAGCCGTACCGGTGACAACTCGCCGAAGAGACTTCGATATCGATCGGCGAGGCTGCGGCGACGCTCGATAATATAGGCAAGGCGCTCGAGTTGCCGGCGCCCAATGGCTGCCTGGATATCGGTCATGCGAAAGTTGAAGCCCTCAACCGGGTAGCTCTCGAAAATCACCGTCGCGGCGTTGTGGCGGGCATTGTCGGACACATCCATGCCGTGATGTCGCAACAGCCGGAACTGGCGATCCCAATCCGGGTTTGCCGTCGTCAGCATGCCGCCCTCGCCAGTTGTAATCACTTTGCGCGGGTGGAAAGAAAAACAGGCAATGTCGCCATGCGGTCTTCCGATCCGTTGCCAACCGCCGTCGATCAATATCTCCGACCCGGTGGCGCAGGCCGCATCCTCAATCACGGGCAAGTTATGCGCCCGGGCAAGCGCGAGAATGCTTCGCAGATCACACGGCATGCCCATCTGATGAACGCAAAGAATCGCGCGTGTGCGATGCGTGATGGCGCTCGCCAGATCCGCGGGATCCAGATTGAACGTGTCAGGCTCGATATCGACAAAGACCGGCTCCGCCCCGCACGACCGGATGCAATTTGCGCCGGCTATAAAGGAATGACTCACGGTCACGACTTCATCGTCGGCTTTTATCCCAACCGCCAGAAGGGCCAGCTTGAGTGCCGCCGTGCCGCTCGAAACGGCGCAAGCGTAAGGCGCGCCCACCATCGCGGCAAACTCGCGCTCGAACGCCTCAACTTCGGAGCCTTGCGTCAACCAGCCGGACAGGGTGACCGCGCGCGCCGCTTCAGCCTCGGCCTCTCCCATCAGCGGCTTTGCGATCGGGATCATTGCGCGGCCTGGGGCGAATAGGCCGCTTCTTGCCGCGTGTGACGCCACCACGCGATGAGATTGCGCAGCCCGGCGCGCAGCGGAACTTCCGGCTTAAAGCCAAGCATACGACGCGCCTTGGTCGTATCCGCCAGGCGCCGTTCGACGGGGTTCACTTTGCGAGCGCTTTGAAACTCCGGGGTCAGATTCGGGCGGCCCATCAGTGCCGCAAGCTCCGCGGCGAGCTCGAGCAAACTCGTCTCGACACCGCCGCCTACGTTGAAGGCCTCATCGATAACGTCAGATTGAGCCGCAACCAGATTGGCTCTGGCCACATCGCGAACATCGATAAAGTCCATCGTCTGCGTGCCGTCGCCAAAGATGATTGGCGGCAAGCCGGCCTCGATCCGCTCCATCCAGCGAATCAGCACCTCGGTATATTGTCCATGGATATCCATGCGCGGACCGTAGACATTGAAATAACGCAGCGCGACGTAGTTCAATCCGTGCGTATCGGCGAATGCCCGCAACATGCCCTCGGTAAAGAGCTTGGCGGCTCCGTACAAAGTGTTATCGGCATAGGGATGGTGGCTTTCCGGCGTCGGAAATGTTTCCGCGGCGCCATAGATCGAGGCCGATGACGCAACAATCAGCTTCTCGATCTCGGTCTTGGTGCACTGCTCGATCAGGTCGAATGTCGCATCGACCATTGTTTCCATCGCTGCACGCGGCTCCGCCGCGCAATGCGTTATCCGGAGCGCCGCTTGGTGAAACACCACGTCAGCCGCGCCGACAAGCTTGCGCAACAGCTGGCGATCGCGCAGGTCGCCTTCGACCAGCGAGAAATTCGAGCGCCCAAGCGCGCCGGCAAGATTTTCACGTCGGCCGCGTATGAAATTGTCCAGCGCCACAACGCTCGCGCAGGATTCATCCAGCAACAGATCGATAATATGTGAGCCGATGAAGCCCGCCCCGCCGGTGACCAAAATACGCTTGCCGGTAAGGTTCGTCATGGTTCGCCTTGGGCAGTTCATTATTGCCAAAATAATACACTGGGCTGGAGCCTGAGACCACAGTGCGTGTATTCGCAACCGTTTGTTGACGAACCGGCTATGATCGGTCACCGTCGGATCGAGATCGAACGGGGCCTATTGGGTTGGGGGAATGATCGGGATTGGACTGGCGGGCTATGGCCGGTGGGGCCAGAATCTCGCGCGCAATTTCGCTGCGGCCGGCGCTCGCATCGTCGCGGTGAGCGATCCTCGCCCGGATCGCCTCGCGTCCGCCATGGCGCAATACGCGCCGCCTGATCTGACCCCCCGATGGAGCGATCTGGTCGCCAATCCCCACGTTGACGCCATCGTTATCGCGACACCGCCATCCGCACATTTCGAGATCGCGAGCGCCGGCCTGGCGGCAAGCAAGCATGTTCTGGTCGAGAAACCGTTATCGCTCTCGAGCGGCCAAGCGCGCCGGCTCATAGACATCGCCGCACATCGCGGGTTGACCCTGATGGTCGACCATACGTTTGTTTACGCGAGCGCGATCGAGTCAATCCGCCGGATGGCAACCGGCGGAATCCTTGGCGACCTCATCTACTATGACGGGGTCCGGATCAGTGCGCCCCCGCCGCATGACGACATCGGCGTTCTGTGGGACCTGGCGGTGCACGATGTTGCGATCATGTGTCATATCGCCGGGCAGCTCCCCGTCGCGGTTGCCGCGACCGGCTTTGCGCATTCCGCGGGCTCGCCGCTCTACGATGCGCAATTGACCTTGCGGTTTGCCGACAAGTTTACCGGGAACGTGCATGTCAGCTGGCTGTCCCCGATGAAGATTCGCCGAACGCTCATCGGTGGGACGCGCAGCATGATCATCTACGATGACCTCGAGCCGACCGAGAAGCTCAGGGTATACGCGCACGACCTGTCGGTCGGGCGCGAAGACAAGCCCGATGGCGGGCTGACCTCTTATCGCGATAGCGAAATGTGGGCCACTCCGCTCGACCGCGCCGAGACGCTGCAAGCCGTCTCACGCGAGTTCCTTGACTGCATCCTCACCGGCCGCCGCCCGCTCACGGACGGGGAAGCCGGACTTCGTGTCATTGAGGTGCTCGAGATTGCCGGCATGTCCTTGATGCAGGGCGGGCCGCTCCTGCGCCTGCCGGACGGGGCGGCCATTTTAAATACCCCAGTGGTTACCGAAAACGTCATCCGCAATCCGATACCCGAGGCGCTCCCGGTTGACGTTCCGGTGGTCGCCGGCCTCGTGCTGAGCGAGCTTGAGGCGCGGACTGGGTCGGGTTACAGCAACGACCTGCCAGTGCCGTTTTACCGGATGAGACACAATCGTTTTGTCCGCGAGCCCTTGTAACGAGAGCGGCGTGGTTTATTGAGGACGAAGAAACCGATGAAGGCCGCGAAATCCGCACCTCGCAAGAAAACAAAGCGTAACGCGGCGCCGAAGACCCGCATGCGTAAATTCTCGGTTCACCGCGTGGTGAATTGGGGCGATTGCGATCCGGCGGGGTTCATCTACACGCCGCGCGTTCTTGATTTTGCCTGCGAGGCCATCGATTCGTGGCTTCGTGAAGAACTCAAAGTCAGCTGGTGGCAGCTCAAGTCCAGCGGATTGGGGCTCGGACTACCGACGGTGAACGCCGTCTGCGATTACATCAGCATCCTAAGGCCCGATCAAAGCGTGGAATTAAATGTATATATCCGGGAGATCGGACAAAGTTCCGTTGTCTTCGAAGTGGAGGGCATGGCGGCCGGCGACCGCCTGGCCTTTCGCGTGAAAATTGGTTTCCTGCGCGACCGACATGGTCAAACTCCGCGCGACGCGGATCCCGGACTGGATGCGCAAAAAATTCGAAGCCTATAAAAGATCCTGTCGCCTGAGCGGCACACTGTTGCCGTCCCGGTTTAGGCGTTCGACGCGCTTAACAGGCGGTGACGCGCGAGATGCAGCGGCGTGCGGGCGACCGGCTCGCGCGTGATGAAGCGCCAGCGCGCCACATGATAGCTCGGATCGAAGCCGTAGAAGGCAAGCCGCATGCGGTCGAGTTCCTCGGCCCGATAGGCTTCGAGCGGTTTTGCGGCCTCGTCGCGCGCGCGGCGCGCCCGCTTTTCGGCGAGCAGCCGCTCGAATGCCGGATCGGCGGCAAGCCGTTCGGTATGATCGCGCACGGCCGCGCGGAAAGCGGGCCGCGCATTGGCCAGCACGGCGTCGGCGAGGCCGAGCCGCTGCGCCGCCGCCGCTCCCATCGGCAGGCGCGATCCCATCACCGCCGCGACACGATCCTGGCCGACCCGGCGCGGCAGCACATAGGTCCAGTATTCCGATCCGAACAGATTGCCCATGTTCTTGTAGTGCGGATTGAGCACGATGCCGTCGCGCATCAGCACCTGATCCGCGGCGAGCGCGAGGAAGATGCCGCCGGCCCCGGCATTGCCTTCCAACGCCGAAATCACAAGCTTGTCGGTCGTGAGCAGCACCGCGCGCGCGACATCATCGATGGCATTGATGTTCGCCCAGCTCGCATCGGCCGGGCTGGCCGCCGCCTCGATGACGCCGAGATGCATGCCGTTCGACCAGAATTCGCGGCCGCCCGCGAGCACGATCGCCTTGACCGGGCGCGACGTCGCATAGTCATAGGCGGCGAGCAGCCGGCGGCACTGGTCGACCGACATCGCCCCGTTGAGGAATTCGAAGAAGAGCCAGCCGACGCCGTTCATCTCGCGGTAGGAGATTTCGCGAAAGGTGCTCGAGCCGCGCCCCGTTTCGAGGCCGATCGGATGCTCCGCCACGCCGTCGAGGCGGCCGGTCAGGGCCAGTGTCGCGGGAATCTTGAATCGGCGTGTGCCCGACAGCAGGTTCGGGTGTGATGGCCGTGATCCACACCGCGCCGTCCACCGTCGCCCGGCAGATCGCGCCGTCGCGCCGGGCGATGACCGCCCCCGGCGGTCCGCGCAGGCTATCCTCCGGCCATGGATCGTGCAGCCGCCCGGACAGCCCGAGGATCGTGTCGGGAATGCCCGGCTGGCCGGACGCGGCATAGAGCTTGCGCAGCACGGTCTCGGTCGCGTCGGACGACCAGTCGATGGCTCGTTCCTCGATCTTGATGGCGGGACGCCAGGCGCCGCCGCCCGGCTCCGCTTGCGGCAGAGGCCGGCCGCTGGTGACGCCGCTTTCGAGCTTGCCGATCGCCTCGATGACGCAGGCCACCGCGGCCTCGGTGACCTCGTCGCGATAGAGACTCGATTTTGCGGCCGGGCGCATGGCGAAATTGCGGGTCGCCCAGATGTCGCCGGCATCGAACGCGGCGTTGGCCTCGATCACGGTGGTGCCCCACGTCGCATGACCGTCGAGGATCGCCCAGTCGAGCGCGGCGGGGCCGCGGTCGCCGGCGGGGCCGGGATGCACGATCAGGCAGCGCACGGCGCGCCAGACGGCCTCCGGGATGGCGCGGCGCAGGAACGGCGCGATCACGAGATCCGGCCGAAACAGGCGCACCGCTTCGGTCATGCAGTGGTCGTTGACCGCGAGCTCGACGGAGAGTTCGTGGCCGCGCTCGGCGAGCTCGACATAAATGCGCTGGGTCAGCGCGTTGAAGCTGGTGGCGAGCAACAGAATTCGCATCTAGTGTCCCGATTCCGAAGTTCGCATACCCTTGCTGCACCCTCAGATGCGAACTTCGGAATCAAAGGGACACTAGCAAGTTTATAATTCCAGTGTGGTTTTGGATTTGAAGTTCCTCTGCGAACTCGCCGCGACAATTGGAGGAACTTCAAATCCACCACACTAGCCCTCAGCAGATGCGCGGCAACTGCTCGCCGGCAAGCCAGTCGATCATGCGCTCGCCGCCGATGCGGGTCGCCATGCGCACGAAGCGCGCCGGGTCGGCGGTCACTTCGCCGATCGCCATGGCCTCGCGGCCGAGCGGATGGCCGCGCAGCGCGCCGAGCAGGCGCCCGGCGTCTTCGGCCGGCACGATGGCGACCAGCTTGCCCTCGTTGGCGACGTTCAAGGGGTCGAGACCGAGCAATTCGCAGGCGCCGAGAACTTCCGGCTTGACCGGAATCGCGGCTTCGTCGAGCCGCATGCCGACGCCCGACTGGTGGCAGATCTCGTTGAGCGTCGCCGCCAGACCGCCGCGGGTCGGGTCGCGCAGCACGCGGATCGTCGGCACCGCGGCCACCATGTCGGCGACCAGGCCGTTGAGCGCCGCGGAATCCGACACGATGGTGGTCTCGAATTCGAGGCCGGCGCGGTGCGCCATGATGGCGACGCCGTGATCGCCCATGGTTCCCGAGAGCAGGATCGCATCGCCGGGCCGCGCGCGGTCGCCAGCGATCTCGACCCCGGGCGGCACGACGCCGATGCCGGCGGTGTTGACGAACAGGCCGTCGGCCTTGCCGCGCTCGACCACCTTGGTGTCGCCGGTGACGACGGCGACGCCGGCGGCGCGCGCGGCCTCGCCCATCGAGCGGGCAATGCGATTGAGATCGGCGAGCGGAAAGCCCTCCTCGATGACGAAGCCGGCGGAAAGATAGAGCGGACGCGCGCCGCTCATGGCGACGTCGTTGACGGTGCCGTGGACGGCGAGCGAGCCGATGTCGCCGCCGGGGAAGAACAGCGGCGAGACCACAAACGAATCGGTCGACATCACCATGCGGCCGGCGGCGACATCGAAGGCGGCCTGGTCGTCGCCGCGCGCCAGCATCGGGTTGTCGAGGGCCGGGCGGAAAATCTCCTCGATCAGCTGCTGCATGGCGCGGCCGCCCGCCCCATGCGTGAGATCGACGCGGCCGGCCGCAAGGTCGAGCCGGTGCGCCGTCAAACGCGGGGACGGGGATGCGATGTTCATTGCGCCGCCTCCCGCATCCGGCCGTAGGTGTAATAGGCGGCGCAGGCGCCCTCCGAGGAAACCATGCAGGAACCGAGCGGCGTTTCCGGCGTGCAGGCGCGGCCGAACAGCCGGCAGTCGGTCGGCTTCTTGGCGCCGCGCAGGATCGCCGGGCACTCGCAGGCCTTGATGCCCTCGGTCGCGATATAGGGTTCGTCGAAGCGGCGCTCGGCGTCGAAGGCCGCGAATTCATCCTTGAGGCGCAGCGCCGAATAGGGGATGTGGCCGAGACCGCGCCATTCGAAGTCGCGCCGCAGCTCGAACACGCGCGACACCGCCTGCTTGGCGCGCAGATTGCCGTCGCGGGTGACCGCGCGGATGTACTGGTTCTCGACCTCGGCGCGGCCTTCGTTGAGTTGCCGCACCAGCATCAGGATCGATTGCAGGATATCGATCGGCTCGAAGCCGGAGATGGCGACCGGCTTGCGGTACTCCTCGGCGAAGAACTCGTAGGGCTGGCTGCCGATGACCACCGAGACGTGCGCGGGCCCGAGGAAGCCGTCGATCTCGACGACGCCGAGCTCGCGCACCGCCGGCGCCTCGAGGATCGCGGCAATCGCCGACGGCGTCAGCACGTGATTGCAGAACACCGAAAAGTTCTCGAGCTTGGCCTTGGCGGCGGCTTCGATCGCGAGCGCCGTCGGCGGCGTCGTGGTCTCGAAGCCGATGGCGAAGAAGATCACCTCGCGCTCGGGATTGGCTTGCGCCAGCTTGAGCGCGTCGAGCGTGGAATAGACCATGCGGATATCGGCGCCGTCGGCCTTCGCTTTCATCAGGCTCTGGCCCTTGGAGCCGGGCACCCGCAGCATGTCGCCATAGGAGGCGAGGATCACGCCGTCGCGCTTGGCGAGGCGGATCGCCATGTCGAGCCGGCCGGTCGGCAGCACGCAGACCGGGCAGCCGGGGCCGTGCACCATCTCGATATTGGCCGGCAGCAGATCCTCCAGGCCGTAGCGGAAGATCGCGTGGGTGTGGCCGCCGCAGAATTCCATCAGGCGATAGCGGCGCGCGGTAGCCGCTTCGCGATGAATGGCGGCGGCGAGGCGGTGGGCGGTCTCGGCGTCGCGGTATTCGTCGAGATGCTTCATGGCGGCGCCGCCGTTGTCGCGGCCGCCGCGGAAAACTCCGCCAGCGCGTCGGAGCCTTCCGCCGCCAGCAAGGCCAGCGTGCGCTCCGCTTCGGCTTCGTCGATCTTGGCCAGCGCGTAGCCGACATGGAGCACGACGTAGTCGCCGGGCCGCGGATCGTCGATGAGCGCGATCGAGATTTCCTTGATGATGCCGCCGAGCGACACCTTGGCGGTGTCCGGTCCGGTCAGGGCGACAATCTTCACTGGCAGCGCGTGGCACATGATGCCGTTCCTCCCTGGCCGTTCAAAAGCGCCGACGCGGCGATGAAGGCCTGGCCCAGCGACAAGCCGCCGTCGTTGGGCGGCACGGCGCGGGCGACCAGCGGCTGAATTCCTCTCGCCGCGAGCCCCGCGACCAGGCCTTCGCTGAGCACCTTGTTGAGGAAGCAGCCGCCGCTGAGCGCCACCGCACGCAAATCCCGCGCCGAAGCGGCCGCCGCGGTCCATTCGACCAGAGCGGCGATGAGCGTGCCGTGGAACAGTGCCGCCCCGGCCGCCGGTGCCATGCCGTCGGCGAGCCGGCCGAGCAGCGGCAGAAAGTCGAGCACGCCGCCGTCGATCCGCCAGCCGCCGGCCAGCACGGCGGTCTCGCTTGCCAGCGCTTCGAGCCGCATCGCCGCTTCGCCCTCGAAGGCCTGGCGGCGCGACACGCCCAGGAGCCCGGCCGCGGCGTCGAACAGGCGTCCCGCGGATGTGGTCGGTTCGCAGGCCAGTCCGAGCGTCAGCATCGTGCGCACCTGGCGCGCCAATGGCTCGTCCGCAAAACGCCGCTCGATCATGTGGCCGTGGCCGAGTGCATGCAGCGCGGCCGCCGCCATCCGCCATGGCTCGCGCGCGGCCCGATCGCCGCCGGGCGCCGGCAATGGCGCGAGGTGGCCGAGCCGCTCGAAATGCTCGCCGTCGACGCAAAGCAGTTCGCCGCCCCAGGCGCCGCCGTCGGAGCCGAGCCCGAAGCCGTCGAGCGAAAGCCCGAGCAGCGGGCCCTCGACATGATGCTCGGCCGCGAGCGCGGCGACATGGGCGTGATGGTGCTGCACCGCGATGACCGGCGGCCCGAGCCGCTGGGCGAGCCGCGAGGTCGGGAAATCGGGATGCAGATCGCAGGCAATCGCCACCGGCTCGACCTCGAGGATCGACAGCATGTGTTGCAAGGTTTCCTCGAGGAATGCGACCGCGTCCGGCGTGTCGAGATCGCCGACATGCTGCGAGACGAACGCTTCGCGGCCGCGGGTGACCGTGACCGTTGCCTTGAGCTGGGCCCCCAGGGCGGCGACGCAAGGAACCTCGCGCGCCAGACGGATCGGCATCGGCGTAAAGCCGCGCGCCCGGCGCACGAAGGCGGGCGCCCCGGCCACGCAGCGAACCACGCTGTCGTCGGCGCGCGTCACGATCGCGCGATCATGATCGGCGACCGCGTCGGCGATGCCGGCAAGGCGGCGCCGCGCATCGGCCCCGTCGATGACGATCGGTTCGCCGGCGACGTTGGCCGACGTTGCGACCAGCGCGAGATCGCTTGCCGCGGACATCCAGTCGAGGCCGGCGGGACGCCCGAGCAGGTCCCAGATCACCAGCCAATGCAGGGGCGTATAGGGCAGGAACAATCCGACCGTCGGCAGGCCGTTGGAGATGCCGCGTGCAAGGCGCGCGTCGTCGCGCGCCGGCACGATGACGATCGGCCGCTCGCGACCCGCCAGCAGCCGCGCCGAGAGGTCGTCGATCGCCGCCAGGCGGCGCGCCGACGCAACATTGGCCACCATGACCGCGAACGGCTTGCCGTCGCGGCGCTTGCGGGCGCGCAGCCGCTCCACGGCGTCTTCGCGGCGGGCGTCACAGACGAGATGGAAGCCGCCGAGGCCCTTGAGCGCCACGATCTCGCCGGCGCGGATGCGGGCGCCGATCTCCGCGAGCGGCATGTCGAGCTGCGGGCCGCAAGCCGGGCAGCATGTGGTCTCGGCATGGAAGCGCCGGTCGGCGGGATCGGCGTATTCGGCCGCGCAACGCTCGCACAACGGAAATTCCGCCAGCGATGTCGTGGCGCGGTCGTAGGGCAGGCGCCGGGTCACGGTGAAGCGCGGCCCGCAATGGGTGCAGGTGATGAACGGGTAGAGATAGCGGCGGTTCGCCGGATCGAACAGCTCGGCGAGGCAGGCCTCGCAGGTCGCCACATCGGGCGTGATCGCGGTGCGCGCCGGACCGTGCTGCTCGCTGTCGCGAATGACGAAATCGCTCTCGTCCGCCACCAGCGGGCACAATTCAGTTGCGACGTCGTCGATGCGCGCGAGCGGCGGCGCCTGCGCGACCAGGTCGCCGACGAAGGCATCGACCGCGCCCTGCACTTCGATCAGCACGCCGTCCTGGTCGTTCAAGGCGAAGCCGGTGAGATCGTCGCGCGTCGCCAGCCGCCAGACATGCGGGCGGAAGCCGACGCCCTGCACCAGGCCGCGCACGCGCAAGCGCAAACGGCGCGCAACGGCGCCGTCAGCGCCAGGGCCGATGGCAAGGTTTACGCGCTCGTTCATGTGCCGGCTCCCATTCGGCGCTAATCCGTGGCGAGGCGCAGCGCCCGCGCGGTTTCGAGCCAGTGCATCCAGCGCTCCATGCCGTCGCCGCTCTTGGCCGACAGCTTGAGCACGCGAATCGTCGGATTGATCCGCCGCGCATTGTCGATCAGGCGGTCGATGTCGAAGTCGAGATGCGGCAGCAGGTCGGTCTTGGTCACCACCATCAAACCGGCGGCGGCAAACATGCCGGAATATTTCAGCGGCTTGTCCTCGCCCTCGGTCACCGACACGATGACGACCTTGTCGGCCTCGCCGAGATCGAAACCGGCCGGGCACACCAGGTTGCCGACGTTCTCGATGAACAGGATGCCGTTCGCCGGCACGCCGAGCCGCGACATTGCGCTGCGCACCAGATCGGCGTCGAGATGGCAACCCTTGCCGGTGTTGATCTGGATCGCCGGCGCGCCGGTCGCCCGGATGCGGTCGGCGTCGGCGGTGGTCTCCTGATCGCCTTCGATCACGGCGACCGGATACTTGTCGCCGATGCGCTTGAGCGTCTCGACCAGCAGCGCGGTCTTGCCCGAACCGGGGCTGGAGACCAGGTTGAGTGCCAGAGTCTTCGCGGCTTGCAAAGCGCGCCGGTTTTCCGCCGCGATGGCATCGTTCCTTTCGAGAATATCGCGCTCGACGCTCAATAGCCGCGTTGCCCCGGCCGCGGCGTCCGGCAGATGAACATGCGGATGGTCGTGGGCATGGGAATGCGTCTGCGCATGGCTGTGCGAATGCGAATGGGTCGTGCCGTCCGCATGGGTATGGACGTGCTCGTGCTCATGCGCGTGGCTATGGACGCCGTTTCCATGCTCATGCGTGTGGTGATGATGAATATCCTCGACCCGCGCCTCGCCCTGGCCGCAACCGCACGTGCTGCACATCAGACGACCTCCATCTCTTTGAGCCGCATCTCGTCGCCGCCCTGGACCAGAAGCTTGACGCCGCCGCAGCGCGGACACGGCTCTCCGCGCGCCGCGATCGTCACCGAGGCTTCGCAATCGAGGCAATAGGCGGTGCCCTCCGGCTCGAGAATTTCCAGCGTGGCGCCCTCGGCCGGACCGCCGAGCGCCGCCGCGTCGACCGCGAAGCGCAGCGCATGGGCATCGACGTGCGAGAGCGCCCCGATCTCGAGCACGAGGCGGGTGACCCGGCGCGCCTGCGCGGCCGCGGCCTGCTCGTGCACCAGATTGATCAACGCCGTGGCGAGCGAAACCTCATGCATGAAGCGCGATCTCCGCATTCGCCGGCGAGCGATGGTCGCCCGAGAGCTCGATGCTGAACGGCACGCAGGGGTCAAAGCTCGCGGCCAGCAGCCGGGCGGCGAGCATCGGATCGTCGACTTCAGGCGCGCGCGCGAGCGCGGCGATGAACGGTCCGTCGGGGTGGAAATTCCATTCGGTCGGCGCGACGCTGCGCAGCCTTCGCACGCGGCCGTCGGCGGCGTCGACGAAATAGGCGAGGGGACCGCGCGCCGTTTCGACGACGCCGGCGCCGTGTCCTGCGCGCGCCAGATCGACCGCGAGCGGTTCATCGTCCGCCAACCGGCCGAGCGCGCGATTGAGACGTCCGGCCACCACCGGTGCGTCGAGCGCGGCGGCCAGCAGCCGCGTTGCCAGCGTCGGGCCCCAGTGCGCGACGGCGTCGGCGACCAGCGGATGCCGCTGCGCCGCCAGCGGGCCGACTTCGGCCGGCGTGCCGTCGAGGGTCGGCGCTTCGGAGAAATAAGGTTCTGCCGCCAGCCGGGCCGCGAACCAGTCTGCGTCCTTGGACGGCAGCAGCGGCCGATCATGGCGGCCATAGTCCGCCATCGCGCCGGCGCGAGCGGCATTGATCAAGCGCGCCGGCGTGCTGGCGCCGTTTTGCATCGCTTGCTCGAACTCGCTCCAAGACAGCGCCGGATCGGCCGCTTCCGGGAACAGCTGGACGAGCCTGCGGGCGAGCTCGGACACGGCTCGGCCGAGATCGTTGCGATCCGGCCGCAGCCTGGCTCCGCCGATCCGCATCCATTGACCGCGCTCCGCGGCGGCGCTCACGGCGGCGGTGGCGCGCCGGATGTCCGCGCAGGCGCGCACGGCGGCTGTTTCGCCAAGCAGCGGGGGCCAATCCATCAAGATTCGCCATCCCAAGGCGGCGCCGTGCTCGGCGAGCAGCATCAACTCACGGAATGCCGACTGGGCCGCTGACACTTCGATCTGCAGCGCGCGCTCGATCGCCGCCAGGCTGGCGACGGCATGCGCGGTGCCGCACAGCGGAAAAAGTCGCGACACGATCTGCGGGAGGTCTTCCACGCGCTGCGCCGCGAGAGCGTCGGCAATGCCGCCCGCGCGAGTCGTAACCAGACTCTTCGTCACCAGACGCCCGTCGCCGGCAACGGCATCGAGGCGAATTTGTTGTTCGAGCGTTGGCCAAGCCAGCGTTACCACTGGCGTTTCCTCCCGAAGCATGCGCGAAACGGCGCCTCGCCACCGCGCTCCTTTCCGGCGTCATGCGGCCGGATAGGCTCAATCAATGATCGGCGAGACTTATGAAAAATTATCGAGAGAAAACCGTCGGTCGATGTTGATCTAGGTCAACGCTGGCCGCGGAGTTTGCGCCCAAAAAGCAATAGGCTACGGGGGACGTGCGGTTGATGACCGTGCGACGAAAGTCGTAGAAATAAAACCACAGAAAAAATTGCGTAAAAGGGTCGGTCGTCGTCTCAGTCGCAGCGGGGAAAATTCAAAGGAGGAAGCCATGTCCCCAACGGCATTTCGTCTGATTGTGACAATCGCCCTGATCCTTGCGCCCGGTGCCGCATTCGCTCATCCCGGGCACGGTGAGGCTAGCGGCCTGCTGGCGGGGTTCATCCATCCATTTGGCGGTATCGACCATCTGCTGGCGATGACGGCCGTCGGCCTGTTTGCCGCCCAGCTCGGTGGGCGAGCATTATGGGCAGTGCCGGCAACCTTTGTCGCGGTAATGGCGCTCGGCGGCATGTTCGGCGCCGCCGGAATGTCATTGCCCTTCACGGAAACCGCGATCGCGCTGTCTGTCCTGGTGTTTGGCTTCGTGATTTCAGCGGGCATGGCGCCGCCGGTTCTCGCCGCCATGGCGCTGGTCGGCGTCTTTGCGATCTTCCACGGCTACGCCCACGGCGCCGAAATGCCGGTCAACGGCTCCGGCATCCTCTATGGCGGTGGCTTCATGGCCGCAACCGCGCTGCTGCACGGCTTCGGCATCACGCTCGGCCTCTCCATCGGCCGGTTCGACAAAGCGCCGCGGCGTCGCGTCATGCAGGCTTGCGGTGCCGCGATCGGGCTTGTCGGCACCGGGCTCGTGATCGGGCTGGTTTGATCGCGCGCGCGACAGACGGGATTTAGGGGTTCCGCCGGCCGAATAGCAGCGCGCGGCGATCGACGCTGCTGGCGGCGGGGCCGCCTGTTGCCGCGGCTTCTTCTTCCGTCGCGCGGCGTCATCAATAATGCGAGCATCCGCTTCGCCTCGGCGCGCGCCTGACCCGGCAGCGTGAAGTTCAGCACCGGCGAATGCAGCGAATGGGCCCTGTAGAGCCCGACCGTCTCGTCGCCGCCGACCACGAATATCCGCTGGCCCGCCGGCAGCTCGACCGGGACGCTCTTGCCGATCGCGGCCATGTCCATCGGCACCGGCTCGATCGGCAATATGATCAGGTTCATGAACCAGGGCGTGAGCACGACGCCCAAGAGCGCCTCGTCGTCGAACGCGCGAAAGCCGATGGCCTCGATGGCGACCTTTTCGTTATAGATCGGCAGGTCCCGCATGCCGGCATCGACGCGCCGGAATTGCTCGATCAGCGCCAGCACGCGCGGATGATTGCCGAAATCGCCGGAAGAATTCATGGGCGATGGGTTCAGGCTACGCGCGCGGTTTGGGCGCGAGCGGCGAGTTCCGGGAAAATATCTTCAAAGAAATGCTTGGCCGCTTGGGCGTCCTCGCGCGCAACCTTGGCCACCGCATAGCGGCGCGCCTGCAGGGCGACGAAATCGCCCGGCGCTACCTCCTCCGACAGCATCATCAGGCTGACGGCGAAGCGTTCGCCATAGACATCGACGACCGCCGTCGGTCCGTCGATCGACACCACCTCGGCTGGAACGGCGATGCACATTGTTGCAATGACCTAATGCAGGCGCGGCGTCGGCGCCATGCCGAGGCGGCCGAGTTCGTCGACGATCATGGTCACGGCAGCGTCGCGTCCGCTGGCGGCGGCCGGCGACAGATCCAGGCCGAGGCTTATGTCCTGCGGGACGACGCCGATGACGACGACCCGGCGCGGCGCCTTGTCGACCAGACGCAGCGCGGCAAGCAGGTCGGAAAGACCCAATTGGTGCGGCGAGAAGCGGGTCTCGAACAGCATCCTGATGTCGTCGTCTTCGCAGCCGGATCAAACGGCCCGCCGGGCCGGCCGCATTCACGGCGTCGGCCACGATCAGGCAATCGCGCTCGGCGACCATGTCGAGCAGCTCCATGCCCGAGGTGCCGCCGTCGAGCACATCGACGCCATCGGGCAGATCGTGCTCGGCATCGAGCGCTTCCACGATGCGCACGCCGACGCCCTCATCCGATAGGAGGATATTGCCAAGGCCGAGGACGAGGATGCTCACGATTGCGGCCTTCCCTCACATCGCCTTGACTTGAACGATCGGCCGCTTCTCGCCGTCGACCATGTGGACCGCGCAGGCGATGCAGGGGTCGAACGAGTGCACGGTGCGCAGCACCTCGAGCGGCAGATTGGCGTCGGCAACCGGCGTGTCGATGAGCGCGGCCTCGTAGGGGCCGGGCTCGTCGTGGTCGTCGCGCGGGCCGGCGTTCCAGGTCGACGGCACCACGCATTGGTAGTTGTCGATCTTGCCGTCCTTGATCACGACCCAGTGCGACAGCACGCCGCGCGGCGCCTCGTGATAGCCGAAGCCGCGCACCTCGCCCTTGGGGAAGACCGGCCGGTTGAAGGTGCGGGTATCGCCCTTCGACAATGTTGTCGATCAGCAGCTGCCACTGGTTCTGCAGAGCCTCAAGCAGCACCGCGCAACGAACGGCGCGGGCCGCGATGCGCCCGATGGTCGAGTGCAGCGCACTGAGCGGGATCGGCGCACCGGCGACCTTGCTCGCGGTCTCGACCAGCTTGGTCAGGTGCCGCTTGGTCGGCTCGTGACCGGCGGCGTACATGCCCAGCACATTGGCGAGCGGGCCGACCTGCGCGCGCTTATCGAGGAAGGTCGGCGCCTTGATCCACGAATATTTCCCGTCGTCGTGGAAGTCGTCGTATTTCGGCGTGGTCTGCCCGTCGAACGGATGCAGCGCGGCGTTCGGGCCCGAATATTCGTACCAGGAGTGCTTGACCGCTTCCTTCACACCGTCGCGGAAGAACGCGTCCTGATAGCTGGTAATCGGCTGGAACTTCGCGAGGTCGCCCGGGATATAGCCGCCGGGCAGCTCGAATTTCGTCCCCTTGGTGTCGAGCGGCAGATCGGGCACCGACAGATAGTTGGTGATGCCGGCGCCGTATTTGGTCCAGTCCGCATAGAGCGCGCCGACCGCGGCGACGTCGTTCATCATGGCGTTGTGGACGAAGTCGCTGAGTTCGTCGATCAATGCCTTGATGGCGTACAGCCGTTCCAGCGTCAGGGTCGACTGACTGTCGGGATTGATCGGGTTCGCCACGCCGCCGACGGCGAGGTTCTGGATGTGCGGCGTCTTGGAACCCAGGATGGTGACGATCTTGTTGGCGGTGCGCTGCACTTCGAGCGCCTGGATGTAGTGCGTCGCGGCCAGCAGGTTGACATCCGGCGGCAGCTTCATGGCCGGGTGACCCCAGTAGCCCGAAGCGAACACGCCGAGATTGCCGCTGTCGACGAAGGTCTTCAGCTTGTCGCGCACCGACCGAATGTTGGGGATGCTGTTGGCTTTATAGTCGGACAGCGTCGCGCCGAGCTTGGACGCGCCCTCCGGATCGCCCTTGAGCGCCGAGACGACATCGACCCAGTCGAGTGCGGCGAGATGATAGAAATGCACGATATGGTCGTGCACGCCGTGCGCCGCGACGATCATGTTGCGGATGTACTGGGCGTTGAGCGGCACTTCCATATTGAGCGCGTTTTCCACCGCGCGCACCGAGGTGATGGCGTGCACCGTCGTGCAGACGCCGCAGATCCGTTGCGTGAAGATCCAGGCGTCGCGCGGGTCGCGGCCCTTGAGGATCAGTTCGATGCCCCGCCACATCTGGCCCGACGACCAAGCCTTGGTCACCTTGCCGCCGTCGACTTCGCAGTCGATGCGCAGGTGCCCCTCGATGCGGGTGATGGGGTCGATCGTGATGCGGGTCAAGGCGGCCTCCTGTTAGCGATGCGCGGCGTCGCCGTGCAGCACGGGCAAGGTCTTGATGAAGACGAGATAGAGCAGAATCTCGAGCGCGATGACGCCGATCGACACCATGAGCTCGGGTAAGGACGGGAAGTAGGACCAATTGCTGATCGGCTGGTAGCCGACCAGATAGGCATCGAGGCGGTAGAGCGATCCGCCGGCGAGCAGCGCGGCGGCGCCGAGGAGCGAAGCCCGCTGGCTCGCGCGCCCGGCCGGCGTGATGAACACCAGCGCGGCAGCGAGGAACAAGGCGTTCTCGACCCAGAACAGGAACACGCTGATGCTGCCGATGAAGGCCAGCGGCATGGCATTGCGGGCGAACAGATCGCCAAAGCGCAGCACGAGCCAGGCCACGGTGATCCAGCCGACGACGATTGACATCTTCGAGATCAAGGCATGTTCGGACGGCAGCGAGAACGTCTTTGAAACGACCGTCGCCTCGAACATCACCACGGCGTAGCCCATGGCCAGCGCGCTGATGACGAACAAGGCCGGCAGCCAGAGCGTGAACCACAGCGGGGAGAGCTTATATCCCATCACCAGCAGCATCGAGCCGAGCGAGGACTGGTGCATGGTCGGCAGCAGGACGCCGAGCGCGACGATCACGAACATCCAGCGATCGAGAATGCGCTTGATCCCGGTGAAGCCGAAGCGTTCGAGGAACGCCGGCGAGAACTCGATCCACAGCACCACCACGTAAGCCATGACGCATAGCGCAACCTCGAACATGACCGAGTTCAGCTGCGCGTGCCACGGCAGCAGCAGATTATAGGCCTGCCAGTAGCGGCCGAGATCGAAGATCACGGCAAAGCCGCCAAGCGTATAGCCGAATAGTCCGCTGAGCAGCGCCGGCCGCATCAACGGATGGTATTGGCCGCGATTGAAGATGTAGACCAGCAACGCCATGGCGAAGCCGCCACAGCCGAACGCGGTGCCGATGATGACGTCGACGACGACCCAGATTCCCCAAGGGTAGCCGGGGTTGATGTTGGCCACCGCGCCGAGCCCGTAGAGGAATCGCTCAGCCAGGAAAAAGAAGGCGATGGCGACCAGCGCGGCGAGCACCAGCGTCGTTGGCGTTATCAGGTTTCTGCGCAGCGGTGCGGCCGTGCTCACGATCCACCCTCCCTAAGACTTCGGCGCGTCGCCGTCGCGGCTTTGTGCCATGTTGCGACGGGCCAGGAACGCGAACCCCAGGAAGGCGACAAGCGGCGCGATCAGCCACTGGTAGATCGTGTGCTGCATGCCTTCGGAGAGCGCAGCGGGAGATTCCCGTCCGACGGTCGGCAATCCAAGTTTCGCGAACGGCACGCCGGCGAGATAGCGCACCTGGGTGCTGCCTGCCTCGTGCTCGCCGTAGATGCCTTTGACGTAGGTCGGAATCGTCGCCGCATTGGGCGGACGATCCTCGCCGATCTTGCCGCGCGGAAACTGATAGGGAGTGCCGGGCGCCGCCGCGAGCCGCCGCTCGATCTCCAGTCCGAGTTCCTTGACCGGTCCGAACAGCGAGGCGCCGGTCGGACACACGTCGCAGCAGGCTGGAATCTTGCCCTCTTTCTGCAGGTGACTGCAGAACTGGCATTTGGCGATTTTTCCCAATGCGCTGCTGAAGTCGAATTGCGGAACCCCGAACGGGCAGCCGTAGACGCAATAACGGCAGCCGATGCAGGCATCGGGCTCGTAGGTGACCACGCCGGTCTGCGCGTCCTTGCGCATGGCGCCGACCGGACAGACCGAGACGCATGACGGGTCGACGCAGTGCAGGCAATGCCGCTTGACGAAGGCATAGCCGTTGATCTCGCGGTCTTTCTGCTCGGCCGTGCCGTTGCGATAGACCTTGATGATGTTGAGCGTGCGGCCGGACAGATCCTCCGGGGAATCCCAGGTGTTCTCGTTCCAGCTGCTCAGCTCCGCGGGGACCTCAGGCGGCATGTTGTTGGCCGCCTTGCAGGCGGACACGCACGCCTTGCAGCCGATGCAAAGCGTCGAGTCGTAAAGCATGCCGACCGCTTGCGGCGGCATCTCTTTCGGCGGCCGGGCGATGGCCGCCGACGCCTCAGCGGGGACGGCTGCCGCCGCGGTGGCAAAACCGGCGCCCTTCAGGAAATCCCTGCGGTCGACCTCGGTCATGGTTAGACCTGCTCTTTCGTCGCGTCCGTTGTGCTCTTCTTGTCGTTGCCCATCTGCTTGAGCAGCATGGCACCGGCGCCGACCACGAGGCCGCCGACCACGCCAACCGCCGCGGCGGCGCCGGCGCTGAGGCCCTTGCCCTTCTGCGCGTCGACCTGCGGGAAGGCGGTCGGCGGCGTCAGGGTCTTGACCGTGGCGAGCGCATGCAGCGGCTTGCGGAACGCGGTTTCCTTCTCGGTGCAGCCGAAGCACGGATGCCCGGTTCCCACCGGCCAGGAGGCGAAGCCGACGTCGCCGAATCCGATCGCCGGGCAGTTGGCGTAAGTCTCGGGACCCTTGCAGCCGATCTTGTAGAGGCAGAAGCCCTGACGGTGACCTTCGTCGCCGAATTCGAGCGCGAAACGTCCGGCGTCGAAATGCGGCCGCCGCTCGCAGTTCTCGTGGATCAATCGGCCATAGGCGAATTTCGGCCGGTTCAACTGATCGAGCTGCGGCGGCTTGTTGAACGTCAGCAGATAGAGCACGGTCGACAGGAAATTGTAGGGGCTGGGCGGGCAGCCGGGGACATTGATCACCAGCTTGCCGGGAATGACTTCATGGGTGCCGACCGCGCCGGTCGGGTTCGGGTCGGCCGACTGGATGCCGCCCCAGGAGGCGCACGAGCCGATGGCGATGACGGCGGCCGCACCCTCGGCCGCCTCGCGGATGAGTTCGGCTTGCGTCTTGCCGCCGACCTTGCAGTAGATGCCGCCGTCCTTCATCGGCGTGCCGCCCTCGGTGACGAGGACGTACTTGCCTTTGTGCTTCTCCATCATCGCGTGCTTGTAAGCCAGCGCCTGGTGTCCGGCGCCGACGCACAGCGTGTCGTGATAGTCGAGCGAGATGACGTCGAGGAGGATCGCCTCCAGCGTGGGGTGGTAGGAGCGCAGCAGCGATTCCGTGCAGCCGGTGCATTCCTGCCCGTGCAGCCAGATCACCGGCGGCCGCGCCGGCGATATCGCCGCCTCCGCCATGCGAAGGCCTGCGGTCGCCGAGAGCCCCATGGTGGCGGCGATCCCGGCGCAAAACTTCAGCAGCTGCCGGCGACTCAAGCCGCCGTAAACCGGTTCATCGGGAGTGGGCCCCAGACAGGCCTCGAAATCGATGTCGGGATTGCAGGTCGCGTCCATGGGCCGGCCCCTTTGAGATTCCTACGCAAGACGCGCTACCAGGGGCGGCGGTAGGCGGCGATGACGATCGTCAATTTTTGCCGATACGGCCGGCCATGCGCCGGCTCACGCCGAGATCAGGCTGTCGATCTCGCCCGCCAGCGCTTCCACGCTGGGGATCGTGACCTGGCGGCCGGAAAAGTGGGCCACGCCATCGGTTTCCAGGCGGCCGATAATGCGCGAAATCGTCTCATGCCGGGTCCCGACCATCGATGCGAGGTCCCGGCGCGATACCGGCAGCTCGATCGACTGCGAGCCGTTCGCGTGCCGGTGGCCGTGCCGTTGCACCAGGACGAGCAGTAGATGCACGAGCTTGTGGCGGTTCGAGAGCGTCGCCTGACGGAACATCATGTCGTGCGCGTGTTCGAGTTCGCCGATCGAGCGTTTGAGAAAACGCAGGCCGAGCGCCGGGTTGCCGGCGAGCAATGCGGTCACCGTCGCGCGGTCGATATGACAGATCACCGTCGGTCCCAGGGCCTCGGCGCTGGTCTTGTGCTCGCCGCCGGTGAGGAACGACCGGTACCCGATCGTGTCGCCGGGATAGGCGAGTTCCAACAATACCGAATTACCGTTGCCATCGAGCTTGCGGATGCCGACGGTGCCGCCGGAGACGCAATAGACGCCGTCGTTGTGCTCGCCTTGCGCGAAAACGACCTCGCCGGAGCCATATTCACGCCGCCGCCGGCCGCGGACCAGCAGGTCGTTCGCGGCTTCGTCGAGATCGTGCCAATCGCTCCGCTGCCCGACATGACAGACCGAGCAAGCCTGGCCCTCGTATTTCGTGCAGCATTGCGCCATGCGGCGCCCCTCGCGTCCGAGGCGGGTTCCGATCTGGTCGCATACCCAACGCGGCATGATGACCCGCCCGGCACCGGGGATTTTGACATAGCGCAAGAGCGCGGCCGGCCTGCACCCAAAGTCGTAGGGCCACGATCGCGGCGGTGGGCAGGACTGGCGCGGCCAGGCGGCGAACCACGGCCCACTGGGCAAGGCGCCGGATCGACGATGTCGGGCAAAATTGACGATCATCAACGACGATCGACGCGCGTCCGGCTAACTGCCCAAAGGCCCGCAGAATCGGCAGGAAGCTGCGGAGGCGGGCGCTGATATCCGGGTACAAGCCATGCAGCGGTTCGGCTCTTATGTTGCGGCTGTCATCGTCATCGTCGCCGTTGTGGCGGGCGTCGCCTGGGTGCTCAGGATGCAACCATCGGCGTTCCCCGGTCTGCAGACGGCCGGTCTCTATAAGTTCAAGGCGATGCCGGTCGGCGCCGATGGGCCGCTGAAGGAATGCGTCGTCTGCCACAGCGTCGAAAGCGACGGGCCGCTCCGCGTGGGGCCGCCGTTGCATGGCATCGTGGGGGCGCGCAAGGCGCGGATGGAGTGGTACGCCTATTCGGCGGCGCTGCGGAAGGCGGGCGGCACCTGGACCGAGGCCGACCTCGACAAGTTCCTGACGGCGCCGAGCAAGTTCCTGCCGGGCACCAGCAAGACCATCATCGGCATTCCCGATTCCAAGCAGCGCGCGGACATTATCGCGGCGCTGAAGAACGCGCCGTAAGTGTCATAAATCTCCGCGCGTGCGAGCGGGTTAAATTCCGCGCTGCGTGCAGCAAGCATTATCCGCGTCGATGAGCCGACGAAATCGCCCAGCGTCGGCGCCTATGGCGTCTTGCAATCCTTTGCGTACCCGTCGGCATTATTGGCAAGCACTTTCTCGACGATTTCAGTTTGAAATTTGCCGTCGGCGCGTTTTGCGACCTTCGTCAAATAGAAATCCTGAATTGGGTATCCATTTTTGTTGAATTTGAACGCGCCGCGCACCGACTTGAAATTTGCTTTTCTAAGCGCCGCGCGCAGCGCGTTTTTGTCCGATAGATTTCCCTTCAGCGAACTAACCGCGCTATTGATCAGCAAGGCGGCGTCATAAGCCTGCATCGCGTACGACGCGGGCACTGCATTATAGGCGGCTTCGTAGGCCGCGACGAATTTCTTGTTTTGAGGATTGTTGGTATTGGGCGCCCAGGTGAGCGCGCCAAAAATACCGAGTGCCGCGTCCTTCAGCGCCGGAAGAGTTGCCTCGTCGGCCGTAAACGCGGAAAGGATCGGAATACTGTCTTTGAGTCCCGCTTGATTGATTTGCTTGACGAGAGCGATGCCCAAGCCTCCCGGCATGAACGTGAACAAGGCGTCGGGCTTCAAGGAGCCGAGTTTGCTCAGCTCCGATTGAAAGTCGAGCGTGTTGAGCGGCACGAGCAATTCTTCGACCATCTCGCCTTTGTAGGCGCGCTTGAAGCCGGCGATCGCATCCTTGCCGGCCTGGTAGTTCGGGACCAGGGCGAAGACTCGCTTGTAGCCGCGGCGTTGCGCGACCGTGCCGAGGGTCTCGAAAATCTGATCGTTCTGATAAGACGTCACGAAAAAATTGGGATTGCATGCGCTTCCGGCATACGATGACGCGCCCGCATTGGTGCTGATCAAAATGATACCCGCATCCATGACCGGCTTGTGAATCGCCTGCAGCACATTCGAGAATATCGGTCCGACGATGAAGTCGACTCGATCGCGGTCAATAAATCCTCTGACCTTCTGGATGGCGACGTCGGGCTTGAGTTCGTCATCGGCAACAAAAAGCTCCACCTCGCGGCCGCCCATTTTGCCGCCGAGCTCCTTGACCGCGAGCTCAAAGCCATTTTTCGATTGCTGGCCGAGCACGGACGGCGGGCCGGAGAGCGAATAGATGAGGCCGATCTTGAGCTTTTCCTGTGCGCTAGCGGCGGTGGTTACAAGAAAAACCGCTGCTGCAGCCATGAGCGGCTTGATAACTCGGTGCATATCCCTCTCCCTGGAAAAGAACGCTTGGCGCGCTTCATTTGGCACTTCATTCGGCACCGGCCACGCAGTGCAGGCAATCGTTGCCGTCGTCAATCGCGAATTCTAAATCTAATATCAGGCTTGTGAAGCCCCGTCACGGCGCCTCTGGCACTTTATCGGGGCGCCTCGGAGCCGCAAAAAAGCACGCACTTCCGGCCTCGGCAGGTGATTTGCCAATGCGGTCGGGCATTTCATGTCGACCGTCGGCAGCCGAGCCGAGTTCACAACTTCGGCCTACTCCTATATGTTGCCGCAAGCTCGATTGAGTTGGATTTAGCCAGGGAGAGTAGCGTGAGTGATCAGGTCAAATTTGTGTTGGACGAAACGCATATTCCGAAAGCTTGGTACAATTTAACGGCCGATCTTCCCAAGCCACCGCCGCCCGTCTTGCATCCGGGAACCAAGCAACCGGTAGGTCCCGCCGACCTCGAGCCGCTGTTCCCGATGGAATTGATCATGCAGGAGGTCACGGCTGAGCGTTACATCGACATTCCGCAGCCGATCCGCGACGTCTATCGCATGTGGCGGCCCTCGCCGCTGATCCGCGCGCGGCGGCTCGAACAAAAGCTCGGCACGCCGGCCAAGATCTACTTCAAATATGAAGGCGTGTCGCCGGCCGGCTCGCACAAGCCGAACACCGCGGTGGCGCAGGCCTGGTACAATCAGCAGGCCGGCATCAAGCGGCTCAGCACGGAAACCGGGGCGGGGCAGTGGGGTTCCTCGCTCGCCTTCGCCGGCGCGCTGTTCGGCATCGACGTGCTCGTGTTCCAGGTGCGGGTGTCGTTCGATCAGAAGCCTTACCGGCGGGCGCTGATGGAAACGTACGGTGCGCGTTGCATCGCCTCGCCGTCGAACGAGACCGATAGCGGCCGCGCCATCCTGAAAGAACATCCGGACAGCCCCGGTTCGCTCGGCATCGCCATTTCCGAGGCGGTGGAAGTGGCGGCCAAGGACCCGGCGGTGAAATATTCGCTGGGATCGGTGCTCAATCACGTGCTGCTGCACCAGACGGTTGTCGGGCAGGAAGCGATCGAGCAGTTCGCGCTGGCCGGCGACGATCCCGACGTGGTCATCGCTTGCGCGGGCGGCGGCTCGAACTTCGCCGGCCTTGCCTTCCCGTTCCTCGGGCTGCAGCTGCGCGGCGGGCGCAAGCGCCGCGTCATCGCCGTGGAGCCGGCGGCCTGCCCGTCGCTGACGCGCGGCAAGTACGCCTATGATTTCGGCGACACCGCGCATCTGACGCCGCTGGTCAAGATGCATACGCTCGGCTCGACCTTCATTCCGCCCGGCTTCCACGCCGGCGGCTTGCGTTATCACGGCATGTCGCCGCTGGTCTCGCACGCCAAGGAGCTCGGCCTGATCGAGGCGCGCGCTTATCACCAGAAGACCTGCTTCGAGGCGGGCGTCGAATTCGCGCGCTGCGAGGGCATCGTGCCGGCGCCGGAAGCCAATCACGCGGTGCGCTGCGCCATCGACGAGGCCTTGCGCTGCAAGAAGGAAGGCAAGGCGGAGACGATCCTGTTCAACCTGTCCGGCCACGGCCATTTCGACATGCAGGCCTATATCAACTACTTCGAAGGCAAACTCGTCGATCAGAACTACGACGAGAAGGAACTGGCCATGGCGCTCGCGGGCCTGCCGAGCGTGGCGGCGTAACGGCCATCAGGGGGGAGCTCCATGATCGAGCCCTACAACGCCGTCGGCCTGATTCCGAGTTTCTGGGGAATCCGGCGGCGCGAGGAGATCAAACACAATATCGAGCATCTCAAGGGCCTGACCAAGGCGGCCTTCTGGCTGTCCAATCTCGACATTCCGGTGCGCCTGCTCGCGATCCCCGAGGGCGCGCTGATGGGCTTCAATGACGAGGTGCTGGATGTCGATCACGCCGACTACGCCCGCACCTGCTGTATCGACATTCCCGGGCCGGAGACCGACGAGATCGGAAAGCTCGCGCGGCAATGGAACGTCTTCATCATGGCGCAGGCCAAGGCGCGCCATCAAGACTGGAAGGATCGCTTCTTCAATATCGGCTTCATCGTCGATCCCGACGGCAAGATCATCCTGCAGCACTACAAACTCACGCGCTGCTGCCGGTCGAGCGCTCGGTCTCGCCGCACGACGTCTACGACTGGTGGATCGAGAAATACGGCCGGAATCTGCAGGCCTTCTGGCCGGTGGTGGACACCAAGATCGGCCGCCTCGGCATCATGATGGCGATGGAAGGCAATTATCCGGAGAACGGGCGCGGTCTCGCCATGAACGGCGCCGAGGTCGTGTACCGCGCCTCGATGCCGGCGCCGTTCACCGAGAACGATGTCTTCGAGATTTCCAATCGCGCCCGCGCGCTCGAAAACAACATGTATATCGTGGCGCCCAACATCGGCAGCTATCATCTGGATGCCGACCATCCGGTCGGAATCGATGCCGGCGGCGGCCAGTCGATGATTGTCGACTACCGCGGCCAACTGGTCGGCAAGCAACGCGACACCAACGGCTCGACCTTCGTCGCAGGTGTCATCAATATCGAAGCCTTGCGTCATCATCGGGAGTCGGCGCAGGTCACCAACTGGATGAAGGATATCCGGGCGGAACTCGCGCAAATCATCTACGAGAAACCGATTTATCCGAAAAACCGCTACATGAAAAAAATACCGCCGAAGCACGCCGACTATAAGCGCGATGTGATCGACAAGCAGGTCGCCTTGATGCAGAAGCGGGGTATCTGGAAGAAGTCGTCATTCTAAGGCGTGGAGTGTCGTGCATAGCGGAAGTGTCGCATTGTCGACCAGCCGCGCGGCAATTCGCGCCAGCGGCACTGAATAGATCGCCCGAAATTCCTGATCTGGATCAAGGCGCGCCGCGGCCGATGGGTGCTAAGCAAGGCTGCGATCAACGGGCTCGCCTGTTCTAAGGATCATGAGCGATGCCGGTACAGAACGCCGAAATCGCGGCGATGTTCGATCAGACCGCCGACCTCCTGGAATTCAAAGGTGACAACCCGTTCCGCGTGCGCGCCTATCGCCGCGCCGCGCGCACCGTCGAAGGCTTGCCGCAAAGCATCAGGAGCCTGCTGGCGGCGGAGAAGGATCTCTCGGAGCTGCCCGGGATCGGTAAGGATCTGGCTGGCAAGATCGCCGACATCGTCGCGAGCGGGCATTTCGAGCTGCTGGACTCGTTGAAAAAGAAGCTGCCCGGCCAGCTTGGCGATATGGCCGCGCTTCCGGGCCTGGGGCCGAAGCGCGTCAAGCTGCTCTACGACAAGCTCAAGGTGCGCACGCTCGACGACCTGCGGCGCGTCATCAAGGCGGGGCGGCTGCGCAAGCTGCGCGGCTTTGGCGCCACGATTGAAAGGAAGCTGGCCGACGCGTTGCAAAAGCCGGTGGTCGAGAAGCGTTTCAAGCTCGCCGTGGCGGAAGCCGAAGCCGAGGCGCTGGTCGGCTTTCTCCGCAATGGTGGCCGCGTCGTTGTGGCCGGCAGCTACCGCCGGCGCCGCGATACGGTCGGCGATCTGGATATTCTGGTCACGTCCAAGCACGGGCCGGCCGTCGGCGACAAGCTCGCCGCTTACGAAAACGTCGCCGACGTGCTGGCGCATGGACCGACGCGCACGACCGTCGTGCTGCGCTCCGGCCTGCAGGTCGATGTGCGCGCCGTGCCGGAGGAAAGCTATGGCGCCGCGCTGCTGTATTTCACCGGCTCCAAGGCGCACAACATCGCGCTGCGCGGCATCGCCAACGACCATAAATGGAAGCTCAACGAATATGGGCTGTTCGCGGGCAAGCGGCGGATTGCCGGCGCCACCGAGGAGGAGGTCTACGAGAAGCTCGGGCTGTCCTTCATCCCGCCGGAACTGCGCGAGGATCGCGGCGAGATCGCCCTCGCCAAGGCAAATCAATTGCCGCAGCTTGTCACTCTCGCCGATATTCGCGGCGATCTGCACGCCCATTCCGACTGGACCGACGGCACCGTCGAGCATGGAAGCCATGGCGGCCGGGGCGAAGGCATGCGGCTATGAGTACATGGCGCTGACCGACCACAGCCGCCGTGTCGCCATGGCGCATGGCCTCGATCCCGCGCGGCTGTCGCGGCAAATCCGCCAGGTCGACAAGCTCAACGGCAAGCTGAAGGGCTTCACGGTCCTCAAGGGCATCGAGGTCGACATCCTCAAGGACGGCCGGCTCGATTTGCCGGATTCGATCCTGTCGCAGTTGGATGTGGTGGTAGCCTCCGTGCACTCATTTTTCGATCTGCCGCGCGAGGCGCAGACCGATCGCGTGGTGCGCGCGATGGAGAACCGTCACGTCTCCATTCTCGGCCATCCGACCGGCCGCTTGATCGGCGAGCGCGAGCCCTACGCCATCGACATGGATCGCGTTCTTTCGGCCGCGCACGATTTCGGGTGTTACGTCGAGATCAATGCGGAGCCGGACCGCTTGGATTTGAACGATATCCACGCTTATGCGGCCAAGAGCAAAGGCGTCAAGGTTGCGGTCTCGACCGATGCGCATTCCGTGAACGCGTTCCAATACATGCGTTTCGGGATCGATCAGGCGCGGCGCGGCTGGCTGACCGCCGATGACGTGATCAACACGCGATCGCTCGCTCAATTGCGCAAGCTTTTGAAGCGGTGAAGGCCTTAGGCTGCGGCCGGCCCGGCTTCAATCGCGTTTGCGAAAATACAGCGGATGCCCAAGGTCTTGAATAGGTCGCGCGTGGCCGCCATGGAGCCGTCGACGTCGATGCCGCGGCAGGCATCCTCGATCACGATCGCCTCGAAACCCTCGCGCTGCGCATCTTCCGCCGAATAGCGCACGCAGAAATCGAAGGCGAGGCCGGCGAGAACGACCCGGGTGAAGCCGCGTTCGCGCAGGTAGCCGGCGAGCCCGGTCGGCGTCGTGCGGTCGTTTTCGTAGAACGCCGAATAGGAATCGATTTTGCGGTGATAACCCTTGCGCAGCACGAGCTCGGCGTGGGGGATATTCAGGTCCGTGCGGAAGGCGGCGCCGGCTGTGCCTTGCACGCAGTGATCCGGCCACAGTACCTGGCTGCCATAGGCGAGCTCGATCGTCTGATACGGTTGCTTTCCGGGATGCGAGGAGGCGAAGGAGGCGTGGCCGCGCGGATGCCAATCCTGCGTCAGCACCACATGGGCGAACTTTTCCGCCAGGCGATTGATCAATGGCACGACCTCGTCGCCGCGTGGCACGGCCAGACCGCCGCCCGGGCAGAAGTCGTTCTGGATATCGACGACCAGCAGGACGTCCCGATCGCCGATCGTAAGCTTATCGGTCATGGATGCTCGCTTTCGCGCCGCGCCAGGCGGTTGTCGACTTCGGCGGCAAGCTGCACCAGAGCATCCGCCACTTCAACCGGGCAGGTCGCTCCCGGCGCGAGGTCGCGCAAGGGCTCGGGCAGCCGCGCAAGATCATGCGCGGCCCGCGCCCGGATCTCGGCCAGCGTGGCGGCGGGGCCCACGCGCCGGCCGTCTTTCATGACGAGTTCGATCAAAGCTTCGCCGGCTTGGCTGTCCGATTCGAGCGACAGGATGTCGCCGGCGATCCGGCCGTCTCGTCCATAGCGGCGCCAAACCTGCTTGCGCCCTGGCCAGGTCGCCTTGCCGGCCGAGCGCTTGCGGCGCGCCAGCCCGGCATATTCCTGCAGCTTGTAGGCGCAATCGAGCGCCGGAACGTCGGATGATGTCGTCAAATTGGTGCCGACGCCGAAGCCGTCGATCGGCGCCCGGGCCTGCAACGATTTCGGCGATATAGTCCTCGTCGAGCCCGCCGCTGGCGAAGATCGTCACATCGGCGAGCCCACCGTCATCCAGGATGCGGCGCACGCTTTTCGACAGAGCGATGAGATCGCCGCTGTCCAGCCGCACCGCGCGGATCGCGATGCCAAGCGCGGCCAGCCGGGGCGCCAGCGCGACCACCTTCCTGGCTCCCGCCTCGGTGTCGTAGGTGTCGATGAGCAGCGTCAGATTCTTCGGGCGCGCGCGCGCGAAGCATTCGAAGGCGGCCGTCTCGGTGTCGAAGGCTTCGACAAAGGAATGGGCCATCGTGCCGTAAGCCGGAATGCCGAATTCCTCCTCGGCCAGCATCGTCGCGGTGCCCGCGAAGCCGGCGATATAGCTGGCGCGGGCAGCCATGAGTCCGGCTTCGGCGCCGTGCGCGCGGCGCAGCCCGAAATCGACCAAGCAGCTTGCCGGGCGCCGCCAGCACCATGCGCGCGGCCTTGGCCGCGATCAGCGTTTGAAAATGCACGATATTGATCAGCCTGGTCTCGGCCAATTGCGCCTGCGGCATCGGCGCGGTGACGCGCAAAATCGGCTCATTGGCGAAAAACACGCGGCCTTCCGGCATGGCATGGACGTCGCCGGTGAAGCGAAAACCGGCAAGGCGGTCGAGCAGTCCTTTGTCGAACCGGTGCGTGCGGGCAAGCCAGTCGATCTCTTCGGGCGAGAAGCGAAGGTTCTCGAGAAAATCCAGCACCTGTTCGAGACCGGCGGCGATCAGGAATCCCCGCCGTGGCGGAAATTTGCGGACAAAAAATTCGAACACCGCCGTCTTGGTCTCGCCGTGGTCCAGATAAGCCTGGATCATGTTGAGTTGATAGAGGTCGGTGAGCAGGGGGCTTGTCAGCGGATTCATCCGGCCACTCCTCCGACCCTTGTGATGCCGCGGTATTTTCGCCATCGAGATGGCCCGAACCGAGGACGCACGGCTAACCGGCGCGCGGCGGCTCCTCTTCTTCGTTCTCGGTGAGGATCGTGACGATGTCCGACGCCACGCCTTTCACGGGCTCGCCGGCGCCGAAGACGTCGGCATCGCCCGCGAGCCACACCGATGCTTCTTCGATGTCCGCGATGGTCGGCCGCAGCGAAATGATTTCCAGTAACTTTACAGGATCAATTTCGCCGAGGACGTCCTTGATATCGTCGCGCGTTGCAACAGCGCGGTTTCCACCGGAATTAAGTTTTGTCATAGCCATCTCCCCGATTATCAGTCCATCGACCGGAAAAACCATTGCGCGCGTTGATCCCAGTCCAATATCGAACAACGCCGCTGGCGGTTCAGTTTGATCTGGCATGAGACTTGGCAGGATGGCGCGCCAGTAGCTCAACCACTTCCGCGTCGGAAACCTGGCGGAAGTCGGAATAGAAAAGCCCGATTGCGCCAAAATTCTCATAATCTTCCAGGCATACAACCTCGTCTGCTTCGCCGCGCAATTTCTCCAAGGTATCGGTTGGCGCAACGGGAACAGCCAGCACGAGCTTGCTCGGCTTGCGCAGGCGGCTGGCCTGCAAGGCGGCGCGCGTTGTTGCTCCCGTCGCAATGCCGTCATCGATAACGATGATGGTGCGACCGGCGAGTGGCGGATGCGGGCGATCGCCCAGGTAGAGCTTGCGCCGGCGCTCGATCTCGGCGAGCTGTTGGTCCCGGATGGCGTTGAATTCCTGCTCACTCACCCCGGCGAGCCTGATAACCTCCTCATTGCGCACAGTCACCGGCTCGATGCCGTCGACAACAGCGCCCATGGCAAGTTCTGGCTGATAAGGCACGCCGATCTTGCGCACCAGGATCAGATCGAGTGGCGCATCGAGCGCGGCCGCGACCTCGGCGGCAACCGGCACGCCGCCGCGCGGCAAGGCCAGCACGACCGGCCGTTGACCCTTGTAGCGTGCGAGCGCCTTCGCGAGTTTTCGCCCGGCCTCGGTGCGATCGACGAATGGCATCGTAGTCTCCGTCAGCTATCCGACATTGGGCCGTGCGCTTGCATTGAGATGCGACTTGAACCAGCGCGCGGCGTGCTCGATCACCAGCTCGAGCCTGCCAGGCTCCGGAAACAGGTGAGTTGCGCCCGGCACGATCTCGATCGACTTCGGCGCCGTCAGGCGCGCAAAGGCCTGCTCGTTGAGCTCAATCACGCCGTAATCGAGGCCGCCGACGATGAGCAGAGTCGGTGCGGTCACGTCGGCAAGCGCGGCGTCCGCGAGATCCGGGCGGCCGCCGCGGGAGACGACAGCGCCAATGCGCGAGCCGAGCTGCGCCGCGGCAACCAATGCCGCCGCCGCTCCGGTGCTCGCGCCGAACAGGCCGAGCGGCAGGCGGGCAAGTTCGGGCTCGCTATCGATCCAATGAACGACACCGATCAGCCGCTCGGCGAGCAGCGGGATATCGAAGACATTGGCGCGATTTTCCTCTTCGTCCGGCGTGAGCAGGTCGAATAGCAGGGTTGCTATGCCTTGCGCGTTCAGCGCATTGGCGACCGCCATATTGCGCGGGCTGAACCGGCTGGATCCGCTGCCATGGGCGAATACCACCAGCGCGCTCGCCGCGGCAGGCACATGCAGAGTGCCGGCGAGGCCGAGCGGGCCGATCGTCACTTCACGTGCCGCCAACGCGTTGGCCTGGCGCGTGTGGGGGCGGGCGGCGACAGAGGCGCTCATGAACTGGCTCCCCCTAAAACGTGCGAAATATAAGCATAAAGCGAGGGGAAATCGTTTGATCGGCATCAACTGCGACGGGCCGCGGCGCATTAAATTGTCGGCCAAGGAGGAGCGGCTCTTGCACGCACTCTCGATCGACGGCGCCGGGTCGACGCTCGACGCCAAAGTCAGCTTCTTGAGCCGGCCCGACACGTACCGGCCCGTCCCGGCTGAGGTCGTTCGCCGGGAAACCCATATGTCGTGGGTTTTTCTGGTCGGCGACCGGGTCTACAAGCTGAAGAAGCCGGTCCGCTTTCCCTATCTCGACTTTTCCAGCCTGGCCCGCCGCGAGGCCGCCTGCCGGGCCGAATTGCGGCTCAATCGCCGGCTGGCGCCGGACATCTATCTGGACGTTTTGCCGCTGGTGGATACCGGCGACGGCCTCTCGATCGGCGGCAGCGGAACCCCGGTCGATTGGCTCGTGTTCATGAAGCGGCTCGATGAGCGCGACATGCTCGACTGCCGCATCGGCGAGCGGCGCCTCGAAATTCCCCAGCTTGACCGGCTCGTGGGCGTTCTTGCGCAATTTTATCAATCCGCGGCGCCGGTCCATCTTGCGCCGGCGATCTATCTGGCCGACTGGCAGCGGAGTCTCACCTATAACCGGCGCGTGTTGCTCGATCCCCGCTTCGGCATTCCTGCCGGCCTGGTGCGGCGTATCGACCGGGCGCAGCGCCGGTTTCTCGACCGGCGCGGCAGTCTCATCGCCGCGCGGCTTCGCCATCGCCGGATCGTTTCGGGCCATGGCGATCTGCGTCCCGAGCACATTTGGCTGGGGGACACGGTCAGGATCATCGACTGTCTCGAGTTCAACCCGCGGCTTCGGGTGGTCGATCCGTTCGATGAGGTCGCCTATCTCGGCCTCGAATGCGAGCGGCTCGGCGCGGCCTGGGCCGGCGCCTATATCGAGCGCCGGATGAAACGCATGTTGCGCGACGGGCCGGTCGAGGAGCTGTTCACGTTCTATCGCTGCCATCGCGCGACGCTGCGGGCGCGGCTCGCCATCGCGCATCTTCTGGAACGGCATCCGCGCACCCCGGAGAAGTGGCCGCGGCTCGCGGCCACCTACCTCAAGCTTGCCGAAACGAGCGCGCGGAAACTCGAGAGGATTCTCAGAACACCAGGAGATCGGTGAGGCTGCGTTCCGCGTGCAGACGCCGTATCGCCTCGGCGAGCAGGGGAGCCGCCGGCAGGATCACGAGCTTCTTGTTGTTCGCGGGGCGATCGAGGCGGAAAGCCGGGACCGCATCGGTGACGACCACCTGGTCGATCGCCGGATCGGCGATCACCTCGGCTGCGCCCGGCATGAACAGGCCATGCGTGACGAGCGCGATCACGCGCTTGGCGCCGGCCTGGCGCGCCGAACGGGCGGCGCGCAGCAGCGTGTTGCCGGTGCTGATCAGGTCGTCGACGATCAGCGCGGTGGTTCCCGCCACCTCGCCGACAAACAGATCGCCCGACACCACGCCGGCGCTGCGGTGCTTTTCCGCCAGGCCCTTGCCGACCGGACGCCGCAGCGCCGCCTCCAGCGCCTCGCGCAGCAATTCGGCGCGCTTCATTCCGCCGGCATCGGGCGAGATGACCGACAGCTTCTCATCGGCGATGGATTTCACATAGTCCACGAACAAAGGCGTGCCGGTCAACGCGATCGTGCGGCAGCGGAACGCGTTTTCGAACGCAACCGGGTTGTGAACTTCGAGCGTGACCACGCAATCGGTGCCGACACTCTCGAACATGCCGGCGATGTAGCGGGTCGTTACCGGGTCGTTCGGCTTGGTGCGGCGGTCTTTGCGCGCATAACAAAGATAGGGGGTCACCGCGGTGACGCGCGCGGCGCCGGCATCCTTGATGGCGCCGATGAAGAACAACAGCCGGCACAGTTTGTCGTTGGCGCTCTGGCCCGGCCCGCCGTGCAGGCTCTGGATCACATAGACGTCCGCGCCATTGACGGCATCGAGCGGACGCGCTTTGTGTTCGCCATCCTCGAACTCGCGCTCTTCATGCGCCGCGAGCGGCTGGCCCAAGGCCGCCGATATGGCGCCGCCCAAGTCCTTGCTGGCGGCCAACGCAAAAACCCGTAGCGGAGCCGATTCCATATAACATCCCCGGCGCACGATGCGGCAGATTGTCATAAGCGGCGGTCGGGTGCCTTGATCGCGATCAATATTGGTCCACGGCGGCCACTACGATTGATCCGGGTCAATCGGTTCTGCGGCAGGGCTGCGATAGTTCGCTGCCAGGACGATTGCAGGCGCAGCTGGGGCAGAGAACCGCCAGGAATCCTCATCTGGCAGGACGGCATTTTGGGGCTACGCGAATGACCGCCGAACGCCCAGAAACCCTCGACCGCGAAGAACGTGCGCGCCACCTGCCGCGCAACGTGGCGGTGCTCGGAGTGATCAGCCTGCTGACGGCGATGTCGTCGGCGATGGTCTATGGCCTGCTGCCGGTATTCCTGGTGAAGAGTCTTGGGGCGAGCACGGCCTCGGTCGGCTTCATCGAAGGAATTGCCGAGGCCATGATGTCGCTGGCGAGAATATTCTCCGGGCTCGCCAGCGATTGGATGGGCCGCCGCAAGCCGCTCGTGCTGCTCGGCTATGCGGTATCGGCCGTCAACAAAGTGATGTTTCCGCTGGCGGGGGCCGTGTCCACGGTGCTCGTGGCGCGCGTCATCGACCGCGTCGGCAAGGGCATGCGCGATGCCCCGCGCGACGCCTTCATGACCGACGTGACGCCGGCGAGAATTCGGGGATCCGGCTTCGGCTTACGGCTCACATTTTACACCACGGGCTTCGTCATCGGACCGCTCGCGGCCATGGGGCTGATGAAATTGAGCGGCGACGATTTCCGTCTGGTATTCTGGCTGGCGGTGATCCCGGCGGCGCTGGCGATTGTTGTTTTGGTCTTCGCCGTCAAGGAGCAAGTGTCGAAAAAATTTGTTCCTCGGCCGCTCTGGCCGCGACGCGGCGAACTTGCGGCGTTTACCGGATCGTTTTGGTGGGCGATCGCGATCGCGAGCCTGCTGTCGCTGGCACGCTTCAGTTATGCGTTCCTCATTTTGAAGGCGCATGGTATCGGCATCGACGCCGCGGTTGTGCCGATCATGCTGGTCCTCATGCATTTGGTTTACGCGGCTGCCGCTTATCCATTCGGCATTCTCGCCGATCATATTGACCGCCGCCTGCAGCTTGGGATCGGCGCGATCGTTCTCATCGGAGCGGATGTTGTGCTGGCGACGACGAATGAAGGCTGGATGATTGCCGTAGGCGCGGGGCTTTGGGGCCTGCAGATGGCGGTGACGCAGGGGCTGCTGGCGGCATCGGTCGCCGATGCCGCGCCGGTGACGTTGCGCGGCACAGCGTTCGGAATTTACGATCTGTCCGTCGGCCTGGCGACATTCATTGCCAGTACGGCCGCGGGCGCGCTTTGGATGGCCGGTGGTCCGCCATTGGCCTTCGGCTTCAGTGGCTTGATCGCGGCGGCGGCAATCCTATTGCTGCTGTTCCAGCCAAGATCGAAGGCGGTTCGTTTCTCCTCGTGAGAAGCAAGCCGCGTACGGGTTTGCCTCATGTCTGCGGCGAATCATGTCGTTGGCGCGATCATCCCTTGATGCAGATCAGCGGCCGCAGCCGCGCCACGCGGCGCGCCAAGCCCGCCTGCTCGGCCGCGGCGACAACCGCGCCGACGTCCTTGTAGGCGCCGGGGGCCTCTTCGGCGACGCCGCGGGTCGACGGACTCCTGATCAAGATGCCTTGCGCCGCCAGATCGTCCACGATCTTGCGCCCGCTCCAGTGCTTGAGCGCGGCATGGCGCGACATCGCGCGGCCGGCGCCGTGGCAGGCCGACGAAAACGCCTTCTGCTCACCGGTGGCGTCACCGACCAGAATGTACGAACCGGTTCCCATACTGCCGCCAATCAGCACCGGCTGCCCGACGGCACGCAGCGCTGCGGGCAGGCCTTCGTGGCCGGGCCCGAAGGCGCGGGTGGCGCCTTTACGATGTACGAACAGGTCGCGGCGTTTTCCCGCAACGACGTGCGGCTCGACCTTGCAGGTGTTGTGGGAGACGTCGAACAGCAGTCGCAGGTCGTGACCGGGAAAAAAGTGCGCGAAAATACGCCGTGCATAGTGACCGAGAATTTCTCGGTTGGCGAGCGCGCAGTTGATCGCCGCCCGCATCGCGCCGAGGTAACGCTCGCCGACCTCGGAATTGATCGGCGCACAGGCGAGTTCGCGATCGGGAAGCGTGATGCCTGACGCTTCCGCAACCACCACCATCTCCTTGAGGAACTCGGTTCCGATCTGGTGCCCCAATCCGCGCGAGCCGCAATGGATGGTGACGACGACATCGTCCTGCTCCAGGCCGAAGACCGCGGCAACATTTGCATCGAAGATTTCCGCGACAGCCTGCACTTCGAGATAGTGATTGCCCGAACCGAGCGTACCCATCTCGCGGCGCTGGCGTTCTTTGGCGCGCTCTGAAACGCATGCAGGCTCGGCACCCGCCATCCGGCCTTGTTCCTCGATCCGTTCGAGGTCGCGCGCCTCGCCCCAGCCGCGTTCGATCGCCCAATGCGCTCCGCCGGTGAGCATGGCATCCATATCGATCGCATCAAGCGTGATCGCGCCCTTGCTGCCGACGCCGGCCGGAATCTGGCGATACAGCGAATCGGCAAGGGACTTTTGCACGGGCAGGATGTCGGCGATCTTGAGCCCGGTCAGCATGGTGCGCACGCCGCAGGAAATGTCGAAACCGACGCCGCCCGCTGACACCACACCGCCCTGGTCCGGATCGAAGGCGGCGACGCCGCCGATCGGGAAACCGTAGCCCCAATGGGCATCGGGCATGACGTATGACGCCTGCACGATCCCCGGCAGCATCGCGACATTAACGGCCTGCTCATAGACCTTGTCGTCCATGTCGCGGATCAATTTCTCATCGGCATAGATGATTGCGGGCACGCGCATCGCACCATGCGGTTCGACGCGCCAGGTCGTCGCATCGACACGGGTGAAGCGAGCAGGGTCCACGCCCGATCTCCCTTACACATCCACGATGCAGCCCGCCGACCAGAGACCGTTGGCGTCGGCGGCAACCTTGAGCGCCGTGTAGGTCGCGCCTTTTGGCTCACAGGCGGGGCCATGCCGCTCGACGTCGACCGGTTCGCCCCACAGGGTGCCAGCGAGCCGCAGGCCCTCGATCCGCACCGCGAAACGCCCGAACAACATGTCGCCGCACCGCCATCTCGTAGATGATGGCATTGAGCCATTCGACGAACAGCAGCGCGAGGTCCGGGGCTTCGCAGTTCACCTCGACTTGAACCTTGGGCGCGATCGTCCGCCTGCGTCACGACCGCGGTCAGCGCTTGCGCCGCCTGTTCAAACGCCTCGGCGGCGGTCGCGCCGAAGCCGCGCACCCCGACGTCGGCATCGTGCGGGAAATGCTCCCAGCGCGCCTGGCCGGCGGCGGATCGGTTCATGTCCGCAGACTGTGTTTTCCCATCAGCTTCACCGTGCTCGCCTGCGGCCCCTTCTCGCCCATTTCCTCGGCATAGGTCACGCGCGAGCCCACCGCCAGGTGCGCATAGTCCCCGTCGAGCACGCTGTTGCGATGGAAGTAAATCTCCTGGCCGTCGCTGGATTCGAGCAGGCCGAATTCGCCCAAGGGGTCGAGTTGCACCACGGTCCCGATCGGCGGGCCTTCATGATGCTTCACCTGTCCCTGCAGCTCGCGAACCCGATCCTGCAATTGCCGGCGCGCCCTTTTGAACGCGTCATTGATGGCGAAGTCCAGATCGGAGTGGCGCTCGTCGGCCTGCGCGGTGCGGTCGACATTGACCTCGCGGCCGTCCGGAAGCGCCAGACGGATGTTGACCTCGTAAAGCCCGCCGGTGCGGTGATGACCGCCGGGCGCTTTCAGCACCACCCGGCATGCCGTCACCCGACCGAAACGCTGCTCGAGCTCACTGACATGCTTGGCGAGCGCGGCTTGGATGTGCGGCCTTGCGTCCATGCCTTGGAATTCGATTTCGACCGGTGTCTGCATGTTCTCACTCCGTTGGGTTCATCGGCAATGCACGCAAACGCGCTGCATTGCCATCTCCGGTTCGCGAATGCGTTCCTTGTTGATTTTTTCACCGGCATTCTGGCGATTGGCGCAACAAGATCGTATTTATTTAATAAACTAGCAAAAAAATCCGCTTTCGCCTTTGACGCACATCAACGTGGAAGCTGGCCCGCCTGCGCTTTGCCGCGCGCGCCGGATTGCCAGTTCGAGGCAACCGCGCCCGCCGATTGTCGCGGCAATTCAATGTGACCAGGGCGGTCCGTGTTGGATGCGCTATTTACGCCACCAACAGCGACGGGAAAAAATCTTCCAATAGCTCGCTGTCGACCTTCGACGTGGTAACGGCGGGGATATGCGCCTCGGTTTCAAACCGTTGGCCGCAGTTGCGGCAGGACCAAAGATTGAGGACCAGCCCCTCGCTCACGTATTCCGACCATTCCGGAGCGATCAGCGTCTCGCCACATTTAACGCAGGCCGTTTCATGTTCGGAATTGCGGATGGATGCTACCTTTGTCACGGCGACCTCCTTGTTTTCATTTTTATTTTTGCCGCTTTGAGAGCGGGGGATTTTTGAATTTTTTCCAGTCAAGTTCATGCGCGGCAATTTGCATTGATCCCGGTCAAAGAGCGCAATTTATTTATTCGTTCGGCTATTTTGCGTTGCAGTGCGGTATCGACGGCAGCGCGGAATTTCAAAATTTCCTGTGCGCGCGGACGTGCCGTTTCACATCTACTGCCGCAATTTGAAGCGCTGGATTTTTCCGGTCTGGGTCTTCGGCAGGGCCTCGATAAAACTGACCGCGCGCGGATATTTGTAGGGCGCGATCACGGCCTTGACGTGATCCTGCAGCCGCTTGACGCACAGCGCGTCGCCGCTGACGCCCGGTTTGAGCACGACATAGGCTGCGACAATCTGTCCGCGCTCGCTGTCGGGCACGCCAACCACGGCGCATTCGGCCACGTCGGGATGCGAGAGCAGTGCCGCCTCCACTTCCGGACCGGCAATATTGTAGCCGGCCGACACGATCATATCGTCGGCGCGGGCGGCAAAATGAAAGCGGCCCTCGGCATCGCGCAGGAATGCATCGCCGGTCAGATTCCAGCCATCGCGCACATAAGCTTTCTGCCGGGCGTCGGCGAGATAGCGGCAGCCGGTCGGTCCGCGCACGGCAAGCCGCCCGACGGTGCCCGCCGCGACCTCATTCATGTCGTCATCCACGATCTTGGCTTCGTAGCCGCGCACGGGTGTTCCGGTCGCCCCCGCGCAGGCGTCGCCGATGCGGTTGGTGATGAAGATGTGCAGCATCTCGGTGGTGCCGATGCCGTCGAGGATCGGCTTGCCGGTCTTGCGCGTCCACTCCTCGAACACCGGCGGCGGCAATGTTTCGCCGGCCGACACCGCAAGCCGCAACGACGAAAGATCCGCGCCCTGGTCCATCGCCGCCATCATGACGCGGTAGGCGGTCGGGGCGGTGAAGCAGATCGTGGCCTTATAGGTCTCGATGATCGCGATCATGTTGGCCGGGGAGGCGTTTTCGAGCAGCGTCGCGGTGGCGCCAAATCGCAGCGGGAAAACCGCCAACCCGCCCAGGCCGAAGGTGAACGCCAGCGGCGGCGAGCCGACGAACACGTCGTCGGGCGTCACGTTCAGCACTTCCCGGGCGTAGCCGTCGGCGATGATCAGAAGATCGCGATGGAAATGCGCCGTCGCCTTCGGCTCGCCGGTGGTGCCGGAGGTGAAGGCCAGCAGCGCCACGTCGTCGCGGCCGGTCTTGACCGCGTCGAATTGCACCGGCTTGTCGAGCGCGATGCGGTCGAGTTCGGCATCGTGATTGGAGGTGCCGTCGAAGCTGACGACCTGCTTGAGAAAACGGCTGTTCTTGGCGCTGGCGACCAGCTCGTCGGCGATGCGGCTGTCGGTCAGCGCGAGCGAAATCTCGGCCTTGTCGATGATCTTGCCGAGCTCGCCGGCGCGCAGCATCGGCATGGTGTTGACCACCACGGCGCCGGCCTTGGTGGCGGCGAGCCAGGCCGCGACCATCGCCGGATTGTTGCCGGAGCGGATCAGCACGCGGTTGCCCGGCTTGACGCCGTAGTTTTCGACCAGCGCATGCGCCAGCCGGTTCGACCAATCGGTCAGCTCCTTGTAGGTGCGCCGCCGCCCGTTGCCGATCAGCGCCACGCGGTCGCCGAAGCCGCGCTCCACCAGGCGGTCGGTCAATTCGACCGCGACATTGAGCCGTTCCGGATACTGGAACTCGGGCCGCTCCAGAATGAGGTCGGGCCACTGATCGAAGGGCGGAAGATGATCGCGCGCGAACGTGTCGACATGCGCGGACGGGCCGAGCGGAGCGATTTTCCTTGCCGGTGCGCTCATGCGCGCGATCCTCCATTGCGGATTCGGCTGGCGAGCCCGTCGAGATGCTGGATCATAGCTTCCGATTCCGCGCTGTCGAAGTCCGCAAGCAGCGCGTCGACCCAGCCCTCATGGGCTTTGGCGATCTTAGCAAATTGCGCGGCGCCCTTCGGCGTCAGCCGCACGACGATGGCGCGGCGGTCCTCGGCCGGGGCCCGGCGCAAAACCAGTTTGTCCGCCACCAGCCGGTCGATAATGCCGGTGACATTGCCGTTCGACACCATGAGAAAGCGTGACAGCTCGGTCATGGTCATGCCGGCGCTCTTGCGGGCGAGCGCCGCCATGACGTCGAATTGCGGCAACGTGGTCGCGAATTTCACGCGCAGGCGCTCGCGCAATTCGGCCTCGATCGCACGCGCGGTGCGCAGCAATCTGATCCACAGCCGCAGCCGCTGCTTGTTGACCGGCCGGCCGGCGCTGCGTGGGCGCGCGTCCATCACACCTTCCCCGTCATGACCTCGGCCCGCGCCTTGAGCCGATACAGCTGGTCGCGGCCGTTGAGATAGGGCTTCGGCCAGGTGGCGCCCTCGAAGCCGAGCTCGGCGGCCGCATGCAGCGTCCAATAGGGATTGGCCAAATGCGGGCGCGCCAGGCACACCAGATCCGCCCGCCCGGCCATCAGGATCGAGTTGACGTGATCGGGCTCGTAGATGTTGCCGACCGCGAGCGTGGCGATGCCGGCCTCGTTGCGGATGCGGTCCGAGAACGGCGTCTGAAACATGCGGCCATAAACCGGCTTGGCCTGCGCCGAGGTCTGCCCGGCCGAGACGTCGATGAGATCGACGCCGGCCTCGACCAGCATGCGCGAGATGGCGACGGCATCCTGCGGCGTGATGCCGTCCGGCCCGACCCAGTCATTGGCGGAAATACGGACCGATATCGGCTTGTCGTCGGGCCAGACCGCGCGCACGGCATGAAACACCTCGAGCGGCAAGCGCATGCGGTTTTCCAGGCTGCCGCCATAGCGGTCGGTGCGCTTGTTGGTCAGCGGCGTGATGAAGGACGACATCAGGTAGCCGTGGGCATAGTGCAGCTCCAGCCAATCGAAGCCGGCGCGCACCGCCATCTGCGCGGCGCGCACATAATCGTCGCGCACCTTTGCCATATCGGCGTCGTTCATCGCGCGCGGCAGCTGGTTGGCCGGGCTCCAAGGCACCGGCGACGGGCCCATGACCGGCCAATTGCCGGCGGCGAGCGGCGCATCCATCGTCTCCCAGCCGAGCTGGGTCGAGCCCTTCGGGCCGGAATGGCCGAGCTGAATGGCGATCTTGGCGTCGGTCTCGGCATGGACGAAATCCACGATGCGCTTCCAGGCCTGCTCGTGCTCGTCACGATAGAGGCCGGTGCAGCCGGGCGTGATGCGCCCCTCCGGCGACACGCAGGTCATCTCGGTGAAGACCAGTCCGGCGCCGCCCTTGGCGCGCTCGGCGTAGTGCACGAAATGCCAATCGGTCGGCTGGCCGTCGACCGCGCGGTATTGCGCCATCGGCGAGACGACGACGCGGTTCTTCAGCTCGACGCCGCGCACGCGCAACGGCACGAACATCGGCGCATGGTTGACTTGCGGCGTGCGGCCGGTGGCTTTTTTCTCGAACCATTTCTCGGCATCGGCCAGCCAGGCGCGATCGCGTTGCCGCAGGTTTTCATGACTGATGCGTTGCGAGCGCGTGAGCAGCGAATAATTGAGCTGCACCGGATCGAGATGGAGATAGCGCTCCACATTCTCGAACCATTCGGTCGAATTGCGCGCCGCGCTTTGCAGCCGCAGCACCTCGAGCCGGCGCTCGTCCTCATAGCGCTTGAAGGCCGCCTCCATGGTGGGTTCGCTGTGCAGATACTCGGCCAGCGCGATGGCGCTCTCCATGGCGAGCTTCGAGCCGGAGCCGACGGAGAAATGCGCGGTGGCGGCGGCGTCGCCCAGCAGCACGATGTTGCGGCAGCTCCACCGCTCGCACAGCACGCGGTTGAAGTTGAGCCAGGCCGAGCCGCGCAGATGACGCGCATTGGACATCAATTTGTGGCCGCCGAGGTTGCGCGCGAAGATGTTTTCGCAGGCGGCGATGGTCTGCATCGACGCCCATGCGATCGAAGCCGGCGCGGCGCCAGGTCGCTTCCGAGCATTCGACGATGAAGGTCGCGGTGTCGGCGTCGAACTGATAGGCGTGCGCCCAGATCCAGCCGTGTTCGGTTTCCTCGAAGATGAAGGTGAAGGCGTCGTTGAATTTCTGATGGGTGCCGAGCCAGACGTATTTGCAGGCGCGCACGTCGATGTCGGGCTTGAAAACGCCGGCGTGGCTCGTTCGCACGCGCGAATTCACGCCGTCGGCCGCCACGATGAGATCGAAGTCGCGATAGGCGTCGAGGTCTTGCGCCTCGGTTTCGAATTGCAGCGTCACGCCAAGTGCGCGGGCGCGCTCCTGCAGGATGTTCAGCAGCCGCTTGCGCCCGATGCCGCAGAAGCCGTGGCCGGTCGTGGTGACGACCGTATCCCGATAGTGCACCGCGATATCGTCCCAATAGACGAAATTTTCGCGAATGAGTTCCGCGCTTTCGGGGTCATTGGCTTGCAGGTTGCCGAGCGTCTCGTCGGAGAGCACGACGCCCCAGCCGAAAGTGTCGTCCGGCCGGTTGCGCTCGACCACGACCACCTCGTGCGCGGGATCGCGCCGTTTCAGTGAAATCGCGAAATACAGGCCGGCTGGCCCGCCCCCGAGGCATACGGCACGCATCGTCGGCTCCTTTGTCGCCACCGCCGCCAGCATCCCGCAGCCGGCGAGATATTACAAGCCTAAACTATTTAATCCTAAAGCATTTCAAATGGGCTAGGGCCAGGGCGCGTCCGCGCCCGGCGGGCGCCGGCCCGGCGGCAGCGCCTCGCCGCTACGCAATAATTGTTATTCGGGTAACATGAACGCGGCATGGTGCGGTGAGCTGCCGGCGATTCGCGGGGGCGATCGTGGGCGCGAACTTTAAGGGCGCCGGCAGCCATGATATGGATTATGAGTCCGAAATGCGGCGTAGCAGACCTTCGAATCTTAAAACCACTTTGGCTACGGCGTTTGTATTGGTCGCGGTGCACCTGATGACCGGTCAGTCAGCGGCGAAAGCCGCAGCCGTCAATATCGTCGCGCTCGGCGCCAGCAACACCTGGGGCTGGGGAGTTCGCGTCGGTTATCCGGAGCGTCTGGAGGCGCTGCTCAAGGCCAAGGGCTGCGATGCGCGCGTTGCCAACGCCGGCATCAGCTTCGACACCACGCGGGGAATGTTGAACCGCCTCGATGCCGCGGTGCCCGATGGAACGCAGATCGTCATCCTGCAGCCCGGCAACAACGACACTCGTTTTTTTGGGACGGAGGAGCAGCGCGCCGCCAATATCGACACGATCGTGCAGAAGCTGCGCCTGCGCAAGATTCATGTGATCGTCCTGGAGCCGGTATTCCCGCCGGACTATTACCAATGGGACCGCATTCACTATAAGGCGAAAGGCCACGCCAAGATCGCGGAGGATCTGCTGCTTCAGATTGCGAACATCCTTAGCTGGGACGAGAACTACGCATATGTCGCCGAATGCCCGCTTCCGGAACCGGTATTGCCGTGACGCGGGCGTCGCGGGATGACCGTTGACGATGTAACTGCGAAATTCGCCGCCTTTCTCCGCTAAAGCGAAAAATTCAGCCAGTCCCTCGACGACGCAATGAACCAGATGGCTTCACCACGCTTGTCACGCTCGCGCTGTTCTGCGTGTTTCCGGGGATCGTGACCTGGCGGCCGAGCCGGCTGTATTGATCAAGCAAGCCAATTGTGCCGTTTCGTTCTGTTCATTATCCGTCAATGAGCGCATTGGGCTTGGCAAAGCGCTCCAACGCCGATGAATCCTCTATTCTGATATCGCGTCCGGAACTTTTCACGCCGTATTTCGCCAGCAGCGCCAAATTGCGCGACAGGTTCTCCGGCGTCATCCCCAGGCGCGACGCCAGCGTGCGCTTGTCGAACATCAATTCCACGCATCGGTGATGGCCTTGCTGGGCATCGGTCTGCAGAATCCAGTTTGCCAGCCGCTCCGCGCTGGTGCGCAATTTCTCGTTCTTGAGCGAACGCACGACCTCGCGATAACGCTCGGCGAGTTCGCCCACGATGGCGCGCGCGAAGGCGGCATCGCGGTCGAATACGTCGCGCACCGTCTGCGCTGGGATCATGAGGATTTGCGCCGGCGTGAGCGTGCGGGCCGACTTGAGATAGACGTCGTCGCGAACGACCGCGGCCAAGATGAAAGTCGTCACCGGCCGCATGATTTCAATGGTGGTTTCGTGCCCGTCATGGGTGCAGAACATCTCGACCGAGCCTTCGACGACGATGTGCAGGAAGTCCGGCAGATCGCCTTCATTGATCAGGGTCGTGTGCAGGGGGAAGCGCTGCAGAAACGCCGCGCCGACCAGTTTGGCGAAATTTGCTTCGCTCATGTCACAAAACAGCGGCAGCGCGCGAATGTGCTTCCAATCGGATTGACGCACGGTCTTCTCCAAGCTGCGGGGGTTTCACCGCCAACATTGGCAATCTAAGCCGGCGGCGGCAGGCGCGACTTGATAAGGATCAAATTGTAGTCGTGCATAAGTCAAGCAATAATCAGATATAAGTAAAGCAAAATTGCCGCGGGCAAAAGCGAAGTATTATTGATCAACGTCAAAGCATTCATGGCGAGTCCCAGCTTTTACTGCCGCTGAGATTTCTTTGCGGTCGACAGAAGCAGGGGTACCTATGCAAGCCGAAACGGTCGCCAGCGTCGCAGGTCAAACGCGCGCGCCGGCTGGGGACAGTCCGCCGGTTTTCGAGACCCGCAAGCAATATTCCGTCCTGGCCGCGAGCACGATCGCCTTCACGATCAATTTCGCCGTTTGGACGATGTTCTCGGTCATCGGCATTCGCATCAAAAGCGAGCTGGGACTTAGCGAAACCGAATTCGGCCTGCTGGTTGCTACGCCGATCCTCACCGGCTCGCTGATCCGTCTGCCGCTCGGTATTCTGACCGACCGTTTCGGCGGTCGCATCGTCTTTTTCCTGCAAATGCTCTTCGTGGCGGTACCGACCTATGGTTTGGCCTTCGCCACGGAATATTGGCAGTACCTGACCGTCGGTCTGTTCGTCGGCTTGGCCGGCGGTTCGTTCGCCGTCGGTATCGCCTACACCTCCGCCTGGTTCCCGAGAGAGCAACAGGGCACCGCCATGGGGATCTTCGGGGCCGGCAACGCCGGAACCGCGCTCACCAACCTCGCAGCACCATTGATCATCGTCGCCTTGGGCTGGCGCGCAGTGCCGCAGGTGTTCTCCGTCGTTATGCTGGTGACGGCGCTGCTGTTCTGGTTTTTCACCTATCCCGAACCGCGACTGGAACAACGCCGGCGGGCGGGCCGTTATCCCTCTCTGATCGATCAGCTGGCGCCGCTGGCGGAAATGCGGGTCTGGCGTTTCAGCTTGGCCTATTTCTTCGTATTCGGCGGCTTCGTCGCGATCGCGCTTTGGCTGCCGCGATATTACGTCGCCGAGTACGGTCTCGATCTGCAAACCGCTGCTTTCTTGACAATGTTCTTCACGGCGCCGTCCGGGCTCATTCGCGCGCTCGGCGGCTGGATTTCGGACAAGTTCGGCGGCAGCACCACGACCTGGTGGGTATTCTGGGTCAGCATTGTCTGTCTGTTCTTCCTCTCTTATCCGCCAACTACCGTGGTGGTGCACGGCGTTAAAGGCGACTTGAGTTTTCATATCGGCCTCGGCGTCGTCTTTTTCACAATTCTCGCCTGCGTCGTCGGCCTTGCCCAAGGCATTGGCAAGGCCAGCGTCTATCGTGAGCTCGCCGACTACTATCCGTCCAACATGGGTTCGGTCGGCGGTCTGGTCGGCGTGATCGGCGGGCTTGGCGGTTTTGTTTTGCCGATCGTGTTCGGTGTCGCCGTCGATGCCACGAACGTGCGCAGCAGCGCGTTCATGCTGATGTACGCCGTTGTCGCAGGCACGATGGTCTGGACCTGGGTGGCGGAAAAAGGCGAACGCGCGGCCGTGTCTCGAGCGCGAACCGGCGCTGCGCGACCAGATGGTCAAGGAACATCTGGTCGGCGTCGGCGCCGCCCGTCGCTGGCTCACCAATTGGCGCCCGGACGACGACGTGTTCTGGCAACAGCAGGGCCGGCGCATCGCTTTGCGCAACCTGATCCTCTCGATGCCGCCATTGTTCCTGTCCTTCGCGGTGTGGATGGTCTGGAGCGTGGTGGTGGTCGAATTGCCCAAGATCGGCTTCCAGTTCACCACCAGTCAGTTGTTCTGGCTGGCGGCCGCCCCGGGCATTTCGGGCGGCGCGCTGCGGCTCGCCTATGCCTTCGTCGTTCCGATCTTCGGCGGCCGCAACTGGACGGTGTTCTCGACGGCGTCGCTGTTGCTGCCGACGCTGTGGATGGCGCTCGCCATCCAGGACCCGACGACGAATTACGCGGTGTTCGTCGCCATCGCGCTGCTGTGCGGATTGGGCGGCGGCAATTTCTCCGCCAGCATGGCCAATATCAGCTTCTTCTTTCCCGAAGCGGATGCAGGGCACCGCGCTCGGCTGGAACGCCGGTTTCGGCAATCTCGGCGTCGGCGTGATGCAGGCGGTGGTGCCTTTGACCATCTACGGCGGCGCGCTCGCGTTCATGGGCGGCTCGCCGCAGACCTATACGGACGGCGCCATCGTCACCAAAGTCTGGATGCAGAACGCCGCCTTTATCTGGATTCCGTTCATCCTGATCGCGACCTTCGCGGCCGCCTGGGGCCAGAACAACATCCGCGGCGCGCAAGCGAGCCTGCGCGAGCAGGTCGGGATCTTCCAGCGCAAGCACGCCTGGATCTTGGCCTGGCTCTACACCGGCACATTCGGTTCGTTTATCGGCTTTGCCGCCGCGTTCCCGCAACTGCTGTCGACCTATTTCCCGACATCGGAAGCCAAGCATTGGGCCTTCGTCGGCCCGCTGCTGGGCGCGCTGGTGCGTCCGCTCGGCGGCTGGCTGTCCGACCGGCTCGGCGGCGCCAAGGTCACCTTCTGGAACTTCGCGGTCATGCTGCTTGCCGCGGTCGCGCTCCTGGTCTTCCTGCCGTCGGCGCAGGACCGCAGCGGGCTGCCGTGGTTCTTCGCGAGCTTCGTCTTGCTGTTCATCACCACCGGCATCGGCAACGGTTCGGTGTTCCACGTCGTCCCCAAGGTCTTCCTGCAAGCTGCACACGCGCGCGGCGGGGCAAGACAAGGCGGCGCAGGATCGCGCCATCGCCGAAGGCGAAATCGAATCGTCGGTCGCGCTCGGGTTCACCGCCGCCATCGCGGCGCTCGGGTTGTTCTTCATCCCGGCGCTGATCGGCATCTCCATCAATTCGACCGGGACGGCCGCGACCGCGCTCACCGTGTTCGTCGTGTTCTATGTGACGTGCCTGTTGGCGACCTGGTGGTGGTACTGGCGCAAGGGAGCCGAAGTGCAATGCGATTGAACGGGCAACGCGCGCCCCGGCAACGCCCGGGAACCGCGCTGCCGGAAATTCACAAGGGGATTATCAAATGCCAGCCATAACGACTTGGAACGTTGACGACAGCAAATTCTGGGAATCGACCGGCAAGCGGATCGCGAACCGCAATCTCTGGATCTCGATACCGGCCCTGTTGCTGGCCTTCGCGGTGTGGATGGTGTGGTCGGTGGTGGTCGCCAAACTGCCGGCGGTCGGCTTCAAGTTCACCACCGATCAGCTGTTCTGGCTGGCGGCCATGCCCGGCCTGTCGGGCGCCACGCTGCGCATCTTCTATTCGTTCATGCCGCCGATCTTCGGCGGCCGGCTGTGGACGGCGCTGTCGACCGCGTCGCTGCTGATCCCGGCGATCGGCATCGGATTGGCCGTGCAGAATCCCGCCACGCCCTACCTGTTCTTCCTGGCGCTGGCGCTGCTGTGCGGCTTCGGCGGCGGCAACTTCGCCTCCTCGATGGCCAATATCAGCTTCTTCTTCCCGCGGGCGGAAAAGGGCAACGCGCTCGCGCTCAATGCCGGCCTCGGCAATCTCGGCGTCAGCGTGGTGCAGTTCGTCATCCCGCTGGTGATCACGGCCGGCGTGTTCGGCTGGCTCGGCGGCGATCCGCAGAGCGCAACCGTCGGCGGCAAAGCCACCCAGCTTTGGCTGCAGAACGCCGGCTTCATCTGGGTGCCGTTCATCGCCATCGCCACCGTGGCGGCCTGGTTCGGGATGAACGATCTGGCGTCGATGAAGGCCTCGTTCACCGATCAGGCGGTGATCTTCAAGCGCAAGCACAACTGGGTCATGTGCTGGCTCTACACCGGCACCTTCGGTTCCTTCATCGGCTATTCGGCGGGTTTCCCGCTGCTGGCCAAGACCGAGTTTCCACAGATCGACTCGCTCAGTTTCGTTTTCCTCGGGCCGCTGGTCGGCGCGCTGTCGCGCTCGGCGACCGGCTGGCTGTCCGACAAATACGGCGGCGCCCGCGTCACCTTCTGGGTGTTTGCGCTGATGATCGCGGCGGTTGGCGGCGTTCTCTATTTCCTCGGCATCAAGGATCAGCCGGGCGCGTTCTGGGGCTTCTTCGCGATGTTCATGATCCTGTTCTTCGCGACCGGTGTGGGCAACGCGTCGACCTTCCAGATGATCCCGGCGATCATGCGCACGGAGCTCATGCGGCTCGAACCCGGCATGACCCCGGCCGTGCGGCAGAAGCAGGCCGACATGGAATCGGCCGCCATCATCGGCTTCACCTCGGCGATCGCGGCTTACGGCGCCTTCTTCATCCCGAAGGCTTACGGCACTTCGATCGCGCTCACCGGCGGGCCGGAGATGGCGCTGTGGTGGTTCATGGGATTCTACGTGACCTGCGTGATCGCAACTTGGGCGTTCTATACCCGGCGCGGCGGCCTGCTGTTCGACGTTGAGCGCGGCAAACCCTTGCCATCCCCCGCATCGTAACCGGCCGCATAAAGGGACTAGAGACGATGAGCCATTTTCTCGACCGCCTGACGTTCTTTAACCGTGCCGGAACCAGTTTCTCGGACGGGCATGGCATCACCACCAACGAGGATCGCCGCTGGGAGGACGGCTACCGCAAGCGCTGGCAGCACGACAAGATCGTGCGCTCCACCCATGGCGCCAATTGCACCGGCTCGTGCTCGTGGAAGATCTACGTCAAGGGCGGCATCGTCACCTGGGAGACGCAGCAGACCGATTATCCGCGCACGCGGCCTGAATTGCCCAATCACGAGCCGCGCGGCTGTTCGCGCGGCGCGAGCTACTCCTGGTACCTCTATTCCGGCAACCGGGTGAAATATCCGCTGGTGCGCTCGCGCCTGCTCAAGCTCTGGCGCGAGGCGAGGGCGCTGCGCAAGCCAGTGGCGGCGTGGGAGTCGATCGTCACCGATCCGAAGAAACGCGCGGCCTATACCGAAAAGCGCGGCCTCGGCGGCTTCGTGCGCGCGACCTGGGACGAGGTCACCGAAATCATCGCGGCGGCCAACGCCTACACCGTGAAAAAACACGGGCCCGACCGCGTCATCGGTTTTTCTCCGATCCCGGCGATGTCGATGGTGTCCTATGCCGCCGGCTCGCGCTATCTCTCGCTGCTCGGCGGCGTCTGCATGTCGTTCTACGACTGGTACTGCGACCTGCCGCCGTCCTCGCCCGCAGACCTGGGGCGAGCAGACCGACGTGCCCGAGAGCGCCGATTGGTACAATTCCGGCTTCCTGATTCTCTGGGGCTCGAACGTTCCGCAAACCCGCACGCCCGACGCGCATTTCTACACCGAGGCGCGCTACCGCGGCGCCAAGAGCGTGGTGATCTCGCCCGGACTATTCGGAGGCCTCGAAATTCGCCGATCTGTGGATCTCGGTGAAGCAGGGCACCGACGCCGCGCTCGGCCTAGCGATGGGCCACGTCATCCTGCGCGAATTCTATTTCGACAAGAAGACGAAGTATTTCGAGGACTACGTCCGGCAATATTCCGACATGCCGATGCTGGTGAAGCTGGTGAAAAAGGGCGACAGCCTCATTCCCGACCGCCAGCTGCGCGCCTCGGATTTCACCGACAATCTCGGCGAGACCAACAATCCGGAATGGAAGACGGTCGCCTACGACGAGACCTCCGGCAACATTGTGGTGCCGAAAGGTTCGGTCGGCTTCCGTTGGGGCGAGAAGGGCAAGTGGAACCTGGAGGAGAAAGACACCAACGACAAAGCTACCAAGCTGCGGCTGACGCTCGCCGACACCAAGGATGAGCTGGCCGACGTCGGCTTCCCTTATTTCGGCAATCGCGAGCACGACCATTTCGCCGGGACCGACCACGCGAGCGTGCTGGTGCGCAAGGTGCCGGCCAAGCGCGTGAGACTGAAGGATGGCGAGGCGCTGGTCGCATCGGTGTTCGACCTGTTCGCCGCCAATTACGGACTCGATCGCGGCTTCGGCGGCAAGAATGTCGCCAAGTCCTACGACGACAACGAGCCCTATACGCCGGCTTGGGCGGAGAAGATCTCCGGCGTGCCGCGCGACAAGATCATCACGGTGGCGCGCGAATTCGCGCTCAACGCCGAGAAGACCAAGGGCCGCTCGATGATCATCATCGGCGCCGCCATGAACCATTGGTTCCACTGCGACATGAACTACCGCGGCGCCATCAACATGCTGGTGCTGTGTGGATGCGTCGGCCAATCCGGCGGCGGCTGGTCGCATTATGTCGGCCAGGAGAAGCTGCGCCCGCAGCCGGGCTGGATACCGCTCGCCTTCGCCCTCGACTGGGGGCGGCCGCCGCGCCAGCAGAACTCGACCTCGTTCTTCTATGCGCACACCGACCAGTGGCGCTACGAGACCGTCGGCATCGACGAGCTGATCTCGCCCACCGCGCCGGCCGGTCCCTGGGACGGCGCGCTGATCGACTACAACGTGCGCGCCGAGCGCATGGGCTGGCTGCCGTCGGCGCCGCAACTGCGGCAGAACTCGCTCGATGTCGCCAAGAAGGCGCAGGCCGCCGGCCTCGAGCCGAAGGACTACGTGCCGAAGGCGCTCAAGTCCGGCGAATTGCAGCTGGCCTGCGAGGACCCCGATCATCCCGACAACTGGCCGCGCAACATGTTCGTGTGGCGCTCCAATATTCTCGGCTCGTCCGGCAAGGGCCACGAATATTTCCTCAAGCATCTGCTCGGCACTACTCACGGCGTGCAGGGCAAGGACTTGGGCGAAACCGGCAAAGTGAAGCCGAAGGAAGTCGTCTGGCACGACGACGGACCGAAAGGAAAGCTCGACCTCTTGGTCACGCTCGACTTCCGCATGTCGACCACCTGCGTCTATTCCGACATCGTGCTGCCGACCGCGACCTGGTACGAGAAGAACGACCTCAACACCTCCGACATGCATCCCTTCATCCATCCGCTCAGCGCGGCGGTGGACCCGGTGTGGGAATGCAAGAGCGACTGGGAGATCTACAAGGCGATCGCCAAGAAGTTCTCCGAGGTCGCGCCGGAAGTGCTCGGCGTCGAAAAAGACGTCGTGATGACGCCGATCATGCACGACAGCCCGGGTGAAATCGCCCAGGCGCTCGACGTCAAGGACTGGAAGAAGGGCGAGGTCGAACCGATCCCCGGCAAGACCATGCCGGCGGTCACCGTGGTCGAACGCGACTATCCCAACCTGTACAAGCGTTTCACCTCGCTCGGTCCGCTGATGCAGCAAGCTCGGCAATGGCAGCAAGGGTTTGAGCTGGAACACCGAGCATGAGGTGGATCTGCTCAAGGGGCTCAATGGCGTGGTGACCGAGGAGGGAGCGAGCAAGGGGCTTGCCCGCATCAACAGCGATATCGACGCCACCGAGGTGATCCTCTCGCTGGCGCCGGAGACCAACGGCGAAGTCGCGGTCAAGGCCTGGGCGGCACTGTCGAAAACCACCGGCCGCGACCACACCCATCTCGCGCTTCCGAAAGAGGACGAGAAGATCCGCTTTCGCGATATCGTCGCGCAACCACGCAAGATCATCTCGTCGCCGACCTGGTCGGGGCTGGAGTCCGAAAAGGTCTGCTACAACGCCTGCTACACCAACGTGCACGAGTTGATCCCGTGGCGCACGCTGACCGGCCGCCAGCAGCTCTATCAGGACCACCTGTGGATGCGCGCCTTCGGCGAGGCGCTCTGCGTCTATCGCCCGCCGGTCGACCTCAAGACGGTCAAGCCGGTCATCGACAGCAAGCCGAACGGCGAAAAGCAGATCGTGCTCAACTTCATCACCCCGCACCAGAAATGGGGCATCCACTCGACCTACACCGACAACCTGCTGATGCTCACGCTGTCGCGCGGCGGCCCGATCGTATGGATCAGCGAGAACGACGCCGCCAAGGCCGGCATCGTCGATAACGACTGGATTGAAGCCTACAACGCCAACGGCGCGCTGACGGCGCGTGCCGTCGTCTCGCAGCGCGTGAAGGACGGCATGTGCCTGATGTATCACGCGCAGGAGAAGATCGTGAACGTGCCCGGTTCGGAAATTACCGGGCAGCGCGGCGGCATCCACAATTCGGTGACCCGCACGGTGATCAATCCCACCCACATGATCGGCGGCTACGCCCAGCAATCCTACGGCTTCAACTACTACGGCACGGTCGGCACCAACCGCGACGAATTCGTCATCATTCGCAAGATGGTGAAGGTCGACTGGCTCGATAAGCCGGCCGCCGATCAGCCCGAACCCTTGGCCGTCGCGCCGAAAATGGAGCTCGCCCGATGAAAATCCGCGCCCAGATCGCGATGGTGCTGAATCTCGACAAGTGCATCGGGTGCCACACCTGCTCGGTGACCTGCAAGAACGTGTGGACCAGCCGCGAAGGCATGGAATACGCCTGGTTCAACAACGTCGAAACCAAGCCCGGCATCGGCTATCCGAAGGACTGGGAGAACCAGGAGCGCTGGAACGGCGGCTGGCGCCGCAAGCGGAACGGCAAGATCGAGCCGAAGATCGGCTCGAAATGGCGCGTGCTGGCCAACATCTTCGCCAATCCCGACCTGCCGGAAATCGACGACTACTACGAGCCGTTCACCTTCGACTACGAGCATCTGCAAAAGGCGCCCGAGATGTCGGCGTTCCCGACCGCGCGGCCGCGCTCGCTGATCACCGGCGAGCGGATGGAGAAGATCGAATGGGGCCCGAACTGGGAAGAAATCCTCGGCACCGAATTCGCCAAGCGGTCGAAGGACGTCAATTTCGACGGCATCCAGAAGGAAATCTACGGCCAGTTTGAAAACACCTTCATGATGTATCTGCCGCGGCTGTGCGAGCACTGCCTCAATCCGGCCTGCGTGGCGGCCTGCCCCTCCGGCGCGATCTACAAGCGCGAGGAAGACGGCATTGTGCTGATCGACCAGGACAAGTGCCGCGGCTGGCGCATGTGCGTGTCGGGCTGTCCCTACAAGAAAATTTATTACAACTGGTCGAGCGGAAAATCCGAGAAATGCATCTTCTGCTATCCGCGCATCGAGGCGGGTCAGCCGACAGTGTGCTCGGAGACCTGCGTCGGCCGCATACGCTACCTTGGCGTCATCTTGTACGACGCTGATCGGATCGAGCAAGCGGCGAGCATCGCCGAGGAACAGGACTTATACGAGCAGCAACTCGGCATTTTCCTGAATCCGCATAGCTCGGAAGTCATCGAACAGGCGCGCAAAGACGGGATTTCGGAGAACTGGCTGGAGGCCGCGCGCCGTTCGCCGGTCTACAAAATGGCAATCGACTGGAAGGTCGCGTTCCCGCTCCACCCGGAATATCGAACCTTGCCAATGGTTTGGTACATACCGCCGCTGTCGCCGATCCAGTCGGCGACGGCCGCCGGCAAGCTCGGCCACGACGGCGCCATGCCGGACGTGCGCAGCTTGCGCATCCCCCTGAAATACCTGGCCAATCTGCTGACCGCCGGCAAGGAAGAGCCGGTGGCGCGGGGTCTCGAACGCATGCTGGCGATGCGGGCCTACATGCGCGCCAAGACCATCGACGGCGTGATCGACGAAAAAATCGCGGCCGGCGTTGGGCTTAGCGGGCTGGCGATCGAGGACATGTATCAGACCATGGCGATCGCCAACTACGAAGACCGCTTCGTCATCCCGACCGCGCATCGCGAAATCAACGAAGACGCCTACGACCTGCGCGGCTCGTGCGGCTTCTCATTTGGCAATGGCTGCTCCGGCGGTACCACCGAAGCCAATCTGTTCGGGACGCCCAAGCGCGCCAAGACGCCGATGGAGGTCGTGTGATGAACAAGACCTTGAAGGCGCTTTCGGCGCTGCTGACCTATCCGACGCGCCGAATTGCAGCAGGCGTGCGGCGAAATCAGCGAGGCGATCGAAAACGACACGGCGCTATCGTCCGCGTGCGCGATCAACTGCACAGCTTGCTGACCGAGCTCGCCACCGGCGATCTCTACGACTTGCAGGAGCGCTACATTCTGCTGTTCGATCGCACGCGCTCGCTGTCCTTGCACCTGTTCGAGCATGTGCATGGCGAAAGCCGCGACCGCGGCCAAGCCATGATCGACCTCAAGGCACAATACGAAAATAATAGCCTGTTCATGAACGCGGCCGAGCTGCCGGATTTCCTGCCGCTGTTCCTGGAGTTCCTCTCGACGCTGCCGGCGCAGGAGGCCTGCGACATGCTGGGCCAGCCCGCGCATATTCTGGCGGCCATGGCCGAGCGGCTGCGCAAGCGTCGTTCGTCTCTACGAGTCGGTATTCCGCGCGCTGGTCGCGCTGGCGGCAGCCAAGCCGAAGGACGACGAAGTCGCGGCTCTGCTCAGCCTGCCCGATCCGGACGCCTCCGACCTCGCGGCGCTCGATGCCGCCTGGGAGGACGAACCGGTCAATTTCGGTCCCGGCGCCAGCGATGGCTGCAAAGACGGGCTGATCGCCCGGGTGCGCGGGGCCTTGCGCCCGGCGCCCGACATGCCGGCCGCAAGCCGCGTCATCCCACCGCGCCAATAAGGAAACGAGTCATGCGCGAATTGATCAACTATATCGTGTTCGGCTGGTATCCGTATTTCTGCCTCACCGTATTTCTGCTCGGCAGCTGGCTGCGGTTCGACCGCGAGCAATACACCTGGCGCAGCGGATCAAGTCAGCTCCTGCGCCGGCGGCAGCTGATCTGGGGGTCGAATCTGTTCCACATCGGCATCCTGGTCATTTTCCTAGGCCATTTTGGTGGCCTGCTGACGCCAATATGGATATTCGAGGCGCTCGGCATTTCGCATACGTTCAAGCAGTGGATGGCGATCGGCGTCGGCGGCGTCTCCGGTGTGATGTGCTTCATCGGCATCACGCTGCTGGTGCATCGCCGGCTGTTCGATGCGCGCATCCGCACCACGTCGTCGTTCGGCGACATTGCGATCCTGCTGCTGCTCTATCGCCCAGCTCACGCTGGGCTTGGCCACCATCCCCGTCTCGCTGCAGCACCTCGACGGCCACGTGATGGTGACATTCATGACATGGGCGCAGGGCATCCTGACCCTGCAACCGGGCGTCTCCGTGCTGATTGCCGAAGTGCCGCTGATCTTCAAGCTACATCTTGCGCTCGGCATGACCATCTTCCTGGTGTTTCCGTTCACTCGCCTCGTACATATCTGGAGTGCGCCGATCTGGTACCTCGGCCGCCGCGGCTATCAGGTGGTGCGTACCACCCGCCTGCCGCGCGCGGCGGTGCCGGCGGAGTGACGGCGATGAGCCTGCTCGGCTCACGCGCAAATTCCGGCGGGGCGGCCGGCGGCCGTCAGCGTCAACGGTGTCTCGATCGCCCGCGATGCAATCGTGCGCGAAATGCAGCATCATCCGGCGGAAAAGCCAATCGCGGCCTGGCAGCAGGCCGCGCGTGCGCTCGTCATTCGTGAACTGCTGCTGCAGGAAGCGCGCCGCGCCGCGATCACGCCGCAGCCGATGAGTGATGCCAACGGACGCCGCGAGACCGACGAGGAAGCGATGATCCGCGGCCTGATCGAGCGCGAGGTTGCCGTCCCCGAGCCCGATAACGAGAGCTGCCGGCGCTATTACGACCGCAATCGCGTGCGGTTTCGCTCGCCCGATATCTACGAGGCCTCACATATACTGTTCGCGGCATTGCCGGCCGATCGCGACGCGCGTGAATGCGCGCGCGCCGATGCCGCCGCGGTGTTGGCCGAGCTAAATGAGCACCCGGAACAATTTGCCGAACTCGCGCGCGCACACTCGCGTTGCCCGTCGGCGGCGCAGGGCGGCAACCTTGGGCAGATCACCACCGGGCAAACCACGCCGGAATTCGAGCAGGCGCTCACGGCTCTCGCGCCCGGTCAGCTGTGCGCGGCGCCGGTCGCGACCCGCTACGGCTTCCATGTCATCCGTCTCGATCGCAAGCACGAAGGCCAAATGCTGCCTTATGAGGCGGTTGCCGGCCGAATTGCCGACTATCTGCGCGAAAGCGTGCGGCGGCGGGCCGACGCACAATACATCGCGCGGCTCGTCACAGCGGCTCGCATCGAGGGCATCGAACTGGCCGGCGCGGACGCGCTGCGCGTGCATTGAGGACGTCATCATGCTCGGCGATATTTTGGCCAGGCTGACCGACGAGACGACAGCGGTCGAAGCGATTCTCGGCACCGGCGATTTGGCGCTGCTGGCCGCGGTGCGGGAACAGGCCGCCGCCGAGGGGCTCGATCTCTCGGCCTGCGTGACCCAAACGGTGCAGCGCTACGCGGCCACGGCCTCCGATGAGGAGTGGGTCACGCTGATGGGAATGCTGAATCGTACACAGGATCCCGGCACAATCTGCTTGCAACGGGCCTTCGCCTACACACGGCAAAGCCCGTCATGAGCCGCAATCCCTCGTCTGCAAAGCGATCGGGGACCCGCTCTACTGTCCTACGGATTTCGGCCGTTCTTCCTGCTCGGCGCCATCTATGCGGGGCTTGCCATCCTTGCCTGGCTGCCGATGTTTAACGGTCGGCCTGGAACTGTGGACCGCCTTCACGCCCATCGACTGGCACGTGCATGAAATGCTCTACGGCTATCTGCCGGCGGTGGTGACCGGGTTCCTGCTCACCGCGATCCCCAACTGGACCGGACGATTGCCGATCCGAGGCATGCCGCTGCTCACGCTGGTCGCGGTGTGGATCGCCGGCCGTATCGCAGTCACCATTTCCGCTGAAATCGGTTGGTTGCCGGCCGCGATTGTTGACGCCGCGTTTCTAATGCTGGTCGTCGCCGCCGCGGCGCGCGAGATTATCGCCGGCTCGAATTGGCGAAATCTCAGAGTCATCGGGCTGGTGATATTGCTGCTCATCGGCAACGTTGCGTTTCATGTCGAAGCCCATGTGCAGGGCAGCGCTGAATACGGTGTCCGCATCGGCATCGCGGCCACGGTGTTGCTCATCGTGCTGATCGGCGGCCGCATCATTCCAAGCTTCACCCGTAACTGGCTGGCGCGCGAGAACCCGGGCCGCCTGCCGGCACCGTTCGCTCGCTTCGACGTCGCGGTGATCGGCGCGAGTGCTGCGGCACTGGCGCTATGGACCGTGCAGCCGGCCGGACGAATAACCGCTGCCGCGCTGGCCGCCACCGGCGCGTTGCATATCGCGCGATTGGCCCGCTGGGCCGGCGATCGGACCTGGCGGGATCGGCTGGTGCTGATACTGCACGTCGCTTACGCCTTCGTGCCGCTTGGATTTCTGCTCGCCAGCGCGGCGGCACTCGATATCGTTATGGCCGATGCCGGCAACCATGCCTGGACCGTCGGTGCGGCCGGCACGATGACGCTCGCGGTGATGACCCGCGCCAGCCTTGGCCATACCGGCAACGTGCTCGCGGCCTCGGCGGTGACGCAGGCGATCTATGCGGCCATCGTGATTGCCGCGCTCGCGCGGATCTGCTCCTCACTGCAGCCGGCATGGAGCGGGTTGTTATTGGACATCGCAGCGATTGCCTGGTGTATCGCTTTTTTTGGCTTCGCCGCATCGTTTGGGCCGTTGCTTGTTGGCAAGCAGCGGCGCGCAAAATCGGCGGAATAGCGAGACGCTTTATCGTTGTGCCAGAGTGAAGCGTGGTGGCGCGCGTCTACGGCCGATGCCGAAGGACGTGCTTAGATACAAGGTCGAATATAGGGACGGTTCACTTCCCACAATTCGTCGAGCAGTTTGACGGCGGCCGAGGTGGAATTCACCACCGGATCGATCAGTAGCGCCTGCAAGGCGATTTCCTTGGACGCGTGCATGGCGGCCTCGACCGCGAGTTGCTGGACGCTCACTTGTATGCTGAGTAGCTTGGCGATCGGATCGGGCAGGGGACCGAGCGAAATCGGATGAATGCCGGCGGCATCCGCCAGCACCGGCACCTCGACCGCCGCGTCCGCCGGCAGGTTTGGAATGACGCCGCGGTTGGGCACGATGCCGGATTCCAGCACGCGCTTCTTGTCATGCAGAATGCCGCCGATGGCCGCAGCACCGCGCTCGCCCGAGGGCGTGAGCCAATCCGGCGGCACCGGCGCGCCGCCGAGCACGCGATCGAGCGCGTTGCTGAAATCCGCACGCCCGCGCTCGTCGGCAGCGAAGTCGTAGCCGTGCTCGCCCGCCTCCCAGCCATAGGCGAGATATTCGCCGAGATGATCGTCGCTGCAGGTCATCCAGTACCCGAAGGCCCGGAACAGCCGCCGTGTAAGCGGGGCGAACGCGGGGTCAAAGTCCTTTTCCTTGGCCCGCAGCAGCGGATAAAGGTCTTCGCCGGTCGTGCGATGGCGGATTTGCAGCAGACATTGGGAATGGTTGAGGCCCGCGCCCCAGACCTCGACCTGCTCATAGGGCAGACCCATGATGGTCGCGACGTCGCCTTGACCCATGAAAATGCCGTGGCACAGGCCGAGCGCGCGGATCTGGCTGTATTTTCCCAGCGCCAGGATGATGCGGCTTTCCGGGTTGGAAAAATTGATGAACAGCGCCTTTGGGCAAAGCTCCCGCATCTCGCGGACGAAATCGAACACCAGCGGCAAAGTGCGCAGGGTAAAGAACAACCCGCCGGGGCCGCCATTCTCGCCGAGCGTGTGGCGAATGCCGTATTTGCGCGGCACCTCCCAATCGAGTTTCCATAACCGGTTACGCTCGATGGCCGTCGCGTTGACGACGAAGCCGGCACCGTCGAATGCAGCACGGCGGTCGGTCGTTTGCTCGATGACCAGACCGGCGCCCGCCTTGGCATTCAGCAGCTTGGCGAGCTCCGTCATTTTCGCGAGCATTGCCGGATTGCGGCCGACCAGCGTGAGCGTGCTGCCGCGCAGCTCGTCGCTGCTAAAGACGTCGCGCAACATGCTCAGCCCGAACGACATGCTGGTTGCGCCGATGAAGACGATCTTGGCCTTATTGGTCATGGGCGGTTCCCGTCTGCTCGCACGTCATGTGGTGGCGCGCGTCGCGGCGGCATGCAGTTCTTCCGCTTCGGCATTGACCATGGTCATGGCGCGCGTGAGCTCTTCGTAAACTCGATCGTCGATCGTGACGGTGCCGAAATTGGAATTCTCGCCGTCGAAGCGGCCCTCCGCCGGCTGGTCGGCGTGCTCGAACCAGTGGTAGCCAATAAGCGCGGGTTTTCGCAGGGCGGCGGTGACGTAATGCCGGAAGGCGGCCGCACGTTCGGTTTGAGTCGCCACCTGCGGTCCGGCGCCATTGGTGTTGGGCAGGCCGGAATCGGCCGCCCGGAAGGAAAACTCCCCGATCAGGCAAGGCTTGCCGGTCAACGCGTAACCTTTGAGTATCGCGGTCGGATCGAGGTCGTAGCAATTGAACGAGATCACATCGAGATGCCGGCCGGCGGTCGCGACCACGTCCTTCGGCGGTGGGACGGCAAAGCGGCAGCCGAGCACGAGATGATTGGGGTCAGCCTCCTTGATGGCCGCGGTCGTCAATGCGAAATAACGGTCTGCGACCAGTCCGGCGAAGGCTTCGCAGTCGGCGGCGGAGGGTGTCGGACCTTTGGCGCCACGCTCGCGCAGCCAACCGAGCGCTGCGACGTGCCCCGGGCTCATTTCCGAGAGATTGAGGAACAGCGGCAGCAGTTGCTCGGGCCCGCGCCAGTCCGGACCCCAGCGCAATTCGTTATCGATGAACCAGCCGAGGATACGCCGTTCGCCGCTGTGCTTCGCGCATAGATCGCGCGCCCGCTGACCGACGTGGCGCTCGAAGGCCGGATCGAACACGTCCGGGAAATGCTGCGGCGGCGCGCTCCGGTTGCGGTCGTTATGCTGCCAGGCGAACGACATACCGAGATCGAGATTGGGCGCGACCGCCAACATGGTGCCGGCGGCCGCCACCGCCTCGTCCGACCATGGGCCAAGCGTGTTGAAGCCCCAGTCCGCGAGCCGCTTGGCCACCGCCGCGCGCCACGCGGCTTCACTGCCATATTTCTTCCGGCAGGCATCCGCGTAGGGAATGCGTTCGCTGTTGCGAATCTTGTCCTGCTTGAATTGGACGGTGTTGACGCCTTTCGACAGGAAACGGCCGCCGTCAGGATCGACCAGCCAGAACGTCCGATGGCTATGACCGACGCGAAAGAATCCGCTGTGCTGGAAACGGCCGTCGGCAATGCCGCCCCATCGGGTTCTTGGCACTTGAGTCAACATCGGGAACTCGAATTAAATGACCGAATCAGATTGCCGACGATGCAGCGCAATCTATTGACTTGTCTCAATAATGCGCTGCGTCTTGGGCTTAATTTATCAACTGAGATAGGCAGGGGACATCCATGTGTCCAAGCGAAGGCGCCGGCAACTTGTCCGCAGCTGAAGAACAGCAGCACGCGCCGGAGTATCCGCCGATTGCTGCAATGCGGCATGATTTCATCTGGGGCGTATCGACCTCGAGCTTCCAGATCGAAGGCGCGACTCGCGAAGACGGCCGCGGGCCCAGCATTTGGGATACCTACTGCCAAAAGGGCCAGATCGCCAATCATGACACCGGCGACATCGCCTGCGACCACTATCACCGCTATCTGGAAGATATCGCGCTGATGCAGCGGCTCGGCGTTCAGGCCTATCGGTTTTCCGTCGCCTGGCCGCGGGTTCTGCCGCAGGGGCGGGGGGCATCGAATGAACCCGGGCTGGCGTTCTACGACCGCCTGATCGATGCGATCCTCGCCGCCGGCATCGAGCCGTGGCTGTGCTTTTATCACTGGGATATGCCGCAGGCGCTCGACGATCTCGGCGGCTGGACGACGAGGGACTGCGTTGGATGGTTCACCGACTATGCCGCTCTTGTCGCGAGCCGCTATGGCGACCGGGTCAAGCGCTTTGCCACGTTCAACGAACCGTCGATCTTCACGCTGTTCGGATATGGCTTCGGCGGCGGCGAGCGCGACACTTCGGGTGTCGACACGCTGCACCGGGTCATCCACCACGTGAACCTCGCCCATGGCGCGGCGGTCGATGTGGTGCGCGCGCGAGTGCCGGGCAGCTCAATTGGCTGCATCCATAACTATCAACCCGCCTTGCCGTCATCGCCGCCCGACGCGCGGGCGGCCGAGTTCTGCGACGCGTACTGGAATAAGGCTTATCCCGATCCGCAATGCCGTGGCGTCTATCCGCAACTCATGCAGGCGGCGATCGAGCCGTACATGCAGGCCGGCGACCTTGCGCGTATTCAGCGCCCGGTCGACTGGTTCGGCCTCAACCATTACAGCCCCGTGTTTGTGAAAGCCGACGCGAACGCGCGGCTTGGCTTCACCTTCGGCGACAAGCCGCCCGATATTCCGGTCACGCCCATCGGCTGGCCGATCATGCCGGACGCCTTTCGCGACACGTTGCTGGCCGTCGGCAAGAACTACGGCCTGCCGATCTATGTGCTGGAAAACGGCTTGGGCGGTTACGACAAGCCTGACGAAACCGGCGCCATCGTCGACAAAAACCGCATTGCGTTTTTGCGCGCCTATATTGGGGCCATGAACGGCGCGGCCGCCGCCGGCGCCGACATCCGCGGCTATTTCGCCTGGTCGCTGCTCGATAATTTCGAATGGGACTCAGGCTATAGCGTGCGGTTCGGGCTGACCTATATCGATTATCCGACCCAAAGGCGCACCCCGAAGGCGTCGTTCTATTGGTATCGCGATCTGATCAAGACCGCGCGGACAACTTGACTGTGACTGATGCTTCCACCCGCGACCCTTCCGAACGCGTCGTCCTGGCGGACGTCGGGGGCACGAATGTGCGCATCGCAGTGCTGACCGGTAACGTGCTGGGTCCGATCGAGCATATGGCAGTCCGCGACCATGCATGTTTTGCCGATGCACTCGGAGTCTTCATGGCGCGGCAAACCGAACATGCTGCGATTCGTCACGCGATCTTGGCGGTAGCGGGCGTGGTCAAAGGGGCGCGCTGCGCGCTCACGAATAATCCATGGGTCGTCGACGCGGCCGAACTTCGGGCGCGCTTTGGATTGACCGGGATCCACATCATCAACGACTTCGAGGCAATCGCCTGGGCGCTGCCGCATTTTGCTGGTGGCGACTTGCATGCGATCGGCGGCGGCATGCCGGTGGCGGAAGCGCCAATGGCCGTGCTCGGGCCCGGTACCGGTCTCGGCGTCGCGGCCTATGTGCCGTGCGGGGCGGGCGGTTTCGTCGTCCGCAGCGAAGGTGGCCATGGCACCATGCCAAGCGGCTCGTTACGGGAAGACGCCATCATCGAGAATTTGCGGCAGCGGTTCGGGCACGTATCCGCCGAGCGCGTGCTGTCCGGGCAAGGCCTGGAAAATCTCTATCGCGCCATCGCGTCGATCGACTCGCTGACAGTGCCGGAGCGTAGCGCAGCCGAGATCAGCAAGGCCGCGGTTGGAGGGACCTGCGCAACCAGCCGCGCTGCGCTCGATATGTTCTGCGCGATGCTCGGCGAGGTGGCCGGTAATCTTGCTCTCGGCTTTGGCGCGCAAGGTGGCGTATTCATCGCCGGCGGGATCGCACCGCAAATTCGCGACTACCTGCCGCAATCGCGGTTTCGCTCCCGATTTGACGCGAAGGGACGGATGAGCGGGTATGTCGAGCCAATCCCGGTCTATCTGATCTTGCACGACGATCCGGCATTTATCGGGCTGCGGTCGCTTGCCGTGCGGCGCGTTTGGGAAGCCGGAGGACCATCGACGATGGCGGATATCGTCACCCTGACGCCAAATCCCGCCGTCGACCTGTCGACATCGGTCGATCGCATTGTGCCGATGCGCAAGCTGCGTTGCGCGCCGCAACGGCGCGACCCGGGCGGCGGGGGAGTAAATGTTGCGCGTGTGGTCAAAAGATTCGGCGGCGACGTCGAGGCCATCCTTCCGGTTGGCGGCTTTACCGGACAGCTGCTCCGCGGCCTCATCGACGACGAGAAGATTCCAAATCGCGTCATTGCAGCCGAAAGTGAAACCCGTGAGGATTTCTCCGTCTCCGAACTGAGCACGGCGCAGCAGTACCGCTTCGTCCTGCCTGGGCAGCCGCTGCGCGAATCGGAGTGGCGTGGATGTCTCGATGCGCTGGCGGCAACGGTGCCGCGGCCTAAATTCGTCGTGGGCAGCGGCAGCCTGCCGCCTGGCGTGCCAAATGATTTCTACGCGCAAGCGGCCGCGATCGCGCGGAAGCTCGGCGCCAAATTTGTCGTCGACACTTCCGGCGCGCCGCTCGCTGTGGCCATAGAACACGGCGTCTACATGATTAAGCCGAACCTGCGCGAAATGCGGGATCTTTTTGGCGCGGAACTCCTCAATCAGGAGGACTGGATCGTCGCGGCGCGCGGGTACATAAACGCTGGAAAGGTCGAAGTTGTCGCATTATCGCTCGGCCATCTCGGCGCGCTCCTTGTCACGCGGGAAGGGGCATGGCGAGCGCAGCCGCTGCCAATCAAGCCGGTCAGTGCGGTCGGCGCAGGCGATAGTTTTCTCGGCGCGATGATCTTCAGCCTGGCCAAAGGTGCTAGCCTTGCCGATGCATTTCGGCTTGGCATGGCCGCCGGCTCATCGGCGCTGATCCATGCGGGGACCGAGCTTTGCCGGCCGGAGGATGCCTATCGGTTATATGCGTCGGTGACAATTGAACCCGCTTGAGATCATGTCGATTGCGGCGGCTTGCTCTTAGGCATTTCCTTTGTTTCAAGTTCATCAAGAGCAATGAGCAAAGTCGCGACCCGGTGTGCCGAAGATCGCCAATCCGCCAGGCGCTGGTAATTGTCGACGAGCCAGTTGAACGCGCCCTGCACGGTGACGAAGGCGGCGGCAGATTGCGTGAGTTCGCCCAACGACATTGCGCCGCTTAGATATTTTGGCACGCACAAAAGCCACGCGACGACTGGCGCAAAAAGAAAGTTTGCGTGTGAGACGAGCGTCGTGCGAACGAGTTGCCAACAAAACTCGCGCCACCAGAGCAGTACCGCCAACAGCTTGAGCCACAGTGTGTCACGTTTGGCGGCATCGTCTTGCTTGGTCTGCTCGTGTTCGCCCTCTTCGCGAAAGGCGTCGGCCGCCGCGCGGAATTCAGCCTCGGTTTGGTTCATGCGCTCAATGACGCTCGTCAGGTGATGGCCGAAAAAAACCATGAGCGCTGACATGGCGCTGGAATAGATAATGACGCCAAGCACCAAATAGCCAGGGATCGTTACAGTCCAACCAAATATGACAATGTCGATGCTGCCACCGACAGTCCATAACACGCTGAAAAACGCGAACGCGGTCAATATTGACGAAAAAAAAGCGAGCACGAGATCGATTGGCGCGTCCGTGGCGATCCGAATATCGACCACAATGCGGTATTCCGGGTTCTCGGATCCTTTGATCAGGTGATGATTCAGACGGCTGAAGCGTTCCTCGTGAAGCCATCTGTCGATGACTTGGCGGGTCAAGGCCTCCCGCCAATTGCGTTGCGCCGTCATGCGTCCCCACACGGATGCAGCGGCGAGCAAGATGCTTGCCGCGGCCAGCGGAACGAACATTTGTGCTAGCAGCCAAAGTGCGTGCGCATCCCTGCGCTCAAGCGAATCGAAGAAATTGCGGTTCCACAGATTGAGCAAAATCTGCAATAGCAATTGCAATAGCACCACGGTCACGAGGAAAATGACGAGAAACGCGACCCATGCTTTCTTTCCGCGCCAGAATTGCGAGGCGGATTGCCAGAAGCGGGCTAGCAGCCGATCCCGACCGAGGGTCAAAGAGATCTGATGAAAAAGGTGCATTCGTTCGATGCTGGAATCGCGCAGAAGTGATATGAATACTATGCTTACACTTCGGCCGTACAAGTATCTTTTGCCGCGGTGTGAGCCCCGGGAGGTCTTTATGGATCAACGAACGAGCAGACCATGACGAAAACGCCACATCCTTTTGCCTTGCCGGCAAGCCTCTCTTCTGATCTGGGGCGGGTTCGGGATTATTGGGACGGGCTGAAACGCGCTGAAAATCAGGTCCCGTTCTGGGATGACGTGAATTTTTCGGCGTTGCCCGGATTTGAAGGCCGCCTCATGCTGGTCGATGTATTCAAGCAACCGCAAAGATTCCGCTTAAACACCGTCGGTAAGGAAATTCAGGACTGGTATGGCGCCGATGTCGTCGGCAAATTCGCGGATGAAATCGATGCCAAGGGACCGCTTGAGTATTTCACGGCTCAGGCCAGCGCCACCGTGGAGGCAACCGAACCCACTTATTACCATGACGGATTCGCGCGGCTCTTATTGCCGTTATGGGGTAATGGGTATGTGTCGATGCTGCTCGGGACTATCGCTCGCCGGTAGCAAGCAAGGCTTCGGAATATTGCGGAGTGACTACGGAACCACCATGACAATACATGGCGCCAGGCTCGCCAGCTTCTGCGAGACGCTGCCGAGCAGTAGACCGGAAAGTCGGCTGCGGCCACGTCTGCCGACGACGAGGAAGTCGGCTTTTTCGCGCTGAACAGTATTGATGATCGTTTCCGCGGGATCGCCCCATCCGCATTTCAGTTTGATTGCGGTAACGCTCATCCGGCGCGCGCGCTTTCTCGCACGCTCGAGGACTTGATCCGATGCCGACTCGAGCATGGCGCTGACATCGCCGTCGATACTCGCAATTCGTCTTAATTCCGCGCCCGAAATATTTCCGCCAACGGTAAAAATCAAAAGCTCGGCGCCTGCGGCCTTTGCAAGGCGGGCGGCGGCATCAACGGCACGATTAGCGCCGGGGGAGCCATCGGTGGCGACGATGATGCGTTGCATCGGTTAGGTATCCACCGGTAATTTTCGATTCTTGCAGTTATAGGCCTATTGAGCGCCATTCAATAGGCTCGATTGAGCGGCGGTTCGTTGCGCAGCAGCACGCGCTCGACATTTTCCCAAGCCACCCGGAACAGATATGTCCAGGATTGCCGGGTGACGCCGGCGATGTGTGGCGTCAGCAACAGCCGGCGGGCTGCTTCGCCTTCGAGGCGCAACAACGGATTGTCGGCGGCCGGCGGTTCGGTCGAGTAGACGTCGACCGCGGCGCCGCCGAGCCGGCCGGCGCGCAAGTGGGCGGCAAGTGCTGCTTCGACCACAACCCCGCCGCGGGCGGCCTGGATCAGCACGGCGTTCGGCTTCATCAGCGACAATTCGCGCTCGCCAATCAGCCCCTGCGTCTCCGGCAACAATGGGACATGCAAACTCACGACGTCCGCGGCGGCGAGCAGTGCGTCGAGCGCCATCGGAACGGCACCGATTGCGTCTGCAGCGCTCGCATTGGGCGGAGCCGGGTCGAAGTAGCAAATTCGACAGCCCATGCGATGGAAGGCCTGCGCCACCGCTCGCCCGATCGCACCGAAGCCGATCAGACCGACCAATAGGCCGTCGAGCCCGGCGAGATTGTCCGCTACCATGCGGGCGCGGTAGGCGATGTAGTTGCCGCTCTTGATTTCCGCGTCGGCCCAGGCGAAGCGCCGCAGCAGCAACGATGCGGTGGTTACCGCATATTCGGCGACCGCGCTGTTGCTGCCGCCCGCCACATTGGCCACCGGAATGCCGAGCCGCACCAGCGCATCGCGGTCGAGCCGGTCGAGGCCGGCGCCGGTGACCTGCACCAATTTGATGGGCGTGCCGTCGAACAAGGCGGGCGAAAGCTTGGGTCCGACCGCCGGGATGATCAGCGCGTCGGCCTTGCGCATCAGCGCCGGCAATTCGGCATCGTCCGGTTTGCGATAACTCACGTTGAGGCTGGACGGCGCCGGCGCGTCCACCCGTGTGAAATCGGCCTCGGGGCGCAGGCAGAGAACGTCTGTCGTCATATGTCAGAAACCCGGGAAGTTATCAGTCGTGGCCGTGACGTCAGGCGTCGGGAAGAAGCAGAGAAGTATCAGCGGTTCGTTGCCGGTGTTGCGGGTGACATGCTTTTCCTCGGGTGGAACGAGCACCAGGTCGCCGGCTTTCAGCGGCAGTTCGCCGCTCTCGCAGAAGGTACGGCCTTCGCCCTTAAGCACGTAGATGCATTCCTCATAGCCGTGGTGCAGGTGCGGTCCGCGCAAGGCCTCGCCCGGCATGGCCACCGGGATCTCGACAATGCGGAAGGTGACGTGCGACCCGATCTCGCCTGACACCATTTCAAGCGATGAGCGGCCTGGCAAGCCGAGGCGCTTGCCGTCCGCTGGCCTAAGCAGCCGCGCCATCAGACGGCCTGTCGCAATTGCTTGATCTCGGCGGTGCCGCCTTGCACCGTATCGAGATGGCGAAAAATATCGCCGGCCTCGCGGGCAATCGCATCGGCGATGTCCGTGAGCATGCGCAATCCTTTTTCCGCGGTGGCGTGCTGTGGGCTGCCGAACCAGCCGGTCGGCGCGATCGAGCGAATGTCGGTGAGCACCGGCTGGTAGCTGCGCGTGCGCCGCAGCTTGTCCATTCTGTGACCATGGCTGTGGTCGGAGGAATAATCGATGCGGTCGAGATGCACCAGTTCCGGCCGATAAGCCAACACCGCCAGCGCCTCGATCTCACCGCCATGGGTGAGGCCATTGCAGGTCTTGCCGTAGAGCTCTTCGGCGACGTAGCAGGCCTGTACGGTCAGCACGCTCATGCCGTGCTCGCGGTGCAGCGATTCGGCGGCAATCGCAAGCGACGGGATATTGCCTTCGTGCCAATTGAGAATGAGCAGGCGCTTGGCGCCATGCCTGGCGGTCGACACGCAGGTCTCGGTTACCACCCGCATATAGGTGTCGGGCGTGAAGGTAATCGTGCCCTCGAACGGCATATGCATGGGCGTGACGCCGAAGGGCGTCGCCGGCAGCACCATTGCGTCCATGCGTTCGGCAACCGCGGCTGAGATGACATTGGCGGCGAAGGTGTCGGTGCCGGTGGGCAGATGGGGGCCATGCTGCTCGACGCTGCCGGTCGGCAGGATCACCAGCGGATTGCTCTTGAGCTGGGCGGCGATCTCCGGCTGCGTCAGTTCGATGAAATAGCGGCTAGGCAACATTGATCCTACTCTCGCGTTTCTTCCCGGTATTATGCTGCTATCCTAAGGCAAATTGGCGCGCGCCGCACAACAAAATCGAATGCCGTCCGAAACGGTGTCCCAGTCCTTGAGATAACGCGGCGATGACAGCACGAGCGAAGAGCGCAAACCGGTTCGGGTGCGGCTGGCGCGGGCGCGCTTCGGCCCGACACGATCACGCGTCAGGCCACATTGAGCTTCCGCGCCGCGGCGCGCATGCGCGCCTCGTCCATGACGTCGTGGATGCGGACGTATTGGCCGCTCTTGTCGACCGAACGCAGCGCCGCGTTGACGACCGCAACCGCGACATTGCCGTTGTTGGCGGTCAGTTCGTTCGCCTTGCCGGTTCGGCAACTGTCGGCGAACATTTCCAGCTCGGCGACGAACATGTCGCTTTCCGGCACCTTCAAGTCCTCGCGCTTGCCGTAGCCGTCCTTACCGCGCTGGATGTAGAGTGCGGAGCTCAGGTGCAGTTTGCTTGGCACGTCCCAACTGGAAAAATCGGTCTCGCTGTGCATCAGGCCCTTCGAACCGAACACGCGCACTGAAAATATGCCGGGCGAGGTCCAGCACGAGCCCACATAGCCGATCTTGCCGTCGGCGAAACGCAGCAACGTCATCGACTGGTCGTCGACCTCGGCGCCGACCGGCGAGAGTTTCGAGGCCATCGAGCTCGCCTCGGTAATGTCGCCGCCAAGATAATGCAGAATGTCGAACTGATGAATTGCGAGCTGTGACAGCGGCCCGCCCGGCGCCTTGGCCTTGTACCAGCGCCAGGTGCTGGGAGTGAGTTCGAGCGCGCGTTCGTTGGAGAAATTCGCTTCCAGGAAGGCGACGCGGCCGAGTTCGCCGGCATCGATCGCCTGCCGGATGCAGCGAATGCTGCCCATTAGCCGCGCGCTGTGCCCGACCGTAATGGTGACGCCGTATTGCTTTTCCAGCGCCGCGATCTCGATGCCGTCCTCAAGCGTGGCGGCAATCGGCTTCTCGGTATAGACGTGCTTGCCGGCCTTGGCGATTTCGGTCGCGACCGGCAAATGCTGTTCGTTGGGAACCGTGATGATCACGCCACGGATTTCCGGATCCGCCAACAGCGTCTTCATGTCCGGGGCGCCGGCGACGCCGAATTCCTGCTCGAAGGCGCGGCGCTTGTCCTCGGTGCGGCTGTAGCCCGCGACGATCTTGAGACGGCCCGACTTCGCCACCGCTCGTGTGAGCACCTTGGCCCAGCGGCCGAGGCCGACGATTCCGAGCTTCACTGGTTCCGCACGCATACCGATTCCCCTTCGAACTGCGCCGCTATCCTATCGCGTTTATGCCCACACCGCGCAAGCGGTTGGGCCGGCCGCGACGTTTAGAAAAAATTGCGGGCGCGCGGTTGGTTAATCCCGCGGTTATTTTGCGACCGCAATTTCCAGCGGAAATGCGTCGACAACCTCGTGCCCGTTCTGCGTCACGATGAAGGTGTGCCCGAGGAAAATGCCGAACATGCCGTCGGGCGTGATCGGATTGGGCTCGGCCATGATCACCATATTGGGCTTGAGCACCATGTCGATCTCAACGCCGCGGACGTGCTCGGCCGAGACATGCGGATTGTCGGTGACCAGATCGATACCGTGGCACTGCGTTGGACGTGATTGCATGCCGTTGTCGCGGAAAAATCTGCTCGCGGTACGCATGGCTTCCGCCGGCTTGCCGGGCGCAATCTCGGCCACGATCTTCTTGTAGCCGGGTAGGGTGATCTCTTCCCAGAACTTGCGCACCATGTCGGTCGGTTCGCCGAGCGTGATGGGTGAGCCGATTTGGGCGGTATAGCCACGATAGCCGGCGGCAAGCTCCATATTGATGATGTCGCCCTTCTGCAGCACCCGCTGCGACGGGCGCGGGTTGCCGAAGATCATCGCCGGATTGGCCATCGGCGTCGAACCGATGATGAGGAAGTCAATGTCGCCGCCGCCGTCGAGGATGGCGGCGCCGGCCGCCGCCTTCAACTCATATTCCATCACGCCGGGCTTGGCGCGCGCGATCATCGCCTCCATGGCGCGCTGGCACAGCACGCCGGCCATGCGCACGCAATCGAGTTCTTCCGCGCTGTGGATGACGAGGAGGTCATGCAGGAAGCCTTTGGTGAACACCAGCTCGGCATCCGGCAGGCCGGCGCGCAGCGTGTTGTACTGGTTGACCGGCATGTAATCTTCATGACGCGGGTCGATTTCCATCAGCCCGATGCGGCCGCGTTCGAGCTTCAATTCCTTGAGGCGCTCGACCATCACTTCGGCATAGCGGCCGTTACGGCTATGCCGTACGTCCTTGACCGCAACTTCGACATTGCGGCGCACCGCTTCCGCATGGGTGCCGCCCATGGAGTAGATCATGGTCGGCTCGCCATCGAGCGGGACCAGGATGTAGCAGCAGAGCGCATGCCATTCCCAGTGGCCGGTCAGCCACAGCATGCCGGCGCCGAAGCTCCAATGGCTGGGACCGCCGGCCGCGATCACGCAGTCGAGCTTATGCTCCTTCATCTTGGCGCGCAGCGCCGCGTAACGGCGCGCATATTCCTGGGCAGAGAATTGCTCATAAACCGCATCGCGGTAATAGGGCGTGCCCCGCATATTGGCGAAGGGCAGGGCCTGGTCGAGCTTGTGGCGGACGACATCCCACGGCTGCGGGCCGATCGGCTGATGGGGCGTTTGCACGTTCATGGAAACCTCGGGACAGGAAGGAAGATGAGACGGCGCGGTTTTGGCCGCGCCGTTTGTTTAGTCGATTACTCGAAGCACTTGCCGATCTTGATCGGTCCGCCCAGCGACTTCACCGCCTCGTTGGCGATCGACTCGTCGAACACGCGCTCAACCGTCGGCTTCTTGTCGGCCGGCATGTAACCGTTCTTGACATCGTCATCGATGGTCCATTGCGTGCGCTTGGCATCGAAGCCCTGGTTCACCGACCAGACGCAATGCTCGGTCAGCACCTTCCAGGCATATTCGACGGCTTCTTTCGGCTGGCCGGTCGCCTTCATGATGATGGGCACGACCTTGGCCTCATCGCGATACACGGTGCGATGCGCCTCGATCATGGCGGCGATGGTATCGACCATCAGGGCGTGATCGCGTTTGATCCAGTCGATTTGGGCGCCGTAGGCGTTATAGAAGTAGTTCGGCAGCAGGTCGGAGAGCTGAACCAGCACGTGCACCTTGGGGTTCTTCTGCAGAGCGAGATAGGTGTCTTCTGGGTGCAGCGCCACGCCGTCGATCTGGCCGGTCACCAGGCCTGGCACGCGTCCGGCGGTGGCGCCGGCAATGAACTGCACGTCATCGACCGTGAGCCCGGCGGATTCCAACACCTGGCGGCCCATCAACCAGTTGAAGCCGCCGACGCCGCCGCCGACCGCGCTCAGCTTCTTGCCCTTGAGATCCTTGGCGGTCTTGATATCGGGAGAAACAACGTAAGCCTGCGGCAGCCGCAAACCCATGCCCCAGATCTGCTGCACCTTGACGCCGTGGCCGATGGCGATCGGCGTCACCGCGACCAGCGCGGTGCCTTGCGCAGCCGCCGCTTTCGACGCCGGCGAACTGCCGCCGTCGAATTGGATGATGGTCGCATCGATGCAGCGCTTTTCGAAATAGCCGAGCTCCTTGGCGACGTAAGGCGCGGTGTGCACGACATTCGGTGGCGCCACCGACACGCCGATATTGATTGTGCGCATGGTGGTGCATGCTGCCGATGCCGTCTGCAGGCCGGCGTCGCCGATCAGCACGCAACCCACCAACACGGCCAAGCCGATTCCATGGCCGCACCAAGAATTTTTCCGCATGATGAAATCCTCCCTCTTGTTTTCTCACGTTGTCTTTGTCGTTAATCCCCGCCTCTATAGGGCGGCTCGCTCCATCAATCCTTGCCCGCCGCCGTCCACGGCGCCACGCGCACCTCGACGAAACGCACGCAGGCTGTAAGCGTAACACCCAGCAGGCCGAGCGTCACGATCGGTACAAACATCTTGTCGACCTCGTAGGTGCTGGCGGTGCGCACGATCAGGTAGCCGATGCCGGAAATAGCGGTGTAGAGGTCGGCCAGCACCATGCCGATCAGTCCGCGTCCGACCGCGAGCCGCAAACCGGTGACGATGAACGGCAAGGCGCTCGGCAACACAATGTTGGACCATAGCTGGCGTTCGGAACACCGGAACGAGCGGCCGACCTCGATGAGCTTGTGATCGACGTTTTTCACGCCCTGATAGGTGTTGATGACCATGGGGAAGAAGGCGAACAGAAACAGGATGATGATCTTGGAGGTGGTGGCGAAGCCGGCCCACAACACGATGAGCGGCACCAGCGCGACACTCGGAATCGAATAAAGAAAAGTGATGTAAACCCCGAACGCGACATCGACCACCCAGAACCGCGCTAGTACCAGGCCGATCAGTATGCCAATCACGGCCGCGAGCGATAGGCCGATGGCCAGCACGACCAGGCTGGGCGCGAGATAGGCCCACAATTCCCCGCTGCCGACCATTTCGACCGCCGCCTCGGCGATGGCGATCGGCGTCGTGAACAAGGACTGATCGACGCGCGCGCCGAAAATCTCCCAAATCGTTAACACGGAAAAAAGCGATACGATCCGGATCGCAACGTTCAGCATGAACTGCCGGCGCCGGCGGCCGATCGAAATCGTCTTCGCGCGCAGACGATCGTCGCTTTCGCTGCTCACGGCGATGGCCGGCACACCGTGATTTTCTGCTTGTACCGTCATGCCCGCGCGACCTCCGCCGCCGCCGCCCGCTGCGGGCGAACGGTATGCAACTGATGCCAGATATGCGAGCGCAACTCTGCAAAGCGCAAATCGGCGCGCACCGCCTCGACGTCGCGCGGATGCTCGAATGGCATGTCGATCATTTCCTTGATACGGCCCGGGCGCGCTGTCATCACCGCCACACGATCGCCGAGCAGGATCGCCTCGTCGATCGAATGGGTGATGAACACCATGGTCTTGCGCTCTTCGGGCCGCTCCATCAGGTGGAGCAACTCTTCCTGCAGAATTTCGCGGGTCTGCGCATCAAGCGCGGCGAATGGTTCGTCCATCAGCAGGATCGAGGGATTGATCGCCAATGCCCGCACCAGGCCGACGCGCTGCTGCATGCCGCCGGACAGCTGATAAGGATAATGTGTTTCGAAGCCGGTGAGGCCGACCAGGTCGAGATAATGCGCGACGCGCTCCTTGATGCGTGCGGCCGGCGTGCCGGCCATGGCCAGCCCAAAGGCGGCATTGTCGTAAACGGTCTTCCAGGGCAGCAGGCCGAAATGTTGGAACACCATCGCCACTCCCTCGGGCGGGCTGGTCACTGGGCTGCCGTTGACCACAAGTTTACCGTCGCTGATATCGGTCAGGCCGGCGATGCAGCGCAGCAGCGTCGTCTTGCCGCAGCCGCTTGGGCCGACAACGCAGAGGATTTCCTGGTGGCGCACCGCCAGCGTCAGCTGATGAAAGGCGACTACAGTCCCGTCGAGAAACATCTTGCTGGCATTGTCCGCGACGATCGCGAATGCGTTACTGGTTCCGGCCGAAGTCATCTCTCGCTCAGCTCCCCCAAGGCTACAAAGTCTGTGCCCGCATGGCAGTCAGGCTTGGACAACAGTTCGGCCCACTGGGCCTGGAGTCAAGTAAAATGGAAAACGGTGTGTGCCCCAGTCCGCTGCCATGGCAACCCAACATTTGCTCACACTAATTCAGCCCGCACTGCAAGCCTTTTGCGGGGAACCCGTCATTTCGGCCGCGAAGTAAAGTGACATGCTGGCGCCTTGCTGAATTTTCGATAGTCTTGCCGTCATCATTGGAAGATTCTGCTTTGGAGAAAATCGTTGCATAATTCAAGCGAAATTCCGCGCGTTGATGCGGGTCCTGACACGGTCCATTGGGGCTTCTTCGACGCCAAGCTGGCACCGATTTTAACCATCGCCAGCGGCGATCGCGTAACAATCTCGTCGATGTCCGGAACCCCCGACTTGTTGCCGCCACCGCCGTTCAAAATCCCGCCGGCGCTGCCCGCCATTCATGCCGCCAACGGCCCGCAGCGCTTTTTCGGGCATATGTGCACCGGGCCGGTCGCCGTGCGTGGAGCCAAGGCTGGGCAGACCCTGCAGGTCGATATCGAAGCGATCGATCTCCACTACGACTGGGGATACAACGTCATTCGACCCCTCGCCGGCGCCTTGCCCGACGATTTTCCGGAATACCGGCAAGTCTACGTAACCCTCAACCCGGCCCGCATGATGGGACAGTTACCCTGGGGGCAGGAGATTCCGCTGCGGCCGTTTTTTGGGGTCATGGCAGTGGCGCCACCGGCGTCCTGGGGCCGGATCCCGACTCCGCCACCGCGCCGCAACGGCGGCAATATGGACAACAAGGAATTGGTCGCCGGCACGACATTGTATCTGCCGATTTTTACCGATGGCGCGCTTTTCTCCGTCGGCGATGGCCACGGCGCGCAGGGCGACGGTGAAGTTTGCGTCACCGCTATCGAGACCGGTCTTGTCGGTACTTTTCGTCTAACCGTCCGCAGCGATATGCCGCTCGAATGGCCGCTGGCTGAGACGCCCACGCACATGATCACCATGGCGTTCGATCCCGATCTCGACGATTGCGTGGTCATTGCGTTGCGGCAGATGCTCGATCTTGTCTGCGCGCGCACCAGCCTCGACCGTTACCAGGCCTATGCCTTGCTCAGCCTTGCCGCCGACCTGCGCGTCACGCAGGTGGTGAACGGCAACAAGGGCATTCATGTCATGCTGGACAAGCGCTATCTGAAGCGTTGAGCGCCGCCCGCTCGTCCCCGCGCAAGCGGGGACCCAGATTGGAGTCCGGCTTGCGCGGGAATGAGCGGAGTTCTGGCGGGCTACCGCCGCTTCTTTTTCGTCGCCCGTTTCGCCGCCTTGGCGGTCTTCGCTTTTGCCGCCGCCGCCTTGCGCGGTGGAATGATCGGCAGCAGCACAAAGTTTTCCCGTCCGCCGCCGAGATGGACCGCGGTCTTGCCGCCATAGATTTCCAGCGGGCGGTCGCGCGGGTCGTCGTGCAGGAACGGGCCGACGCCGGTAAACTCGTTCTTCATGTTGGAAAGCTTGCCACCGGAGCCGCCAGGATAGACATAGTCACGCCCGCGGACCGAGAGCGCAATGCGGTGGCCCTGCGGGATCACAATGCCGCTCGGATGGATTTCGATGTCGAGTTCGTAGACTTCGCCCGGCTTCAGCGGCTGTTTCTCGTCGTGCGGATGCCACGGCCGGTACGGCAGCGACTTCTTCTTGTCGAGCTTGCGGTGCGAGGCGCGCAGCCAGCCCTGTCCGATCGGCGTGTGCGGATCGAGCGCACCCTGGAAGACAACCTCTTTCATGTCTGGCGCGAACACGCGCAGCACGACGAACATGTCGGCGTCCGTCGTCGACGACGAGACAAACAGCTTTACCGCCATCGGCCCGCAGATTTCGGTTTGTTCGGCGAGCGGCTCGGTGAGGAAAGTGACGCCGTCGCCCATCGCATCGAATGTCACCGTCGCGGACCCGCTTGGCGCCTCGGTCACCAGCTTCTGGTTTTCGGTCGCGAGGTGAAACTTGGTCCAGCGCGTGCGCGGGATAGGCCAGCCGTCCTCGAAACGCAGTTCGAAGCGTTCGCCCGGATGGCGTACATTGAGCTGTACCTTCGGCTGCTTGTCCCAGCCGTTCTTGGCGCCTTTAAGGAAATAGTCGAAGAAGCGCCGCTGCAAGTCGACGCCGTAATCCGTGTAGTAGTGCGTCCAATGCTCGATGCCGTGCACTTCGAGCCACTTGTGCTTCGTGGCGGCCTGCGTAAAGCCTTCGTAGTTGCCGCGCGGATGCAGCGGCTGGCCGCCCCAGTTGGCGGTGGAGAGCAGCGGGACCTTGATTTTGGAAAGATCGGCGGTCATCGCGTTCCAGAAGTCATCGATCAGCGGATGAGCGAAGTAGACCTTGCCGAGATCGTAGCGGTTGGCGCCCATCTCTTCCTCGGTGAGCGTATCCGGACCCGACACCCAGTCGCCGTTCATGCGGCTGCGATGGCCGTTCACGCCGAGGCCGTATTGCACGGTCTTGATCTGCATGTCGTACCAATTCTGCGGGAAGGTCGAGTAGATACCGCCGTTGTGCGATAGCTCGCGATAGAAGTCGGAATAGCCCTCCCACACGCATAGCGCGGCGAGGTGCTTGGGCGCCATCTCGGCGACCTTCCACTGGTTGACCGCGTAATAGGAAATGCCCGACAGCCCGACTTTGCCGTTCGACCACGGCTGCACGCCGGCCCATTCGATGCAGTCATACATGTCCTTGTTCTCGCGCGGCGACCAGTGCTCGACATAGCCGGGCGAGCGGCCGCAGCCGCGCGAATCGACACGCACGCAGACGTAGCCGTGCGGCACCCACTTCTCGGGGTCGCACACCTCCCAGCTCGCATATTTGTTGCTGGAATTGTTCATGACGTCGGGGTGGTTCTCCTCCATGCGTTTCCAGGCGGTCTTGTAGCCGTCTTCGAAATGCAGCCATTTCGCATAAGGGCCGTGGCTGAGAATGACCGGGTAGCGGCCCTTCTTGATCGGGCGAAAGATATCGGCGCGCAGCACCAGCCCGTCATCCATAGTGATCGGCATGTCCCAATCGATCTGCATGCCGTCGCGGACTTCGCTGACCTCACGGTAGCTCATGACTTCGCACTCCTGGAATTTCCTAAAGATACTTATTTGTTCGGGATGACCGGCAGCAGCACGTAGGCTTGGCGGTCGGGTCCGGCATGCAGCGTGACGTCGCCGCCGAACACGGCGGGCGGGCGGTCGCGCGGATCGTCATGGGTGAACGGGCCGACGCCGGTCCAGTGCGAGCCCAGCGACTCCAGGCCCGGGCCCGGCTCGCCGGGATAGACGTAATCTTTGCCGCGCACCGACAGGCCGATGCGATGGCCTTTCGGCACGACAATGCAGGTCGGCCACACTTCGACGTCGACCTCGTAGACCTGGCCGGGCTTGAGATTCTGCTCCTCGTCGTGGGTGTGATAGGGCCGGTAAGGCAGCGTCAGCTTCGGATCGAGCTTGCGGTGAGAGCAGCGCAGCCAGCCTTGCGCGATCGGCGTGCGCGCATCGAGCGCGCCCTGGAACACGACTTCCTTGAGGTCGGGGGTGAACACCCGCACCACCAGGAACAGGTCAGCGTCTTCGGTCGCCGACGAGACGAACAGCTTGGCGGCGATCGGTCCGGTCAGCTCGGTCGCCTGCTCAAGCGGCTCGGTCAGGAAGGTGACGCCGTCGCCGAGCCCCGCGTAGCTAACGGAGTCCGCCGTTTTCGCCATGTCCTTCGACATCGTCATGTCGGTGGGATGGATATAGAACTTGGTCCACTGCGTGCGCGCCAGCGGCCATTCGTTCTCATGCCGCTCGACAAACTTCTCGCCCGGATGGCGCACCTGCAACTGCACTTTCGGCTGATTGGCCCAGCCGGCGTCTTCGCCCTTGAGGAATTTGCCGAAAAACCGCTTCTGCAGATCGAGTCCGTAGTTGGTATAAAAGTGCGTCCAGTGCTCGATGCCATGCACCTCGAGCCATTTATTGTCCGAGGCGGAGCGCACGAAGCCTTCGAAGTTGCCGCGCGGATGCAGGCCTTGCCCACCCCAGTTGGCCGACGAAAGCAGCGGCACCTTCACTTTGTTCCAGTCCGGCATGCGCGACTGCCAGAATTCGTCGGTGTCGAGTTTGCGCGCGAGGCAATCCTCGTAGAAATTACGCCGGCTTTTGCCGAGTTCCTCCTCCGACAATGTTTCCGGGCCCGACACCCAGTCGCCGGTCATGCGGCTCTTGAAGCCACGCGTGCCGCGGCCGTTCTGCAGCGTATAGACCTGCGCCTTCGACCAGCCTTCGACGAAGCCGCGATTGAAGATGCCGCCGTGATGCGCCATGTCGCGGTAGAAGTCGGCGGCGCCTTCCCAGGTGCAGATGGCGGCGAGATGCTTGGGTTGCAGCGCGGCCGCCTGCCATTGGTTCTCGGCGTAATAGGAGATGCCGTTGAGGCCGACCTTGCCATTCGACCAAGGCTGCACGCCGGCCCATTCGACGCATAGCGCCAGGTCCTGGGCTTCGCGCAGCGACCAGATGTCGATCACGCCGGGCGAGCGGCCGGCGCCGCGCGAGTCGACGCGAATGACGACATAGCCGTCCGGCACCCATTTCTCCGGATCGACCACCTCCCAGCACTGATATTTGTTGGTCGAATTGGCCGGCACGTCCGGTTGATCGGCGCACATACGGTCCCATTGATTTTTGTACAGGTCCTCGAAGTGCAGCCACTTGCCGTAAGGCCCATAGGTCATGATCACGGGATATTTGCCCTCGGCGACCGGGCGGTAGATGTCGCATCGCAACACCAGCCCGTCGTCCATCTTGATCGGCATATCCCAATCGATCCGCATGCCATCGCGGAATTCACTCTTCTCACGGTATTCCATGGGCTCCTCGACGTTTGGTTTGTATTCGATAATTATTGGGCGCCGGCAATGCGCCGTCCTTCGCCGTCGAATAGATGGATCCGGCGCCGGTCCAACGAGAGCGCGATGCGCTCACCGGCCTTGATCTCGGCCATGCCGAGACCTTCGGTAACCGCGACGAACGCCCGCTCGGTGCCGGTGTCAAAATAGAGCAGCGTATCCTTGCCGAGCGGCTCGACCAGTCGCACCGGTAGTTCGACATCGCCATTGCCGCTCGGCGCGACGCCCACATGTTCGGGCCGAATGCCGAAGGTGACCGCGCCCGGCTTTGCCGCCTTGAAGTTATCGGGCAACACGATCTCAAAGGCTGTCGAACGAAAGCGCGCGCCGGCGCCGTCATGGACGATTTCGCCGGCAACCAGGTTCATCGACGGTGAGCCGAAAAAATCGGCGACGAAATAGTTGACCGGAATTGAATAGATCTCCATCGGCGATCCGATCTGCACGATCTCGCCCGAGCGCATGACGACGATCCGGTCGGCGAGCGTCATGGCTTCTTCCTGGTCGTGGGTGACGTAAATGAAGGTGCGCTTGAGCGCCTGGTGCAGCCGGTCGCATTCCGCGCGCAGCTCACGGCGCAGCTTGGCGTCGAGGCTCGACAGCGGCTCGTCGAGCAAGAAGGTGGACGGGTTGGTGACGAGGGTGCGGGCAAGCGCGACGCGCTGGGATTCTCCGCCTGAACATTGGTTTGGCATCTTTTCAAGCAGATGGCCGATGCGCACCATTTCCGCCACTTCGCGTACGCGGTTTACGCGCTCCTGCGGCGGAACCTTTTTCATGCGCAAGCCGAACTCGATGTTCTGCGCCACGTTCTTGTGCGGGAACAGGGCGTGGCTCTGGAACACCATGCCGAGCCCGCGGTCGCGCGGTTCCAGGTCGTTGACCACGCGCCCGTCGATGCGGATCTCGCCGGAAGTCGGATCCTCGAAGCCGGCGATCATGCGCAGCGTCGTGGTCTTGCCGCAACCGGAAGGTCCGACAAAGACGATGAATTCGCCGTCCTCGATGGTGAAACTCAGATTTTTCACGGCTTGGACCGCGCCGAAGGATTTAACCAGATTGCACAATTCGATGCGCGCCACCGTTATCTCCGTACCATGCCGAAGCTGAAGCCGCGCGCGAGATGCTTGCGGATGATCAGCCCGACGATCATGAGCGGAACCGTAATGCCGACCGCCAGCGCCGCCTGACGGCCGTAGACACGGCCCTCGGTCGAACCTTGATATTTCGACAATTCGATCGGCAGCGTGGTGACCTGCGTTTTGGTGATGATCAGCGCCAGAAGGTATTCGCTCCAGGTCAGGATCAGGATGAACAGGAAGGTTGCCACCAGGCCCGAGCGAATCAGCGGCAGCACGATCTCGAACACCGTGCGCCAGCGCGACGCGCCGAGAATCTCCGCAGCCTGTTCGACCTCGATCGGCACCTCATCGATGAAGCTCTTGGTCATCCACACCGCGTAGGGGAGCGTCGTCAGAAAGTAAACGAGGATGAGACCGATCCGCGTATCGATCAGTCCGATCGCCGTGTAATAGAGCGACAGCGGCGCCACGACCACGATCGGCGGGATCATGCGCAGCATCAGCAATTGGAACATGCGCACCTCGGACAGGATGCGGTAGCGCGAAACGCCGTAGGCGATCATCGAGCCGAACAGCACCGAAAGAAACGTCGACGTGGTCGCTATGACCGTCGAGTTGAGCATCGAGATCAGCGGCGTCTGCGACGAGATGGCGTATTGCGTCGTGTCGTATTGCTCGGTGCCTAACCAGACATTCCTGTAGTTGGCGAGCGTCGGCGGGCTGGGAAAATAATAGGGCGGCCAGGCAAACCACTGCGAGTCCATTTTGAACGACGTGGAAATAATCCAGTAGATCGGGAAGAATGCCATGATCGCCCAGACGCTGAGGACGACGTATCGCACGATCGTCGTGACCCGCCGGCGATGCGATTTGGTCATCGCCATTCAGGCCTCCACTTTTCCGTCGGCGGATTGCTCGTACATCTTGTCCAGCGACCGTTTCTCATGGCGCAGCAATCGAATGGCGAACAGGACGATGACGATCATCAATAGCATGACGACATAAGACATCGCGGCGCCCTTGGAGATTTCGAAGTACTGCCAGGTGGTCATGAAGATGTAGACCGGCAGCGTTTCGGTGGCCGAACCCGGGCCGCCCTGAAACAGGGCCCAGGTCTTCGGGAATTCCGCCATGGCCTCCAGGAAGCGCAGCACCAGCGCCAGCAGAATAACCGGCCGCAAGAGCGGAAGCTGCACTTCCCAAAAGATGCTCCACCGGGATGCGCCGAGGATTTCCGCCGCCTCGATCGGCTCCTTCGGGATTGCGCTGAGGCCGGCGAGCATGATGATGAAGGAGAATGGCGTCCAGTTCCATATCTCCAGCATGCTCACAGTCATGAGCGCAATATGCGGGTCGCTGAGCCATGACGGCTTGAACTGAACGCCACTCAGGCGCGTGATGACGTCGTTGATCGGGCCGCTCTGGTACAACATCATTTCGGCGGTATAGGCGACCACCACCGGGACGGTGAGCATCGGCAAGATGAAGAGAATGTAATAGACCGCCTGTCCGCGGAACGGCTTGTTCATGAGATAGGCGAGCGCGAAACCGAAGACGAAGCACCCGACCGTCGAGGTGGTGGCGAACGCCAGAGAGCGTAGGATGGCCCAGCCGAACCGCGGATCGGTGAACACCTCCTTGAACAAATCAAGTCCGACAAAATCGGCGTCCCACCACGAGCCGAGATAGACGGTCCACTGGTGAAACGAGAAGTAGAGCTGCAACAGCAGCACCGGCGTCAGCACGAACAGAAACATCGCGATCAGCGGCAGCAGCAGCGACAGCTTGAAGCGTTTGATCGCGCGCGCACGCGACACCGCGCGGGGCGAGGCCAAGCGCGGCAGTTCGGCAGTCGGAAGGGCGGCCACGGCCATTCCTTACCTCCAAGCGGGAGTCCGGACGAGCACGAGGCTCGTCCGGACGGTCAGGGGAAAGCGGGCTTTCGTCCCGCCGCGCGTCACGCCGGGACGGCGATCTTCGGCATTGCTGCCTTGTAACTCGCCAAATCCCTCTTCAGCTTGCTTCGGCCGATGCGCCCGATGATCTTGTTCCACTCGGCCTCGGTGTTCTTCAGCACGTCCTTGGCCGGAAGCTGGCCGACGTAAGCCTCCGACAGGTTCTTGCCGAGAGCGTCCTGGAATTCCAGGAAGCCGGTCAGATAGATCGGCGGGCAAACCACCTCGAAGTTCTTCTTGACGGCGTTGATGCCTTCCTGCGTGTAGGCGTCGATCACCGGCGGCGCGGCGAAGTGCGCGTTAGACCAGGCGTCGTTGAACGCATTCACCGGGTCGGAGACGATCGGGATGCTGTTCTTGCCGGAGCCGAGCCAGAGCGCGAGATAGGCGGCCTGCGCCTTGCGCGGGCTATACTTGTTGATGAGGATGGCCGCGAGCGGCGAGGAGATCGAGCGGCGGACCATCTTGCCGGTGAACTTTGAGCCCGGCACCACACTGTAATAGAACTGTCCGACCGTCTTCGATTGTTTTGGATTCTTGATCGTCTTGCAGGTGCCGTCCCAATACTGGCAGCTCACCACGTGCCCCTGCGCGATGCGCGGGATCATCTGTGGCGTGCCCCAATTGGGCGCCTCGGGGTGGTTGACCTTCTTGTCCTGCAGATAGAGGTCGACGGCGTATTGGCCGGCCGGGGTGTTCAGCGTCGGCTTCATGTCGTCGTCAAACGGGAAGCCGCCGGCGCTGTAGAAGATCATGTACCACCAGGTCACGCCGTTGGCGCGGTTGCGCAGGTTGCCCGAGCCGTACAGATCCTTGGACGGGTCCATGAGGAACTCCTGCAGGCGCAGGTTCTCCTCCCAGGTTTCCGCCACCTTCAGCTCGGTGCCGAACTTGTCAGCGAAGCGCTTCTTGTTGTCGGGATTGTCGATCAGGTCCTTGCGCGTGTATTGGATGTGCACGTTGCCGTCGGTCGGCACGCCGTAGGTATGGCCGTCGTATTTCATGAAGTTGTCGTAGCCGGCGACGACATCGAAATGAAAGCCCGCCTTCTTGATGTACTCGTCGAGCGGCTCGAGATAGCCCGCAGAGGCAAGCGACGGGATCATGTTCGAATCGATATGGATGAAGTCGAACTGCGGCGAGCGGGAGAGCGCTTCCGCCATCGCCCGCTGCGGCGCATCAAAGATCGAGATATCCTGCACCGCGCCGATGGTGATGTCGGTCTGCTTGCTGAACTCGGCGATCACCGGCTTCATCGGCACCAGATAGGGCGACCAGATCATTCCGTTGACGGCAGCCGGGCCGGCCGTTTTGGCGGCCGCGACAGTGCTCTCTTCCATGGTCGCGGCGGTGGCGAATGGAGTTGTGCCTGGCAGAAAATTTGCAACGGTAAGCCCGAGACCGCCTTCCACGAATGTTCGCCGCGAAATACTAAACTTGGTCATGACATCCTCCCGTTAGGTTTTTTGGCAGTGCTCATGCATGCGTTTCCCAAAGAACATCGCGCCGCCATCAATTACGGCGGACCGCGATATCGTTCGGCCGATGAAGTTAAGTGCAGGAAAAAACGTATCCGGCGCTGCCCGCAGCGCGTGCGCTCCGGCAGTCTTTCACATTGTCGTTCGCGAGGGGCGTAACCCATCGACCTTCCCGATCCTTGGCTCGTAACGCAGCGCATTCCAAACATGGCCATTGCGCATTGCGACCAAGGACAACTATGACGTTTACTTCCCTAGAATATCCGGGTCAAAAGCCACGGTTAATTCCATCGTATGTTGATGCGTCCGGATCCGCAACACGGTTTTCAGTCCGGCCGGCAAGTTTTTGACGATGCCAAATATCGGATATTGCCTGCGACTACGCGCGGCGATAACGAGGCGGAAGAATTTCGCGAATCGCAGACGGACAAACGTTCGCTTACGCGACAGTCTCCACGTCCCACTTGGGCGCGCGCTCGGGCGGATCGGCGATGCGAATATTGCGGCGGCGCAGCGCGGAAATTCGCCGCATCTCCTCGTCGCTGAGCGAGAAATCGAACACGTCGAGATCTTCCGCGATGTGCGCCTCTTCGAGGGCGCGCGGCACCGCCGCGACCATTGGCTGCTGGATCAGCCAGCGCAGGCAGATCTGGGCCGGCGTCTTGCCGCGCGCTTTGGCGATCTCGCCGATGAGCGGATCGTCGAGCAGTTTGCCGCGCGCCACCGGGCAATAGGCGGTCAAGATCATGCCGTGGCGCTTCAGCGCCGCCAGCATGCGGTCCTGCGGCAGATAGGCGTGGTACTCGATCTGGTTAGTGATCAGCGGTTCGGGACAGACACGCACCGCCTCATCGAGCATGGCGATGGTGAAATTCGACACGCCGATATGGCGCGTCATTCCGCTGCGCTTGGCCTTGGCAAGCGCGCCCAGCGTCTCGGCGAATGGCACCTTGGGCTGCGGCCAATGCACCAGCAGCAGATCGACATAGTCGAGCCGCAACGCCTTCAGGCTGGTTTCGGCCGAGCGCAAGAAGTCGGCCTCGCGCGCGTTCAACTCGGTCACCTTGGTGGTGACCCACAGCTTCTCGCGCGCGATGCCGCTGGCGCGGATGCCTTCGCCGACCTGCTCCTCGGTGCCGTATTTGCGCGCGGTGTCGATGAGGCGATAGCCGCATTGAATTGCGTAAGTGACCAGTTCGGCCGCGCGCGCCGGAAATTCCATGGTGCCAAAGCCGATCGCCGGCATGTTTGCGCCGTGCGCGGCGAGGGTGAAGGCTTTGGGCGATGGCATGGAGGACTCCGAGGAGGGGCGGGTAGGTACGAAATACTAGTGCGGCGGCGGCACACTAGTAAACGGGGGACATGGGAAAGGTGTTCTTTCCGCAAATTGCATCCGGTGTAAATCGGCATCGCAGAGAAAATTATCGCGAGATTCGGTTCGAAGCCTGCAGTGCTGCGCGCGCTGCCAATGCAGAATCTAACCGGCGTTGACGCATTAGCCTTGCAGCCGGCCAGGCACTTTCGATCAAGGGAGTGATCGGCGCTTGGCCGAAACAGGCTGGCTTCTCATTCGGTTGGACGCATAGCGGCTGCCTTTATTCAGCCAGCGTTCATGTTCCGCTCGCCATTCTGCCAATGTGGGGGTATCCGCTCCTCGGGACATTGAGCTGGGGAACCACTCCAAAACCCGCCGCGTCTTTCTCGCCGGGTGGTCGCACGCCGCAATGGCCTCAATGCAAAGGGCGGTCAACGCCTGCGTAAAAGGACGGGGAGGAAGTCATGTTGGACCGGCAAAGCAACGTTCAGCGAATTGATAACGAAGTGTTTGGACGGCTCGAATCCAACGTGCAATCGTACGCGCGGAATTTTCCAACCATTTTCGCCTATGCAAAGGGGACCGAGCTGCGCGACATCCACGGCCGCCGCTTTCTTGATTTTCTGTCCGGTGCCGGCTCCCTGAACTACGGGCACAACAACCCGGTATTCAAGGATGCGCTGATCGAGTACATCGAGCAGGACGGCATCACCCACAGCCTCGACCTGCACACCGTCGCCAAGGAGCGGTTTCTAGAGGCGATGCACGAAATCGTATTGGCGCCGCTCGGGCTCGACGATTACGTCATGCAGTTTACCGGACCGACCGGCACCAATGCCGTCGAGGCGGCGCTGAAGATCGCGCGCAAGGCAACCGGTCGCACGAACATTGTTCACTTCACGAATAGTTTCCACGGTGTGAGCGCGGGCTCGCTGTCCGTCACCGGCAATCAATTTTTGCGCGCCGCGGCCGGCGTGCCGTTGAGCTACGCCACCGCGATGCCGTTCGATGGCTATAGCGGAGCGGATGTCGACACGGTTGCTCACTTCGAGCGCATGCTGTCAGACGCCGTCGAGCGGCGTGGAGCTTCCGGCCGCGGTCATTCTCGAGACGGTCCAGGGCGAAGGCGGCCTCAACGTTGCGAGCGTCGAATGGCTGCAACGCATCGAAGCGCTGTGCAGAAAATTTAAGATCTTGCTTATTGTGGACGACATCCAGGCGGGTTGCGGCCGCACCGGCACGTTCTTCAGTTTTGAGCCCGCGGGCCTGAAGCCCGACATCATCACCTTGTCCAAGTCGCTGTCGGGCTACGGTCTGCCGCTCGCGCTGGTCGTGCTCAAACGGTCGGTTGATGTGTGGAAGCCCGGCGAACACAACGGCACCTTCCGCGGCAACAATCATGCCTTCGTCACCGCGACCGCGGCGCTCGAGCATTATTGGTCGACACCGACATTCGCCGCGGAAGTCCGGCGCAAAGGCGTTTATCTCGCGAAAAGGACTGCAGGCCATGGTGGACCGGTTTCCTGGGCATCTGGTGGATGTGCGCGGTCGTGGCATGATGATCGGCGTCAAGTGCGCCGATCCCAAGCGCGCCGCAGCCATTACGGCGCGGGCCTATCAGGACGGGCTGATCATTGAGCGGGCCGGTCCGCAAGATGAAGTGATCAAGTGCATGATGCCGCTGACGACTGGCTACGACGAGTTAGCCGAAGGCCTGGGCATTCTCGAGCGCGCGATTGTCGAGGAATTTGTGCAAGGCGCGAAGAATGAGTCTTGGCTTGCGCCGTTGCTCAAGGTCGTATGACCGGATTGCGGCGGCGTTACCCCGCGCAAGCCGAGCCGCGTTGCATTCTGCCATGAGCAGGGCCGCAATTGCGAGCGCAGGGTCTCGTCACGCAAGGCAGATTTCCCGGCATTCGAGGCCTTCAGCGCGATGATCGCGGATTGCAGAAACCACGACCGTCAAATCCTGACCTGTAAGAATGCCGACAACGCGATTCGCTGGCGCGAAGGCGAACGGCTCGACCATCTTTTCGAAGCGCGCTGCGATCAATTGGATGCGGGGGCCGAAGCGGTCATCACCGAGCACGCGGTTTACACGTTTCGGGATGTCGACAACCGGGCGAACCAACTAGCCAGGTATCTGATCGCGCAAGGCACGCAGGCCGGCGATCGTGTCGGTCTCATGTTCGATAAATCGGTCGACACCTATATTGCGCTGCTGGCAGTGCTGAAGGTCAACGCCGCCTATGTCCCTTTGGATGCCGGATTTCCAAAAGAGAGAATCGCCTTCATTCTGAACGACGCCGGCGTGCGGCTTATCGTCTCGCAATCGCAGTTTGCAGATAAACTCGCTGAGTTCCCGGTTGCGGCAATTTTTGTCGATTTGGCCGAGCGCGACATCAATGCAATGCCGACCGCCCGCTTGAGGATCCCGGAAAAGCCCGCGCCCAAGGATGAGCTTGCCTATCTCATCTACACGTCCGGCACGACCGGCACCCCGAAGGGCGTCGCGGTTGAGCATTCGAGCATTTGTAATTTCGTCAGCGTCGCGGCCGAGGTCTACGGCATGCGGCCGGGGGATCGCTGCTATCAGGGCATGACGATCGCCTTCGACTTCTCGGTCGAGGAATTGTGGGTCCCCCTCATCGCCGGCGCCACGCTTGTCCCCGGAAAGCCGGGGACAAGTCTCGTCGGCAGCGAACTCGCCGACTTTCTCCGGCAGCGGCACGTGACGGTTCTGTGCTGCGTGCCGACGCTGCTGGCGACCATCGAAACCGATTTGCCCGAGTTGCGAATTTTGCTGGTATCGGGCGAGGCATGTCCGCACCATCTGGTGGTGCGGTGGCACCGGCATGGCCGCACGATCTTGAATGCCTACGGGCCGACCGAAGCGACCGTCACGGCGACGCTGACTGAACTGCACCCGGACAAGCCGGTGACGATCGGTGGTCCACTCCCGACCTATTCGATTGTGATCCTGGATCCAGACAAGGATAAAGCCGTCGATCCGGGTGAGCTCGGAGAAATCGGGATCGCCGGCATCGGCCTGGCGAAAGGCTATCTTAATCGGGCAGACCTTACCGCGAAGAAATTCATCCCCGACTTTCTTGGCATCGCGAACAATCCCTCATGCCGCATTTATCGCACCGGCGACCTCGGCCTGATCAACAGTGATCGCGAGGTCGAATTCCACGGCCGTATCGATACGCAGGTCAAGGTGCGGGGCTATCGCATCGAACTGACGGAAATCGAATCGGTTCTGATGCAATTGCCGCAGATCGCGCAAGCCGTCGTCGATACGCACGAATCCGAGCCCGGCGAAGTGGAACTCGTCGCCTACTACACCCTCAAACAGGGCGAGTCGGCCTTTTCGCCGAGCGAGATTGCGGAGGCGCTGCGAAAGCATTTGCCTGGCTACATGGTGCCGGCTTTTCTGGAGAAGCTCGATGCTATCCCGATGACGCCGAGCCACAAGGCGGATCGCAGGAGCCTGCCGCCGCCAAAGGGAAGGCGCGTTTCGACGACAGGCGGCAATTTTATCGCACCAAGCAACGAGACCGAGCGGACGCTCGCGCGCGCACTAATCGGCGTCATGAAAATCGAGCGTGTTTCGGTCGAGGACAATTTTTTTCAGGATCTCGGCGCGCATTCGCTATTGATGGCTCGATTTTGCGCGGCCATCCGGCAGGACCCGGCTTTGTCGCAGGTTTCGATGCGCGACATTTACCTGAATCCGACCATCGCCAAACTCGCGGCCCATCTGAGCCGCGCGGGCGGCGAAAGCATTGTCGCCACCAGAGACGAACCGTTCCACGTTCCCTCCGACTTCGCCTATTACGGCTGCGGCGCCCTTCAACTTCTGTTCTATGGCAGCTACGGCTTGCTCGGTCTTTGGTTCGCCGCCATCGGCTTTTCATGGACCTATGCGGGCGTCAGCAATCCGTTGGAATTCTACCTTCGCAGTATGGCGTTCGCCGTTGCCGCCTTTATCGGTCCGACCGCCATTGCCATCGCCGCGAAATGGCTGCTGATCGGCAGGTGGAAGGCGGAGTCCTTCCCGATCTGGAGCCTTCGATATTTCCGCTTCTGGATGGTCAAGACAATGGTGCAGTTTTCGCCGGCCGCGGCTTTTGTCGGCAACCCGATCTACAATGTCTATCTGCGTCTACTCGGGGCGCGGATCGGACGCAACGCCGTCATCAATACCCGGTTTGTACCGGTCGCCACCGACCTGTTCGCCGTAGGCGACAACACGATCCTGCGGAAGAACTCGATTCTGCTCGGCTACAAGGCCCAATCCAATTACATATATACCGGACCGATCGAGATCGGCAGCCATGCGTTCGTCGGCGAAGCGAGCGTTCTGGATATCGATACGGCGATGGGCAGCCATAGCCAGCTTGGCCACGCGTCGTCGCTTCAGAGTGGCCAATGCGTGCCGGACGGTAAGCGCTATCACGGCTCGCCCGCGGTCGAGACGAAAATCGATTATTGCCCGATCGAGAGCAGACCTTGCGGGCCGCTCAGGCGCGGGCTCTATGCGGGCTTCCAGCTCGCCAGCCTGCTCGCGATCGTGGTGCCGATACCGATCCTGATCCTGGACTACTGGTATCCATATTTTTCTCAGTTCACGGGCGGCATTGATTTTGAGGAACCGAAGTCGGCGTTCATCTTTCTGATGCTGACGGTCTCTGCCGGCCTGTTCTTCGGATCGCTGGTGATTGGACTGATTGGCATTTATGTTATTCCGCGCCTATGCCAGCGTTTTCTCAAGATCGGCGAAACCTATCCGCTTTATGGGTTTCATTACTGGCTGCAACGCGTCATCTGGCGGACCAGCAATTCGCAGTTCTACAATCTCTTGTTCGGCGACAGTTCCTTCATCGTCCATTACATGCGGTTCATCGGTTGGAACCTCAATAAGATCGAGCAGACCGGGTCCAATTTCGGCACCAACCAATGGCATGACAACCCGTTCCTGTGCGAGGTCGGCAGCGGAACGATGGTTTCGGACGGGCTGTCGATGATCAACATGCATATGTCGAGCTCATCGTTCCGGCTCTGCAACACCCGCATCGGCGCGCATAATTATCTCGGCAACGACATTCATTATCCGCCCGATGGCCGCACCGGCGCGAATTGTCTGCTTGGCACCAAGGTGATGATCCCGGTCGATGGCCCGCTGCGCGAAAATATTGGGCTATTGGGCTCGCCCGCTTTTGAGATCCCGCGCATTGTCGACCGCGACAAGAATCTTAAGGCCGCCCTGAGCGCGGAAACCCGCCGTGAGCGGCTTCGGCACAAGAACGTTCACAATCTCGTCACGGCATTCTTGTTCCTGCTCGGTCGCTGGGCGTTCTTTTTTGTCGCGCTGTTTGTCGCCCATCTGGCCACGCTGAACTACCAGCACTATGGCGTGGTCTCGCTGTTCGTGGCCGGGGCGTTACTCACACTGGCGACGGTGCTGTTCTTCGCCTTGCTCGAACGAGCCAGCCTCGGCTTCAAGCGGCTCTCGCCGCAGATGGTCTCGATCTACCAGCCGTATTTCTGGGCGCATGAGCGCCATTGGAAGCTCTCCGATTCGCCGATCGTGCGGCTGTTCAAGGGCACGCCGTTCAAGAATGTGGTGTCTCGCCTGGTCGGCATAAAAATCGGCCGCAAAGTTTATGACGATGGCTGCATCACCACGGAACGGACGCTCACGCAAATCGGCGATTACGCCAACCTCAACGAAGCCAGCGTTATTCAGCCTCACTCGCTGGAGGAGGGCGTGTTCAAGTCGGACCATATTCAGATCGGCAGGGGCTGCACGCTGGGCGTCGGCGCCTTCGTGCACTATGGCGTGACCATGAACGAGCAGGCCGTGCTCGATGCCGATTCCTTCCTGATGAAGGGCGAAGTTCTCGATTCGCACAGCGTCTGGCGCGGCAATCCGGCGAAGCCAATTCGCCGCAATCAGGTCCAGGACAGAGTCGAAGCCAAATTGATCGATCGTCTTGGCAAAGACGAAACGACGACATCGCTGGAGCCAGCAAACACTTTCGTTTCCAAGGAAGCGGTGGAATAGGATTTGGACATATGATCGGTTCAATCGAGGCTCACATGAATGGCTCGCAAGCAGTGCGGAAAGTCGATCGCAGACGCCTCGCGGCCGACCATGTTAAAATGACCGAGTGCATAGAACCATCACTTCAGCGAGCGCTCGATTCGCTGTCGCTGCCGGGCATCCTGATTGGCCATCGTTTGATCTCTCCTGGCGATGAATTGGCGCTCCTTGCGGAGGAGGCGAATTCGATGGCGTCGCGTTCCACCGCGGTGCGACGGCGCAGCGGCGCCGCTCGCATCGTGGGCCGTCAGCTGCTTGCGCGGCTCGGATATCCCGAATGCGCGGTGCCGAAGGGCGCGGCGGGTGCACCGATTTGGCCGGCCGGCATCACCGGCTCTTTCGCGCACGATGATAATGTCGCTGTGGCGGTTGTCGGAAAATGCAACGATATCGCCGCATTAGGAATTGACATCGAGCCGGCTGAAGTGCTGCCGCCGGAGCTGTTGGAAGTGGTTGCAACCCCGCAAGAACGGCGAAATATTTGCGACGATCCATACCGCGGACGGCTGCTTTTCGCGGCCAAGGAGGCGGTCTACAAGGCGGTCTACCCGCTCGACCGCGAATTTCTCGATTATCACGATATCCAAATTGATCTTGCCGGCCGCAGAGCCGGTGTACCCAACGGACGCGTTATTGATCTCCGATTTGCCTTGACCACACATTTGGTGGCGCTCGCATTGACCTGAGCGCTTTCATTCATTTCAAGCTGTTCTTGGCAAAAAATTTCGGCGGCGATGATTGTGGTATTGGCGGGTAAGATCCCTCGATCTCGGACGCAAAACCGCTTGGCGAGATGGGTGTTGCGCGGAGAGCGGAATTTTCGCACAAGAAAGGGCGCGCCTTTGCCGGGGCGGCGTCGCTCGATTGCAATTGGGGGCTCGATTTGTCCGAGACCGTCGCTTCGATCGTGGCCGCCCACCGGGCGGGAACGGCAACGCCGGAACAGACGGTCGCCCGCAGCTATGCCCGCATCCAGGCGCATGGCGACGGTGCCGTATTCATCAGCCTGCGGGCGGAAGCCGACGCGCTGGCCGAGGCGCGCGCGCTTGCCGCCGCCGGCGGCGCGGACCGGCCGCTTTACGGCGTTCCAGTCGCGGTGAAGGATAATATCGACGTCGCCGGCTTGCCGACGACGGCGGCCTGTCCGCCCTTCGGCTATCAGCCGGCGCACGATGCGACCGCGGTGGCGCGTCTGTGCGCGGCCGGCGCCATCATCATTGGCAAGACCAATCTCGACCAGTTCGCCACCGGCCTCGTTGGCGTGCGCTCGCCCTATGGGGTTCCCAGGAACACGTTCAACCCCGAACTTATCCCCGGCGGGTCGAGCTCCGGGTCGGCTGTCGCTGTCGCGGCTGGGCTGGTGCCGCTCGCGCTCGGCACCGACACGGCCGGCTCCGGCCGCGTTCCGGCGGGCTTCAATAATATCGTTGGACTGAAGCCGAGCCTTGGCTTGGTCTCGACCTATGGGGTCGTGCCCGCCTGCCGTACGCTCGACTGCGTGTCGGTGTTCGCGCTCACGGTCGAAGACGCCTGGACCGCGCTTGCCGCCATGGCCGGACCGGATCGTGCCGACCCTTATTCACGCCATCGGCCGCTTGCAGCGCTTGGCGGCATGCCGCCGCAAGTAAAGCTTGGTGTCCCGCGCCCCGGCCAGCGGTTGTTCTTCGGCGACCGGCAATATGAGGCCGGCTACGACGATGCGCTCGCGCGGCTGGCGCGGCTCGGCTGCGAAATCGTCGAGATCGATATCGAGCCGTTCTATGAGACTGCGCGCCTGCTTTATGAAGGCCCCTGGGTGGCCGAGCGCACGATCACCGCGCGTTCGCTGCTGGCATCGGACCCCGATGCCATTCATCCGGTGACGCGCGAGATCATTCTGAGCGGCCTGCGCCCGACTGCGATCGATGCATTTGCGGCATTCTACGAGCTGGAGGAACTGCGCCGCATTGCCGATCTCACCTTCCGGGACATCGACGCGTTGGCGCTGCCAACCGCGCCCACGATTTACACCATCAAGCAAGTGCTGGCCGATCCGATCCAGCTTAACAGCCGGCTCGGCACCTATACCAATTTCGTCAATCTGCTCGATCTTTGCGGTCTCGCGCTGCCGGCTGCCATGACCGACGCTGGCGTGCCGTTCGGCATCACACTGCTGGCGCCGGCCGGCGCCGATGCGCGGCTTGCCGAGATCGGCCGCGTATTCCATGCCAATACGGGGCTGCCGCTGGGCTCGCTCAGAGAGCAGCAGCCGGCGTTCGCGCCAGCGTCGAAATTGCCTGCCAATGGCGAGGCTGCGGTCGCCGTCGTCGGTGCCCATCTGTCGGGCCTGCCGTTGAACGGCGAATTGCGTGCGCTCGGCGGCCGCTGGCTCGAGACGGCAAAGACCGCGCCGGACTATCGACTTTTTGCGCTGTCCGATACCGCGCCGGCCAAGCCCGGCCTGCTGCGCGTCGACAGCGGCAAAGGTGTAAGCATCGAGGTCGAGGTCTGGGCGCTCCCGCTGGAAGCCTTCGGCCGATTTACCGATGCTGTTCCTGCGCCGCTGTCGATCGGCACCATTAAGCTTTCCGATGGCCGCTCGGTGAAGGGCTTTCTGGTCGAGGCCGCCGGCACGGCCGGCGCGCGTGACATTTCCAGCTTTGGCGGCTGGCGCGCCTATTTGGCGCGCGAAAAAATGCCGGCGTGATGATTCATTTGGGCGTGATCTTTTCCGAAAATCGGTAATCTGTTTTCGGGATCACGCCCCTTCACAGCGATTCGCTGTAAGTCTCGTATTCGTGATTGAGAGGGACTTCCGCAAAGCCTGTGCCAAAAACGAAATGCCGCGCGTAATTCGCGTAATGATCTGATTCGGCAGGAAAAATTGCGCGGTTAAGCCGTCTCGCAGGTTTTCGTAACGGCGGGTGAATTGCATACAATAAGAGAAAACGGCTCAAAAATTAGGCAAAATATTGGATTCGATCGGACTCCTTATACGGCGTACATCCGCGGCGTCAGGCAAGATCGTCACAATACTCAGATCGATATCTGTGATCCTGCATGCGCTCGGAATGTTCGTCGCCGAACGTTCAAGTTGCTTGTTACAATCAATAGTCAGGCGAATTTTAAGAGAGGGCCCAATTCATGACTCAGATGCGCACTTCATTGTTGTCGATAGCATTGCTAGTGCTCGTAGCAATGGCGCCGGCGTTCGCGCAATATCAGACGCCGCCCCAGAGTTCGGAAAAATCGGCTGCTGCGATATCGGCGAAAATGGAGGACATTTCGAACTGGAGCAAAAAACAGTGGTACGCAGCTAAGGCGAAGTGGGTCAAGGAAAAGGCAAAATGGGCCGAATGCCAAAAACAGACGGCTGAAAAAAAGCTTGCCGGTCGCAAGAGCTGGCCGTTTCTTTATGGCTGCATGACGAAGAACTCTTGATCTGGGAAAAATTGAATCAATTGAAATAGCCGGTTTGGGCACAGTACTGCGACGTCGAGCGCAGCCGCGATTTTCGGTTATCGGCGCGGTAGAAAAATGCCACGGACCATTGCTGGATCGGCCCTTTGACCATCATTCCGGCTACCGATTGTATTGTTTGCTATGCGCAGCTTTCTTGCCTGTCTTGTAAAAAAAACGAAAAACCGCAAATATCAATATTCGTCCGGGGTTTCTTAGCCTGAATGGACTGAAATGAACGATACAATGATGGATCTTCACCGGCCGCCGGCGGTCAGCCGTACGCAGCCGCAGCCGGCTCTCGAGCATTTTTTGAATCATTGCCTTGAGACCTATGCTGCCGAGAGCGGCGGCGCGGTCGCTAACTATATTCCGGAACTGAGCAAGGCCAATCCGGCGCATTTCGGCATCGGCCTCGCAACCATCGACGGGCACATTTATGAAGCCGGCGACTGCGATGTCGAATTCACGATCCAATCGATCTCGAAAGCCTTCGCCTTCGCACTCGCGCTGGATATCGTCGGTGCCGAGCGGGTCGAAGCGAAAATTGGCGTCGAACCGAGTGGCGAGGCGTTCAATTCGATCCGCCTGACGGCCGACAACCGGCCGTTTAACGCCATGGTCAACGCCGGCGCAATCGCGTGTTCTGGGCTGATCCACAGCGTCGAAGGCGATGGCGCGTTTGAACGCCTGCGCGACGCACTCGGCCGCTTCGCCGGGCGCAAGCTTGGCGTCGACGAGGCCGTATTTGCCTCCGAGCGGGCGACCGGCGACCGCAACCGCGCCATCGCCTATCTGCTGCGCAACTATTCCGTGGTCGAGAGCGACGTCAACGAGGTGCTCGACGTTTACTTCCGGCAGTGCTCGATTTTGGTGACGGCGCGCGATCTCGCGGTCATGACCGCGACGCTCGCCAACCGCGGCACCAATCCGCTGACCGGCGAACAAGTCGTCTCGCCCTATGCCGTAACGCGCACGCTGTCGGTCATGACCAGTTCGGGCATGTACGATTATGCCGGCGAATGGGTCTATCGCGTTGGTATGCCGGCCAAGAGCGGTGTTGGAGGCGGCATCATCGCTGCACTCCCGGGACAAATCGGGCTGGGCACATTCTCACCGCTGCTCGACAGTCACGGCAACAGCGTCCGTGGCCTCAAGGTGTGTGAAAAACTCTCGTCGCATTTCAACTTGCATGTGCTCAACCGCTCGAGTGACGTGCGCACCTCGATCATCGCCGACTATAATATCAAGGACATTTCGTCGCGCAGGAGCCGGCCGCCGAGCGAGCAGAAGATCCTTAACGACCGGCATCGCGACATTCGCGTAATCGAAATGGTTGGCGCGCTTTCGTTTGCGAATGTCGATTACGTCTCACGCCAGATCGTTGCGGGCGCGCGGCCTGAAATTCTCATTATCGATCTGCGCCGCGTGTCGGCGGTAACAGAAGGCGCGGCGCGGCTTTTCGCCGACAGTTTGCAGGATCTGACAACGGCCAACATGACGGTGGTGTTGGCCGGTGTCGATAAGGATTTGCGAATCTGGGAGGCTATCAGCGGCCCGATCGGAGCGATGGCGCACGTGCGGCGATTCGATCTGCTCGATGAAGCGATCGAATGGGCGGAAGATCAGGTAATCTACCGCTATGGCGGCTTCGCCAATATCAACGATGCGGCGGAGCTCGGCGAACAGGCCTTGCTTGCCGGCCTGACACCGGACGAACTTAAGGAACTTAAAGCGCTGGTCACGTCCCGCACGTATCACACCGGCGAGCGCATCGTTGCCGCCGGCGAGCCCGCATCGGCGATCGTCTTCCTGCAGAGCGGGATGGTCAGCGTGAAATTACCCAGCGGGGTGCGTCTCGCCAGCTTGGCGCGCGGCATGGTTTTCGGTGAAATGGCATTGATTGAGGACGTGCGGTCCGCGGACGTATGGGCCGACACCTTGGTCACTTGCCTCGAACTGAAGCTCGACCGCTTCGATGAATTCTGCGTGCATCACCCGCGCGGCGGCCAACGCATCGTGCGTAATCTGTCCCGGCTGCTCGCCAAGCGGCTGATCCTGGCCAACACCAAGATCGATTTGCTCAGCGCGTATTGATCAACAAGCTTTGATTTAACCGCGCTGCCGCGGCTTGGCAGCAGCCTCACGCCCGATAGAGCTTGCGGACGGCGCGCAATGCGTTGCTGCCGGTTTGTTCGAGGATGTTCTTGTAGGCGGCAAGAACGTAGTTGTCGTCCGGCAGCGGATGATAGTTTCGCCATGGCGTGCACAGGATCGTGTCGAAGCCGAGCGGCACCGCCAAAGTCAGGAACGCGCATTCCAGCGACAGCTTCAAGTCGGACCCGTCGGCCGCCTTCGGCGGCAATTGCTGGCCGATATTGGTGAGGCCGCCCATGATGTGCAGGCCGGGAAGCTGCGGATCGGCATGCAGCATGCGGACCGCTTCCAGCGTCGCCCGGTGCAATCCGCCGGTGTCGGCGACGACGGCGCTGACCGAAACGTCGATATAGATATCGGTGAGCGCCATGCCGTAGTCGCTTTGCAGGCGCAGCGCGGCGCGTTTGGCGGTCGAGGCGATTTCCTCGGCGGTTTTGTTCTGCTTCGCGATGCCGTCTTCCATCCGTTCGGACGCCATGACGATGACCCGGAACGGCCCGTAATTCTTGTAGAGATCCATTATTTCCCAGCGTTGTTCGGTGATCGAATTGATCAGCGCCGGCCCACCGCGGGCGCGGTCGTAGGCCTTGAAACAAGCCTCCTGGACTTGCGCGCTCGGCGAATCGAAGCACAGCGCCACCGTCACCGCCTCCTGGATGGCGCGCACGACCTTCGCCAAGAACTCGAAATCGGTCGATCCGCGCGGCCCGATGGTGACGTCGAGCGCGCTGGCGCCGGCTTCGACTTGGCGCACGGCCAGCGCCTGCACGCCGGCAAGATCTTCGTTGTCCAGTAGCGTCTTCGTGCTCTTGAAACCGGGATTGATCCGATCCCCGATCTTCGCAATGTTGAAGCCAGGCGAACTTGTCACAGAACTCTCCGTAAGTTGGGCCGCGATCTGAAGCCGATGTTATGCAGAAAGGCCTTCTGGAAATCGCCGCGCGTGCTGAGCTCGATATAGCGGCAGCGCTGGGCCAGCTCGCGCGCCTGCGCGCGCATCCGCCGCGAGGCGAGAATTTGCCGCACGCCGACACCGGCCGCGTTGCCAACCTGCTTGAAGCGGTCGAGCGGCAGCGCCGGCAGCAGCCCGATGGCGATGGCGCTGCCGACATTGATATACGAGCCGAAGGCGCCGGCGATGACGACAAGCCCGATGTCGTGTTCGTGCAGTCCGCGCTCGCGTAACAGCAGCTCGATGCCGGTGCGGATCGCCGCCTTGGCGAGCTGCACCGCGCGTACGTCGTGCTGATTGAAAGTGACGCCGGGCGCCAGCACCGCTACCCGCTTGCCGTCCACCTCGGCAATGTCCGGATGTTGACCGACGATGCGGCCGCCGTCGTCCAAAATGCCGAGCTCGCGCAAGGCCGCCATGGCGTCGATGACGCCCGAGCCGCACAGGCCGACCGGCTTGCGGCCGCCGATCGCGTCGATCTTGATGCGGCCGTCTTCGACCGCAACCCGCTCGATCGCGCCTTCCGCCGCCCGCATTCCGCAGGAAATATGACCGCCCTCGAGCGCCGGCCCCGACGGGCAGGAGGCCGACAGGATCTCGCCACTGTGAATCAGGGAAATCTCGGTATTGGTGCCGATATCCATGACCAGGGTGGTGGTCCCGCCGCGCCAATGCTCTTGCGTGGCAAGCAGCGCGGTCACGTGATCGCTGCCGACGAACCCTCCGATGTTCGGCGCCAGGTGAACATAGGCGCCGGGGCAAACCATCAAATCGAGTTCGCGCGCCTTGACGTCCATGGCGTCGCGAACCGCGGCAACGAACGGGGCGCGGCCGAGTTGCCGCACCGGCAGCCCGAGCAGCAAGTGGTGCATGGCTGTATTGCCGCAAATCGCCACATCGACGATGTCGGCGGTGGCGGCGCCGATCGAAAAGCACAGGTCATGGGCGAGTGCGTTGATCGCCGTTGCGGCCGCCTGGCGCAGTTCCGCGGCGCTTCCAGGTCCTTGAATCGCATGGTTCATTCGGCTGATGACGTCGGCGCCCCACGCCACCTGTGGGTTCTCGATGCCGAGGCTGGCCACGCGCGCGCCGCTTTGCAGGTCGACCAGGAAACCGGCGACATTGGTGGTGCCGAGGTCGACGGCCAGGCCGAGGGTCCGGCGGCCCGCCGGCGAAAACCCGATCAGTTCGTGCTCGCGAATATGCGCGCGCGCCGACCAGTCGCCGCCGCGCAGGAGCGCGGGCAGTTGCCGGGCGGCAATCAGATCGACCTCGGGCAATGGGCTCGCCAGCGCGCGGATCACGCGGTCGAGGTCCGACAGATTGTCGGCCAGCGTCGCTTCCGGAACGTTGACCTCACGGCTCACCACGGCCGGATCGAGGGCGAGGATTTCAACGGTCTCGCCGGCGTCGAATTCGGCGCGAACCACCGGGGCCAGCGATCGCTCGGCAATTTCCACGACGCAATCGGACCGCGGCATCACTTGGCAGGCACGCACCCAATGCGGCCTTTTGCCGCTGCCCGGCAGCGCTTTCTCGTTGGTCGCGTCGATCTCACCCTCGACGACGAGCACGCGGCAGGTGCCGCAGGTACCGCGGCCGCCGCAGGCGCCGATAATGCGGACGCCGCTGCGGCGGGCGGATTGATAAATCGTCTCGCCGGTGCGGCTCGCTGTTTCCCGATCCAATTGGGGAAAGTGAAGCGTGAACGTTTGCGCCGCCGGTTTGCGCTTGCTCATGACGCGCCGCTCAAAGCATCGCCGGGGCCGCGATGCGGCCCGACATCGTGCACTTCGGCGCCGAGGGGCAGTCGTCGCAGCGCGACCAGCGGGCAGGGGGCAGATCGATGCCGATGCCCAGCATCAACGACATCGACTTGAGCGGGTGCAGAACCTGGCCCGGCGTCACGCTTACGCCGATCTGATCCGCGCCGGCCAAACGTTGCATGGCGGCCTGGGCGTCCAGCGGCAGGCCGGGATCGCCGGCGCGCAATTCGCCGGCCGCCGTCAATTTCGCTTTGCGCGCCGCGTGACGATCCAATCCTCGACGCGGCGGGAGAGCGCGAACAGCAATTCATTGCCGAGCTTGTCGAGGGCGAGCGCCAGCGACATGCGCCGTTCGGCGAACAGGGCGGACACCCGCCGTTCGAGCGCCGGCCCGAGCGTAAAGATGCCGACGGCGACCGCCGTGAGTTGCCCGCTCTCCGGCACCAGCCGCGCGGCCTCGAGCGTCTCGCCGCCGGCGCGCAGCACATGGCTCGGCGGCTCGTCGAGCGGCACGATGCGATAGCAGTAGGCCGCGTCGAGCAGGCTTTCGCGCTCAACCAGATCGATGGCGGCGCGGCGAAATCGCCCCTGCTGCCGAAACCGCCCGCTGGCGCAGGGGCTCATGGCGATCTCTCGAAGCAGGCCGCTGCTGCGGACCGTCGGCATGTATTTTCGCCGTTCCTTCAGCTTCCGTATTTGCGCGCCGCCTTGTACATGGCGCGGGCATTCTCGACCGGCGTCTCGTCGGGCAACCCGAACGCCGCGTCGAGGATCAATTTGCCGCCCTTGTGAAATACATTCTCGGCGAGATGCCGCACCGCGGCGTCCACTTCGTCGGGCGTCCCGGTGGTCAGCAACGACGGCGAGATATTGCCGCGCAAAGCGACGACATCGCCCAGCACCTCGAATGCCTTCACCATGTCGGTGCGCTCGAACCAGTAGATGCATTTGCCCGGCGGAATGTCGCGGATCGTTTCCAGACGCTTGGTGCAGTCGGCCTCCCACAGCGGCATCGGGATGACGCCGGCGTCGATCAGGTTGACCATCAGCTTGCGGAACGACGGCCACCAGAAGGTCTCGAACTGCTTCTGCGACATGAAGCGGTCGGGAGCCCAATGCACGGGGAAGAACACAACCGGGTGACCCGAGGCCCGCGACCAGGCGATCGTCTGCTTGGTGAGGAAGACGGCGGCCTTGTCGAGCAGTTCGAGCAGCTTGTCCTTGTTGCGGTAGAGGTCCTTCATGGTGCCGGTGGCGCCGCGGAAATAGTCGGCGACCAGATCGTAGGGCGAGACCGAGGTGCTGATGTGCGAAGTGGGGAAGCCCTGCGCCGTCATCCGCTCGGTGAAGGCGGCATGCACGTTGGCGAAGCGCTCGACCTCCTCGGCGGCTTTCATGATCTTTTCCAGCGCGGCGCGCACGCGCGGCTTGGCAAAGGCGCGCATGCCGCCGATCAGACGGAAATAGTGCAAGCCCGGCAGGTAGGGCAGCTCTTCCATGCCCTCGAAAACGCCGAGGACGCGCGGCAGATATTTGGTCAGGTAGAATGCGGTCGGGTCGAAGATGAACTCGTCATACTCGTCCGCCTTCATATATTCGCGGTCGAGATACTGATACGGCTGGTTGTCGCCGACGCCGTGGCCCGGCCAGGTGAGCTGCTTGTAGTCGAGAGCGTCGAGCACCGGACCCATGGACGACGTTGAGCACCAGGGGGTTGTAGCAATCGGGCTCGAATTCGAGCAGGACGCGTTCGGCGATTTCGGTCGCCTTGACGTCGTTGTACATCAACTCGCGATGGCTGATGCCGCCGAATTTCGCCAGGAAGAAGGTGGCGAACATTGCGGTCGGCATGCGGTCCGGCGTTTTCAGGGCGACGCAGTCCATGACGCGCTGCCAGCGCGCGTCATAGGCGGCCTTTGCTTCGGGCGTCTGGATCGGCGTTTGCGCGTTCATGCGGCAACCCCCATCCAGGTCTTGCACAGCGACACGGCGTCGATGGCATTGGTGCCGAAGGCGTCGGCGCCGGTGTAGTTGCATACGGCTTCGTCGACCTGGCCGCCGCCGATCATGATCTTGAGCTGGTCGCGCAGGCCGGCGTCTTTAATGGCCTCGATCGTCTCCTTCATCGAGTCGAAGGCGAGGGTCAGAAAGCCGGAGAGGCCGACCACGTCGGGCTTGAACGCACCGATCTCGTCGATGAAGGTCTTCACCGGCACATCGATACCGATGTCCTTGACCTCGAAACCGTTGATATCGAGCATGAAGGTGACGATGTTTTTGCCGATGTCGTGCAGGTCGCCGTGCACGGTGCCGATGAGCACCTTGGCGAGCTTTTTCGGCTCCTCACCGGGCGCCTGCTTGATCAGCGGCTTGGCAATGGCGCCGATATTCTCAAGCATTTCGCCGGCGAGCACGAGTTCCGGCAGGAAGTACTCGCCCTGCTCGAAGCGCTTGCCGACGATATCCATGGCGTTGCGGCACAACTCCAGCACGCGCAATGGATTGGCGCCTTCCTCCAGGAGCATTCTCTTGGCGAGGGCAAAGGCGTCGTCCTCATTCATGTCGGCGAGCCACGCCACCAACTGCTTTTCTTGATCGTTCATGTCAGCCATCTCAACCCCCCGGATAAAAATCCACGTCAAGCCGCGTGCGTGCTTGCACCACGGCGAATTCCCGATTCCGCTATTGCTTCAGCTAGCACTTCGTCGTTGCGGTATCCCATCAGATGCACACCGGCGACGCCCTCAATTTCACTTACCGCCCGAATCGTTTCGACCAGAGCCGTCTTGGCCTCGGCCTTTTGATTGTCGGCGCCGCCGACGCGCCGCAGAACGGATTCCGGAATGTGCACGCCGGGCACATATTGAGCCATCCGGCGGAGCGCCTTGGCGGTGCTCAAGGTTCCGACGCCAACGATGATGGCGCAGCGCTTGTGCAGCTCGCGTGCGCGGGCTTCCCGCATGAAGTCGGCCAGCAGCGGCACATCGAAGCAAAATTGCGTCTGGATGAACTGCGCGCCGGCGTCGATCTTTTTTTCCAGGTTGCCGATGCGATCCACAAATGGCGGGACGAAGGGGTTGGCGGTGGCGCCAATAAACAGATTGGGCGCGACATCCAGTTTCCGGCCCGACGCGAAGGTTCCCAAATCGCGCATGCCTTCGATAATGCGCAGTAGCGAAATCGAATCCAGATCGAAAACCGGCTTGGCGTAAGGATGGTCGCCTTTGCTGACATCGTCGCCAGTGAGGCAAAGCACGTTGCGCACGCCCAAAGCTGCCGCGCCCAAGATGTCGCCCTGCAGTGCGATGCGGTTGCGGTCGCGGCATGAAAACTGTGCCACCGGAGTCAATCCGTTGGCGACCAGGATAGCAGCGGCGGCGGCACTGGACATGTGGCAATTCGCGCCGGCGCCGTCGGTAATATTGACGGCATCGGCCAGATCGCGGAAGCGGGAAGCGCGTTCGATCAGCACGCCGGGATCGGTGGAGTCGGGCGGGGAGACCTCAACGGTTACGACGAAACGCCCGGACTTGCAGGCCTGCTCAAAAGCGAAGGCCTCCCGCGCCGGGGCAGCGTGCGGGCGAACAAGGGTCGGTTCCGGATGGGTGTCGTCGATCACCCGCAGCCAGGACGAGTGATTCCAAAACCGGTGGTCGATCGGCTCAAGAAAAGTCTTGTTACTCGGCTGGCCGATCTGTTTCATGCCCTCGATCGCTTCGATCCATACGCAGCGCATGGCCGGAAAGACTTCGCATGTGCCGTCGGCGCGAACGCCGCCGCACGGTCCGTTGCGCATTTGCTTGGCGCAATTGGTCGGACAAGCCATCCCGGTCGAGGACAGCGCGCACTGGCCGCACATCTTGCAATCGAACAGCAGCTGTTTCGTCGCGCGTTCGACCGGCCGCAACAGCTGCTCCGCGCGCCGCGCTCCGGCCCATTGCAAGGGACGGCGCAGGTATGGGGCATATTGCGCGCAGGCGTCGTAGACCCGCTTGAGGGCCGATGCGTGCCGGACGCTCCAGTGCCGCAACGCTCGCATGACCTGCCGTCTCCATGCCGGTCGTTGACATGTCAACAACACTATGGCACTTGGCCGGCCAGGTGATTTGATTTTGGTCAAGGTTGCCGGCAGCGGCGCAAGATTATTGAACGCCTAGGGTTTCGCGTCCATGGCCGGCTATTCAACGGACCTGCGATCGATCGGATGGGCATCGCGGGCGTTGGCCCACCACGGCAGCCCTTTCGGGTATGACCTATGAGCCTCCGTTCCAAGGCGCGGCGCGCCGGTCCCGAACAACCCGACGATACGCGCATTTCCGCGCATGCCCTCAACCTCGACAATTACGTCCCGGCCTACCTGACCTTTCTTGCCGGCAAGATGTCGAATTCGGCTTCGGCGGCCTATCGCCCGAAATTCGGGATCGGCATCACCGATTGGCGGATCATGGCGTCTGCTGGCCACCGAGCCCTGGATATCGGCCGGACGCGTTTGCGACGTGATCGGGCTCGACAAGGCGGCGGTCAGCCGCAGCGTGCAAGGGATGAAGTCGAACGGCATCGTCGAGGTGCAGCGCACCGGTGACGAGCAGTCTCGGCAGTTGATCGCTTTGACCCGCAAGGGCCTGAACCTGCATGATCGGGTCGTCAAATTATCGCTGGCGCGCGAACGGCAACTGCTCAAGAGCTTTTCCGCGGCCGAGCGAAAACTGCTGATCAATTTCCTTTCGCGCATGCACGCGCAGGTAGTCGACACCGGCGTGAGCGGCAAACGCCGCGGCAATTCATAAGCCCAGCGCGCTTCCCGCCTGTTGCCGCACCGCAATGTACGGTCTGCCGCCGCGATCGAACGCTTGCGCGCCGGTTATTGACCTAGGTCAATTGACTTATCTCAAGGCGGGGTCGCCGCGTCGTTCTACCTATAATCGACAAGCTTGGCGGCCCGGCCGATTCCGGCGGCTTGCAAGATTACAGCATAAAACGAGGACCTTTCCCCATGTTCCAAGTGCGCATCCACGGCCGCGGGGGGCAGGGGGTCGTCACGGGCGCAGAACTTCTATCGGTTGCCGCCTATCTTGAGGGTAAACATGCCCAGGCCTTTCCGAGCTTCGGCTCCGAGCGCATGGGCGCTCCGGTGGTTTCGTTCTGCCGCATCGACGACAAGGAAATTCGGCTACGCGAGCCGATCCTCGATCCCGATGCCCTGATCGTGCAGGACCCGACGCTGTTCAAGGCGATCGACGTCTGCCAGGGCCTGAAGCGGAACGGCTATCTGCTCGTCAACAGCAATCGCAGCCTTACGGATCTTCATCTAGACGCCATCGCCCAGCAACTGCCGGCGGGCCACGTGCTGACCGTGCCGGCCTCCGAACTCGCGCTCAAGCATGTCGGCCGCCCGCTTCCCAATGCCGCTTTGCTCGGCGCATTTGCTTGTCTTACCGGCATCATCCATTTGAAATCGGTCGCCGCTGCAATCCGTGATGCTTTTCCGGAAAAGATCGCGAATGCCAATATCGCCGCCGCCACTGCCGCGCATGACGCTGTCGCCGGCGCTCCCGCGGCCGCCTGAAGGATCGACGCCATGCTTAAGCAAATCGAAGGCTCACGAGCAATGGCCGAGGCCATCGGGTTGTGCCGGCCCGAAGTGATTTGCGCCTATCCGATCACACCGCAGACCCACATCGTCGAGGGTCTCGGCGAAATGGTGCGCACCGGCGAAATCACCAAGTGCGAGTTTATCAACGTCGAATCCGAATTTGCCGCGCTGTCGGTCGCGATCGGCGCATCCGCCGCCGGCGCGCGTGCCTATACCGCCACCGCCAGCCAGGGCCTGCTTTACATGGCGGAGGCCGTCTACAACGCCTCCGGTCTCGGCCTGCCGATCGTGATGACCTTGGGCAACCGGGCGATCGGCGCGCCGATCAACATCTGGAATGATCATTCCGACGCCATGGCCGTGTGCGACTCCGGCTGGATGCAGCTGTTCGCCGAGACCAACCAGGAGGCCGCCGATCTGCATATCCAGGCCTTCCGCCTGGCGGAGGAATTGTCGATGCCAGTGATGGTGTGCGTCGACGGCTTTATTCTTACGCACGCGGTCGAGCGGGTCGACATTCCCGAGCAGACCGACGTCGACGCATATCTTCCTGCCTACGAACCGGTGCAGGTGCTCGATCCGCAGGACCCGATCTCGATCGGGGCGATGGTCGGACCGGACGCCTTCACTGAGGTTCGCTATCTGCAACATTACAAGCAGACGCTGGCGCTGCGGCTCATTCCCGAATTTGCCGCCGAGTTTAAGAAAAAATTCGGCCGCGACAGCGGCGGGCTGCTGCGTTCCTATCGCACCGAGGATGCCGAACTGATCGTCGTCGCCATGGGCTCGGTAAACGGCACCATCAAGGACACCATCGACGAAATGCGCGCCGACGGGCTACGCGTCGGGCTGGTCACGCTGATATCGTTCCGTCCATTCCCGACCGCGGCGCTGCGCGAACAACTGGTGCGCGCGCGCAACGTCGTCGTGATCGAGAAGAGCCTGGCGGTCGGCATGGGCGGTCCGCTCGCCAACAATGTCGATCTTGCCCTGCGCAACGTGGCGGGCGCGCCGCAGGTGCATTCGGTCATTGCCGGTCTCGGCGGGCGGCCGATCACCCGCGCGTCGTTGCATCGTGTGCTGCGCCGCGCCTTCGTGCAGCCGTGGGAGGGCTCGCATTTCCTCGATCTCAACGAGGAAATCGTGGCCAAGGAGCTGCATTATGTTCGCAAGGTGCGGCGCTCGGGTCCGACCGCCGAAAACCTGTTGCGCCGCCTCGGCCAAGCTGCCGAAAAAGCCGCGGTATGAGGGGAAGCCGGTGACCGATCGCACAACAACGCTGGATGCCACGCAGAAACTGCACTTCTATCAGAAGGGCACCTTCACCGTCGGCAACCGCCTCGTTTCCGACCAAGAACGCGCGGTGCAAGCCTCGGTCGATCGCTCGAATGCACTCACCTGCGGCCACCGCGCCTGCCAAGGCTGCGGCGAGGCGCTGGGCGCGCGCTACGCGATGGACGCCGCCATGCGGGCAACCGGCGGCAACGTGATCGCCGCCAACGCCACCGGCTGCCTGGAAGTGTTCACCACGCCCTATCCGGAAACCTCGTGGCAGACGCCGTGGCTGCATTCGCTGTTCGGCAATGCTGCCGCGGTCGCGACCGGCGTTGCCGCCGCCATGCGCGTGAAGGGACGGCACGAGGTGCGCGCGATCGCGCAAGGCGGCGATGGCGGTACCACCGATATCGGCTTCGGCTGCCTGTCGGGGATGTTCGAGCGCAATGATGACGTGCTGTATATTTGCTACGACAACGAAGCCTACATGAACACCGGTGTGCAGCGTTCCTCGGCTACCCCGCCGGCGGCGCGCACCGCCACCACGCCGGCCATGGGTCCGGAACCGGGCAACGTTTTCGGCACCGGCAAGAGCGTACCCAAAATCGCCGTCGCCCACGGCATACCCTATGTCGCCACCGCCACCGTCGCCGACCTGCACGATCTCGAGCGCAAGGTGATGAAGGCGATGACCTTCCACGGCGCGCGCTATCTGCATATCCATGTGCCTTGCCCGCTCGGCTGGGGCTCGGCCTCCCATGATACGATCCGATTGGCGCGGCTCGCGGTCGAATGCGGGCTGTTCCCGGTGTTCGAGGCGGAACATGGCGTTTTCACCGGCAGCCGGAAAATCCGCCGGCAGGTTCCGGTCGAGGATTATTTGAAACCGCAGCGCCGCTTCGCCCATCTGTTCGCGAACGAAGCGGGCAAGAAGCGCATTGCGCTGGTGCAGGCCATCGCCGACCGCAACATCGCCGAATTTCACCTGCTCGATCAGGAAGGGGACGCCTGATGGAACATCCCTTTGCCATCAGCCTGGACGTTGGCTCCAGCCTCGCCAACCTGACCGGATCGTGGCGCACCTCGCGGCCGGTCTATGTCGATCGTCTGCCGCCTTGCAACAATGCCTGCCCGGCTGGCGAGAACATACAGGCCTGGCTCTATCACGCCGAGTCCGGCAATTACGAAGCCGCCTGGCGCACGCTGACGCTCGATAATCCGCTGCCGGCGGTGATGGGCCGGGTGTGCTATCACCCCTGCGAAGGCGCCTGCAACCGCGCGCAGATCGACGAGGCGGTCGGCATCAATTCGGTTGAGCGCTTCCTCGGCGACACGGCGATCCGCAACGGCTGGCGCTTCGAGCCGCCGCCGGCCGACAGCGGCAAGCGCATACTGGTGGTCGGCGCCGGTCCGTCCGGCCTGTCCGCCGCCTATCATTTGCGCCGCATGGGTCATGCGGTTGAAATCCACGAGGCCGGCCCGTTCGCCGGCGGCATGATGCGGTTCGGCATCCCGAAATATCGCCTGCCGCGCGAGGTGCTCGATGCCGAGGTCAAGCGCATTCTCGATCTCGGCGTCGTCCTGAAGCTCAACGCCAAGGTCGACCGCATCGTTGACAGCATGAAAGCGGGCAAGCTTCGACGCTGCCTTCCTCGCCGTCGGCGCCCATATCGGCAAGCGCGCCTATATTCCCGCCGGCTCCGCCGCCAAGGTGCTCGACGCGGTTTCGTTGCTGCGCTCGATGGAAGGCGAAGACAAGCCGCTGCTCGGCCGGCGCGTCGTCGTCTACGGCGGCGGCAACACCGCTATCGACGCTGCCCGCACTGCCAAGCGCCTGGGCGCCACCGAAGCGATCATCGTCTATCGCCGCACCCGCGATCGCATGCCGGCGCACGACTTCGAGGTCGAGGAGGCGCTGCAAGAAGGCATCATGATGAAATGGCTCTCGACCATCAAACGGGTGGACGAGGGCGTGCTCACCGTCGAAAAGATGCAGCTCGACGACAAGGGCTTCCCGCAGCCGACCGGCGAATTCGAGCAGCTGGAAGCCGATTCGCTGGTGCTGGCGCTCGGACAGGATGTCGATCTGTCGCTGCTCGATGGCGTGCCCGGACTGGAAATCAAGGATGGCGTGGTGCAGGTCGCGCCCAACATGATGACGGGCTATGCCGGCATCTTCGCCGGCGGTGACATGGTTCCCTCCGAGCGCACCGTCACGGTGGCGGTCGGCCATGGCAAGAAGGCGGCCCGCCATATCGACGCTTGGCTGCGCGGTGCTGCCTATGCGCCATCGGAAAAGCATGAACTCGCCAGCATCGACAAGCTCAATGACTGGTATTACGCCGATGCGCCGAAGACGGTGCGGCCGATGCTCGAAGTCGCCCGCCGGCAGAGCACCTTCGAGGAGGTGCAGGGCGGGCTCGACGAAACCAACGCGTTGTACGAGGCGCGCCGGTGTCTGTCCTGCGGCAACTGCTTTGAGTGCGACAATTGCTACGGCGTGTGCCCGGACAACGCGGTGATCAAGCTCGGCCCCGGCAAGCGCTTCCAATTCAACTACGACTATTGCAAGGGCTGCGGCATTTGCGCCCAGGAATGTCCGTGCGGCGCCATCGCCATGGTGCCGGAGGAGATCTGACCGGCGCTGCCGCGTTTTTCGTTACGCTTGATTCAAATCAATGCGCGAAACCGTTTTTTTCAGCGTGATTTTGCGCAACGAATGCAGGAGGATTTGATGACGACCGGCAATCCTCGCTCAACCGGGAAATCCGCGGCGCCTGACGACGTCCTGCTCGACTGCCGCATGGCCATGCTCGGCCTCGATCCCGCCGCGGTCGCAAGGGATCCCGCCGGCGCGCTCAACGAGATCAGGCGGCGCTGCGTGGATTGCTGCTATCGGGAAGCCTGCGCGGTGGACCTGAAGCGCGATCCCAACAGTCCAGTGTGGGAAACCTATTGTCCGAACGCGAGCAAGCTGATCGAGCTCGCCGTGACGCAGTGGCAAGCCCGCTAGCCTAACGCGAGCCGCTCAGCGCGTTCCGCAGGCGAAGGCCGGGCCAGGCTTCAGGCCGAGCTTGCTGAAGATCATGGCGGCCGGGCAGAAGCCGGTGAAAGCGGCTTGCAGCATGTTGGCTCCGACAAAGGCCGCGAGCAGCAGCCAATAAGGATTGACGAGCCAGCCAAGCGCGAGGCTCACCAGCACCATCGTGCCGGCGAGAGCGAACACGGCGCGATCGACGTTCATGGGCAATCTCTCCGAGGGCCGACCAAGGTTCGGGCAGCGCCTGGCCCGGACGGGTGCTGCCGGCCGGCGGGCTCTCCCTCGCGCGGCGCTTGACTGTATATTCTATCATTCGTATATACGCAAATATGAAAATAAAAGTCAATGACATGCTGGTTGCGGCCGACGAGGCGAGTGGGCTGCTCAAGGCCCTTGCCAACCGCCACCGCCTGATCATCGTCTGCCAGCTGACCGAGAAGGAACGCTCGGTCGGCGAATTGGCCGCGCTCCTGAAAATCCGCGACTCGACCGTGTCGCAGCATCTCGCTTTGCTGCGCAAGGACGGACTGGTGACGGCGCGCCGCGACGGGCAGACCATCTGGTATTCGATCGGCAGCCCGAAGGCGCGCGAACTCGTGCGTACGCTCTATCGGGTCTATTGCGCGCCCGCTTCGGCTTGCGTCCTGGACGCACGCCGCAAGACGCCGCGCCCGGCGCGCCGCCAGGCTCTTGCGTCAAATCAATGACCGTGTGGATTTTCGCGACACGATAAAAATTGAGGGTGAAATGACCGAGGAAAAGCACTCATGCGTGCCATTATCATCGTAGCGGCCGCGCTCGCGCTGTTCGCCCAAAGGGCGCTCGCCCAAGAGACCTTCGTCGTCGCGCCAAGAACACTGGCCGACGAAAAGGCCGTATTCGCCACGGTCGAAAGCGCCAACGTGGTGCCGGCGCGCGCGCGCATCGGCGGTACGGTGGTGGAACTCGCCGTGAAGGAAGGCGACGCGGTCAAGCAGGGTCAAGTGGTTGCGACCGTCGGCGACGAGAAGCTCGCATTGCAGATGAAGTCGCTCGATGCGCAGATTTCCGGCTTGGAAGCCCAGTTTGCCCAGGCGCAGACCGATCTCACGCGCGGCGAAGATCTCTTCTCGCGCGGCACCATTCCCAAGACGACTCTCGACCAGGCGCGCACCGCCTTCAACGTCGCATCCAATACGCTGAAGGCGCGCACCGCCGAACGCTCGGTCATCCAGCAGCAGGTCACCGAAGGCAATGTGCTGGCGCCGACGTCCGGCCGCGTGCTGAAGGTGCCGGTGACCACCGGCACGGTGATCCTGGCCGGCGAAACAGTCGCCAGCGTGGCAGAACAGAATTTCGTGTTGCGGCTGCGCGTCCCGGAGCGGCACGCCCGCTTTCTCAAAGCCGGCGACCCGGTGCGGATTGACGGCGAGGAGTTGGGCAAGAGCGGCGCCGAATTCGGCACCATCCGTCTGGTCTATCCGCAGATCGAAGACGGCCGCGTGGTGGCCGATGCAGCAGTCGCAAATCTCGGCGATTACTTCGTCGGCGAGCGTATCCGCGTGTGGGTCTCGGCCGGCGGGCGAACCAGTTTCATCGTGCCGGGGTCGTTCATCGTCACCCGCTTCGGCATCGACTATGCGCGCGTGCGCAAGGACGCCGGCAGCGTGATCGACCTGCCGGTGCAGCGCGGGCGCGGATTGCCCCGCCCCGAGATGCCGGATGCCATCGAAATCCTGTCAGGACTCAATGCCGGCGACATCTTGGTGCGGCCGTGAAGCTCGGACTGTCGGGGCACCTCACCCAGGCCACGATCCGCTCGCCGCTGACGCCGCTGTTCCTGCTGGCGGCGCTCGCGGTCGGGTTGATCGCGCTGCTCACCATTGCGCGCGAGGAGGAGCCGCAGATCAGCGTGCCCATGGTCGACATCCGGGTCAACGCCGACGGTCTCAAGGCGCCGGATGCGGTCGAATTGGTGACCAAGCCGCTCGAAGCCATCGTCAAGGGCATCGATGGCGTCGAGCACGTCTACAGCCAGACGGTCGACGATCGCGTCATGGTGACGGCGCGCTTCCTGGTCGGTACCAATGCCGACGATGCGATTCTCAGGGTGCACGAGAAGATTCGCGCCAACATCGACCGTATTCCGGTCGGCATTCCCGAACCGCTGATCGTCGGGCGCGGCATCAACGATGTCGCCGTCGTGGTGCTCACGCTGTCGCCAAAACCGGACGCGGCGGCGCGCTGGACCGACAAAGACCTCTATGAGCTTGCCGATCAGCTGCGCTCCGAACTGGTGAAAACCGATAATGTCGGCCTGACCTACATTTCCGGCGGCAATCCCGAGCAGATCCGCGTCGAGCCCGACCCGGAGAGGCTCGCGCTGTTCGGTGTCACGCTGCAGCAACTGGTCGCGAAAGTGCGCGACGCCAACCGCTCGTTCCAGGCGGGCGCCGTGCGCGACAACGGCATCATGCGCGACATCGCGGCGGGGCAGACGCTCGCCGGCATTCCCGATATCGGGCTGTTGCTCGTGGCCACGCGCGATAACCGTCCGGTCTATGTGCGCGATGTGGCATCGGTCGTCATCGGACCGAGCCCGCAGGAGCACCGGGTCTGGATGGACATGGCCGGCAAGGGCGGTCACTGGGACCGTGTCCCGGCGGTCAGCGTCGCCTTCGCCAAGCGTGCCGGCGCTAATGCGGTCGTCGTCGCCGAGCAGCTGCTGGCGCGCCTGCAGAACGTTGAGGGCCGGCTGATCCCGGCCGATGTCAAGGTGACGGTGACGCGCGACTATGGCGAGACCGCCAACGACAAGGCGAATGAGCTGTTGTTTCACCTGGGCCTCGCTACCGTGTCGATCGTGGTGCTCATTGCATTTGCGATCGGCTGGCGCGAGGCGCTGGTCACGCTAATCGTCATCCCGACCACCATCTTGCTGACGTTGTTCGCCGCAAAAGTGATGGGCTACACCATCAACCGTGTCAGCTTGTTCGCGCTCATCTTTTCCATCGGCATCCTGGTCGACGACGCCATCGTGGTGATCGAGAACATCGCTCGGCATTGGGCGATGAAGGACGGCCGCTCGCGCCTGCAAGGCGCTGTCGAGGCGGTGGCGGAAGTCGGCAATCCGACCGTCGTCGCCACGTTGACCGTGGTGGCGGCGCTGCTGCCCATGCTGTTCGTATCCGGGTTGATGGGCCCCTACATGGCGCCGATCCCGGCCAACGCGTCGGCGGCAATGGTGTTCTCATTCGTCGTGGCCATGGTGATCGCACCCTGGCTGATGCTGCGGCTGCATCCGGAAGGGCGTCCGGTGCATGAGCACGAGGCCGCCCATGGCGAGGGGATTCTGGGCCGTCTGTACCGCCGCTTCGCGACGCCGGTGGTGCGCTCGCGCCGCTCGGCCTGGATATTCCTGGGCGCGGTCGGGGTGGCGACCGTGCTGGTCTGCCTGCTGTTCGTGACCCGCAGCGTCACGGTCAAGCTGCTGCCGTTCGACAACAAGTCGGAAATGGCCGTGGTCGTCGATCTGCCCGAGGGTGCCACGCTCGAGGACACCGAGCGCACCTTGTTTTCGCTCGCCGGCGTGGCGCGGCAATTGCCGGAAATCCGTTCGATCGAGACCTATGCCGGCACGCCGGCGCCGTTCAACTTCAACGGGTTGGTCCGGCATTATTATATTCGCGAGTCGCCCGAACTGGGCGAACTGCATCTCAACCTGGCGCCGCGCGGCGAGCGCAACCGTAGCAGCCACGCCATTGCGCTCGATCTGCGCGCGCGGCTGAAGACGGTGATGTTGCCGGCCGGCACGGTCGCCCGCGTGGTCGAAGTGCCGCCGGGCCCGCCGGTGCTGGCGACCTTGCTGGCCGAGGTATATGGCCCGACCTCGACCGACCGCCGTGCGGTGGCGGCCGAATTGAAAAAAATCTTCGCTTCGGTGCCGTACATCGTCGACATCGACGATTCGATCGGCGAGCCGCGGCCGCGGCTGCGCATCTCGATCGACCAGGATCGTCTCGAATTCTTCGGCGTCGAGCAGCGCGACGTCTATGACACCATCGCCGCCTTGTTCGGCGGCACCGCGGTCGGTTATTCGCACCGCGGCGAAGGACGCAACCCGATCGAGATCGTGGTGCGGCTGCCGAAACGCGATCTGTCGTGGAGCGAGCTGCTGGCCTCGACACCCGTCCCCGCCAACAGTGTGCCCGGCAACAAGACCGTGGTCGAGCTCGGCGACGTGGTGCGCGTCAGCAAGGAACTCGGCTCGCCGACCATCTTCCGCCGCGACGGGCGCTTTGCCGACATGGTGATGGCGGAACTCGCCGGCGCCTATGAGGCGCCGATCTACGGCATTTTTGATGTCGATAGTAAAGTCGAGGCGCACGATTGGGGTGCGCTCGGCAAACCGACCGTCCGCTTTCACGGCCAGCCGGAGGACGAAAGCAAACCGGCGGTGTTGTGGGACGGCGAATGGGAGATCACCTACGTCACCTTCCGCGACATGGGTGCCGCCTTCATGGTCGCCATCGTCGGCATCTATATCCTGGTGGTGGCGCAATTCGGCAGCTTCAAGCTGCCGCTGGTTATCCTCACGCCGATTCCGCTCACATTGATCGGCATCGTGCTCGGACATTGGCTGTTCGGCGCGCCATTCACCGCCACCTCGATGATCGGCTTCATCGCGCTTGCCGGCATCATTGTGCGCAACTCAATTCTGCTGGTCGATTTCATCCGCCACGGCGCCAGGCAGGGGAAAACGCTGCGCGACGTGCTGCTGGAAGCCGGTTCTGTCCGCTTCAAGCCTATCCTGCTGACCGCGCTCGCCGCCATGATCGGCGCGGCGACCATCCTGCTCGATCCGATTTTCCAGGGCCTGGCGATCTCGCTCTTGTTCGGTCTTGCCTCCTCGACCTTACTCACCGTGCTGGTAATACCGGCGATCTACGTCGTGCTGCGCGACGCCGACCGCGTACTTGATTAGTGCCGAGCGCCCTAATCGCTCTGGTCCGCGTCTCGATTGCGCCATATAATCGGTGCATCGAATGTGCAGGAGGACACTTCATGCGAATCCTGGCGGTGATTGGCGCGCTTGGTTTAGCTTTCGGCCTCGGCGCGGCGGTGTTCTTTTTCGGCGGCTTCTACAACGTCGCCGGCACTATGGAAGACCCAGCGATCGTGCATTGGGCGCTGGTGCATGTGCGCGAGGCCTCGATCGACCGCCATGCCAACGATAAGCCGCCGGCCGGGCTCGACGATCCAGCCAAGGTGCAGGCCGGCGCCCGCGAGTTCGCCGAACACGGCTGCGCCAACTGCCACGGCGCGCCGGGCGTGAACTGGGCCAAGTTCTCGGAAGGGCTCAAGCCCGATCCGCCCGACCTCAAGGACGTGGTCAACGACGCCACCCCCTCGGAATTGTTCTGGGTCATCAAGAACGGCATCAACATGACCGGCATGCCGAGCTTCAAACTCGCCGGCGCGAAGGACGACGACCTCTGGCTGATCGTCGCCTTCCTGAAGAAACTGCCTAAGGTCTCGGAGGCTGATTACAAGGCCTGGACCTCGCCGCCAGCTGCCGCGCCGCCGGCCGCCGCTGAGCCGGCGCCGGCCCCGCCGAAACAGTAGACGGCGGCCCGTCAATTCTCGGCGTGCCGGGCGCTCTCGGCACGGGCGACTTTCAGGTATAATTTCACTTTGCCATAGCCGCCTGTGGTCGAATGAGTTTTTTCCGCCTTTACGGCCGCGTCCTTGAACAGCTCGGGTCGGACCGCCGATTGGGCTGGGCCCTGGCGCTCGCCAATGTGGCTTTGGCCATTGCGCAGTTCGCCGAGCCGGTGCTGTTCGGCCGCGTCATCAATCTGCTGGCGCAGACCCAGACGCCACGCGGCGTCCGCCACCGGGCGCAGCCTGTGGCTGCTTCTGCTGGTGTGGGTCGTGTTCGGCTTGTTCACCATCGTCTGCGGCACGCTGGTCGCGCTCTATGCCGACCGCATGGCGCACCGCCGCCGGCTGGCGGTGCTCACCGACTATTTCGAGCACGTGCTGCAACTGCCGCTCGCCTATCACGACGACGTCCATTCCGGCCGGCTGATGAAGAGCATGCTGGAGGGCACCGATGCGTTGTGGGCGCTATGGCTGGGCTTTTTCCGCGAGCACCTGGCGGCCTTTGCTTCGCTGCTCATTCTGGTGCCGCTGGCGCTGTTCATCAACTGGCGGCTGGCGATCCTGCTGATCGCCCTGTGCGCGCTATTCGCGGTTTGCACGACTGCTGATCTTGCGCAAGACCGAATTCGATGCAGCGCAAGGTGCAAACCCGGCATTCCGATCTGGCCGAGCGCGCCTCCGACGCGCTGGGCAATATCGCCCTGGTGCAGAGTTTTGCGCGGGTCGAGCAGGAGGTGACCGAGCTCAAGCATGCGAGTGAACAGGTGCTGGCGGTGCAATTTCCCGTGCTGAACTGGTGGGCGGTGGTGGCCGTGTTCACGCGCGCGTCGACCACGCTGACCATGCTCTCGATCATCCTGCTCGGCAGCTGGCTGTTCCAGCTCGGCCTGATCACCATCGGCGAGATCGTCACTTTCATGGCGTTCGCCGGCATGGTGATCACCCGTCTCGAGCAGGCGGTCGGCTTCATCAACCGCATGGCAGTGGATGCGGCCAAGCTACGCGAATTTTTCAGCGTGCTCGACGCCATTCCGGCGATCCGCGACCGGCCCGACGCCGTGGACCCCGGCCGGCTTGCCGGCCGCATCGAATTCAAGGACGTGTCGTATAGCTACGACCCCAAACGGCCGGCGGTCAGCGGCCTGACCTTTGCCGCGCTGCCGGGCGAAACCGTGGCGCTGGTGGGCGCGACCGGCGCGGGCAAGTCGACCGCGCTCGCGTTGCTCTATCGCGTTTTCGATCCGCAATCCGGCACCATCACCATCGACGGCAGGGATATACGGGAATACAAGCTCGCCGCGCTTCGCCGCAATATCGGCGTGGTGTTTCAGGAAGCGCTGCTGTTCAATCGCTCGATCGCGGAAAATCTGCGTGTCGGCAAGCCCGACGCCAGCGACGACGAGATGCGCGCGGCTGCCGCGCGGGCGCAGGCGCTCGATTTCATCGAGTACAATGTCGAGGGTTTTGACGCCAAGGTGGGCGAGCGCGGGCGTTCCCTGTCGGGCGGCGAGCGCCAGCGCCTGTCGATTGCGCGGGCGCTGTTGAAGGACCCGCCGATCCTGATTCTCGACGAGGCGACCAGCGCGCTCGATGCGACGACCGAATCCAAAGTGCTGGTGGCGCTCGACGAAGTCATGAAGAACCGCACCACCTTCGTCATCGCCCATCGCCTCGCCACCATCCGCAAGGCGACCCGCATCCTGGTGTTCGAGGCCGGGCGCATCGTGGAGATGGGTTCGTTCAATGAGCTCAACAGCTTGGGCGGGCGCTTCACCGCAGCTGGCGAAGGCGCAGTTCTGCCGCTGATCCGGTCGACGCGTGCATATGGCCGCGGCGACCGCGCCGGCGATGCCCGCCAGCACCGCCCAGTAGCCGTAGCGGAAATCCGAGGCGACGCCGACGGCAAAGTACGTCAGCACGTAGATCGCCGCCGACCCGCAAACCCCGATGGCGAAGGTTGCCGCAGGCGAATCGCGGCGGCGCCAGGCGAAGGCGCATATCACGATGCAAAGCAGCAACCAGGTGCCGGCCCGGAATAGCGGCGTCGGCTTGAGCGCGTCATGGATCGCCACCAGCGCGTTGAAGGCGGGACGGTCGGCAAATACCTTCTTTGACGGCTCGTAGACGTCATCCGTCCACATCGTGAGATTGTCGCGGGCGAGGAAATTCCACATGAACGCGCCGCGGTGCTGAAGATAGGCGAAGGGATGCTTCGCGACCGCGTGCATCCACGCCTCTGTCAGGGCGGGCGTACCGAAAATATTATCGCCTTTCAGTTTGTGCATGACAAATTCGCACGGCTCGAGCCGCCAATAGATATCCCACTGGGTCGGTTGGTAGCATCCGGTGGTGAGCAGCGCGGCCTCGGGCGCGGTCCAAGTAACGGGAAACTGGTTTTCCTTGGAAAAGTGGCTGATGCCGCCGAGGTCGAAGACCATGATCGATTGCAGCGGATGCTGCCGCGTCGCATGGAGGACGCCGTAATAGACGAATTGCATCAACCCGAACAGCGCGATGGCGATCGGCACAAAACATAGGGCCGCGCGCTTCCAGGAAAACTGCCGCGGCCATAGAATCGCTACGGCGAGAATCGGCGCGGCGATGAGTGAATTCGGACGAAGCAGAACGCCGAACGCGAGTAGACAAAGCGCGATCGCTTGCGCCGGCATGCGCAGCTTCGCGTCACGATTGGCGGCCGCGAGGGCAAGCACGGCAGCCAACAACCACGAATTCGCAAACAGAACGTCGCGCCAGATGATGCCCTGGAACACAAAGGCCGGCGGCGAAAGCGCCAGCGCCACCAGCGCCACCGCCAGCCAGATCGACCGGCGCGCCAGCGTAAACGCCAGCAGGCCCATGGCCAGCCAGTAAAGCGTCACGATCAGCAGAAACATGCTGGCCGAGCCGGGCGCGAGCGGATTGATCCAGCGCCACAGCACGATCATCACCGGCGATTGCCAGTCCTCCATCGTGCCTTTGGTCGCGTACTCGTAAACAAAACGAGCGTCATAAGTCATGACGCCGGGATAAAATACGTAGAGCGTCAGGGCGAACCCGGCGGCGGTCATCGCGGCTATCGACCAAACGGAATGTTGCGGCGGCCTTGCGGATTCCGGCGTGCTGTCAGCGGGCAGCATAAACATCTCCGGAATTGGCCTCGTGCGGCAACTCGGCCAGCCAGCGCGCCATCGCTGCGCCGGCGATCCAGCCGGGATGCTCGAGCTTTTGACTTTCGCCGAGCGCGGCGTTGAAGCGCGCGTAGCCGAGCGCCATGCAGCGCTCGACGCAGGCGAGCGCGACATCGCGCTGGATCGTGGTGAATTCAAACGAGAGCGCTTTGACCGGCCGGGTGAGACCGGCCAAAGCCTCGGCCTCGAAGCCTTCAACGTCGATCTTGATGAAGCCGGGGACGCCGTGCTTCGCGATCAGCGCATCGAGCGTCGTCACCGGCACGCGTGCGGTCCTCGTCCAGCGCTGGGCTTGCCAGCCGGCCGCGCCACGGGCGGCGTCGACAAATTGCCGCGAGGCGGTCGACACCGTTGGATTGTCGGCATTGATCATCAGCTCGATGCTCCCCGAATTGCGGCCAACGGCGGCCGCCTCGATGGTGACGTCGGATTTGCGTCCGTAGATCAATTTGAGCACTTTCACCATGGCCGGCTGCGGCTCGATGGCGATGACGCGCGCTCCCAGGCGGCGGAATGCGGCGATACGATCGCCGACATGGGCGCCGACGTCGAACACCAGATCGCCGCGCTCGACAAAGGCCCCGTAAAGGCGGTCCATGGCCGCCGCGCGTGCGCGATGGCCGTAATAAATGCGCAGCGACCGGACGATGCCGCGCGCGGTCCTGAGGCTTTCCAGCATGGACTGCGTCAGACCGGACGCGGGCGCGGCGCCGCCATCTCGATGGCGGGAAGCGCCAAGGCGGAGAGCGCGGGCGGCGGCACGGTCTCCTCGGGCAGGCGGCCGATCCCGACGCGCGCGAACGTGCGGCCGACCGCGGGCAAGGCCGTGACGACCGCGAGCGGTATCGCCAGCGCCAGCCCGGCGGCGAGGAACAGCGTATAGGGGATGGCCGCCGGCTGGGTCATGGCCAGCAGGCCGATCGTGCCGCAGCCGAGCAGCGTGTGGGGCCACAGGCTGCGCAGCGCGAGCGCCGGCGGAACCGCATGATCGTCGCGGGTCTGCCCGATCCAGCCGATCTGGCGGCCGAACAACAGGCCGGCCAGGAATATCGTGTGGCCGAACCACATGATCGGACACAGCAGGATCGAGAAGGTATATTCGATGACGACATTGGCAAGGAAGCGTGCGGTGCCGCCGAAGGCGCGGCGTGCCTCGGGCCGCAACAGGATATCGACGACGGTGGCAGTCTTGGGCGCGAACCACATCACCAGGACAACCAGGAAAATCGCTATGCCGAAATCCGGACGGATGAATTCGGCTGGCGTCTCGGCGCGGGCTACCGACAGCGTGCCGAGCACGAGCATGCCGATCCAGGCCGGCGAGCCGACGAACATCAGGATCGCGATGGCAAGATTATATCGCGTTACAGGCTTTAGCCCGGACAGCGTGAGAAAGCGCCAGTACTGCATGTTGCCCTGGCACCAGCGCAGATCGCGCCGGATGAATTCGATAAGTGTCGGCGGATTCTCCTCCCAGCCCAATTCCTCTTCCGGCAGCACCCGCACGGCATAGCCGGCGGCGCGCATCAGCGCGGCCTCGAGCTGGTCGTGGCTGAGGATGTGTTCGTCGTCTACTTTCGGAAGCTGGCAATGCGCGATGAACGGCTTGAGCCGCAGCACCGCGTTATGGCCCCAATAGGGCCCGCAATCCCCTTGCCACCACGCGCTGCCGATCGTGTAGGAGCGCATGCCGAGCCGCATGCCGAACTGGAACAACCGCGCGAAGGCGCTGGTCGATGGCAGCCCGACGACGAGCCCCTGCAATATTCCGAGCTTGGGATCCGCCTGCATGACGCGTACGAGCCGCAGAATGGCGTCGGCGGTCATGAAGCTATCCGCGTCGAGCACCACGGCAAATTCATAATCGGCCCCCCACCGTTCGCAGAAATCGCGAATATTGCCGGCCTTGAATCCGACATTGTGTTCGCGCCGCCGGTAAGTGAGCGCAATTCGCCCGCGCCAACGCTCCGCCAGCGCGCCGAAACGTGCTTCCTCCTTGCGCGCGATCTCGGCATCGCTAGTGTCGCTTAGGATAAAAATGTGAAAACGATCGCCGACGCCGGCCAGCCCGGCCAGCATCGGCTCGAGATTGCGGATCATCCGATCCGGCAGCTCGTTGCGGATGCACAACAGGATCGCGGTCGATGCCGTGACTACTTCATGGCCGCGGATAGCGGCCGCAACCGGGAGCACGGCCGCGGTCGGGTCGGCAAAGCGCATAATGAGAAAGCCGATCATGGCGTTCCAGAATCCGGCCACCATCCAGGGCAGCGTCAGCGCAAACAGGGCGAGGAGAACAAAGTCGACGAAACCGAAGCCGCCGGCCGACAGCGCCAGCGCCATGAGCCACAGCGAACCGGCCATGGTGGCGGCAAACAGCACGGCAAACAGCAATCGCCGGGCGGTCATTACCTTCCCGGCGCCGGTTGTTTCCGATACTTGTAGAGGGGAGCGTTCCAACACGCTGTTACGGCTTCCGATGTCCCGACGGTCTGTGCAGAGTATAACACGCGGAGCCATCGCAGAAGTCCAACCCGGGATCAAGAAAGTGGCTGCCAGCCAAACGGACGAGATGGCCCAGGCGCTGTGGTATGTCGGGCCTGGGCGCGCCGAGATCCGCACGGAAAAGCTCGCGCCGCTGGGATCGGGCGAAGTGCGCGTGCGCGCGCTGTTCGGCGCGCTCAGCCGCGGCACCGAGGCCCTCGTCCTCGGCGGCCGTGTTCCCGCGAGCGAATTCAAACGCATGCGCGCGCCCTTCATGGGCGGCGACTTCCCGTTTCCGGTGAAATACGGCTACGCCACCGTCGGCCGCGTCGAGGCGGGGCCGGGGTACCTGATCGGCAAGAACGTATTTGTGCTGCATCCGCATCAGAGCCTGTTCAACGTCCCCGCAAGCGCTGCCGTGCTGCTGCCCGACAGCGTGCCGCCCGCGCGCGCCGTGCTGGCCGCCAATATGGAGACCGCGCTCAATGCGGTATGGGATGCCGAGGTTGGCGCCCGCCGGCCGCATCGCCGTTGTCGGCGCCGGCGTGGTCGGCGCGCTGGTCGCCTATCTCTGTCGGCAGCTTGCCGGCGCCGAGGTGACGCTGATCGACATCAACCCGGCGCGCGCGGAACTGGCAGGCAAGCTAGGCGTCAGCTTTACCGCGCCCGGAGCGGCGCCCGCCGACTGTGGTCTGGTGATTCATGCCAGCGGCACCGCATCCGGCCTTTCCGCCGCGCTGTCGCTTGCGGGTTTCGAGGCGACGGTGCTCGAACTCAGCTGGTACGGCGATGCGCAGGTGCCGGTTCCGCTCGGCGGCGCGTTTCATAGCCGGCGGTTGCGGCTGGTCTCGAGCCAGGTCGGCCATGTAGCGCCGTCCCACCGGGCAGGCTGGACGCACCACCGCCGTCTTACCGAAGCGGTGGCGCTGCTCGCCGATGTGCGCCTGGATGCGCTACTCGCCCCGGCGCTGGCGTTTCACGAACTGCCGGCACGGCTGCCTGATATTCTTGATGCCAAGAGCGGCGTACTGTGTCAGCTCATTAAGTATTAAAGGGGGTCCCTTGTTCGCCGTCGAAGTCCGCGACCACATCATGATCGCCCATTCGTTCCGCGGGGCCGTTTTCGGCCCGGCGCAAGCCCTGCACGGGGCAACTTTCGTCATCGACGCGGCCTTCATGGCCGAGACGCTCGATGGCAATGGCATTGTGATCGATATCGGGCGGGCACACGAAGCGCTCAAGGCCGTGCTCGGACCGCTCAATTATCGCAATCTCGATGACCTGCCGGAATTGCAAGGCGCCAACACCACGACCGAATTCCTCACCAAGCATATCTTCGACCGGCTGGCGGATGCCGCGCGCAGCGACCAGCTCGGCCGCGCTGGCCGCGAACTCAAGGCGATCCGTGTCACGATTTCGGAGTCGCACGTCGCGCGCGCCTGGTACGAGGCGGCCTTGTGGTGAGAGGCTTCACGTTCGCGGTTCCCGGTGATCTCGCGACGCCAACGGGCGGCTATTCCTATGACCGGCGCATGATCGCGGAGCTCGAGCAACTCGGCTGGCATGTCGATGTCGTTGATCTCGGTGATGGTTTCCCCTGGCCGGACAGCAAGCGCAAGGAGGCGGCCGTGGCGCGCCTTTCGGCCGTGCCGGCGGGCCATATCATCGTCATCGACGGACTGGCCCTCGGCGTCTTGCCGGACGCGGCGCGCCAGCTTCGCACCCGCAATCCGCTGATCGCGCTGGTGCACCATCCGCTTGCATTGGAGACCGGGCTGTCGGCGCAACAGGCGGATGCCATGCGCGCCAGCGAGCGCGAAGCACTGGCCGCGGTCAGCCGCGTCATTGTCACCAGCGCGGCGACTGCGCGGCAGCTTATCGGCGAATACGCGGTGGCCGCGGATCGCATCACGGTGGCGCGCCCGGGCAATGATCCGGTGCCGATGGCCCAAGGCAGCACCGACGGCATCGTGCGGCTGCTCTCGGTCGGTGCTCTCGTGCCGCGCAAGGGTTTCGACGTTCTGGTCGCAGCGCTGGCCACGCTCGCCGACCTGCCGTGGCGGCTGACCATCGTCGGCGATCGCGGGCGCGATCCGAAAACTGCTGCGCGGCTTGATGCGGATATAGCGCACCATGATCTTGCGCATCGGGTCGCGGTGCTCGGCGCCGTGCCGCCCGAGCGTCTCGACGAACTCTACACCGGGGCCGACTTGTTCGTGCTCGCCTCCCGCTTCGAAGGTTATGGGATGGCCTATGCCGAGGCCATTGCCCATGGCCTGCCGGTAATTGGCACCACCGCGGGCGCCATCCCGGACACCGTGCCGGCGGGCGCTGGCGTCCTCGTTGCCCCCGACGATACCGGCGCGCTTGCGCATGCGCTGCGCCGGCTTGTTGTGGATGCGGACAAGCGGCAGCATCTGACCATGGCCGCCCGCGCCGCGGCGCGCCACCTGCCCACCTGGCAGGACGCCGCGCAGCTGTTCTCGCGCACGCTGGAGGCATCTCGCGTGACCGGCTTTTCGGCGGACTGGCTCGCGCTGCGGGAGCCTTTTGATGCGCGCGCGCGCAATGCGGTGGTGCTCGACGCCGTTATCGCTGCGCTCAAGGGCTACCCCTCGCTCAGGATTGTCGATCTCGCCTGCGGCACCGGATCGACACTGCGCGCACTCGCGCCGCGGCTTCCAGCCGGACAGAATTGGCGACTTGTCGATAATGACCTCGGGTTGTTGGCGCGCGCGACGTCGACGGCGTGTCCCGCCGGCGTCGCAGTTGCCGGCGTTCCGTTAGACCTCAACCGAGACCTTGAGGCTGTGCTCGATGGCCCGGTCGATCTGATCACCGCTTCGGCGCTGCTCGATCTCGTCTCGCCGGCTTGGCTCGAACGCTTCGCGGTCGAGATCGCGGCGCGATCCATCCCGGTCTACGCGGCATTGAGCTACGATGGGCGTATTGAACTCGCTCCTGCCGATACGCTCGATGCGGCGGTGATCGCCGGGGTGAATGCCCATCAGCGTACGGACAAAGGATTTGGGTCCGCGCTTGGCCCGACGGCGGCGCCGGTTGCGATTGCGCGATTTGATTCGCTAGGATACTTCGTCGTACACGGTCGATCCGACTGGATCATCGGGCCGCAAGACCGCGACATTCAAATGGAATTGTTGGCGGGCTGGGCCGGGGCGGCGCGCGAAATCGGCGAGCTGTCGCTGGCCGACTCCATCGGATGGCTGACCCGCCGGCGCGACGCCGTCACGGCCGGGCGCTCGTCCATCCGCGTCGGTCACGTCGATATTTTCGCGCGGCCGATTGCGCGGCGCTGAGCCGACAGATCGCAGTCGAACAGAACTTCATCGCCGAGTTGATGGGCATGGATCGGCACGCGCAAGGCCTGATCGGCGCGCTCGACCGGCGGCAAGACGAAGCTCGGCCGGCCGGAGCCGAGGATGATCGGCGCGACCATCACATGCAGGCGGTCGAGGCAGCCGGCGGCGAGAAATCGCGAAACGGTTTCGGCTCCGCCTTCAATCAGGATCCGGCGCAAGCCGCGCTCGGCCAGCGCGGCGAGGATTGCGGGCGGCGCGATATGCTTGTCAGCATCGGGCAACGCCAGAATTTCGACCCCGGAAGGCGGCGCGCATCGGGTGCCCTCTGCCGTCACCAGCAGGCGGCGAACACCGTCATTTGCAAATACCTTGGCGGTCGCCGGGAGCCGGCCATTAGGGTCGAGCACGACGCGCGCCGGCTGTGGCCCGGAGACCCGCCGCACGGTGAGCTGCGGATCGTCGGCGAGGGCGGTGCCGACGCCGATGACGACGGCGTCGACCAGCGCCCGTAGCCGGTGCAGGTGTGCAAGACCTGCCGGTCCATTGATGTATTTCGAATGGCCGGAGGTAGTGGCGATGCGTCCGTCGAGCGACTGGCCGATCTGGCCGACGACGACCAAACCGTCGGCCGCCCCGGTCCGGAGCGGCCCGAACAGCTCGCCCCAGGGCTGCGGCAGCGGGGCAGGCGGCCGTCTAAAAATCTCCGTAAATTCAGCCCAGAAATCCGTGGCTGTACCGTGGTCAAGCATCTGGGCTTGGCCGATGTGACCGCCTGGGCTTGCCTGAGCGCTTGGCTTATCGAAACTTTTCAAGGGCAGGGGACTTACGCTTAGATGAGGTAAACTCGTACATATAGGCTCGCACAAAACAGTCACATTTGCGACCGGAATGGGCACGGGGCGCGCGGTGTTCTACAGTAGCCAGTGATTTGAATGGAAAGTCAGGAAATGAGCGCGATTCGGGCGGCCGGCGGTTCCACTTTGTTCGGTTCGAGAGGGCAGATCAGCGTCAATCGCGGGCTTGCCGAATTCCATGCCAGAAGGCCGGTGCTGATCGCCGGCGGGGGCGAAACCCTCCTCGTATTGCCGGTCGAAGGACTTGACGCACGACGGCTCGCCGAATTCGCGACGCTTTGCGCGCCGGCTGCCCCGCGGCTGATCATCACGGCGCGGCGCGCGCTTGCGCTCGGTCTGGGGGCGACGACGCCGGTGGCATTGCAGCTCGCCGCTGAAGATGACGCGGACAAAATTCTGGCGCTTGTTGCCGATGCCAAAATCGATGGCGCTTTTGATGTCACGCCGGCGGGTTTTGCGGCGGCGGCCGCGATACAGTTGGTTAAATTATCGCAGGGATTGCCGGCGGTGCTGGCGACCGATGTTGCGGCGACAGCCGCGCTCGCTTTTGAGCCCCAGATTATCACCGTCGAGGCGGAGGCGGTCGCGCGCTTCGGCGACGAAGCGATTCGATCGCTTGCAATTGCAAGCGAAGCGTCAGTGCCGCTCAATTCCGATATGCGCACCCGTTTCGTCATTTTCCGAGATGCGATGGGGGGCAGTTCGACGGCCATCATTGTCGGAAAACCCGACCTCGCGAGCCCGGTTCCGGTACGCTTGCATTCCGCCTGTCTCACCGGTGACGTATTTGGCTCGCGGCGATGTGACTGTGGCGATCAGCTCAGGCTCGCGCTCGCGCGGCTCGAAGATTTAGGCGGCGGCATCATTCTCTATTTGGCGCAGGAGGGCCGCGGGCTCGGTCTGGCCAACAAGATGCGCACCTATCAAATGCAGGACGACGGACTCGACACCATCGATGCCAACACGACGCTCGGCTTCGACGATGACGAGCGCGACTACGGCATCGCCGCGCGGATGCTGCAAATGCTCAACTGCGCGCGCGTCGTGCTGCTCACCAATAACCCGGCCAAGCTCGACGGTCTCGCCAAAGCCGGAATTGAAATCGTGAGCCGGATGCCGCTGCAGGCGCCGATCAATGCCGACAATCGCCGCTATCTGACGGCGAAAGCGGCTCGGGCCGGGCATCGGCTCGATCATCTGATGGCGTCGCTCGCCGACCCAGCGGACCCGGCGCAGGATGTGGCCCCGGTGGCAAGCTGAGTTCGACGGGGCTGTCATCGTCGTGGCACGGGCCGCGCGGGGGTTCCTGCAAGACTGAGGAACGTTAGCGGCCATGCCACACGCGATGCCGAGCCGATTGATCGGCGAGCTGACTTTCCTGGACATCTCGCGCGTTCTTAAGGAAAGCTCGATACTGTGCTTGCCGATCGGGTCGATCGAGCAGCATGGGCCTCACCTGCCACTCAGCACCGATGTCGTGCTGGCCGAGGAATTCACCCGCCGCATCGTCGCTCGCTGGGGCGAGTCCTTGGATATATGGCAGCTTCCAACGCTGGCGTTGGGTCTTGCGCGCGAACATGAATGGGCATCCGGCACCCTGTCGCTGTCGATCCAGGGCATGACGACGGTCTTGCGTGACCTCGGGCGCGAGATCGCCCGCGCGCTGCCGGCGCGCAATCTCGCCATCGTCAACGGTCACGGCGGCAATCGGGGAATTCTGGAAGCCGTGGCGCAGGATTTGCGCGCTGACTTCGGCCTCAATATCTGCGTGATGCATCCCGCTGCATGGGCGGAGATCGACGCCGATGCGGCCATTCCGGAAATCCATGGCGGAAAGAACGAGACGTCGATGATGCTGGCAATCGCGCCGCAGCTGGTGCGCCAGGACCAAATTGCGCAATTGAAAAATACGCCCGACGGGGAAGCCATCCGCCAAGTCATCCTCGATCCGGCGGTGTCATGGCCGTGGACGACGGACGAAAAGCGGCTCGCCGACATGGGCGTCATCGGCGACGCCAAGGCGGCATCGGCGGAGTTCGGAGAGCGTATCCTCGGTCACGTGGTCGAAAGGGCTGGCGGCGTCCTCAAGCAACTCTTGGACCGGCAGCGTCTTATTCGCCGCTAGCTTTGCAGGATGCGTGCCCGCGCTTTAGTGGAGACTGAAACCATGCCGGCCAGGCCAACGCATCCGGACGTTGCACTTGCCGCGCCAGGAGCCGATGCCGCCACGCGCTCCGAAGGCGATCGATTGCGCAGCTTCGTCATCGCCGCCGGAATTTGCTGGTCGGTCGTTTTCGTCGTCGTCGGGCTTCGATACCAGCTGCAACTGTACGGCGACGGTGCGATGTTCTCCTATTCGGTCGCGGCGCAAGACGCCTGGGCGTTTCATTGGCACAATATCTCGGGCCGCCTGACGGTCTATCTGCTTACACTGCTGCCCGCCGAAGCCTATGTCGGACTGACGGGCGACCCAGGCGCGGGCATCGTCGTCTATGGCCTTTTGTTCTTCGTGGCGCCGCTCCTCGGGCTGATCGCGACCTATGCGGCCGATCGCTCCAGAGGCCGTATCATTTTCGTTTACGCCTGTTTCTCGACCGCTTGCCTGTGCCCGTTGGTATTCGGTTTCCCGACCGAGATGTGGCTGGCGCACGCCTTGTTCTGGCCGACGCTCGCTGTCGCTCACGGCGCCCGCCGGACCGTCGGCGGGACGACGCTGCTGTTCGCGCTCATGGTCATGCTCATCTTGACGCATGAAGGCGCACTGGTTCTGGCGGCCGCCGTCGTGGCCACGCTCTTGCCGCGCGGCATGTGGGACAAGGATTTTTTGCGAGCCGCCGGCGCATTATTTGTGGCGGTGTTGGTGTGGGCCGCGGTGAAATTGATAATCCGGCCCGATGCCTATTTTGCCGAAGTCCTCGCCCGGGCCGCGCTGGACTTCTTCGACCTCAATATTTTCACCGGCGACCTGGTTCGTCTGCTGCTGGCGGCAATCGCGGGCTACGGCGTTGTCTTCCTCGTTCTCGCGCGCCTCACGCCGGCAAGAGCACACATCTATGCCACCTCGCTCGTCGCTGTGGCGCTCGCCGCCTATTGGATATTGGCCGATCATGGGCTCCATGCCGCGGACCGGTATTACCTGCGGACCATGCTCGTCATCGTCGACGCCCATACTCGGCGTGTTGGCAGTCATCCAGGCGTTTAGCGCCGACGGTCAGCGGATTCCCGCCATACCGGGCCTGGCGCACATCATAATGGCGCTGTCGAGCCGCACTGTCGCTCAGGCCGTCGGTGGCGCCTTCCTGCTGGTGATGCTGGTGCACGCAGTGGAGACCGCAAAGTTCGTCGTGGCTTGGACGCAATACAAGGCCGCCGTAGCTGCCCTCGCCACCGGCACAGCGTCCGATCCTTCGCTCGGCGATCCGCAATTTGTGTCATCGGATCGCATCGGTGCCGACCGCAATCGGCTGTCCTGGTATTCGACGACCCCCTATCTGTCCGTGATCGTCGCCAAATTTGCACCGAACCGGCTCGTCGTCGACCCGAGGGCAAATAATTATTTCTGGCTTTCATGTCGAACGGCGACTGAAAATCTCGAGGCTAGAGCGCGCTATACCAGCGGAAGGCCGCCGGCTTGTGCGTATCCTTGCGTGCCTGCATCGATAGGCCCCGCCCCGTACCGAAGCCATGCCGTTCATAAAAGCATCGCGAAATCCAGGCAGAAACACGGGCTTTGCAAGGCCTACTTACTCGTCCTTGCGGTTGAACCGGATCGCAGGCTAGAAACCGCACACTCCGCCGTCGTCACACGGCATAATGGCGAGAGGGTCTTCGCAATCTCGTCGCTGGAAAACCATAGCTGTCTTTTCTTGATCTCATCAGGAGCCCGTCATGGCCATATCGATGGCGCGCATTCGCAGTCTTGTTGCCGTTGTTCTGCTCGGGCTCACAGTCGCCGGCTGTGGCTATAACAGAATCCCGACTTTGGAGGAGCAGGCCAAGGCGAAATGGGGTGACGTTGAGAACAATTATCAGCGCCGCGCCGATCTCATTCCAAATCTGGTCGCCACCGTGCAAGGCTATGCCAATCAGGAAAAAAGCGTCTTGACCGCGGTGATCGAAGCGCGCGCCAAGGCGACACAAGTGAAGATCGACGTCTCGCAGCTGACCGATCCCGACAAGCTGAAGCAGTTCCAGGACGCGCAGAACCAGCTTTCCGGCGCGCTCGGCCGGCTGCTGGCGATCAGCGAGAACTACCCTGACCTCAAGTCCAATCAGAACTTCCTGGCGCTGCAATCGCAGCTCGAGGGCACCGAGAACCGCATTGCGGTCGCGCGGCGCGATTACATCGAGGCGGTACGCCTCTACAACACCGAACTCAGGACGTTCCCCGGCTTGCTGTGGGCCGCGACCTTCTTCCGCTCCAACAAGCCGATGGCGGTATTCACCGCCAGCGAAAATGCGAAAACGCCGCCGCAAGTGAAATTCTGACGCGCCGCCACGGCATATTGGCAGCGCCATGAATGCGGGCCGCATCCCCTTTGCTCTCGCCGGCAGCGGAACGCGTCTGGTTATCGTTTGCGCGGCGTTGTTGTGCACGATTGCTGCCACCTTTGCCGTTACTTTTCCACCGCTCTCGGGCCGCGTTGTCGATCGCGCGAATATCATTTCGGCCGACACGCGCAATGCGATCACGAGCAAGCTCGCCGACCTCGAGCAGAAGTCCGGCATCCAGCTGGTCGTTGCCACCGTCTCTTCGCTCGAAGGCCAGGAGATCGAGCCCTACGCCAACCAACTGTTCCGTATCTGGCAGCTCGGCGAGAAGACCAAGAACAATGGCGTGCTGCTGCTGGTGGCGCCGAACGAGCATCGCGTGCGCATCGAAGTCGGCTATGGCCTCGAGGGCACGCTCACCGACGCGCTGTCGAAAGTCATTATTACCAACGCCATGACGCCGCGCTTCAAGGCCGGCGACTTCAGCGGCGGCATCGCGCGCGGCGTCGACGATATCATCACGGTATTGACCACCGACGCGTCGGAATGGCAGCAGCGCCCTGCACTGCGGCTCGACAGGCAGCGGACTGAAGGCCCGCCGGACTGGCTGATATGGCTGGCATTGTCCACTTTCGTTTTCTTGCTCATCGTTTGGCCCGGTTTCCGCTGGTTTATGCTGGGGCTGGCGCTGAATATCCTGACCAGTTCCGGCAGCGGCGGATCGTCGGGAGGCTCTTCGAGCGGCGGCGGCTTTTCAGGCGGCGGCGGCTCGTCGGGTGGCGGCGGGGCTTCGGGGAGCTGGTGATGAGCATTTCGGCACAAGATCACGAGCGTATCGCGAGCGCCATCCGTTCCGCCGAGGCGAAGACCTCGGGCGAAATCGTTTGCGTGCTGGCGCGGACATCCTCGCACGCCACCGCATTGCCGGTTCTCATCGCCGCGGCTGTGGCGCTCGCGCTGCCTTGGCTGCTGGTGGACTTCACCGCGATGTCGGTACATCGGATTTTGTCGCTGCAGGTCATCGTATTTCTTGCGCTATTGGTGCTCCTCTGTTTGCCGCGCGTGCGGGTCGCGCTGATGCCGCACAAGGCGCGCCGCGCCATCGCGCATCGCGTTGCCATGGAGCAGTTCGCCAGCCGCGGCATCGCGCGCACAATAGATCGCTCGGGGATTTTGATTTTCGTCTCATTGGCGGAGCGTTATGCGCGCATCATCGCCGACGAGGGGATCGCGGCCCGCGTGCCGCAAGCGGAGTGGCAGGCGGCGATCGATGCGCTGGTCGCGCACATGCGCGATGGCCGCATCGCCGACGGTTTCATCACGGCGATCGAGCTGTGCGGGAATAAGCTCGCCGAGCACTTCCCGCGCGCCACGGCGAGCCACGACGTACTGCCGGACCGGATTTATTTGATCTGAGGCCACTACCTCGCCACCGATCGGTAACCGCATTGCGGACCATTCTATAACCTTGTGACGCATTGCGAGAGCAGCTAGCGTCAGGGTTGTCGGCATTGGCCGCCGGTTCGTGCCCCAAAGGGTCTCGCTCGAGAAGAGATAGGCAAATGAATAAGCTTGTCGGCGTACCGCTCATGGCTTCGGGCAACTCCGGAGAAGCCAAGCCCACCGGCCACAGGCCGATTGCGGACCTGCGCGAATGGCTGTCGCGGGTGGAGGAAATCGGCGAATTGACCCGGGTGAGCCAGCCGGTGGATCGCGACGAGGAAATGAGCGCGATCTCCTATCTGGTCGCCAAGCAGCAGCCGTCGCCGGCGGTCCTGTTCGAGCGGCCGCGCGGCTTCGACAAGAGCCCGATCGGCGCCAAGCTGTTGTGGAATATTCTGGGGCCGAGCGTGAAGCGCGTCGCGCTCACGCTCGAGGAGCCGGCGGACACGCCGACCGTTGAATTGATCCGGCGGGTGAAGAACAAGCTCAAAATGCGTTTACCGCCGCGCGAGGTGCCTGCCGATCATGCCCCGATCTACCAGAATACCATCACCGGTAAGCATATCGACTTGAACCAACTGCCGATCCCGCGCCATTGGCCGCTCGATGGCGGCCGATATGCCGGCACCGGCGACGCGGTGATCACTCGCGATCCCGACAGCGGTTATCTCAATATCGGCACCTACCGGATGATGGTGCAGGGAAAGTCACAGGTCGGGCTCTACCTCTCGCCCGGCAAGGATGCCCGCCTGCACATCACCCGGGCCTGGCAGCAGGGCAAGCCGATCAACGTCGCCGCCGCCTGGGGCATCGATCCGCTCTTCATGCTGGTGGGCTCGCAGACATTTCCCAAGAACGTGTCGGAGTATGAATACGCCGGCGGCATCAAGGGCGAGCCGATCCCGGTCGTGCGCGGCAAGAAGACCGATCTGCTGATCCCCGCCAACGCGGAACTGGTGATCGAGGGCGTCATCCGCCCTAACTCGGTGAAGGCGGAAGGGCCGTTTGGCGAATTCCCCGGCTATTATGGACGGCCGGAAGCCGGCTGCCCACTCGTCGACGTCACCGCCGTCCACTACCGAACGCAACCGATCCTGACCAACGCCCTCATGGCGGATTATCCGTCCTGCGAGCAGAGCGGCTTTTTCTCGGTGATCCGGTCGGCCAAGATCTGGGACGATCTCGACAAGCTCGGCATCCCCGGCATCCATGGCGTCTATGCGCATCCGGCGGCGGCGGGCGGTTTCGGCATGACCGTCATCAGCCTCGAACAGCGCTACGCCGGCCACGCCGCGCAAGTGCTGGCGCTCGCTGCGCAGGTTCCCGGCGGCGCGTACTACACCAAATGGATCATCGCCGTCGACGAGGACGTCGATCCGACCGACATGGACCAGGTGATCTGGGCGATGGCGAGCCGCTGCAATCCGATCGACGACATCGATATCCTGCGCAACACCTGGAGCACCTGGCTCGATCCCACCCAGAACCCGCCGGAGAAGCGCCCCTACGGTTCCAAGGCACTGATCAATGCTTGCAAGGAACACCGCCACCTTCCGGTGTTTTCCAAGCGCACCACGCTGCGCAAGAAAATCTACGATCAGGTGGCCGCGCGTTGGAACGAACTCGGGTTGCCGGGACAGATACCCGCCGTCAGGGCGTTCGAAACCGAGAATAAAGTCACCTATCACGAAGTCGGCGGCTTCGAGCCCGGCCGCCAGCCGGGCGAAAAGAAGCGGGAACCCAAGAAGATCAAAAAGAAGAAGTGAGGCTGGCCGTTCTGCCGCGTCCGCGCGGGACTGCGGCCGGACGCTTGCCGTTATTCCGAGCCGGTGCGTGTCTACTTGTCGCTGCGGGAAAAGCCCGGACCCATGTCCCAGGCCAGCGGATAGTAGGGCCGATTTACGCTACGGCACCAGTTCTCCCAGCCGCGCTCGAGCGTGAAGCCGGCGCGGCCTTTGGTGTTGGCGGCGATTTCGCCGTCGCTCAAATAGGTGACCTCGCCCATGGCCAGTGCCTTGCAGAGCATTTGCGCGTTGATTTCCGTGTAGATCGAGGTGAACACCGCCTCGCGCAGCGATTTACCCACGACCACGCAGCCGTGGCCGCGCATGAGGGCCACCGTGCGCGAGCCGAGCGATTTGGCAAGGTCGCGCGCCATTTCCATGTTGGTCACCAGCAGGTTGGTGCTGTCGCCGAACTTGTCGCGAATATCCCAGTTCGGAACGTCGCGGCCGATCGGCGCCGCCATGTGCATGACCGCGCAGAAGCATTGCTTCTTCACGACCGAGAACGGAACGATATTCGGGCTGTGATTGTGAACGACCGAATTGACGTCCGCACGGGCCTCCAGGATTGCGCCGTGGATGAATCGCTCCGAATAGGGCTTCCCGGGTTCCGGGCCAACGACTTTGCCGTCGAGCGTGAACTCCATGATGTCGTCGAGCTCGACGCACATGGGCGCTCGGGCGCGCGCCATGAGAAAATGGCCGGCATTGTCCGGATGCCGGATCGATACGTGGCCGAACGAATTGAGCACGTTATTGTCGGCGAGAATCCGGTTCGCGGTGACGAGATCGTCTTTTAGCTGATTCAAGTCGGTCATGCAGGCGTTCTCGCGATCCTCAAAGGCCTTCGGCTATGCCGGGGAATTGTCCAGCGACCCGACCACCTGATTCCAAAATTCATGCCGAATCTTTCGGAACCAGACTGTGTAAATTTCGGGGCGCTCGTCGACGTCACGTTCGACTTCGATGAACGGTTTCCAGCACCAATCCGACACCTCGACCGGGTCTGGAGCGGGTACGCCACCGAAGTGACCGCCGAAGACATGCACGATTTCATGCTCAACCAGATCATTTGACACTTCGGCGCGGTAATTCATCGAAAATATAAAGGCGAGCGGGCAGACAATGCCCATCTCCTCGGCCAAGCGGCGGACAGCGGCATCGATTGCGCGCTCGCCGGGCCGCGGATGGCTGCAGCAGGTGTTCGTCCACAGGCCTGCCGAGTGGTATTTTCCGGCCGCGCGCCGATGCAGCAGGATACGCCCGCGTCGATCGCCAATGACGACGGATATGGCGCGGTGCCGTAGGCCGTTCCGATGCGCTTCGAGCTTGGGCGCGATTCCGATCGGGACATCATTGGAGTCGACGATAATCACGTCATCTTGCACTGTTGTCGATATACGACCCAACAACCTTTGCGGCCGGTTGCGAACCTGGATGTCGCGATTTTTGCCGCAATTGCATTTCGAACTATCCCGCCTTGTGACCCCGATACGATCGTCAGCTTACGCTTTTCGTCGATTTGTTGTTCGGAAATGTTCGGTAGGCGGACTGGCACTCTACGAGCGATATCGCCCGGTCGCCTATGGCTGTTGTTTTAGCTTTTAATCCGCCACCTTCCAAGCAATTCCCAGGGACGCTCCCGGTACCGAATTTGGCGCAATTCACTATCGGTCTCATCGGGGTACTTCGTCGGAAAATCAAGGTTTGTATCCAGAAGCCATTCAGACTATTTTGGCAGTTAGCGTACGCCCAATGCGGTTTTACAAAAACATGATCGGTCCACCGGCCGCGACCGTCTGCGGTCATTCAGATATTTTTGGAATGCAGCGATGACGGCTGGTCTAAACCCGGTGGAAATAATGGGTGATCATGTTGTCTCGGACATATTGAGCTATCTGGAAAAGCACAGCGCGGATAGCTATCAGTATGTTGTAAGGGGACAGTTTGAACGGCTCATTTTCAGCGCTCATTATCTCGAAAATTCCTGCCAGAAGTCGGACGCCATCGTCGACATCGGCAGTTTTCCATATTTTATACCGGCCTATTTGAGTCTTAAGGGGTTCCAAAACATTCTTACCATTGAAATGCCCCGATCAGACGAATTTACCAGGGATCCGTCCTGGAAGTTCCAGAGTTTGAAGTGCGATATTGAAGAATCTCCACTTCCGTTGAAAGATAATTCCGTCGATGTGATCATAATGTTGGAGGTCTTTGAACACCTGTATCGGCGGCCTAACCAGGCGTTTCGCGAATTTCGCCGCATATTGAGGCCTGGTGGAAAGATCATTATTTCCACACCGAACGGTGCCCGCTTAGGCACCTATGCAAAAATACTGCTACGGAGACAATTCGGTCTTCCGATCTTTAAGTTTTCCCAAGATTATGAGCGGTACGGACATTTCAGCCACATTCGTGAATATTCTATTCAAGAGATTACGGCGTATCTTGCTCATTTCGATTTCTCTATAGAGAGTGCATTGCACCGATCATTCCGACCCTTGGACTGTCCTTACGAAAGCCGATTGGGGAAATTTTTCTACGCCTTGAATTGTGTGATCCAAGACAAATTATTCTTTTTGCCGATCCTTCAAAATTGTATTTTCGTCGTGGCGCGAAATAGAAAATGATATCGAGAAAGGATTTCAGACAATCTCGAAAGGTTTTAGCCAAGAACTTTCATGACTGGCAATTTGACTGCCACAGCAATCCAGAGGTTCGATTGGCGCGGCGGCGAGGCTTCAGGGTAGCATGAACACAGAGCTCGGCCGGCGGATCAGCGACTTTCTTGCCGCGCACCACGTGATGTCGCTCGCCACATCCGGTGCGAGCGGGCCGCACGCGGCAAACCTGTTCTACGCCTGCGATGGATTGGCGCTTGTCTGGGTGTCCGAGCCCGACACGCGGCATTCCCGCGAAATCGAGGCGGAGCCGCGTGTCGCCGCCACGGTGGCGCCGGATTACTCGGATTTTGCGGCCATTCGAGGCGTGCAGATCGCTGGCACGGCCCGCCGGATCGTGGCGGCGGACGAACGCACGCGCCACCTTGCCCAACTCGAAGCGCGTTACCCTTTCCTCGGACAACTGGCGGCGGGGCCGTTGAAGCTGCGGCAGGCCTATGCGCGCACGGGGGTCTATCGGCTGCAGCCGGCGCGCATCGTGCTGATCGACAACAGCAAGGGCTTTGGCCATAAGGAGACGCTCGAACTTCCGACGTAACAAGCAGGGCGATGCACGAACGAACGTGGCGCCGGCGGCGCGTCGGCCAAGGAGGGAAGTCAAATGCGACGGCTAATCGTCGGCCTGACCGGGGCCACCGGCGCAATCCTCGGCGTGCGGCTGCTTGAGGCGCTCAAGGACTGCGCGGTGGAATCCCATCTCGTCATCAGCAATTGGGCGCGGCGCACCATCGAGCATGAGACGCCCTACACCGTTAAGCAGGTATGCGCGCTCGCCACCGTCTACCACAATGCAGGGAACATGGCGGCCGAGATCTCTTCGGGTTCGTTTATCACCGAGGGCATGGTGGTGATCCCGTGCTCGATGCGCACGCTGGCCAGCATCGCCCATGGTTATGGCGAGCATCTTGTGCATCGTGCCGCCGATGTCGTGCTCAAGGAACGGCGGCGGCTGGTGCTGGTCGCGCGCGAGTCGCCGTTATCCGAGCTGCACCTCGAAAACATGCTGAAGCTGGCGCGCATGGGGGTGACGATCATTCCGCCGATGCCGGCCTTTTACAACCATCCCAAATCCATCGACGATATTGTCGATCACATCGTGGCGCGCGTGCTCGACCAGTTCGGCATCGCCGCGCCGTTCGCCAAACGCTGGGACGGCCATATGGAGTCCGCCGGCAAGGCGGAATCCGGTGGCGCCTAGGCCAAGGTTCAGGGAAAAACCCGAGCCTTGGCGCGGTGGCTCCTCATTCGAACATGAAGTTCGCGGCCTTCAGGAACAGCGTGCGATTGACGCCATCCGAATGGAGGAAGGCGGCCGCATCGCGAATCAGCTTCTCGACGCCGATTTCCTTCATGTAGCCATAGCCGCCATGAATCTCGAGCGTCCAGGTGGCGATCTTCCAGGCCGCCTGCGATGCCATGGCCTTGGGCAGGGCGCCCAGCGTGCGGTCCCAGCCTTGATCCTGGTGATCGGCCAGCCAGCAGGCGCGATGGATGTAGGACCGCGACGCGTCAATCAACATCTTCATCTCGGCGAGCTGGGCGCGGATGCCGTCATGCTCGATCAGCGGTTTGCCGCCTTGCACGCGGAGCTTGGCCCAGTGCACTGCCTTCTCATACAGCGCGACCGCGACGCCGAGAATGCTCGCCGCCGCGTAGGAATTGCTTGACGGAAAGAAGCGGGCGAGCACTTCAAAACCCTTGCCCACTTCGCCGACCCGGTTCTCGTCGGGAAAGAAGCAGTCCTGGAAGACCAGTTCGGCGTTGTTGGCGAGCCGCTCGCCCATCTTGTCGTGCACGCGGCCGATGGTGAAGCCCTGCCGCCCGCGCTCGAGCAGGAAGCAGGTCATGCCTTCGGCCATCGGCTTGCCTTTCTCGGTCTGGATGAACACCAGATAGAAGCTGGCGCGATTGCCGTTCGAGATGAAGTGCTTCATGCCGTTCACGATCCAGCCGCCCTTGGTTCGCTCGCCGGTGGTGCGCATCGGCGTCGGGTAAGGCAGGAAATAATTCGATGCATTGTCCGGCTCGGTGATGCCGATCGCCAGGACGCCCGTCGGGTCCTTGGCGAAAATCGCGAGCGAGCGCTTCTGCTGCTCCTCGTTGAGCGCCATTTCCATGATATGCGCCAGCTTCAGGGTCTGTGCCATGACCACCGATGTGCCGAGGTCGCCGCGCGCCAGTTCCTCCACCACCATCGCGGTGGTGAGGGAGTTGGTGCCCAGCCCGCCATACTTCTCGGACAACGTCATGGTGCGGATGCCGACGGCATCGGCGGCCGCGACGATTTCCTCGGAATAGCCCGCCGCCGGGTCCGTCATGGCATCCAGAGCCGGCGCCTTCGGCGTCACCACATCGGCGACGAAACGTTTAACGGATTCAAGAATCGCCCGCTGCTCATCGGTCTGAATGAACATCTCTTCCATCGAAAGCCTCCCGGTTGCTTTCGGCAACTCTAACCGCGGGCGCTTGGCGAAGTCACGCCCGTACTATTCCTGAGGCCGCGCCATCACTTGATCCCGCGAGGTCGTTTAATGGTAGAACTGCGCGGGCTGCGGACGCGCCAAACGCGGCCGTCCTGGCCGGGTCTTGCGGGAACGGCACCATGACGCAAGTCGACGCGAACCTACCGAGATCTTCACGAGCATCTAGCGGCGCTGGAACAGCGCGGCCTGGTGCGCACCATCACGCGGCCGATCAACAAGGATTCGGAATTGCATCCGCTGGTGCGCTGGCAGTTCGTCGGCGGCCTCGCCGAGGAGGATCGCAAGGCCTTCCTGTTCACCAACATCATCGACGGGCGCGGGCGCAAATACGATATCCCGGTTGTGGTCGGCGCCATCGCCGCCAATCCGGAGATTTACAGCATCGGCATGGACGCGAAAGTCGCGGACATCCCGGCCAAGTGGGATCATGCCATCGCCAACCCGATCGAGCCGCGGCTGGTCAACGAAGCGGTCTGCCAGGAGGTCGTGATCGAGGGCCAGGACCTGCAAGGCGAAGGCCACGGCCTCGACCGGCTGCCGATCCCGGTATCGACCCCGGGTTTCGACAGCGCGCCGACGCTGACCGCGACCAACGTCATCACGCGCGATCCCGAGACCGGCATTCAGAACATGGGCACCTACCGCGCGGCGTTGAAGGCGCCGGACCGGCTGGTGGTGCGGATGGCAACGCGCGTCGGCGGCGCCGGCGGCTACCAGCATTACCTCAAATACCAGAAGCGCGGCGAGCCGATGCCCTGCGCCATCGTGCTCGGCTGTCCGCCCTATGTGGCGTTCATGGGTCCGCAGAAGCTGCCGATCGGCGTCGACGAATTCACCGTTGCCGGCGGGCTTGCCGGCGAGCCGATCAATGTCGTGCGCGCGCGCACCGTCGACCTGCTGGTGCCGGCCGAGTCCGAGCTGGTGATCGAGGGACTGATCGACACCGTATATCTTGAGCCGGAGGCGCCGTTCGGCGAGTTGCACGGCCACGTGGCGCTGGAAGAATTCAATATGCCGATGCAGGTGACCGCAATCACCCATCGCAAGCAGCCGATCATCCCGTCCTATATCAGTCAGGTGGCGCCGAGCGAATCGAGCGTGATCAAGCGCGTCGCCTACGAGCCGCTGTTCCTCTCGCATCTGCGCAACACGCTGGGCCTGCGCGGCGTCAAGCGCGTCGCCTTGCATGAGCCGCTCACCGGGCTGCTGCGGGTTACCATCATCACGGTCGAGAAGGGCATGTCGCGCACCGAGATCTGGCGCGCGCTCTATGGCGCCGCGTTCTTCAAGGGCGATTGCGGCAAGATCTGCATCGCGGTCAACGAAGACATCTCCGCCGACAACGCCGATGCCCTGCTGTGGGCGATGGCCTATCGCATGAACCCGGTCGAGGACGTGCAAGCGGTGCCGCACCGCGGCCAGGGCCACGGACCCAAGCGCGAGCACGACAGCGAAGAGGATTCGACGCTGCTGATGGATGCGACCATGAAGGGCGACATGCCGCCGCTGGCGCTGCCGAAGCAGGAATACATGGAGCGCGCCAAGACGATCTGGGCCGAACTCGGCTTCGAACCGCTGCGCCCGCAGCCGCCCTGGTTCGGCTATTCGCTCGGCGACTGGCTGCCGCAATGGGACGAAGCCGCCAAGCGGGCGGCGCTCGGCCGCTATCTCGAGAACGGGCTGATCAGCGCGCAGCAGAAGCGCAAGGGTCTCAAGCCGGAAACCAAGTTCCGGCCCGACACGGACGCTCCGAAGGGCGGCAACGGCAACGCGTAAGGTCGCCTGACGAAGCATCGTTACCATCCATCGCCATTACTGAGGGAGTACGCCTATGGCTGCCGCGCCGGAAGAATTGTCGTTCACTTACTTCCCGGAAAATTACCGCTGGTCGCATGGGCTGCTGATCGGGCTGAACATGGCGCCCTGGGGCGGCGCGGAAATCGGCGAGGTCAACCGGGTCGGGCTGCGGCTCAAGAAAGTCGTCGGTGACGACGACGCCTGGTTCCGGGAATGGTCGCGCGAGGCGCGTGCCGTCGAGGACCGCGGCCGCGAGCGCATTGCCGAAGGCCACGCGACGAGCGGCGCGCAATATCTGCAGCGCGCCAGCGCCTATTACCACGTCGGCGAGCGCTTCCTGCAACCGAAGAGCAAGGAAGGGAACGAAGCCTACATGCGCGGGGTGCATTGCTTTCGCGACGCGGCGAAATACATCAAGCGGCCGCGCCTCGAGCACGTGGAAATTCCGTATGACGGCACCACTCTGCCGGCGATCTACGTCCACGCGGAGCCGGCCAACCGCGGCGGTAAAGTGCCGGCCATGGTGTTCTTCGACGGCCTCGACGTCACCAAGGAGATTCAATACTTCAAGGGTGTCGCCGATCTCGCCGCGCGCGGCATCGCCTGCCTGATCGTCGACGGTCCGGGCAACGGCGAGAGCATCCGCTTCCGCGGGCTCTATTTGCGTCACGATACCGAACATTATGCGACGCCGGCCTTCGATTATCTCAGCGGCCGGCCCGAGGTCGATGCCAAGCGCATCGGCGTGATGGCGATCAGCCTGGGCGGCTACTACGCGCCGCGCGCGGCGGCGTTCGAGCAGCGCTTTGCCTGCTGCATCGCCTGGGGCGCGCAGTGGGACTACCGGAAAATCTGGCTCGACCGGTTCGAGCGCCTGGCGCAGGCGGACACGCCGTCGCTTTCCGTCGCCGCCCAACATATCTCGTGGGTCTTGAACGCGACGTCGCAAGACGACGTCTTAAAGCGCCTCGAGCCGTTCAAGCTCGATGGCGTGGTGCAGAAAATAACCTGCCCATTTGTGATGCTGCACGGCGAAGGCGACGAGCAGATTCCCTTGAGCGAGGCGCGGAAATGCTTCGACGCCGTCGGCTCGAAGCAAAAGACCATGAAAATATTCACCCGCGAAGAGGGCGGCTACCACCACTGCCAGATCGACAATCAGAGCATCTGCTCGGCCTATATGTGGGACTGGCTCGAACAGGTGCTGCAGCCGGTGCGCTGACGCCGGGCCCCGCTACTGCTTCACCGTAATATTGTTGTCCTTGATGATCTTGCTCCAGCGCGCGGTTTCGCTCTCGAACATAGCTTTCGCCGCCGCCGGCGAGCGCTGATCCTTCGGGAACGGCGACACGCCCTCGGCCGTCCAGGTCTTGAGGATCGCCGGGTCGGACACCGCATCTTGCAGCGCGGCGTTCAGCGTCTTGATCACCGGCTCTGGCGTGCCGGCCGGCGCGAACATGCCTTGCCAATAGAGAATTTCGAACTGCGGTCCGAGCAGATCCACGATGCTTTCGGCGTGCGGAAGCAGCGGCGATTTCTCCTTCGACGTGATGCCATAGGCCTTCAGTTTGCCGGCCGCGACATGGCCCACGATCGACTGCGGCGTGCCGATGAACAGATCGACATGGTCGCCCAAAAGGTCGGTCATCGCCGGCGCGGCGCCGCGATACGGAATCTGGTCGAGCTTGGCCTTGGTGACCTGGATAAACAGCGACGAGGTCAAATGCCCGGTGGTGCCGAAGCCGGGCAGCGCCTCCTTCAAATGTTCCTTCTGCATCAGCGCAATCAGGTCCTTGAGGTTTTTCGGCGCCAGACCCGGGCGGCCGACCAGCACCAGGGGATTTCTGTTGATGAGCCCCACCGAAACGATGTCTTTCTCCGTGTCGAACGGCAAATTCTTGAACAGCGTGACGTTCGCCGTGATCTGCAAATTGTGCACCAGCAGCGTGTAGCCGTCCGGCGTCGACTTGGCGAGTTTGTTGGTGGCGATGATGGTGCTGCCGCCCGTGACGTTCTCGACGATGAAATTCTGGCCGAGCTTCTTGGACAGGAAATTTGCGATGACGCGCGCCGTTTCGTCGGTCGGACCGCCGGCCGGGTAGGGCACGATGATGGTGACGGTGCGGTCCGGATATTTTTGCGCCAGCACAGGCGCCGCGACAGCCAATAGGCCAAGCGGTCGCCAGCGCAATCGTAACGACACGCTTAATCATTGGTTCCTCCCTGTTATGATTTTAGTTTTTCCGCAAGCTTACGCCTCCGGTATCACCGGCAACAAGAGGTATGGCTGCTTGCCGGCGGCAAAATGCAGCGTGTTCCGGCCGCCGAAAATCGCGGCTGGCCGGTCGTCCGGATCGCTATGCAGGAAGGGGCCGACGCCCTTCATCGGATAGGGCGCATTGGGGAGCGCCGCATCGCTGCCGTCGACTTCGTAATCCTTGCCGCGCACGGTCAACGCCAGCCGATAGCCGGGCGGCACCACGATGCAGGTCGGCCAGATCTCGATATCGAGCTCGACCGGCTCGCCGGGCTTGAGCGGCCAGGCCTCGTCGTGCGTGTGCCAGGGCCGGTACGGCGCGCGACAGTTTGGGGTCGAGCTTGCGATGCGACGCGCGCAGCCAGCCCAGCCCCACCGGCGTGCGCGGGTCGTTGGAGCCGATGAAGGTGACTTCCTTGCCCGCCGGGTCGATGAGACGCAGTGCCAGGAAGAGGTCGGCATCGGTGGTTTGCGACGACGCCCAAAGCTTGGCGGCGACCGGACCGGTAATTTCCAGGCTTTTGGTCAGCGGCGGCGTGCTGAAGGTGAGGCCATCGCCGGTGGTCTCGTAGCTTAACGTCGTCTCGGTCGCGGGCGCATCGGGGCCAAGCGATTGGCCATCAGGCAGCAGAAAATACTTTGTCCAGCGGGTGCGCGCGAGCGGCCACTCATTCTCGGCCCGCAACACGAATTTTTCGTCCGGATGGCGGATATTGAGCGCGACGCGCGGCTGCTTGTCCCAGCCGGTGTTCTCGCCTTTAAGGAAGTGGCCGAAGAAGCGCTTCTGCAAGGCTTCGCCGTAATTGCTGTAGAAATGCGTGAAGTGGGTATCGCCGTGCACTTCCAGCCATTTCTGCTTGGAGCCGGCGCGCAGCCAGCCTTCGAAATTGCCGCGGGTGTGCAGGCCCATGCCGCCCCAGTTGCCGGCCGACAGCAACGGCGCCTCAATATCTTCGAACTTTGCCGTGCGCGCGGCGTAATAGTCGTCGTAAAGGCGGCGCTGCTTGATCTCGCCGGGGCAGTCGGCACGGTTCTTGGCGAGTTCCTCTTCCGACAAGGTTTCGGGACCGGCGGCGGTTTCTCCCGTGACTGGATTCTTGCAGCCGCGCTCGCCGACGCCGTGCTGCACGCGCAGCACCTGGCGGCCGAACCAGCTCTTGAAGAAACTGCTTAAGATGCCGCCGTGCCGGCTCAGTTCGCGGTAATAGTCGGACGAGCCTTCCCAGATGCACAAGGCAGCGAGGTGCGGCGGCTTCAGCGCGCCGACATCCCACTGGTTCATGGCGTAATAGGAAATGCCGTTGATCCCGACCTTGCCATTGCTCCAGCTTTGCGTCCCCGCCCATTCGACGCAACTGTAGAGGTCCTGCGTCTCGCGCGGCGACCAAACATCGAGATAACCCGGCGAGCGGCCGGCGCCGCGTGAATCGACGCGCACGATGACGTAACCGTCCGGCACCCATTTCTCCGGGTCCACCAGTTCCCAATTTTGGTATTTGTTGCTGGAGCCTTCGAGCACGTTGGGCGCCGCCTTGATCAGCCGCGTCCAATTGCCCTTGTAGCCTTCCTGAAAGGCCTGGCCCTTGGCGTAAGGGCCATAAGTGAGGATGACGGGGTGCCGGCCGCTGCCGACTGGGCGGAACACGTCGGCGCGCAGCACGAGCCCATCGTCCATTTTGATGGGTGCGTCCCAATCGATCTGCATGCCGTCGCGGATTTCGCCTTTTGCAATGTCCATTTGTCCGTCCATGGCTAAACCGTTCGATCGACCGCGATGTCACCTTGCGGCCGGTGACGCTTCACCGCATCGGGATTGGTGGAATCGGCGCCCATATAAACGCCGCGTTCCCATTTGCGTTTGAGCGGATCGGAAACCTTCAAGCTCATCTTGCCGATGTTCTGGATTTCGATCTCCACGGTCTCGCCATCCTGCAGGGCGCCAAGGCCTTCGTGGTTGGTGCCGCAGGAGATGAGATCGCCGGAATTCAAGGTCATCACCGTAGTGGCGAACTCGATCAGTTCCGGGACGCGGTGCTCCATGTCGTCGGTATTGTAGTTGTGGCGGAGCTGACCGTTATTCCAGAATCGCACGATCAGATCGTTGGGCTCCTTGATTTCGTCTGCTGTCGCAATGCATGGCCCTATGGGCGCAAAAGTATCGAATGATTTTCCAAGCCAGCTCGTGAGCGGGCTCGCTGGCCATGTTTTTCGGCCTTGCTCGCGCGCCGACACGTCGATCATCGCGGTATAGCCGAACACCGCGCTTCTCCAGTCCTTGGCCTTCACCATCTTGGCCGGCCCCTTGATCACGATTGCAAGCTCGGCTTCGTGCATGAACATCCACGGCACGGTGAACTCGGGCAGCATGATGGTGTCGCCCGGTCCGACCACCGCATCGGGATTTTTCAGGAACATGTTGAGCGGGCGCGGCTCGCGCTGGGCATGTTCCCAGTAATTGGCGATACAGGCGAGAATCTTGCCGGGGCGCGGCAGTGGCGGACGCAGGCGCACGGTCTCGAGCGGCAAGGCAGCACCTTGGCTGGCCAATTTTTCCAGCACAGGTCGCAGGCGCTCGAATTGATCGATTATGCCCTGCATGGTCAGCTGCGGCGTATGGCTTTTCTGCACTGCAGCAGAAATATCGACCACGCCACGATCGGTGAGCACGCCGGGCAATAATTCAGCGCCGGGCGCGGTCTGGAACAGCACGAGTTTCACCAACGGCTCCTTTAAGCAGTTTCTGCAAGCCGCTTGAAATACATCACATCTTGCGAGAGCCAGCCAGCAACCTAACCGCCATGCGGCAAAGGCCGGCCCATGGTCGTTTTTAGGCAACGGCGGAAAATAGCCGGATGCGTACGCAAGGCCTGCATTTCACGGAATGGGTCCGGCCGCTTCGTTAACGAATTGCTTACCGTCAATTAACCGCAAAAAAAGCCGGACAAGGAATAATCCGCACCGCCGACTTGGACAATGGAAACATATTCAGAATGTTCTTTTCCCTCAGCTTGAAGCGCGCCTCGTGGCTTGTCGTATTGGTCGGACTTGCGTCATTTTTGCTCGCTTTCGGCGTGCTGATTGTCTTTGCCAATGGCTGGGCCGCCGCGGCCATCCCCGCTCTGTCGAAAACGGCACTCACCGCCGTTGTCGCCGCGGTCGTTGCACAAATAGCGATGTCTCTGACCGGCATTCTGCTCACCAGACATCAAAGCCGGGAAGTCGAGCAGGTGCGCACTGCTATCGATAGCATGGCGCAGGGACTGTGCATGTTCGACGCCTCGGAGCGGCTGGTGGTGTGCAACGCGCAATATTACAAAATGTATGAACTGACGCCGGACGACGTAAAACCGGGGTCCACGCTGTCCGACGTGCTGGCGCAGACGGGTCGCCAAGGGCACGTTCTCGCGCGATCCGCAGGAATACCGGAAAGAATTTCTGACGGCGGTTGGACTGGGCCGCACGATCGTGCATGAGGTCAAGTCCAAGGGCGGCCATCTATTGCTGGTTACCAACCACCCGATGAAGGGCGGCGGCTGGATCGGCACGCATGAGGACATCACCGAGCGGCGGCAGGCCGAGCTGCAACGCACGGAACTGCAGCAGCAGGAAAAGCGCCGCGCCGTGATTGAAAACGCGATCTCGACGTTCCGCGAGCGTGCCGAAAATCTCCTGCAAACCGTGGCCGGCAGTGCGGGTGAAATGCGGTCGACGGCGGCAGGCCTGTTCAACGCGTCCGGCCATACCTCGCAACGTGCCGAAAGCGCGGTGCGGACGTCGAACGAAGCCTCGACCAATGTCGAGACCGCGGCGATAGCCGCCGAGGAATTGTCAAGTTCAATCGCGGAGATCGGGCGCCGGCTCAACCAGACCAGCGAAGTGGTGCGGGTCACGGTCGGCGAGGCGCAGGTGACCAATCAGGATATTGCCGCGCTCGCACAAGGTGCGCAGAAGATCGGCGACGTCACCAAACTCATTCGCAATATCGCCGGGCAAACCAATCTGTTGGCGCTCAACGCGACCATCGAGGCGGCGCGCGCCGGCGAAGCCGGCCGCGGCTTCGCGGTGGTGGCTTCCGAGGTTAAGTCGCTTGCCGTGCAGACTGCGAAGGCGACCGAGGATATTTCCAGCCAGATCCAAGAAGTGCAGAATTCAACCGGCAAGGCCGTGGAAGCGATCGGGCGAATTGCCCTCCGCATGCGGGAAATCGAAAACTATACGTCCGCCGTTGCCGCATCGGTGCAGCAACAGAACGCCGCGACCAGCGAGATTTCGCAAAATGTCAATAGCGCCGCCGAAGGCGCCAAGCTGATTGTCACGGTTTTGAGCGAAGTGGCCGGCGCCACCACCGAAACCCGGCAGTCGGCGCAGACCGTACTCGCCGCCTCGGAATCGGTGGAAGAGGCGGCCAGCAATCTGCGCAGCGAAGTCGAAGACTTCCTCACCAAGGTGGCGGTGTAACGCTGCCGCGTATGCCCTTTACCTCTCCCATGGGAGAGGGAGCTCGCCAGTCTGCGGCTGTTTTATTTTTTAGGATGCCGTCTGCAACAGCGCCAACAGTCCGGCCAGCAATTGGCGCGGGTTGGGCGGGCAGCCGCGGATCGTGAGGTCCACCGGCACCACGTCGTTGACGCCGCCTGCCACCGCGTAGCTGCCGGCAAACAGACCGCCGTCGACGGCGCAGGCGCCGACCGCCACCACCCATTTCGGATCGGGCGTGGCGTTGTAGGTGCGCTGAAGTGCTTCGCGCATGTTCTTGGTGACCGGGCCGGTCACCATCAGTACGTCGGCATGACGCGGCGACGCCACGAACCGCAGGCCGAGGCGTTCGAGATCGTAAAACGCATTGCCCAGCGCATGGATTTCCAATTCGCAGCCGTTGCAGGAGCCGGCATCGACCTGGCGGATCGACAGCGAGCGGCCGAGCTTGGCGCGGGCGGCGCGGTTTACCGCCTGCGCCAGCTCGGCGAGGCCCGCCTCGTCGGGCGCGGGGGCCAGCTCGGTGAGCGGCCCGTGGATGAAGCTTTCGAACAGCGTCCTGCGCATTAGAGATCGTGCCCCGAATACGAGCAGTTGAACGATTTGTTGCAGAGCGGGAAGTCGGCGACGATGTTGCCTTCGATCGCCGTTTCCAACAGCGGCCATTGGAACCATGATGCGTCGCGCAGGTGGCAGCGCTCGACGCGTCCCTTGCCGTCGAGCCGCAGCCATATCAGCACGTCGCCGCGGAAGGCTTCCGCGAGCCCGAGGCCTTCGCAATTCTCGCTCGGAAATTTGATGTCAGCGGTCAGCGCGCCATCCGGCAGGCGCCCAAGAATTTGCTCGACCAGCGCCAGGCTCTGCTCGACTTCGCGAATGCGGATCCACACCCGCGCATTGACGTCGCCGGCATCCAGCACTGGCACCTCGAACTTGAGATCGCTGTAGGGCGCGCAACCCGGCACGCGGCGTGCGTCAAAGGCGCGGCCGGAAGCGCGCCCGACATAACCGCCAGCGCCGAACTGGCGTACAAAGTCCGGCCTTGTGATGCCGGTGGCCACGGTGCGATCCTGCAGCGAGGCGGTGTTGTCGTAGAGCTCGACCAGCCGCGGAAATACGCGGCTGATTTCTGTGACCAGCGCCTGCACCTGCGCCGTAGCCGTCCGCCGCGATGTCGCGCGCGACGCCGCCGGGAACGATCGCGTCCATCATCAGGCGATGGCCGAAGCAGGCCTCGGCCGCGCGCAGCGTGCGCTCGCGCAAGATGCCGCATTGCGCATGCATGAGCGAAAACGACGCATCGTTGCAGATCGCGCCGATATCCCCGAAATGATTGGCGAGGCGCTCGAGTTCCGCCATCAGCGCGCGCAAGTAAGCCGCGCGCGGCGGCGCCTTCACCTGCAACGCGGCTTCCACCGCTTGCGCAAACGCGAAGGCATAAGCGACCGTGCTGTCGCCCGAGGTGCGGCAGGCCAAGCGCGCCGCGTTGTCGAGCGTAGCACCCGCCATCAGCTGCTCAATGCCCTTGTGCACATAACCGAGCCGCTGCTCGAGCCGCACCACGTGTTCGCCATTGGCGGTGAAGCGGAAATGCCCCGGCTCAATGATACCGGCATGCACGGGCCCGACCGGAATCTGGTGCAGGCCTTCGCCTTCCGCGGGCAGGAAAGCGTACGGCGCGGGCTTGTGGGCGGGCTGCTTTTTGCCGAGCGGCTGCCGCACGTCCCAGAATCCAAGATCGAGCCAACTGCGGGTGTCGGGCGCACCGGCCGCGTCGAGGCCGAACAGATCGCGGATGGCGCGTTCCAGCCGGATCGCCGGCGGGTGGCGCGCTGCCACGCTTGGATATTGTCCGTTCTTGCAGGCGTAGCTGAGCACGGCAATTTCGTCGAAGGTCTCCGCCAGCAGCGCCATGTGCACGTCGCCTGCATCGCCCCAAAGCCCGAGCAGCGTGCAGCGCCCAGCCGCGAGATGGTCGATCGCCTGCCGCCAGCCGTCGTCGGTGACGATGGCGCGCGGCCATGGCCGGTGCCGCTTGACCGTTTCGCGATGCGCTATGGTGTCGAGCAGGGCCATGCCGCTATCCCAACAGCCTGGCGACGTTCTGGAAACCGGTGACCAGCGCCGGCGGCATGTAGATGCCGGCCATCGCCACAATGGCCAGATGCGCGAACATCGGCACATAGGACGCCTGCGCCGGCGCGGTCGGTCCGCGCGGCTCGCCAAAGGCAATCGTGTTGAGCCGCAGGAACAGGCCGCCCAGCCCGACCAGAATGCCGAACACGAGGATGGTCGCCAGCCACGGCTCGCGCGCGAAGGTCGAGCTCACCACCAGGAACTCGCTCATGAAAATGCCGAGCGGCGGCAGGCCTGCGATGGCCACCACGCCGAGCACCAGACCCCACCCGAGGATGGGATTGGTCACGGTCAGCCCGCCCATGTCGGCGATCTTCTGCGTGCCCTTGACCTGCGCGATATGGCCGACCGCGTAGAAGATCGCCGACTTGGTCAGCGAATGCATGGTCATGTGCAGGAGGGCGGCGAAATTCGCCAGCGGGCCGCCCATGCCGAAGGCGAACACGATGATGCCCATGTGCTCGATCGAGGAATAGGCGAACATGCGTTTGATGTCGCGCCGGCGGTACAGCATGAAGGCGGCGAACACGCAGGAGATCAGCCCCATGGTCACCATCAGCGGACCGGGCGCGATCGCCGCCGGGTTGAGCGCCAGCAGCATCTTGAAGCGCAGCAGCGCATACAATGCGACGTTGAGCAGCAGGCCGGACAGCACCGCCGAGATCGGCGTCGGGCCCTCGGCATGTGCGTCGGGCAGCCAGGCGTGCAGCGGCGCGAGGCCTACCTTGGTGCCGTAGCCGAGCAGCAGGAACACGAAGGCGACGTTGAGCAGCGCGGGATCGAAATTCGCGGCTTGGGTCACCAGCACGGTCCACACCATGGCGTAGAGCCCTTCGCCGATTACCGGCCGCGCCGCCATATAGACCAAAATGGTGCCGAACAGCGCCAGCGCGATGCCGACGCTGCCGAGGATGAAATATTTCCAGGCCGCCTCCAGCGCCTCGTGCGTGCGGTAGATGCCGACCATCAGCACGGTGGTGAGCGTCGCCAGTTCGATGGCGACCCACATCAGGCCGATATTGTTGGCCACCAGCGCGAGGTTCATGGCGAACATCAGCACCTGGTACATGGCGTGATAGAAGCGCACGAAGGTCGGCGTCAGCCGGCCGATCTCGATCTCGTGTTCGATATAGCTCGCGCTGAATACGCTGGTGGTGAAGCCGACGAACGTCGTGAGCACGATGAAGACCTTGTTGAGGTCGTCCACCAGCAGATAGGGGCCGGAGGTCGGCTGCACCACGAACAGCGACACCGCGGTGGCGCAGCTGAGGAATGCCGCCAGCACGTTGAGCCGCGCGCTCAAGCGATAGCCGGGCAGGGCGGCGAGCAGTGCCGCCGCCACGGCCGGAATCAGCAGAACGCCGGCGAGTGCGTCGAATTTCATCGCCGCTCTCCGCGGAACTTATCGAGCGCCTGCACGTCGACGGTATCGAAGCGCTCTCTGATCCGGAACAGGAAGATGCCGATCACGATGAAGGCGATCAGCACCGAGAAGGCGACGCTGATCTCGACCACGAGCGGCATGCCCTTGGCGCCGGTCGCGGCCAGCACCAGGCCGTTTTCCAGCGACATGAAGCCGATCACCTGGCTCACCGCGTTGCGCCGCGTCACCATCATCAGCAGACCGAGCAGCACCACCGACAGCGCGAAGGCGAGATCCTCGCGCGCCAGCGGATCGGCGTCCGCGGTCACCCGCAGCATCACCACCATGGCGAGCGCGACCAGGCCCATGCCCAGCAGCATCGCCGGACCGACGCCGACCACGGTCTCGATCTCGCGGTGGATGCCGAGACGCACGATGATCCGGTGCAGCGCCACTGGGATAATGATGGCCTTGAACACCAGCGCGATCATCGCCGTCAGATAAAGATGCGGCGCATCCTGAATGAAAGCCTGCCAGGCGACCGAAGCGGCCAGCACCAACGCATGCAAGGCGAAGATGTTGAGCAGCGCATAGAGCCGGTCCTGGTAGAGCTGCATGAAGCTCACCAGCACCAGCGAGCCGGCCAACATATGAGCGATGTCGAAGGTGATGCCACGCATTCTTAGAGGCTCCTTGACACGAACAGCAGCAAGGTGCCGAGCAAGCCGAGCATCAACGCCGCGCCGAGGAAAGCGGGCACCCGGAACACGCGCATCTTGGCGATGGCCGTCTCGAATACGGCCAACAGGAAGCCGCCGACCGCGAGTTTCACCAGATAGGCGGCAAGACCGATCGCGATGGCGCGCGGGCTGGCATCGGGACCGGCGATGCCCCAGGGCGTGAACAGGCAGCCGATCACCGACACGTAAAGCAGCAGCTTGAGTTCGGACGACAGATCGATCAGCGCGAGATGGCGTCCGGAATATTCCAGCACCATCGCCTCGTGCACCATGGTGAGTTCGAGATGAGTGGCCGGATTGTCGACCGGCACGCGCGCGTTTTCGGCGATCGCCACGATGATCAGCGCGAGCAGCGCGAGACCAAGCGAAACCCGCAAACCCTCTTCGCCCGATTCCATGAGCGCGGCGATGGTCGAGAGTTGCGTGGAGCCGGCGACCAGCGCCAGCGTGAACACGATCATCAGCATCGCCGGCTCGGCGAGCGAGGCGATCATTACCTCGCGGCTGGAGCCGATGCCGCCGAAGCTGGTGCCGACATCGAGGCCCGCCAGCGCCAGGAAGAAGCGCGCGCTGCCGAGCAGCGCGATGATGGCAATGAGATCCGCCGACCAGGAAAACAGCAAGCCGCTGCGGAAGGTCGGCACCAACGAGGCCGCTACCCAGGTGCCGGCGAAGATGATGTAGGGAATGACCCGGAACAGCCAGGATGCGCTCTCCGCCAGCACCACGTCCTTGCGCATCAGCCGGATCAGATCGCGATAGGGCTGCGACAGCGGCGGGCCTTGCCGGCGCAGCAGGCGCGCCTTCACTTTGCGCACGAAGCCGGTGAGCAGTGGGCTGAGCAACAGCACCACCAGCATCTGCGCGCCTTGCAAGGCGAAATCGCGGATCAAGGCCATATCGCGAGCACCAAGAGCAGGAGCACCAAAGCCGTGAATACCAGCGTGAGATAGCTACGGATGGTGAGGAATTGCAGGACGTTGAGCCGGGTGGCGGCGGTGCCGATGAAGCCGGCGATCGGCGCGTAGGCTGCTTCCCAGATCAGGTCGTGCAACTCAACGGTCAGGCGCGCAGGCGCGGTGGCGCCTGGCGGCGGCATCTCGCCGATCTCGCGCGCGCGGAACACGGTCGTGCCGTAAACCCGGCGGATCGGCTGGGCGAAGCTCGAGGCGGTGTATTGGGTCGCCGGGCTGGGGTCGGGATAGCCGCAATCCCAGGCCGGTGCGCGCCGCAATTTGTCGGAAGCCAGCCGATGGATGGCGAAGGCCGCGAATGAGCCGGACATCGCCACGAAGATGAAAACGAGCAGCCCGTTATAGGAACTGCGGCTTTCGGCGATCGGAACGATGGTGAGCCACTGCAGGCCGGCCTGGTGCGGCATGCTCACCCCGACTAAGGCGTTGCTTACCGGCGCCAGCGCGTCGAGGAAAATGCCAGGCAGAATTCCGGCGACCAGACAAATTGCAGCGAGGAAGTACATGGCGGCGAGCGAATTGCTGTCGGTCTCTTGCGCCAGAGCCGCGGCCGGCGTGCGGGCGCGGCCAAGGAAACTAACGCCGAAGGCTTTCACGAAGCAGGCGGCGGCCAGCGCCGCCGACAGCGCCAGCAGCGCGCCGACCGCGGGCACCAGGAATTTCAGGCCCCATGACGGCAATTGCGGGCTGATCAGGATCGCCTGGAACGTGAGCCATTCGGATACGAAACCGTTGAGCGGCGGCAGCGCCGAAATGGCCACGCAGCCGACCAGGAACACGAAAGCGGTCTGCGGCATGCGGTGAATCAGCCCGCCGAGATGCTCCATATCCCTTTCGCCCGTTGAATTGAGCACGGCGCCGGCGCCGAAGAACAACAGACTCTTGAAGACGGAATGGTTGAAAACATGGAACAGCCCGGCGGTGAGCGCGAGTGCGGCGGCCAAGGGCATGTCGTGCGCCTTGAATGCCAGCGCCAGGCCGAGCCCGATATAGATGATCCCGATATTCTCCACCGTGTGATAGGCGAGCAAGCGCTTGAGATCGTGCTGCATCAGCGCGTAAAGCACGCCCATCACCGCGGTGATGCCGCCAATCGCGAGCACGACCATGCTCCACCACCAATCCGGCGGACCCAACAGGTCGAATACGATACGCACCATGCCGTAGACCGCGACCTTGGTCATCACGCCGCTCATCAGCGCGGAGACGTGGCTGGGCGCGGCCGGATGCGCGAGCGGCAGCCAGGCATGCAGCGGCACCACGCCCGCCTTCGACCCAGCGCCGACGATCGTGAGCATGAGCACCAGCGCGGCGAGCGCTGCCGATGGATGCGACAGGCGAATGGCGTCGAATGCATAATTGCCGTCGGCGCCGGCGAGCAGGCCGAAGGCGAGCAGCAGCGCCAGCGTGCCGAAACTCGCCATCAGACAGATAGACGTAGCCGGCGCGCACGTTTTCGCTCACGCGATGATGCGCGATCACCAGCGCCCAGGAGGTGAGCGACATGAATTCCCACGATACCAGGAAGCTGAACGCATCGTCGGCCATGACGACAAGGTTCATGCCGGCGAGATAGGCGGGATAGAACGGCAGCACGCGCTGCGGCGAATGTTCGTGGCGGCCGTAGCCGAGCGCGAACAGGCTCGCCGAAGCGCCGCCGAGGTTGACCACGACCAGGAAAAATGCCGCCAGCGCATCGATGCGGAAATGCGCGCCCAGCCAGGGCAAGCCGAGCGGCAACGTGACCGTTGCCGTCAGCGGCTGATCGAACAAACAGAGCAGCGCAATCATGCATAGCATCAGGGTGATGATCAGGCTGGCGCCGTAGATCACGCTGGTGCCGCGCGGCGAGGCGCCGAGCACGATCGCGGTGGGGGCCAAGGCCACCAGCGCCGCCACGCCATAAAGCGCGTAGACCACCATCATTTGAGCCGCACCCCGCGGCCGCCGCCGCTGCTCGCCGCGCCGTCGCCGATCAGTTCGATGCCGGCGGCGGCGAGCGCATCGACCAGCTTCATCAGCGAGTTGACATTGCCGCGCACCACGCCGTCGCAGGCTTCCATGCGCTGGATCGTCGGCAGCGACAGGCCCGAGGCTTGTGCCAATTCGCGCTGGTCGAGGCCGAGCAGCGCCCTAGCTGCCCGCATTTGGGTGCCGGTTATCATGTTTAAAGCATCAGTATAGAGGTATTTAACGTATCTATTGAGGCATACTGCGCCCTAAAACCAATTTCAAGGGCTGTCCGTGAAGCTGTGAATCAAGGCCGCTTTTTGGCCTTGAGCCGCTGGTCGAGCCGGCCCAGGTCGACCACCATGCGCTCGTGGCTGCCGTTGCCGATCTCCTCGATCTCGTCGCGCGCGCTCACCTTGAATTCGATGCGGCGGCCGTCGACCTTGGTCACCTCGGCCTCGGCGGTCACCTGATGGCCGACCGGCGTCGCCGCCAGATGGCGGATATTGACCGCGGTGCCGACCACGCTCTCGCCGGCATCGAGATAGTTGCGCACCGCGTTGAGCGCGGCGTTCTCCATGGCGGTAACCATCATCGGCGTGGCGAACACCGGTGGCAGGCTGATGTCCTTGAATTGATTGGCGAGATGCGCCGGTGTTACCCGCAGCGTGTAGGTTCCCTTCGCTCCAACGGGTATCGGGCGCATTCAGCTAATTCCCTGCCGGCCGCACGTGATTGATCGCCGGCGCCAGTATGATCAGGATGATGCCGCAAAGCGCGATCGGCGCAAATGCAAAGCTCGCGATCCCGCTCAGATCCCAGGTTAGGCCGCTGATCACGGGCACGATCACCGCGCAGCTATAGCTGATGGTGAACATGGCGGCGGTGACGCGATGCACATCGTCCGGTGCGCTCAGCAACGGCGGCAGCGCCAGAATGAGAATCAGGATCGCAGCGGCGGCAAAGCCCTGCACCGTGGCCGCCGCCACGATCCAGGCACCGGAACCGAACACGATACCGGCGGTCGCAATCACGCAGAGCAGCCCGCAACCGACGTAGGGCCACGCTTTGCGTTCCAGCCGGCCGGCGACCGCGAGCAGCAGCAGCGAGGCCGGCACTTGGCCGGCATTCAGCCCGGACAACGCCGCGCTGATCCATTCGCTCTGGCCGTTGCTCCTGAGGTAATCCGGCAGGAAGGCATTGGTGGCGAAATAGGTAGCGTTGATGGTGCCGAGCATGATGCCGAGCCGCCAGATCAGATGGCTGTTCCAGTCCGGCCACCAGCGGCGGCGCGTCGCTGCCGATCCGTTCGCGGTGCCCTGGCGCGGTGCGAGCGCCGTCACCAGCAACGCGATGATCGCAACCGGCAGGCTCCAGATCACGAAGCCCCATTGCCAGCTTCCGGAAACGAGCGGCAGCACCAGCGGCAACATCAGCGCAACGGGGACAATTTCGCCGATCAGCAGGCCGTTGGTGTAGACGGCGGTGGCAAAGCCGATGCGCTCCGGAATCCAGGCGCGCACCGCCGGCGGCATGGTCACCTGCATGACGGCAACGCCGGCGCCCATCGCAATGGTCATTGCGTAGAGCCATGCCACATCGGGGATCGCGCCGCGTAATGCGCCACCGATCGCGGTGATGGCGAGCCCAACCACCAAGGCCGTGCGTACTCCCAGGCGGGCGATCAACAGCGAGCCGGGCACCGCCGCGAACGCGAACAGCATTGAGGGCAAGCCGGTGAGAATGCCGATTTGGGTGGCATTCAGCTTGAGTTCGTCGTGAATGAGCGGAATGACCGGCGGCACCGCCAGAATGGTGAGCCGCAAGCCGGTGCCGGCGAACCACAGCAGAAGCAGCGTCGTGAGAAAGCGAACCTGCGACCGCGGCTCACCGGAGTTTTGCATTGTCGGAACCGGCATTGCGGGGAACATGCTACAGAAACGGCCAAGTGTCCCCTGCTTTCGCCGGAAAATTTTTATGTCCTGACGGCAGGAATTTGCTACCGAAGCGCCTGCAATATAGCCCTAATTTCCGCTGTCCAAAGGACGGGATTCAGCCGATTTCCCGCTATAATTCGCCTCCAGCGAGACGGGGCTTTTCTGCGCTCCGGCGAGCTGCCGAATACGGCGCGGCGCCTTTGCTGGCTAACAATCGGCGGGTGTTACGGGAAACGATCATGAGCAAGTCATAAGGGATCAAGCATGGACCTGGCAGCGTTCTTCAAAGCGGAATTCGCCGAGCACCACGACACCGCGCGGCGCACCGAAGCGGCCTTGGCGAGCGCCTTTGCCGGCCTGGTTGGCGCGTGCGTCACCTCGATTCGCGGCGGCGGCAAGCTCATGTTCTTCGGCAATGGCGGCAGCGCCGGCGATGCCCAGCATCTCGCGACCGAACTAACTATCCGCTATAAGGCCAACCGCGCCGCCATCGCCGCGCTCGCCTTGACCACCGACACTTCCGCGCTCACCGCCGCCGGCAACGATCTCGGCTTCGACAAAATCTTTGCGCGCCAGATCGAGGCACTGGGGCGGCCGGGCGATGTCGCCGTCGCGATCTCGACCTCCGGCAAGAGCCCGAACATTGTCGCCGCGCTGCGCCAGGCCAAGGCCATGAAACTGGTCACCGCGGCCTTGGGTGGCAAAGGCGGTGGCGACATGATCGGGCTTGCCGATCACCTGCTGGTGGTGCCGTCCGACACCACGGCCCGGATCCAGGAGATGCATATCGCCTTGGGTCAAATGCTTTGCGGCGCTCTAGAGATCGAACTGGGGCTGGTTAAGCCCGGCCGATAGCCGGCAAATCCATGCTGGACCACTGCACCGCAATTATATTTTGATTTTCGTATTGCGAAAACGGCGTTCGTCATTCTGAAAATGCCCTTGACTCAATGCCATGGGGCCATTTCCCTTGCGCCAGGGAGAAACCAACCCATGGACGCCACCATCCTGCCCGGGCCGGGAGCCAAGGCCCGTACGCCGCGCGCGCGCGCCGACGGCGAGCGCCACAGCATCCAATCGGTCGACCGCGCGCTGTTTCTGCTGGAAACCATCGCCGAGGCCGGTGGCGAGGCGTCGCTGACCGAACTGGCCACCCGTACCGGCCTCAACATTTCCACCTGCCACCATCTGTTGGCGACCCTGATCCAGCGCGGCTTCGCCGCCAAGGTGTCGGGGCGCCGGCTTTATGCGCTGGGTGGGCGCATCCACCACCTCGGGCATGCCTGTCTGCAGGTCGATCTGCCGCGCCGCGCGCAGCGCTACCTGGAGGCGATCAACCAGGTCACCGGCGAAACCGTGCATCTTGCCGCCTTGCAGGGCGATGCCGTGGCGATCCTGGCGGTGCGCGAAGCGCGCCACGCCGTGCGGGTCGACACCGGCAAGATCGGAAGAATGGAAGCGCCGCACGCGACCTCGGTCGGCAAAGCCATCCTGGCCTGGCTGCCGGAGGACGAGATCCGCCGCATCCTCACCGGCGGCATGAAGCGCTGCACCGACAAAACCATCACCGAATTTCCGGCCTTGATCGAATTGCTGCGCATCGTGCGCCGCAACGGCTATGCCATCGACCGCGAGGAGTTCCTGCCGGGCGTTATTTGCGTCGGCGCCGCCATCCGCGATCAGGCCGGCACCGTGATCGGCGCGATCAGCGCCTCGACGCCGACCATGCGCGCGAGCGAAAAGCACATCGCGCTGATGCGCGACGAAATCGCCGGCGCAACGCGCGCGCTGTCCGCCGAGTTCGGCGCGCCGACCTCGCGAGCCGGCAGCGCCCAGGCGGCCGCGAACTGAACTAAGACAGTTTTTGAGATCGCATTCGAACTCCGACCGCACCCGGAACTTATGGGGGCCATGGCCGTTATCATTGCGAGCAAAACCAGCCGCCGGTTGGGCGGCTGTTCAGCAATGGGAATTGGCCATGACGGAAAAGCCCAAACAGCATGCGGAAGACGAGCGTCAGCGGATCGAGTTGGAGGAGGATAAGGTCACGATCAGCTCCGACGAAAGCTTTCCGGCCAGCGATCCGCCATCGTTCAATCCTGGCGTAACCGGCGCCGCCGACGTCAAAAAGAAGAAGACGGGCGCTGGACAATGACGCGCCGCGCCTTTCCGGCGCGCGACGTCACGGGCCCGCGCGACGATAGGAAGTTACGCCTAGAGATTCATCTTCAGTAAGCGTTCGGCGTTGCCGCAGAACAGCTTGCGCTCGTCGGCGGGCGATAGCCCCAGGCCTTTGACGGTCTTGATGGTCGGCGCAATCGGCCCGAGCGGCGCGTCGGTGGCGAACACCACGTGGTCGGTGCCGAAGAATTCATAGCCGCAGCGTGTCGCCGCCACGCCACCGCCGAACATGGCGGTGTCGGCATAGAAGTCGTGCAGATAATCCATGTGCGGCCGTTTCAAGGACGGCAGCACTTGCGAATAGTCCTCGTCGGAGGTGCGCGCGCCCAGCACCTTCATTCCCGGGCCGATGCGGCCGTCGTAATAGGGAATCATGCCGCCGAGATGGTGGGTGATGATGCGCAAGTCCGGGTAGCGGTCGAACAGCCCGCAAAATACCATGCGGATCATCGCCACCGAGGTGTCGTAGGGCCAGCCCAGGCACCACCACATTTCATAACGCGACTTCTTCTCGGCTTTGTAATCCGCCATCGCCGCCGTGCGCGACGGATGCAGCCAGATGGTTGCGTCGAGTTCGGCCATAGCGGCGAAGAACGGGTCGAACTGCTTCTCGTCCAGCGGGGCGCCGGCGACGTCGGTATAGATCAGCGCGCCGGCCGCGCCGAGCTCCGTGACGGCGCGGCGCGCCTCGGTGATCGAGCCGTCCACGTCGGTCATGCATAGCGCGGCGGCGAAGGCCGGGAAGCGCTCGGGGTGCTTGCGGCAAAGCTCTGCCATGTCGTCATTGGCGATGCGCGCGAGCTTGAGGCCGGCTTCCGGCGAGGCGATGTCCTCGATCGGCGGATTGGGCAGCGAGATGATCTGCCGGTAGTCGCCGAACGTGTCCATCTCCTTGAAGCGAGCGTCGAGATCGAACAGTTTGGTGATGCTGCGCAGCCGCGGGCCGATGTCCTTGAGCTTCGGCGCCACCTTCATCATCTCCTGGAAGAAGCGATCGGGATAGATGTGGCAATAGATGTCGATGATGGTGCTCATGGCTTGCCTCCTGTTTTCTCCACCGTGCCGGCGACGACCAAGTGCCGCTGCAGCGGCAGGGCCTGCCAGCCGAAGCGTTCCGCGATCAGGCCCCAAAGCCCCTTTGGCGCCCACAGCATGACCACGATGGCGACCGCGCCCATCATCAGCAAATACAGGCTGCCGAGATCGGCCAGCGCCTGCCGCAGCACGAAGAAGATGATGGTGCCGATGATCGGTCCCTCGATGCGGCCGATGCCGCCGATCACCGTGATGAAGATCACGAAGGCGGTCCAGTCGTTCACGCTGAAGGCGGTGTCCGGCGAGATGCGCAGCTTCATCAGGAAGATCAAAGCGCCGATCATCGCGGTGCCAAATCCGGTCAGCACATAGACGATGAATTTGACGCGGGTCACATCGATGCCGTTGCTCTGCGCCGCCATTTCGTTGTCGCGAACGGCGGTGAGCGCCAAGCCGTGGCGCGAGCGCAGCAGTGCGACGATCGCGCCCAGCACGGCGGCGGTGAGCGCCAGCGCCAGCCAGTAGAGTTCGAATTCGCGCGCCTGCCGGCTCGGCGCCATGGCGATCACCACCGCCGCCGGCAGGCTGATGCCGGAGCCGCCGCCGAGCACGGAGATTTGCGAGGCCAGCAGGCGGAATACCTCCGCCACCACCCAGGTGCCGATGGCAAAATAAGCGCCGCGCAGGCGAAAGATCAGGAGCGCCACCGGAACGGCGACCAGTGCGCCGATCGGGCCGGCAATCAGGATGGCTACGATCGGGTGCACACCGGCGAGGATCACCAGCGCGAACAGCAGATAGCCGCCGAGCCCGACGAAAGCCTGCTGGCCGACCGATACCAGCCCGGCATAGCCGGCGAGCAGGTTCCACAGGCTGGCCAGCGCCACGAAGGTGAAGATCTCGGCCAGCAGCCGCAGCGTTTGGCGGTCGCCCCAAAACGGCGCCAGCGTCAGCACGACCAGCGTGATCGCAATCATCGCAACGCCGATGCGGCTCGAGCGCGTGGCGTGTTCGACTTGGTATTTTCCTCGGCTCATCCCGATACCTTCGGAAACAGGCCTTGCGGGCGCACCGCCAGGATGGCGAGGAATACGATGTGGCCGGCGAGCAATTGCCAGCCCGGATCGATCTGCGCGCCGATGGCCTGCGACACGCCGAGAATGATGCCGCCCACCAGCGTGCCCCACATATTGCCGAGGCCGCCGATGATCACCGCCTCGAAGCCGAAGATCAGCCGCGCCGGCCCGATCGCCGGATCGAAATTGGTGCGCACCGCCAGAAACACGCCGGCGATGGCGATTACCGCCAGCGAGAGCGCCATCGCCATGGCGAAGACATGGCGGGTGTCGAGGCCCATCAATTGCGCCACCGCCTGGTCGTCGGAGGTGGCGCGGAAGGCGCGGCCGAGCGCCGTCCGGTAAAACAGCGCCTGCAACCCGGCGATCACCGCCACCGCGACGGCAAATTGAATGAGCGGCAGCACGCCGACCCAGACGCCCTGCATCACCTGGAAGGTTTGAATCTCGATGGCGCCGGCCTGCAGCTTGCGGCTGTCGGCGGTGAACAGCTCGAGCAGCCCGTTCTGGATGATGATGGAGAGGCCGAAGGTCACCAGCAGCGGCGGTAGCAGGTCGTCGCCCAAGGTGTAATTGAGCAGCCCGCGCTGCAGCGCGTAACCGATCGCCGCCATGATCGGCGTCACCAGCAGCAGCGAGGTGAGCGGATCGAGGCCGAGCGTCTGCGTCACCATCAGCGCCACATAGGCGGCGAGCACGATCAGGTCGCCATGCGCGATGTTGACCAGCCGCATGACGCCGAAGATCAGCGACAGGCCGGCGGCGAACATGGCGTAGAGCCCGCCGATCAGCACGCCTTGCAGGATGACGTTGAGCCATTGCATCGCCGTCACACCCCGAAATACGCCGCTGAAATGCGCTCGCGCGTCAACTCGCGCGCCGGGCCCTGCAAGGCGATGCGGCCTTCCTGCAGGCAATAGACTTGCGCTGCGGCCTTAAGCGCCTGCGCGATGTCCTGCTCGACCACGATCAGCGACAGACCTTCCGCCACGATCGCCGGCAGCCGCGCATAGATGTCGCGCACCACGATCGGCGCCAGCCCGAGGCTGATCTCGTCGCACAGCAGCAGGCGCGGGTTCGACATCAGCGCGCGCGCGATGGCCGCCATCTGTTGCTGGCCGCCGGACAGCGCAGGCGCCGGCAAATGCCGCCGCTCGGCCAGTACCGGGAACAGCTCGTAGACGCGATCGAGCGTCCACGGGCCGGGGCGGCGCGACTGGCCGCCGATCAGCAGATTCTCTTCGACCGTCAGCGAGGGGAACAGCCGGCGGCCTTCCGGCACCAGCGCAATGCCGCGCTTGACCACCGCGAAGGCCGGCGCGCCGCCGATCGCTTCGCCGCCGAACACGATGTCGCCGCGGCGCGGCGGCATCATGCCGGCGATGCTTCGCAGCAGCGTGCTTTTGCCGGCGCCGTTGGCGCCGATCACCGCCACCACCTCGCCGGCATTGACCTTGAGCGAAACCCCGAACAGCGCCTGGAAGTCGCCGTAGTAGGCATCGATCGCGCGCACCTCGAGCAGGGGATCAGGCATCGGCGGCGATCCCCATGTAGATCTCCGCCACCTGCGGGCTGCGGATCACCGTGCGCGGGTCGCCTTCGGCGATGAACCGGCCGCCGTGCAGCACCAGCAGCCGGTCGACGGTGGCGAGCAGGGCGTGCACCACATGTTCGATCCATACGATCGAGACGCCGCCGGCGCGCACGGTCTTGATCAGCGCCACCAGCACGGCACATTCGTGCTCGGTCAGGCCGCCGGCGACTTCGTCGAGCAGCAGCACGCGCGGCTTGGTCGCCAGCGCGCGCGCGAGCTCCAGCCGTTTCCTGTCGAGCAGCGTGAGGCCGCCGGCGCGCCGGTTGGCCTTGTCGGCAAGGCCGCAACGCTCGAGCAGTTCCGCGCAAGCGTCGTAGACCGAAGCTTCGCGGGCGCCGCCGGCAAAAGCCGCCGCCACCACCACGTTCTCGAACACGGTCATGCCGGAAAACGGCTGCGGAATCTGGAACGAGCGCGCGATGCCCTTGCGGCAGCGCCGCTCGGGCGGCAGGCGGGTGATGTCCTCGCCGGCGAAGGTAACGCGGCCGGCGTCGGGCGCGACCGTGCCGGTGGCGATGCCGAACAGCGTGGTCTTGCCGGCGCCGTTCGGCCCGATGATGCCGAGTGCCTCGCCGTCGGCGAGCGCAAGGTCGATGCCTTCGGCCACCACCACCGCGCCGAAGCGTTTGGAGATATTCTCAAGCGCGAGGATCGGGGGCATGCCACTCCTTTCGTCATGCGCGGCGCTTGACCCGCGCATCCCGCTTGCAGGGCACAGTGTCGGCCTGAGCGGGATGGCCGGGACATAGGCGTTCTGAAAGAGCCCCGTCATCCGACCGCCGCGCTACGCCCGGCCATGACGTCTCGATGGAGTCGTGCCTTACGATATCGGCTGCAGCTTGCCGCCGATCGGGATGTTCGGCGCGGTCTTGTTCGCGGCGATTACCAGGTCGAACTTGCCGTTCTTGCGCTGCCATTGCCCGGCCACCAGCGGCGTCTTGCTGACGTTTTTCACCGGTTGGCCGCTCCAGTGCACCGGGCCGACCATCGATTGGTAATTGGTGGCCACGATCGAGGCGAGCACCGCCTTGGGATCATGCGGATTCTTTGCCCGCTTGAGGACGTCGATCGCCACCTCGAACAGCGCGTGCTGATAGCCAATCGGCTGCGTCCACGGCCGGTTGGTCGCTTTCGTGTAGGCGTCGGTCAGCTGCCGCGCGTTCTGACCGGTGAGGCCGGACTTGAACGGATAGTTCGGCGTCCACCAGATTTCGCTGGTCAATCCGTTGCCGCGCTCGCCCAGCGAGTCGATGACGGACGGGAACAGCAGCGCCTTGCCGATGGTGACGATCTTCGGCTTGAAGCCCTGCTGCGCCGCCTGCGACCAGAACGTGGCGAAGTCGGGCGGGATCATGTTGCCGGTGACGATTTCGGCGCCGGCCGCCTTGAACGCCGAAATCTGCGAGGTGAAGTCGTTGTTCATCAGCTGATAGCGGCCGGGATCGAGCAGCTTGTAGCCGGCCTTGGCGAGCGCCGGCGGCAGGCCGAGCTTGGGATCGCCCCAGGCATTGCCATCGGCGTCGTTGGGGAACAGGCCGCCGACCACCTTGTTGGTCGGCAACTCGTCCCACAGCGCCAGGAAGGCGCCGATCACGTCCTCCAGGCCCCAGAAGAAATGATAGGTCCAGGTGAAGCCCTTCGCGGGATCGCCCTTGCGGCCGAAGAAATACGGCTGCCACGGGCAGTTGGTGGTGATGCAGGGCACCTCGTTGACCTCGGCCTGGTCGGACACCGGATTGGTGGTGTCGGGCGTCGCCGAGGCGACGATCAGGTTGACCTTGTCGCCGAGGATCAGCTCGGAGGCGACCTCGGAAGCGCGGCTGGCGTTCGACTGGCTGTCCTTGGAGATGATTTCGACCTGGTAGGTCTTGCCGCCGATGCTCAGCCCCTTGCTCAGGATGTCGCGCACCTGTCCCAGGATGAAGCCGTCGGCTTCGCCGAAGCCGGCGAGCGGGCCGGTCTTCGGGCTGACATGGCCGATCTTGATCACGTTGGATTGAGCGTGCGCCGGCAGCACGCGCAGCACGGCGGGAGCGGCTAGGGCGCCGAGCCCGCTCTTGACCAAGGTGCGACGAGAAATCGTCTTCTTGTCGGTCATCGTCTCCTCCTTTATGCGCCGTTCAATTATCTTGAGCGCGCGCGTTTTTAAGATGCTGCATGACTTTCAAGCGTAATTCCTGCTGCTGCTGCGGGCTCCACTTGCGGAAGCCTTCGCCGCTCTTGAAGCCGAGCTTGCCGTCGGCCACCAGCTTTTCCAGATAGGGCGACGGGCCCGGCCGGCTGTCGATTGCGGGCAGCACGGTCTTGTGGATGGCGAGCGTCAAATCGGTGCCGACCATGTCGGCATTCTCCAGCGGCCCGAGCACGGCAAGCCTGCGGCCGAAAGCCGCCTTGATCACGTTGTCGACGGTCTCGGCGTCGCAGATGCCATGCTCGACCAGCGCGATCGCCTCGCGCCAGAGCGCATGTTGCAGCCGGTTACCGATGAAGCCGGGCACGTCCTTCTTCACATGCGCCGGCTTCTTGCCGGCGGCGGCGTGCAATTCCATCGTGAATTTGACCGCCTGCGGCGCGGTCCATTGCGTCTCGATCACTTCCACCAGCGGCACCAGGAACGGCGGGTTCCACCAATGGGTGCCGAGTGCGCGCTCGCGGCGTTGCAAGCCTTGCATGATGCTGGTGATCGGAATGACCGAGGTGTTGCTGGCGAGGATCGTGTCCGCCCGCACGTGCTTTTCGATCTCGCCGAACAGCTTCTGCTTGAGCGGCAGATCCTCCAGCACCGCTTCGACCACGTAGTCGGCCTCGCGCACCGCGGCGGCGAGATCTGCGACCGGCGTTACCCGCTCGACCGCTTTCGGGTCGTCGCCGAGGTCTTTCAAATTCGTGAGGATGCGCGCCTTGGCGCTGTCGAGGCTGGCGGCGACCAAGTCGTAGATCGTCACGTCATGGCCGGCGAGCGCGAACACCTGGGCGATGCCGTGGCCCATCAGGCCGGCGCCGATCACCGCGATGCGCGCTTTCGCCATCGTTTACCCCGCCGTGTAGCCGCCGTCGGCATAGAGGATGTGGCCGGTGTAGAAGTCCGAGGCCTTGGAGGCGAGGAACAACAGCGGTCCCGCCAAATCTTCCGGCTCGCCCAGCCGGCCCTTCGGCACGCGCGCCAGGAAGCCCTTGCGCACGGTCTGCGCCCGCTCGGTGTCCTCGTACATCCAGGCGGTGAGCGGCGAGCGGAACACGGTCGGCCCCAGCGCATTGACGGTGATGCCGGTGTCGCCCCATTCGCAGCCCAAGGCCTTGGTGATGCCGTCGACCGCCGATTTGGAGGCGCAATAGGCGGTGTAGCCGGCCGGATGGCCGAGCAGTCCGCGCGCCGATGAGGTGAGGATCACTTTGCCGCCTTGGCCCTGCTTGATCATCTGCTTGCCGGCGGCGCGCGCCATCAGCCAGGACTGGTTGACGTTGGCGTCCATGACGTCGAGGAAATCCTCGACCTTCTGGTCGACGATCTTCGACACCTTGTTGAGGCCGGAGGCGATCACCAGGATGTCGACGCGGCCGAACTTGTCGACCGCAGCCTTGACGATCTTGTCGCAGTTGGCTTCCGAGCTCGGCCGCAGCGCGACGATGTCGGTCTTGGCCCCGAGCGCCTCGCATTCGGCCGCGACTTTTTTCAATTCGTCGGCCTTGCTCGCGGCCAGCACGACATTGGCGCCGGCACCGGCCAGGGTCTTGGCCGCCAGCGCGCCAAAGGCGCCCGACGCACCGGTAATAATGGCGGTCTTGCCCTTGATGTCGAACAGCGCGAGCGGATTTTTCAGAAAGGCTTCGGACATTCTGTCCTCCCGATATTTTTTCTCGGGCGTCATGCCCCGCGAAGGCGGGGCATCCAGCAATCCAGTGAGTGCTGGGTCCCCCGCCGGAGCCTGTCATCGGGCCGGCCTTTGGCCGGACCCGTTGGCGGGGGACGACACGTTAGATTTCCTATTTCGGCGCCGCCGCCACCGCGACCAAGATCGTGCACACGTCCTTGCCGCGGTTGACGATCTCGCGCATCTCGTTCGGCGCGATGAAGACGCTGTCGCCGGGCTTGGCGACCACTTCCTTGCCGCCGGCGATCACGGTCAGCTCGCCCTTGAGCACGTGATAGATCTTCTCCGGCGGCGAGGCATCGGGCCCGGCGCCACCGCCCGGCTGAAAGTGCGAAATGCCGAAGATCAGTGCTTGCGAGCCGCCCATCTCGGCGCCGTAAATGCGCAGCGATTCGTATTTGCGGTGGTTCGGCGCCTCGTAGGCCTTGGCGTCGGAGAGTTTGCGAACAAGCATTAGTAGTTCCTCCCGCGCTCGATTTTGTATTTTCCGCTCGGATCGACGATGGCGACCAGGCGCACGATGCAGCCGTCGCCGCGATCCCAGTTCCACGGGAAATAGGCGAAGGTGACGCGTTTTCCCGTGACCTTGTCGATATCGCCGCCGACATTCTCGATGCCCATGATGCCGGCCTGAAAGATCTTGCGGTGCACCGGCTCCCATTCCGGGAAGTCGTCCTTCCAGTCACGGCCGCCCGACCACTCGTAGTATTCCTTTTCGAGATGCGGATGCAGTGGCCCATTGCGCTGCGGGCCGATGGCGGTGGCGAGCGGATGGTCGTTGGCCTGGGTGTCGTGGCCGATCACCTTGACCTTCTTCTTGATAAACCAATCGGCCGCCGACGGCACGAAACCGGGCGCGCGGCAGAAATAATCTTCGCTGTCTTCGTAGAACTTGTGCCAGCCGGTGTTGACGATCACCACGTCGCGCGGCCGCACGATCTTGCCGCAGGCTTTTTCGAGATCGTCGCCGGTGATCGGCTCCCACTTGTTCTTGGGGATCGACACCACGATGCCGGAGCCGAAGAAATGCGGCAGCGGCACCTCGTCGATGAACGGCGTGCCCTGGATCACATGCGCCGGCGCGTCGATATGCGTGGTGTTGTGCATCGAGGTGGTGATGCGCTGCGACAGCACGCCGGACTTCGCCATGTAGTGGATGCGCTCGATCTTGACGTCCTCGAAATACGGCCAGTTCGGGGACTGATAGCCGAAACGATGGGACAGGTTGTAGAACTCCAGCCCCATGCTGTTCTTGAGATTTTCTTCAAACATCACGCCGCGAATTTTCTTGGCCACGGCATCCTCCCTCTTGCTTGCGCATGATCTTTCCGAAAACCGGTAGCCACTTTTCGGGATCTGCGCTTTCGCGCTTGTTTCATTTGCCCGAGCCTAGCTCAGGCGGCGGCGGAATTCATATGCGTCTCCATGGCGCGCTTGGTGGCGAGCAGCCGTTCGGCGATCAGCGTCTGCCGGTCCTGGAAACGCTGCGTCGGCACCGGCACCGAGATGGCGACGGCATTGCCGAGCGGGTCGCGCATGGCGACGCCGACCGCGCAGATGCCGAGCGTGTGCTCCTCGCGGTCGAAGGCCACGCCGCTGCGGCGCGCCGATTTGAGGTCGGCGAGCAGCGCGTCCAGGCGCGTGAGTGTCTTCGGCGTGCGCGGCTCATAGCTGCGGCCGATCAGCATCTCGACGCCCGCATCGGTGAGTTGGGCGAGATAGGCCTTGCCGTTGGCGGTGCAGTAGAGCGGAAAGGTTTCGCCCACCGCCGATACGGTGCGCAGGCGCTGCGGACCGATCACCTGGTCGATGAACACCAGATGATCCTTCTTCACCGTCGAGAGGTCCACCGTCTCGTGCAATTCCTCGCTCAATCGCTCCAGGAACGGCCGCGCCAGCGAAATGAAGTCGCTGCGCACCGACGCCGCCAGCCGCAGAATGGTGGGCCCGAGCCGCACGCGCCCATTCGGCGTGGCGGCGATCACCAGCTTTTCGGTTTCGAGCGCGGCCACGATGCGTTGCACGGTCGAGCGCGCCAGATTCACGCGCTGCGCGATCTGGCCGAGGCTGAGCCCTGCGTTTTCGTCTTCCAGTGCGCGCAGGATGGTGGCGGCGCGCGCGATCACCTGCACCTGGCTCTTGTCATTGGTGACATGGCGGTTCATCGGCAATCACTCGACACTGGTGCGGGGTCCCGGCCGCCTTGCATGATGGTACATGTTAGCCCAAAATGCGGTACAGGTGAAAAAGAAAAAATCGGCCGGTGCCGCTGCGCCGCCGCAGAACATTGAGGAAACGCCATGGTCAAGAAGATCGCCCTGGAAGAGCATTTCCTGGACCCCGCCACCGAGCCCTATTGGCGGCCGACGATGGTGGACGTGGCTCCGGCAAAGACCGCGCAGCTCTATGCCAGCCTCACCGATTTCGGCGAGCGGCGGCTGCAAATGATGGACAAAGCGGGCATCGCGCGTGCGGTGCTGGCGATCGCCGGGCCCGGCGTGCAGGTGGAGCGGGATACCGCGACCGCGGTACGCAAGGCCAAGGCCTCCAACGATTTCCTCGCCCGCGAGGTGCAAAAGCGGCCTGACCGCTATTCCGGCTTCGCCCATCTCGCCATGCAGGACCCAAAGGCCGCCGCCGACGAACTGGAACGGTCGTTGCGCGAGCTCAAGTTCTGCGGCGCCATGATCGACGGCCACACCAACGGGAAATATCTCGACGATCGTTCCTACGATCCGTTCTGGGAACGCGCGGCCGCGCTGGGGGCGCCGATCTATCTGCACCCGGCCGATCCGGTGGCGCCGCTGCCGGTGCTCGCCGGTTACAATGTGCTGGCGCGGCCGATGTGGGGCTGGGGCGTGGAGACCGGCTCGCACGCGCTGCGCATCATCTGCGGCGGCGTTTTCCACCGCTATCCGAAAGCCAAGCTGGTGCTCGGCCATCTTGGCGAGACGCTGCCGTTCCAGCTCTGGCGCTTCGACAGCCGCTCGGCGCCCTACGGCTGGAATCTGCCGAAGCCGCCGTCGCAATACCTCAAGGAGAACGTCTGGGTGACGATGTCGGGCATGTACGATCTGCCGCCCGTGCGCTGCTCGCTCGATGCGCTCGGACGCGATCGCGTGATGTTCTCGTCCGACTATCCTTTTGACTCGGCGGGCGCTGCCGAGTTCATGGACGCGGTGCCGCTCGAGGAACCCCTGCGCGCGGATATTGCCTACAACAACGCGGCGCGGTTGTTGGGGCTCTGAATTTGCGGCG
>CAVXKE010000017.1:0-177499 GCA_963762285.1 uncultured Alphaproteobacteria bacterium | reverse complement strand
GTGCAAGAAGTTGTCGATCATCGTGAAGCATTGCCGCGCTGCGCCGGCGTCGTAGCAGGCGATCCCCGGCATGTTTGATTCAATCTCGCAAAACGAATGCAGCAGACCGCCGAACACAAGCATCTGCCATTTCGCTCCACAGCCATCCATTTCCGCTTCAAAAATGTCGCGGTCCTTTTTCGGAACCACCGGATCCTTTGATCCGTGCATGACGCAAATCGCCGCCTTGATATCGCCGGGCTTCGCCGGCATCGGCGTCAGCAGGTCGCCATGCAGGCAGACCACCGCCTGAAGGTCGGCGCCCGAGCGGGCGAGCTCGAGCACATTGCCGCCGCCGAAGCAGAAGCCGGCCGCCGCCTGACGTTTTGCATCGCCGATATTGCGCCGGTCGCTTTCGCTGCGGAGTGCGTCGAGTGCGGCGCCTATGCGCCGCCGCCGCTCGGCCGGCGTCTTCGCGCAACGCATTGGCGAGCGGCATGGCTTCCGGCGGACCCGCTGCGATCTTGCCGCCACCGTACATGTCGGCGACAAAAGCCACATAATTGCTGCCGGCCATCGTCGCCGTGCGCTTGACCGCGTCCTCGGTGACGCCGAGCCAGTTTGGCGCCACCAGCAGCAGTGGCCGGCGCCCGCTGGCGCGCTCGTCGTAAACCAGCGCTCCGCGGCAGGCGAGGTTGCCCGCATGATAGTCAATCCGCTCGACAGTCACTCTGCCTCCTTTAGCCGTTTGATTAATCGAGGATGATTTCGCCAATCAGGCCGGCGTCATATTGCGTGAAATACAGGCGGCCATTCGACATCGGCGCGATGCAACGCGGGCCGCTCGACGGCGTTGGGATATCGTATTCGCCGATCAGCGTCCCATCAGGCGCCATGTGGCCGATTTTGTTGGCGAAGTTTTCGGTGCACCAGAGGTTGCCGTCCGGCCCCACGGTGACGCCGCGCAACGAGGCGCTCGGTGTCGGGAACACGAACTCGCTGAATGCGCCGTCGCGTGAAAGGCGGCCCAGCGCGTTAGCGCCGGTTTCGACAAACCAAATGCTGCCATCGGGATGCGTTACCATCGCGCGCGGCTGCGGGTCGGCGCCAGGAATGGCGAATTCGCTCACCTCGCCGTCGACGGTGATGCGGCCAACCCGATTGCCGGCCGCCTCACTGAACCAGAGCGCGCCGTCGCGCACGACAATCGAGAGCGGTTTGCTGCCGGCGGAAAGACCGGCCTTGAATTCCGAGATCTTGCCGTCCGGTGTGATGCGTCCAATCTGAGCCACGTCCGTTTCCGAAAACCAGATATTGCCGTCCGGCCCGCGTGCGATGGCGTCGGGCCCGGCGTTTTCTGTCGGCACGGCAAATTCGGTCAGGATGCCGTCCGGCGTGATGCGGCCGATCTTGTTGGCGCGTTTCTGCGCGAACCAAAGATTGCCGTCAGCTCCTAGATCGATTCCAATCGGTGTGGCGTTCGCCGTTGGCAAGGTAAACTCCTTAAACGTGGTGCTGCGCGGATCGAAGCAGCCGATTTTTGCGGCTCCGCTTTCGCAGAACCACAGGTTCCGATCCGGTCCCTCGACGCAAATATACGGCGCGCTGTTGGCGCTCGGAATCGCGTGTTCGCGGATGCGCACTTTGCCTGTTGCACGCGGACGCGCGGCGGCTCCTCCGGCATTCACTGACATTCGTTCACCGTATCGAAACGCAACTAGCCGACAATTCCGAGATGAACTCTGGAACGATGATTAATAGTGGCGGTCCTGTGATTACTGCATCATTGTTTTCGGAAGCCATATGGCGATTGCCGGAAACAGCACAAGCAGCGCCAGTTTGATCAGATCGGCGACCACGAATGGCATGACGCCCTTGAAGACCGTGGCCAGCGACAGATTGCTGCCGCCGATGCTCTTCATGATGAACACGTTGAGGCCGAAGGGCGGGGTGATCATGCCGGTTTCCATGACGCAGACCATGACGATGCCCCACCAAATGAGGTCGTAACCGAGGTTCTGAATGAACGGCGTGATAATGGGCACGGTGATAAGCATGACCGGAAAGGAATCCATCACCGCGCCCAGAACGATATAGACGGCGAGCAGCAAGAAGATCGTTGCGACAGCGGGCAGATGCAGACTGGAAAAGAAATTTGTCAATAATTCCGGCGCGCCGGTCAGCCCCATGAAAAACGAGAAATTCACCGCGCCGAAGATCAGGATATAGAGCATAGCCGTGGTGGCGGTCGTCTCCCCCATCACGCGGATGAAGTTGCCGTCGCGCAATTTGCCGCGATAGAGCGCCACGATGAAAGTGCCGCCGGCGCCGAACGCGGCGCATTCGGTCGCGGTGAATACGCCGCCGTAAAGGCCGCCGATTACCATGGCAAACAGCGCAAGGACCTCCCACGAGTCGCGCACCGCTTGGGCAAGCTCGCGCAGGCTCACGCGCCGCGAATCGGGCGGGACGGATGCCGGCACCCACCACACATAGACCATGACGGTCGCCATATAGAGCGCGATGGCCAGAAGCGCCGGCACGAAGGATGCGATGAAAAGCACGCCGATCGACTGGCTCGTTAACAGCGCATAGAAGATGAGCGGAACCGATGGCGGCACCAGCGCGCCCAATGTGCCGCCGGCGGCGATGCAGCCGGTGGCGAGTTGCAGCGAATAGCCGCGCGCTTTCATTTCCGGCAAGGCAACACGGCCGATTGTGGCGGCGGTTGCCATCGACGATCCGGTCAGCGCTCCGAAGCCGCCACAGCCGCCGATCGTGGCGAGCGCCAGCCCGCCGCGGAAGTGGCCGATCAGTTTGTGCGCCAGATTGTAAATGTCGCTCGACAGGCCGCCGGCGACCGCAAAGCTGCCCATCATGAGAAAGAGCGGAAGCGTGGCGACCTGCTCATTGGTAAGAAAGCCCATCGATTCGGTCGCCAATACGCTGAGGGCGGGTTCCTGGCCGGCCAGCATGATCGAACCGACCATGCCGACCAGAGCCATGGCCGCGCCGAGCGGAAATACGAGCAGGACCAGCAGCCACATCAGGAGAAACAGGCCGACCCCGACAATGGCGCCATGCGACAGAGCGCTGGCGCTGGCCGCGATGGCGAGCGCTTGCGCACCGAAAACCAGCAGCGCGGTGAGGACGATTGCCACGACCGAAGTTGCCACCAACAATCCGTCGGAAACCTTGGAAGCCACATCGGAAGCCTGGTCGGTTTTGACGAAATCCGAGAAGCCGGCGGCCGCCGTCATCGAATGGCCGGCAATCGCATTGCGCAGGGCGACCAGGGCGACCACGAGCTGAACAAGCGTTGTCAATCCGAAGAAGAATGCGACGATGAAGATGAACGGCGCCTGTTGCCAGCCCAGGATGACGGTGGTTACGCCGCGCTCGGCCAGTTGATTGGCAAAAAAGGCGATGCGCCAGGTCAAGAGCGCGTAGAGAACCAGAAGAAAGAATGCGCCGGCTACCTGCAGCCACAATAGAATCCGTTCGCCAAAGCGGCTGGCGAGAATATCGACAGCGAGGTTGATCCGGCCGGCCGCGCCAGCCGGAAAGGTCGATGAGATAGTGGCGGCAAGCCCCATCGCCAGCACTTCGTTGAGGCCAGGCACGGAGCCACCCCATAGCCAGCGCGACATAACGTCCGCGACGGTCAGCGCGGTGACGGCAAGCATGCCGAAAACGCCGACGAACGCGATGCGTCGTGTGATCGAAACGCATCGTGAGTCGAGATAGTCCAGAACGTCGTTCAAGGTTCACTCGCGCGTTGGCACGATAAGGTCACGCGGCAGCCGGCTCGATTGCGCAATATAAACCGTTCATGTGCCCCTCCAGTCTGCCGGAAGGGCGCATGTCGAAGCGAGTCTATTTGACGTTCTTATATTTCTTGATCAGGTCGGTATAGGCCGCAAGAATCTTGGCGCCATCGGGCGTTGCCTTCGTCCACGAGTTCGATGACCGGCTGAAGCACCTTCTCCCATTTGGCCTGCTGTTCGGCACTCAGATTCTGGATGACTTGGCCAGGCAGCGCGCCGATCTTCTTGCTCGAATCGATGCCGTGAGCGCTGGTATTGTTGCCGAGCGCGCGCGAGAAGGCGAGCCCGGAATTGTCGTCGATCGCTTTCTTGGCCTCCGCAGGCAACTTGTCATAGCTCGCCTGACTCATGAACACGTAGGCGGTGGCGACACCGAGATTGGCAATCAGATGATGCTTGGCGGCCTCATAGATCTTGAAGTCGTCGATGCCCGTCCACGGCATCACATTGCCTTGTAGAACGCCGTTGCTGATCGCCTGATATTGATCGGGTGGCGCCATGGAAACCGGTGTGCCGCCCAACGCCGTCAGCGTCTGCGCGAGGATTTTTGCGGAGACCGCAAATTTGCGGCCCTTGAGATCGTCCATGCCGGCGAGCGGCACGGTGGCGTGAATTTGATTGCCCGGAAACGCAAAGAACGCCAGCACTTTCCAGCGCTTGTATTCCATGGCGATCGTGCCGTTTTCATAGAGCGTCCACAGCGCTGGCGCGACTTCGGCCGGATCTCCGCTGATGAAGGGCAATTGCGCAACGTCGGTGCGCGGGAACGGCTGTCCGGTCGGACCGAGCAGGCCGAACCCGATATCGACGACGCCGTCGAGAATGCGGTCGATCATGTTGCCGAAAGTCGCCAGCCGCGGTCCGACGAAAAACTGGATCGCGACCGTACCTTTTGAATCTTGCTCGACTTTCTTCGCCCAGGGGATCAGCACTTGCTCGTAATGCTGATCGTGTGCTGCGCCGGGCATTGCGAACTTGAGCGTCGTCGTCTCTGCGCTTGCGCCATTCGAAGCCGCCATCGCCATGGCGGTCAATGCGCCGAACAGTCCAGAAATGATGCGATGTGTCATGTGTTCCTGCCCTATGTCGCCTTATAAGTTTTGGCTCTAAACGATATCGTGGGCCCCCATTGACCGCAAGGTGGCAAGCGCGGCCCACCATGCGGGACACGGCAGCATGGAGACAGTGAATCAAAATGATAGCCGCGCCGGTAATTGCTGCGATTGTTACGGCGCAGAATTTTCAATCCTGTGCGGCAGTGCTTGCCGAAAATTACAACGCAACGGTTGGGCTAGCTCTGCGGGATCACCGGCAAGACCAGATACGAGGGATGCGCTTCGTCGTGGTAAATTTTATGCACGACCGTCTTGCTGCTGCAGAGATGGTAGGGCGCGTATTCGACGTCATGCGCTCCGGCGAGACCGCTCGGCAGATCCATGCTGGTGATGTCGATGCAGATGCGATGCCCGGCTTTAAACATATTGGCGGTCGCTAGAATCTCGATCGCATATTCGTTGATCTCGCCCGCAACGATCTTTTTCTGCGCCTTGCGTGTCTGCGGATGCCAGGGCTTCCACGGTGTCGAGCGCTGCGGGTCGAGTGCGCGGTGCGATGCCTTCAGCCAGCCGCGTGTCAATTCGCGCTCCGGCAGATCCTTAGGCACATCCACTTCGCCGGGTCGGGCCGTGCGCACCGAGCCGTCCGGGCCGACATCCTTGAGGACGACAATCCAGTTGGTGTCGTCTTCGTCAATTGCGGCGTGCAGATAAAGCGCGATCGGCCCAATCACCAGCGTATCGGCAGGCAATGGATCGGTCATATAGCGCAGGCGCGCGATTTCGTTGGTTTGCGTCGGCGGCATCTGCGCGAAGGCATCCGGCTCCGCACGCGCGTTGCGCGCGCTTGGCGCGAATGGCTCGGCGCGCAGGCGCCCCCAACTGGCGAGATAGAGCTTGGTCCACTGGGTCTCCGGCAACGGCCAGTCATCGCCGGTGCGCCAGCGGTTCTCGCCCATGACCCAGATCTTGACGGGCGGCTCGTCGAGGATGCCGGTGTCCTTACCCTTCAGCCAATGGTCGTACCAACGCAAAATCTCGTCATGGAAGGCATGAAATGGACGCTCCAGATGCGCCGGGCCGGTCAGCAGCAATTTTTTCGGCACGCCCTCGATCTTCTCGAAATACTGCTGCGCGCCCTGCAGGTGCAGCTTGTAGGAATATGCGTACCAGCCCGAGCCGGTATAAAAAGGAATCTTGATTTTCTTCAATCGCTCTTCCGACTTCGCAGCCAGATCGTCGGGATCGTAAGGATCGATCAACCGGTCGAAATAGTGGGGCATGGTCTGCCCCTTCTCGACCAGGATGTTGAAGATGTTCGGATACATCAGATAGTCGGGATTGTTCATCGCCTCCCGCCATTTTTCTTCCTTGTCGGCGGCAAGCAATCCCGGCTGGCCGCGTGTCATGTGATAGACGCCGCCGGGATCGAGCAGGTAATGCATTGTGTGCATCAAGCCACCCGGATACATGTCGCGGTGCATTCCCGCGCCGTAACAGCCGCGCGGATCGTAGGGGAAAATCGCTTTCAAAGCCGGCGGCTGCTGCGCCGCGGCTTCGAACTGCGCGCCGCCGAACGCCGAAATACCGATCATGCCGACCTTGCCGTCGCACCAGGGCTGCGCGGCGATCCATTCGATGAGATCGTAAATGTCCCATTCAGGCGAACCGCCGCCATCGGACTTGCCGGTGCCGCGGATGTTGCCGCAGACGTGGACATAGCCGCGCCGCACCAGATAGTCCGTGTCGCCACCTTCGGCGCCGCCAAACCACATGCGCGCCCAGGCGGGCTGCGATCCTTGCGCGGCCTCGGCGAATTCAGGCGTTTGAAATTCCTTGTTGTGCGGCGCGATCGCCAGCAGCGCGGGAAAGCGCCCCGCCATGTCGGGCCGGTAGATGTCGACGCACAGACGCTTGCCGTCGCGCATCGCCACCATGACGTCGCGCAGCTCCGCGATGCTATCGCAGACAATGGGAGGCGAGTAGCCGGGCGGAGGACTATGCGAATCCTGCACGGTCGATGCGGCACCCGGCATGTTCCGTTTAGGAACCATATCTTTTGTCATGGCTTGCTCCCCAGTTCGATCGTGACGCGGCACACGCGACGACCCCGGCCGGCAAAGTTTGCGGCAAATCCGTTCGTCGCTCTAGTGCTAAATGTCGTTGCGGAACACTCGCTAATTTTCAAAAGCCGCGTGTACATTTGCGATGCAATGCCGAGTGAGCTGTACCGCCATGCGGTAATCCATCGTATCGGCGTTGGTGTCATTGCGGTTCTGCTTGTCAGTCCTGCACCTTTGGCGTAGTTTTTTTGCGGCGCGTAGATCAACATTGAGCCGTGAAAACAGCGGTCGCTTCTCGATGAAGAGATTTGCGTAACTATGCGGACGGGTCGAGCATAATGGCTCTCACCACAGAATTTCCGCCGCTCCGTAATCTGCACGACATCGAAGAGCTGGAGCGGGAGCCGCTGGAAAGCCGCATGCTGTCGCGCGATGCCAATGTATGGCTGCGGCGCGGGCTGGATCTTGCGCCGCAAAAATATGCAATTCGCTACATCAACGATGGCGATCCGCACAGCGCGCCTGTCAACGTCACCTACGGCGATCTGAAACGCGACAGCATCCGCGCGGCAAATCTGTTTTACACATTGGGCGTACGAAGCGGCGACGCCGTGCTCTATCTGCTGCCGACCATCCCGCAACTCTATAGCGTGACTATCGGCGCGATGGCCGCCGGCATCGCGTGCAGCATCAACTGGATGTTGGAACCGGCGCATTGGACTGAGCTGATCAAGGGCTCGCAGGCGAAGGTCGTGATTGCGCTCGGACCGACGCCAGGCTTCGACATATGGGAAAAGCTGCAGCGCGTGCGTTCGGAAATTCCGGCATCCGTGCGGCTGTTGTCGGTGCAAGGACCGGGTGGCGCGGCTTTGCCGGATTGCGACCTCGCATTGCTGGCGCAAAGCCAGCCGGACGACAGATTGATCTTCGATCGGGTCTGCACCGCCGACGAGGTGGCCGCTTATATCCACTCCGGCGGCACTACCGGCTCGCCCAAGCTAGTGCGGCTTACGCACGGCGGCATCACGTACAAATTCTGGGCCAATACGCTGGTGATGGCGCATAGTGCCGACGATGTCATTTTTTCCGACTATCCGATGTTCCACATCGCCGGCTTCTTCGGTCGCGGGATTCTTGCGATCGCGAACGGGATGTCGATCGTGATCCCGTCGCCCATCGGGGCGCGCGACAAGCGGTTCATTGAGAATTACTGGAAGTTTGTTGAAACGTATAAAATCTCGATCCTGTCGGGAGTGCCGACCACACTGGCGCAATTGTCAAAAACACCGCCGCAGGGCGAAGACATCGGCTCGCTACGCAAATATGCGGTCACCGGCTCCACCGCGTTTCCAGCCGAGGTCGCGCGGCAGCTTGAAAGCCAGCTCGGCGTGCGCATGTTCGGCTCCTACGGGGCCACCGAATACACCCAGAATGTGGCGCAGCCGCCGCGTGACGGCGAAGCCAAATACGGGTCGGCCGGGATTCGCTTGCCCTATACGCAGATCAAGATCGTCGAGCTGGACAGTAACGGCCGATGTCTGCGGGAATGCCAAACCGACGAGGTGGGCTTGGTCGTCGTGAAGGGCCCGAGCGTGACGCCCGGATATGTCGATGAAAAATACAACGCGGGCATTTTTACCGCCGATGGCTGGTTCAATTCCGGCGATCTGGGCCGCATCGATGCCGACGGCTATCTCTGGCTCACCGGCCGGGCCAAAGACGTCATCATTCGCGGCGGCCACAATATCGATCCCATGGTGATCGAAGAGACGCTGCTCAAACACGGTGAGGTGCTGCTGGCGGCCGCCGTCGCCAAGCCGGATTCTTATGCCGGCGAATTGCCGGTCGCCTATGTCCAGTTGATCGCCGGCGCCAAGGCGAATGCCGACGACCTGATCGCTTTTGTGCAGAAGCATATTCCCGAGCGCGCCGCCACGCCGAAGGAGATCGTGCTGCTCGAAAAGATGCCCTTGACCGATGTCGGCAAGCCGCAGAAGGCGCAGCTTCGCCTCGATGCCGCGCGGCGCGCGTTCACCGCCGAACTGGCTGGCGCCGCCGTAGGCCGCGGAACGATCAGCGTCGACATGGTTGCGGATCCGAAGAAGGGCAATGTGGCCGTCATCACGGTCGCCTGCGGCTCCGCCGCCGCGCGTAGCGAGATCGAGACTATAATCGGCGAGAAGATGAAATTCTATTCGGCGCCTTACGTCGTGCGCTGGACTGAGCCGGAAAACGTCGTACTGCAGCCCTGACCGAGCGGGCGACAGCTCAAGCAGGGACACACTTCGAAAATTGGAAATGATAAAACGAAAAATAAAATCGGGGAGGAATGCCCATGTCTCCGTTGGCTCGTCTTGTCTTCGCGATTGCCTGCGCGGCAACCGTTGTCGGCTTCTCGCGCGGCGCGGCCGTTGTGGCGGACAAATATCCCTCGCGGCCTGTTCACTTGATCGTCCCGCTGGCGGCCGGGGGCGCCATCGACGTTTTCGCCCGCTTGCTCGGCAAGGGGCTGGAGACGAGTCTCGGCCAACCGGTACTGATTGAAAATCGCCCGGGCGCAAATACCATCATTGCGGCGAACGCCTGTAAAAGCGCGGCGCCGGACGGATATACCATCTGCCTGCTGACGCGCAGCACCATCTCGATCAATCCCGAACTATACCGGAAGCTTTCCTATGGCCTGAAAGATTTCGAACCGATCGCCAATTTGTTTTTCGGCCAGCAGGTGATCATTCTCAGCAATTCGGTTCCAGTCAAAGACTTCGCCGAATTGGTAACCTATTCCAAGGCGCATCCGAACAAATTGAATTATGGCTCGTTCGGCATCGGCGGCGACTCGCATTTGCTTATCGAATGGCTCAAGCACACGACCGGGGCGGACCTCACGCACGTTCCTTATCGCGGCGCGGCGCCGGCCTTGCTCGCCTTTAAGAGCGGCGATGTGCAAATTCTGACACTGCTCGTCGGCAATCCGGACATCGTGCGCCAGATCCGCGACCACGAGGTCAAGGGACTGCTGACGCCCGGCGCCAAGCGCTTTCCCCTCATTCCGGACGTGCCGACCTTCGCGGAGGCCGGATTGTCCTCGGACGATAAGGCCTATGCGCCATGGTTTGGCATGTTTGCGCCGGCCGGTACGCCGCGCGATATCGTTGCCAGGCTGAATGAGGAAATAGCCAAGATCGTGAAGCAAAAAGACTTTCAGGACCGCAACATGACGCCGCTCGCGTTTTTGCCGGTTGCAGACACGCCGGAGCATTTTGCCGAGTTTCTGCTGAACGACAAAAAGGTTGCGGCGGAACTCGTGCGGGTATCCGGCGTAAAGCTTGACGAGTAATGCAAGAGGGTGGGGGCGCTTGGCGGCATAGATGAAATTCCTGCGCAGCAAGGACATTGCGATCATCGCCTGTGCCGACACAAAACTGGTGCGCGGCAGCGGACGTTCCGTCATGTCGCTTGCCGGGGAGGTGCTCGGCCGGGTGCTGGAGCGAAGCGGACTGGAGCGCGCCGATATCGACGGCCTGGCCATGACGGTATCGTTGGCGGAAGCCGGCAATCCGTTCTGGACCAACATCGCCGCCGAAGCGCTGGGCCTTACGGTGTCCTGGTGTCAGCTCAGCGATATCGGCGGTGCGTCCGCGGTCGGCAACGTCGCGCGCGCCGCGGCCGCTATTCATGCCGGGCTCTGCCAGACGGTTTTGTGTCTCGCCGCCGACGCGCCGACCACGCAGGATGGCTCGAATCAGACCGGCTACCGCCCGGAATTCGGCGATCCCTTCGGTTACAACGGCCCGCCCGTGGTCTTCGGACTCATTAGTTCGGCTTATCGTCATCGTTATGGCTTGCCGGAACAGGCGTTGGCCAAGCTCGCGGTCGCGCAACGCCACGGCGCCCTAAAAAATTCCAACGCTTGCGATGTGCTGAAAGTGCCGCTGACCGCGGAAGGCTATCTGTCTTCGCGCATGATTGCCGAGCCGATCAGGCTGCTCGATTGCGTGATGCGGTGCGACGGCGCCAATGCCTGCATTGTCACGACGACGGAGCACGCCCGGCGGCTCGGCATCAAGAAGATCGTGCATCCGGTGGCCTATCGCGAGGTTACTAATTTCGATGCGCTCCAGACGGTCGACGACATCACCATTTCCGGATTCTCGGCCGTGGGGCCGGCGACAATTGAGGATGTCGGCATGTCGCCGGGCGATATTCAAATGCTGCATCCTTATGACGATTTCCTGATCGCCGTCATCTTGCAACTCGAGCAAATCGGCTTTGCGCCTGCCGGCGGCGGCGGCGAGTTCATCCTCCAACACGACATAGGTTTTAGCTGGCGACTTCCCGATCAATACCGGCGGCGGCCAGATTTCCGCCGGGCAGCCGGGGCTCGCCGGCGGTGGCGTCAATTTGACTGAGGCGCTCACGCAATTGTTCGGTGACGCCGGCGAACGGCAGGTCCGCCGTGCGCGCAATGCCATGGTGACCGGGATCGGCGCGCTGCAATATGCGCGCAACTGGGGCACCAGCGCGGTGCTTCTGCTGGAGGCTGCTTGATGGCTGACAAACCCTCTCAGACGCCGAAATTGCGGCCAAGCGACGTCACCAAGGAATTCTGGGCGGCGACGGCCGCCGGCAGGTTTTTGCTGCAACATGATGAGCGGAATGCGGATCGGTTCGTGTTTCCGCCGCGGCCGGTCTTGGGCCAGGGTGGCAACCGGCGGCCGTTGGCCGAAGCATCGGGAACGGGCGTGCTTGTTGCCACGACTGTGTGCCGTGTTCCGGCACCCGGCTTCCACAACAAGACGCCGTATCTGGTCGGCATCGTAAAATTGGACGAAGGGCCGCGCGTCTTCGCGACCATCGTCAACGCGCAGGCCGGCGATATCCGGCCTGGGCGGAAGATGCGCATGGTGTGGCTTGATAGCGGCAGCGAGCCTCGGCTTTACGCTTTTGAGCCGGCAGCATAAGCCTCCAGGAACAGGCCGAGGGCATGGCGCTCAACTACGAAAAGATCATGGCGTATCGGCCGCCCGACATCGCCGTTAAATACGGGGCGCGTGATTGCATTCTCTATGCGCTCGGCATCGGTCTCGGCATGGATCCGCTCGATTTGAACCAGCTCAAATTTGTCTATGAGCGCGACCTGCGCGCCTTTCCGACGATGGCGACGGTGCTCGGCTGGATGGGCCGGTTGACCGATCCGGAATTCGGCATCGATGAGCGGATGGTGGTGCTGGCCGATCAGAAAGTCGTCCTACATGAGCCGCTCGCCACGGAAGCGGAGCTGACCAGCCGGCCGCGCATCAAGGACATCATCGACCGCGGGCCCGGCAACAACGCGATCATTCAATTCACGCGCGACCTCATCGGCGTCGACGGCAAGACAATTGCGACCATCGAATTGAGCACGCTTGCGCGCAAGCATGGCGGGTTCGGCGGCAAGCTCACGGCGGCCCCGGAACCGGCGCCGACGCCGACTGGCAACCCGCAACGCAGCTGCGATCTGCCGACGCCGCCCAATCTGGCTCTGCTGTTTCGGCTCAATGGCGACACCAATCCACTTCATATCGATCCCGAGCGCGCCAAGGTTGCCGGGTTTCCACGGCCTATCCTGCACGGCGTCACCAGTTTCGGCATCGCGGCGCACGCAATCCTGCGCACGGTTGCCGAGTATCAGCCGGAACGTCTTGCCACGATCGAGGCCCGTTTCGCGCGGCCGGTGTTTCCCGGCGAAACGGTCCGCACGGAGATGTGGCTGGACGGACCGAAAGTTTCGTTTCAATGCCGCGTGGTCGAACGTAACGAGATCGTTCTGACCAACGGCCTCGCCACTCTGCGGTGATCGCATGCGCTGGGACAACACAACGCTGTTCTCCGACGATAACCCGGCCGATCGCGCCTTCCGGATAGAGGTGCGCGAATGGATAGCGGCGAATTGTCCCGAAGCTCTATGCAACCGTACCCAGCGGGTCGACCCGCCCGAGCTGCGGGCGTGGCATCGCAAGCTGTTCGAGCGCGGCTGGATCGCGCCGCATTGGCCGAAGGAAGTCGGCGGCATGGGCGCCACGCTGACCCAGCAGATTATTCTGTTCGAGGAGATGAGCCGGGTCGGCGCGCCGACGCCCTATCCGCACGGGCTGAATTTCATCGGGCCGCTGATCATCGATGTCGGCACCCCGGAGCAGAAAGCAAAGCATCTGCCGCCGATTCTCAATGGCGACGTTACCTGGTGCCAGGGTTATTCCGAGGTCAATGCCGGCTCCGATCTCGCTAACCTGCAAGCCACGGCCGCGCTCGATGGCGACCATTTCATCGTCAATGGCCACAAAGTCTGGACCACCAACGGTCATTTCGCCGACTGGATGTTCGGACTGTTTCGGACCGATCCGGCCGCCAAGGCGAAAGCCAAGCAGGCCGGCATCAGCATGCTGCTGATCGATCTCAAATCTCCGGGCATATCGGTCAAGCCGATTCAGACCATCAAAGGCGATGCCGAGTTTGCCGAGGAATATTTTGTCGACGTCCGGGTGCCGAAAGAGAATCTGCTGGGAGAACTGAACGAAGGCTGGCGCGTCGCCAACCGGTTGCTGGGCTCGGAGCGGTTCACCACCGGGCATCCCCGCAATGGGGCCGTGCTGCTGAACAAAGCCCGCCAGATCGCGGAGCTAACCGGCGCGAATCGGAATGCCGGTTTCCTTCAGCGGCTTGCCGCGCTCGAAATCGATCTGCTGGCGTTCTCCGCCTACTATCGGCACGCGGCGAGCCTGCATTCGCACGGCAAGGCCCCGCCATCCATGGCGCCGGTGATCAAGATCGTGGGCGGCGAGTTGGGCCAGCGCGCTTCGGAATTGCTGGTGGACGCGGCCGGTCCGTTTGGCGCCCAGCTTGCGGACATCAAAGTCGGCAACCAGGTCATCAATCCAGCCAACGAGATGTTCGAGATGCGGCGGGTGACGGTCGGGTCGGGCGCGGTCGAAATCCAGCGTAACATCATTGCCAAGCGAATCCTCGAATTGCCGAACTAATCGCAGGGGCCGGCGTGGAATTATTGTTGAACGAACAGCAATCGCTCTTGGCCGAAACGGCGGCGCGGCTTTGCCGCGAAACCGGCGGGCCAAAACGCGCGCGTGCCGTGCGCGACGGGAAACTTGAAACGGATGCGCAAGCCTGGGATCAGGCGATCCGGGTCGGCTGGCCCGGCATGCTCGCAAGCGAACGGCACGGCGGGTCTGCGCTGGGGATATTTGATGCCGCCTTGGCGGTCGAACAGGCCGGCAAACAGCTTCTGATGATTCCTCTGGTCGAGGCGATGGCCGCGGCCCGCACGATCTCCCGCGCGGCGCCAAGCAAGGCCGCACTCGCAGTCTTGGCCGATCATGTTGAGGGCCGTCGGCTCATCGCGCCGGCGACCGAGGCCGCGCATTGGCGGTTCGGGGATAGTGGTCCCGTTTGCGGGCTGACGTTCGACGAGCAGGCTTTGAACCTGACCGGGACGATTCCCGCCGTTCCCTTTGCGTCATCGGCCAATATGTTACTGGTCGCGATCGGTAGCGGCCCATGCTCCAGTGATCGCGCTGGTCGATGGCGACGCCGCGGGCATTGCCCGTCGCACGCAAGTCAATGTCGATGGGTCGACCGTGTGCAGCTTGTCTTTTGACCACGTCGCCGTTGGTGAAGAATGCATTATTGCGCGTGGCGATCCCGCGACGCAGCTTGCGGCCGATCTTCAAGATACCTTGACGCTTCTGACCAGCGCAGAGCTTCTCGGCCTGGCGACCGAGGCCCACGCCATGACGATCGAGTATCTCAAGATACGCCAGCAATTCGGCCGGCCGATCGGCAGTTTTCAGGCGCTGCAACATCGCGCGGTCAATGGCTTCATCGATATCGAGCTCAACCGGTCGATGGTCTACCGCGTGCTGGCCGAATTCGACCGTGGCCAGCATCATCCGGCGATGGTATCGGCGGTCAAGTCGCGCACGTCTCGCGTCGCATCCGAAGTGGTTCGCACGGCGCTGCAATTGCACGGTGCGGTCGGTTACACCGATTCCAGCGACATTGGGCTTTATTACAAACGGGCCATCGCGCTCGCGGCCCGTTACGGCGGGGAGCTCAATCACACGGCGCAATTTACGCGACTGGCAACGGCATGAGCATGGCCACCCTCAACGAGGAGATCGACCGGCGCGGCGTCGTCACCGTTACCTTTAATCGTCCGGAAAAAGGCAATGCCTATAATCAGGCAACGCTCGACGCGCTTTTCGATGCCCTGACCCGCCACGCCGCCGACCCCGCCATTCGCGTTCTTGTCCTGCGCGGTGCGGGGAAAAATTTCTGCGCCGGTGCCGACATCGGCGGACATGACGCGACGGCCGCGGCGCCACGGATCACGCTGCCGGGCGTATGCCGCGCGTTGGACGACTTCCCGAAGCCGACCGTGGCATTGATCCATGGCGGCTGCATTGGCGGCGGGCTCGCGTTTGCTGCCTGCTGCGATGTCGTGATTGCGGCCCGCGCCGCCTTCTTCTCTTTGCCCGAAGTGCGATTGGGTTTTGCGCCTGTGCCGCTGGTGGGCATTTTGGTGCGCGCTATCCATCCGCGTTACCTCCGGCGCTATCTCATTTCCGGCGAACGGTTCGACGCTCAGGAGGCGTTTCGGATTGGCCTTGTGCACGAGCTGTGCGACGCGTCCGCCATCGGGACGGCGCTGGCCAAGACCATCGATTCACTGCTCGAGGCCGGTCCGCTGGCGGCGTCGATGGCCAAGCGGGAGATTCGCGCGCGCAGCGGCGAGGTTATCACCGATGAATTGCTGGCGGAATTGCAGGCCGCGTTTCGTCGCAGTTCCGAGTCGAGCGAAGCGCAAGAAGGTCGCGCCGCTTTCCGCGAGAAACGAAAGCCCAATTGGGTCCCGAAGCGGGACTGAGTTCGCGCCGTAGCGCGCGTAACGACGCAGGCTTCGACGAAGCGGCAATGACGAAACCGGAATTAAATTCGGCGGCGGCGCGCTGTTCCATACCGTGAGCCGCGCAGCGATTTCGTTGCATCGCCAATAGTGTGGCGGATCGAAGATTTTCTGGACTCTGTATCGAAGCTTAGTACTATTGTATCGCAATATGAGCCACGTCAAAGCGGCCGCAATCGAGGGAGGCGGCGATGTTGGGACACGCAGCACGCTGGTCTCCCGCATCCGATCATTCTGGTGACAAGCTAGGCAGCGCAGCCGCCCGCCGGTGCGCTACGGCTTTAGTGCCGTCGCCCCGCCCGCCGCGATAACGGATAGTGCGCTTTGACACGCGCGTGTCACGACTATCGGTCTGGAAAGTAAAGTCATGTCGACCACTTCGCGCACCGATCGAGATGGCACGCCGGCTTTGCAAGCACGCAACGCACTCGGACTGGCCGATTCACATAATCCGCCGCCGGGCTACACGGCGCCGATCGTGTGCGATGCCATTGCCGAGCAGCGCGACGTCATGGTGCCGATGCGGGACGGAAAAAGCCTCTGCGCCGACATCTACCGGCCCGACATGCCGGGAAAGTTTCCGGCGCTGTTGGCGATTGCTCCGCACAACAAGGAGTACCAGACGCCCGAATTTGCGAAGGCTGCTCAATGGGCGCAGCCGGCCTGGTCACGGATGTGGTTCGGCGGCGCCGAAGGCGGCGATAGCGATTACCTGGTCAGGCGCGGTTACGTGCATGTCTGCGCGAACGTGCGCGGGACCGGCAAATCGGATGGCGGCGGCTCGCCCGATTGGGATCTCTACGATCTGATTGAGTGGATCGCCGTCCAGCCCTGGTGCGACGGCAATGTCGGGATGATCGGCATTTCCGCGTTCGGCGGGTCGCAATTCCAAGCCGCCGCCCAGCAGCCGCCTCACCTGAAGGCCATTTTCCCCTATGACCCGATGGGTTGCTACGGCCAATGGGGGTTCCGGGATTTCTATCCAGGCGGCCTGGTGCACACCATGGTGTTTCTGCTCGACTCCGGGGCCGTCTATCACGTCAACCGCGGGCAACCTGGTGCATTACCGCCCGAACAAGACGCCAAATGGCGCGAGGCCGTCAGCAATCCCGACTTCATGATGTACCCCAACATCTTCAACGTGCTGGTCGAGAAGGGGCAAACCATGCCGCTCGTCTACGACACGTTGCTCAATCCTTATGATGCCGACGACATCGTCGAAAAAACCGAGGAGCTTTTCAAGAAGATCAAGATTCCGTTTTATACCGGCACCGGCTGGTACGCTTACAGCTACAAGCTTCATCTGCAAGGCTCGCAGCAGTGGTTCCAAAACGTCAACGGCGTACCTAAAAAGCTGCTGTTCACCGGTCCGGCGCATTTGGAACGGCCGTTCCATTCGTTCCATGACGAGATCTTGCGTTGGTACGACCATTGGCTGAAGGGCAAGCCCACCGGCGTCACCGAGGAGCCCCCGGTCAAGATTTGGGTGATGGGCGAGAACAAATGGCGCTATGCGGACGACTGGCCGCTGCCGGAGACGCAATGGACCAAGCTCTACCTCACCAGCTGGAACAGATTGCGCCCGGAGGCCGTCGCGCCCGGTGCCCGCAATGGGCGCCTGGAGCCCGACACGTTCGTGCAGATGCCGCCGACGCAGACCAACGACGTCGCGTGCCTGCGTTACATGACCGATCCGCTGCCGGAGGACGTTTTGATCATCGGCCCGAGCGCGCTTTATTTGCATGCGGCCATCGATCAGGACGACACCAACTGGATCGTGATTTTGAAAGATGTCGGCCCGGACGTCTCCGTGCGCACCGCGCGGCCGGGAGAGGTTGACGTGCCGAAAGATCTGCCCGAGCGCGAACTCACGCGCGGCTGGCTCAAGGCCTCGCACCGCGCTGTTGATCCCAAGCGGTCCCAGCCCTGGCGGCCTTGGCATCCGCTCACGCGCGCCGCGCAAAAAAAGATCGCGCCCGGCGAAGTCAACGAATACGCGATTGAAATTCTATCGACGGCCAATCTGTTAAAGAAGGGCCATCGGATTTGCATCGACATCACCAGCATGGATATGCCGAGCGGGCTTGCCGGCGCGCACGATGTCGAATACGCGCCGTATCACCTGTGCAGCAGCAGGACAACCGTCCATAAGATCTATCACGACGAGCGGCACCCGTCGTATTTGCTGCTGCCGATCATTCCGCAGACGACGTAAGCGCAGCATCGAGGCAATCGACACAAAACAAGAAATAACAATGGTGCAAATGGAGGAGCGTAAAATGCGTGCACATTCGATGAAGCAATTCGCGGGCGCGCTTTGCTCGGTGGTGGCGGCCGTCATGGTCGTCGCGGCGGCCCACGCCCAGTCGCCCGGCTTGAAGAAGATTCCCGTCGTCGCGGTGGCGCCCACGTCGCTGTTCTGGCCGCTCTACATCGCGCAGGAAAACGGGCTGTACCGCGACAAGGGCCTCGACGTTGCGTTGACCTTCTCGGGCAGCGCGACCGGCCCCATGCAGTTGTTGATCTCCGGCGACGTAGACTTTGCGATCACGACCTCGGACGTCGGATTCGACGCAGTCAGCCGCGGCGCCAAGATCAAATTGATCGGCGGCTATATGTCGTCGCGCCCGTTCATCATGATGTCGAAGCCCGACATTAAGACCGCGGCCGACATGAAGGGCAAAGCGGTCGGCGTATCGCCGCCGCGCGATATCAGCACGATTGCCTGGAACCAATGGCTGCGGTCGCAGGGCATCAAGCCGACCGAGATCGACCAGATCTACAACACCAATACCGGTGCGCGCTACGCGGCTCTCGCCAACGGCGCGACGGTCGGCGCCATGTTGAGCCCGCCGGTCAGCTTCAAGGCCAAGAAGGACGGGTTCAATACCATCCTGGACATCGGCGAATATCTGCGCGGCGTTCCGTTTCTCAGCATCTTCGCGCGCAGCGATTGGCTGGAAACGCACGGCGAGGAAGCGCGTGCGTTCCTGGCGACGCAGTCGGACGCGATCGACTGGTTCTACGATCCGTCGCATCGCCAGCGGGCCAACGATATCCTGGCCCTTCGCATCAAGATGGAGCGGCCGCTCATCGAGCAGACCTACGATTATTATCTTAAGGACCTGAAGCCGTTCAGCCGCAAGCTTGACGTTTCCGCGCAAGGCTATGCGCGCGAACTCGACAGCTTGGTCGAGGCTGGGACGGTCAAGAGCAAGGACGCCGTTCCGAAAGATTTCAACGATACCCGTTTTCGACCGCATTGAGGCCGCTGGGTGCTGACCATGCGTTCTCAATTTCGGGCAATGGCTGCGCCGGCCGAATGGCCGACGCGGAATTTTCCGAAATTTCGCGGCGCGCATTCCGGAACTGGAATGTGACGATGGCAAAGTTGGAAAGCGAAATCGTGCCGGACAGCGCCCGCAATTTCGCTTCCCCGCCCGGTTCGCCGTTGAGGAGTTACTTTGCATTGCGCTGGCTTAAAGGCCCCCCCAAGCGAAAGAAACGCCAAGGTCATTCGCTCGACATTTGGCGGAGCAGCTTTTCATTTCTCGTGTTCTTCGTCGTCTGGGAGGTAACGGCCCGCTACATCATCGCCAATCCGATCTTCCTGGCGCCGCCGAGCGAGGTGGCGCTGCGCGCGGTCGAAATGTGGCAAGCGGGCGAGCTGCAAAAGCATTTGTGGATCAGCTTCGAGGAGTTTGCCTGTGGCTTCGCGCTCGCGTCGGTCATAGGCATGGCCGGCGGCGTGGCGCTTGCCCAATCGAATGCGATCCGCGGCTTCTTCGATCCGCTGGTTTCGCTCGCTTATTCCATGCCGGTGATCGCGCTCGGGCCGCTGTTCATCCTTTGGCTCGGCATCGGCATTGCGTCGAAGATCGCCGTCATCTTCCTGGTCGCCGTGTTTCCGATCCTGATCAACACCGTGGCCGGCCTCATGGCGACCGACCGCCAATTGATCGAAGTTGCCAATTCCCTCGGCGCAAGTCCCGGGCAGCTCTATCGCAAAGTCCGTTTGCCCTCGGCCATCCCCTTCATTATCGCCGGCCTGCGCCTCAGCGTGGCTCGTGCGCTCGTCGGCGTAGTCGTCGCCGAGCTGTTCGGGGCGCGCGCTGGATTGGGCTACCTGGTGATGACCTCAACGACGGAATTCGACACTGCGTCCTTGTTCCTGGCCGTGATCATCCTGGCCCTGGCGGGTGTTACCTGCGTGGAATTTTTCAAATACCTCGAGTCCTGGCTCGCGCCCTGGCGTTTCCAGAACACGGAGGAATGAGGCGATGCGGGCCCCCAAGCTGCACGTCGACCGGCTCTGCAAATCGTTTTGGAAGGGCAATACCGAAATAGTCGCAGTCCAGGATTTATCGCTCGACATTGCCGAGGGCGAGTTCGTCAGCATCGTGGGCGCGTCGGGCTGCGGCAAGACGACGTTTCTCCGCCTGATCGACGGGCTGATCAAGCCGACGTCGGGAACCGTGAGCATCGACGGCAAGCCGGTCGACAAGCCCGGCCCAGCCATTGCGTTCGTGTTCCAGAATGACGGCCTGATGCCGTGGCGCACGGTGATCAAAAATACCGTGTTTGGTCCCGAGCTCCAGGGCGTTGCGCTGGCGGTGGCGCGGCGAACCGGCATGGAGTTCCTGCGCATGGTCGGGCTGGGCGGTTTCGAAAATCACTACCCGCATGAGCTGTCCGGCGGCATGCGCCAGCGTGTCAATCTCGCGCGCGCGCTGAGCGTGGGCGCCGACGTTCTGCTCATGGACGAGCCGTTCGCCGCGCTCGACGCGCAGACCCGGGAAATCATGCAAGGCGAATTGATGCGCATCAGCCGGGAAACGCAAAAGACCATCGTGCTGGTGACGCACCAGATCGATGAGGCGGTCTACCTGTCCGACCGCGTGGTCGTCCTGACCGCGCGTCCCGGGCGTTTCAAGCAGGACATCGTCATCGACCTGCCGCGCCCGCGCGACCTTTCGCTTAAGCGCACCGCCGGCTTCGTGGAATACACCGACAAGATTTGGCTGCTGATCGAGCAGGAAGTGCGCGAGGCGATCCGGCTCGAAGCGGACAACATAGCGACGGCGCACAGCTAGACCTTCATGCGCGACGGAATGAAGCGCAGACAAACGGGAAGAAATAAATCGATGAAGACCGACGTTCTGGTTCTCCACCCGCAAGCCGAAGTATTCGTGAACACCCTCGGGCCTGAATATCCCGCTGTGACTTTTCGTAGCGCGCACAACGAAGCGGAGGCGCTGCCGATCTGCGGTGAGAGCAACGTGATCGTGGCGATGGCGCACGGGATTCCGGCAGGCGTGGTGGCGAAAATGCCGCAACTGAAATGGATTCAGGCGCTCACCACCGGCACCGACCATCTGCTCACGCTCAACCTCAGAAAGGACATCGTCGTCACCTCCGGGCGCGGCATTCATGGGCCGCAGATGTCCGAAATGGCGTTCCTCTACATGCTGTCGCACTTCCGCGACATCCGCCGGCTGCTGCACAATCAGGCGCAGGCGAAATGGCAGACCTGGCCGCAACGGCTGCTGTGGGGCAAGACCGTCACCATTCTAGGCGTTGGGGCGATCAGCGAACAGCTTGCACTGCGCTGCAAGGCGTTCGACATGCGCGTCATTGGGGTCAGCTCAAGCCGCACCGACGTTGCCAATTTCGACAAAATTTTCCCGCGTACGCGCCTGCACGAGGCCGTGGCGGAAGCGGACGTGTTCGTCGTCTTGATACCTTACTCGCCCGAGACCCATCATATCGTCGACCGCAAGGTGATCGAGGCCATGAAGCCGAGCGCGCTGCTGATCAACATCGCTCGCGGCAAGGTCATCGACGAGCCGGCCATGGCCGAAGCATTGGCGCAAAAGCGCATTGCCGGCGCCGGTCTCGACGTGTTCGAGACCGAGCCGTTGCCGCCCGAAAGCCCGCTGTGGCCGATGGACAATGTCATCATCACGCCGCGGGTGGGTGGGTTCAGCGACGTCTACGTGCAGCAGGTCATGCCGGTCGTGCGCGAAAACCTCGGCATCTATTTGTCGGGCCAGCCTGACAAGATGCGCAATCTCGTGCGGCTTTAATCGCCGCGTTCGGCGCAATAAGGAAATTGGGCAAGGAGCACAAGAATGGCAGCGGCAACCCAACGGATCAGCCACCCGATATCGACCGGGGAACTCGAGCGGCGCTGGCGCGCGTTGCGCGCCTCGATGGCGGCGCAGGGCATCGACGTCCTGGTCATGCAGAACAACAACGACCACATGGGCGGCTATGTGAAATACGTCACCGATCTGCCCGCCGTCAGCGGCTATCCGTTCACCGTCATTTTCCCGGCCGACGACCTCATGACCCTGGTCCGCATGGGCGCGTTCGGCGGCGAACTCGACCTGTCGAGCGGCACCGATCCGTTTCATCGCGGGGTCAAGCGTATTCTCATGACGCCGAGTTTCGCGTCCGCTCCCTACACCAACGATTACGACGCCGAGCTCGCGGTGAAGGCCCTTGCGCCTTACGCCAAGGGCACGATCGGGCTGGTCGGAAAATTCCCGATGTCGGCGGCGTTCGCCGATTATCTGCGCAAGTCGCTCACGTCGGCCCGCTTCGTCGACGCGACCGACATGGTCGATCGCATCAAGGTGGTGAAGAGCCCGGAAGAGATCGAGCGCATTCGCGAGACGGCGCGCTTGCAGGACGACGCCATGCGCGCGGCGTTTGCGGCCATCAAGCCCGGCATGCACGACCGCGAGGTGGCCGCGGTGGCGCAATATTACAGCCACTGCCGCGGCAGCGAGCAGGGCGTCTACAAGTGCGGCTCGGCGCCGGCCGGCACCGCCTACGGCTTCAAGGACTGGCATTTCCAGAACCGGGTGATCCAGGCGGGCGACCAGTTTCAGTTCCTGTTGGAGAACAACGGTCCCAGCGGTTACTTCACCGAGCTCGGCCGCACCTGCGTCGTCGGCCGCGCCAGCAACGAGATGAAGGACGAATTCGCCTTCACGCTCGAAGCGCGCCAATTCGTGCTTGACCGCCTCAAGCCCGGCACGCCCTGCAAGGAGATCTGGGCGGACTTCAACGACATGATGCGGCGCAATGGGCGGCCGGTCGAGAACCGGCTGAACTGTCACGGCCAAGGCTATGACATGGTGGAGCGGCCATTGGTGCGCATCGACGAGCCGCTCGAGATTCAAGCCAACACCAACATCGTCGTGCATCCGACCTACGTGCACCGCGGCATGTGGACGTGGATTTGCGACAACTATCTCATCGGGGCAGAACGGGCCGGTCGAGCGTTTTCACCAAAGCCCGGAGGAAATCACCGAGCTCGGATGATGCGGTCGCCAACTCGCCGGCGGCTATCGGCTACTCGAACTTCTGCAGCATCGACTGGCGCAGGAATTTCGGCAGCTCGGCGAGATCGCTGGCGCCGGCGCCGCTGGCGACCGCGGCCGACAGCGAGGCGAGGGTGCCCGCCGACAGCGGCATGGGCACGCCGGAAATAGCGCCGGTGGCGACCGCCGACATGATGTCCTTGCGCAATGTGCGGATATCGAGCGTGACCTCGGCCTTCGCGCCTTTCAGAACATCGAGCTTGCCCGTGAGCCAGCGGCTGGCATAGGGCGCCTCTTGCAGCACGTCGAGCATCTGGTCGAGCGCGAGACCCTGCTGGGCGCCGAGCGCGAGCGACTCCGCCAAGGCCTGGATATAGGAGCCGAGCCCGAGATTGACCGCGAGCTTCATCGCATAGCCGCTGCCATGGGGCCCCATATGCGCGATGCGGCGTGTCAGAGGTGCCAGCACCGAACGGGCGCGTTCGAGGTCTTCGGCGCGGCCGCCGACGAGAGCGAACAGCTTGCCATCCTTGACCTGGGGGACGGAGCCCAGCACCGGCGAATCGATCAGACGCGCGCCTTTGGCTTCGACCGTGGCTGCGAGCTCGCGGCCGGTCATCGGTTGCAACGTGCTCATCTCGATGAAAAGCTTGCCCGCCACGTCGGCATTGAGGAAGCCGTCCGGGCCTGAGAAGATTCGGCGCACGCCGTGATCCTCGGTCACGATGGAAATCACGATCTCGGATTTGCCCGCGACATCGCGGGCATTGGCGGCGATCTCCAGCCCACCGGCTGCCAGCGTCTTGTTGGTCGCGGCATTCTGATCCCAGCCCACCACGTCAAGGCCGTTCCGCCGCAGACGCTCGGCCATCGTCGCGCCCATTCGGCCAAGCCCGACCAATCCGATTTTCATGACATGCCCCGCTCGGTGCGATTTACGGTTTGATGTTCAGGTAGCAGTTCTCGATACTAGGAAATAATTTTGGACACGGCAGCAGGGTTAGTTTTGGGCATCTGATCAACCTCGTCATCCGATCTCCGCCGTAGCTCCGTCCGCACACGTCTGATAGCTTGCGCGAAAAGGAAGTCGCCGCGTCCTTGCGGTGCCGAGGAGGAGAGGCAATGGCTCAGTATCCTAATGTCGAATCCCGTACCGAGATACGGGACGGCATGAAAATCACATGGCACCAGGGCATCGAGGCGGGCGACGGTCTTGTGCTGCGCGCCGACGTCTTCCAGCCGATCGCGGCCGGCCGCTACCCGGTCATCCTTACCTATGGTGTCTATGCCAAGGGGCTGTCCTACCAGGAAGGCTATCCGCAACAGTGGAAAAAGATGGTCGCAGATCATCCGGAGATACTGGAGGGTTCGACCAACAAGTACCAGAACTGGGAGGTTACCGATCCCGAGCGTTGGATACCGCACGGCTATGTGGTTATCCGCGTCGATTCACGCGGCGCCGGCTGGTCGCCCGGCGTGATGAACTGCAATTCGCCGCGCGAGATTCTGGACCTCTTCGAGTGCATCGAATGGGCCGGCACGCAGCCGTGGAGCAACGGCAAGGTCGGCATGCTCGGCATTTCCTACTACGCCAGCAACCAGTGGCGCGTTGCCGCCCTGCACCCGCCGCACCTGGCGGCCATCATCCCGTGGGAGGGCCAGAACGATCGCTACCGCGATTCCGGCTACCACGGCGGCATTCTCAGTCAGTTCCAGGAGGCCTGGGCAAAGCACCAAGTCGTCAACGTCCAGTACGGCAGGGGCGAGCACGCCAAGAAGAATCCCAACACCGGCGAGTCCGTGGCCGGTCCCGTCACGCTCTCCGACGAAGAGCTTGCCCGCAATCGGGTCAATCCGTTCAGCACCCTCAAGCAGCATCCGCTTGACGACGAATGGCATCATTCGGTGAGGCCCGACCTGTCCAAGGTCGAGGTGCCGTTTCTGTCCTGCGCCAATTGGGGCGGCCAGGGCATCCACCCGCGCGGAAATTTCAACGGCTATCTCGAAGGCGGCTCGAAGCAGAAGTGGCTCGAAGTCCACGGCGATTCGCACTGGTCGCTGTTCTCGGCCGGCTACGGCCTGGCGCTGCAGAAACGTTTCTTCGACCGCTTTCTCAAAGGCGTCGACAACGGTTGGGAGAAGACACCGCCGGTCACTCTCAATATCCGCCACCCGGGGGAAAAGTTCGTCCTGCGCTACGAGAACGAGTGGCCGCTTGCACGCACGCAATGGACCAAGTTCTACCTCGATCCGGCGAACAAGACGCTCAGTCGCACGCCAGTCGCGTCGCCTGCCAAGATCGAATACGAAGCGCTTGGCGACGGTGTGACGTTCTGGATGCCGCCGCTGGAGCACGATACCGAGATCACCGGACCGATGGCGGCCAAACTGTTCGTGTCTTCGACAACCAAGGATGCCGACCTGTTCCTCATCGTCCGCGTGTTCGACCCGCAGGGCAAGGAACTCACCTTCATGGGTTCCACCGATCCGAACACGCCGATTGCCAACGGCTGGCTCAGGGTCTCGCACCGGGCGCTTGATCCGAAAAAGAGCACCCCGTACCGGCCCTATCATCCGCACGACAAGGTGGAACCGCTGACGCCGGGCGAAGTCTACGAAGCCGACGTCGAGATCGTGTCGAGCTGCATCGTGGTGCCCAAGGGCTGGCGGCTAGCGCTCAGCGTGCGCGGCAAGGACTATGAGTATACCGGCGAATTGTCGGACTTCGCCAAGAAGTTCCACTACGCGACCCGCGGCACCGGTGGCATGACCCACAACGACCCCGATGACCGGCCGGTGGATGTTTTCGGCGGGAGAGTGTCGCTTCATGCCGGACAATCGCAGCAATCCTATTTGCTGCTGCCGATCATTCCGGCGAAATAGGTGCAAGAGCGACAGACCGGCAAGGTCCGCCGCTCTCGCTAAGGCGCGGCGGTCGCCGGCCCCTACCGAAGCAAGGATTGCCCCGGCCGGACCCGCGTGAACGTCACGGGTTCGCTGCTGACGTCCGGCCGGTTGCCGGCGAGGCGGACGCTGGTGTAGCGCGAACTGGCGAGCTCGGAGACTTGCGGGAAGTCCTCGCGGAAATGCGCGCCGCGGCTGTCGCGGCGGAAATCGGCGGCGGCGGCGATGGCGCGGCTGACCAGCGTGAGATTTTCCAGATTGAGCCGGTCCATCCAGGTCAGATTGTAGCGGCGGCTCGCATCGGCGACGCCGCAGTCGGCGATGTCGCGCGTGAGCTGGTCGAGCGCCGCCTGACCGCGCGCCAGACTTTCGGCGGTGCGCAGGATGCCGACGTCGTCCCACATCACATTGTAGAGCCGCTCGCGCATCGCCGGCAGGTCGCCCGGCTTGCGGCCGAGTGGGCCAAAGGCGCGCGCGTAAGCCGCCTCGATGGCGGCGCGGTCGGGCTCGGGCAGCGCGCCGGTGCGCTTCGTGCGCGCGCCCATCACGTCGCCGGCGACGCCGCCGAATACCGTGGAGTTGGCGACGCCGTTGCCGCCCAGCCGGTTGGCGCCGTGCACGCCGCCGGTGTCCTCGCCGGCCGCATAGAGCCGCGGCAGCGGCGTCGTGCAGTCGGGCGAAAACACTACGCCGCCCATCATGTAATGCGCGGTCGGGATCACCTCGACGCGGCCGGCGGCGAGATCGAAGCCGCAATCGGCGCAGCGCTCGACCATGCCCTTGAACTCGCGCCGCACCCGCTCGGGGCCGAGATGACCCATCTCGATATAGACGCCGCCATGCGGGCTGGCGAAGCCTTTGCGGATGCGGTCCATGATCGAGCGGCTGACGATGTCGCGAGTTGCCCGCTCGCCGCGCGCGTCATAGCCGAACATGAAGCGCTCGCCGTTCGCATCGGTGAGATAGCCGCCGGAGCCGCGCAGGCCTTCCTCCAGCACGGTGCCGGTCATGCGGGTGCCTTCGCCGGCGAGCAGGCCGGTCGGATGGAACTGCACCATCTCGATGTCGCGCAACGGCAGCCCGGCGCGCAGCGCCATGGCGAGGCCGTCGCAGGACTTGTCGCCGGACGGCGTGTGATAGCGGTACATGGTCGGCCCGCCGCCGGTGGCCAGCAGCGTGGCGCGCGCGCGCACCAGCAGCGGCTCGCCGCTGCGCATATCGAGCATCAGCACGCCGGCGAGCTCGCTGCCGTCGGCGCTCGGGATGAGATCGAGCGCGCGATGGTCCTCGATGCGGCGCACGTCATGCCGCCACACCTGTTCGGCCAGCCGATTGATGATCTCGATGCCGGTCAAATCGCCCTTGTGCACCGTGCGGTCGAAGGTCTGCCCGGCGAAGGCCTTCTGGTGCACGGTACCGTCTGGATTGCGGTCGAAGAAGCAGCCGAGCTCGGTCTCCAGCTCGCGGATGCGTTTGGGCGCGGTCTCCACCAGCAGCCAGGCGAGCTCCTGGTCGTTGAGCCAGCCGCCGCCTTCGATGGTGTCCATGAAATGGCGCTCGACCGAGTTGTCGGGCGAGAGCGCGACGTTGTAGCCGCCCTGCACCATGCGGGTGCAGCCGCATTTGCCGAGCAGGCCCTTGACCGCGATGGTGACGTCGAGTTCGGGATTGGCTTTTTTGGCGTGCAGGGCCGCGAACAGTCCGGCGCCCCCGGCGCCGAGGATGAGGATGTCGGTGGTGATTGTTTGGATGCGCGTCATCGGAACTCCGCCTGCTTCCACCCTCCCCTGGAGGGGGAGGGTCGGATCGCGTTAGCGATCCGGGGTGGGGTGATGCTGTCACCCCCTCCCGGCGAGCTTCGCTCGCCGACCTCCCCCCTCCAGGGGGAGGTGGACTTCGTGGCTATGATCTGCCATCACGCGCTGCCGATGCTGGCGAGCACCGCCGCGCGCCGCGCGGCCGCCTCGGCATTGACCTGCGCATGCAGCGAAGCCCCGTGCGAATCCATGGTCACCAGCAGCGGTCCGAAGCCCTTGATGCGGAATTTCCACAAGGACTCTCAGGATGCAGGTCGTCCATGTCGACTTCTTCGATCGCTTCGATCCAGGTGGTCTCCAGCGCGGCGGCGCCGCCGACCACCGCCAAGTAAGCCCCGCCGAATTCCTTGAAGGCCTCGAGCGTCGCCGGCCCCATGCCGCCCTTGCCGACGATCAGGCGCACGCCGTCGCGCTGCATCAGCGGCCGCGTGAAGCGCTCCATGCGCATGGACGTCGTGGTGCCGATGCAGAGCGGCTCATAGCCGGAGGAATTCTCCGGGCGCGGATCGACTTTTCGCACATTGGGCGCGGTATGGATGACCGCATGGCCCTTGAGATTGAAACGGGTCGTGCGCCCGCGATCGAACATGGCGATCAGTGTGGCGTCGCGGATACCAAACAGCGTTTTCTCAAGCGTTACGGTATCGCCCACTTTGAGCGCGCGCACCTGCGCGTCGTTGATCGGCATGTCGAGCACGTGGTGGGTCATACGCGCGCTCACTCAAACGCAATGCCGCCGGGCGTGATCACGGCGGACGCTCTGCGGGCGGAGTGACACTGAATATTCACCGCCACCGGATTCATGGTGATATGCGTGGCGGCGACTTCCACATGCACGCGGAATGCGGTGGCGCGTCCCCCTAAGCCCTGCGGGCCGATGCCCAGTTCGTTGACCGCCTCGCTCAATTGCGCCTCGATCTTGGCGCCTTCCGCATCGGCGCACGCGGTGCCGAGCGGCCGCGTGGCGGCAAGCTTGGCGAGATGCATGCACAGATCGGACGTGCCGCCGATGCCGACCCCGACGATGGTCGGCGGGCAGACGCGGCCGCCGCATTCGATCACCTTGTCGATCACGAAGCGCTTGACCGCGGCAACGCCGTCGGCGGGAATCAACATTTGCAGGAACGAGCCGTTCTCGGAACCGGAGCCCTTCGGGATCATTTCGATCTCGACCGTCTCCTCGCGCGTGTCGAAATCGACATGGATGATCGGCACGCCCGGCCCACACGACGTCTGCTCGTTCTTGCGCGTGATCGGGTGCACCACGGAGGAGCGCAACGGATGCTCCTTGGTGGCGCGCTCGCAGCCGCGGCGGATCGCTTCCTTCATCGCCGCGCCGTCGAACTCGACGTGGCGGCCGATGGTGACGTTGTAGATCGGAATGCCGGTGTCCTGGCAGAGCAGGTTCTTGGTGCGCTCGGCCACCGCGATGTTCTCCACCATGGTGCCGAGGATGGTCTTGCCGGTGGCGTCGGTTTCCTCACGCAGCAGCCGCTCGAAGCCCTGCTTGATATCGGTCGGCAGCAGCTTGAGTGCGCGGATATAGAGCGTCTTGCTGAGCTCTTCGACTTCCTTGAGATCGAGCTGCATGGTGTTTGTCCTAAAATACCAGAGTCGCGCCTGATGCGATCAGCAGACATGGCCAACGCCTGTCGAAAACGCAGGTCGTTCATCCGGCCGTATAGCTGCCAGCCGATCCAGGTTCCGACCGCCAACGGCGGCAGCACCAGAAGAACCAGCACCAGGCCGCTCCAATCATACGTCGCCAGCACGATACCCGCCACCGCCACCGACTGAATGACAATGATGTAGGGCTGGTATACCGCACGCGCCTTCTGTTTCGACCAGCCGCGCAATTGCGTCCAGATCGTCGGCAAAACCCCCGAATAGCCGCCAATGCCGCCGAGAACGCCGCCGATGAAGCCGATGCCTGCATCCGCGACGCGTCCGCCGGCCTTGATGGTGTGCAGGCGTGGCGACAGCAGCGCGTAAGTTCCAAAGGCCAACAGGAATATGCCAAGCACCACTTTGAGGATGCCGGCGTCGAGGATCAGCAGCACCCTTACGCCGATGGGAATGCCGATAAGCCCGCCGACCACAAACGGCCACACCCTGCCTATCTCCACGTGACTGCGTTGCGGCCAGATCGTGGTCAGGTGCAGCAGCGTGCCGCAGCAATTGATAAGCAGAGCCGAATGCAGCGGATCGATGCGGTGCAACCAGATCGACGATGCGGCCAGTCCGAAGGCAAAACCGGCGCCGCCGGCCGCAATGGCGCCGACGAGCGTGCCGAGCCAGAGAAACGCAAGCGTGTCGAGTGGGTATCCGGCAATCATCACATCAGCCCAGATTGAGGATGAAGACAAGGCCGACCGCCAGCACGGCGGCGACGCAGGCCGACAGCGCGGCCAGCGTTTTCTCGCGGAAATCGAAAAATTCGATCGCCAGCACGCGCAGGCCCAGCGTCAGGTGAATGGCGAGCGCTATGACGATGCCGAATTCGGCGAATGCGACGACCGGCTGGCGCGTCACCGCCAGAAACGCGTCGAGTGCCTTGGCGCCGTTGAGCGCGCTGGCCAAGGCGAGAAAGTGGATGGGGAGAAAAATTGCCAGCGCGATGCCCGACAGGCGGTGCAGCATGGCCGCGACGAAACCGCGCTGCTTGTGCGAGGCGCGCATCATGCGATTTTCCTTTTGCGCATGATCTTTTCCGAAAACCGGTTTCCATCCCCGATCGGGGTCGAGGACATGCTTTTCGGGATCATGCGCTGAACACCGCGAACACGGCGCGAAAACCAAGCACCAGCAGCAGCACGGCAAACAAGGCAAGCGCGACGTCGAGCGAACGGCCGCGCCATGGAGTCCATTCGCGCAGGACATTGCGCAGCCCGATCGGCGCGTGGATCGCGACCGCAATCACGAAGGCCGCATAGAACGACAGGAACCAGAAATTGCCGTGGGTGCGCGAAAGAATTTCAGCCGCGGTGAGCCCGCCGCGCGACGCATAAAGAATGGTGCCGAGGTGAACGGCCACCGCCAGCGCCAGCACGAAAGCGGTCGCCCGTTGCGCCAGGAACAGGAACGCCGTCACAGCACGCCCCGCAAGCTGTGGCGCAGCACCGCCCGTTTCAGCCCCGCGATCGAAAAAGTCGGCGCGATGGCCTTTGGGCAGAACGATGTGCAGCTCATATGCGTGTGGCAGGCCTGGCAGCCGGCGCTGCCCGACACCGCGTCGAGCCGCGCCCCCTGGCCGCGGTCGCGTATGTCGTTGACCAGCGTCCAGGCGCGGTTGAGCGCGGCCGGCCCGAGATAATCCTTGTCCCACGCCACCACGTCGCAGGCCGAATAGCAGACGCCGCAACCGATGCATTCAATGCCGGCGTCGGCCGCCTGCCGTTCCGGCGACGTCGGCGGCACCACCGCGAAATCCGTTTCAGGTGTTGCGCCGGGCTCGAAATAGCCCTGCGCCGCTTTCCACTTGTGGAAGAACTGTGTCATCTCGACCGCGAGATCCTTGACCACGGCGAAGTTGCGCAGCGGTTCGAGCCGCAGGATTTCGCTGGCACCGATCGCTTCGCTCACGCGGGTGCGGCAGGTCCAGCGCGGCCGCCCGTTCACCACCATGGCGCAGGAGCCGCACATGCCGACGCGGCAGGCGAAGCGATAAGACAGCGTCGCGTCATGCTCGCGCTGGATCTCGGTCACCACGTCGAGCACGGTCTGGTGGTCGCGGCGCTGGATGGCGAATGGCTGGAATTGTCCGGTCTCGGTCCCGCGCCAGATCTCGACGCGCAGCGTGTCGCTCATCGCTGCATGCCCCAGAGGTTGACCGTGCGCGCCTCGATGGCGCGGAAAATAACCGATTCGACGAACAGCCCGATCAGGATGACGGTGAGCAGGCCGGAAAACACCGTCGCGGTGTCGAGGTCGTTGCGCGCCTCGAAGATATACCAGCCGATGCCGCCCGAACGCGAGGAGACGCCGAACACCAGTTCGGCGGCCACCAGCGTGCGCCAGGCGAAGGCCCAGCCGATTTTCAGGCCGGCGAGGATCGAGGGGAACGCTGCCGGGATCAGGATCAGTCCGACATAGCGCGCGCCTTTCAGCCCGATATTGCGGCCGCTCATGCGCAGGGTTTCCGGCACGCTGCGAAAGCCGCTCAGGGTGTTGAGTGCTACCGCCCACAGCACCGAATGGATGATCACGAATACCAGCGACGGTGTGCCGAGCCCGAACCAGATCAGCGCCAGCGGCAGCAGGGCGATCGCCGGCAACGGATTGAACATCGCGGTGAGCGTGGACAGAATGCGGGTGCCGATGCCGCTGGCGACGGCAAACGTCGTAAACAGCGCGGCCAGTGCCAGGCCGAGCCCATAGCCGAGCGCGAGCGTGCGCAACGAAGTTAAGGTGCGGTCGATCAGCACGCCGTTGCGGATGTCGCCCCAAAAGGTCCGCACCGTTTCGGTGAAGGTCGGGAACAGCAGCGAATTGTTCAGCCAGCGCGCATAGAGCTCCCAGACCACGAGCAGTACCAGCAGGACGGCCACCCGCTGCACGGATTCATTATAGACGACGCGCTCGACCAGCGAGAGCGGCCGCTCGACGTCGCCAACGGAAATGGCATCGGTCGGCTCGATCTCGAACTCCGGCCGCTGGGCGGCCGCGCCGATATTGCTATTCGGTTCCGCTTTCACGCCGTGGCTTCCTTGTGGGTGCCCGCGCGGTGGTGTTCATCGCCGAACAGCAGGTTATGAATCCGCTTCGACATAGCGCCGAACTCAGGTGTGTCGACATTGGTGAAGTCGAGCTTGCTGGCATCGAGTTCGGCGCGCACACGGCCCGGATGCGGCGACAACACGAGGATGCGCGAGCCGACCAGGATGGCTTCCTGGATCGAATGCGTCACGAACAGCACGGTGAAGTGCAATTGGTCCCACAGCGCGAGCAGGTCCTGCTGCATCGAGCGACGGGTAAGCGCGTCGAGTGCGGCGAACGGCTCGTCCATCAGCAGGATGTCGGGCTCGAGCGCCATCGCGCGCGCGATGGCGACCCGCATTTTCATGCCGCCGGACAACATGTGCGGATAGACGTCGCGGAACTTGCTGAGCTTGACCTTTTCGATCGCCGTATTTGCCCGCGCCACCGCTTCGGCGCGCGTGAACTTGCGCGTCACCTTCATCGGGAACAGCACGTTTTGATAGACGGTCTTCCACGGCATCAACTGCTCGAATTCCTGGAACACCATCATGCGGTCGGGGCCGGGGGCATCGACCTCGCGCCCGCGGATGCGGATCGAGCCCTCGACCGGCGGCATGAATCCGCCCACCGCCTTCAGCAACGTGGACTTGCCGCAACCCGAAGGTCCCAGGATGATGTAGCGATCGCCTTGCTGAACGGAAAAATCGACCTGGTACGTCGCCGTCACCAGATGGCGCGGCGTCTTGTACTGGAGCGTTACTCCGTTCACCTCGAGCAGCACAGCGGTCATCGGCGCCGATCGATCCTCAGCTGCCCGGCAAATCGTGGACGGCGTCGATGAACATGTCCTTCCAACTGACCGGAGTGGCCGGGATCATTTTGACGCGCCCCATATAATCGGCGACGACCATGGTCTTCTGCGGCGTCAAGGTCCAGGTGTTCTCCTTGTCCCTGATGATTTTTTCGGCTTCGGCCGGCGTCAGCTTGGACTTGTCGGCCTTGACCCATAGCGCCGCGGAGCCTGCCGGGTCCTCGTTGATTTCCTTCATCGCGATGCGCAGTGCCGACAGGAACGCCTGCACGATTTTGGGTTCGCCTTCATAGAGCTTGGCGGTGGCCCATACCACATTGAAGGTGTGCGGTCCGCCGAACACGTCGTAGCTGTTGAGCACCCGATGTACGCGCTTGTCGGCGAGCTCCGTATACATGAACGGCGCCGAGGTGAAATGGCCGGTGATTTCCGACTTGCCGCTCATCATCTGGGCAAATCCATCCGGGTGACTGAGCGACACCGTCCAGGCATCGAGCTTGTGCTCCTGGCCTTTGCCGAACACTTTTTCCGCCGCCATCTGCAGGATCACCGCCTGCATCGACACGCGCACCGCCGGCAGCGCGATGCGGTCCTTGTCGGTGAAATCCTTGATGGTCTTGACGTTGGGATTAATGCTGTTGAGGTAGAGCGGCATCGAGTTGATCGCGCAGACGCCCTTGACCTTGAGATTGGCCATCGTGCGCGCCCAGATCGTGACCATCGGGCCGACGCCGCCGGACGCAAAATCGAGATTGCCGGAAATCAGCGCCTCGTTCATCGGCGGGCCGCCGGTGAAGCGGACCCAATCGGTGGACAGGTCAAGCCCGAGTTTCTTGCCTTCCGCTTCGAGCAGCTTCTTCTCCGCCATGATCGTCAGCGGCAGATAGGAAATTCCGTATTGCGTGGCGATGCGCACGACGCGCGGCTCGGCATTGGCCGTGTTGGCGGCAAACAGGAAAGTCGCGGCCGCGGCCAGCAGCGGCCAGCGCCATTGGTGCCATTGTCTATGGTGCATGATGCTCTCCCCAGTGGCGCCATTGTTTTAGGTCTTGCGCCTGACGCATCATCCCCCACCATGCGGTCGCGTGGCAACTAGCAATTCCGTCAAGGAGCCGTTCGATGCCGGATCTCGCCCACTCCATTCAAGCCGCGCTTTCCGAGCGTTTCGGGGAGGACATCGCGGTCGACCCGGCGCTGCCCGGGCTCGACGAATTGCGCCGGATTGCTGCCCATCGGGTGCACCGGCGCTATCAGGCCCGCGACGTTGCGCCTGAATTGCTGCGCCTGCTGTGCGCCTGCGCCATGTCGGCGCCGTCGAAGAGCGATCTGCAGCAAGCCGATATTCTCATTGTGCGAGAAAAAGCCGGGCGCGACGCGATCGCCGCTCTGCTGCCGGAGATGCCCTGGCTGCGGCAGGCGCCCGTGTTCCTGGTGTTCCTCGCCAATGGGCGGCGCGTGCCCGCGGTATCGCAATGGCGCGGCAGGCCGTTTCCCAACGATCATCTCGATCTGTTCTTCAACGCGGTGGTCGATGCGAGCCTGGTGCTCGCCACCTTCCTGCGGGCGGCGGAAGCGGTCGGTCTCGGCTGCTGTCCGATCAGCGTCATCCGCGATCATGCCGCGGTGGTGAGCGACATGCTCGCGCTGCCGCCGAAAGTCATTCCCATCGCCGGCATGTGCGTCGGCTGGCCGGCGGAAGAGGGCGCCATCACGCCGCGGCTCTCGCTCGCCAGCACGCTGCACGCGGAGCGTTTCGAGGAAGGCGATCTCGCCCAGCAGATCGAGACCTACGACCGCCGGCGCGCGGCGTTGCGTCCCTATCGCAAGCAGCGCGATCCGGCGCGCTTTGGCACGGCCGCCTTCTACGGCTGGTCGGAGGACAAGGCGCGACAATACGCGGTGCCGCTGCGCGCCGATTTCGGCGCCTTCGTCCGGGCCAAGGGCTTTCACCTGGATTGAAGTCGCAAAGCCGGCGCGGCCGGCGCCCGCTCAAGCTACGTTGCGCGTGGCGATCGGCACGCGATGCCGCCGCACGCGGTCTTCGTCGACCTCGATGCCGAGCCCGGGGCGGTCGCTGCTGTCGGCATGACCGTGCGCGGTCGCGATCGGCTGCGCGGTCACGTCCTCGGCGAGCCCGCCATGGGTCAACGTCAGCGCCCAGGCGATATTGGGGATGACGCAAGCCGCGTGCAGCGCCGCCGCGCAGGCCACGCTGGACTCGCCGGTCTTGCAGGAGATGTTGACGCTCATGCCGAGGCGCTCGCACAGCCGGCCGGCTTCGACCACCGCCCGTATGCCGCCGAGCTTGATCGCCTTCAGGCTGACGCCGCGCGCGGCCTTGCGCTCGTGATGGCGCTTGATGTCGGCGAGCGAATGGATGCCTTCGTCGGCGCCGATGGCGATTCCCGCCGCCGCCGCGGCGACCGCCGCCATGCCGGCGAGATCGGAGGCCTCGACCGGCTGCTCGAAGAAGTCGAGGCCGCAGCCTTTCACCGCGCGCACATAGTCGATGGCCTGCGCGGTCGTGTAGCCCTGGTTGGCGTCGGCGGAAATCAGCAGGCCGGGGCCGAGCAACCGGCAGATCGCGCGCGTGCGGGCGGCGTCGTTCGCCGCCGTGTCGATGCCGACCTTGATCTTGTAGGCGGTGATGCCGGCCGCCTTCTTTTTTTCGGCGTCGCGCAGGTCGCCGTCGAGGTCGCCGCTGCCGATCACGGCGAGCAGCGCCATGCGGCTGCGTTTCTTTTCGCCGAGCAGCGCGTGCACCGGTTTGCCGGCGGCGCGGCCGGCCAGATCGTGCAGGGCGATCTCGATGGCCGCCTTGGCGCCGTGATTGCCGTACATGCGGCTGTCCATGGCGGCGAGCGCGCCTTCGATGTCGGCCGGCTCGCGCCCGCGCAGCGCGGACGCGAGATAATGCACGCCCGCGACGATGCTCTCGAGCGTGTCGCCGGTCATCACCGGCGCCGAGGCGGCCTCGCCCCAGCCGACGAGCCCGTTGTCGGCCTCGATCCGCACCAGCACGTTGTCGGCGCGCCGCACCTCCTCGCCCGCCATGATGACGGGCTTGAGCATCGGCAGGCTGACCGCGATCGGCTCGATGGACTTGATCGGCACGGCGGTTTCCTTGCAATCGCGCCCGCCGGCGCCTGACGCGACGGCGGGCGCTGTTGTGCGCGAGCCGGCTTACATCTTCTTGATGTGCGCCGTTTCGATGATGTCCCTGAACTGGACGATTTCCTTGTTCACGCGCTTCCAGCAGGCGTCGGCGCCTTGCGCACGCACCAGGAAGCCGGCCTTGTGCAGCTTGTCCTGGATGTCCTTGGTTTTGAGAACCTTCAGCGTTTCCGCCTCCAGCCATTTGACGGCCTCCGGCGGCGTCTTGGCCGGCGCCAGCAGCGCGCAATCGACCGCGAACACGAAGTCCTTGTAGCCGGCCTGCACCATGGTCGGAACATCGGGCAATTCGGGCCAGCGCTGGTCGCCGGTGACGGCGAGGCAGCGCAGCGTGCCGGCCTTGATGTGCGGCAGCGCCGGCGCGAGCGAGCCGGAGCTCAGTTGCACGTTGCCGCCGAGCAGCGCGGTGATGGCGTCGCCGCCGCCCTTGAACACCACGTCGGCCAATTTCGGCAGTTTTTCGGTCGCTTTGAGAAACTCCAGCTGCATTTGCGACGACGTGCCGATCGGCGGCGTCGCGCAGTTGTATTTGTCCGGGTTGGCGCGGGCCAACGCGACGAATTCCTTCATCGTCTTCGCCGGCGAATCGGCTTTCACCGTGAAGGTGTTGGGCGAACTCGCCAGTTCGCTCACCGGGACGAAGTCGTCCACCTTGTAGGGCAACTGGTGATAGAGCGTGACGTTGACCGAGAAGGAATTGGTGATCAACAGGATGGTGTAGCCGTCCGGGTCGGATTTGGCGGCGTAGCCGAAGCCGATATTGCCGCCGGCGCCGCCGCGGTTTTCGACGATGAAGGTCTTGCCGGTGTTCTGCTGCAGCGCGGCGGTGAGGATGCGCGCGGTGATGTCGGACGGGCCGCCCGGCGTATTGGCCACCACGATCTTGACCGGCCGGTCCGGATAAGCGGCATAGGCCGAGCGGATGCGCAGCAACGCCGGCGCGGCGATGCCGGCCGCCAGCGCGCCGGCGCCCTTGATGATGCGGCGCCGCGACAGCGTCGAATTTCCATTGGATATCTTCATTGTCCTCCCCATGACCCGGCAGCATTTTCTCGTTAGCGCCGGTTTCGAGAATAGGGTAAGCTTTTGCGATCATTGGAGCAATGGCGTCGGTTGCGGCGGTGCCGAGTAAGGGCAAAGCCCAAAATTTCACGCTATTCAAAAAGGACGCCCGACCAGGCCGCTTGATCCATGAATGAAATGCAAACGCGAACCGCAGCCTGGCACGAAATCGTGCTGGCGACCCTCAAGAGCAACAACGTCAAGCTGGTCGTTTACGTCCCCGACAAGGTGTTCACGCCGCTGATCAAGGCGCTGCACGCCGATGCGTATTTCACCACCTTCGCCTGTACGCGCGAGGAAGAGGCCCTCGGCATCGTCACCGGCGCCTGGATGGGTGGCTTGCGCGGCGCGGTGCTGATGCAGACCAGCGGCTTTGCCACCATCCCGAACGCGCTCGCCTCGCTGGTGGTGCCGGGCCAGATTCCGGCGCTGATCTTCGTGTCCGAACGCGGCACGCTCGGCGAATTCAATCTCGGCCAGGCCATGGTGTGCAAGACCATGCGCCCGGTGCTCGATTCGCTCGGCATCGAGAACCACACGATCACCCGCCACGACGAACTCGCCTTCATCGTCGACCGCTCGATCAAGCAGGCGGTGGCGACGCAGGCCCCGGTCACCTTTATCCTCTCGCCGCTGTTGACCGGCGGCAAAGTATTCGAGGCCTGAGCCGATGACCGCAACGCAAACCGGCGCCATCGGCGCGCACAACGCCAAGGTGATGAACCGCTTCGACCTGACCAAGCGGCTGGTCGCCAAGCTCAAGCACGAAGAGGCGGTGATCGGCGGCATCGGCAACGCCAATTTCGATCTGTGGATGAGCGGCCAGCGGCCGCAGAATTTCTACATGCTGGGCAGCATGGGCCTCGCCATTCCGATCGCGTTCGGCGTCGCCATCGCGCAGCCGCGGCGGCACGTGATCGCGCTCGAGGGCGACGGCTCGCTGCTGATGCAGCTCGGCTGCCTCGCAACCGTCGCCATGCGGGCGCCGAAAAATCTCACCATGGTGGTGTGGGACAACGGCATCTACCAGATCACCGGCGGGCAGCCGACGGCGTGTGCATCCGCCGCCGATCTGGTCGCCATCGCGCGCGGCTCGGGGATCGCCAACAGCGCCTGGGCCGCCGACGAGGACGACTTCGATCGCCTGTTCACGGCTGCGCTCGAGCGGCGGGCCGAGCCTGATCGCGGTGCGCACCGACAACAAGCCGGGAACCGGCACCACCGATCGCGATCCGGTGCAGATCCGCGAGCGCTTCATGCGCGGCCTGGGCGTGAAGCACGCCCTGTAGGCGGGACAGGGCTGCGAGCGCGGTTCAGCGCCCGCGCTTGCCGGACGTTTCGAGAATGCCCGCCATCATTGCCATGCGCACCAGATCGGACAGGCTGTTGGCCGCCATCTTGGTCATCAGATTGGCGCGGTAGATTTCGACCGTGCGCGGGCTGATGCCGAGGTCGAACGCGATGGTCTTGTTGGCGCTGCCCGCCACCAGGCCCTCGAGCACCTGCCGCTCGCGGTTCGACAGCGTCGCCAGTTTTTCATGGATCTTCGTAAGCTCGGCCTTGCGCTCGGCCATGCCGGCGTCCCGGCTGAGCGTGGAGCGGAGCGCGGCGAGCAATTGATCGTCGTCGAACGGCTTTTCCAGAAAATCGGTGGCGCCGATCTTCATGGCTTCGACCGCGAGCGAGATATCGCCGTGGCCGGTGATCATGATCACCGGGATATCGGCGCCGAGTTCCTTGACGCGGCGCAGCAGATCGATGCCGGAGATACCCGGCATGCGCACGTCGGTGATGATGCAGCCGGAGTGTAGCGGCGGCATGATTTCGAGAAAGGCTTTGGCCGACTCGAAGCTGCGCACCGCGAACCCGGCGGTCTTCAGCAGGAATTCGAGCGATTGCCGGACGGCATCATCGTCGTCGATCACGTAAATGATCGGCTCAGGCTGCATCGTCGACGTCCCCTTCGTTCACGACCGCGAGAGTGAAATGGAAAATCGTTCCGCCGGTGGGATTGGGTTCCGCCCAGATTCGTCCGTTATGCCCCTCGACGATGGCGCGCGAAATCGACAGGCCGATGCCCATGCCTTGACGCTTGGTGGTGATGAATGGCTGAAACAATTGCTCGGCGACCTCGGGCGCGATTCCCGAACCGCTGTCGGCCACGCTGATCTTGACCTGGTTGCCGTCCGCCGGCGAGATCGCGACGACGAGGTCGCGCGTCGGCGAGGTTTCCATCGCATCCATCGCATTGAGGATCAGATTGAGCACGACCTGCTGCACCTGCACCCGGTCCGCCAGCACCTGATCGACTTCGGGGTTGAATTGGAATTGCACGCGGATGCCGCGGTCTTTCACGCCCACCAGCGCCAGCGCGCTCGCCTCCTCGACCAGCTTGGTGATGCTTTCCACGCGCTGCTCGCCTTCGCCGCGCGAGACGAAATCGCGCAGCCGCCGGATGATTTGCCCGGCCCGCATCGCCTGATCGGCCGCCTTGTCCAGGGCATCGCGCATGGCCGCGGATTTTTCGTCGCTGGCACCCTCCAGCAGCCGGCGCGAGCCTCTCAGATAGTTGGCGATCGCCGACAGCGGTTGATTGAGTTCGTGCGCCAGCGTCGACGCCATCTCGCCCATCGCGGTCAGCCGGGAAATATGCACCAGCTCTGACTGCAATTCCTGCAAGCGCGCTTCGGTCTGCTGCCGCTCGGTCAGGTCGCGGATAAAGCCGGTGAAAAATCGCCGGTCACCCGATTTCATTTCGCCGACCGCAAGCTCCATCGGGAAGGTCGTGCCGTCCTTGCGCTGGCCGACGACCACGCGGCCGATGCCGATGATGCGGCGCTCGCCCGTGTGCATATAGCGCTGCATGTAACCGTCGTGGTTTTCTCGGTACGGCGCGGGCATCAGGATATCGACGTTCTGTCCGACCGCCTCGGCCGCCTCATAGCCGAACAGCCGCTCGGCGGCGCTGCTGAACGACTGCATGATGCCGCTCTCGTCGATGACGATCATCGCCTCCGGCACGGTATCGAGAATCGATTGCAGATGCGCCTCGCGCGCCAGCGCGTCGCGCGTCATCAGGTTCGCGCGCCGGCGGCTGCGGTGCAGCAGCTCGCCGACCCAGGACACGCCAACGGCAATGAAGCAGAATGCGGCGCCGCTGGCTAAGGCCGTGTTCGGAATTGTCGATGCACTGGCGAGCATGAAAAACGCCGCCACCAGGCCGAGCGCGGTCGCCAGCAGGCCGGGCCCCAGGCCGCCGATGCCGGCCGAAATCAAGACCGCCGGCACGAAATAGAGGAATATCGTGTCGTCGTGCAGAATCGGCGCGAGCAGGGCGCGCGCCGCCAGCGACAGGGCCACCGCGGTCGGGGCAACGCCATAGCGCCAAATCCGGCCCCGTTCGGCCGCCGGCAAATTCTCGTTTTTTATAATAATTTCAGACATTTAACCAGGCTGATGCGATCTCGGTTCCACCGCGGCGGCAGCGCGATCGCCTCCGGTAAAACCCCTATGGACAATATCTGAATTTCGAGCGCTCGGCTGCAGCGGTATCGATGACCATCGAATTTATCGAGGACCTAGCGCCATGCTCACCCAAACGCTGATCCACCGCAATTCTTCGCGCCAGCCGGCGGCCCATGTTGTGCGGCCCATTCCAGCGATAAATCCACGCCCGCTCGGCACCTCGATCGAATTGATGGGCGCGCCCATGCCGTTCGCCCGCAACGCCGAAATCTACGGCGAGAATGAACCGGCGGAATATCTCTACAAGGTGGTCAGCGGCAGCGTACGCACCTACAAGGTGCTCAACGACGGCCGCCGCCAGATCGGCGCCTTCTATCTGGCGGGCGATATGTTCGGCCTCGAAGTTTGTGACATGCATACGTTCTCCGCCGAAGCGATCGTCAACAGCAAGGTCCTGGTCATCAAGCGCAGCGCCCTGGTCAGCCTGGCGGCGCGCGACAACGAGATCGCCCGCAAGCTTTGGACGATGACGGCCGGCGAACTGCAGCGCGTGCAGGCCCATATCCTGCTGCTGATCAAGACCGCGCAGGAGCGGGTGGCCGGGTTCCTGCTGGAAATGGCCGCGCGCGCCCCGGTCGGCAACGAGATCGATCTGCCGATGTCGCGGCAGGATATCGCCGACTATCTCGGCCTCACCATCGAAACCGTGTCGCGCACGCTCACGCAATTGGAGAATACCGCGGCGATCGCGGTGCCGACCTCCCGCCGTATCGTGTTGCGTAATCGCGCGGCGCTCAACCGTTTGAATGCCTAGCGCGCCGGTCCCGAAACGCGGAAATCGGTTTCGGATCGTGCGCAGTGGATAGAGTTTAACGCCGAACTTCGTTCTCCCTGACTCCAGTTCGGCAAACTGCCCCGGCATACTTCTGCCGGGGCATTTTCTTTTGGCCGTGCCCTCACGCCGGCCATTTGGCGCGGGCTTGGAGCGCCGCGACCGCGTCCGCTGCCTCGCGGATCACTTTCTCATGATCGAGCGCGGTGAACTCGCCCTTGCGGCGCAGGATGCGGCCGTCCACCACGACGGTGTCGACGTCCGACGGCTGCGCCAGTTGCACCAGCGCGTCATAGGGGTCGCCGATCATCGACATGCTGGGCGCGCTGGTCCGCACCAGGATCAGGTCGGCGCGCTTGCCCGGCGTCAGCGAACCGGTCTTGTCGGCAAGGCCTAGGTCCTTGGCGCCGTCGATGGTGGCTATCTGCACCAGGCGCTTGGTCGTTATCTTTATCTTGCCGCCGGTGCGGTGCCGGTTGATCGTTTGCATCATGTGCATGCAGGCGAAGCAGTCGCAGCGTTCGGCGGTGACATTGTCGATCGACATGCTCACCAGCACGCCCGCCTGCAGCAGTTCCGGGAACTGCATCTCGCCGGAGCGCCCGGCTTCGCCGAGCGGCGACAAGCTGTAATGGACGTTGTGCTTGGCCAGCACGTCCCAGTCCGCGGCGTTGGTATTCAGCGGGTGAACGAGCTGCACGTCGGGGCCGAGCAGGTTCGCCTCGTTCAAGAGCTGGATCGAGGCGCTGCCATTGGTGTGCAGCGTGATCGGCAGGCCGAGATCGCGCGCCGCGCCCCATTCCTTCTTGGCCATGTCGGCATTGATGGCGCCGCGCGCGGTGTTGCTGCCGTCGATATTGCGCGAGCAGATGCCGAGCGAGATCATGTCGTCCTTGCCGACGTCGCGCTTGAGCCGCGCCCAGTCGGCGAGATCCATCGGCTTGTCGTTCGGCATGCCGAGGGCAGGGCCATAGGCGAAGCGTCCGCGGATACCGGCATCGCGCATCGCCTGCACCTCGGCGTCGGCATGCGCCGGGCTGCGCACATTGTGCGCCCAGTTGTGCGTGGTGGTGACGCCGGCGCTGAGCGCTTCGGCGAGGCCAAGCCGCACGGCGCGGTAACTGTCCTCCGGCGTGTAGTGCAGGCCGACTGCGAAGGTGACCGGGAAATAGGTGCGCTTCGGATCGTCGGCGCGCATGAGCGGACGCAGGAAGGTCGTCCAGTGGTGCCAATGCGTGTCGACGAAACCGGGCATGCAGATCATGCCCTTGCCGTCGATGACTTGCGCGCCCGGCGCGTTCACGCTCGCCGCGACCGCGACAATCGCGCCGTCGCGCACATGCACGTCGCCGCCCGGCAGATCGCCGATCTTGTCGTCCATCGAGAGCACGTGGGCGCCGCGCACCACGAATTCGCCGCGCGCGGGCAGCGCAGCGGCCGGGCGCGAGCCCGGCGCCGCGGCTTGCGCCAAGGCGCCGCGCGGCAACAGGCCGGCGGCGCCGAGCGCCGTCGTTGCGGTGAGAATCGAACGCCGGTCAAATCCATCCTTGCGCATGGCTTGTTTCTCCCATGATTGTCTCGCGTCGCGGGCGAGGTTTTTGTTGGTTTGCAGAGGCGACCACTGCCGCTGCCGAGGCTAACGCCAGATGAATTGGGAGGGCAATGGCGTCGCGCGCTGCCCACATGGTTGCCCACCTTTGCCGCACTGAGGCTTTCACCGCCGTTTGTTTCTAATAGCCACCGGAGCCGGCGCTGGCACGGCGGACGTCGAAGGCCGCGCGATCGCGGGGGGCCGGGCGCAGCCGGACGCCGCTGCCGGGGCTCGTCTCCCGATTGACCTGAATCAACGGCTTCCCACGGTTTTCGTGCTGACATGGCTCGCGAATTAGCGATGGAGGCCGCCATGAAAGCCGAAGACGTGATGACCCGCGACGTGATCTCGATCGATCCGGATGCAACGGTGTTGCAGGCCGCGCGGCTGATGCTCCAGCATCATATCAGCGGCCTGCCGGTGATCGACAAGAGCGGCACCCTGGTCGGCGTGCTGTCGGAGGGCGACTTCCTGCGCCGGCGCGAGACCAGGACCGAACGGCGGCGCTCGCGCTGGCTCGAATTCCTGATGGGCCCGGGCAAGATCGCCGCCGAATACAGCCATTCGCACGGCAGCAAGGTCGCCGAAGTGATGACCCGCGACGTGCAGACCGTCGATGTCGCCACGCCGCTCGAAGACATTGTGGATGTCATGGAGCGCCGTCGCATCAAGCGTGTGCCGGTCATATGCGGCGGCCTGGTGGTCGGCATCATCACGCGCTCCAATCTCATGCATGCCATGGTCAGTCTGGCGCGCGTGGCGCAGCCCGCCGCCAAGGACGATGCCGCCATTCGGGAGCAGCTGCTGAAGGAAATACAAAAAGAGCAATGGGCGCCGGCGGCGACCGCCAACGTCGTGGTGCATGATGGCGTGGTCGAGTTGTGGGGCGTGATCATCGATGAACGTCAGCGCGACGCGCTTAAAGTGGCCGCCGAAAACATAGCCGGCGTCAAGGAAGTGAAGGACCACCTGGTCTGGATCGAGCCGACCTCGGGGATGACCATCGAACCGGCGAATGACTCGCTAACGCATTGACGGCGCGACCATATCCGTAGCGGTGCCGGCGGCGCGGATACTCTATATTTCGGTCATTTTGACCTGGCGCAAGGCGCGCGCGGGGCGATCGTGTATTGAGGATGCCGACGCCACGAAAAGATGGCGCCGCAAAATGCGGAGGTTTCCCATGAATCTCAGATCCCTGATGCCGGTCGGCCGCGACCGCAATGTTGCGCGCAGCGATGATCCGTTCATGTCGCTGCAACGGCAGATTGACCGGCTGTTCGACGACTTCACCCGCGGCTTCCCCGCGATTTCCAGCGGCGGCGGCACCGAATTGCTGCCGAATATGGACGTGACGGAAACCGACAAGCAAATCGAGATCACCGCCGAACTGCCCGGCCTCGAGGAAAAGGACGTGCAGGTCAACGTCGCCGATAACGTGCTCACCATCCGCGGCGAGAAGAAGGCGGAAAAGGAAGAGAAGGACCAGACCCATCGGCTGGTCGAGCGCAGCTACGGATCGTTCATGCGCTCGCTCGAGCTGCCGGAAGGGGTCAATGCTGACGCCATCAAAGCCAGCATTGAAAAAGGCGTGCTCAAGGTGACCGTGCCGAAACCGGCGCCGGCGCAAGTGAAAAAGGTCGAAGTCAAGACGGCCGCCTAGTACAAGCGGTTGCAGTTTAAGTCTTGGTCTCGCTAATGGCGTGCCCCGCGGCTGGAGCGAGCCGCGGGGCATGCTTTTTATCGTCATTCCACGCAATTTCAGTGCTGCCGCAGCGGCTTATTTGACCTGCGTCAAAAGGGCTACCGGGGCCTTGGCCGATATTTATTTTGCCGGGCCTTTCGTTTTTCCAGGCCAGCCAGACAACGGGATAGCAGCATGGCGAACGCGCTCGCTCCTCAAAAAACCATGACCCTCGGCGAGGGAGGCCTGGCGCTGGTCTTCGCTGGCCTGGCCGTGCTTTCGATCGTGATCGCGGCCAAGGCCTATACGCCGGAATACGCGTTTCATGCCTATCTTTTCACCGCCGGCAGCATCGCCGCGGTGTTCGCGATCATCAATCGCTACTACGACCGTCCGGCCGCAGCGCCGCCGCTGACCGTCGACGGCAAGCCCAACTACAACATGGGCCCGGTCAAGTTCGCGACCGTCGCCGCGGTGTTCTGGGGCATCGCCGGATTCACCGTCGGGCTCTACATCGCCTGCGAGCTGGCGTTTCCCTTCCTCAATCTCGATTTGCCCTGGATCAGCTTCGGGCGCTTGCGTCCCTTACACACCTCGGCGGTGATCTTCGCCTTCGGCGGCAACGTGCTGCTCGCCACCTCGTTCTATGTCGTGCAACGCACCTGCCGCGCGCGGCTCGCCGGCGATCTGGCGCCCTGGTTCGTCGTGCTCGGCTACAATTTCTTCATCGTGATCGCCGGCACCGGCTATCTGCTCGGCATCACGCAGTCGAAGGAATACGCCGAGCCGGAATGGTACGCCGACCTCTGGCTGACGATCGTGTGGGTGACCTATTTCCTGGTTTATCTCGGCACCATCATGCGGCGCACCGAGCCGCACATTTACGTCGCCAACTGGTTCTATCTCGCCTTCATCCTGACCATCGCGGTGCTGCATCTCGGCAACAACGCGGCGGTGCCGGTGTCGCTGTTCTCGTCGAAGTCCTACATCGTCTGGTCGGGCGTGCAGGACGCCATGGTGCAGTGGTGGTACGGCCACAACGCGGTCGGCTTCTTCCTCACCGCCGGCTTCCTCGCCATCATGTATTACTTCATCCCGAAGCGCTGTAACCGGCCGGTCTACAGCTATCGTCTGTCGATCATCCACTTCTGGGCGCTGATCTTCCTCTACATCTGGGCCGGTCCGCATCATCTGCACTACACCGCGCTGCCGGACTGGGCGCAGACGCTGGGCATGACCTTCTCCATCATGCTGTGGATGCCGTCCTGGGGCGGCATGATCAACGGAATCATGACGCTGTCCGGCGCCTGGGACAAGCTGCGCACCGATCCGGTGCTGCGCATGATGGTGGTGTCGGTTGCGTTCTACGGCATGTCGACCTTTGAAGGTCCGATGATGTCGGTGAAGATCGTCAATTCACTCAGCCACTACACCGACTGGACCATCGGCCACGTGCATTCCGGCGCGCTCGGCTGGGTCGCCTACATCTCGTTCGGCGCGATCTACTGCCTGGTGCCGTGGCTGTGGAATCGCAGGCTGTACTCGCTCAAGCTGGTGGACTGGCATTTCTGGATCTCGACCATCGGCATCGTGCTCTACATCACCGCCATGTGGGTGTCGGGCATCCTGCAGGGCCTGATGTGGCGCGCCTACACCTCGCTCGGCTTTCTCGAATACTCGTTCGTCGAGACGGTGGAAGCGATGCATTGGTTCTACGTCATTCGCGCGCTCGGCGGGTTCCTGTTCCTTGTCGGTGGGGTGATCATGGCGTGGAACCTCTGGAAAACCGTGAACTCGGCGGAAGCCGCCGAAGAAGCCGGCCTCGCGCTGGCGCCGGCGGAATAGGCGGGGACGAAAATGTCGCTTTGGCAGAAACACGCCATCTTCGAGAAGAACTCGATCATTCTCGTCATCGGCATCCTGATCGTGATCGCGATCGGCGGCCTGGTCGAGATCGTGCCGCTGTTCTATCTCAAGAACACGATCGAGAAGGTGGACGGCGTGCGGCCCTACACGCCGCTCGAACTCGCCGGCCGCAACATCTATGTGCGCGAGGGCTGCTATCTGTGCCATTCGCAGATGATCCGGCCGCTGCGCGACGAGGTCGAGCGCTACGGGCATTATTCGCTCGCCGCCGAGAGCATGTATGACAAGCCGTTCCAGTGGGGCTCGAAGCGCACCGGGCCCGATCTCGCCCGCGTCGGCGGCAAATATTCCGATGACTGGCATCGCGACCACATGCGCGATCCGCGCTCGGTGGTGCCCGGCTCGGTAATGCCGAACTATGGCTTTCTGGCTGAGACCGATCTCGACTACCAGCACCTCGCCGAGGATTTGAAGGTGCAGGCGCTGCTCGGCGTGCCCTATAGCGCCGACATGATCGCCCACGCCACCGCCGACGTCGTGACGCAGGCGACGACCGACAGCCCCGACGCCGCCGATCTCGCCAAGCGCTACCCGAAAGCGCAGGCGCGCGACTTCGACGGCAATCCCCGCCGCATTACCGAAGCTGACGCGCTGATCGCCTATCTGCAGATGCTCGGCACGGAAGTGGATTTCAAGCTGTACGACGATAAAGCCAACATCCGGTGACCGCGATGGACGAAACCTATAAGGCCGTGGCCGAATTCGCGCAGACCTGGGGTCTCGCTTATTTCGTCGTCATTTTCGTGCTGGTGCTGCTCTATGCGCTGTGGCCTTCGCGCCAGAAGCAGTTCGACGAAGCGGCGCGCATTCCGCTGCGGGAGGATTAAGTCGTGGCAGAAGAACACAAGGAAATCGACCCGCTGACCGGCACCGCGACCACCGGCCATGACTGGGACGGCATCCACGAGCTCAATACGCCGTTGCCGCGCTGGTGGCTGTGGACGTTCTACGCCACCATTATCTGGGCGATCGGCTATTGGGTGGTCTACCCGGCCTGGCCGCTGCTGACGTCGTCGACGCAGGGCACCTTCGGCTGGCATTCGCGCAGCGCGGTGGTCGCCGACATCGAGCAGCTCAAGCTGCTGCGCGGGCCGATGATGGACAAGCTGACCAGCGCATCGGTTGCCGACATCGTCAGCGATCCGCAACTCACCGATTTCGCCCGCGCGCAGGGGCGCGTGGCCTTCGCCGACAATTGCGCGCCCTGTCATGGCGCCGGCGGCGGCGGGGCCAGGGGCTATCCGAATCTCAACGACGACGATTGGCTGTGGGGCGGCAAGCTCGCCGAGATCGAGCAGACCGTCCGGCACGGCGCCCGCTCCGGCGACAAAGACGACCACGAGGGCAACATGCCGGCGTTCGGCCGCGACAATATGCTGAAGCCGAACGAGATTTCATCGGTGGCGGATTTTGTGCGCACGCTGTCCGGTCTGCCCGTGGAAACGGGCGCCGATCTCGCGCTCGGCAAGAAGGTGTACGCCGACAATTGCGTGACCTGTCACGGGGCGGAGGGCAAGGGCAATCGCGAATTGGGCGCGCCCAATCTCACCGACAAGATCTGGCTCTACGGGTCCGACAAGGAAACCATCGTGCAGGGCCTGCAAAATGGGCGCGGCGGCAAGATGCCGGCCTGGCAGGGCCGCCTGAGCGAGCCCATCATCAAGGCGCTGGTCGTGTACGTTTATAGCTTCGGCGGTGGAGAGAAGTGATTGTGCAGGCCGTCCGCACCTTGTCGCTCGATCAGGCGGCGCCCGCGGCGCCGGGCCTGGCGCGGCTGGTAGCGGCGGCCGAAGCCGGCGCCCCGCCGCCCGGCGACGACGCCCCGCTCTATGCGCCGCGGCGGAAAATCTATCCGCAGAGCGTGCAGGGCACCTTCCGCCGCATCAAATGGGCGCTGCTGCTCGTCACTCTCGGCGTCTACTATGTGCTGCCATTCTTGCGCTGGGACCGCGGCCCGAACGCGCCGACGCAAGCGGTGCTGATCGATCTGTCCAGCGGCCGCTTCTATTTCTTCTTCATCGAGATCTGGCCGCAGGAAGTCTATTACATCACCGGCCTCTTGATCGTGGCGTCGATCGTGCTGTTCCTGATGAACGCGGTCGCCGGCCGGGTCTGGTGCGGCTATCTGTGCCCGCAGACGGTGTGGACCGATCTGTTCTTCGCCATCGAGCGGCTGGTCGAAGGCGACCGCCGCGACCACATGCTGCGCGACGGCCGCAAATGGACGGCCGAGGCTTACGCGCGCAAGGCGGTGAAGCATTTTCTCTGGCTGATGGTGGCGTGGTGGACCGGCGGCGCCTGGGTGCTCTATTTCGCCGATGCGCCCACGCTGGTGAAAGACCTCGCCACGCTACAGGCGCCGTTCATCGCCTATGCCTTCATCGGCATCCTGACCTTCACCACCTACACGCTTGCCGGCCACATGCGCGAGCAGGTCTGTCTTTATATGTGCCCGTGGCCGCGCATCCAGGCCGCGCTCACCGACGAATACGCGCTCAACGTCACCTACCGCTACGACCGCGGCGAGCCGCGCATGGCGGTTGCCAAGGCGCAGGAACTGCGCGCGCGCGGGCGAGCCGGCCGGCGACTGCACCAACTGCAAGCAGTGCGTGCGGGTCTGTCCGACCGGCGTCGATATCCGCAACGGCGCCGATCTCGGCTGCATCCAGTGCGGTCTGTGCATCGACGCCTGCAACGCGATGATGAAGAAGCTCGGCCGCGCCACCGGGCTCATCGCTTATGACACCGACATCAACATCAAGCGCCGGCAGGAGGGCAAGCCGGGCTTCGTCAAGATTGTACGGGGCCGCACGGTGCTCTACGCGGCAATCATCGCCGTGATCGGCGCCATCATGCTTTATACGCTGGCCACCCGCCAGGACCTGGCGCTCGCCGTCATCCACGACCGCAATCCGCTGGCGGTGCAGCTCAAGGACGGCTCCGTCCGCAATGGCTATACGCTGCGCATCATTAACAAGCGGCTGCAGGAGCGCGAGTTTGTGCTGAGCATCCGCGGTCCGATCGGCGCCAGGCTTGAGATCGTCGGTACGCCGCCGCGCGCCGACGGCCGCTCGGTGATCGCGGTGGGGCCGGATCAAACCCGCGAACTGCGTGCGGTCGTCAGCCATACCGGGCCCGCCCCGATCACCATGGCGCCGATCACTTTCTCTGCCACCGATACTGCATCCGGCGAACGGACCGAAGAGGACGATCATTTCCACGGGCTGGAGACGCATTGATGGTTACGACCCGCACTCCTCGCCGTCTGCGCGAGCTTACCGGACGCCACGTGCTGTTAGGGTTCGTTGCGTTCTTCGGCGTGGTGTTCGCCGTCAACGCGGTGCTGGTGCGCGCCGCGATTTCGACCTTCGGCGGCGTCGAGACCGCGAGCTCCTACAAGGCCGGCCTGCAATTCGAGCATGAGGTGGCGGTGGCGGAGCGCCAGAACGCGCTGCATTGGCAGGTCAGCGGCAAGCTCACGCGCAACGGCGCCGGCGAGGCGGTGCTCGATCTCACGGCGCGCGACGCCAATGGCGCGCCGCTCGCCGGTTTGCGCGCGGATGCGCGGCTCGCCCATCCGGCCGACGAAAGGCTCGATCGCGTGATTGAGATCCGCTCCGTGGCGGCCGGCGTCTTTCACGGGCAGGCCGCGGCGCAGCCGGGGCAGTGGGATTTGATCGTCGATCTTTATCGCGGCGACCGGCGGCTGTTCCGCTCGCAAGGCCGCGTGACGCTCAGGTGAGATTTTGTCCGTTCGTCCCCGCGCAAGCGGGGACCCAGGGCGGCAATTGACGAGTCTGCTGCACTGGATTCCCGCTCCCCGCTCCGCCGAAGCGAAGCCGCTTCGGCTTCGCGGCGGCGAGTGCGCGGGAATGAACGGAGTGTGAGGCGGCGAAGTGAGAACTTGAAATGGCCGAAGCCCTCGATCTCTCGCTCTTTGCCCAGCCGGGTGCCGACGGCACGCTCGGCATGGATCTGGCGGTCGAAGGCATCGCCTGCGGCGCCTGCATCGCGCGCATCGAAAGCGCGATGAAGCGCCTGCCGGGCGTGACCGAGGCGCGGCTCAATTTCACCAATCGCCGGCTGCACGTGGCCTGGTCGGACGGGGCGATCGAACCGGCGCAAATCCTGCAGACGCTCGAGAGCATCGGCTACCACGGCCATCCGTTCCGCCCGTTGCGCGCCGAGCAGGAAGAGGCGGCCGAGATGCGCCGGCTCACGCGCTCGCTGGCGGTCGCCGCCTTCGCCGCCATGAACATCATGCTGCTGTCGGTGTCGGTGTGGTCGGGCAATGCCACCGACATCACGCCGGAGACGCGCGATTTCTTCCATTGGGCCTCGGCGCTGATCGCGCTGCCGGCGGCGGCCTATGCCGGCCGGCCGTTCTTCCTGAGCGCCTGGCGCGCGCTGCGGACGCGTTCGCTCAACATGGACGTGCCGATCTCGCTCGGCGTGATCTTGGCGCTCGGCATGTCGGTGGTCGAGACCGCCCATCACGCCAAGGACGCCTATTACGATTCCGCCATCATGCTGCTGTTGTTCCTGCTGGTCGGGCGCACGCTCGATCACGCCATGCGCCGCAAGACGCGGGCGGTCGCCGGCAACCTGGCGGCCTTGAAGGCGGAGACCGCGCACCGCTTCACGGGCGACGAACTGGTCAGCGTGCCGGTGGCGGCGCTGCACGCGGGCGACCGCCTGCTGGTCAAGCCGGGCGAGCGGGTGCCGGCCGACGGCGTGGTGCTCGGCGGCGTCTCGGAGATCGACGACAGCCTGATCACCGGCGAGACCGCGCGCCGCAAGGCCGAAGCCGGCGCCACCCTTTATGCCGGCAGCATGAATTATTCCGGCGCGCTCACCTTGCGGGTGACCGCCGCCGACCGCGCCACGCTGCTGGACGAGATCGAGCGGCTGCTGGAGAAAGCGGCGAGCGCGAAGTCGCACACCATGCGGCTCGCCGACCGCGCCGCGCGCTTCTATGCGCCGCTGGTGCACGCGACCGCCGCGCTCACCTTCGCCGGCTGGTGGCTGGCGGGGGCATCGGTGCACGACGCGGTGGTGACGGCCATCGCCGTGCTCATCATCACCTGTCCCTGCGCGCTGGCGCTGGCGATCCCGGCGGTGCAGGTGGTGGCCTCGGGCGCCTTGTTCCGCGCCGGCGTGATCCTGAACGCGGGCGACGCCATCGAGCGGCTGGGCGAGGCCGACACCGTCATCTTCGACAAGACCGGCACGCTCACGCTGCCGGAGCCGCGCGTGGTCAATGCCGCCACGCTTGATCCCGACGTGCTGCAAATGGCGGCGCGGCTGGCGCTGTCGAGCCGGCATCCGCTGGCGGTTGCGCTGGCGCGCGAAGGCGCCAGTCATCTGCCTTACGACGGCGCCACCGAAGAGCCGGGGCAGGGCGTGCGCGTCATGATCGACGGCGTCGAAGCGCGGCTCGGCAGCGCGGAATTTTGCGGCATCGAGCAGGCGCTGACCCAAATTCCGCTCGTTCCCGCATTGGCGCCGAATCCCGTGCCCAACGCAAGACGTCAAAGGTCTATCGCCCCGGGTCCCCGCTGGCGCGGGGACGAATGGGGAGTCGAATATTTATTTCTCGTATGCCGGCCGTTGCGCGACCGTCGCGATCAGCCAGAAGCTGCGGCCGGATGCGGTGGAAGTGGTCGAGGCGCTGGCCGCGCGCGGGCTCGATCTGCACATCCTGTCGGGCGACCGCAATGACGCCGTGCGGCCGGTGGCCGAGACGCTCGGCATCGCCAACTGGCAGGGCGAGTTGAAGCCGGCGGACAAGATCGCGTTCATCGAAACGCTGAAGACGCAAGGCCGCCGCGTGCTGATGGTCGGCGACGGCCTCAACGACGCGCCGGCGCTCGCCGCCGCGCATGTCTCGCTGTCGCCGATTGCCGCCGCCGACGTCACGCAGGCGCACGCCGATGCGGTGTTCCTGGGCGAGCGGCTGGCGCCGGTCAAGGACGCCATTGTGGTCGCGCGCCGCGCGCGCGCGCTGATGAAGGAGAATCTTTGGCTGGCCGCGATCTATAATGCGATCGCGGTGCCGATCGCCATTGCCGGCGCGGTGACGCCGCTGATCGCCGCGCTGGCGATGTCCGGCTCGTCGATGGCGGTGACGCTGAATGCGCTGCGGGCGCGCTTGTCGGGGAGGGCGGGCGCATGAACGTACTGGTTTACCTGCTGCCCGCCGCCATCGGTCTCGGCCTGATCGGCCTGTTCGCGTTCCTGTGGGCGTTGCGCAGCGGGCAATACAGCGACGTCGAGGGCGCCGCGCTGCGCGTGCTGTCCGACGACGATATCGAACGGCCGGCGGAATAACAGGCAGCGTGACGCTGCCTGTGGCGCCGGCGCTACACGCCGACAAAACTCGACGGAAAACTTATCCCCGCTTGTCCGGGCGGCCTTATCATGGCCGCAGCCTTGCTCGGCTGAGGGCGTCATCTAGAGGCGTCTAAATGATGGAGCAGGGCGCGGCGCCCGCGGGCGGGAGACGAACGCTCCTCCCGCTCCCGGGCGGCGCCGGGGCTCCGCCCGGGGACACTACGACCCCCTGCGAGGAGCTCGCTGACGGCGGGCGTCAACGCCCGTCAGAAAGCGCGGCCCGGCGCCGTAAGGACGCCGCGATGGCGCGCCGAGAGGCGCCACGCACTCGGAGACGGTGCGTGCATGAACTGCAATGGCCGCGCCCATCGGCGCGCCATCCCCTCGCTTTCGGGCGAGGGCAACGGTTGTCCGCCGAAGCCCGCAAGGGCGAAGGCGGAAATACGGCCTGCCCGGGGCCGCAAAGAATACGGGCGATGGCGCTTGGCTTCGCTCAAGCCAGCGTCACGGTCTCGAAGTCGGCCGGCAGCACGATCTCGAGCAGTTCGCAATCGTCGGAATAGCCGCGCACGGTATGCTTGATCTTGGGCGGCTGGATCCAGCACGAGCCGGCATGGAAGGTGTGCACGCCTTCGCCCTCGAATTCGCTCGAGAACCAGCCCTTGAGCACATAGACCATCTGGAAGTCGACGTCGTGATAATGCGGAATGGCGACCTCCGCGGCGCTGAACGGCTTGGTCATGCGAATGACATGCGCCTGCACCATGCCGCCGGTTGCCGGCGCGAGCCCAAGGTCGCGATAGGCCGAATAAGTGCGCAGGCCTTGGTCGAAATCCTCCTCGCGGTGATGGCTGACGGTGAATTTGTGCTTGGGACGATTCTTGGGCCGCGCCTTGGCTTTTGCTTTCGCCGTGCGCCGCGCGGGTGCTTTGCGCGCGGCCGGTTTGCGCCGCGCCTGGACTTTCTTGCGTGCCTTGGCCATGGATGCCTCCCTTGATTGACTTGGATTGGTACACGATCGCCGACCGCATGGAAGACCTTAAATCGCCTCCGGCCATCCGCATCTTTGTCGATGCCGATGCCTGTCCGGTCAAACCCGAGATTTATCGGGTGGCCGAGCGCTACGCGCTCAAGGTCTATGTGGTGGCCAACGCGTTCATGGCGGTTCCGCGCAGCGACCTGATCGAGCGGGTGATCGTCAACGAAGGCCCCGATGTGGCCGATGACTGGATCGTCGAGCGCGCGACCGCCAGCGACATCGTCATCACCGCCGACATTCCGCTGGCCGGCCGCTGCGTGCGCAAGGGGGCGACCGTGATCGGGCCGACCGGCAAGCCGTTCACCGACGATTCGATCGGCATGGCTTTGGCCACGCGCGACCTGCTGACCGATCTGCGCAGCGCCGGCGCGACCACGCGCGGTCCGCCGCCGTTGTCGCGTCAGGATCTCTCGCGCTTTCTGTCGGCGCTCGATCTGGCGGTGACGCGGTTGCAGCGGAAACTGGCGATCAGCAGCCGTTCGTCGCCGCGCAGCGGGGACCCAAGGGCAGCGGATCCACGTCTTGATTCCGCTTTCGCGGGAATGAACAGGCGTATGCTCGTCACGCCGGCATCGACGGTGTTCGCTATCTATCCGCCGCGGTTGCCACGCCGCCGTGCGCCTTCGACCAGCCGGCCGGATCGTCGATGAATTTCTCCACCTCGGCCAGCATCTTGCCGTCGAATTTTCCGCTCTGCTTGGCGACGGCGAGCACGTCGCGCCAGGTGGTGAGCGCATGCAGCGTGACGCCGAGATCGGCCAGGATTTTTTTGCCTTCCGGATAAATGTCATAGAAGAACAGCACGATGCAGTGCTCGCAGATGCCGCCGGCATCGCGCAGCGCCTTGACGAAGTTCACTTTGCTGCGGCCGTCGGTGGCCAGGTCCTCGACCAGCAGCACGCGCTGGCCGGGGATTAACTGACCTTCGATCTGCGCGTTGCGGCCGAAGCCTTTGGCTTTCTTGCGGACATATTGCATCGGCAGGTTGAGCCGATCGGCCACCCAGGCCGCGAAGGCGATGCCGGCGGTCTCGCCGCCCGCCACCGCATCGATCTTGTCGCGGCCGATGTCGCGGTCGATGGTGGCGACCGCGAAATCCATCATGGCGCTGCGCACCTTGGGAAATGAAATCAGCCAGCGCGAGTCGTTATAGACCGGACTGGCCCAGCCGGAGGTGAAGATGAACGGCTTGTCGGCCATGAAGCGGACCGCGCCGGTGTCGAGATACATGCGCGCGGTCTGTTCGGCGATGGTCTTCTTGTCGAGGAAATGGGCGTCCATGGCTTAATCGATAATCCACCGCGCCGGCGAAACCAAGGGGCGGGCGTTGTTCTTCCCGTCATTCCGGGCGCGCCAAGGCGCGAACCCGAATCCAGAGCCACGGTACCAGCATCTGGATTCCGGGTCTCGCTCGCGCGCCCCGGAATGACGAGTCAGGGCGCTTTCGGCCCCGCCTTCATGTACCAGTCCGCGATCTGCGACCCGGTCCAGAACAGCACGTCCGTCTTCTTCCTGATCTTCTCGAAGATCTTGCGGAAATACTTGGCCCGGTGCGGCGCGCCCATAATGTAGGGGTGCACCGAAATCGCCATCACCCGCGCCGAGCCCTTGGCGTCCTTGTAGATCTGCTCGAACTGGTCCATCGCCCGCTCGTAGAACTCGTTCGCCTTGTGGTGCTGGATCAGCATCATGGCGACGTCGTTGCATTCCTGGGTGTAGGGAATGTTGAGGATCGGCTTGCCGCGCGTCTTCAGCCAGACCGGCTGGTCGTCCAGCACCCAGTCGGCGACGTAGTCGTAGCCTTCCTCGGCCAGCACGTCCGGCGTCTCCCAGGTCTCGGTCAGGCCGGGGCCGAGCCAGCCGCGCGGGCGTTTGCCGGTCGCCTTCTCCAGCACCTCGATGCATTTGCGGATGTCGGCGCGCTCGTTTTCCACCTTCTGCATGTTGCGCTGGGTGAGCCCGTGCCCGACGAATTCCCAGTTGCGCTCGACGCAAGCGCGCATGATGTCGGGAAACGCATCGACGGCGACGCCGTTGATGTTCATGACGCCGGGAATCTTGAACTCGTCATAGACCTGCAGCAGCCGCCAGAAACCGACGCGGTTGCCGTATTCGTGCCAGCACCAGTTCGGAATGTCGGGCATCGGCGAGCCGCCGGCCGGCGGGGTGAGCACCGTGCGCGGCATGGTCTGGGTCGGGTCCCATTCCTCGACATTGGTGACGGTCCACACCGCCATGCGCGCCTTGCCGGGCAGCTTGAGCGGCTTGCGGTTGATGATCGCGGAATAGGCGAGGCGGTCGTTCGGCAGCATGCCGACGGGTGGCTTGGGGAAGTTCATAAAAGGCATTCCTCAGTTTGTTATTTTAAACGTCGTCCCGGGCGAGCGAAGCGAGGCCCGGGACCCATACTCCGTGTCCTATAGAGAGGCCGCGGCGTATGGGTCCCCGCTTTCGCGGGGACGACAGCGAGATGTCAGCTCCCATTGAGATCGTAAATCTCGGGAAAGAAATAGTCCTTCCAGGACGCCGGCTTCGCCTTGAGCGTGCCGACGCTCGCCATGAAGTCGGCATATTTCATGGTGTTCTCGGGAACAAGCGTCCAATGCACCTGCGACGCCGGCGACGATCTTGCCGACCATCTCGGGCGCGAGCTTCGACTTGGAATCCTCGATCCACAGCGCCGCGGCCGCGGGCTTGTCCTTGTTGACGATGTCGGTCGCTTCCTTGAGCGCCGCGATCAGCGCCTTGTACAGCACCGGATTGCCGTCGCGGAATTTTGCCGAGGTCCAGGCGGCGGTGAAGGTGTGCGAGCCGCCCATCACGTCGAACGAATTGAGCACCGTGTGAATGCCGGGCGTTTCGAGCTGCACATACTGGAACGGCGGCACGCTGAACGCGGCGCTGATCTGGGCGCCGCCTTTGGTCAGCGCGACGGTGGCGTCGGGCGGCGTCATCGAAACGGTCAGCGGATCGAGCTTGGCGAATTCCTTGACGCCGAAGGTCTTGGCCGCCGCCATCTGCAAAGTGATGGCTTGTACCGACGAGCGCACCGCCGGCACCGCGATGCGGTCGCTGTCCTTGAAATCGCTGATGGTCTTGATGGCGGGATCGCGCGCATTGAGCAGGAACGGCTGCGAGCTCAGCGCGGAAATACCGCGCACCTCTTGCGGGGTGCCCTTGGTGCGCGACCACAGCACCAGCAGGCCGGGCACGCCGCCCGAGCCGACGTCGATGTTTCCGGAAATGAGCGCTTCGTTGACCGCGGTCGGGCCGTTGAAGGTGAACCACGAAACCTTGACGTTCGGAAGGCCGAGCGCCTTGGCGTGCTTCTCGATGAGCTGCTGATGCTCCATCACGTTGAGCTGCAGGTAGCCCATGGAAAATTGCCGGGCGAGACGAATTTCCTGCGCCTGCACCGCGGCCGATGAAAGCGGCACGACCATTACCGCTGCGGCAACGATGCCGCGGAGTGTCGCCGTGAGCTGCATGTGGTTCCTCCCGCTTGGCGCCCGGTTTTTGATCTTTTGGGCGGGCGCCCACTTTAGGCAGCGGCCTCGATCTTGGCAACGCTGCGATACCAGTCGAGAATCTGCTCGCCGTTCCAGTGCAGCACGCCCTCGTGCTTGTTCACGTAGTCGTAGATCGCCTCGAGATATTTGATCCGGTGCGGCTGGCCGCTGATGTAGGGGTGGATCGCCAGCGCGCAGAATTTCGCTCTGCTTTCGCTCTCGGCATAGAGCCGGTCGAACTGGTCGGTCACCAGCTTGAGCAGATAGTCGCTGTTGTGGTGCTGGACGATCATCACCGGAATGTCGTTGCACTCGATGGTGTAAGGCAGCGTCACCAGCGGGCCATGGGTGGTCTTGATCACCGTCGGCTCGTCGTCATAGACCCAGTCGCCGATATATTTCACGCCCGCCGCGGCCAGCAGGTCGGGCGTTTCCAGCGTCTGCGTCAGGCCGGGGCCGAGCCAGCCGACCGGCCGCTTGCCGGTGAATTTCTGCATGATGTCCATGGTGCGGGCGATCATGCCGGCCTGGTCGGCCTCCTTGTGGATCGGGCCCTGCTCGTAGGCGTGGCCCATGAACTCCCAGCCGTCGTCGCGCGCCTGTTCGGCGACGCGCGGGTAATCCTCGCAGATGCGCGCATTGGCGGCGAGCGTCGGCTTGATGCCGAGCCGCTTGAACAAGTCGAAGAAGCGCCAGCAGCCGACCCGCATGCCGTATTCGTGGAAGCCCCAATGCACCACGTCGGGCATCAGCGGCACGCCGGTCGGCGCCGGGAGCAGTTGGCGCGCCATCGGCTTGCCGATGTCCCACACCTCGTAATTGACGATGGTCCAGAACACGATGCGCGCCTTGCCCGGCAGTTTGAGCGGCGGGCGATCGACGATCGCCGAATAGGCGGAGCGTTCTTTGGGAATCATCGGACCGGCCATGACATATCCTCGATATTCAGGAGCGAGCAGAATGTCATGCCACCGCGCTGACGCGCAACCCGATCGTCGGTTCCAGCGCGGGGCGCATTAATGCGCCGGGACATGCGCCTCTTTGATCACCTCGCCCCAGACCTGCGTCTCATTCTTGATGAAGGCCGCGGCATGCGCGGGCGTGCCGCCGGCGGCGTGCAGGTTGAGCTTGTTGAATTTGTCCTGCACCTCCGGGTCCGTCAGCACCTCGTTGATCGCCTTGTTGAGCTTGCCGACGATTGTCCGCGGCGTCTTCGGCGGCGCGGCGATGGCATTCCAGGTGCCGGACTCAAAACCCTTCACGCCGACCTCGTTGAGCGTGGGGATGTCGGGCAGGCTCGCGATGCGCGCGGAGGTCGCCACTGCCAGGATATGGGCGCGGCCGGCCTGGTGCAGTTTGATCGCCGAGGCGAGCTCCATGAAGATCATGTCGACATGGCTGGCGATCAGATCGTTGAGCGCCGGCGCGGTGCCCTTGTAGGGCACGTGCACCAGCTTGCTGCCGGTCAGCCGCTCGAACAGCGCCGCGGTCAGATGCGAGGTGGTGCCGATCCCTTGCGAGGCATAATTGATCTTGCCGGGATTGGCCTTGGCGTAGGCGATGAATTCCTGCGCGGTCTTGGCCGGGAAATCCGGCCGCACCAGCAGCACATTGGCGATCGAGGTCATGATCGCCACCGGCTCGAACCGGGTGGGATCGAAGCTCATGTTCTTGTAGAGCAGCGGATTGACCGTGAGCGGCGCCGGCTGCGCCGCCAAGAGCGTGTAGCCGTCCGGATCGGCGGTGAACACCGCCTCGGCGCCGATATTGCCGGCGGCGCCGGCCTTGTTTTCGACCACGACGGTCTGGCCGAGCCGCGTCTGCAGGCCGTCGGCGACGATGCGCGTGACGGTATCGACGCCGCCGCCCGCGGGCACGCAGACGATGATGTGGATCGGCCGGTTGGGATAGTTGGCGGCGGCGTCCTGCGCCCAAGCCTGCGACCAAGCGCCGGACGCGTACAGCAGACCCGCCGACATCAAAGCCAGAACGGCACGCATGTTGTCCTCCCTGGTTGCCGCTCGTTCGGCGGCCCGCCCCGGCTTTTGCGCGGGCGGTTGCAAGTTCATCGGCCGCGCCGTGTTGCGGCCAGCGGCGCAAAAGTATGGCATTGAATAGATGGCCGCGGCAACGAACGGGCTTCGCCAAAATCAAAGCCTGGGTTGCAGTTTGCCGCATTGTCCGGGAGCATGGCAGCGCGCAGGGTTCGCCGGCCCAAGCCGATAGGAGCGCCAGTGGACGCGTTGCCACGCCTAGCCGAAATCGCTGGCATCTTTCTGCTCGCGGGATTTATCAAAGGTGTGATTGGGCTGGGCCTGCCGACCGTAGGCATTGGCCTGCTTGGCTTGATGATGGCGCCGGCGCAGGCGGCGGCGATTCTGATCTTGCCGTCACTGGTCACGAATGTCTGGCAGTCAGTGGTGGGGCCCGGTCTGTTTCGCCTGTTGCGGCGGCTGTGGCCGATGCTCATTGGAATTTGCCTCGGCACCTGGGCGAGCGCCGGCATTCTGACCGGCAGCAGCAGCGGTTGGGCGAGCGCCGCGCTCGGTGTTGCGCTTGTGGCCTATGCCGCATTCGGCTTAAGCAAAGTGCACTTCTCGGTGCCGCCGAGGTCGGAATTCTGGTTGTCGCCGCTGATCGGTTTGGCGACGGGCGTCGTGACGGGTGCAACCGGAATTTTCACCATGCCGGCTGTGCCCTATCTACAGGCGCTCGGCTTGGACAAAGACGATCTGGTGCAGGCGCTCGGATTGTCGTTCACCGTTTCAACGGCAACGCTCGGCGCCGCACTGATGAGTACGGGGATGCTGCAACTTTCCGAGGTGGGGATTTCGCTGATGGCGCTGGCGTCGGCACTGATCGGGATGGCACTCGGGCAATTTATGCGCGGGCGGGTGCGGCCGGAGACATTCCGTTTCTTTTTCTTCGCCGGTTTATTATTGCTTGGCGCACATCTAGCCCTTCGCGGTCTGTTATGATCGATTAAGCTGAAGCAATTCTCAGTGTCGGGATTTGGCAATGAAAATCGTCGATCTCTCCCATGTCATGAACGTGCATACGCCCGGCTGGGTCGGCTATGCCGGCAACAAGATGTACTACGCTCAAAACCTGCAGACCCAGATGATCGTGGCGCAGCGCATCGATACCGCGCTCCATGTCGGCACCCATTTCGACGGCGCCATGCACGCGACCGATAACCGCAAGGGCGACATGGCGCATTTGCCGCTCGATTATCTGGTCAACCGCGGCGTAATCGTCGACGTTTCAAATCATATGCACGATTGGGCGGTGATCACGCCTGAAATCGTCGAGTTGGCTGGCGCCGATATCCGCGAGGGCGACATCCTCATTCTGCACACCGGCTGGCATAAGCACTATGAAGGCCAGCCGCAGCAGGATCTGGTGAAGTACTTCTGCTATCACCCCGGGCCCAATCTCGACACGCTGCACTGGATGCTGAAGAAAAAGATCAAATGGTGGGGCATGGATACCGGTTCCTGCGACCACGCCATGAACACCTCGATCCGCAGCATGCGGCCCGATCTGGCCGCGCAGTTCACCAGGCAGCACGGCAAGACGCCGGCGGAATTCTTCGGCAGCTTCGAATACACCCACAAGAAATCCGGCCGCCGGGTGACGCAGGATTCGTTTCCGTTCCACAGTTGGGCGTTTCAGGAAGGTCTGTTGCACGCGGAGAATCTCGGCGGCGATATCGAATTGATGCTGGGCAAGCGTTGCCTGATCGGCGCCTTCCCCTGGCGATACGAGGGCCTGGAAGGCTGCCCCTGCCGCATCGTCTGCTTCCTCGATACCGACATGTCGGTGGAAGCCGTCGGCGACGCCGCCAAGGCGATTATGCGGGGCTGATGTATGCCCTATATCACAGCGCGCGACGGCACTCGGCTGTATTACGAGGAAGCGGGCCACGGCACAGCCGTGGTCTTCGTGCATGAATATGCCGGCGACTGGCGTACCTGGGAGCCGCAGGTGCGGCACTTCTCGCGTGCGCATCGCTGTGTCACCTACAGCCAGCGTGGCTACTTGCCCTCCGACGTGCCGGACGAGCCGGACAGATACAGCCAGGACAAATTCCGCGACGACGTCATCGCGCTGATGGATGCGCTCAAGATCGACAAGGCGCATATTGTCGGCCATTCGATGGGGGCGGCGACCGCGCTGCATGTCGGCATCAACTATCCGGAGCGCTGCATCTCGGTGACCGCCGCCGGCTGCGGCTACGGCTCCAGCCCCGATCCCAAGGTGGTCGACGCTTCGCGCGCCGCCTCCCGCGAGACGGCGAAGATGTTCGCCAGCGAACCCATGGCTGTCGCCGCCGCGCGCTATGGCGACGGCCCGACCCGCCGGGCGCACAAGAACAAGGACCCGCGCGGCTACGTCGAATTCATCCGCATGCTGAGCGAGCATTCGGCCAAGGGCCACGCGCTGGTCATGGACAATCTGCAGGCCAAGCGGCCGACGCTGTGGGACATGGAAGCCGACCTGCGCGCGTTCAAGCCGCCGCTACTGGTGCTGGTGGGCGATGAGGACGAATGGTGCGTGGACGCCAGCGTGTTTTTGCGCCGCATTGTGCCGACCGCGGGGCTGTGCGTCGTTCCGCGCTCCGGCCATACAATCACCAGCGAGGAGCCCGCCGCCTTCAACGCCGCGGTGGCCGACCTGATCGCATCGGCGGAAGCCGGCCGCTGGCTGGCTCACAAACCAACGACATAGAGATTAGGGAGGAAGCGATGGACCTCAAGCTCAAGGGCAAGACCGCGCTGGTGACCGGCGGCAGTGAGGGCATCGGCAAGGGCATCGCGCTCGCGCTGGCCAAGGAGGGCGTCGACGTCGCGATCTGCGCGCGCCGCATGGGGCCGCTCGAGGCCGCGGCCGCCGAGATCGGCAAAGCAACGGGCCGTAAAATCGTCGCCATCCCGGCCGATCTGCGCCAGGATACCGACGCCAGGAAATTCATCGAACAGGGCGCCAAGGCGCTCGGCCGCGTCGATATCATGGTCAACAATGCCGGTTCCGCCGCCGGCGGCGTGATCGAGCACTTGACCGAAGACGATTGGGAGAAGGGGCTTCAGCTCAAATTCATGGGCTATGTACGCTGCCTGCGCTACGTGCTGCCGATCATGGTGAAACAGGGCGGCGGCCGCGTGGTCAACCTGATCGGCAATGACGGTGTGAAACCGTCCTACTGGGAAATCTGCCCGGGCGCGGCCAATGCCGCCGGGCAGAACCTCACGCTGTCGCTCGCCGGGCAATACGGCCGCGACAACATCAGCTTTGTCGCGGTCAATCCCGGGCCGGTGCGCACCGAGCGCTGGGCCGGGCTGGTCGACGCCATGGCGCGCGACATGAAAATCCCGCGCGCGCAGGCGGACAAGCTGGCACCGGCCTCGATTCCGATGGGCCGCATCGCCGAGGTCGAGGAAGTGGCCAACCTCGTCGTCATGCTGGCGTCGCCGTTGATGGAGATGGTCAACGGCACCATGATCGAGATCGACGGCGGCCAGGACAAGCCCCTGATGGATCGCTTCCGCGACCGACCGAAGAGCTAGTTGCATTCCTTCCGTTCGTCCCCGCGAAAGCGGGGACCCAGAGCTGCGATTCCCGCTTACGCGGGAATGAGCGGATTTATCTCTCAGCTTCGCTTGACAGCACGGTGGCGCGGTCTGACTATTTGCATACGGATAAATTCGCTGCCACGCAGGGAGCCTCGTCATGAACACGCGTCGGTTCGCGTATCTCGCACTCGCCGTCAGCCTCGCCACGCCGGCCACGGCGCAGCAGACCATCAAGATCGGCGAGCTCAACAGCTACAAGGCGGTGCCCGCCTTCCTCGATCCCTACAAGAAGGGCATGGAAATGGCGGTGGAGGAGATCAACGCCAAGGGCGGCGTCAACGGCAAGAAGATCGAGCTGATCTCGCGCGACGACGGCGCCAATCCGGGCGAGGCGGTGCGCGTCGCCGAGGAGCTGGTGACGCGCGAAGGCGTCGCCATGCTGGCCGGCACGTTCCTGTCCAATATCGGCCTGGCGGTCACCAATTTCGCAGGCCAGAAGAAAGTGTTCTTCCTCGCCGCCGAACCGCTCACCGACAAGATCACTTGGCAAAACGGCAACAAATACACCTTCCGCCTGCGCTCCTCCACCTACATGCAGGTCGCCATGCTGATGCCGGCGACCATCGCCGCCAAGAAGAAACGCTGGGCGCTGGTCTATCCGAATTTCGAATACGGCCAGTCGGCGGCGGAAAACTTCAAGGCGCTGCTCAAAAAGACGCAGCCCGACGTCGAATTCGTCACCGAGCAGGCCCCGCCGCTCGGCAAGATCGACGCCGGCGCGGTGGCGCAGGCGATCGACGACGCCAAGCCCGATGCCATCTTCAACGTGCTGTTCGGCGGCGACCTCGCCAAGTTCGTGCGCGAGGGCAATACCCGCGGCGTGTTCAAGAACCGCACCGTGGTCAGCCTCTTGTCGGGCGAGCCGGAATATCTCGATCCGCTCAAGGATGAGGCGCCGGTCGGCTGGATCGTCACCGGCTATCCCTGGGACAAGATCAAGACCAAGGAGCACCTCGCCTTCGTCAACGCCTACCAGAAGAAATACAACGACTACCCGCGGCTCGGCTCGATCGTCGGCTACGTGACCGTCAAGTCGCTCGCCGCCGGCATCGCCAAGGCCAAGTCCACCGACACCGAGAAACTGGTGGCGGCGTTCAAGGGCCTGCGGGTGGACAGCCCGTTCGGCCCGTTCAGCTACCGGGCGAGCGATCACCAGGCCACCATGGGCGCCTATGTCGGCAAGATCGCGCTGGAGAACGGCAAGGGCACCATGGTCGACTTCAAATATGTCGACGGCGCCTCGGTGCTGCCGTCCGATGCCGAGACCAAAAAGCTGAGGCCGGCGGAAGCAAATTGATGTGAGCCTAGCCCCGCACTCGCTTCCCTCTCCCCTTGTGGGAGGGGTACCCGAGCGGAGGCGAAGCCGAGCGAGGGTGGGTGAGGGGTGATAGCCTCACGATAGTTTGTAACCCCTCACCCGGCTCGCGCTCGCTATCGCTCCGCGCGAGCCACCCTCTCCCACAAGGGGAGAGGGGAAGAGAGCTTGCGGCGGCCGCCTCATGACCTTCACCGCCTTCCTGTTTCAGGCCCTCAACGGACTGTCCTCCGCGTCCGGTCACTTTCTCGTCGCCGCCGGCCTATCGCTGATCTTCGGCGTATCGCGCATCATCAATATCGCGCACGGGTCCCTCTATATGTTGGGGACCTATATCGCCTATTCATTCGCCACCAGGATCGGCGGCGCGCTCGGCTTCTGGGGCGGCATCGTCTTGACCGCGCTGGTGGTGGGCGCAATCGGCGCGCTGATCGAAGTCGTGCTGCTGCGCCGCGTCTATCGCGCGCCCGAATTATTCCAACTGCTCGCCACCTTCGCGCTGGTGCTGGTGATCAACGACGCAGCGCTCTGGCTGTGGGGTCCGGAGGATCTGCTGGGCCCGCGCGCGCCCGGCTTAAGCGGCGCGGTTCAACTGCTCGGCCGGCAATTGCCGAGCTACGACCTGTTCCTGATCTTCATCGGCCCGGCGGTGCTGCTGGTCCTGCAATTCGCGCTGGCGCGCACGCGCTTCGGCCGGCTGGTGCGGGCGGCGACCCAGGACCGCGAAATGGTCGGCGCGCTCGGCGTCAACCAGGCGATGCTGTTCACCGCCGTTTTCGCGCTCGGCGCGGCGCTCGCCGGCTTCGGCGGCGCGCTGCAGGTGGCGCGCGAACCGGCCAATCTGGCGACCGACCTCACGGCGATCGGCGACGCCTTCGTGGTGGTGGTGGTGGGCGGCATGGGCTCGATCAGCGGCGCCTATCTTGCCGCCGTGATCATCGCCGAGGTGAAAGCCATCTGCATCGGCATCGGCGTGGTCGATTTCGGCTTCGTCAGCGTGAATTTTTCCAAGCTCACGCTGGTCGCCGAATTCCTGGTGATGGCGGCGGTGCTGATCGCGCGGCCCTACGGCCTCCTGGGCCGCGCGCAGGCGGCGGTGCGTTCGATCGCCGAGCCGGAAGATCCGATCCGCCCGGCGACACCGGCGCTGAAGGCGCTTGGGCTGGCGGTGCTGGCGTTGCTGCTCAGCCTGCCGCTGCTGGCGCAGAGCTCGCCCTATCTCCTGGTGCTCGGCATCGATGTGCTGATCGCGGTGCTGTTCGCCACCTCGCTGCATTTCATCGCCGGTCCCGGCGGCATGCATTCGTTCGGGCACGCCGCCTATTTCGGCCTCGGCGCCTATGGTGCGGCGCTGTTGGTGAAATGGCTCTGCGTGCCGATGGGGCTGGCGCTGGTAGCGGCGCCGTTGGTCGCGCTCGCCGGCGCGCTGCTGTTCGGCTGGTTCGCGGTCCGGCTGTCGGGCGTCTATCTTGCCATGCTGACGCTCGCCTTCGCGCAGATCGTGTGGGCGGCCGTGTTCCAATGGGAGGCACTGACCGGCGGCTCCAACGGTGTGATCGGCGTGTGGCCGCCGCCGCCGTTCGACAAGTCTTGGGTCTATTTCCTGCTCACGCTGGTGCTGACGGTGGCGGGCGTGCTGCTGCTGCGGCGGTTTCTGTTCGCGCCGTTCGGCTATGCCATGCGCGCGGGCCGCGATTCGCCGTTGCGCGCCGAGGCGATCGGCATCGACGTCAAGCGCGTGCATTGGCTCGGCTTTGCCATTGCCGGCGCGGTCTGCGGCGTGGCCGGCGGATTGTTCGCCTTCGCCAAGGGCTCGATCTCGCCGGAGACGATTGGGGTCGGCCGCTCCATCGACGGCCTGGTCATGGTGCTGCTCGGCGGCATCCAGACGCTGACCGGGCCGATCGTCGGCGCGTCCGTGTTCGCCACCTTGCAGGATACGGTGATGCGGCAGACCGAATATTGGCGCGCGCTGTTAGGTGCCATCATCCTGCTGCTGGTGCTGGCGTTCCCGCAAGGGCTCGTCGGCGGCTTCGCGGCGCTCTGGCGCAAGGGCAGGGCTAAGCCATGAGCGTGCTCGAAGTCCGCTCGCTGTCCAAGGCCTTCGGCGGCGTGCGCGCGGTCAGCGAGGTCAGCTTCGCGGTCGGGCAGGGCGAATTTCTCGCCATGATCGGGCCGAACGGCGCCGGCAAGACCACTTGCTTCAACATGATCAACGGCCAGCTTGCGCCGGATTCCGGCGAGATCCTGCTGGCGGGCAAGAACATTGCGGGCTTGGAGCCGCGCGCGATCTGGCGGTTTGGGGTGGGGCGCACCTTTCAGGTCGCCGCCACCTTCGGCTCGATGACGGTCGCCGAGAATGTGCAGATGGCGCTGATCTCCCATGCCGGCGAGATCTACCGGTTCTGGCGCGCCGCCGCCGCGCGGCATCGCGAGCGCGCGCTCGATCTGCTCGCGCAAGTCGGCATGCGCGAGGTCGCCGACCGGCCAAGCCGCGAGCTCGCTTATGGCGACGTCAAGCGCGTCGAGCTTGCCATCGCGCTCGCCAATGAGCCGCGTCTGCTGCTGATGGACGAGCCGACCGCCGGCATGGCCGCGCGCGAACGTCATGAACTCATCGCGTTGGTCAAGCGGCTGGTGGTGGAGCGCAAGATCTCGGTGCTGTTCACCGAGCATTCGATGGACGTGGTGTTCGCCTTCGCCGACCGCATTGTCGTGCTGGCGCGCGGCCGGTTGATTGCCGACGGCGACGCCGTCTCGATCCGCGACAACGCGCAAGTGCGCGAGGTCTATTTCGGCACCGGCAAGACCTTCGCCGGAGCCGCGCCATGAGTGCCGCCATGCTCGCGGTCGACGCTTTAAGCGCCTGGTATGGCGCGGCGCGCATTCTCTACGATCTTGACTTCGAGGTCGGCCGCGGCGAGGTGGTGGCGCTGATGGGCCGCAACGGCGCCGGCAAATCGACCACACTGAAAGCGGTCATGGGCCTCATCGCCGAACGGGCGGGCACTGTGCGTTTCAACGGCGAGGACGTCTCACGCCTGAAGCCGTTCGAGATCGCACGGCGCGGCCTCGGCTTCACGCCCGAGGACCGCCGCATCTTCGCCGACCTGACAGTGATGGAGAATCTCGATATCGGCCGGCAGCCGCCGCGGCGGTTTGCCGACGGCGCGCCGGCGCCGGCATGGACGGCGGAGAAGCTGTTCGCGCTGTTTCCCAACCTCGCCGAAATGCCGAACCGCCTGGGCGGCCGCATGAGCGGCGGCGAGCAGCAGATGCTGACGGTGGCGCGCACGCTGATGGGCAATCCGCTGCTGGTACTGCTCGACGAGCCCTCGGAAGGCGTGGCGCCGCTGATCGTCGAGCAGATGGCCGGCAACGATCGTCGAATTGAAGAAGGAGGGGCTGTCGATCCTGCTGTCGGAGCAGAACGTCCATTTCGCGCGCCTGGTGTCCGACCGGGTCTATGTGCTCGAGAAGGGCCAGATCCGCTGGCAGGGCTCGATGGCACAACTCGACACCAACCTTGACGTGCAAACAGCCTATTTGACCGTGTAAAGCCGTCGCGGTCGAAAATCCCGATATTTTCCCTTTGGTTAACGAATTTAGGCCTTTCGCAGTAACCCGATACCGGTCATGATTTCCCGTCCTGGTGAGGGCGTCAGTTGCATACGGTTGTGGAACGGGCGGGCAATGCCGCGTGAAAAATTGAAAATCGCGACGCGCGCGGCCGCGGCCGCTGTGCCCAGCCGCTATATGCTCGACGACCAGGTCGGTTTCCTGCTGCGCGTCGCCATGCAGCGCCACACCGCGATTTTCACGTCGCGCATGATCGAGGGGCTGACCCAGACCCAGTTCGCCGCGCTCGCCAAGCTGTACGAGGTCGGTCCCTGCTCGCAGAACCATCTCGGCCGGCTGATCTATCTCGACGCCGCCACCATCAAGGGGGTGGTCGACCGGATCGGCGCGCGCGGCCTTGTCACCGCGCTCAACGATCCGAAGGACCGCCGCCGCCGCGCGGTGGCGCTCACCGAACGCGGCCGCCAGGTGGCGGAAGCCGCCATACTGGTCGCCGCCGAGATCACCGCCGCCACGCTCGCGCCGCTGACCGAAGATGAGCAGCGGGTGGCGGTGACGCTGTTGAAGAAACTCGGCTGAGCATGCTGCTGTCTCGGCCCGCATGAGCGGCGCATCGCGTCGTCGAGGCAGGCTCGCTTGCCTTCGGCTTGACGCTGTAAGACTCACCGGAGAGTATCCGTCGCGCCAGCAAAGCGAAGCAAGCTGCGGCGCGACCGCGAAGGAGATGCCGGTGTTCAAAGTGGGCGAGGCCACCATCACGCGCGTCGAGGAGACCAACGTCCCCGGCTACAAGCTGCGCGATATTTTTACGGCGATGACGGATGCGCAATTTGCCGAGCACAAGCATTGGCTGGCGCCGCATCACTACGAGGCCGAGACCGACCGCATCAGGCTCTCCGTTCATAGCTGGCTGCTGAAGGTTGGCGGCAAGACCATCCTCATTGACGGCTGCTGCGGCAACAACAAGGTCAAGCCGGGCCGGCCGTTCTGGCACATGCTCAACGAGCCTTATCTGGAGCGTCTCGCCGCCGCCGGCGCGCGCCCCGACGATATCGATCTGGTGATGTGCACCCACCTGCATCACGATCACGTCGGCTGGAACACGCAACAGCGCGACGGCAAATGGCTGCCGACGTTTCCCAATGCGCGCTACGTCTTCTCCAAGCCCGACGTCGATTATTTCTCGAAGCTCGATGTCGATCCGAAGGAAGGCCCGGCGGAACTGGGCACCTTCCGTGAATGCGTGGTCCCGATCCTCGAATACGGCAAGGCCGACCTGGTCAGCGGCGGGCCCTACCGGCTCAACGACTTCATCGAGATCGACTCGGCGCCCGGCCATTCGCCCGGTCATGTGATTTTCAAGCTCGAAAGCAAGGGTGAGCGCGCCGCCTTCATCGGCGACGTCTGGCACCATCTGCTGCAGGTCTATTATCCCGAATGGAATTTTCCGAAGAACTCGGATGCCGCGCAGGCGCGCGTTTCCCGGCGCAAGGTGCTGGATTATTGTGCGGCCACCGGCGCGCTGGTGTTTCCCGGCCATGTCGGGCTGCCGTTCGCCGGCCGCGTCGAGAAGACCGCCGATGGCTACCGGCCGGACTTCAAGCCTTAGCCTTTGCCATGAGCGCCTTCAGCCGCTGCGGCGAGACCGGCAATCGCGTCACCGCGCCGGGGCGTTGCAGGGCATCGTCGATGGCCGACGCGATTGCCGCGCCGACCGGATTGGCGCCGCCTTCGCCGGCGCCCTTCAGGCCGAGCGGATTGAGCGGGCTCGGCGCATCCTCGGTGACCAGGATGGAAAGCTCAGGCGTTTCGCGTAGCGTCGGCATCAGGTAATCGGCGAAGCTGACGGAGAACGGCTCGCCGGCCTCGTCATAAAGAAATTCCTCCAGCAGCGCGCCGCCGACGCCCTGCGCCAGGCCGCCGGCGATCTGGCCTTCCACCAGCTTCGGATTGACCGCCTTGCCGATATCGTAGGCGATCGCATAGCGCTCGATGGTCACGCCGCCGGTGTCGGCATCGACGCGCACGGCAGCGATGTGGACGCCGTAAGGGTAGACCATGTGGGTGGATTCGAACGTATCCTCGGCGGATAAGCCACCGGGGATAACGCGCGCGAGCTCGCCGAGCGGCATCGACGGTCCGCCGCCAATCCTAACGACCTCGCCGTTGACGATGTCGAGGTTCGCGGCGCTCGTTTGCATCAACTCGGCGGCGGCGCGCAGCGCCTGATCGCGAAGCTTTGTGGCGGCCAGCCGCGTGGCTTCCCCGCACATCACCGTCACGCGCGAGGCAAAGGCGCCCATGCCCTTATCGATGCGGTTGGTCTGGCCGTGGATTACTTTGATGTTGCTGTAATCGACGCCGAGCGCGTCGGCGCAGATTTGCGCGATCACCGTTTCAACGCCTTGGCCGAGCGAGGCGACGCCGGTGATAACCTCGATCGTGCCGTCGGGTATAACTTCGATACGCACGGTGTCGAACGGCCCAAGCCCGCTCTTCTCCACGAACATCGCAACCCCGGCGCCGACTTTTTCGCCGTTTTGGCGTCGCCGCCGAAGGTGCTGCTGCAAATTGTCCCAATCGGCCAGGCGTAGCGCCTTGTCGAGCAGCGCCGAATAGTCCCCGGAGTCGTAAACGATGTGCGTGCCGAGAGTATCGAGCCCGAGTGTGTAGGGCATCGCGCTCTTGCCGATCAGGTTGCGGCGGCGGATTTCGACCTTATCCACGCCGACCTTGGCCGCGATGGCATCGAGCAAGCGCTCGCGCACGAAGGTGGATTCGTAGCGGCCGGGCGCGCGATAGGTGCCGCACGGCGTCTTGTTGGTGAGGCGGATATGGCCGACGGCGCGATAGGCCGGCACCACATAGGGCCCCGGCAGCATCGCGGCGGCGAGGTCGGGCACCGTGGCGGCGTGGGTGCGCATATAGGCGCCATTGTCGTGGAAAAATTCGTCGTCGATGGCGAGGATATGGCCGTCCCGATCAATGGCGGCGCGCACGCGATGGGTCTGCTGGCGCGAGTGATTGGCCGCGATCAGGTGCTCGCGCCGGTCCTCGATCCATTTGATCGGACGGCGGAATTTCAGCGCGGCGGCGCAGACCAGCACGTCCTCGGGATAAATCTCGCCGCGAATGCCGAAGCCGCCGCCGACATGGCCCTCGTAGAGCTGGACGGATTCGCGTTTGCGCCCAAGCATTTGCGCCAGCGTATCGCGATTCCAGTGCGGCACCTTGGCGGCGCCGTGCAGCTCCAGGATGTCGCGCGCTGCGTCGTAGCGCGCGATGGCGCCGCGCGTCTCCAGCGGCACGCCGGAATGGCGGCCGATGGAAAGCTCAAGCGCAACAACGGCATGCGCGGCGCGGAAGGCGGCGTCCACGTCGCCATACGCTTTTTGCAGGACTGACGCCTCGCTGCTCAGTTCGGCGCCGTCATGCTCGTAGACGCCCGCTTGCTCGGTGGCGAGCAGCGTTGCTCGGCGATGCTCGATATCGAGCTCGACCAGGTCGGCGGCGTCTTCCGCCAGATATGCGTTGTCCGCAAAGACTACGGCGACCGGCTCGCCGACATAGCGCACCACGTCCTTCGCCAGCACCGGCTGACGGTAGGGTTCTAAGGCTTTCAACCCGGTGAGCCGGAACGGGATCGGCGGAATGTGCGCCACGTCGGCCGCGGTCCACACCGCGTGCACGCCGGGCAGCGCGAGCGCGGCCGTGGCGGCGATTGATTTCAATTTTCCATACGCAGCGGGCGAGCGCACCACGCGCATCGTCCATTGGCCGGGAAACGAAATATCGGCGGCGAAGCGGCCCTGGCCGGTGAGCAGCGGGCGGTCTTCCAGGCGCGGAACGGAGCGGCCAACGAATTTCTGTTTCTGCTCAGTCATCGGCGCGCGCTATTTGCCGAGCCGCTTGAGCTCACCGGCCGCGCCAAACGACTCGATGAAGCTTTTCGGGCAGGTGTCGGACGCAAATTGCAGCTCGGGCACGGCCTCGGCTTTCTTGCCGCTCAGCAGGTACCATTCGCCGGCATAAAACGCCGCCTCGCATTTTTCATCCGGATTGCCGGCGGCCGCGCGCATCGCATCGAGCGGCCGGTGGCCGAGATAGAAATCGATCACCGGGTAAGGCCAATCCTTGTTCTTCAAGCGCGCGACGTTGGCCGTGAGTTCGGCCACGCTGTTCTTGCCCGCGCGTGCGCGCGAGAGATATAGCCAGAGCATGGCATAAGGGCTGCCGGCGAGATCGGCGACGCGGCGAAGGTCGGCCGCCGCGGCGGCAAAGTTACCCTTGTAGAAATAGAGCTGCCCGCGGTGGTCATAGGCATTGGAATGATCCGCATCGATGCGGATCACCTCGCCGAAATCGGCAATGGCGCGGTCGAGGTCGCCCTTGTCCTTCCAGGTAATGCCGCGCCAATAATAGGCGTCGGGATATTTTTGGAAAACGCGGATGGCCGCATCGTAGTCGACGATAGCGCGGTCGAAGTCGCGCTTGGCCGCCCAGGCAATGCCGCGGTCGAGATAGGCAAGCGGGGTGGGCTCAAGCTCGATCGCCTTGGTGTAGTCGGCGATGGCATTATCGAAGTCTTTCTTGGCGTAGCGGGCGATGCCGCGATAGAGATAGCCATCGGCGAATTTCGCGTCGAGCTTGATCGCCTCATCATAGGCGGCGATGGCGCCGTCGAGGTCGTCCTTATCGTACGCGGCAAGGCCGCGGATTTTCACCACGATGGCATTGCATTCCGTCACGCGCCGCGCGGCGTCGCTATCGCCGCGGCTGGCCGCTTGCTTCACCAGCTTGCAGCCGCCGGCCTCGTCGCGGAACTGACCGTGGCGCGAGAGCTTGAGCGCGATCAAGGTCGGCAACGCGCCCGGCTCGCCGAGCTCGCTCGCTTCGGTGAGGTTATAGATCAGATACTCCGGGCGGCTGACCGCCACGTCGGGATGGTCCGCGAATATCCGCGCCAATTGCAGCCGCGTGTCGTAGTCCCACTGCGACCAAGGGCCGAGCAGCTTGACCGCTTCGGCGACGTCGCGTTTCACCAAGCGGCCTTCGAGCGTGAGCTGGCCGAGATAGGCTTTGGCATGCTGGTTATCGGCCGCGTAGCGTCCGCGCAGCAGCGCCAGCGCCCGCGTCTCGTCCTTCGGCCCGCCTTCGCCCTTGATCAGCATGTCGGCGAGCGGCGCCAGCGCGGCTCCCGGATAAGTGCGCAGCGCCTGCTCAAGCAAGGTGCGCGCCCGCGCCGGGTCGCCGGCGCGGATTGCTTCCGCGAGATACGACTGCGCGTCGCCGCGCCCTTGGCCGCCGAGCCTTTCAAGCAGTGCGATGCCGCGCGCCTTCCTGACCGGGTCGCTCGATTTCACCAGCAGGCGGCCGAGCAGCACCTGCACGTCGATCGGCCGCACGTCCTTGATCGGATCTGGATCGCGGGCCGGGTTGGCGACGGCACGCTCGGCCCAGACGATCGCCTCTTCCGGGTCGCGCTTCACGGTGTCGCCGCGGTCGAGCAGGATCGCCAGCATCACGGTGGCGAAGGGATGACCGAGCTCGGCCGCCTTGCGCAGCGATCGCTCGCCTTCGGCGTGATTGACGAGCTGCGGCTTATCGACGTCGCTGCGGTCATAGGATTTGTACATCTCGTAGATGTTCATGTAGGACGCGGCGTCGCCCTGCGCCGCCATGTCGCGCAACAAGGCAAGCTCCTCCGCGCGCTGGCCGGTCGCGCCATAGGCCCGCGCCATCACTTTCTTGATGCGGATGTCGCCGGCCTCGGTGGTCATCGCCTGGCGGCAGACCTCGACCCATTGTTTGTAGACGCGCTCGTGCTGGTCCCACGGGATCGAATTGGCCGGCTGGGCGTCAATGCGCAGACACTCCTTGGCGGCCGCGCTCTGCGCCTGGGCCGCGCCGGGCGAAAGCGCCACCGCCGCGCCGAGAATAAGCAAAGCCGGCAAGGTCGGCCGTTGCACGATCGCCGGGGGCATGGTCGCTCTCCCTCCAACAACGGGCATGGCGCGGCGCGTGCGCGCCGTTCACGTCCCGCGCATTGCTTTGGCCGCCGCGCGCACGGCCTTGACGATGTTCTGGTAGCCGGTGCAGCGGCACAGGTTGGACGCCAGCACGTCGAGCAGATCGTCGTCGGAAATATCCGGCTCGCGCTCCAGCACGCCGACCGCCAGCATCAAGAAGCCGGGCGTGCAGAAGCCGCATTGCAGGCCGTGGTGATCCATGAAGGCCTGTTGCATCGGATGCAGCGTGTCGCCCTCGGCGAGACCTTCCACCGTGCGGATTTTTTTGCCCGCCGCCTGCACGGCGAACATCAGGCAGGAGCGCACCGGCTCGCCGTCGACCAGCACGGTGCAGGCGCCGCAGACGCCGTGCTCGCAGCCGATATGGGTGCCGGTCTGCCCGCAATCCTCGCGGATGGCGTCGGCCAGCGTGCGCCGCGGCTCGACCGCGATGGCATGATCGCGGTTGTTGACGGTCAGGGTGATGGGGGTCTTGTTACTCATGCGCAGCCTCTCACCCGTTCGTCCCCGCGCAAGCGGGGACCCAGAGCGAAATATTTCAGTCCTTTATTCTGGCCCTGGATTCCCGCTTGCGCGGGAACGAACGGAGTTTGTGTCGCGCTCATGAGGGATTTCCTTTGGCGCGCAACGCCGCGCGGATGCGCTGCGGCGTCGCCGGCATTTCGTCGATCGCAACGCCGAACGGCGTGAGCGCGTCGTTGATGGCGTTGATCACCGCCGCCGGCGCGCCGATGGTGCCGCCTTCGCCCAGGCCCTTGGCCTGGGTGATCGATTGCGTGCTCGGCGTCTCCCGGTGGTGCAGCTCGATCGGCGGAATCTCGCGCGCGGTCGGCGGCATGTAGTCGGCGAGATTGGCGGTGAGGATGCCGCCGCTCTCGTCGTAGACGATCTCCTCCAACAGCGCGTTGCCGATGCCCTGGGCGATGCCGCCATGCACCTGGCCGTCGGCGATCATCGGATTGATGATCTTGCCGGCGTCCTCCGCCACCAGGAATTTTTCGATCCTGACGTGGCCGGTTTCCGCGTCCACCTCGACGATGGCCACATGGCAGGCATTGGAGAAGGTGCCGGGCGGATCGTAAGTGCCGGTCTCGGTCAGCCCCGGCTCGATCTCGCCCTTGAAGCGGTGGGTCTGGGTGTAGGCCTCGCGCGCCATCTGCCGCGATCGAGACCGCGCGGTCGGTGCCGGCGACCTTGGCCTTTCCGTCTTCCAGCACGATGTCGCCGGGCGCCGCCTCCAGCATATGGCTGGCGATGGTGATGAGCTTGGCGCGCACCTTGCGCGCCGCAATCAGCGTGGCGCCGCCGGAAATCACCAGCGAGCGGCTGGCGAAAGTGCCCCAGCCGTAAGGCGCGCGGTCGGTGTCGCCGTGCACCACCCGGATCAGATCGGGCGCGATGCCGAGCTCGTCGGCGACGATCTGCGCCAGCGTGGTGCGCAGGCCTTGCCCGTGCGGCGAGGAGCCGATGCGCGCTTCGACAAAGCCGGACGGGTCGACGCTGAGGATCACCGTCTCCCAGCCGGGCGTGATCGCCATGCCTCTGGCGGCAAAAGCCGGGCTGCCATAGCCGGTGCGCTCGCAGAACGTGGCAAAGCCGATGCCGAGCCAGCGGCCTTGCGCGCGCGCCTGCTTGCTGCCGCGCGCGGAAAGCCGGCAGGTCGATGGCCTCCACCGCCATCTCCAGCGTCTCTCTGATAGCTCGCCTCGTCGTAAACAAGGCCCATGGCCGAGGTGTAGGGAAACGTGCCGATCAGGTTGCGGCGGCGGATGTCGACCGGCTCGAGCGCGAAGGCGGCGGCCGCCTTGTCCATCAGCCGCTCCAGCGTGAAGGTGATCACCGGCCGCGACACGCCGCGATAGGGCGCCATGGTGCAGGTGTTGCTGAGCACGCCGCGCGCGCGGCATTGGTAGGCGCGGAAATCGTAAGGGCCGGGCATTTCCGCCATCGCCATCAGCGGCTCGACCCCGCAGGTGGTGGGGAAGCAGGAATAGGCGCCGACATTGGCGATGACGTCGGCCTTGAGCGCGACCAGTTTGGCGTTGGCGTCGAAGGCGCCCTCCAGCGTCACGTATTGGTCGCGGGCATGGAAGCCGGCGATCAGGTTCTCGCGCCGGTCCTCGGTCCAGGCGAACGAGCTCTTGTATTTGCGCGCCAGCCACACCAGCACGACATATTCGGCAGCGAGCGACATTTTCTGGCCGAAGCCGCCGCCGACATCGGGCGCGATCACGCGCAGATCGGACTCCCGCATGCCGAGCACGTCGGCAATGGCGGTGCGCATCAGATGCGGCATCTGGGTGGTGCAGGTCAGCGTGACGCGGCCGCTTGAGGCGTCGTAAGCGGCGTGGCCGGCGCGCGGCTCCATCGGCGTGGCGTTCTGCCGGCGCGAGCGCGCCTCGAGCTTGACGATCTTGTGCGCGCCGTTCCAGACCGCGTCGAATTCGGGCGTCTTGAACTGGCCTTCCAGGATGACATTGCCGGGCGCCTCGGCGTGGATTTGCGGCGCGCCGGCGGCAAGCGCTGCGCGCGCGTCGATCGCCGGCTCCGTTTCGTCGATTGCGAGCTCGACCAGATCGGCGATGTCCTCGGCCGCCGCCGTGCTCGCCGCCACCACGGCGGCGACCGGCTCGCCGACGAAACGCACGACGCCCTCGGCCAATACCGGCTGGCCGACCGGCTTGTAGGCGAACTTGTGCAGCATCGGCAGAATTTTCTTCACGCCCGCGAGCTCGGCGGCGGTGATCACCATCGCGTCCTGCGGCGCCTCGATGCCGGTAATCCTGCCGGCGGCGACCGGGCTGCGCACGAAGCGCACCCAATGCGCGGCAGCCAGATCGGCGGTGAAGCGGCCTTGCCCGCTGACCAGCGCGGGGTCTTCCAGCCGGCGGATGGCGCGGCCGACCCAGGTGCTGCCGGAGCCTTTGGTGTGCGCGGTCATGTATTTACCGTCATTCCGGACGCCGCGAAGCGGCGATCCGGAATCCAGATGCGAATGCAATCCGTGGTTCTGGATTCCGGGTTCGCGGACCAAGGTCCGCGCCCCGGAATGACGGAGAATTGCGCGATCATGCGCTCGCCTCCAGCGCGCGCCGCACCACCGCGCGCACCAGGTCGCGCCGGTAGGCTGCATTGGTCTGGTGATCCTCCAGCGGATCAATGGCGGCGGCGGCGGCGTCAGCCGCGGCGCGGAAGACGGCATCGCCCGGCGCCTGGCCGTTGAGCGCGGCTTCGGCGTCGGCCATGCGGCGCGGGCGCGCCTCGGCGCCGCCGACGCCGACACGGGCTTCGGCGATCTTGCCAGCGGCGAGGCGATAGCTGGCGAGCGCGGCGCTCATGGCGAAATCGCCGGCGCGGCGGCTGAATTCGTTGAAGCCGAATTTGGCGTCGTTTGCCAGCAGCGGCAGCCGCACTTCGGCGAGCAGTTCGTCCTCGGCCAGCGCCGTCGCCATGATGCCCTGGAAAAAATCCTTCGCCGCGATCCGCCGTTCGCCGCGCGTGCTTTTCGCCACCATGGTGGCATCGAGCGTGACGGCGGTGAGGCACCACTCCGAGGCCGGATCGGCGTGCGCCAGGCTGCCGCAGAAGGTACCGCGCATGCGGATCGGATAATGCGCGATGTGGCGCGCGACATATGACAGCAAATTGCCGAGCGGATTGTCGACGACCGGTTTGTGAAACGCGGCATGGCGCACGCAGGCGCCGATGGACAGGAATTTTCCGTCGCTGGAAATCTTGTCGAGCCCTTCGACGTCGTTGATGTCGACGAGATGCGCAGGTCTAGCCAGCCGGAACGCCATGATCGGAACGAGGCTCTGGCCGCCCGCCAGCACGCGGCCGTCTTCGGCTGCGACCGCCGCCAAGATCTTCAGCGCTTCGTCGAGCGTCTTCGGCGCGTGGCGGATGAACGGCGCTGGCTTCATGCGGCATACCGCCCGGCGACCAAGGGCTAATTATTTGTACGCAAACGATAAACGCCGCGCCCGAATTGTCAAACCACGTTTGCGCGCCGGCGCGGGCGGTCCTTCAGACTCTGAATTTAGACGATGACAGCCGAGCGCGCGCGGCCGGCAGCCGCTTCACATGCCTTCGCAGGTCAGGCCGAACTGCGCGAGCCCCTCTTCCAGGTGGTCGCCCAGCATGGGTTTGGCGAGCAGATAGGCGGCGGTGCGGTTGTTGTGCAGGCGGGCCGCTTCCGCGCGCAAATCGTCCCAATCGCCGATCGTGCCATCGCCGCGGCCGAGCCAGGTCAACGCCACCAGGTCGACCTGTTCGTCCTCGGTCAGCCCGTTGATGAACGCCGTCAATTCCTGAAAGGTGGCGTCGTCGACGACGCTCGCCTCGGAATCGGGATCGACCACCTCGTCGGTGACGTCGTATTCATGCGCCTTGGCGATGAAGAAGCAGACTTTTTCCGGCGAAATGGACAAGCTCGGCGCTGGGGCCATCGGGAATCTCCTGCCGTTACGGCCGGGATCGAAACTTTACTGCGAAAGTACTATCGGCGGCCCGGCCGGCCATTTTGCGCCAGATCAAACCCGGTCGCAGACAGAACGCCGCGAAATGGTGAATCCGTCGCCTAAAAATTACTCATCCGATCGGCATCGCCCCTACCGCCACTCGTCCAGCCGGTAGCCGTCGGCGGTGAAATGAATGCTCAAGCCGGCGGTTTCGATGCGCGCGCTCGGCGCCGCGCTGATGCCCCAATGATCGAGCCGGCCGGGCGGCCAGGTCCATTGCTCCGCCGTCTTGGCGCGATGATGCGCGTCCACCTGCTGCATCTCGGCGGTGTATTCCAGCGGCATGTCCTCGGGGCCGAGGAAATAGCAGAACACGTTGTTGCCCGGCCCGTGGCGGCCGGGGCCCCATTCGATGGCGCGGCCGTCGTCGCGCATGCGGCCGGCGCCGCGCATCACCGATTCGAGATCGGGCAGTTCGAACGCGATGTGGTTGAGCGTCGGCCCGCCGCTGAAGCCGAGCACCATGCTGTGATGATCGGCATTGCACGACAGGAAACGCAGCCGCGCGGTGGTGTCGGTGAGCGTGAAGCCGAGCGCGTCGCGATAGCAGCGGAAACTGGCCTCGCTGTCGCCGGCATTGATGTTGACGTGGCTGAGCTTGCGCGGCCGGTCGGGCTTGTCGGCGGCGTCGGCATGGTCGTTGACGCCGCAGACGATCGCGATGTTGCGGCCTTCCGGGTCCTTGAAGCCGAAGCCGTAATCGCCGTGCGGCTGGCGCAAGCCTGCCGGCGGATCGACGGTCGTGAGGCCGTGGGCGAGAACCTGCGCGTGCAGCGCGTCCACCGTGGCGCGGTCGGCGGCATCGAGCACCACGCGGATCAGCGCCAGCTTTGGCGCGCGGCGGATGCTGAGGATGTGGTGGAAGGCGCCGCTGCCGCGCAGGTAATGCACGCCGCCGCTTTCGCCGACCGGCGTCAGATGCCAGACCTCCGTGAAAAAACGCAGCGCGCGGCCGAGATCGGAAAATCCGAGATCGACGCTGCGCAAGGCGCGGACTTTGGCGCGGACCTGTGCCTTGCTCATGCGGGCTCACCCAGAAAACGCGCGGCATTGTCGTGATGCAGCAGCTTCACCTCGCCGTCGGACAGCTTGAGCGCGGCGACCGCTTCGATCGGATGGCGCTCGTGAATATCGAAGGGAAAATCGGTGCCGAGGCAAAGCTGGCGCACGCCGAAGGTCTCGATCAGGAAGCGCAGCGTCGGCGGGTCATAGACCAGCGTGTCGTAGTAGAGCCGGCGCGCGTGCTCGTGCGGCGAGACGCCGATCAAGGCGGCAAACTCCGGCTTGATGGTCCAGCCTTTTGTCAGCCGCGGCAGGATCGAGGCAAAGGCGCCGCCGCCGTGACTGAAGGCGAGCCGCAGGCGGGGATGGCGCGTCAGCGTGCCGCCGGTCATCAGCGAGGCGATGGTGTAGGCGGTCTCCAGCGGAAAGCCGATATAGGCCATCAGCGCGGGCGGCCCGACAATGCGCTCCTTGCCGCTCGGATGCAGCGCATGCACGAACACGGCGGCGCCCAGTTCCTCCGCCGCGGCGAAGAACGGTTCGAAGCGGGGATCGCCGAGCGCCGCGCCGTTGACATTGCTGCCGAGCTCGACGCCGCGGAAGCCGTCGCGCATCAGCCGCTCCAATTCGCGCACGGCCGCGTCGGGGTCCTGCATCGGCACGCCGCCGAGGCCGATGAACTTGTCGGGCGCGCGCGCCACCATGCCGGCGATGCTGTCGTTGACGTGGCGGATGAGGGCGAGCGCGTCGTCGCGCGGCAGCCAGTAGGACAGCAATTCCGGCATCGGCGACAGCACCTGCCGCGCGATGCCCATCTCGGCCATCGCCTCGGCGCGGCGCGCGACGTCCCAGCACTGGTCGCTGACGGTGCGGAAATTCTTGCCGTCGATCATCACGTTTTTGTGCTGGCAGTCGTGCGCCGCCGCCATGGACGGCCAATGCGCGCAGCCGGCACGGCCGGGAAATTCCGCCGGCACGATATGGGTGTGGATGTCGATGGCCTGCGCTCGTCATCGTAGGCCTGTTCGGCACCAGCGTTCCCTCGATGGCGCGGCCATGGCCGCGGAATTCGGCGATCACCGTGCCATCGTCGCGCTTCACCGCCACGTCATAGATGCCCGAGCGCCCCTGCCGCTGGCGCTCGACCGCATGCGCGGTGAGCCGCTCGCCGCGCCGCGCCGGGTTGAGATAACTGATGCTGCAATGCTGCGCCACCATGCGCTGATTGCGGGTATTGCAGGCGTAGCCGAAGGCGGTGTCGGCCAACAGATAGATGAAGCCGCCGTGGCAGGTGTTGTGCCAGTTGACCATGGTCGCGGTCACCGCCATGCCGAGCACCGCCTGGCCGGGCTCGACCGAAATGACTTGTATCCCCAGCTCGCGGCTGGTGGCGTCGTCCGCCCACATGGCGTCGGCGCAGGCGCGGGCGAGCGTGGCGGCGTCCATCAGCTGTTCCCCTTGCGGCCGGTGAATTTCGGCTTTCGCTTTTCCATGAAGGCGCGCACGCCCTCGGCATAGTCGGGGGTGAGGCTGGCCGCGCGCTGCAGGTCGCGCTCGAGATCGAGCTGGGCGTCGAGCGTGTTGCCGGCCGAGGCATTGAGCGCGCGCTTGATCAGCGCCAGCCCTTGCGTCGGCGCCATGGCAAAATGCTCGCAGATGCGATTGGCCTCGTGCATCAGCACCTCGTCTTCAACGGCGCGCCAGATCAGGCCCCAGCTTGCCGCCTTTTCCGCGGGCAGGTCTTGCGCCAACAGGGCGAGGCCGCGGGCACGAGCATCGCCGACCAGGCGCGGCAGGAACCAGGTGCCGCCGCTGTCGGGAACCAATCCGACACGGGCGAAGGATTGGACGAAGTTAGCCTTGAGGCTGGCGATCACGATGTCGCAGGCGAGCGCGATGTTGCAGCCGGCGCCGGCGGCGACGCCGTTGACCGCGGCGACGACCGGGAAGGGCAGCGCGCGCAACCGGCGCACCAGCGGATTGTAATATTTCTCCTGCGCCTCGCCGAGCACGACGCTTTCGCCCGGCCGGGCGACCCGGTCGCTCAGGTCCTGCCCGGCGCAGAAGCCGCGGCCGGCGCCGGTGAGCATGAGGGCGCGGCAGTTGTCGTCGGCCTCGGCCTCGTCGATCGCCGTCCGCAGCGCCACGTGCATGGCGTCGTTGAAGGCGTTGAGCCGGTCCGGCCGGTTGAGCGTGATGATGCGATAGCCGACTTGCTGTTCGACGAGGATGGGGGATTCAGTCATGCAACGTGGACCCGGCGGTTCTCTCAGGCGTCATCATCCGCGAAAGCGGATGATCCAGTAAATACATTTCTATCGATACGCTGCGGAGTACTGGATGCCCCGCCTTCGCGGGGCATGACAGGGAGGTGGACTAAGGCGTTGCATCACGACTTCAAAAACTCATCCAGCACGCCGGTTTCCTTTTTCTCCCCCTCGACATCCTTGGCGATGCGCTCGTAGAGCCGCGCCGCCGCGTCCAGCATGGCGTGCTCGGCGCGGTCCTTGCCGACGAAGTCGGAGATTTCCTCGAGCTCGGCCACCCAGCGATAGGCTTTCGCATACATGTCCGGCACCTGCCGCGTCAGATAGCCGAGCAGGTCGGGCCGGCTTTCGGCGAGCTCCGCCTTCAGCGCTGCGGCCGAGCCGCCGCGGGTGGCGGCCAGCATCATGGCGGCGCCCAGCGCGGTGAAGCCCTTGGTGATGCCGGCATAGGACATCTTCAACGCCGACGCCGCGGTGAGCGGGCCTTGCAGCACGCGCACGATCAGACCGTAATCGTTGAGCGTGGCGAACAGGCCGGCGGCCGGGCCGGAGGCATAGAATTTGGTGTTGGTCGAGCCCGGCTTCGGCGGCGGGCCGATGATGCCGGCGCCGACGAACGGGCAGCCGGTCGCGCCCACCACCTCGGCGATTTCGAGCATGCTGCGCGGGCTGACCGCGTTGCATTCGACGTAAACGGGCTTGCGGTTGGCGGCGGTGAGCACGCCCGCCAGGCGCTTGGCCAAGGCGAGCGCGTCGCCCGGCGGCACGATCGAGAGCAGGAAATCGCTTTCCATCAGTTGCGCGTCGTCGACCGCGATCATGCCGGCCGCGCGCGCGCGTTGGGCGCTCGCCTCGCTGCGGCCGGCGAGCGAGGTGAGCACCTTCACCTTGTGTTCGGTCAGGCGCCGGCCGACGCCTGAGCCCATGTTGCCGGGCGCGACGATGGCGACGGTGGGTGTCATGCTTTATCTCCGGTGAGTCCCGTGGTCCGGCCGAAACCCCCAGATACCACTTTGGCCGCTAGCCGACATAAAAAAACCGTGCTAATCATTCAGCTTGTTGTTTCCATGAAATAAGTAAGTACGTAAGTGCGACAGCCCTGCGGCTGGCCGACTTGCGCTCCATTTATACTCACAAAGGGCACATCGCTTGGACCATAAACAAGATCCCGCCGGCGCGGGACAGACGATCGACGCGCGCAGCTGGACCCAGATTCTCATGCGCTACCGCGAACCGAGCGGCGCGCGCAGCCTGATCGAGCTCGCCATCACCTTCGCACCCCTCGCGCTGCTCTGGGCGCTGATGTGGGCGTCCTATTACCTCGGCTTCTGGTGGCTCACTTTGCTGCTCGCCGTTCCGGCCGCCGGATTTCTGGTGCGGCTGTTCATGATCCAGCACGATTGCGGGCACGGCGCATTCTTCCGCCATCGCCTCGCCAACGACTGGATCGGCCGCGCGCTCGGCGTGCTCACCTTCACGCCCTACGACTTTTGGAAACGAACCCATGCCATTCATCACGCGACCTCGGGCAATCTGGAGCGCCGTGGCATCGGCGATGTCGATACCCTGACGGTGCGCGAATATCTGGCGCTGTCGCGCTGGCGCCGCCTGATGTATCGGTTCTACCGCCACCCGGCGATCATGTTCGGTCTCGGCCCGGCCTATCTGTTCATCCTGCGGCATCGGCTGCCGTTCGGCTTGATGCGCAGCGGCTGGCAGCCCTGGCTCAGCACCATGGGCACCAACCTCGCCATCGCGCTCATCGCCGCCACGTTGATCTGGCTGGTCGGCATCGGCCCGTTCCTGCTGGTGCATGGGCCGATCATGCTGCTGGCGGCCGCGATGGGCGTGTGGCTGTTCTACGTCCAGCACCAATTCGAGCAGACCGTGTGGGCGCACGACGAAACCTGGAATCTGCACGAAGCCGCGCTGCACGGCAGCTCGCATTATGTGCTGCCCGGAATTCTGCGCTGGTTCACCGCCAATATCGGCGTGCATCATGTGCATCATTTGTGCAGCCGGATTCCCTATTACCGGTTGCCGCGGGTGCTGCGCGAACACCCCGAGCTGCGCGACATCGGCCGGCTGACCTTGTGGCAAAGCATCAAATGCGTCCGCCTGGTGCTGTGGGACGAGAGCCGCAAGAAGTTGATCTCGTTCCGCGAGATGCGCCGTATCTATGCGGCTCCGCAAGCCGCGTGACGGTCACGGACTAGCCCCGCCGCGCTGGGCCGCCCGCCGGTTTGCGGTATTGGGTTAGAGCGCCGGGCGCCCGGCGAACGCGGCCGTGGGCCGCCGCCCGCATGGCCAATAGGCTCCAATTACTGGCCATTTCCACGATTGCCGCAAGCTGCGACCGTGACGCCGGTGGACCTTTGCGCGCCGATGCCGGTACATTAGTGTCTTGAACGAATGGGCCAAAAGGCCCGGTGGGGAGGAAAACACATGCGAAAAACTCTGTTGATCGCGAGCGCCGCTCTGATGCTCGCAGCGGGCCCGGCTATGGCCCAGCAAAAAACCATCAAGATCGGCTTTGTCTCGACCTTCAGCGGCCCAGTGGCCTCAATCGGCAACGATATGCGCAACAGCTTCGAGCTCGCGCTTGACCACATGGGGCGCAAGATGGGCGGCCTGCCGGTCGAGGTGATCTACGAGGACGACGGCTTCAAGCCGGAAGTCGGCAAGCAGAAGACCGAAAAACTGATCGAATCCGATCACGTCGATTTCATCTCCGGCTATATCTGGTCGAACGTGCTGCTGGCGTCGATCAAGCCGGTCGTCGATTCGAAGACCTTCATGGTGATCGCCAACGCCGGCCCCTCGCAGGTCGCCGGCGAATTGTGCTCGCCCTATGTGTTCTCGACCTCATGGCAGAACGACCAGACGCCGCAGGCGATGGGTCTGTACATGAACCAGAAGGGCGCAAAATCGGTGTTCCTGATCGGCCCCAACTACGCCGCCGGCAAGGACATGCTGGCCGGCGTCGCCTCCACCTTCAAAGGCAAGGTGGTCGGGCAGGAATTGACCACCTGGCCGGCGCAGCTCGACTTCTCCGCCGAACTTTCGAAAGCCAAGGCCGCCAATCCGGACGCCATCTTCGTGTTCTATCCGGGCAAGGCGGGCGTGCAGTTCCTGGCGCAGTACGCGCAGGCCGGCCTCAAGGGCAAGATCCCGCTCTACACCGCCTTCACCATCGACGAATTGTCACTGCCCTTGCAAAAAGACCTCGCGCTCGGCGTGCCGGGCGCGCAGGAATGGGTGAACGATCTGCCGAACGACGCCAACAAGAAGTTCGTGGCCGATTACATGAAGAAATATCCGGGCCTCAGGCCGTCGTTCTACGGCGCGCAGTCCTACGATGCCGCCAACTTGATCGCCTCGGCGGTCGCCGCCACCAAGGGCAACATGAGCGACAAGGAGGCCCTGCGCAAGGCGATGGAGAAAGCCGACTTCAAGTCGGTGCGCGGCGGCTTCAAGTTCGGCAACAACCACGTGCCGATCCAGAACTTCTATTTGCAGGACGTGGTGAAGGACGCCAAGGGCGACTTCGTGCTCAAGACCGTCGCCACCATCGTCAAGGACAACCAGGATATGTTCCACGAGCAAGTGCCCGATGAAGTAAGCTAACGGCGGGACATGGCGGCGGCGGCGCATCCGCGCTGCCGCCGCTTGCATATCGGGGCACTTCCTATTTCCACGATCGACGCGCCATGACGCTGTTCATCGAGCAATGCCTGAACGGCTTGCAATTCGGGCTGCTGCTTTTCTTGTTGGCGGCCGGGTTGACGCTGGTGTTCGGCATCATGGACCTGGTTAATCTGGCGCACGGCTCGCTCTACATGATCGGCGCCTATTTTGCCGCCACCTTCGCGGCCTGGACCGGCAGCTTCGTGCTGGGCGCGGCTCTGGCGCTGTTTGCGACCTTGCTGGTCGGCATGGTGGTGGAGGTGATCGCCATGCGCCGGCTTTACGGCCGCGATCATCTCGATCATGTGCTCGGAACGTTCGGCCTGATCCTGTTCTTCGACGAATTGGTGCGGCTGATCTGGGGGCCGGCCGGCCTCTCCCTGCCGCTGCCGTCCTGGCTCAACACTTCGGTGCAGATCATGCCGGGCGTCCAGTATTCCGCTTACCGGCTGTCGATCATCGTGGTCACGCTGGCGGTCGCCGGCTTTCTCTATGTGCTGGTGATGCGCACCCGCATCGGCATGCTGATCCGCGCCGGCGCCTCCAACCGCGAAATGGTCGGCGCGCTCGGCGTCAACATCAAGCTGCTTTACACGCTGGTGTTCGGGCTCGGCGCCGCGCTCGCCGGCCTTGCCGGCTTGATGCAGGCGCCGATCCTCACCGTGCAGATCGGCATGGGCGAGAACATCCTCATCCTCGCCTTCGTCGTCACCGTGATCGGCGGCATCGGCTCGGTGCGCGGCGCGTTCATCGCGGCGATTCTGGTCGGCTTTATCGACACGGTCGGCCGCTCCTATCTTCCCGACATGCTGCGCCTGGTGCTGAGCCCGAATGCGGCGGCGACCGCGGCGCCGGCGCTCTCCTCCATGCTGATCTATCTGCTGATGGCGGTCGTGCTGGTGGTGCGCCCCGAAGGCTTGTTCCCGGCCGGTAGAAAATGAGCGGTGCGATCAATATCCGAACCATCGCGATCGCCGCGCTGCTGGCCGCGCTGGTGCTGCTGCCGGTCTATGCCGGCCTCGCCGGCGACCGCTTTCTGCTGACGCTGTTCACCCGCATCGTCATCCTGGCGCTCGCCGCCGTGAGCCTCAATCTCATCCTCGGCTATGGCGGGATGATGAGCTTCGGCCACGCCGTCTATCTCGGCATCGGCGGCTACGCCGTCGGCATGCTGGCGCATGAGGGGATTTACTCCGGCTTCGTGCAATGGCCGGTCGCGCTGGTGGCCTCGGCGCTGTTCGCAGCTGTCATCGGCGCGCTGTCCCTGCGCACGCGCGGGGTCTATTTCATCATGATCACGCTCGCCTTCGCGCAGATGGCCTATTACTGCATCGCCGGGCTCGCGCGCTACGGCGGCGACGACGGGCTGACCATCTACAAGCGCAGCCAGTTCTTCAGCCCGCTCGACCTCTCGAACAAGGTGCAATTCTATTACCTGTGCCTGGCGCTGCTGTACGGCACGATCTACCTGGTGTGGCGGCTGGTGAATTCGCGCTTCGGCCTGGTGATCCAGGGCTCGCGCTCCAACGACCTGCGCATGCGGGCGATCGGATTCCCGACCTATCGCTATCGGCTGGCCTGTTTCGTCATCGCCGGAACGCTGTGCGGGCTCGCCGGCGCGCTGATCGCCAATCACACCGATTTTGTCAGCCCCTCGATGATGTATTGGACGCGCTCGGGCGATCTCATCATCATGGTGGTGCTCGGCGGCATGGGTTCGGTCGTGGGCCCGCTGATCGGCGCGGTGGCGCTCTTGGTGCTGGAGGAGGCGCTGCCTTTCCTCATCACGGTTGTTCTGCAGCCGTTCCTGGGCGCCGAGGCCGCGACCTACGGCGAATTCTGGCAGATCGTCCTCGGCCCGCTGCTGCTGCTGGTGGTGCTGTTCGCGCGCGGCGGCATCGACGGGCTGCTGTCGAAAATTAGCGCAAGGGTCGGCGCGAGGGTCAGCCCATGACCGAGCCGCTGCTGCAGGTGGAGAATCTGGCCAAGCGCTTCGAGGGCATCGTCGCCACCGACAATCTCGTGCTCAATGTCGCGGCCGGCGAGCTGCACGCGATCATCGGGCCGAACGGCGCCGGTAAGACCACGCTGATCGCCCAGCTCGGCGGCCAGCTGACGCCCGATTCCGGGCGCATCCGTTTTGCCGGCCACGACATTACGGCGCTGCCGATGTACCGGCGCAGCCGGCTCGGTCTGGCGCGCTCGTTCCAGATCACCTCCTTGTTTCTCGATCTCAGCGTACTCGACAATGTGGCGCTGGCGGTGCAGGCCCATGCCGGGCATTCGTTTCGTTTCTGGCGCGATGCGCGTCTGGTGGCGGAGTTGCGCGAACCGGCGCGCGCGGCGCTGGAGCGCGTCGGCTTGGGTAAGCGCGCGGACGCAGCGACCTCGGCGCTCAGTCACGGCGAGCACCGCCTGATCGAGCTCGCCATGGCGCTCGCCGGCAGCCCGCGCATGCTGCTGCTCGACGAGCCGATGGCGGGCCTCGGACCCGAGGAATCCGCCCGCATGGTGGAAATGCTGCGCGCCTTGAAGAAGGGGGTCACCATCCTCTTGGTCGAGCACGACATGGAAGCGGTGTTCGCGCTCGCCGACCGCATCACGGTGCTGGTCTATGGCCGGGTGATCGCGTCCGGCGCGCCCGCCGATATCCGCGCCAACGCCGCCGTGCGCGACGCCTATCTGGGCGAGGCCGAGGCGGAGGGCGCCGGCCATGGCTGATCAGAAAATGTCTGACACCGTGCTCGACGTCGCCGGCATCGAGACCTGCTATGGCTTGAGCCAGGTGCTGTTCGGCGTGTCGCTGTCGATTAAGCCCGGCGAAATGGTCACCCTGATGGGGCGCAACGGCATGGGCAAGACCACCACCGTGCGCTCGATCCTGGGGCTGACGCCGGCGCGCGCCGGCACGATCCGCTTTTCCGGCCAGGAGATTCGCGGCCTGCCGTCCTACAAGGTCGCCAAGCTCGGCATCGGCCTGGTGCCGGAAGGCCGGCAGATTTTCCCCAATCTCAGCGTGCGCGAAAACCTGGTGGCGACGGCGGTCGAGCGTGGCGGCGACGGCTGGACGCTGGACAAGGTGTATGGGCTGTTTCCGAAGCTGTCGGCGCGCGCCGCCAACATGGGCAACCAGCTCTCCGGCGGCGAGCAGCAGATGCTGGCGATCGGCCGCGCGCTGATGACCAATCCGCGGCTGCTGATCTTGGACGAGGCGACCGAGGGCCTGGCGCCGCTGATCCGCGCCGAGATCTGGCGCTGCCTGGCGCAGCTCAAGCAACTCGGCCTCGCCATCCTGGTGATCGACAAGAATGTCGGCACGCTCACCCGCGTCGCCGACCGCCATTTCCTGATCGAGCGCGGCCGCGTGGTGTGGAGCGGCGCTTCCGCGGCGCTCGCCGCCGCGCCGGACGTGCAGCACCGGTATTTGGGGGTTTGAGGGCTTCGTGCCCTGGACGCGGCGATGTTGGCAAATGTCCGCTTTGTGCCATTGGCGACCGATGCGCCGCAGCAAATAACATACTCATTCACTAGCGGCCCCACGTCAGAACGCGGGTTCATACTCTTGGATTTCCGGCACATGCGCCGCCCAGACGGAAATCAAGAAGGCCATTTGGACGGTGGCTTTCCTGTTTCGTAAAGCCGTTTCAATTGGCGGATCGATCATTTTTCTACACGTTCAAAAATGACAGTCGGAGATTCCTCACCTATTTGGTGTGATGGTTGAACCCGTTTTACTACACGGAACGCTCCCGTAGATCGGAATAAGCGATCCACCTGAGTTAAGTTTGGAAAATAGTACTTCATTTTATTGTTTTTATAATGCTCGAGCGTCGCCAACGTCCCGATTTTCCAGCCTAATCTCTTTGCCAACCGCCTTAAATTAGGACAGTGGAACTCAAGCACATTCCAGACATCTTGAAGAACAACCCCATTTTTAGGCGTCCGCTGCAGGGACTTTGCCAATCGCATTTTGAGAACAGCTACGTTTCTAATATTCCCAGACCTTAAGTCGGTGACAATTTCATCCACTTTTTCCTTGCGCTTTGGCGGAATATAATATCGACCAATAAAAAATCCGCCTATGGTTAAAATCCGCGCCAGTTGATCAACTAGTAATTTCTGACTATCTGGATAGTCCAAGAACGAAAACCCACCATCGCAGAGCACTATGTCGATCGAATTACTTGCAACATTCATTGAACACCAGTCCCCTAAAATCGCATCTTTTTTCTTCCCAGGCCAAACCAAATCGATCATAGGTTTTGAGCGATCAATCGCCGAAATTTTCGTGCCCTTTGGCCAGTTAATTCGGAGAAACTGCGGCGTCACGCCTAGTATAAGAACCTGCGGCGCTCGTTTGTTCTTCTCGAACCACGTACTCACTGCAAAATCGACGACCTGCAGATCTTCCAGGCTCGGGCTTAACGGCTCTTCTTGTAATTTCCAATATTTGGATAGAATATCCCACCGACTGTTCTTGCGGTAAGAACGCCTCATGAATCCTGCCCTTCGCTGCATAACCGCGGAAGTTCAGACAACTTCGGTGACAAATGCAGGCATCTTGATACATTTACCCCCACATAATTTCATCAACTATCGAAATTCAATTTGGAATTCATCACCAGCGCGAGTTTTTAGCAAAAGAACTAACTTTTCGCGCTGAGCATTGCTGAAATTCTTACATCCAGATATTTCTACGAGAAGCATATTATACCAAAACTCAAAACCTTGACTCATGTTACCTGCTATAGTGCGGGGCTGGTCGCATCGTAAACGTGAGTCAAATCAAACGCCTGGGCGGACATCGCAAACCCGCCGCAGCGCTCATAGGCCGCGATATCCTCGGGGCACGGCGCTAGGGGCGGGCCGATGTGACGCCAGTGCCGGAGCACGTCGTCCCAGTGCGTGCGGCGTTTGCCGCGCACCGGACTACCGCCGCCCTGCATTGGCGGGGCCCAGAAAGCTGTTGATGCCGAGCGCAAGCTTGGCGGCCTGCTCGCTCTGATACGTGCTGATCGCCGCCGCACCGGTCGGCGTGCGGTTCGCATCGAGCAGCACGACCTCACCCTCATGCACGACGAAGTCGAATTTGCCGAAATCGAAGCCGAGCCGCTCGCGCTCGGCGCGCAGCACCTCGGGCACCGTCGTCGGTTCGAGCGCAGTCATGTTGGTGCCCTTCACGATCGGGTCCGGGGCGCAGACGCGGTTGCAGCGCTCGGCGTCGCCGAGAAAGATCCAGAACCGCACCCAATAGCCCTTCTCGTCGCGCTCCGGCAGGAATCGCTCGACGATGAGCCCGGGGTCGGACCACGTCGCGTCCGGCACCTCGGACTTCGAGGAATAAATCGGATAGGAGGTGAAGACCCGGGAACTCGGGCTGGGCGGCGGCTTTTTGCGAAGGAACGCCATCCAATTGTGACGGCGCTCGGGCAGTCCGCCACAATTGAAATCGGATTTCACGATCACCGGTCCGCGCCAGTCGTCCTCCGGCCTGACCGGAAAGCGGCTCACCAGCCGCTTGCGGATGTCGATGGCGTTGCGGTTCACGCCAGCGGGAAATCGGGCGGCAAAATTGAGATATTCCTGGGGAACCACCGACAGGTCGGTATGGAGCACGACGACATCAGCGTCGACCGTCGCGGGGATGCCGTTCGACACGCGGACGCTGTGCCCCATCTGTTGCCAGGTTGCAAAGCATCCCTTGATTGAATAATTGGTCTGGGCGAATTCGTCAAATTCGTGCGCCAGCACCAGGATAGTGGCCATTTGCGCGGGCTTATGGGCAAAGATGCCTGATATTAGCTAATGCGTATTAGCCGTGATTCCCCCGGATGAGGCCTAATCTACCCTGAATGTTCTCATTTTTCGGGCCTTCCTGCAACCCAGACCGAGGGGTGCAGACGGCTGCCGGCACCTCGGGCGGTTTGAACGGTGGTCGAGGGGACTGATCTGGCCATTGTCCTTGACATTCGGACGCACTCCTCCCGTTGGGTGACATTGTCGCTCATGAGTCATAAGCGGACATGCCGCCCCTGAATTTGGAGGGCTGCTTCACCCGTGAAAGCGGGTATTAGGTCGGGGCATCGGCATCGCCGTCTGACTGGTCGACTACGGGCCCGCGCCTTTAGTTCACTCCGCCGGCTGGATGCCCGGAGCGCGTTTGATGAAGGTGAAGCTGTTGCCGCCGAGCCTGCGGTGCAGCCGGTCGAGCAGGAGATAGATCACCGGCGTGGTGTAGAGCGTGAGCGCCTGCGACACCAGCAGCCCGCCGATGATGGTGATGCCGAGCGGCCGGCGCAGCTCGGAGCCGGGGCCGGTGGCGATCACCAGCGGCAGGGCGCCGAGCACCGCCGCCAGCGTGGTCATCAGGATCGGCCGGAAACGCGCCAGGCAGGCTTCGTGAATGGCGGCCTGCGGCGCGAGCCCGCGCCGGCGCTCGCCGTCGAGCGCGAAGTCCACCATCATGATGCCGTTCTTCTTCACGATGCCGATCAGCAGGATGATGCCGATGAAGGCGATCACGGTGAGCTCGGTGTTGAACAGCTGCAAGGCGAGCAGCGCGCCGAGGCCGGCCGACGGCAGCGTGGAGATGATGGTGAGCGGGTGCGCCAGGCTCTCGTACAGCACGCCGAGCACGATATAGACCGCGACCAGCGCGGCCAGCAGCAGCAGCGGCTGCGCGCCGGCCGAGCTGCTTGAAGGCCTGCACGTCGCCGGCGAAGTCGGCGTGGATCGTGTCGGGAATATGCATCTCCGCCACCGCCTGTTCGATTCCGCCGGTGACGTCCTGGATAACGGCGTCGGACGCGAGATTGTAGGTGATGGTGACCGAGGGGAACTGGCCCTGGTGGTTGACCACCAGCGGCGCGATCGAACGCTCGACCTTCGCCACTTGCGACAGCGGCACCTGGGTGTCGCCTCTGCCCACGACGTAGACGTGGGTGAGGTCGCTCGGGTCGCGCTGGTATTTGCGGTCGACTTCCAGGACCACGCGGTACTGGTTGCGCTGGGTGTAGATGGTGGAAATCTGCCGCTGCGAGAACGCGTCGTTGAGCGCGTTGTCGATGTCCTGGATGCGCACGCCGAGGCGGGCGGCCGCCGTGCGGTCGATGCCGATATTGGCCTGCAGGCCGCCTTGCTCGCGGTCGGTGGTGACGTCGACCACGCCGGGCACCTCCTTCACGCGGTCGAGCACCTTCGGCACCCAGGCCTGCAGTGCGTCGATATCGGCGCTCCACAGCGTGAACTGATATTGCGAATCGCTCTGCCGGCCGCCGACCCGCAGGTCCTGCGCCGGCACCATGAACACGCGGATGCCGGGGATCTCGCTGAGCTTGGCGCGCAGCCGCCCGACCACGCGCTGCGTGCTCACATTGTCGCGCTCGATCGAGCGGCTTCAGGCTGATGAACATGCGGCCGCGATTGACCGAGGCGTTGAAGCCGGAGGCGCCGACCGATGAGCCGAGGCCCGCCACCGCCGGATCGGCCAGCACGATGTCCATCGCCTTCTGCTGCAACTGCAACATGGCCTCGTAGGAAATATCGGTGGAGGCCTGGGTGCCGCCGAAAATCAGCCCGGTGTCGTCCTGCGGGAAGTAGCCCTTCGGCGTCTTGATGTAGAGGCCGACGGTGAGCGCGATGGTGGCGACGAACATGACCAGCGCCAGCGCGTGGTGTTCGAGCACGAAGGAGAGCGTGCGGTCGTAGAAGCGCAGCGTGCGCGCGAGCGCGCCCTCGACCAGGCGGTCGAGCCAGGTGCGGTCGTGGCTGGGCGCCGCGCGCACGAAATAGGCGCAGATCATCGGCGTCACCGACAGCGACACCACGGTCGAGACCGCGATGGCGAAGGCCAGCGTCACGGAGAATTCGCGGAACAGCCGCCCGACGATGCCGCCCATGAACAACAGCGGAATGAACGCGGCGATCAGCGACACCGAGATCGACACCACGGTGAAGCCGATCTGCTTGGCGCCTTTCAGCGTGGCGCGCAGCGGCGAGGCGCCCTTTTCCAGATAGCGGAACATGTTCTCGATCATCACGATGGCGTCGTCGACCACGAAGCCGATGCATACGGCGAGCGCCATCAGCGACAGATTGTCGATCGAGAAGCCGGCCGCCCACATCGCCGCGCAGGTGCCGGCGAGCGACAGCGGCACGGTGACGCCGGCGGCGATCGTCGCCGCCGTGCGGCGCAGGAACAGCGCCACCACCAGCATCACCAGGATGACGGTGGCGCCGAGCGTGAGCTGCATGTCGTGCACGCTGGCGCGGATGGTCTGGGTGCGGTCGGCCAGCACCGAGATGTCGAGCCCGGCCGGCACCCATTGCCGCAGCTCGGGCAGCACGTCGTAGATGCCGTCGACGGTGTCGATGACGTTGGCATTGGCCTGCTTGGTGATGATCAGCAGCACCGACGGGTCCTTGTTGAACCAGCCGGCCGAGCGGCTGTTGCGCACGCTGGCGCGGATCGAGGCAATTGCCGACAGGCGGATCACGGTGCCGTCGACGGTCTTGACCACCAGCGGATCGTATTCGCCGGCGTCACGCAGCTGGTCGTTGATGCCGATGGTGACGCCGCGCTTGTCGCCGTCGAAGCTGCCGAGCGGACCGACCGTGTTGGAATTGGCGATCGCGGTGCGCACGTCCTCCATGCTCACGCCCATGGCGGCGATGCGCGCCGGATCGACGCGCACGCGGATCGCCGGCTGCTCGGAGCCGGCCACGGTGACGTCGCCGACGCCGTCGACCTGGCGAGAGCCGCTGCGCGATCACGCTGTCGGCGGCGTCATAGACCGCGCTCGGCTGCATGGTCTTCGAGGTCAGCGCCAGGATCAGGATCGGCGCCGCCGCCGGATTGGCCTTGCGGAAGGTCGGCAGCGTCGGCATGTCGCCCGGCAGGTCGCTGAGCGCGGCATTGAGCGCGGCCTGCACGTCGCGGGCGGCGCCCTCGATGCTGCGGGAGAGATCGAACTGCACGATGATGCGCGAATTGCCGAGCGAGCTCACCGAGGTCAATTCGGTGACGCCGGAAATCTCGCCCAGCCGCCGCTCGAGCGGCGCGGCGACGGTCGCCGCCATGATGTTGGGGTCGGCGCCGGGCCGGCTGGCGGACACGAAAATGGTCGGGAAATCCACGCTCGGCAGGCTGGCGACCGGCAGAAAGCGGTAGGCCACGGCGCCGACCAGGAACAGCCCGATCGCCAGCAGCGTGGTGCCGATCGGCCGGCGGATGAACGGGTGGGAGAAGTTCATCGCCGTCACTCCGGCCGGCGCGCGGCCGGATGCGGCCGCGGACGGCGCGGCGCGGCCGCGGTCAGCCGCGCGCGCAGCCGCTCCATGTAGAGATAGATCACCGGCGTGGTGTAGAGCGTGAGCAACTGGCTGAGCAGCAGGCCGCCGACGATGGTGATGCCGAGCGGATTGCGCAGCTCCGAGCCGGTGCCGCATTCGAGCGCCAGCGGCAGCGCGCCGAACAGCGCGGCCAGCGTCGTCATCATGATCGGGCGGAAGCGCAGCAGGGCCGCCTGCACGATCGATTCCTCGCGGGCGTCATGCCCTGGTGGCGCTCGGCCTCGATCGCGAAGTCGATCATCAGAATCGCGTTCTTCTTCACGATGCCCATCAGCAGCACGATGCCGATCAGCGCGATCACCGACAGGTCGTAGCCAAAGAGCATCAGCGCCAGCAGCGCGCCGACGCCGGCCGAGGGCAAGGTGGAGAGAATGGTGAGCGGATGGATGAAGCTTTCATACAGCACGCCGAGCACGATGTAGATCGCGATGGCCGCGGCCAGGATCAGCCACGGCTCGCCGGTGAGCGACTTGGCGAATTCCGCCGCGTCGCCGGAATAGCTGCCGGTCACCGACGTCGGCATGCCGATGTCGCGCTGCGCCGCGCTGACCAGGCTGACCGCGTCGCTCAGCGCGTAGCCGGGCGCCAGATCGAAGGAGATGGTGACCGCCGGGAACTGCTCCTGGTGCGCGATCGCCAGCGGCGCCGTCGTATTCACGAAGCGGGCAAAGGCGGCGAGCGGCACCTGGTTCGAGCTGGTCACCGTGTTGGGCGTGGCGGTGGTGTTGGTATTGGTGCTGCCGGCCGCGGTATTGGCGACGGTTGCCGCCGTGCCGGTCGAGGTGCTGGCGCCGGTGACGTAGAGCTTATCCAGCGAGCCGGGGTCCTGCTGGTAGCGCGGCTGCGCCTCCAGGATGACGCGATACTGGTTGGCCTGGCCGTAGATGGTCGAAATCTGCCGCTGGCCGAAGGCGTCGTTGAGCGTGTCGGTGACGCTCTGCATGGAGACGCCGAGCCGCCCGGCCTGCTCGCGGTCGACGTCGACGTTCACGCGCGGGCCGCCTTCCTGCGCTTCGGAGGCGACCTCGCGCAGCGCCGGCTCGCCGCGCAGCTTGCGCGCCAGTTTGTCGGCCCATTCCAGCACTTCGCCGGCGTCGGTGCCGACCAGCGTGTACTGGTACTGCGCGCGGCTCAGCCGCGTGGAGATCTGGATGTCCTGGGTGGCCTGGAAATACACATTCATGCCGGGAATGCCGGCGACCGCGTCCTGCAGCCGCGCGATGATCGCATCCACGCGCGAGCTGCGCGCGTCGCGCGGCTGCAAGGTGATGGCAAGCCGGCCGGCATTGGGCGTGGCGTTGAGCGGGGAGACGCCGATCACCGACACCACGCCGGTCACGTCCGGCATCGGCGCGGACGATGGCCTCGACCGCGTGCTGGCGGCGCTGCATTTCGGTGAAGGAGACGTCGGTGCCGGCTTCCGTCACCGCGGTGATCAGGCCGGTGTCCTGCAACGGCAGGAAGCCCTTCGGGATCACGATGTAGAGGAAAATGGTGGCGGCGAGCGTCGCCAGCGTCACCAGCAGCGTCTCGCGCTGGCGGCGCAGCACCCAGTGCAGGCTCTGCCGATAGAATTCGACCGTGCGCTCGACCAGAACGTGGAAACGGCGGGTGAGCGCGTTGCCGGCGCTTTCGCCGGTCTGGCGCAGCAGGCGGCCGCACATCATCGGCGTCAGCGTCAGCGAGACGATGGCCGAGGCCACCACCGCGATGGTGAGCGTGAGCGCGAATTCGCGGAACATGCGGCCGACCAGGCCGGTCATGAACAACAGCGGGATGAACACCGCGACCAGCGACATGGTCAGCGAAATCACGGTAAAGCCGATCTCGCTGGCGCCGCGCAGCGCCGCGTCCAGCGGGCTTTCGCCGTTCTCCATGTGACGCACGATGTTCTCGATCATCACGATGGCGTCGTCGACCACGAAGCCGGTGCCGATGGTCAGCGCCATCAGCGACAGATTGTCGAGCGAGAAGCCGGCAAACCACATCACGCCGAAGGTCGCGATCAGCGACAGCGGCAGCGCCACGCCGGCGATGACGGTGGCGCGGATGGTGCGCAGGAAAATCAGCACCACCAGCACGACCAGCACGACGCTGAGCATCAGCGTGAACTGCACGTCGTGGATCGAGGCGCGGATGGTGGTGGTGCGGTCGTTGACGATGGTGAGGCGGGCGGCCGCCGGCATGGCGCGCCGCAGGCGCGGCAGTTCGGCGCGCACGCGCTCGACGGTCTCGATCACATTGGCGCCGGGCTGGCGCTGCACGTCGATCACGATCGCCGGCTTGCCTTGATAGGAGGCGCCGACCTTGGTGTTTTCCAGCCCGTCGACCACGTCGGCGACGTCGCTGATCCTGCACCGGCGCGCCGTTGCGGAACGCCACCACCACCGATTTGTAGGTTGCCGCGGCGGTGATCTGGTCGTTGGCGGCGATGGTGTAGGACTGATGCGCGCCGTCGAGCGAGCCCTTGGCGCCGGCCACGTTGGCGCCGACGATGGCCGAGCGCAGGTCCTCCAGCGCGATGCCATAGGCGGCCAGCCGCGACAGATCGGCCTGGATGCGGATCGCCGGGCGGATGCCGCCCTGCACCGAGACGTGGCCGACGCCGGTCACCTCCGCCAGCCGCGGCGCCATGATGGTGTCGGCCATGTCGCTTAAAGTTCGCAGGTCGATAGTCTCCGAGGTGAGCGCCAGCGTGATGATCGGGGCGTCGGCCGGGTTCACCTTGGAGTAGAGCGGCGGGTAGGGCAGGTTGCGCGGCAGCGTGGAGCCGGCGGCATTGATCGCCGACTGCACGTCCTGCGCGGCGGCGTCGATGTCGCGGTTCGAGATCGAATTGCAGGGTGACCTGGCTGATGCCGAACGAGCTCGCCGAGGTCATGGTCGCCAGCGCCGGGATCTGGCCGAACTGCCGCTCCAGCGGCGCGGTCACCAGCGAGGCGATGGTGTCGGGACTGGCGCCCGGCAGCTGGGTGGTGACCTGGATGGTGGGGAAATCCACCTGCGGCAGCGCCGAGACCGGCAGCCACCAATAACCGAGCGCGCCGCCCAGCATCACCGCGATGCCCAGCAAAGAGGTGGCGATCGGCCGGTGGATGAAGGGGGAGGAAACGCTCATTGCTGCGGGTTCGGCCTCCCGCCGCCGGGACGCTGGCCGTTGCGCGGCCGCGTGCGTTGCGGGGCCGCCGCCGGCGCGCCGTCATTGCCGGCGACCGCGACCTTGCTGCCCTCGGTCAACCGCACGAAGCCGGTGGTGACCACGCGCTCGGGCGGGCTCAGGCCGCTCTCGACCACGGTCTGCGTCTCATCCTGCTTCTGCACGACGATCGGACGCATCGCCACCGTGCTGTCGTCCTTGACCACGTAGACGAAGGTGCCGTTGGGGCCGCGCTGCACCGCGCCGGTCGGGATCGTCACCACGTCTTTCAGCGTGTCGATCAGCAGCCGCACATTGACGAACTGCCCCGGCCAGAGCTGCAGGTCCGCATTGGGAAACTCGGCCTTGAGCCGCACGGTGCCGGTGGTCTGATCGACCTGGTTGTCGACCACGCGCAAAGTGCCGCGGTCGATCGCCGCGTTGTTGTCGGGCCGCTGCGCCTCGACCGCGAGCGGCGCCTTGGCAAAGGCGGCGTTGATGCGGCCGAGCTCCTGCTGCGGCAGGTTGAACAGCACCGAGATCGGCTTGATCTGGGTGATCACCACGATGGCGGAATTGACGTCGGAGGCGTGCACGATATTGCCTTCGTCGACCAGGCGGATGCCGGTGCGCCCGTCGATCGGGGCGAGGATGGCGGTGTAGCCGAGCGTCGCCTGCGCGTTCTCGATCGCCGCCTGGTCGGATTGCACCTGCGCGGAAATCTGCGCGACCAGCGCCCTCTGGGTGTCGGCCTGCTGGCGGTTGATGGCGTTGCTGGCCGCCAGTTTTTCATAGCGGTCGAGGTCGATCTTGGCGTTGGCGAGCTGGGCTTCGTCCTGCGCCTTCTTGGCGATCGCCTGGTCGAGTTGCGCCTGATAGATGGTGGGATCGATGCGCGCCAGCACGGCGCCTTTCGTGACGTCCTCGCCTTCCTTGAAGCCGACGCTGATGAGCTTGCCGTCGACCTGCGGGCGCACGGTCACGGTATTGAGCGCCTTGATGGTGCCGACGGCGTCGAGATAGACCGGCACGTCGGCCTTGGCCGCGGCGGCGGCCAGCACCGGCACCGGCCCGCCTTCGCCGCCGAAGCGGCCGCGGTTCTGCTGCTGCGGCGACTTGGTGAAGACGTAGACCAGCGCCGCGGCGGCCGCGACGACGATCAGCGCGATCGCCAGGTTGCGGCGGGTGCGGGCTTTGGCCTTCGCCCAGATCTGTTTCGGCAGTTCACCGTGCATCGGAGGTTTCCACCGGTTTTGGCAGCCAGCCGCCGCCGAGCGCCTGATAAAGACTGACGACCGCCTGCACATGCGCGAGCCGCGCCTGCGCCAGCGCGTCCTCGGCCTGATACAGCGTCTGCTGCGTCTGCAGCACGGTGACCAGATCGATGGTGCCCTGGCGCAGACGCTGTTCGGAAATGTCGAAGGCGCGCCGCGAGCTCGCCACCACCTGGCGCTGCAGCCGCTCGCGCAGCGCGGTCTGGCGGATGCCGTCGAGCGCGTTCTCCACGTCGGAGAACGCCGAGATCACCGCCTTGCGGTAATTCTGCAAGAGCTCGTCCTGCCTGCCTTTCTGCAGGTCGAGATTGCCCTGCAGGCGCGCGCCGTCGAAGATCGGCTGCGTCAGGCCGGCGGCAACGTTGTAGAACGCCGATTCCGGCCGCAGCAGAGTGCGCAGCACCGCGCTCTGGTAGCCGCCTTCGCCGGTGAGCGTGATCGAGGGCAGCATCTGCGCGCGCGCGTTCGCCACATTGGCATTGGCGGCGGCGAGATTGGCTTCCGCCTGGCGGATATCGGGGCGTTGCGCGAGCAGTTCGGACGGCAGGCCCGGCGTGATGCGCGGCGTGGCGATGCTGCGCAAGCTGCCGCCGCGGATGCGCACATGCTCGGGCGAGCGCGCGATCAGCACGGCGAGCGCGTTGCGGCTCTGCGTCAAGGTCTGTTCGAGCGGCGGGATCGCGGCGCGCTGGGTGTTGACCAGGCTCTCCTGCTGGGCGGTGTCGAGCGCGGAGGCGGTGCCGGCGGTGAAGCCGCTGCTGGATCAGATTGAGCACGCGGACGGCGCTGGCCAGGTTGTTGCGCGCGACCTGCAGCCGGTCCTGCGCGGCCAGCACCTGGAAATAGGCATTGGCGGTGGCCGCCACGGTGGTGAGGCCCACCACCTCGCGGTCGTAGCGGCTGGCGACGGCGGTTTCCTCGGCCGCGCGCAGAGCGGAACGGTTCTTGCCCCAGAAGTCGATCTCGTAGCTGGCGTTGAGCGAGGCCGACAGGGTGTCGTGCTCGGAATTGCCGCCGCCCGCACCGCCGCCGAGCGACTGCGAGGAGCGCGCGTGCGCCGCGCTGCCGTTGAGGCCGACATTCGGCAGCAGAGCCGCGCCGGCGATGCGCGACTGCGCGTCGGCCTGCACGATGCGCGCGACCGCCGCGGCGACATCGAGATTGGCGGCGCGGGCTTCTTCGATGACTTCGGTCAGTTCCTTCGAGCGGAAGCCGCGCCACCAGTCGAGCGGCGGCAAGGCCGCTTCCGCCGCCACGGGATTCTCGGGCCCGCGCTCATAGGCCAGTGGAATGTCGAGCCCGGGATCGGGCTTGTCCGGCGTCAGCAGGCAGCCGCCGAGCGGCAGCATCAGGCAGAATCCTTGCAGCATGGCTACAAATGGACGGGCGCGCCGTTTTGTTCCCCACCCCACAGCTTGGTTAGCGCAGCGCATACCGACGACTTTCGAAGACCGCTCAAACGGCTCGGACGGGGAAATTAGCCTGTTCTATGGCCGGCTGCTCGTGGTTTTTCGCCCCGGCGGCCAGTCGGCCAGCGCGCTGCGGCCGGCCGGCGACATCTGCGCGGCCGAGAACGCGAACACGCCCTGGATGACCTGATCGAAGCTCTGCCGGGCGGCGCGGGTCTTGGCCATGGCGGCGCGCATGGCCTCGACGTCGAACGGCTCCTGCCGCAGCGTGGCGCGGATCTGGTCCTGCGCGGTGCGGTATCGCGTTTGCGAGTCCTCGATGAGCTGACGGTTGGCGTTGATCTGGCCGCGCAGCAGGTCGGCATCGGCCGGCGGCAGGGTGTCGGCGATGCGTTCGACGCGCACGAACACATTGCGGTCCCAGGCCGGCGCCGCCGGCGCGCGAACGACCATCGCCAGCGCGACGCCGACGAAGAACAGATTGAGCGCGAGCGAGCCGAGCAGCAGCCAGCGCGACGAGCCGCGCGTCAGCGCGGGAGCGTATTGGGCGATGGTCATGGGCGTGCTCCGGTCAGCGCTTCGGGTTCGAACACGATCGAGCCGAGATCGGTGCGGCTGGCGACCGCGAACGGCGCAACCGGCGCATCGAGGCGGCGGTCGAGCCCGGCGATTCCGATGATGAAGCCGAGCGCGGCGCAGCAGGCCAGGGCCGCGACCCGCGGCCAGGCCGGCGCGAATTGCCAGTCGAGCAAGATGCCCGGCAGGCGCCACAGCGGCCTCTGCTGCGGCGGCAGCGGACGGCTAAGCCGCTTGAGCACGCGTGCCACCGCCGCGTCATCGGCCGGCGGCGCCTTGCTGTGGCGCTTGAGCGCGGCCTCGAGAAAATCCGGCAACTGCTTCTTGTCCATATCACTCGCCCTCATCGATCATGTTACCGAGCGCACGCCGCAGGTTCTGCTTGCCGCGCACCAGCAAGGTCTCCACCGCCGACACCGAAGTGCCGAGAATCTCCGCCACTTGCGCATTGCTCATGCCGTCACCGTAAGTGAGCACGATCGCCGCGCGCTGGCGCGCCGGGAGCGCGGCGATCGCGCCGGCGAGCATGCGCTCGCGCTCGTCGCGTTCCGCTTGTTCGCCGGCATCGGGCGCCGGATCGACGATCTCGCCGGCCGCTTCCAGCGCGACCCAGGGCGCGCGCCGCTTGCGGTCGAGACAGAGATTGACCACCACGCGCGTGAGCCAGGTGCGGTAAGCGGCCAGCGGCTGCCAGCGCGGCGCGTGCGTCCACACCCGTAGCATGGCTTCCTGCGCCACGTCCTCGGCGTCGGCGGCGTTGCCGAGAATGCGGCGCGCCAGCCCCAGCATGCCCGGCAGATGGCGGCCGGCGAGCGCGCGGAACGCGGCCTCGTCGCCGCGCGCGACCCGGGCCATGAGCGCTTCGTCGCTGTCATCCATCGTGAGTTGGTAGCCGCCATCGGAAGAACCCGTCCATTGTAGACCCAGGCCTATCCGATTAACGCGCGCGAGCGCCGAATCCTGTGCTGGCGGGAAACTGGGGAAAGCGGGGATAAATCCGCCAATCGCGGTCTAACGTATTGAATTACCGAGGTTTTGCAACCCGGCGCGTGCCGGCGTGCTCGAGCCCCTTGAGCAGCCGGTAAACCGCCCGGCAGTTCGGCACCGGCACGTTGAGGCGCTCGCCCTCGGCGACGATGAAGCCGGTCAATTCGTCGATCTCGGTCGCCGCGCCGCGGGCGATGTCGAGCGCCATCGAGCCGGCATGCTTGGACATCGGGATTTCGCCGGCGCGGATCTGGGCGACGAATTCCATCGGCGGAAAGGCGAAGCTGCCGCCGAGCGCCCGCACCACCGCCATGCATTCCGCCGCCATGTCGTCGACCAGCGCGCGCATCTCCGGCGAATCGTGGCGGGCGGCGTTGTCGCCCATCATCAGCGCGCCGAGCGGGTTCATCACGCAGTTGAACACGAATTTCGACCAGACCGCGCCCATCGGGTCGGCGACCAGCTCGGCCGGCATGCCGGCGGCGTTGAGCAGCGCGCCGAGCGGGCGGATATCGTCGAGGCGGCCGCGCGCGGGCCCCAGCCAGGTCTTGCCCTCGATCAGGTTCTCCACGCAGCCCGGCTCGACGAAGCGGCCGGCATTCATGGTGACGCCGCGCACGACGACCGCTTCCGGCACGCCGAGCAGCAGCTCCGCATTGCCCATGCCGTTCTGCAAGGTCACCAGCATCGGATGGCCGGCAAGAACTAAGCGCAGCTGCGCAAGCGCTTCGCCGGTCGCCTTCGACTTGATGAGGAAGATGACGGCATCGAACGATGCACCCTTGAGTGCGGCGGGATCGCTCGTGGCTTGAAGGCGGGCAGTGCGCGGGTTTTTTCCGATCACGCGCAGGCCCTGCGCGTTGATCGCGCGCACGTGCTCGGCATTGGCGTCGTAGGCGGTGACCTCGGCAACGGCGGCGAGCGCCGAGGCGAACAGCCCGCCGATGGCGCCGCAGCCGACGATCAGGATGTGTGGGGGATCATGCATGGGTGCCGGGGGAGAATGGACGAAAACGGCAAATTCCTGTCAACATGGGCCCAATCGGCGGAATGAGCCGTCGCAAAGGAGGATCGAACACCATGGACAAGGCCATCTACGATCGCGGCATGGCGATGCGCCGCAAGGTGCTGGGCGACGAATATGTCGATCGCGCGGTCGCCAATACCGACGATTTCAACCGCGAATTCCAGGGGCTGCTCACCGAATATTGCTGGGGCGCGGTGTGGGGCGACGACACCCTGAAGCCGCGCGACCGCAGCATCCTCAATCTCGGCATGATCGCCTGCCTCGGCCGCATGCACGAATTCGAGGCGCATTTCCGCGGCGCGCTGCGCAACGGGCTGACGCCGAAGGAACTGGCCGCCATTTTGCGGCAGATCGCGGTCTATTGCGGCTTCCCGGCCGCGGTCGACTGCCACCGGGTGGCCAAGCAGGTCCTGGCGGCGGAGGCCAAGAAAACCTGAGCAAAGCCGGGCCGTCACGGCCGAATCACGTCGTCGCGATAGTCCTATTATGGTCTTGAATGTGCCTTTATCGCGGGGCATTCCGGGGCCGCGGTTAGGCTGGGGCTTTGCCGCCCCGGCCCGCGCATGATCCTCAAAGCAGCCCGTCCCGGACTTGCTCCGAGCGGGCCGGTATTTCGGGCAAGATCACGCGCGAACAAAGTGATAAGTAACGTTCTGGTGCGGTCGGAACCGGCCAGGCTCTCAGGTGGATGATGATCCGACGCTGCAATCTTTTGCTTTTGACGCTGCCGATCGCGGCAGTCTTTTCGGCCGCGCCCGCCGTCGCGCAGTATTATTCGTCGGCGCCGCCGCCGGGATACTACCGGAGCGGGCCGCCGCCGGGCTTTTATGCCGATGACCAGCCGCCGCCGGCGTCCTGGAACGAGGACGATGACGACGATCAGCCGGTGCGCCGGCAGCGCCGCTCGCGGATGAGCCAGGTCCCGCCGCAGGGCCAGTCCTCCGGCCGCAGCCTGCCGTATCCGGCCGACGCCGACCAAGTCGACGCTGTGCCGCCGGGCTTTGTGCCGCCCCGCGAGCGTCCGCCGGTCAGCGGGCATCAACTCGACCGGCAAGCGCCGGGCGCCACCGCGGACGATCCCGATGCGGTCCGCCCGCCGGGTTCGATCGGCGCCGCGCCGGGCTCCACGCAGCGCGCTACCCATGGTACGCCGCCGCCGGCGGCCACCGCCGGGCTGCCGCCGGAGGATCAGCCCGAGCAAGGCCAGCCCAAGGAACTGCCGCCCAATCTCAAGCGGCAGATGGTCGATTTTCAGACCAAGGAGCCGCCCGGCACCCTCATCATCGATACGCCGAACACCTACCTTTACCTGGTGCTCGGCCACGGCAGGGCGATGCGCTATGGCATCGGCGTCGGCCGCGAGGGTTTCACCTGGGCCGGCACCGAACGCGTCTCCAACATGAAGGAATGGCCGGACTGGTATCCGCCGGCGGAAATGATCGAGCGCCAGCCTTATCTGCCGCGCATGATGGCGGGCGGACCGGGCAATCCGCTCGGCGCGCGCGCTCTCTATCTCGGCCACACGCTCTACCGCATCCACGGCACCAACCAGCCCTCGACCATCGGTTCGTTCGTGTCGTCCGGCTGCATCCGGCTGCTCAACGAGGACATCGAGGATCTGTTCAGCCGCGTGCAGGTCGGCACGCGCGTCGTCGTCCTGCCTGGCAATTCGCCGCCGGAGACGGTGGCCAACACGAACGCGCCCGACAGCGGAACGCACAACACCAGCGTGCCCGACAGCGGAGCGCGCAATCCCGGCGCGCCCGACTCCGAGGCGCGCAATACCCGCGTGCCCAGCACGGGCGCCGTCACGAGCGCGCCCGACGGAGCGCGCAGGACCCGCGTGCCCACCACCGGCGCCGTGCTGAACTCGCCCGACTCCGGCGCCGTGCTGAATATGGGACCGCCAAACCCGCCGCCACCGCCGCCCCCGAATGGCGCCCCGGTGACCGTTTCGCCGCTGCCGCAGCTGCGTTAAGCGCGCCCGGTTTCCGCGCCACTCGTCTTGGCAAGCCGGCTGACCGCCGCGATCAGCGCGCCGGGATCGGCCACGCCCTGGCCGGCGATGTCGTGCGCGCTGCCATGGGCGACCGAGGAGAACAGGATCGGCGAGCCGATCGACAGCCCGGCGGTGCGGTTGAAGGCCAAGAGCTTGGCGGCGATGTGGCCCTGGTCGTGCAGCATCACGATGAAGGCATCCGCGCCTTTCTTGCGGAACATGGTGTCGGCGCCGAACGGACCCGTTGCATCGATGCCGTCGCGCGCCGCGCGCGCGATCGCCGGGGCGATGATGTCGATCTCTTCCGAGCCGAACAGGCCATCCTCGCCGGCATGCGGATTGAGCCCGCCGACGAAGATTTTCGGCCGCGCGATGCCGAGCTGCTTGAGCGCGCTGTCGACCACGCGGATCACGCGCTCGACCCGCTGCGGCGTGATCAGGCTGACGGCTTCGCGCACGCTCACATGCAAGGTGGCATGGGCGATGCGCACGTCGTCGAAGCAGATCATCAGATAGACGTCGTTGACCGGCGTGCCGGTCTCGCGCGCGACGAACGAGGGATAGCCGTCGAAGGCGATGCCGGCGGCGTGAATCGAGCGTTCGGTCTGCGGCGCCGCCACCACGGCCTCGACCTCGCCGGCCAGCGCGCCTTGGATGGCGCGGCGGGCGCTGGCGAGCGAAGCGCGCCCGTAAGCGGCATCGACCTTGCCGAAGACGACCGGCACGTTGGTCCCGTCGCTTGCGTCGAGCAGATTGACCGCACCGTCCGACCAGTCGGCATCGCCGGCTTTGGCGACCACGCGCAGCCGCGGCGTGAGACCGGCCGCTTTCGCATGCAGCGCGACCGCCGCCGGGTCGCCCACCAGCAGCGGCCGGCACAACGCCGTCACCCGCGCGTCGAGCGCGGCCTTGAGCGCGATTTCCGGGCCGATCCCGGCCGGGTCCCCGGTGGCGATGGCGATGCGCGGCAGGTGCATTGCGTGTCTTTCCCGGGCACTGCGGGCGCCTATAATGCCCGCGCGCCCCGCATTTTGCGCGGGCAGAATAACAAAAGGGTCAGGAAACGTCGCCATGATGTCGCGTGAACAAAACGAGCAGCTTTGCCGCATCGGCCCGGGCACGCTGATGGGCAAGCTGTTGCGGCGCTACTGGGCGCCGTTCCTGCTGGCGGAGGAATTGCCCGCGCCGGACTGCCCGCCGGTCAAGGTCAAGCTGATGGGCGAGCGCCTGATCGCCTTCCGCGACACGAAGGGGCGCGTCGGCCTGCTCGACGAGTTCTGCGCCCATCGCGGCGCCTCGCTCTGGTTCGGCGAGAGCGCGGACTGCGGCATCCGCTGCCACTATCACGGCTGGAAATACGACGTCACCGGGCAGTGCACCGATCTGCCGTCGGAGCCGGAGGAGTCGGGCTTCCGCAAGCACATCAAATTGAAATCCTACCCCTGCATCGAGAAGGCCGGCATCGTCTGGGCCTATCTGGGGCCGCCGGCCTTGCAGCCGCCGCCGCCGGCGCTGGAATGGACCGACGTTGCGCCCGAGCAGCGCTTCGTCTCCAAGCGCTTGCAGGAATGCAATTACCTGCAGGCGATGGAAGGCGGCATCGATTCCAGCCACGTGTCGTGGCTGCACGGCAGCGAGCTCAACAAGGATCCGCTGTTCAAGGGCTCGAAGGCCAACGAGTACAACATCAAGGACCGCATGCCGCTGTTCGAGGTAGAGGAATTTTCCGGCGGCCTCTTGATCGGCGCGCGCCGCAATGCCGACGCCGGCAAATATTACTGGCGCATCACGCCCTGGATCATGCCCTGGTACACCATCATCCCGCCGCGCGCCGGGCATCCGCTCGGCGCGCATGCCTGGGTGCCGATCGACGACGAGAATTGCTGGGCCTGGAGCATCAATTATCATCCCAGGCGCGCGCTCTCCAATTCGGAAGTCGCCGCCATGCAGGACGGCGAGGGCATTCACGTCAAATACGTGCCCGGCACTTTCATTCCGCTCGCCAACAAGTCGAACAACTACCTGATGGACCGCGAGGCGCAGGCGGCCGGCCACTCCGCCACCGGCGTCGACGGCATCGCCATGCAGGATGCCTCGATCCAGGAAAGCATGGGCGCCATCCAGGACCGCACCATGGAACATTTGTGCGCGACCGATGCCGGCATCATCATGACGCGCAAGCTGCTGCTGCGCGCGGCCAAAGACGCCAACGAGGGCCAGCCGGTGCCGGCGACCGAGCCGGCCGCGCAGCGCGTGCGCTCGGTGGCGATCGAACTCGGCCAGGGCGTCAAGTTCAGCGAAGGCGCCAAGCACGGGCTCTATGCCGAACTCGGCAGCGAGCCGCTGTCGGTGTGACGCTTCATACCCTCCCCCGCGAAGCGGTGGGGCGGGTCGGTTCGCATTGCACAGCAATGCGAACCGGGGTGGGGGTGAGTGGGAGACTAACGAGTGATCTCCCCCCACCCCCGACCCCTCCCCACCACTCGCAAGGCTCGTGGGGGGAGGGAGGTTAACTGCCTCACTCCGTCGCGCCTCACCCGCACAACGAATGAACCGAGGAGCTATCCAATGCCGCACTACACCGCGCTGGTCACCCTGCTGGCCGTGCTTTTGTATTTTTACACCGGCCTGCTGGTCGCCCAGGCGCGCGGGAAATTCGGCGTGAAGGCGCCGGCAACGACCGGGAACCCCGACTTCGAGCGCGTGTTCCGCGTGCAGATGAACACGCTGGAATGGATGCCGATCTTCCTGCCGGTGCTCTGGCTGTTCGCGCTCTATGTCAACGACTGGGCTGCCGCTTTGCTCGGGCTGCGTCTGGATCGCCGCTCGTATCCACTACATCCGCGGCTACAGCGCCGCCGCCGAGAAGCGCCATAGCGGATTTACCGTGCAGGCCTTCGCCTCGGGCGTGCTGCTGATCGGCGCGCTGGTCGGCATCGTCTTGCGCATCGTGCATGGCGGGTGACGCTGTCCCGCTCCATTCCCGCGTGGCAGGGAATCCCGGAGCCGCACCGCAGAGTCAGTAAGCTCAGCCCGGCCCCGCTTACGGTGGACGAGCCGAAGCGCTACTCCGCCGCCTGCCGCTGCTTGCCGATCGCCGCGTTCACCCGCGGCATCACCTGTTCGGCCATCAGCTGCATCGAGCGCTTGGCAAGCGCCGGATCGACCCAGTCCATGCCGGCATAGACCAGTTCGCCGAAATCGCCGGTCTCTTCGCGCAGCGCGAGGATCTCATCCACCACCTTGTTGACGGTGCCGAAGGTCACGCAATTGTCGATGACGAAATCGTCGGTGATCTCCGCGTCCGGCTGCTCCTTGTGGCTCTTGAACACATAGAGCCGGTTGGCGCGCTGCAACTTGCCGCGCAACTGCTCGAAATAGAACCGGTACGGGCTGTTGGCGTCCGCGCGGCCGTAGCGCAGCGCGGTCGCCTCATCGTCGGCGACGAAGATGGTGCGCGCGATGCGCCAATCGGCGGCCTCGGCCTTGGCGCCGGCCTCGGCTTTGCCTTTGGCGTAATTGATCCAGTGCGACTTGAGATGCTTCGCCAGCAGAAAATTCGCCGACAGCGGGTGGAAGTCGCGCTTGCCCATCAGCACCACGCCGGGCGAGAACGGCGCCACCACGGTGCCGACGATCTCCGGCCGCGGTTTCTGCAACGGCTTGCCCATGGCGCCGACGCCGAGATGCAGCGCGGCGGCGCGGTCGATCGCCACCTTGAAGCGGTTGTCCGGGAAATCGATGTTGTAGGGCGGCTCGCGCTCCCAGATCGCCAGGATCACGTCGATGGCTTCGGCGAAAATCTTGTTGCGGTCCTGGTCGAGAATTCCAAGCGCCTCGGCATCGGCCGCGAGCGCGCCGGCGGAGACGCCCAGGATGAAGCGCCCTTGCGCCAGGTGGTCGAACATCGCCGCGTGCACCGCGATCAGAACGGGGTGCATGTGCGACAGATTGGTGGTGCCGGTGGCGAGCTTGATGGTCTTCGTGGCGTGAATCAGCGTGGCGTGGAACAGCATGCTGTTGGTGATGTTCTCGCACATATCGGTCAGGTGCTCGCCGACAAAGGCGTCGTGGAAGCCGAGTTTGTCGGCGAGGATGATCGCCTCGCGATCCTCGCGCAGCGTCTGCGACCAGTCGCGGCCTTTTGGGTGCACCGGCATGGTGAAATAGCCCAACCGCATTGTTCTCTCCGGCTTGCAGGCGATGTGTCGCCGGCAAACTAGCCGAGCCGGCGCGCCGATGCATCAAGGGATCGGCCGCGATTCGGCGTCCCTGGCGCCATGACAAAGATCAATTTTGCAGTGGCGAAATTGGGCTTGCATGGCAATGGCCGCGGCGGCCGCGGCGCGGCCGGCTCGCGTTTTACCCATTGTCTCCACAGGGCGTTTGCACCCGTTCGGCAACGGCCCGGCAAACGACTAGGCTTGCGCCTGGGAATGCCGATTTGGGGCTGGGGGAGGTCGCCATGATGCGCTGGTTTCATGCCTTGATGCCGAAGGAGGAGCGCTTCTTCGACCTGTTCGCGCGCCATTCGCAGGCCGTGCTGGCCGGCGCCGAGGCGCTGCGCGCCATGCTGGAAGGCGGCGAGGCGATCGCGCGCAACTACCAGATCGTCATGGACCGCGAGCAGGACGCCGACGACGTCACGCGCGAGGTGCTGATCGCGGTGCGCCGCACCTTCATCACCCCGTTCGACCGCGGCAACATCCGCGACCTGATCACCTCGATGGACAACGCCATCGACCAGATGCAGAAGACCGCCAAGGGCATCAAGCTGTTCGAGGTGACCGAATTCACGCCGCAGATGAAGGAGATGGCGGATGCGATCGTGAAATGCGCGCAGCTTGGTGCAGGAGGCCGTTCCGCTGCTGCGCTCGATCAGTTCGGAAGCCGTGCATATCAGCACGTTGACCGAGCGATCTCGCAGCTCGAAGGCCACGCCGACGAGCTGCACGATATCGGCCTGCGCGACCTCTACCAGACCAAAGGCAAAACAGAACCGATCGCCTTCTTCGTCGGCAACGAGGTCTACGATCATCTGGAAAAGGTCGTCGACCGATTCGACGACGTGGCCAACGTCATGCACGGCATCGTCATCGAGCACGTGTAACTACTACCGCAAGGCCGAACGACGATGGATGGCGCGCTCACTCTGTCGCTGCTGTTCGTCCTGATTGCGGTCGCGCTGGCGTTCGACTTCCTCAACGGCATGAACGACGCCGCCAACTCGATCGCGACCATCGTGTCGACGCGCGTGCTGCGGCCGCAATACGCGGTCGCCTGGGCGGCGTTCTTCAATTTCATCGCCTTCCTGTTCTTCGGCCTGCATGTCGCCGAAACGCGTCGGCCGCGGCATCGTCGAGGCAGATGTCGTCGATGCGCACGTGATCTTCGGCGCGCTGATCGGGCGCGATCGTCTGGAATCCTGATCACCTGGGGCTTGGGAATCCCGTCGACGAGTTCGCACGCGCTGATCGGCGGCCTGGTCGGCGCCGGCATCGCCAAGGCGGGCGTCCGCGCCATGGTGTGGACGGGCGTCGGCAAGACCGTCGCCGCCATCGTCGCTGTCGCCGCTGACTCGGCTTTCTGCTCGCGCTCATGCTCATGCTGATGGTGTCGTGGATTTTCGTGCGCTCGACGCCGTTCGCGGTCGACCGATCTTTCCGCCCGCTGCAGTTCATCTCGGCCTCGTTCTATTCGCTCGGCCACGGCGGCAACGACGCGCAGAAGACCATGGGCATCATCGCCGTGCTGCTCTATTCGCAGGGCCATCTTGGAGCGAAGTTCTACGTGCCGTTCTGGGTGGTGATCGCGTGTCAGATCGCGATGGCGCTCGGCACGCTGATCGGCGGCTGGCGCATCGTCAAAACCATGGGCTCGAAGATCACCCGGCTCACCCCGATGCAGGGCTTCTGCGCCGAGACCGGCGGCTCGGTCATGCTGTTCGCGGCGACCTGGCTCGGCATCCCGGTGTCGACCACCCACACCATCACCGGCTCGATCATCGGCGTGGGCGCGGCGCGCAAGAGTGTCGGCGGTGCGCTGGAGCGTCGCCAAGGAAATCGTCGATCGCCTGGATCATCACGATCCCGGCGGCGGCGGCCATCGCCGCGCTGTTCTACTGGCTGAGCGGGTTGTTCTAAGAACGCATTACGCCAAGGCCGGCATCGCCGACCGCACGCTATAGATTTTTCCCGCCGCCGGAGCACCGCCATGGAATCGACTGCCGCTCGCAAATCCGGCCCATCCGTCTGGGCCGGACGCATCGAGGATGACGCGCTGTTGCGCGGCGCCGGGCGCTTCGGCGACGACGGCAAGCCGGCCGGCGCGCTCGCCGCCTATTTCGTGCGCTCGCCGCACGCCTTCGCGAACATCGAGCATATCGACGTCGCGGCCGCCCGCAACGCGCCGGGCGTGGTCGCGGTGCTGACCGCCGCCGATCTTGCCGCGGCGCATTACCACTCGATCTCGCATCCGCATCCGATTCCCGGCCGCGGCGGCAAGGTGGCGGTCGCGCCGCACCGGCCGGCGCTGGCTTCAAGCCGCGTGCTGCATGTGGGCGAGCCGGTGGCGATGGTGGTTGCGGTCAGCGCGCAGGCGGCGCAGGACGCCGGCGAGAAGATCGCGGTCGACTACCAGCCGCTGACCCCGGTGACCGATGCGCGCGCCGCCATCGCGCCCGGCGCGCCGCAGCTCTGGCCGGAGGCGCCCGGCAATATCGCCTTCGACTGGACCGCGCCGGCCGACCCCGACGGCAAGAAGCAGGCGGCGCTCGAACGCGCGTTCCAGGACGCCGCCCATGTGGTGCGCGTCGAGCTCGTCAACCAGCGGCTGGTGGTCGCCTCGCTCGAGCCCCGCAGCGCGACCGCGAGCTACGATCCCGCCAGCAAGCAGTTCACCTTGCGCTGCCCGACGCAGGGCGTCGCCAGTATGCGCGGCCAGCTCGCGGACTCCATGAACATCAAGCCGGAGGAACTGCGCGTGCTCACCGACGACGTCGGCGGCGCCTTCGGCATGAAGGGCGCGGCCCATCCCGAATATGTCGCGCTGCTGCATGCCGCGCGGGCGCTCGGCAAGCCGGTGCATTGGCTCTCGACGCGCTCGGAAGCCTTCCTGAGCGACTGCCAGGGCCGCGACTCGTTCTGGACGGCGGAACTCGCGCTCAATCGGCGCGGCCGCTTCCTGGGGCTGCGCGTGAACGGCCTCGGCAACATGGGCGCCTATATCACGCCGGTCGCGCATTTCATCGTGACCATGCATATCTCAGGCTGCCTGCCGACGGTCTACGACATTCCGCATGCGCAGGTGAACTCGCGCTGCGTTTTCACCAATACGCTGCCGACCGCGCCGTATCGCGGCGCCGGGCGGCCGGAGGCGAGCTATTTGCTCGAACGCGTGATCGATGCCGCCGCCGACGTCACCGGCATCGATGCCGCCGAACTGCGCCGGCGCAATTTGATCGCGCCCGGCAAGATGCCCTACACCACCGTGTTCGGAAACACTTACGACAGCGGCGATTTTCCGGGTGCCTTCGAGCGCGCGCTGACGCTTGCCGACTATGCCGGCTTTGCCGCGCGCAAGAAGGCGGCGAAGAAGGCGGGCAAGCTGCGCGGCATCGGCATCGGCTGCTATCTTGAGATCGCCGGCGCGTTTCCGGAAGAAGCCGCGCGCATCTCGTTTCCCGGCGGCAACAGGCTGGAGGTGAGCATCGGCGCCGGCGCCAGCGGGCAGGGGCACAAGACCGTGTTCGGCGGCGTGGCGGCGCGCCGGCTCGGCGTCGCGCCGGAGGCGGTGACGGTGCACGGCGGGCGATTCGGCGCGCGACGTGCCGGGCTTCGGCGCCGTCGCCTCGCGCTCGGCCATGTATGTCGGCGGTGCCATCGCGCGCACCGCCGACCTGGTGCTGGAAAAGGGCAAGCGCGTCGCCGCCCTGCTTTTGCAGGCGGCCGAGGGCGAAGTGGACTATCGCGACGGCAAATTCGGCGTAAAGGGCTCGGCGCGCGAAGTGCCGTTGTTCGCGGTGGCCGAGCGCGCGGCGGAGCTCAAGCGCACGGGCGTCATCCCGGAGAGCCTCGACACCCAGGCCACCGTCAAGACGCCGCCGTCGTTCCCGAACGGCTGTCATGTCGCCGAGGTCGAGATCGATCCGGCGACCGGCGCGCTGGCGGTCGTCTCCTATGTGGCGGTCGGCGATTGCGGCAACGTGCTGGATGAGACGATCGTCGAGGGCCAGATCCACGGCGGGGTGGCGCAGGGGCTCGGCCAGGCGCTGACCGAGAACACAATTTACGATAGCGCCGGCCAGCTGGTGTCCGGCTCGTTCATGGACTACGCCCTGCCGCGCGCCGACCTGATGCCGGACATGACGGTCGAGCACCGCGCCGTTGCCTGCCGCACCAATCCGCTCGGCGTGAAAGGCACCGGCGAGGCCGGCACCACCGCGGCGCCGCCGGCGCTGATCAACGCCATCCTCGACGCGCTGCCCAAGGGCGCGCAGCTCGACATGCCGGCGACGCCGGAGCGGATCTGGCAGGCGTTGCAAGCGGCGAAGTAGTTGTCTTCCTGGCCAAGCGCGCGAGCCGGGACCCATAGCCACCAGCCTATGTCGGCCTCATGGTGAGGAGCGCTGCGAAGCAGCGCGTCTCGAACCATGCGGCCGCCCCATCCTTCGAGACGCATCGCTTCGCGATGCTCCTCAGGATGATGCGGATATGGGCTGCGGAGTATGGGTCCCCGCTTTCGCGGGGACGCCGGCTTGTCCTACGGCGCGACGTCGATCTTCACCGAGGTGGTGATGGTTTGCCAGTGCTTGATTTCGCCGGCGAGCCAGCTCTGCGCGTCGGCTACCGACTTGCTCGGCACGATGTTGTAATTCTGCTTCTTGAATTTCTCCTGCACATCGGGCGAGGCAATCGCCTTCGCGACGATGGCATAGAGCGCGTCCAGCACCGGCTTGGGCGTTGCCGCCGGCGCGAACAGCGCGTTCCAGGCGATGGTGCCGACGTCCGGGTAGCCGACCTCCTTCATGGTCGGGATATTGGGGTAGTCCGCCAGGCGTACGTGATTGACCATCGCCAGCGCGCGGAATTTTCCCGACTGCACCATGCCGGCGGCGCTGCCGACGTTGAGGAAGGCAGCCTGCACGTCGCCGCGCAGCATGTCCTGAATCACGCCCGAGGCGCCGTTCTTGTTCGGCAACGCGGACATGTCGAGATCGCCCGCGCGCTTGGCGAAATAGGCCATGTCGTAATGCGGATAGGAGCCGTTGCCGACCGTGCCGTAGTGGATCTTGCCTGGATTCTTCTTGGCGTAATCGATCAGCTCGGGCACCGACTTGACCGGAAAATCATTGGCGGTCGTCACCAGCAGGAACGCCGGCACGTCGACCAGGTTGGTCACCGCGGTCACGCGCTGGCTGTAGTCGAAGTTGAGTTTGCTTTTGTAGATAATCGGCGTGATCGCGTTGGTCGAGACGTTGCCGATCATCAGCGTGTAGCCGTCGGGCGCCGCCTTCGCCATTTCGTCGATCGCCAGCAGGCCGAAGGCGCCGGGCTTGTTGATCACCAGGAAGCTCTGGCCGGTGATCTTCTGGATTTCGTCGCCGATGATGCGCGCGGTGATGTCGGTGGCGCCGCCCGGCGCATAAGGCACCAGCACCTTGATCGGCCGGTTCGGGTATTTGTCCTGCGCCGAGGCGGCCGCCATGCCGAGCGCAAGGCAGGCGGCGGATAGCAGGATCGCGGTCAGACGTTTCATGGAAATCCTCCGTGGCTGATGTTGGTTTAACGCGAGGGTTCTTGGCGCCCCCGTGCGCATGAAGGTCAGGTGACTTTGATGCCGTGCAAACTGTGCGAGGCGTCCTTGCAGGTGAAAAACACCACGTCGCCCTCCGGCGTCGCCCCGCCGGAGTGAATCGTGTTGGCCGGGATGTAGAGGACGGAGCCGGGCTTGGCCTCGACCGGCTTGCCATCGACGACGGCGCGGAAGGTGCCTTCCAGGATGTAGATCCACTGCTCGTTGGGATGCGAATGCGGTTCGGCGCCGGTGCCGGCCTTCATGCGCATCAGGCCGACGATCATGCGGTCGCCCTCCACGCAAGGCCCGTGCGCGGTGGAATAGTCGGGGCCGCCCATGATCTTCGCGACGGTGCCGAGATCGAAGACGTATTGGCCCGGCGCGGCGCGCGTGGCGCCCGGCGTGCGCGGGGCTGGCTGAGCGGACATGGGGCTTTCTCCCGAACTGGCGTTTAACGGCTTGTTGTTCGCGATGTTAGCGCATGATCCCGAAAAGTGGATACCGATTTTCGGATAAGATCATGCGCAACCCTAATTGACCCTCGTTGAGCGCGCCAGTAGAGGCGGGGTCCTGTATCGCCATGCGGGACGAAGGCGCGACTGTCACCACCGTTCGGCCACGGTCGGCCGTCAGCTTGCGCCCGCCCTTAATCGATTCGGAGTTTGCCGCCGATGCTTCGAACGTTCGCCGTGATGCTGGCGCTGCTGGCGCTTGCCGGCTGTGGCGCCGACTATACGCCGGCCCAGCCGAGCTTCTATCGCGACCTCGCGGAGCCCGGCGCGCAACTCGACGCCGCCGCCGCCGCCTCGATGATCTCCGGCTACCGCACCAATAACGGGCTGCCGGCGGTCACCCTCGATCCCGGGCTCACTCGACTCGCCGAGGCGCAGGCCGAGATCATGGCCAGGCGCGACAAGCTCGACCACAACGCCGGCAAGCCGTTCGTGGCGCGGCTGAAAGCGTCCGGCTACGACGCCAAGACCGCGGCGGAGAATATCGGCGCCGGCTACCACACGCTGGCGGAAGCGTTCTCCGGCTGGCGCGATTCGAAGCCGCACCGCGCCAACATGCTGCTCAAGGGCGCGACCCGCATGGGCATCGCGGCGGTCTATACGCCGGCCTCGAAATACAAAGTGTACTGGACGCTGATCCTGGCCGAGCCGGACGAGAAGAAGAGCTAATGCCGCGCGCTGGCGCGGCCTCAAGCCGCGGCGTCCTCAATACGATACCGCGGTCAAGATCATGATGCCGATAAACAGCATCCCCAGCGACATCCCGAATGTTCGTGTAATTTGGCGGTCAGACATGACGCCACCCGTTTTCTTGGCGAACGTAGCGCTCGCTCCTGCCTCGCGCCGTTCGCAATTTTTGTTTGCATAGCGAAGTTTCTGCCGATGCGCATTGACCCACGTCAACTCCGGGCTGGACCTCGCGCGCGCGGGTGACTAGCCTCCCGCGCCATGCCGGTGCTGCCACGCCTGAACAATTACGACGACATCTACCGCCAATTCCGCTGGCAGGTGCCGGCGCGCTACAATATCGGCGTCGATATCTGCGATCGCTGGGCCGCCGTTGAGCCAGACCGTCTCGCGATCCTGCATGTTCATTCCGACGGGCGCGCAGACGCCATCAGCTATGGCGCCCTGCGCGAGACCTCGAACCGGCTCGCCAATGTGCTGCGCGCGCAGGGCATCGGCCGCGGCGATCGCGTCGCCATCATGCTCCCGCAAATGCCGGAAGTGGCCGCCGCGCATATCGCGATCTACAAGCTCGGCGCCATCGCCTTGCCGATTGCGATTTTGTTCGGCCCGGATGCGCTGTCCTACCGCCTGCAGAATTCCGGCGCCAAGGCGCTGCTGACCAACGCGCAGGGTCTCGCCAAGCTCGACGGCATTCGCGAGCAGGCGCCGGAACTCACATGCGTGCTGTCGGTGGACGGCGAGGGGGACGGCGCCGGCAGTTTTGCCGGCTTGCTGGCGCGGGCGTCGGCGGACTTCGCCGCCGTCGATACCGCCGCCGACGATCCGGCCATGATGATCTACACCTCCGGCACCACCGGCCAGCCGAAAGGCGCGCTGCACGCCCACCGGGTTTTGATCGGTCACCTGCCCGGCATTGAGCTGCCGCATTTTGAATTCCCGCAAGCCGGCGACCGCTACTGGACGCCCGCCGATTGGGCGTGGGCCGGCGGCCTGCTCGACGTGCTGCTGCCGAGCCTGCATCACGGCGTGCCGGTGGTGGCGCGCAAGTTCGACAAGTTCGATCCGGGCGAAGCCTTCGCGCTGATGGCGCGGGCGCAGGTGCGCAACGCGTTCATTCCGCCCACCGCGCTGCGCATGATGCGCGCGGCGCCGAGCCCGCGCGGACGCTACGATTTCAAGCTGCGCAGCGTCGCCTCGGGCGGCGAGTCGCTCGGCGTCGAGGCGCTGGAATGGGGCAAGTCGGCATTCGGCCTCGTGATCAACGAGTTTTACGGCCAGACCGAATGCAACCTGGTGCTCGGCTCCTGCGCGCAACTCGGCGTGCTCAAGCCCGGCGCCATCGGCAAGCCGGTGCCCGGCCACGGCGTGGCGGTGATCGGCCGCGACGGCCATCCGCTGAAAGCCGGCGAGGTGGGCCAGATCGCGGTCAGGCGTCCCGATCCGGTGATGTTCCTGGAGTACTGGGGCAAGCCGGACGCCACGCGCGACAAATTCATCGGCGACTGGATGACCACCGGCGATCAGGGCGTGATGGACGCCGACGGCTATTTCACGTTCGTCGGCCGCGACGACGACGTCATCACCTCGTCCGGCTTCCGCATCGGGCCGGGCGAAATCGAGGACTGCCTGATCCGTCATCCGGCGGTGGCGCTCGCCGCCGTGGTCGGCAAGCCCGACGCGCTGCGCACCGAGATCGTCAAGGCCTTCATCGTGCTCAAGAAGGACTACCCGCGGTCGGACGCGCTCGCCGCCGAGATCCAGAACTTCGTCAAGACGCGGCTGTCGGCCCACGAATATCCGCGCGAGATCGCCTTCATCGACGACCTGCCGATGACCACGACCGGCAAGGTGATCAGGCGACTGTTGCGCGAGAAGGCGTGATCGACAAATTAATTTTGTACGCCGCCCAAAATAAACACGTGGAAGCCAAGCCGCCGCTTGGCCACGACATAGAGCAGGATCGATTCCGCCACCAGCGCGCTCGAGGTCGAAATCGCCGCGCCCTCGATGCCGATGCGCGGAATCAGGATCACGCACAGCACCAGATTGATCGCGAAGGCGCCGGCATAGATCAACGCACATTGCTTGCGCTCGCCCAGCATGTTGAGCAGGCGCTCGGCCGGGCCGACCGCGGCGCGCGCCAGCATGCCGACCGCCAGGATGAACATCACGATATAACCGCGCTCGAAGCTGGCGCCGAACAAGGCCAGCAGCGGCCGTCCGCAAGCGAGGATCACCGCGCAGGCCGCGAGCGAGGGCCAGAACGTCCACTTGACGGTCTCGGCGAAAAACGAGGCCAGCCGCGCCCGGTCGCCGGCCACGTGATATTCGGTGAACTTGTGCGCGGTGGCGCTGGCGATGGCGAAATAGACGAAGGCGACGAGCGCCAGCAGCCGCGCGCCGGCATAGTAAATCGCGACCTCATCGGGCGAGCGGAAGTGCTCGATCGCCAGGATGTCCACGTAAGTGAGCAGCAGGTAGAAGCCTTCCACCACGAAGATCGGGATCGAGGTGGCGAACCAGACCATGACTTCGTATTGCTTCGGCCCGTCCGGCACCTTGGCCTTGAGCCGGCGGTCGAGCATGACCAGCTGCGCGATGGTCACCGCCCAGGTGGTGACGACGGCCACGATCATCGCGGTCACCGCATCGGTCGGCGCGCCCAGAAAATACGCGGCGCCCATCAGCACGGTGATGGTGAGCTGGCGCCAGATGAAGAACGGCATCAGCGCCAGATTGGGCCAGTCGTAGGATTGCGCGATGCCGGCCTGCACCTGCACCAGCCCGTAGATCGGAATGGTGACGCAGGCGAGATAGAGCGGCACCACGGCGAAGCGATCGAGGTAAGGAGCCAGCACCGTCACGCCGATGGCGCCGACCGATCCGATCGCGGTCGCAACGCCGAAGGCGAGCCAGCGGCTGCCCGACAGAAATCCGCGCAAGCGGTCGAGCGACTTGAGCTCGGTGTATTCCGGAATGAAGCGCCGCGCCGCCGACGATAGCCCGACGTCCGAGAGCGCGCCGATCATCAGCACCCAGGTCCAGACATAGATGTAGATGCCGAATTCGAACTTGCCCATCCAGCGCGCCAGCAGCACCTGCGACACCAGCGCCAGCAGCGCCGAGCCGATGCGCACCAGAAAAACCTTGCCGGCGACGAGCTGCGCCAGCCGGCTGTCGCCGCGCTCGGCGAGCATGGTCTTGACGCGCGCGACGATGCGCGCGGCCGCCGTCGGTGGCGGCGCGGGAGTGACGTTTTCGGAACCGACCAGGGCCACGGGTTCTCTCCGCGCCGGCGATGGCCGGGATGCGCGCGACGGCAAAGCCATCGCGTTTGCGTAGCAAGGAACCGTTAAGAATCGGTTGGGTGGCGCCGTTTACGCCGATAAATCAAGGCATTTCGAGCCTGGCCACGTCCGTCAAGATGGCTTCGACCGCCTTGCGCTGCTCGCCGGTCAGGGCCGCTTGCGGCGGCAGCGGATCGCCGACCGGGTAGCCCTGGATCTGCAGGCCGGCCTTGATGCAGGCGGCGAGATTGAAGCGCGCGAAGGCCTCATTGATGCGCCACAGCGCGCGTTGCAGCTGCATGGCCTGCGGCCATTGCCCGGCGCGGCACAGCTCGTACAGCCTCACGCTCTGGCGCGGCACGATACAGGCCGGCCCCGCCATCCAGCCGACGCCGCCGATCAGCATCACCGCCGCCGGAATATGCGCCGAGGCGGAAAACACTTTCATACCCGGCGCGCGGTTCATGATCGACAGCAGCCGCCCCGTATTGGTGGAGGCGTCCTTGATGTAGCGGATGCGCGGGTGCTCGGAGAGCCGCGCGATCACGTCGAGCGTCAGGTCGCTGCGCTGGAATTGCGGATTGGTGTAGAGCACCACCGGAATATCGACCGCATCGGCGATGGCGCGAAAGTAGGATTCGATCTGCGCGTCTTGCAGCGGAAAATAGGCCTCCAGGATGGCGAGGATGCCGTCGGCGCCGAGCGACTGGTAATGCTTGGCCTGCGCGACCGCGTCGGCGGTCGAGGTCGAGGCGACGCCCGCGACCACCGGCACGCGCTTTTGCCGCCGCCTCGATGGTTGCCTGCACCACCGCCGCGCGCTGCTCGCGCGACAAATAGGCGAACTCGCCGGTGGAACCGAGCGGCGTCAAGCCGTGCACGCCGGCCTTGATCAGGTCGGACGCCAACCGGCCGAGCACGTCGGTAAGGATGCGGCCGGAGGCGTCGATCGGCGAGACCAGATAGGGAAACACGCCGTGAAAGTCCGTCATGCGCACATCACTAGCATGGCGATGGTCAGCCGGCGAACCCGCCGCCGTCGAGGAAGGCCTGTTCCTCCGGCGTGGTGACGCGGCCGAGCGCCGGGTTGCGGTGCGGGAAGCGGCCGAAACGGCGGATGATGTCGGCGTGCAGTTCCGCCCATTTCAGTCCGTCGGCGTCGCCGGCCGCTTTGTAGAGCGCGATCCCGCGTTCCTGGTCGGCGAGATTTTCCGAATGCTCGAAGGGAACGTAAAAGAAGGCGCGCATGGCGGGCTCGACCTGGCTGTCGAAGCCGCGCAGGATCGCATTGGCCGTGATCGCGCGCGCCAGCGCATCGCAGGCGAAGGCGCGCGCTGAGCCGCGGAACATGTTGCGCGGGAACTGATCGAGCAAGATGAGCAGCGCCAGCGCGCCTTCGGCGTTTTGCTCCCAGCCGCTGAGCTTGCCGGCGGCGGCGGCTTCGTAGAGCTTGAGAAAGCGGTCACGGATCTCGTCGTCGAAGGCGGCGTCCTTCTTGAACCAGCGCTCCGCGCCGGCCGCGCGCCAGAACGCGACCACCTCGCCCGGCGTCGGCGCGGCCGAGCCTTCGGTCATGCGTGTTCCCGCAGCGCCCGGCGCAGGATTTTGCCGACATTGGTCTTCGGCAGCTCGTCGCGGAACTCGATGTATTTCGGCACTTTGTAGCCGGCGAGCTGGCCGAGCATGTGCTCGCGCAGATCGTGCTCGCTCAAGCCCGGCGCTTTCTTCACCGCGAACAGCTTGACCGCCTCGCCCGAATGGGTGTCCGGCACGCCGATCGCGGCGCATTCCAGCACGCCGCCCTGCATCATCGCCACGTCCTCGACCTCGTTGGGGAATACCTTGAAGCCGGACACCGAGATCATGTCCTTCTTGCGGTCCACGATCTTGACGCGGCCGGCCGCGTCCATCACGCCGATGTCGCCGGTGCGGAAGAAGCCGTCCTTGGTCATCACCTTGGCGGTCTCGTCCGGGCGATTCCAATAGCCGGGCATCACCTGCGGCCCGCGCGCGCAAATCTCGCCTTGCTCGCCGATCGGCAGTTCATGACCGTCATCGTCGCGGATCGAGATTTCGGTCGACGGAACGGGCAATCCAATGGTGCCGGTCCATTCGGCGATGTCGCCGCGATTGCAGGTGAGCACCGGCGAGGTCTCCGACAGGCCGTAGCCCTCGATGATCGGACGCCCGGTCGCCTTCATCCACGCCTCGGCGACCGATTTCTGCACCGCCATGCCGCCGCCAATCGCGCATTTGAGCATGCTGAAATCGAGTTTGCCGAAATTCGGATGATGCAGCATCGCGTTGTAGAGCGTGTTCACCGCCGGGAACGAATTGATCTTGTACTTGGCGAGCTCCTTGATGAGGCGATTGATCTCGCGCGGATTTGGGATCAACAGGCAGAGCCCGCCCATGTGAACGCTGAACAGCAGGCAGGCGGTGAGCGCGAAGATGTGATAGAGCGGCAGCGCGGTGACGATGATCAGCCGGTCGGTCAGCGGCGGCTGCGCAATGATCGGAATGTGCCAGGCTTCCATCTGCAAGACGTTGGCGACCAGATTGCGATGCAGCAGCATCGCGCCTTTGGCCACGCCGGTGGTGCCGCCGGTATATTGCAGGAAGGCGATGTCGTCGGGCCCGACGGAAACGCGGGCGAACGGCAGCCTGCGGCCGCGCCTGATCACTTTGTTGAACTTGATCGCGCCCCGCAGCTTGTAGCGCGGCACCATCCGCCGGACGCGCCGCACCACCAGTTTGACCAGCGCGCCCTTCATGCGGCCGAGCATGTCGCCCATGCTGGCGACCACCACATGCTTGACCTGCGTATGCGGTAGCGCCTCCTCTAGCACCGAGGCGAAGTTCTCCAGCACGATGATGGCATCGGCGCCGGAATCGTTGAGCTGGAATTCCAGTTCGCGCGGCTTGTACAGCGGATTGACGTTCACCACCGTCATGCCGGCGCGCAAGATGCCGGCGATCGCCACCGGATATTGCAGCACGTTCGGCATCATGATGGCGACGCGCGCGCCGCGCGGCAGGCCTCGGCTCTGGAGCCAGGCGGCGAAGGCGCGCGAGGAGCGGTCGAGTTCGGCATAGGTCATGGTCTTGCCCATGCAGACACAGGCGCCCTTGCCGGCGTTCGCCTGGAAGCTTTCCTCGAACATCGCCACCAGCGACGGATAGCGCGACGGGTCGATGTCGGCAGGCACGCCCGGCGGATAATTCTTTAGCCAGGGCCGATCCATGGCGTTTCCCCCATTGCCGCCGGTCCTTATCCGGCACGGCCGGCGGGCGGGCATCAGCATTAGACGAGTTGAGTTGCCGCGCAAGGGCGGCGGTTAACGGTCGGCGCCGCCGAAGGGAACCAGCGGATTGTCGGTCAGGGCCGCGCGGTCCGGCCGGTCGATGGCGGGCGTTCCGAGGAAGGCCTCGAACAGCTCGCGCACGGTGCGTTCCGGCAAGTCGCGGGTGATAAAGACCAGCCGGCTGCGGTGGTCGTCGTCCGGCCAGTTTGCCAGCCGCGCGGTGGGGTGGAAGACATGCTGCACGCCGTGCACCACCACCGGCGTGTCGGGCATTTCGGCCAGCTTCACGATGCCCTTGAGGCGCAAGAGCCTGTCGCCATAGGTCGCGCGCAACAGTTCGAGGAACATCTCCAGCGTGCCGGCCGGGATGGCGGCGTCGGCGGTCAGCACGAAGGCGCCGATATGCTCGTCGTGGCGGTTCACGTCATGATGATGATGCGCATGGGCGTCGGCATAGGCCTCGGCGGCGAGCCAGCTCTTCACGTCGGGGATTTTCCGCTCCGGATCGTACAGCCCGCAGGCGAGCAAGCGCTCCGCCGTCGCCTCGCCCTTGGCGGCGTCGAGAATGGGAGCGGCCGGATTGAGCGCGCGTAACCGCGCGACCATGCGCTCGCGCTGCTTGTCGTCCGCCAGATCGGTCTTCGTCAGCACGATGCGGTCGGCCACCGCCGCCTGCTTGACCGCTTCGGGGTGCGCATCGAGCGTGGCCTCGCCGTTGACGCAATCGACCACCGTCACCACGCCGTCGAGCCGGTAGCGCTGCACCAGATAGGGATGCGCCATGGCGGTGTGCAGCACCGGCGCCGGATCGGCGAGGCCGGTGGTTTCCAGCAGCACGCGGCGGAACGTGCAGCGCCGGTTGTCGAGATCGCGCAATAGCGTTTCCAGCGCATCGACCAGATCGCCGCGCATGGTGCAGCACAGGCAGCCGCTTTGCAGCAGCACCATATTGTCGCCGACATATTCCACCAGCAGGTGATCGAGCGCGACGTCGCCGAATTCGTTGATGATGACGGCGGTCTGGCTCAGCGCCTCGTCCTTGAGCAGGCGATTGAGCAGCGTGGTCTTGCCGGCGCCGAGAAAGCCGGTGAGCACGGTCAATGGAATGGGGTCGGCCGGCCGCCGCCGATCGGGGCTGTCATTAGTGCCCCGCTTCCGAAGTTCGTGATCCATCGCAGCACCTTCTGGCACGAACTTCGGAAGCAAAGGGGCACTAAAAAGTATATTGATTCTTCTAGTGCCGCTTATCGATTTGAAGTTCCTGAACGAGCTTACGGCAGGTGCTGCAGGAACTTCAAATCGGCGGCACTAGCCGCGCTCATTGACCCGCCGAGCTGACCTTCGGCTTCGCCGCCTTGGCGCGCTTGGCCGTTTTCTTTTTGGGTTTGGTTTGCGCGGCCTGCACCGGGTCCGGCTTACCGGCCGGGCCGGTGAACACCACGACCGGCGGCTCGGTATCGACCGGCGGCCCCAGCACGAACTTGCCGGCGGCCGGCTTCAGGCTGGACAGCATGAACGCCTGCCCCGAGCTTGCGTCGGTTTCGCCGGTGCTGGCCGCGGCTGCCGCGGCGTCCGGTTCTTCCTCGTTGTTGTCCTCGGACGCCGGCTTGCGCCGGTGACCGCCGCACATCTCCTCGCGCAGATTGGGCGGCTGCGCGTCGATCGGCGCCAGCGCGTCGACGGTGCCGAGCGACGGCGTGAGCCAGGACAGACCGCCGCCGTTGAAGCCGCGCTCGAGCAGGGCCGCCGCCTTCTGCGCCCGCACCGCGCCCGAATAGGAGCCGAGCACGATCGCGATCAGACGCCGGCCGTTGCGCGTGGCGGAGGCAACCACATTATATCCGGAGGCGCAGATGAAGCCGGTCTTCATGCCGTCGGCGCCGGGATAGCGGTCGAGCAGCGCATTGTAGTTGTGCATGATGCGTTTGCCGTAACGGATCGAGTGGATGTGCCAGTAGAAATCATCTTCCGGAAACTCGCCGATCAGCGCGCGCGCGAGAATCCCCAGATCGCGCGCCGAGGTGACGTGATTTTCCGCCGGCAGTCCGTTCGGGTTGACGAAATTGGACTGCGTCATGCCGAGCCGGCGCGCATTGGCATTCATCATGTCGGCGAAGCCCGCGATCGAGCCGCCGACGCCTTCGGCGATGGTTACCGCGATGTCGTTCGCCGATTTCACCATCAGCATCTTCAGCGCGTTATCGACGGTGAGGCGGGTGCCGACCTTGAATCCCATCTTGGTCGGCTGTTGCGCCGCCGCGTTTTTCGACACCGTGAGCAGGGTGTCGAACGCAACGCGGCCTTCCTTGATGGCGCGTAGCGTGGTGTAGGCGGTCATCAATTTGGTGACGGAGGCCGGATACCACGGGTAGGTGGCATTTTCCGCGTGCAGCACTTTGCCGGTGGAGGCCTCGATCAATAGCTGCGCCTCGGCCTGGGCGCGCGTCGCGCCGGCGAGCGCGAGCACGGCGGCCACGGCAAGGCCAAGCAATAGGGGACGCGGGCTCCGGTAATATGACACGGTTGGCGATCCGGTTATGTCCCTGGGGCCTCGGAATTGGTTGGGTTCCATAGGCGGCGACAGTAAGCTATCTAGGCTTCGAATGGGAGACCAAGGCCGCGCACCCTCATAATATTATGGTGACCCGGCCTGCATTGCCGACTAATGCGACCAAAGTTCGGCAAAATACGTCAAGAGAAATTGGGAGACTTCGATGACCGCAGCAATCGTCGGTTGGGCGCACACCCCCTTCGGCAGGCTTAATGGCGAGAGCGTCGAAAGCCTGATCGTCCGGGTCGCCAACGAGGCCCTCGCCGACGCCGGGATCTCGCCCAAGGATGTCGACGAGATTGTGCTCGGCCATTTCAACGCCGGTTTCTCGGCGCAGGATTTCACCGCCGCATTGGTGTTGCAGGCATCTCCCGATCTGCGTTTCAAGCGCGCGACGCGGGTGGAGAATGCCTGCGCAACCGGCTCGGCCGCCGTGCACCAGGGGCTCATGGCGATCGAGGCGCGCAGCGCGCGCATCGTGCTTTGCGTCGGTGTCGAACAGATGACGACCACGCCCGCACCCGAGATCGGGCGGAACCTGCTGAAAGCGTCCTATGTGCGCGAGGAGGCCGACATCGACGGCGGCTTCGCCGGCATTTTCGGCAAGATCGCGGGACTCTATTTCCAGAAATGGGGCGATCAATCCGATGCGCTGGCCATGATCGCGGCTAAGAACCACAAGAACGGCGTCGGCAATCCTTACGCCCAGATGCGCAAGGATCTCGGCTACGACTTCTGCCGCACCGAGAGCGAGAAGAATCCGTTCGTCGCCGGTCCGCTCAAGCGCACCGATTGCTCATTGGTGTCGGATGGCGCGGCTGCGGTCGTGCTCGCCGACGTGGAGACCGCGCTCAAGCTCGGCAAGGCGGTCGCCTTCCGCGCCGCCGAGCATGTGCAGGACTTCCTGCCGATGTCGAGGCGCGACATATTGAAATTCGAAGGCTGCGCGCATGCCTGGCATGGCGCGCTGGAGAAGGCCGGGCTCAAGCTCGGCGATTTGTCTTTCGTGGAGACGCACGACTGCTTCACCGTCGCCGAGTTGATCGAATACGAGGCCATGGGCCTGACCGCCGAAGGCCAGGGCGCCCGCGCCATCAAGGAAGGCTGGACGCAAAAGGACGGAAAGTTACCGGTGAACCCATCTGGCGGCTTGAAGGCGAAAGGCCATCCGATCGGCGCCACCGGCGTGTCGATGCACGCGCTCACCGCCATGCAGCTCACCGGCACGGCCGGCGATCTGCAGGTTAAGAACGCCCGTCTCGGCGGCATTTTCAACATGGGCGGCACGGCGGTGGCGAATTACGTGAGCATCCTCGAACGCATCAAATAGCGTGATGCGCCGGCGGCGATTTTGGTCATGGCCGGATGCGGAATCTGCGCAGTAATTGACTAATCGCAAAGTAATTTTCCGACAAAGCCGCGAAATTGATTGCAAGGGGGGAAATGATACAGTCCCGCCGCGTCTTTATATTCGTTAGTGCGCATATGATTCTGTTTTGAGCAAAGCCAGGGGCGGCCCATGACCAATATTCCGACCGACCTGCTGCGGACGCTCGTCGCCGTCGTCGATCTGCGCAGCTTCACCAAGGCAGCGGCCAAACTCGGCGTGACGCAGCCGGCGGTGAGCGCGCAAATCAAGCGGCTGCAATTTCTGCTCGGCGGCGATTTGTTCGACCGCAGCGTTCAGGGCGTCAGTCTGACGCCGCAAGGTGAAATGGTGGTCAACTATGCGCGCCGCCTGCTGTCGATCAACGATCAGATTGTGCATATCGGGGGCAGCGGCCCGCGGCCCGAACTGGTGATCCGCGTCGGGACTCCGAGCGATTTCATCGCCTCGATGCTGCCCGGCACCCTGGCGCAACTCCGCGAGCGCTGGCCGGATGTGCGCTTCATCGTGCGCACCGACTTCTACGAACCGCTGGCGCGCCAACTTCGCAGTGGCGACATCGATCTCCTGATCGGGCTGTCGCTGACGCCGCCGCATGACGCCCGCCACAGCAGCCCGCAAGAGGTGGTCTGGGTGCGCGGCGTTGCAACCCGTATCGATCCCGATCGGCCGGTGCCACTGGTATCCTATGGCGAGTCTTGCGTGTATCACCGGCTGGCGGTGGCGGCGTTGAGATCGGCTGGCCTCGACTGGGAAGACGTCTTCATCGGTCCGAGCTTCGCCAGTCTGCGTAGCGCGGTTACCGCCGGGCTCGGCGTCATGGCGATCACCCGCCGGCGGGCGACCGGAGCCGGCATGACCGTATGGGAGGACGCCCCGCTGCCGAAACTTCCGGATCTCTATGCGGGGATCTATGTCCGCGAGGGCGGCGCCCGCGTCATCTATGAGCAATTGGCCGACGATATCGCCGCGGCCATCTTTGTGCCGGGCGAAAACGCAAAGAAATTGCCTGCCAGCGTCGCCACGGCGCGGAAGGCAAACTCGGCGGCCTGACGCCGCCGCTCAATCTTACGCGAAGCGCGGAACGCTGCTCTAATTGGCTTTGCGGTCGCCGGCAGCCGGCAGATAGGAAGCGTCGAAGACATCCTCCGCCTTCGGCTTCGCTGTTTTGAATTTGTAGGTGAGCGCGATCTGTTCGATGGCGCGGGCAAAGCGCGCATTGTCGATGCCGCCATAGCCGTTCGCCTTCACCTCCGGCGTGACGATGTTGTCGCGGATCGCCATCTTCAGCCGCTCGATTTCGAGGTCCTTTTTGGCGCTGTCATTGCGCTTGAGCACCAATTCGACCGCCGCCGCCGGCGCTTTCACAGTCTCCTTCAGCCCCTTCACGAAGGCGCGCAGGAAGCCCTTCACCGCATCGGGATGCGCGGCGGCGAATTTCTCATTGACGATGATCGCGTTGCCGTAGAGATCGACGCCATAATTCGCCATCAGCAACACCACGATGTCGTCGGCCGGAACGCCTTTGTCCTTGAGATTGACGAAATTGTTGTACGAGAGGCCGGTGACGGCGTCGACCTGACCGGCGGCCAGCATCGGATCGCGCACCGGGCTGCTGACATTCTCGATCGTCACCTTGGACGCATCGATGCCGTTGGCCTTCACGAAAATCGGCCATTGCGCATAGGCGAGGTCCGCTGCCGGCGCACCGAGCTTCTTGCCTTCCAGGTCCTTCGGCGTGCCGATGCCGCGGCTCTTGCGGCCGATCACCGCGAAGGGCGGCCGGTTGTAAACCATGAACACCGCCTTGACCGGCGCATTGGGATTGGTGTCACGGAACTGGATCAGCGCATTGATGTCGGCGACGCCCAGATCGTAGGTTTCCGATGCGACGCGCTCGATCGCCTCGGACGCTCCCGTCGCATCATCAATGCTGACATTGAGGCCTGCGGTCTTGTAATAACCCTTGTCGAGCGCCAGCAGGAAAGCGGCCGACGGGCCGGCGAATTTCGAATCGAGGCTGAACTTGATGGGCAGTTCCGCTGCCGCGGCGCCGGTCGCGAAGGCCGCGCCGAGCAGGAGTCCTGCCCATGCCGACCGCCCGGCGTTAACAGCACCCATCGTGCCGATCCTTCTCAGCAAGTCCGCGCGTTTGGTGGCTCAACTCCGGCCACTATCCAGCAAAATATGTCATTGCCAAGAACACGACATTGGCCGGCCAATGCAAGGCATGAGTTGTCGCATGGATAACAGTGCCGGTTATTCGGGCGGGCGATTTACTATTCCCAGCCCATGAGAATTGCGTTTTTTCGCATGTCGGCCCGGTGCTGCATGTCGCGCGCTGGCGGGCCGACGAACTCGGCCGGCTCTGCGACGACATCGCGGCTAACGGCACCGCGCTCACCCTCGGCATCCATTCGCGCATCGACTTGACGGTCGAGCGCATCCTGGCCCGGCTCTGGCGGACGAGGGCGAATAGCCGGCCACACTGGCGCCGCCATTTGCCGGCAAGGGTCGTCGAAGACGGCCCCTTTGCCCCGGCGGCCGCGGCCGGTGAAGTAACGCTAATGGCCGTTTTGCCGCGGATTTTGGCGCCCGTTAACCGGTTTGGCACCCGGATCGAGTATGGTGCGCGCATGACTGATTCGGTTGCCCGGCTTTATGACGCCGTGATCGTCGCCCGGGACTCGGACCCGGCGAAATCGCGGACCGCGCGGCTTTTGCGCGCCGGCCGCGCCAAAATGGCCAAAAAGCTCGCCGAGGAAGCGGTCGAAGTCGTGATCGACGCCATGCACGGCCAGCCCGAGGCCGTGGTGCGCGAAAGCGCCGATCTGCTTTACAATCTCGTGGTGCTCTGGGTTCACGCCGGGGTTCATCCCGACGACGTCTGGGCCGAAATGCGCCGGCGCGAGGTGATGTTCGGGATTGCCGAAAAAGTGCCAAAGGATCTGGTACGCCCCCCGCAGCGGCGTAAAGTCGTGGCCCTGGATACCGGGCGCACCCGCAAGCGCCGCTGATCCATCCTTTCCAAACCTGAAGCGTTCCGATGACCGTTGAGGCCGCCAAGCCGCCGTCTTTGCTTCGCCGTTTGTATGACTGGTGCGTAGCCGCCGCCCATAAGCCGCATGCGCTGTGGATCATGGGGGCGGTGTCGTTCGCGGAAAGCTCGTTCTTTCCGGTGCCGCCCGACGTGATGCTGATCCCGATGGCGCTGGCGCACCCGCCGCGTGCCTATGTGCTGGCGGCCTGGTGCACGGTCACCTCGGTCGCCGGCGGGTTGCTCGGCTATGCGATCGGCGCGCTGCTTTACAACTCGGTCGGCGCCTGGCTGATCCATCTCTACGGCTATGCCGACAAGGTCGAGACCTTTCGCGCGGCTTACGCGCAGTGGGGCGCCTGGATCATCCTGCTCAAGGGGCTCACCCCGATCCCCTATAAGATTGTCACAATCACCTCCGGCTTTGCCGGCTACAACTTTGGGCTCTTCATCGTCTTTTCGATCATTGCGCGCGCCACCCGCTTTTTCGTGCTGGCGTTCCTGCTGCACCGCTATGGCGAGCAAGCGCGCCATATCATCGAAAAACGCCTTGGATTGTGGGTGCTGCTTGGCGCCGCCGTAGTCGTCATCGGCATCGTGATTGCGGTATACTTAATCTAACAGAATCGGCATTCCTCATTTTCGCCACCGGCCGGGCCTAAAAGCGGCTTGCTGGCGCAAATGCCGTTGGGCAAAGGATTGCCGCCGGGCCATTCGCCCGCAAAGTCAGCTTGGCCGCCATGGGCACCAATCAAATTTCGAATCGTCTCGCGGCACGAAAGGCGGCTGCGTCGCTGCTCACTTGCGTTTGCGCGGGCGCGATCCTGCTCAGCGCCGCGCTGGCGCAGGAACGCGCCGGTAGCACCATGCGTGCGTCAGCCGAGCAACCGGGGTTTTTCGGCGGCATCGCGCGCTGGTTCGACCGGCAGGCAGCCAAGATCGGTTCCGGCTTCAAGGATGCGGGCTCGCAAGTGGAGAATTTCGGGCACCAAGCCGGCATTGCCGCCAAGACGACAGCCGAAACCGCCAAGAACGCCGCCGATGCGGTCGTGCGGATTCCCGCGGCCCGCATGGTGACCGGCCACGAGAAATGCAAGGTCGCGCCGAATGGCGCACCGGACTGCGTGGCCGCGGCTGATGCCTTGTGCAGGGCGAAAGGCTTCGGCACCGGCAAGAGCGCCGACATGACCACCACCGAGGTCTGCCCGGCGCAAGTCTATCTGTCCGGCCGCACCAGCGGCGCCGGTTGCCGCACCGAGACCTTCGTGTCGAGCGCGCTCTGCCAATAATTTTAATGCCAGCGCCAGACGGCGCCGGCGGGCGCTTGTGCCGCCGCGCCGCTTGTGTTTCGGTCGCGCCGTTGAATTAAGGAGCACGCGGCGTGAACCTTCATTCCAAGCTGCTTGAACGCGAGGCCGCCGGGCGGCCGGTCACCGTCGGCGTCATCGGCGCCGGCAAGTTCGGCACCATGTTCCTGTCGCAGGCGCGGCTGACGCGCGGCATGCATGTGGCCGGCGTCGCCGACCTCGATGTCGCGCGCGCCCGAGCGCAACTGAAAACCGCCGGCTGGCCGGATGCCCAATACGCGGCAGCCTCGCTCGCCGACGCGCATAAGCAGCGCACCACAGTGATCACCGACAGCGCCGCGGCCTTGATTGCCGATGCGCGCATCGAAGTGATCGTGGAGGCGACCGGCGTGCCGGGCGCCGGCATCCATCATTGCTTGCAGGCAATCGCCAACGGCAAGCACATCGTCATGGTCAATGTGGAAGCCGACGCGGTGGCGGGGCCGTTGCTGGCGCGCCGCGCCAAGGCGGCCGGCGTCGTCTACAGCCTGGCCTGGGGCGACCAGCCGGCGCTGATCTGCGAGCAGGTCGATTGGGCGCGCGCCGCCGGCTTCAAGGTGATCTGCGCCGGCAAGGGCACGCGCTATGAGCCGCACTACCACAAATCCAATCCCGACAATGTCTGGGACATCCTCGACAAGTACCTGAACATTTCCGATCGCAAGTCGATCAATCCGAAAATGTTCAACTAGCTTCGTCGACGGCACCAAGTCCGGCATCGAGATGACCGCGGTGTGCAACGCCACCGGCCTGGTACCGCAGAGCGACGGCCTGCATTTTCCGCCCGCCACCCGCTTCGAGCTCGCCGACGTTTGCAAGCCGAAAAGCGACGGCGGCACGCTGGAGAAAGCCGGGGTCACTGAGGTGACGTCGTCGGTTTATCGCGACGGCAGCGACGTGCCGCATCATCTTGCGCTCGGCACCTATGTGGTGTTCGAGGGCGAGACCGACTACGCCCGGCGCTGCTTCAAGGAATACTCCATGCTGCCGGACAAGAGCGGCAAGTACGCCGCGCTCTACCGGCCGATCCATATGATCGGGCTCGAGCTCGGCATTTCGGTCGCGAGCGCCGCGCTGCGCCAGGAGCCGACCGGCGCCCCCACCGGCTTCCGCTCCGACGTGGTGGCGACCGCCAAGCGCGCGCTCAAAGCCGGCGAAATGCTGGACGGCGAGGGCGGCTTCTGCGTTTGGGGCAAGCAGACTCCGGCCGACGTTTCGCTGGAGCGTGAATTGCTGCCGCTCGGCCTCGCCCATAACGTCAAGCTCAAGCGCGATATCCCCGAAGGCGGCGCGCTGAAGTGGGCGGACGTGGCCTACGATCCGAACGATTCCGCGGTGAAAGTGCGGCGCGAAATGGAAGCCGCCTTCGGCCGCCGCAATGTCGGGGCTGAGGCCGCCGTATAACGGCTGCGGTCGTGCTTATTCCAGCTCGATGGTGCCGTCGATCTTGTGCGTGAGGCCGACCGCGCCGATGGTCAGCACCATCTGCGCTTTCAACGCCTCGTTGCCCTTGATCCGCCCGTCGGCCACCGCCTTGCGGATGGCATTCTCGATCTCGCGCTGCGAGGTGACGCCCACGGTCTTGAGAAATTTGCGCAGCGAAGTATTGAGGACTTCTTCGTGCATCGCAGGCTCCATGAAAGGTGAATCGTCAAGCGCGGATCATAGGCGCTGCTGGACCGCGTTCAAAGCGCGTCCGGGGCGCGGCGGCTTGAATTCTCAGGCCGCGACATCCCGCAGGAAAGTTTCGACTTTACCGCTCAGGCTGGCGGCGGCGGCTTCCACCGCTTCCGCGGCCATCAACACCGTGTCGGCCGTATCGCAGTTCTGGGCCACCGCACCGGCCACCCGATCGAGCACGCCCACGACCTCCTTGGTGCTGGACGCCGCGCCCGCGACATTGCGCGAGATTTCGCTCGTGGCGGCATTCTGCTGCTGCAGCGAAGCGGCCACCGCCGACGTGCAGCGGTTGATTTCGCGCATGCGTTCGGCGTTGCGGCGGATCGCCTCGACCGCACTGCCGGTGGAATTTTGCACGGCCGCGATCTGGGCGGCGATCTGATCGGTCGCCTTGGCGGTCTGCACGGCAAGCGATTTGACCTCGGTCGCCACCACCGCGAAGCCTTTGCCCGATTCGCCGGCGCGCGCCGCCTCGATCGTCGCGTTGAGCGCGAGCAGGTTGGTCTGGCCGGCGATGCTGCGGATCAGATTGACCACGTCGCCGATCTCCTGCGCCGCCTTCGCCAGTCCAGTGATCGTGTCGTCGGTCGCGTTTGCATCCGCCACCGCGCTGCGCACCATGTCGCTCGCCTGACCGAGCTGGCGGCTGATTTCGCCGATCGAGGCGAGCAATTGTTCGGCGGCGGCGGCGGCCGCGCTGACATTGCTGGACGCCTCGTTCGACATGTCGACGGCGCCGGCCGCCTGTTGCGCGGTCTCGCCGGAGGATGACGAAAGGCCGGTGGCGGTCGAGCGCATGACCGATGCGCTTTCGCTCACCGAACCCAGGACTATTTTGACTCCGTGCCGGAACGCCCCGATCGCCGCGTCCACCCGGGCACGCCGGCTCTCCTGCTCCTGCAGGAGCGTGCGCTGCTTTTCGGTCTTGTGACGCTCGGTGACGTCCTCGTGGGTGCCGACCCAGTAGCGGCCGCCGGCAATCGGCCGGTTAACGACGGAGATGGTGCGCCCGTCCGGCGTCTCAACGATGCGGCTCAAGGTCCTGTCGCTGGTTATCGAGGCGAGAATGTCGTCATGATATTTTTCAACGTCGACCGTGAGGCCGCCGGTCCTTTTCCGATTGCGGATAACGTCGCGCAACGTGGCGCCGGGTTTCACGACATCGCGCGACAGACCGTAGAGATCGATATAACGGTCATTGCAGAACACCATACGCTCGGCTTTGTCGAACATGACCAAGCCTTGCGACATGTTGTTGAGCGCGATGTCGAACACGCGGCATTTGCTGGCGACACGGCGATAAGAAGCAACCAGAAATCCGACAGCCAAAGCGCCGGCGGCAACCGCAAGCCAAATTGGCGAAATGTCGGTCATCGGCAAGACGCCTAATCGATGGGTTGTGTGCGGCTCGTGCGTCTGGTGAACGGGCGGGACAATTCCCGTTGCCGCAATTAGGTAGCCGGCAACCATTGTTTTTATGTTAATTGGGCCGGCCGTCGCGGCCACCCACGGCCTAAAGCCGGCGTTCCGGCCCACCGTTGACCCCGCAAGTTGCGCCGCTATGATCCGCCCGGCCAGCGCAGGATCCCGAGAAGTGGAAATCTCTTTTCGGACAAGATCATGCGCAAAATGCCCCTGTGGCGGAATTGGTAGACGCGCCTGACTCAAAATCAGGTGGTGGTAACATCGTGCTGGTTCGAGTCCGGCCAGGGGCACCAGCCTACGCTCTCGCGAGCTTCGGCTCGGCGAGCCGAGCCAACGCGGGCAGCTCGGCGGAGGCTGTCGCGCCGCAGCCTTTGGCGAAGGCGGACTAAATTCTCAATAAGGCAGAAGGCATGACGACCGATTATCTCGTGTTGGCCCGAGAGAAGCCGCAGCTATCCGCTGCGGCGGTCATCGCCGTGGTCGGCGCGTTGGGCATCGCCACCGTCTACTTCTTCCAATACGTCCTTTTGATCCTGCCGTGCCCGCTTTGCCTCGAGCAGCGGATCGCGTTCTATTTCAGCATTCCGCTGGCGGCGCTGCTCTGGCTCGGCGCCAAACACGGCGCCTCGCGCAAGGTGATACTGCTCGGCTTTCTGATGATCATGCTTGCCATGTTGTGGAATACCGGGCTTGCCGCCTATCACGCCGGCGTGGAATGGAAATGGTGGCCGGGACCGAATGACTGCTCGGGGCCGATCAACAAATTCGGCAACGCACGCGACATCATGGGCCAGTTGCAAAACCGCATCAGCCTGATCCGTTGCGACGAGGCGGCCTGGCGGTTTTTGGGGATTTCGCTCGCCGGCTACGACGTTCCGCTCTCATTCTTCTTGGCCGTGGTCGCCGCCTGGGGCGCGCGCGCCTCGCTCGCCGAGCACAAGCGGGCCGGGTAGCTCCTCTACCGCAGGCCTCGTGCGAATTGTGCGGGAAAAATAATCAGCAACCGGGCGCCAAAATGATAACGACCACGAAAACGAGAAGGTGCGCGTACATCCGGCGTCACCTGCTGCATTTCGTGGCCGCTTTCCCGCAGGGCAGGTATTCCCGCCTGCGGGCCGACAATGGAGCCTTGCGGCTCGACATCGTCGTTTGAAGCTATATAGGTGCGATCGTTTCAACCGCAAGGGATACCGGACAAGATGGCTAAAGCGGAAAACAATCTCGGCTACACCGGGGCGGCGAAGGCGTTGCACTGGACCGTCGTCGCGCTGCTGATCGCCCAGTTCGTCGTCGCCTGGACGATGCCGGAAATCCGCCGCGACACGAAGCCTGAGACGCTGATCAACCTGCACCTCTCGTTTGGGGTACTGATCCTGTTGGTCGCCGTCATTCGCCTGGCCTGGCGGGCGACCCATGCCGAACCGCCGCCGCAGGACGGCCTGCCGCCGTGGCAGCTGCAATCCGCGCGCGTCGTGCACTGGCTGCTCTACGGGCTGTTGTTCGTGGTGCCGATCCTGGGCTGGATCAACGCGTCCTGGCGCGGCTTCCCGGTCATCATGTTCGGGCTGGAATTGCCGAAACTGGTGGCCACGCGCGCGCCCGGCTTGCGCTGGACCGGCGACGTGCACGGATTGCTGGCGAATTATCTGTTGCTGGCGCTGGTCGGCCTGCACGTGGCGGCCGCGCTTTATCATTATTTTGTCCGCCGCGACGGCGTGCTGCAGCGGATGCTGCCGGGCTAGCCAAGAAAGCGGAACCGCTCATTCGTAGCGCAGCGCCTCGATCGGATCGAGATGCGCGGCTTTACGCGCCGGATAGTAGCCGAAGAAGATACCCACCGCCGCCGAAAACAGGAATCCGCCGGCAATCGCCGCGGCCGAGATCGGCGCCGCCCAGCCGAAGATCGCCGAGATGGCCACGGAGAACGCCGCGCCGGTAATGATTCCGGCGATCCCGCCGGTGACGCTCAGGAACACCGCCTCGGCGAGGAATTGCAGCAGCACATGCAGGCGGCGGGCGCCGATCGCCATGCGCAGGCCGATCTCGCGCGTGCGTTCCGTCACCGACACCAGCAGAATGTTCATGATGCCGATGCCGCCGACCACCAGCGATATCGAGGCGACGGCGGCGAGCAGGAGCGCCATGATGCGGCTTGAGCTCTCGGCGGCTTCTGCGATCTGGCTCAGATTGCGCACGGAGAAATCGTTGTCAGCGCCGGGCTTGATGCGGTGACGGCGGGCAAGAATCTCGGTGATCTCGCGGATCGCCGGCTGCACGTCCGCCGAATTGACGGCTTGCACGTAAATCTGGTTGACGAAGCCTGCGAGGTGCGCCTGCAGGCCGTAGGGGTTGGGCGGAAGAGGATAGATCCAATTGAACTGTGCCTGCGCCTGTGACGGCGCGGCCACGCCGAGTACTTTGCGTTCCGCGGTGGTGAAAGGAATCATCACCAAATCGTCCTGGTCCTGGCCGAACGACGTTTGCCCCTTGGACTCCAGCACGCCGATCACCCGCAACGGGACGCCCTTCACCTGGATGAGCGCGCCGACAGGGGTCTGCGACCCGCCGAATAACTGTTTTGATACGGTCTGCCCGATCACCACCACCAGCGCCGCCGACGTCTCGTCGTCGGGCGAAATCTCGCGTCCGCTGTCGATCCGCCAGTTCGTCATCGGCGGGTAATTCGGGCTGATGCCTTGGATTTGCGTGGCCCAGTTCTGATTGCCGAACTCAACCTGGCCGGACTGCCTGATGAGGTAGCTGACCTCGCTGACAGCCGTGCTCTCGCGACGTATCGCCTGCGCGTCGCTGATCGTGAGCGTGGTGGCGCTGCCGGATCCCCCGCGCATGCCGCCCGCCGTCCTTGCGCCCGGCAGCACCACCACGAGATTGGTGCCGAGCCGCTCGATCTGCTTGCGCACCGCGTCATTGGCGCCCTGGCCGACGGCGACCATGGCGATCAAGGCCGCGACGCCGATGAAGACGCCAAGCATCGTCAAGGACGACCGCATCATGTTGCGCCAGATCGCCTGCGCGGCGGCGGCCATGATCATCACCCCGAATCCCCAAAAGGTGTTCCTGTGCCTTGCGGCGGCGAGCAACGGTCGTTGCGGCTGCGGAATCGATCGGTCTTTGGCCGGCAAAGCGGCGGGCTGCGACCCGGCGACCTTGACCGGCTTCGGATTTTGCGCGTCCGAGACGATCTGGCCGTCGCGCATGGTCAAAGTGCGATCGGCGTAAGCGGCGATGTCGGACTCATGCGTGACGACGATGATGGTAACGCCGTGCTCGCGATTGAGCTGCGTCAGCGTCTGCATGATCTCGTGCGAGGTGCGGGTATCGAGGTTGCCGGTCGGCTCGTCGGCCAGCAGCAAACCGGGCGCATTGATGAGAGCCCGCGCAATCGCGACGCGCTGCTGCTGGCCGCCCGAGAGCTGGCCCGGCGTGTTGCGTTCGCGGTCGCTTAAGCCCAGCAGCTTGAGCGACGCGCGTGCCCGCTCGACGCGCGAGGCGGCGCCGGCCGGCCCGGATGCCGCGTAGAACAGCGGCAACGCCACGTTCTCGATCGCGCTGGTACGGGACAGTAGATTGAAGCTCTGGAACACGAAGCCCAGGCGTTCGCTGCGCAGCCGCGCGCGATCGGGTTCGCTTAAGCCCGCGACATCGGTGCCTTCGAAAAAATATTGACCGCTGCTTGGCCGGTCGAGGCAGCCGAGCACCGCCATCAGCGTCGACTTACCGGAGCCCGAGGAGCCCATGATGGCGACGAATTCACCCGCGCTAATCGTGAGGCTAACGTCGCGCAGCGCATGCACGTCCATATCGCCGACGTGGTAGGTCCGCGTGACGTGCTCGAGCCTGATGATTGGTTTTGCCATGGTCGATTCACCGGCCGTTGGCCGCGTCACAACTGCAGGCGCGGCGCCGCCGGCTTGTTGCTGTTGGTGCGTTGCTCGGCGGTGATGACCAGGTCGCCGGCCTTCAGCTCGCCTTTGACGATTTCTGTGAAAGTGTCGTCGTCGAGACCGGCGGTCACCGCGACCCGCACCGGCTTGCCATCCCGCAGCACCCAGACCCTTGCTTGCGGCGCCTGACCGGTTTTGGCGGACGTGCCGCTCCGCCGCGTTGCGCCGGCGGCCGCGGGAGCATAACGCAGCGCCTGGCTCGGCACCCGCAATACGTCGTTGCGTTGATCGATGATGATCTGGGTTGCCGCTGTCATGCCGGGCTTGAGCGCGCGATCGGAATTGTCGAAGCTGACCACGACGTCATAGGTCACCACGTTCTGCAGGTTCTGCGGCGATTGGCGTACCTGGGAAACCGCGCCCTGGAAGCTGCGCTTCGGAAATGCGTCGACGGTGAAGATCGCCTTGTCCCACTCCTTGATGCCGCCGATGTCGCTTTCGCTCACATTGGTGTCGACCTGCATCTTGGTGAGGTCGGTGGCGATCAGGAACAGCGTCGGCGTCTGGAAACTTGCCGCGACCGTCTGCCCCATCGTCACATTGCGCGACACCACGGTGCCGTCCACCGGCGAGACGATGTTGGTGTAGTCGAGATTGACCTGGGCGGTGGCGAGCTGAGCCTGGCGCTGCGCGATGGTGGCCTCGTCGACACCAACCTGCGCGCTCGCCTGATCGAGGAGGTTCTTGGCGTTATCGAGGGAATCCTTGGAAACCGCATTGGTCTTCGCCAGCCCTGCCATGCGATCATAGAAGAGTTGCGTGTAGGCGAGGGTGGCCTTGTCCTTGTCGAGCTGCGCCTTGGCCGCGTCGAGATTGGCTTTGTTCTGGTCGACCACCGTTTGGTAGGGACGCGGATCGATCTTGGCGCAGACCTGGCCGATTTTCACTTTTGTATTGTAGTCGCAGCTCAGCTCCCGGATGACGCCGGACACATATGTTCCGACGATGATGGTGAGCACCGGGTTGACCGTGCCGGTGGCGGTTACCATGCGCGTCACCGCGCCGCGCGTGACCGGGGCCGTAGTGTAGCTGACCGGCGCTTCGGTGGTGGCGAGCCACCAAACGAGGCCGATGGCGGCGAGCACCGCAAACGACGCTAGCCCGCCGATCAACCAGAATTTTCGAGAACGCCAAGCGGCCGGGGGCGGTTTCGGCATGAGCACCACGGGCGCCACCGGCTCAATTCGCGCTGTGTCGATTCCGACGGGTTTGTTCATTGCGCGAGCTCCGCTGCGGCCCCCCAGCCACGGGTACGCTAGCGGACGGGCATGCCGCCGCCTTGATGCCGGTCAAATCGCGGATAGTTCAAAGAAATAGGCCAAAACGGCATGGCCAACGGCCGGCGCCTTACGGCTCCAACTCGGTATCCCAATAAAGATAGTCGAGCCAGCTTTCGTGCAGATAGTTCGGTGGAAATGCCCGCCCGTTGCGGTGCAGGTGCTGCACCGTGGGCTGGAACGGCATCTGCGAAGGCCACATCTTGGCTTCCGGCGGCGTCAGGTTGCCCTTGCGCAAATTGCAGTCCGAGCAGGCGGTGACCACGTTGATCCAGGTGGTGTGCCCGCCGCGCGAGCGCGGCAGCAGATGGTCGAAGGTCAGGTCCTCGCGCTCGCCGCAATACTGGCAGGAGAAGCGGTCGCGCAGGAACACGTTAAACCGGGTGAAGGCCGGATGGGTCGAAGGCTTCACGAAGGTCTTGAGCGACACCACGCTCGGCAGCTTGATTTCCAGGCTCGGGCTGCGTACCGCGCGGTCGTAATTGGCGACAATGTTCACGCGCTCGAGGAACACCGCCTTGATCGCGTCCTGCCAGGACCACAGCGACAAGGGGTAATAACTCAGCGGCCGGAAATCCGCGTTGAGCACCAGCGCCGGAAAACCGCTGGGCGATACGTGCACGTTCAAGCGAGGCTCCTCTCCACCTCCCTATGGCCGCCGCCACGCGGCCTACCCGCTACTAATAGGGCAGCGTGACAGGATTGTGAAGTCGGGCCTGAGCGTTACCCGCAACCGGCTTATTTACGGGCGGCAAAATGGCGGGCGAGAAACTCTCCGCCCTGGCGCAGGCCTTCCTGATCGATGCCGTGGCCGATGCCATGCGAGATGTGCCATTCGGTCGGTATTTCCAGCGCGGCGAGCCCCTGCGCCGCGTGAAACAGCGCCTGCACCGGAATCAGCTCGTCCTGGTCGCCGTGAATCAGCAGCACCGGCGGCTTGGCTTTGATCTCGGCGGCGAACTTGTCGGGGTCGACGTCTTCCGGCACCACCAGCATGCCGGAATAACCGACGACCGCCTTGGGCGGCACCGGTCGGCGCAAGCTGACATGCAGCGCCATCATGGTGCCTTGGGAAAAACCGACCAGCGCCAAAGCCTGCGGCGGCAATTGCCGGCGCGCGAGTTCGGCATCGAGAAATGCGTTGAGCACCGGCGCGGCCGCGTTGACGCCGGTCCAGCGCTCGTTCGGGTCGCGGAAGGTCAGCGGAAACCATTCGCGTCCGACCGGCGCCTGTCCGCATGGGCGCGGCGCGTGCGGCGACACGAAGGCGGTATCCGGCAGCAGGCCGGCCCACGCGCGGCCGATCTCGATCAGGTCGTTGCCGTCGGCGCCATAGCCGTGCAGGAACACCACGAGCTGGCGCGCCTTGCCCGAACGCGGCTCCAGCCGCGGGCCGTCGAGTTCAGCCATTTCGATTTTTCCTTTTCTTCGCCTTCGGTTTTTTCGCCTGCGGCTGAACCGGCACCACGTCGCGCTTCTTCACCGCGTGATAATAAGCCCATAGCAGATGCGCCGCCACACCGCGCCAGGGCCGCCAGGCTTCGGCGATCTTGCCGAGCGCTTTGGGGTCCGGGCGCTTGCGAAGCCCGAGTGCGATGCGCGCGGATTCCTGCACGGCGAGATCGCCGGCCGGAAACGCATCGGCGTGGCCGAGGCAGAACAAGCAGATAAATATCGGCCGTCCAGGGCCCGACGCCGTGCAGCGCGGTGAGTTTAGCGTGCGCTGCGTCGGCCTCCATATCGCCGACCGCGCCGAGATCGATGTGGCCCTTGGCGAGTGCCTTGCCGATCTCGCGGATCGATTTGATTTTCGCAGCGGACAGGCCCAGCCGCTTGAGCTTGTCGGCGCGCGCGCGGCGCACCGTGTCGTGATGAAACGGATCGAAGGCGGCGAACAGCCGGGCGCGGATGGCGGCGGCGCTCGCGGTCGAGAGCTGCTGCCCGCACACGATCGCGCACAGGCCGGCAAAGCCCGCCTCGCGCCGGCGCAGGCCGAAGACGCCGGCCTTCTCGGCAACCGGCTTGAGGCGCGGGTCGGCGATGATCAGTTGCGCAAGGCCGGCGTCGAGATCGGCTTGGGTGTGGAGGAAATGGGTCATGGCGTACTGTCATGCCCGCGAAGGCGGGCATCCAGTAATCCGTGAAAATTGTTGGACTCGCAAGCGCTGCGGAGTACTGGATCGTCCGCTTTCGCGGACGATGACACCCGGGGACTAAATTGCCACCCGTTTTCCGCTTCGCGCCGTCGCCCAACGGCTATCTGCATCTCGGCCACGCGCTGTCGGCGCTGCTCAATGCCGATCGGGCGAAGGCGGCGGGCGGCCGGCTGTTGCTGCGCATCGAGGACATCGATGAAGCGCGCTGCCGGCCGGAATACGAGGCGGCGATCTACGAGGATCTGGCCTGGCTCGGCATTGCCTGGGAGCAGCCGGTGCGGCGGCAATCGGAGCACTATGAGGACTACCGCGCGGCGCTCGCCCAGCTCGATGCCATGGGCCTGATCTATCCGAGCTTCGAGAGCCGCGCCGAGATCGCGCGACTGGTGATGGAGCGCGAGGCACTCGGCGCTTGGCCGCGCGATCCCGACGGCGTGCCGCTTTATCCCGGCAATGCGAAGACACTGTCCGCTTCGGAGCGGTCGCGCCGCATGGCCGCCGAGCCCTATGCGCTGCGCCTCGACATGCAGGCGGCAATCTTCCGTACTGGCCCGCTCACTTGGCAGGAAACCGGCGCTGGCCCGTCCGGCGAAACCGGCAGTATCGCCGCCAACCCCAGCGTCTGGGGCGACGTGATCCTGGCGCGCAAGGAAACGCCCACCAGCTATCACCTGGCCGTGGTGGTGGACGATGCCGCGCAGGGCGTCAGCGATGTGGTACGCGGGCGCGACTTGTTTCACGCAACGAGTGTCCACCGCCTGTTGCAGGCGCTGCTCGGCCTGCCGGCACCGCGCTACCACCACCACCGCCTGATCCTCGATGCCGACGGCAACAAACTGTCGAAATCGACGCTAGCCACGGGTTTGCGCGAGCTGCGGGCGCAAGGCGCGACCGCGGCGGACATCCGCAAAGCGGTCGGGCTCGATTGAGCGCGGCTTCCATGCCATTGTCGCCTGCGGGTCGGGGGACCAATGGCGAAGCACAGGCCCAGCAAGCGGACGCGCAAGGCGCGCGCGCGCCCGCGCAAGGCGCCGGCCAAACGCGCGATCGAAGCCGCGCTCGCCGGCATCGCACACGACATCCGCACGCCGCTGACCGGCATCGTGGCGCTGGCCGAGCTGCTGGCGGCGTCCGACCTCGGCACGCGCGAGCGCGAATGGGCGAACGCGATCAAGAGCGGCGCCGATCATCTCGCCGCGCTCACCACTTTGATCGTCGATGCCGTCAAGGCCGACGCCGCCGGCTTAACCTTGCAGCACGAGCCATTCTCGCCGCGGCGGCTGGCCGAGGCGGTCGGCGTCGCGCTGATCGCGCGCGCGGGCAACAAAGGCATCAAGGCCGAAATTGCGCTGGCGCCCGGCCTGCCGGCGATGGTGGCCGGCGACGCGCTGCGCCTGCGCGCGGCGCTGGAAAACCTTGCCGACAACGCGGTCAAATTCACCAGCGACGGCACCGTCGTCTTTACTGCCGGCGCTGAACCGGCCGGGCGCTCGCGCGTGCGTCTGTTGTTCACCGTCGCCGATACCGGCATCGGCATTGCGCCGCGCGAGGTGAAAAATCTGTTCCGCCCGTTCGCACAGGCGGGCGAAGCGATCGCGCGCCGCTACGGCGGCGCCGGCCTCGGCCTGGTCTTCGTCAAGCGCATCGCCGAGGCGATGGGCGGCGAGCTTGCCGTCACCAGCAAGAAAGGCCATGGCACCACTTTCCGCCTCAGCGTGCCGGTCGATTGCGTGGACGCGAGCGCTCAGGCCGAACGTAGCGGCTCAGCGCTGCCGGCGCCTAAACGCGCGTTGTCGATCCTGTGCGCCGAGGACAACCCGTATGGCCGTGTGGTGATGAATACGATTCTCGGCGGGCTTGGCCACAGCGTCGATTTCGTCGAGAGCGGCGAGGCGGCGGTCGATGCCGTATCGCGCGGCAGCTATGACGCGGTGCTGATGGATGTGGCGCTCGCGGGCCTCGACGGCGTCGAGGCGACGCGCCGCATCCGCGCGCTGCCGGGCAAGGCGGGGCAGGTGCCGGTGATCGGCATTTCCGGCCGCACCGGGAGCGGCGAGGAGGCCGCCGCGCGCGCGGCCGGCATGAACTTCTATTTCGTGAAGCCGGTCAGCCCCGGCAAGCTGGCGCGGGCGCTAAGTGCGATCACCGCTCGTCCCCGCGAAAGCGGGGACGCCGACTAAATCTCGGGCTGGGTTCCCGCTTCTGCGGGAATGAGCGGGCACTAGACGTTGCTCGCGCCATTCGCCCGCTCGACGATGCGCACCACGTCGGACATGATGCGGTTCAACTCGAAATCCTTCGGCGTATAGACCGCCGCCACTCCGGATTTCGCCAGTTCGGCGGCATCCTCGGGCGGAATGATGCCGCCGACCACCAGCGGCACGTCGATCCCCGCCTCTTTCATGCGGCCGACCACGTCATGCACCAGCGGCAGATGGCTGCCCGACAGCACCGATAGCCCGATGACATGGACCTTTTGCTTGCGCGCGGCAGCGACGATCTCCTCCGGCGTCAGGCGGATGCCCTCATAGACCACCTGCATGCCGGCATCGCGCGCGCGCACCGCGATCTGCTCGGCGCCATTGGAATGGCCGTCGAGCCCGGGCTTACCGACCAGGAAGGTGAGGCGGCGGCCGAGCTTGCGCGAGACGCGGTCGACGTCGGCGCGAATGTCGTCGAGCCCGGTCACGTCGTTGCGCATGGCGCGGCCGACGCCGGTGGGCGCGCGGTATTCGCCGAACGCCTCGCGTAGGGTCCAGCCCCATTCGCCGGTGGTGACGCCGGCTTTGGCGCAGGCGATCGAGGGCGGCATGATGTTCGTGCCGGTGGTTGCCGCGCGTTTGAGCTCGGCCAACGCATCGGCCACTGCGCGCTTGTCGCGCGCCGCGCGCCAGGCTTTCAGCTTTTCGAGCTGATCGCGTTCGGCATCTGTCGACACAGTCATGATCGAGTCGACGCCGCCGGTGAGCGGGGAGGGCTCGCTTTCGAGATATTTGTTGACGCCGACCACGATCTGCTCGCCGCGTTCGATCGCTTCCAGCCGCGCGGTGTTGGATTCGACCAGCTGCTGCTTCATGTAGCCCGACTCGACCGCGGCGACCGCGCCGCCCATCGCGTCGATGCGCGCGAGCTCTTCCTTGGCTTCGGCTTTGAGCGCGTCCACCTTGCGCGCAATTTCGGCCGAGCCGTCGAAGATGTCGCCATAATCGAGCAGGTCGGTCTCGTAGGCGAGAATCTGCTGCATGCGCAGCGACCATTGCTGATCCCACGGCCGCGGCAGCCCGAGCGCCTCGTTCCAGGCCGGCAGCTGCACGGCGCGGGCGCGCGCATTCTTGGACAATGTGACCGCCAGCATTTCGAGCAGAATGCGGGGCACATTGTTTTCCGGCTGCGGCTCCGTGAGGCCCAAGGAATTTACCTGCACGCCATAACGGAACAGCCGCTGCTTGGCGTCGGTGATGCCGTAGCGCTCGCGCGTGATCTCGTCCCACAATTCGACGAAGGCGCGCATCTTGCACATCTCGGTGATGAAGCGCAGGCCGGCATTGACGAAGAACGAAATGCGCCCGACCACCTCGCCGAATTTTTCTTCGGAGACCTCGCCCGACGCCTTCACCGTGTCGAGCACCGCGATGGCGGTGGCGAGCGCGAAGGCGAGCTCCTGCACCGGCGTCGCTCCCGCCTCCTGCAAGTGGTAGGAGCAGATGTTCATCGGATTCCACTTCGGCAATTCGGTCGTGGTGAAGATCGCCACGTCCTTGATCAGCCGCAGCGAAGGCTTCGGCGGAAACACGTAAGTGCCGCGCGAGAGATATTCCTTGATGATGTCGTTCTGGATGGTGCCGGTCAGTGCGGCGCGCGGCGTGCCCTGCTCGTCGGCCACCGCGATATAGAGCGCCATCAGCCACGCCGCGGTGGCGTTGATGGTCATCGAGGTGTTCATGGTGCCGAGCGGGATGCCGGCAAACAGCGCGCGCATGTCGCCGAGATGGCAGACCGGCACGCCGACCTTGCCGACCTCGCCGCGCGCCAGCACGTGGTCGGAGTCGTAGCCGGTCTGCGTCGGCAGATCGAAGGCGACCGACAGGCCGGTCTGCCCCTTGGCCAGATTCTTGCGATAGAGCGCGTTGGAATCCGCGGCCGAGGTGTGGCCGGCGTAAGTCCGGAAGATCCAAGGCTTGTCGCGTTGGGTTTTGTCGCGCATCGCTTCGCCTGCAGGCGACAGTGTGGCCTAGCCCTTGTTGCAATGCAACATCGAAGCCGCGTTCCGGGGCGGCCGGCCCCGGAGAGTCTGCAATTCAACCGCTATCGCAGGGCCCGTGCGGGCCCGTTGGTGGCGTCAGGCCCGTTTCACCAAGCGGATCACGAACAACAGAATGCACGCGCCTATGGTCGCGCTGATAATCGACGTGAGCCACCAGGGCCCAATGCCGGGGAGATGGAGCGCGCCCCAGAGCCAGCCGCCGATGACGGCGCCGATGATGCCGACGATGATGTCGCCGATGAGGCCGAAGCCTCCGCCTTTCATGATCTGGCCGGCCAGCCAGCCGGCAATGGCGCCGATGACGAGCAGGATAATGAGACCTTGAAGATCCATGGCGTATTCTCCCTGATCGCGGCATCGCCCCCGATGGCGGCCGCTGATCGTCGGCGATTGAATAGCAAAGCAGCCGCCGCGTCGACCGCCGCGGGCGCGGCTGTGAATTCAACTGCAACGAATGCGTGATGACACCGCGCGTGCCGATGCAGATCAGGCGGGCACGGACATGAAGCTTTGTCGGCGTCAGCGCCGGGTGCACGGCTGAGCCGCTACTCGAAGGCAAGCGGCTCCGCCAACACCACGAGGCGTGGTTTTAGGGCGTCGCCACCATGGCGCCGGCGGCAATGAGCGCGACCTAGCGCTAAACGAAATATTGCGTTGCAGCATGAATTGCGCCAGACTGATCAAAGCGCAAGGAGAGTGCAGATGCCGGCCGTCGCCAAGGTGAAGAGCGTCGCTCCGCTCAAAGACCTTTATGACATCGGCGAGATTCCGCCGCTCGGGCACGTGCCCGAGAAGATGCACGCCTGGGTGATCCGCAAGGAACGCCACGGTCCGCCGGACAAATCGTTCCAGCTCGAAGTGGTGCCGACCTGGCCGATCGGCGAGGACGAAGTGCTGCTGTTCGTGATGGCGGGCGGCGTCAATTACAACGGCGTCTGGGCCGGTCTCGGCCAGCCGGTCTCCACCCTGGACGTGCACAAGCATCCGTTCCACATCGCCGGCTCCGATGCTTCCGGCATCGTCTGGGCGGTCGGCAGCAAGGTGCATCGCTGGAAAGTCGGCGACGAGGTCATCGTCCACTGCAATCAGGACGACGGTGACGACGAGGACTGCAACGGCGGCGATCCGCTGCTGTCGCCCTCGCAGCGCATCTGGGGTTACGAGACGCCGGACGGCTCGTTCGCGCAGTTCTGCCGCGTGCAGTCGCGGCAATTGATGCACAAGCCCCAGCACCTGTCCTGGGAAGAGTCGGCCTGCTACACGCTCACGCTCGCCACCGCCTATCGCATGCTGTTCGGCCATTCGCCGCATACGCTCAAGCCGGGCGACAATGTGCTGGTGTGGGGCGCCTCCGGCGGGCTCGGCGTGTTCGGCCTGCAACTGGTGGCGGCCTCGGGCGCCAACGCCATCGCCGTCGTCTCCGACGAATCGAAGGCGGAATATGTTTTCAATCTGGGCGCCAAGGGCGTGATCAACCGCAAGGAATTCAAGTGCTGGGGCCAGATGCCGGCCGTCAACACCGCCGAATACAATGACTGGACCAAGGAAGCGCGCCGCTTCGGCAAGGCGATCTGGGACATCACCGGCAAACGCGACGTCGACATCGTGTTCGAGCATCCGGGCGAGCAGACCTTCCCGGTTTCGTGTCTGGTGGTGAAGCGCGGCGGCATGGTCGTGTTCTGCGCCGGCACCACCGGCTACAATCTCACCTTCGACGCCCGCTATGTCTGGATGCGGCAGAAGCGCATCCAGGGCTCCCATTTCGCCCATCTCAAGCAGGCTTCGATGGCCAACCGCTTCGTGCTCGAGCAGCGCATCGATCCCTGCATGAGCGAGGTGTTTCCCTGGGACAAGATCCCGCTCGCCCACATGAAGATGTGGAAGAACCAGCACCCGCCCGGCAACATGGCGGTGATGGTCAACGCGCCGCGCCCGGGCCTGAAAACGCTGGAAGACGCGCAGGAAGCGGCGGCGACGGCCTAGCGCATCGACCGATCGGCAAGTCGCCGGGCGCAGTCACCAAGGAATACGGCCAAATCGCGCGACCAGCGCCTTGATTTCCTGTCGCGACTCGTTTCGCAACTCGCTGCTCTGCTGAATATTGCTTACGCCGGACTGCGCGTGCACCAAACGCTGGATCAATGGAACTGGCAGCTCGTGCCGGGCGATCCGGATGGCTTCGCCGCCGAGCTTGATGACACAAGCGAGCCACGGCCTGATCTGGTCCATGTGACCCAATTCGACCGGTGCGGTAGCCTCCACCCAGTGCACGCGCGGAATTTTGCTTTCCGCCAACCGCCCGAGCCACTCGTTGTCGAGGTGCCAGCGATGGCTCTCGTTGAACTCTCCGACCGTCCGCATGGTGGAGACCGGCATCAGCCAGCCTGACGGCGTCGGAAAGTCGTTGATGCGCACCACCTCGTTTTTTTCATTGAGCTCCAATTGCGTCGACGACACAAAGCCTGCAAACGACAATGCCTTGCCGGCCAATTCCAGGAACCGCGGATGCCACCGATCGTCGTCCTCCAAAATCGCCAGCAAATCGGTGTTAACGTTCCGGATCGCGGCATTGAGCGCGGCCGCTTGCGAAGTGGCACGGCTCTCGACGGCGACCAGCCCTAATTCGTCGGCCAGTCCCGCCGGAAGCGATTGGCCCCGATCGAGCCCGACGACGATATCGATTTTCATCGTGGAATAGATCGTTTGCGCCTTGATCGACTGTACCGCGCGGCGCAGGAATTCGGCTTGCCGCGGCTGGCTGCGCGACGGGATGATCACGCTGAGCGATTGAGCGGGCTTGGCAGCCGGCAAATCTTTTTCTTCGGCCATCGCGGTTGCAGTCGATGCGTTGCAAGACGGTGCGTAACGGGGCGGCGGGGACGCTAGCATCCGCCTTGCGGTGCGGCAAAGTCATTAGGCGGCATCGGGCGGCGCGCCCGCACGCGCCGTCATCGAAATTTAGTCCCGGTCGTCGGCCGGATTACTCGCGCTTCCCGCCATTGCGCGCGGTGAAGATGGCCGCATTCAACTCACTGCATAAGATGAAGATCGACGCGCAGATATAGAGGAACACCAGCGCGATCATCACCGAAGCCAGCCCCGCATACATCGACACATAGGTGAACGCGTAATCGGCGAGATAGCGGCCGAACGCGGCGCCGCTGATCAGCCATAAAAACAGCGTCGCGAAAACGCCCGGCGTGATCTCTTTAAACGAACGGCGGCCGGCCGGCAGCCAGCGGTGCACGATCGCCAGCGCGATCACCAGCACCACCACCGCCACGGCATAGCGGGCGAAGTCGATGAGGTTGCTGAACGGCTCTAACCCCGGCACGTAATGCACCAGTCTCGCCCAGATCAGCGGCGCCAGCACCACCAGGAACGAGAAGGCCAGGATCGCCACCGCGCCGATGAGGACGTAAACGATCGCCTCCAGCCGCAGGATCCACCACGAGCGCGCCTCAACCGCATCATAGGCGCGGTTGAGGCCGATGCGCAGGCCGTCCACGCCGCTGGAGGCAAAATACAGGGCGAACAGCACGCCGAAGGTGAGCACGTCGCCGCGGGTCTTGGTGAGCACGTCGGTGACGTCGAAGGCGATCGGGCCGGCGACCTCCTTCGGCCAGGCTTCCAGCAGCACGCGCGCGGCCTCGTCGGCGAGTTCCTTCGAGCCGAAGAAAAAGCCGGCCAGCGCGGTGACCACGATCAGGAACGGGAACATCGCCATCAGGGTGGACAGCGCGATATGGCTCGCGATCGCCCAGCCGTCGTGGGCGAGAAATCGCCAGAGCGCGTCAATTACGATCGACCACGACAGTTTGAGAGTGCGCAAAGGCCCGGCCCCGCCATAATGTCGGTCGCCTTGAGATCGACTATCGCCGCGCGCTTTGCAAGGGGGCAATTGCGCCCCGCTATGCGAACGGAAAAGGCGCGGAAAGGGCTAGGCGGCCTGCACGTTGCGCAGGAAACGCCGCACTTGCGCTTCCAGGTTTTCCGCCGCGGCCGCGACGGCATCGGCGAGGTCCTTAACGTCGGCGGCGGTCGTGCGGGTCGGTCGAGGCCGCGATGGTATCCAGGCTCCGCAGCGCGAGCGCATGATCCCGTTCGAAGTTTAGCACCAGATTGTTATTGGGGCTGGCGGCGAAGTCCTTCACGGTAATTTGCATCGCCGCGACCGCGCTTTTGAAATCGCGGCTGGCATCGGCGAGCGCGGTGGAATGCTTGACGGTCTCGAAAGCGGTGCCGACGCCGGCTTCGCCGGAAACATAAGTCAGCCCGTTGGCGAGGAACCCGACCACCGGGATCAGCGCCAGCACGACGATGCGGCTGCGCACCGAAATCGAAGTCAGCAGCCGGTCTAGGCGGTTGAATGCAAACGCTAGACCGATGAAGCGCAGGGGCAGATTTGGGTCTCGCCAGTGGCAGGGCGCGCTGCGCGGCGCTATTTCCGCGTTGAAAGCGTAAAATGATTGATTTTGCAGCAATTCGGTAGCGCGACGCCCCAGAAACGGCCGGAAAACCCGCTAATTTAGTGGCTACTTTGCTTTTGTGCACTGCACGCGTAGTGTTGTCGCTGTTGCCGGCACCGCGTTGCCCGTACCCGAGGATCCCATGCCGATCGCTGCCTCCCGCCCCGCCGCCGAACACGAGCTGGTCGACCTCAGCCGTGAGGCGACCGCCGCCCTCGATGCCTTGCTGGCCGACGCGGTGGCCAAGGTGCGTGAGCGGGTGGTGGTGGAAGGCCACCCGATCGCCCGCCTGTTCGATCGCGAGCAGCGCGCCACCCATGGGCTGGCCTGGCTCGCCACCTATGTGGAGGCCGTGCGCCAGCTCGCCGCCTATGCCGAACGGATGGTCGGCGCCGGCACGTTCGGCGAGATCGAGGAAAATCTCGTGCGCATCGCGCTCGGCGAATATCTCGCCCAGATCGTCGGCGGGATTCCGATGAGCCAGGGCGAACTGGTGCGGCCGAGCGATCTGGGACTTTCGCCGGCGCAGGTTGCCGGGCGCATCAATCGCAGCGTCGAGAGCTTGATCGCCAGCGGCAACACCGCGGCGCGGCGCGCCCGCCTGATCGAGCTGATGGGCGCCAGCCACAATGCCACGGTCGGCATGTGCGGCCTCGACGAAACGCTGGAATCGATCCGCGAGGAAATGCGCAAATTCGCCGACAGCGAGGTGATCGGCCACGCGCAGAGCTGGCACCGCACCAACAGCTACATCCCGCTCGAGATCATCGCGCAGATGTCGGAGCTCGGCGTGTTCGGGCTGACGATCCCCGAGGAATTCGGCGGCATGGGCCTCGGCAAGGAGTCGATGTGCGTGGTGTCCGAGGAACTGTCGCGCGGTTATATCGGCGTCGGCTCGCTCGGCACGCGCTCGGAAATTGCCGCCGAACTGATCCTCGGCAGCGGCACCACCGAGCAGAAGGAAAAATGGCTGCCGAAGATCGCTTCCGGCGAGGTGCTGCCGACCGCCGTGTTCACCGAACCGAACACCGGCTCGGATTTGGCCTCGATCAAGACCCGCGCGGTGCGCGAGGGCGGGGTCTACAAGGTCTACGGCAACAAGACCTGGATTACCCATCCGGTGCGCGCCGACCTGATGACGCTTCTGGTGCGCACCAACCCGAAGGAAACCGGCCATCGCGGCCTGTCCATGCTGCTCGCCGAAAAGCCGCGCGGCACCGACCAAAATCCATTCCCGGCCAAAGGCATGAGCGGCACCGAGATCGAGGTGCTCGGCTATCGCGGGATGAAGGAATACGAGATCGCCTTCGACGGCTTCGAAGTGAAGCCGGAAAACCTGCTCGGCGGCGTCGAGGGGCTGGGCTTCAAGCAGCTCATGCAGACTTTCGAATCGGCGCGCATCCAGACGGCGGCGCGCGCCATCGGCGTGGCGCAAGCGGCGATGGAGCAGGCGCTTGGCTATGCGCAAGCCCGCGTGCAGTTCGGCGTGCCGATCGTCAGCTTCCCGCGCGTCGCCGACAAGCTCGCCATGATGGCGGCGGAAATCATGACCGCGCGCCAGCTCACTTATTTCGCCGCGCGCGAAAAGGATTCCGGCCGCCGCTGCGACCTGGAAGCCGGCATGGCGAAATTGCTGGCCGCGCGCATCGCCTGGGCCAATGCCGACAATGCGGTGCAAATCCACGGCGGCAACGGTTTCGCGCTGGAATTCCCGGTTTCGCGCATCCTGTGCGACGCCCGCATCCTGAATATTTTCGAAGGCGCCGCCGAAATCCAGGCGCAGGTCATCGCCCGCCGGCTGCTCGACGGCACCAACTGACGCCGGGCCGCCGTCGTCTTGACGGCGATAGCCGGGCCGGGCCTTCGTCGCCCTTGAAATGCGAGTTTGGCAACGAAATCTGCGGCCCCGGCGTTTGATCCAAAACAAGACGCGGGATTCGTGGTTGTTCTAGCCTTGCGTCCAGTTCAGGAGGTCCGCATGTCAGCATTATTGATCCAGCATGGCGAATGGGTTGTGGTCTGCGACGGCGCCAAGGCGCTGGTGCTGGAGAACGCCGGCGACGCCAAGTTTCCCAATCTCAAGACCGTCAAGGTCTTCGAGCAGAAGGACTTGGCGACCCATGAGCTTGGCGCCGACGCGCCGGGCCGCGCCTTCAGTCCGGCCGGTCACGGCGCGCGCAGCACCGTCGAGCAGACCGACTGGCACGACCAGTCCGAGCGGGCCTTTCTCACGCAGTCTGGTCCAGCATCTCGACGGCGCCATCGCCGCCGGCAAGACCAAGTCGCTGATCATGGTGGCGCCGCCGCGCGCGCTCGGCATGATCCGTCCGGCCTATTCGCATGCGGTGCGTGGCGCCGTGCGCGCCGAGCTCGACAAGGATCTGGTCAAGCATCCGGTGCACGATATCGAGAAGCACCTGACCGGCGCCTGACGCCGCCCGCGCTCTGTCGATTAGGGCTGGCTCGCCGCAATTGCGATGCTATGTTCGCCGCCAGTCTTCCCTTGAGGTCGGCGAATGAATCGATTTTGCGGTCAATGCGCGCGCGGCGGCATTAAGGTCGATGCTCGCCGTCATGCTGGCCGCGATGACGATCGCCACGGCCAACGCGCAGCCGGCCAATCCGCCGCCGCTCGCCGCCGGGCGCGCCGGCGGACAATGCGATCAGCAACCCGATGGCGGTGCCCGGCTTCTGGGACCCGCGCCGGCGGCCGGAGCGGCCGGACCTGTCGCGCATCAGCATCATCCGCTTCCTCACCGAGACCGACTACCCGCCGTTCAATTATGCCGGGCCGGACGGCACGCCCGCCGGCTTCAATGTCGATCTGGCGCGGCTGATCTGCGAGGAGATCAAGGTTGCCTGCACGGTGCAGATGCGGCGGTTCGACACGCTGATCGGTTCGCTGAATAAGAACGAGGGCGACGCGGTGATCGCCTCGATCGCCGAGACGCCGGAGATGCGCCGGCAGGTCGATTTCAGCGACCCCTATTACCGCACGCCGGCGCGCTTCGTGGCGCGTCGCGACTTCAGCAGCGACGACGTGCGGCCGCAGGCGCTCGAAGGCAAGAAGATCGCGGTGGTCGCCGGCACGGCGCACGAGGCCTATTTGAAGACCTTGTTCACCGAAGCCGTGCTGCATCCCTATCCGAACGCCGAAGTGGCGCGCGACGCGCTGAAAAAGGGCGAGGTCGATCTCTTATTCGGCGACGGCATCTCGCTCGCATTCTGGCTCAACGGCACCGATTCCGGCGGCTGCTGCGAATTCCGCGGCGGGCCTTATATGGAAAGCCGGTTCTTCGGCGAAGGCGTCGGCTCGCCGTCAAGCGCGGCAACGACCTGTTGCGGCAGGCGTTCAACTGGGCGCTGTTCCGGCTGTGGGAGAAAGGCCGCTTTACCGACCTGTGGCTGCGCTATTTCCCGATCAGCCCATTTTGACGCGTGTCATTCCGGGGCGTCCGCCGCAGGCGGACGAACCTGGAATCCAGAGACGTGAGGCAGAGCTTGGCTCTGTATTCCGGGCCCGCGCCTTCGGCGCGTCCCGGAATGACAAGAAGGTTTGACGCGCGGCCCTCGGATTCCTACTGTCCGCGCCGGAGACGATGATGTCCGTTGCCGAAACCGCCGCAACCTTGCGCCAACTAGCCGAGCAGTCGAACGCCTGGCCGTTCGAGGAAGCGCGCAAGATCGTCGCGCGGCTGAAAAAGCGGTCCAAGGATGAAGTGATCTTCGAGACCGGCTACGGTCCCTCCGGCCTGCCGCATATCGGCACCTTCGGCGAGGTGGCGCGCACCACCATGGTGCGCCACGCCTTCCGCGTGCTCACCGACGACAAGGTGAAAACGCGGCTGATCGCCTTCTCCGACGACATGGACGGCTTGCGTAAAGTTCCTGACAACGTGCCGAACAAGGACATGCTGGAGGGTCATCTCGGCAAGCCGCTGACCCAGGTGCCCGATCCGTTCGGCACGCACCCGAGTTTCGGTGCCCACAACAACGCGCGCCTGCGCGCCTTCCTCGATCATTTCGGCTTCGACTACGAATTCCTGTCCTCGACCGAGTGCTACACCTCCGGCCGCTTCGACGGCGCGCTGCTCACGGTGCTGGAACGCTTCGACAAGGTGATGGCGATCATGCTGCCGTCCTTGCGCGAGGAGCGCGCGCAGACCTATTCGCCGTTTCTGCCGATCGATCCGAAGACCGGCATCGTGTTGCAGGTGCCGGTGCTGGCGCACGACGCCAAGGCCGGCACCATCACCTACGAAGATCCGGACAGCAAGGCGCCGGTCACCACGCCGGTCACCGGCGGGCGCTGCAAGCTGCAATGGAAGCCGGACTGGGCGATGCGCTGGGTGGCGCTCGGCGTCGACTACGAAATGGCCGGCAAGGATCTGATCGATTCGGTGAAGCTGTCGGGGGAAATCTGCCGCGCGCTCGGCGGCACGCCGCCGGAAGGGTTCAACTACGAACTGTTCCTCGACGAGAACGGGCAGAAGATTTCCAAGTCGAAAGGCAACGGCCTCACCATCGACGAATGGCTGCGCTATGCCTCACCGGAAAGCCTGTCGCTGTTCATGTATCGCGAGCCGAAGGCGGCCAAGCGGCTTTACTTCGATGTGATCCCGCGCACCGTCGACGAATACCAGCAATTCCTCGACGGCTATCAGCGCCAGGACGCCAAGCAGCGCCTGTCGAATCCGGTCTGGCACATCCATTCCGGCCATCCGCCCAAGATCGAGATGCCGGTCACGTTCTCCATGCTGCTCACGCTGGTGTCGTCCTCGAACGCGGAAAACGCCGAGACGCTGTGGGGCTTCATCGGCCGCTACCGGCCGGGCGTGACGGCGCAGACGCACCCGAAGCTCAACGCGCAGGTGGAATACGCCATCCATTATTTCCGCGACTTCGTGCAGCCGGCCAAGAAATTCCGCCAGCCGAGCGAGGTCGAGCGGGCCGCGCTGATCGATCTGCGCGACGCGCTGTCGAATTTGCCGCCGGACGCGTCGGCGGAGGAAATCCAGGACGTGGTCTACGAGGTCGGCCGGCGCGAGCCGTTCCTCGACCACAAGAAAAAGGCCAAGGACGGCAAGCCGGGCGTTTCGCTCGACTGGTTCAACATGCTCTACCAGGTGCTGCTCGGCCAGGAGAAGGGCCCGCGTTTCGGCTCGTTTGTCGCGGTCTATGGGCTACAGAACACCGTCGACATGATCGACGGCGCGCTGGCGCGCAGTGCCTGACCCAACCGCTCGTCCCCGCGAAGGCGGGGACCCAGTTCTCTACAATTCGGACTGGATTCCCGCTTGCGCGGGAATGAACGGGCGAAGGCGTCTACGAGAACATCTCCACCTTGCCGTTGAGTGCCATCAGGCCCGTCTCGACCGCGAGCTTGGGTTGCCGCTCGTTGACCTGCTTGCGAAATTCCATCAATGCCGCTTTGTGCGTCTCGGTCTCGATGTGCCGATTGGCGACCTTCGCTTCGCCGTAGGCGATCTTGGCCGCTCCGCAGTCACGATGGTTCATCGCGATCACTTTCGAAATGCTGTGGATTTCCATCGAGGCGGCGAGATTTTCCCAAAACGTCTGCGCCCAATCCTTGAATGCGGGCGCCACCACGCCGATCGAAGCGCCGGCAAAGATGAACTGGCTGTATTTCCCGACCATGTGCCGCCGTTCCATGTACCTGATCGTCGGTTCGGGAAAGCGCGGGTCGATACAGCCGAGCAGCATCGCGTCGTATTTTCCTTTCGCCGCGAGCGCGAGCGACGGAAATGCCGCCAGCGCGCCGGCTGCGGCGGTCAAGTGCAGAAATCGACGCCGGTCGAAACGCGAGCGCAACATGTCGCCGCAACAAGTGCATGAAGAAGCGTGGAGAATGGTATTGGTCATTGCGTACCCCGCTTTTCTGGAAATGGCCGGCAAAGCTAGCGGGATCGGCCGGCCGCAGCCAGCCGCGATGACGCAGTTGTGATGTCTACTGGCTGGCCCAGACGACGTGGGCTCAACTCTAACCGTTCGTCCCCGCGTAAGCGGGGACCCAGCTCTGATCTCATTTCCTGATTATTATGAACTCTGGGTTCCCGCTTGCGCGGGAACGAACGGAGAAAAGGATTACTGGCTGGCCCACACGATGCGCGCGACCCACAGCACGTCGGACATCGGCAGTGTGCGGTCGCGGTGCTCGGCATTGAGCGATTTGAGCTCGATGTGCTTCGAGTTCTTGCGCTTGAGTTCCTTGACCATCACCTCGCCGTCCTTGGTCTTGACCACCACGCGGTCGCCGCGCCGCACCGGCGCCGCCGGCGAAACCACGATGACGTCGCCGTCGCGATAGGCCGGCTTCATCGAATCGCCGGAGATTTCCAGCGCGTAGGCGTGCTCGTCGGTGACCGAGGGGAAGGCGATCTCCTCCCAGCCCTTGCCGACCGGGAAGCCGCCATCGTCGAAATAACCGCCGGCGCCGGCCTCCGCGAAGCCGATCAAGGGAACGTTCGAAATCGCCACCTTGCCGCTGTCGGTGATCAGGTTGACGAAGGTGTCGACCTTGGTGCCGGTGGCCGCCAGCGCCTTGGCCACCGATTCGGTGGACGGCCAGCGCGGCCGGCCTTCCGGGGTGATGCGCTTGGATTTGTTGAAGGTGGTGGGATCGAGCCCCGCCTTTTTGGCAAGACCGGAGGGCGTCAGCTTGGCGCGGGCGGCCAGCCGGTCGATGGCAGTCCAGATCTGGTTGTGTGTCAGCGACATGCGCGCGGGCCCGTCTGCAACTCTCGTCCAAAGTATAGGAATTATAGCCTTGAGTCGCCCCCCTCCCGCAACAGTTTCCTGACCGGCCCGCCTTGAACAAGCCGTAGCGCCGCCGATAGGGTCGGTTCCATGCAATCGCCCCGGAGCCGAATGCGGTGATCGGTTTATTCGACCGTCTGTCCCGCCCCCTGATGCGGGCCCTCGACCCCGAGGATGCGCATGCGCTTGGCGATCAAGGCCTTGCGCTTCATGCCGTTGCCGCGGCCGGCCGCCGACGCCCGCGAGCTGGCGGTGCGCGCCTTTGGGCTCAATTTCCCCAATCCGGTCGGCCTTGCCGCCGGTTTCGACAAGAACGCGCAAGTTCCCGACGCGCTGCTGCGGCTGGGCTTCGGCTTTGTCGAGGTCGGCACGGTCACCCCGCTGCCGCAAGCGGGCAATCCGCGGCCGCGCCTGTTCCGGCTCGAGTCCGACGAGGGCGTCGTCAACCGGCTCGGCTTCAACAACGAGGGCGCGGCGGCGATGCTGCGGCGGTTGGCCGCACGCGGCAATGAGGGCGGCATTGTCGGCGTCAATATCGGCGCCAACCGCGACAGCGCCGACCGCATCGGCGACTATGTGCGGCTGATCGAAACCTTTGCGCCGGTCGCCAGCTATTTCACCGTCAACGTCTCCTCGCCCAACACGCCCGGCTTGCGCGACCTGCAGCAGGCCAAGGCGCTCGACGAATTGCTCGCCCGCGTGGTCGACGCGCGCGAACGGGTGCATCCGCGCGCCGGACCGACGCCGGTGCTGGTCAAGATCGCGCCCGATCTGACGCTGTCGGATCTCGACGACGCGGTCGGCATCGCGCGCAAGCACCGCCTCGACGGCATGATTGTCGGCAACACCACGATTGCGCGGCCGGGCGCGCTGCGCGAACGCGACAAGGCCAAGGAAGCGGGCGGGCTCTCGGGGCGGCCGCTGTTCAAGCTGTCGACCCGCATGCTGGCGGAAACCTTCGTGCGCGCCGAGGGCGCGTTCCCGCTGATCGGCGTCGGCGGCATCGACTCCGGGCCGACCGCCATCGCCAAGATCAAGGCGGGCGCGACGCTGCTGCAGCTTTACACCGGGCTGGTCTATCGCGGCATCGGGGTGGTGGCGGAGATCAAGGCCGATCTCTTGGCCGCGCTCAAGCGCGGCCACCGCAATTCGCTGGCCTCCATGGTCGGCTCCGACGCGGCGGATATGACGGCGGAGAGCTGGCCGTCGTAGCTGTCATGGCCGGGCTTGTCCCGGCCATCCACGCCTTACTTCTTTGAGCCAGTGAAGACGTGGATGCCCGGCATAAAGCCGGGCATGAACGAGGCTCGCTATTTCCCTCTTGGCGCGTTGACCACGCGCATCAGAATCCAGATCGGGATCACGATCACCGCGCCGAGCAGGAAATAGCGCCACAGCCAGCGGAACGCGTCGAAGCCCATGTTCCAGATCGAGCGGATCAGCCGCTCCACGCTGCGCACGATATCGAACGGGTCGAGCCCGAGCGCGGCCAGCACGACGCCGACCAGGATCGAAACGAGCACCAGGCGTACCAGCACCGCCAGCGGCGAGCCGCCGAAAACCTTGGTCATAGCGTCGTTGGCCATGGGCGCCTCTTTTGGGGTGATCTGATCCTGGGTCATGATGGCAGCCTATCACATTGCCGCGCACGGCTCTTTATTGAGCATGATCTTTTCCGAAAACCGGGTCCCACTTTTCGGGATCATGCTCTCAGATATGCTTAGAATTGCACAATGGAAGCCGCAACCGCCTTCGACCGCACCGATGCCGCGCCGCGGCTGCCGGACGTGTTCGCGCGCTGGTTCGCCGGCCGCGGCTGGGCGCCGCGCCCGCACCAGCTTGAACTGCTGGCGAAAGCGCGGGCCGGGCGCTCGGTGCTGCTGATCGCGCCGACCGGCGGCGGCAAGACGCTGGCCGGCTTCCTGCCGACGCTGGTGGAGCTGTACGAGCGCAGTTCGTTTCGTCCACCGTCGCCGCAAGCGCGGAGTGCTCCCTCCCCCCTTGTGGGGGAGGGTTGGGGAGGGGGGTATGACGCGAATTCCGAGTTTGCAAAGTTACCCCCCTCCCGAGCGCCGACGCCTCGGCCTCGCCACTCGACCTCCCCCACAAGGGGGGAGGTGAAGAAAGAAAGTTCGCTGACGACGGGGGGATAGCGCGCGCCCTGTCTCAACGGCGCGACGCCCGCACAAGGTCTGCACACGCTCTACATCTCCCCGCTGAAGGCGCTGGCGGTGGACATCGCGCGCAACCTGGAAATTCCGGTGCGCGAGATGGGCCTCAATGTGCGGCTGGAAACCCGCACCGGCGACACGCCCGCCTCCAAGCGCCAGCGCCAGCGCCGCTATCCGCCCGACATTCTGCTCACCACGCCGGAACAGCTCGCGCTGCTGCTGGCCTCGGCCGACGCGCCCTATCTGTTCGGCACGCTCAAGCGCGTGGTGCTCGACGAATTGCATTCGCTGGTGACGTCGAAGCGCGGCGACCTGCTGTCGCTCGGCCTGGCGCGGCTGTTCGCGCTCGCGCCGCACATCACCACCGTCGGCCTGTCGGCGACCGTGGCCGAGCCGGAGGACCTTTGCCGCTATCTGGTGCCGCAGCCGCCGGCCGGCGAAGCGCGCGCCGATCTTCTGGTGGCGCAAGCGGGCGCGCAGCCGCAGGTCACCATGCTCGACACCGCGGAGCACTTGCCGTGGGCCGGGCACTCGGCGCGCCACGCGCTCGGCGAAATCTACGCAGCTGATCAAGGCGCACAAGACCACGCTGGTGTTCGTCAACACCCGCAGCCAGGCGGAATATCTGTTCCAGGCACTGTGGCAGCGGCAACGACGACAATCTCGCCATCGCGCTGCATCACGGCTCGCTCGACGTCGCGCAGCGCCGCAAGGTCGAGGATGCCATGGTGGCCGGCAGATTGCGCGCGGTGGTGTGTACGTCGTCGCTCGATCTCGGCGTCGACTGGGGCGACGTCGATCTGGTCGATCAATGTCGGCGCGCCGAAAGGCGCCTCGCGGATTCTTCAGCGAATCGGGCGCTCGAATCACCGGCTGGACGAGCCCTCGCAAGCGGTGCTGGTGCCCGCCAACCGCTTCGAAGTGCTGGAATGCCGCGCCGCCATCGACGCGGTGGCCGAGAACGCGCAGGACACGCCGCCCTTGCGCACCGGCGCGCTCGACGTGCTGGCGCAGCATATCCTCGGCCGCGCTTGCGGCGCGCCGTTTCTGTCCGACGAACTCTTCGCCGAGGTGCGTCAGGCGGCGCCCTATGCGGCGCTTGCGCGCGCCGATTTCGACGCCGCGGTCGATTTCGTCGCCACCGGCGGCTACGCGCTGAAAGCCTATGAACGTTTCGCCAAGATCCGGCAGGGCAAGGACGGCCGCTGGCGCATCACGCATCCGCGCGTGGCGCAGCGCTATCGTATGAATGTCGGCACCATCGTGGAAGCCGACATGCTGAAAGTTCGGCTGATGCGCTCACGCGCCGGCCGCGCCATGATCCCGCGCGGCGGACGGCTGCTCGGCGAGGTCGAGGAATATTTCATCGAGACGCTCAGCGCCGGCGACACTTTCGTGTTCGCCGGCGAGATTCTCAAATACGAGGCGCTGGTCGAGGACGAGGTCTACGTCTCGCGCTCGACTGCGACCGACCCGAAAGTGCCGGCCTACGAAGGCGGCAAGTTTCCGCTCTCGACTTATTTGGCCGCGCGCGTGCGTGCAATCCTCGCCGACAAGCGCGCCTGGCGCGCGCTGCCGGAGCAGGTGCGCGAATGGCTGGAGATCCAGCAATGGCGTTCGCTGCTGCCCAAGCCCGGCGACCTGCTGGTCGAGACCTTTCCGCGCGCCGCCAAACATTATCTGGTCTGCTATCCGTTCGAAGGCCGGCTCGCGCATCAGACGCTCGGCATGCTGCTCACGCGCCGGCTCGAGCGCGCGGGCTTAAAGCCGCTCGGCTTCGTCGCCAATGAATACGCGCTCGCCGTGTGGGGCCTGGGCGATCTGGCCTTGCGCATCGCGCGCGGCGAGCTGTCGCTCAGCGCTTTGTTCGATCAGGACATGCTGGGCGACGATCTGGAGGCCTGGCTTGCCGAATCCGCGCTGATGAAACGCACCTTCCGTTCCTGCGCCATCATCGCCGGGCTGATCGAGCGGCGCTTTCCCGGCGAGGAGAAATCGCGCCGCCAGCTCACGATTTCCACCGACCTGGTCTACGATGTGCTGCGCAAGCACCAGGCCGACCACATCCTGTTGCGCGCGGCGCGCGCCGATGCCGCCAGCGGCCTGCTCGACATCAAGCGGCTCGGCGAAATGCTCTCGCGCATCCAGGGCCGAATTGTCCATAAAGCGCTCGATCATGTCTCGCCGCTGGCGGTTCCGGTGATGCTGGAGATCGGCCGCGAGACGGTCTATGGCGAGGCGGCCGATGCGTTGCTGGCGGAAGCCGCCGACGAACTGGTGAAGGAGGCGATGCGGTGAGCGCGTTCCGCGCCATATATTCGGTGTCATCACCGGGCCGCGCCGGAGGCGCGAGTTCTGGTGAGCCCGATTCGTTGGTACAGCCTTGCCTTCCTAAGCGGGATGGCACCGGAAGTCGGGCCTGCCCGACTTCCGCATGTGAAAGTGCCGCAAGTCGGGTAAACCCGACTTGCGGTGACAAGCCCGGCCATGACATCTCAATAGCCGGCATTTCCTTCCACGCCGATTCCGAGGGCGCGCTGTACTGGCCCGAGCATGGCCTGCTGGCGGTCGCCGACCTGCATTTGGAAAAAGGTTCGAGCTTCGCCGCGCGGGGCCAGCTTCTGCCGCCTTACGATACCGCGGCAACGCTGGCGCGCCTGGCGCGGTTGATCGCGCGTTACGCGCCACGCTGCGTGGTGGCGCTCGGCGACAGTTTCCATGACGGTGGCGGGCCGGCGCGGCTGGCCGACAGCGACCGCGACAGTTTGCGCAAGCTTCAGCGCGGCCGCGACTGGATCTGGCTCGCCGGCAACCACGATCCTGAGCCAGCGGCGGATATCGGCGGCGCATTCCAGGCGGCGCTCACGATCGCTGCCCTGACCTTCCGCCATTTGCCGGCAGGCAGCCCGGGCGAAATCTGTGGCCACCTGCACCCGGTTGCCCGCGTCGCGCATCGCGGCCGCGCGGTCAGCCGGCGCTGTTTCGCGGCGGATGCCACGCGCATGGTGATGCCGGCCTTCGGCGCGTTCACCGGCGGGCTCAATGTGCGCGATGCCGTCTTCTGCGACCTCTTTGGCACGCTCAAATTCACCGCGCATATGCTGGGCGAAGGCCGGCTCTATGCTTTCGCCGCCAAGCGTTGTCTGCCGGACTAGCCCATGATCCCGCAATATTGGAAAGCGCCGGCTACATCGCGGTGGCGAAGGATTTCGCCGGCAAAAATCCGCGCACCCGGATGGCGATGACGCGCGATCGCCCTTTTGGGCGATCGGGCGAGTTTGTTCACCGTTTTCCCACTTGGAATGTGCCGAGCGATAGCGGCCCAGGCGGCCGCGCCTTCGCGCGCGGCGGCTGCGCGCCGGTCGTGTGCTCCCAGCCGCCCGGCGGCTCGGGCACGACGGTGGCCTCGGCCGGCTGTGGCTCGGCCACGAAGGCCTTTACCGCCTGTTGGGCGGCCTCCAGTTCGGGCGCGTCCATCTGGGCGGCGATGTCGTCGCGCTTCTTGGCGGATTCCTTGTCGCCCTGGGCGGCGGCCAGCGAGAACCACTTGTAGGCGTCGGCATAGCTCTTGGCGGTGCCGAGGCCGCGCGCGCACAGGACACCGAGATTGTACTGGCTATCGGCAATGCCGTGTTGCGCGGCCTTCTGGAACCATTGCACGGCGGTGCCATAGTCCGGCTTGCCGTCGACGCCTTCGGCATAGAGCACGGCGAGGTTATGCATCGCCTTGCTGTTGCCCTTGGCGGCGGCGGCGAGGTAGAGCCGGCGGGCCTCCAGCAGGTCCTTCTTCACGCCCAGGCCCTTTTCCAGCAGGCTGGCGTAGCGGAATTGCGCCGGCGTCAGGCCCTTGCTGGCCGCGCGCTCGTACCAGCGCGCCGCCTCTTCCATGTCGGCCGCCACTCCGCGCCCCTCGGCAAAGCGCACGGCTACCTCGTAGGCGGCGGCGGCGTCGCCGGCGACGGCCGCGCTGCGCAGGCGGGATCCGCCGATTGCGATCGGCAACGGCGCGTCCGGCTGCTTTGCCGCAGCCGCCGGCCGCGCCGCTTGGCTGTTGCCGGTCGCGCGCGAAATCGAGCCGGTGACGTCGGCCTTCGAATCGATCGTCGGCGGATCGAACAGTGACGGCGTCGTCAGCGGGGTTTGATTCAAACTCTGCGGTTGCGTGGTTACGGTGCCCGCGCCGCCGCTCAGCGGCGCCTGTGGCGGCACTGCCGGCGGATTGGGCGGCACGAGTGGCTCCGTGGCGACGCTCGCATTCAGCTCCGTTTCGGCTTCGTCTTTCGCCGCCGCGGTCTTGCCGGTCTGCGCGGTGGGCGATTCGGCCATCTGGGTTTTGGACTTGCCGAAATTGCGCATATTGCCGGCGATCTGAATCGATCCGACCACGATCGCGATGATGCTGGCAGCAATGAACAGCGACTTGACCCGCTTCACGATTTTGGTGCGCAGCGACGGGCTCTCGGCTCCGTTCGCCGCGGCCGGCTCCAGGCGCGCCGGGCGGGCGCCCGGTTGCTGCACCGCCGCCTGCGCGGCGCGGCGGGCGGCGGCGATGAAGCTGGATTTGCCGCCGGAACCGGTGACGGGCTGCGTGCCGTCAAGGGCGGCTTCCGAGGCGGCAATGCGCGCGGCCGGATCGGCCGGCACGAGCGGCGGCCCGGAGCCGGGCTCGAGCGGTTGATCGGCCGGCAGGTCGGGATCGGCCGGCAAACGAGCGCTTGGCGGCAAGCGGCGGGGCGCGGGCTGCGGCGATGCGAGCGGAGAAGCTGTGGCTTCCGGCGACACTGGCGCCGGCGCGGTATCGCCCACCAGGCGGACTGCCAGCTTGCCGAACGGGGCGGCGCTATCGGCGGCGCCAGCCGGCCGCGCCTCGCTGCGAATATCCTTCTCGATCATGGCGAGACGGTCGACGACGTGGCCGAGCGTGCCGTGCACCGCTTCGAGCGCATCCTGGGTGCGGGCGATGTCGTGCTTGAGGCCGTCGACCCCCGGCGCGTCTTGCGCGCGCAAGGCGCCGGCATCCTTGCTCGTCCGCATCTCTTCGATGTGGACCAGCAGATCGGCCACGCCGCGCTCGATCGATTCCAGATGACCGAGCCGGGAATCGGAGGCGTCCAGCTTTTCCACCAGTTGGACGATGCGGCCCTCGAGATGGCCGAAGGCATCGCCGCTGCCATGCGCAGCCTGCATCTGCTCGATCTTGCCGGCGAGCGATTCCAGCAGCGCTTCCAGCCGCGGCGGCATGGTGGCGCTATTTTGTTCGCGCTCGGCCAGCGCGTCGGAGAACGCCGCAACGCGCTGTTCGAGATGGCTGACCACATCGCTATAGGCGCCGGCGCCGGCCATGGCCTCGATCTTCGCGCCGAGCGCCTGCACTTGGGCGGCAAGCTCCCGCACGGTCTCGTTGGAGGCGATATGGCTGGCCATTTCGCGCAGCGTGGTGACGGCGCTCTCGAGTTGCGCCAGCGTCGCCGGGTCTCTTTGCGCGACGATGAGATCGATCTTGTGCGCCAGTCCGGCCACCGCGTCGTTGAACCCGACCAGGTTTTCCGCCGGCATCAATCCGCGCAAGGCGTCGCGCACCTCGGCCAGGCCATGCTCGATGCCGCCGAGTGCGCGAGCGTCGGCGCCGGCCTGGCGGCCTTCCGCGATACGCTTATTGAGATCCTGGATCTGCCGTTCGATGGCCTCGATGGCGCGGCGCGGCATGGCGTCGTTGAACATGCGGCCGATCTCGCCAAGCTCCTCGCGCAGCGCATTGATCGCTTGCTCGACGCCGGGCGTGCGCAGCGTCTCGATCTGATCGGTGATCTTGTGAAGCTGATCCTCCAGGCCCGACAGGTCCTGCGCCGGCAATGGCGCGGGAGGCGCAGGCGTGGCCGCGGGCGCAGGGGCGGGGACAGCCAGCGCCGCTTGCGGATGTTGCCGCGGCGGGGCGGCATGACCGTTGAGCGCGCGCTGGCGGGCGGCGATTTCGGCGACCGCGCGCTCGAGGCTCGGCGGCAACTGCACGCTCGGCATCGCCGGCGGCGTCATCGGGGGCGGCGCCGGACGCGCCGCGCCGGCGCGTTGATCGGGCTCATTGCGGCTGCGCCTGGGCGCATAGGCTTCCGGCCCCTTGCGGGTAAGCTGCTCGACGCGCCGGGTGAGCTCGTCGAGCCGCGCGGTCACCGTGGCGCCGTCGCCCTTGGAATTCTCGCCGGCAATCGTGGGCGCTTGCACGCCTTGCTGCCCGGCCTGTTGGATGATCACGGAGTCGAGCCATTCGGCCAATGACATGCCCGACCGGCGCGCCGCTTCTTTCGCGGTTTCGCGGGCCTCCGGCCGTAGCCCATTCACACTCCACGGGACGCCAAATTTCATTGCTCGCACCCACGTTCGAGGTGGAGGCGAAGAGGCCCGATGGGCTCTCCGTGGAACCGGCACACGTTAACGGCGGGTAGCTACGGGCGCGGTCCGCAATCCTCTGCACGACTTTTTGCCGGTCACGGTAAATACGGAGTTAAGGATTGGACGGAAGTATCGGATTTTGCCTCCGGTTTTGGCCGCATCGGCGGCAGGCGGCGGCTTAACGGGGCTGTAAGCCGGTTACGCCATGCTCGATCGCAGCCGTCCCGGCGCAAATTTGGGGAAATCCACGGCCATTCTTGCACTGGTCGCAACCGTTCAATAGTTAGCGGGTTATTAACGGCGCGCCGCGCCGCGGCAGGATGCCGGGAGGGACTAATGCCGATCTACAAGGCCCCCGTCGACGATGCGCTGTTTTTGTTGAACGACGTCTTTCATCTCGACCGCTACGGCAATCTGCCGGGCTTCGGCGAGGCATCGCCCGAGCTGGTGGAGGCGGTCCTGCGCGAGGCGGCGAGATTCAGCGAAGAGGTCTTGACCCCGCTCAACCGCGTCGGCGACCGCGAAGGCTGCACCCGCCATGGCGACGGCAGCGTCACCACGCCGGCCGGCTTCAAGGATGCCTTCAAGCAAATCGTCGAGGGCGGCTGGATCGGCATCTCGGCGCCGGGCGAATTCGGCGGCCAGGGCCTGCCGGCGACCATGACCGTCATCGTCAACGAATTCCTCTGCTCCGCCAACCAGGCCTTCGCCATGTATGCGGGGCTCACGCAAGGCGCCATCGCCGCGCTGCTCGAACACGCCGCGCCCGAGCTGAAGGCGAAATATCTGCCCAAGATGGTGACCGGGGAATGGACCGGCACCATGAATCTGACCGAGCCGCATTGCGGCACCGACCTCGGCTTGTTGCGCACCAAGGCGGTGAAGCAAAGCGACGGCAGCTACAAGATCACCGGCACCAAGATTTTCATCTCCGCCGGCGAGCACGATCTGGCCGAGAACATCGTCCACCTGGTGCTGGCCCGCATCGAAGGCGCGCCCGCCGGCATCAAGGGCATCTCGCTGTTCGTGGTGCCGAAGCTGACGGTCAAGGACGACGGCGCGCTGGGCGAGCGCAACGGCGTCAGCTGCGGCTCGATCGAAGAGAAGATGGGCATCCACGGCAACTCGACCTGCGTGATGAATTACGACGGCGCCGCCGGCTGGCTGGTGGGCGAGGAAAACCGCGGGATCAACGCCATGTTCACGATGATGAACGAGGCGCGGCTCGGCGTCGGCGTGCAAGGCCTCGCGCAATCGGAAGTCGCCTACCAGAACGCCGCGCTCTACGCCAAGGAACGCCTGCAGGGCCGCGCGCTCTCCGGCGCCAAATATCCCGATAAGGCCGCCGATCCGATCATCGTGCATCCGGACGTGCGCCGCACGCTGATGACGATCCGCGCCTTCAATGAAGCGGCGCGCGCGCTGATCATGTGGACCGCGCTCAAGGGCGACGTCGCGCGGCGCTCCGAGGACGATAAGGAACGCCAGAGCGCCGACGATCACATGGGTCTGCTCACGCCGGTGGTCAAAGGCGTGCTCACCGATGTCGGCTTTGCCAATACCGTGCTGGCGCAGCAGGTGTTCGGCGGCCACGGCTACATCGCCGAGCATGGCATGGAGCAGTTCGTGCGCGACGCGCGCATCGCCATGATCTACGAAGGCGCCAACGGCATCCAGGCACTCGATCTCGTCGGCCGCAAGCTCGGCAAGGACGGCGGCCGCGCGCTGATGGCGTTCCTCAATGAGGTCGGCGGCTTCATCAAGGAGAAGAGCGCCGACGCGGGCATGAAGCCGTTCGTGACGCCGCTCGGCGTTTCGCTCGGCCATCTGCAACAGGCGTCCATGTGGTTCATGCAGAACGCCATGGCCAAGCCCGACAATGCCGGCGCCGGCGCCACCGACTACATGCACATGTTCGGGCTGGTGGCGCTCGGCTACATGTGGTGCACGCATCGCCGAAGCCGCATTGGCGAAGTCCGGCAACGGCGCCGAGCCTGCGATGAAAGGCAAGCTCGTCACCGCGCGCTTCTTCATGGAGCGCATGCTGCCGGAGACGGCGGCGCATTTCGCCCGCATCTCGGCGGGCGCGGCGAGCACCATGGAATTGCCGGACGAGGCGTTCTAAGCGCGCGCGAACGCCGGACGGCGCGGCGAGCGCAGCAGCAGCCAGGCCGCGATCGACACGTTCAACAGGTTCCAGCCGAGCCCGTTGAGGAATGCCGCCTGGTAGGAGCCGGTGAGGTCGAAAATCGCGCCGGACATCCAGCCGCCCAGCGCCATGCCGATCAGGGTCGCCATCAGCACCAGGCCGACGCGGGTGCCGGCTTCCCGCGGCGGAAAATATTCGCGCACGATGATGGCGTAGCTCGGCACGATGCCGCCCTGGAACAGGCCGAACAGCGCCGAGATCACGTAGAGCGAGGTAAGCCCGTCGAAAAACAGATAGAGGAACAGCGCGCTTCCTTGCAGCACCGAGCCCAGCAGCAGCGTGCGCACGCCGCCGATGCGGTCGGCGATGACGCCGGAGGCCAGGCGGCTGACGATGCCGAAGCCGAGCATCATCGACAGCATCTCGGCGCCGCGCGCGGCGCCGTAGCCGAGGTCGCCGCAATAGGCGACGATGTGCACCTGCGGCATCGCCATCGCCACGCAGCAGGCGATGCCGGCGATGCACAGCAGCACCTGCAGCGTGACGGCTGAGAACGGCAATTCGGCTTGCCGGCGCGCCGCCGACTGCCCGGCGGCCTCGGTGTGATGCTCCTGCATGCGCCGCCGCAGAAAAAAGGTGAGCGGCAGCATGCTGACGAGCACGAACACCCCGATGCCGATATGGGTCGCGCGCCAGCCATGGGCGGCGATGAAATGTTGCACCACCGGCGGCCAGAACGTGCCGGCGAGATAATTGCCGGACGCCGCGATGGCGACGGCGATGCCGCGCCGGCGCACGAACCAATGCGACATGTCGGCGATCAGCGGCCCGAACGTGGCCGAGCAGCCGAACCCGATCAGCAGGCCATGGGCGATCGCCACCTGCCAGAGCGTGGACGACATTTCCGACCGCGACATAGCCGAGGCTGAGCGCCAGCGTCCCCAAGGCCAGCGGCACCGCGATGCCGAAGCGGTCGGCAAGCCGGCCCATGAGCACGCCGCCGGCGGCGAAGCCGAGCATGGCGAGCGTATAGGGCAGCGAGGCGTCGGCGCGGGCGACGCCGAAATCGGCCTGGATCGTCGGCAGGGCCACCACCACCGACCACATGCCGACCCCGCCGATACTGCTGAGCAGCACGGCAACGCCCAGCCGCAGCCAGGCTTTGGCGGAATCGATCGGATCCGGCTCGGCCCGGCCGGCGGCGTGTGCAGTCACGGCAATGACGATCCCGGCTGTTACGGCGCTTGCTCGTAACATTCCGCTGGCGCCGCGGCCAGTTGGCGGGCGGCCGGCCGCCTTGTTCCTTATAATTATTCTAAGCTACTGAAATTAAAAGCGGTTTCTCTTGATTTAAATCAGGGAATATCCCAGTTGAAAGTGGGAATGATTATCAGACGCAGAACTCAGGACGCAGCCATGGCCCACATCAATCCAACGCTAGACGCCGAGCATCGCTTGCCCCTGGGCTTGGCGCGCCGGGGCTTCCACGGCCGCATCCACGCCATCGCGGCGGCCGACACCCCATCGGGCATCCCGGCGGCGGAGCTTGAGCGGCGTCTGCTCGAGCTTGGATTTGTCGAAGGCGCCAAGATCGAAATTCTGCATGAAGGGCTGGTCGGCCGCGATCCGATCGCGGTGCGGGTCAACGATGCCACGATTGCGCTGCGGCGGCGCGAAGCGATGGCGATTCTCGTAACCTGATCGGATCGATCGCGATGAGTGCGGCGACCGAATCGACTCTTTGGCATTTCGCCCTCGTCGGAACGCCGAACAGCGGCAAGACCGCGCTGTTCAATGCGATCACCGGCAGCCGGCAGAAGGTCGCCAACTATCCCGGCGTCACCGTCGAGCGCAAAGCCGGCATCATCCAGACGCCGGCCGGCCATCGCGTCAACCTGACCGATCTGCCCGGCACCTATTCGCTGCGCGGCCGCAGCCCCGACGAAGAAATCACGCGCGATATCGTGCTCGGCCGCTTCGCCAGCGAGCCGCCGCCCGACCTGCTGCTTTGCGTGGCCGACGCGACCAATCTGCGCGTCGCGCTCCGCCTGGTGATCGAGCTCAAGCAGGTCGGCTGCCCGCTGATGCTGGTGCTCAACATGATCGACATCGCGCGCCGGCGCGGCATCGACATCGATCTCGATCAACTGTCGAAAGAGCTCGGCGTGCCGGTGGTCACCTCGATCGCGGTGCGCCGCGGCGGCATCGAGGATCTGCTGCGGCGCATGGACGAAGTGATCGCGACCTACAAGCGCGCGAATGCCGCCAGCACCTGGCAGCCGCCGACCTCGTCCGATCTGCGCGCCGCGCAGCGCGAGGCCGATCGCATCATCGGCGCCGCGGTCGGCACGCCGGCGCGGCCGGACACGATAACCGGCGCGGGTGGACGCCGTGCTGCTGCATCCGGTCGCGGGTCTGCTGATTCTGCTCTGCGTTCTGTTCGTCATGTTCCAGGCGGTGTTCGCCTGGACCAAGCCGCTGATGGACCTGATCTCGGCCAGTTTCGACGCGCTCGGCGTGGTGGTGCACGATGTGCTGCCGGCCGGCCTGTTGCAGAGCTTCATCCAGAACGGCGTCATCTCCGGCGTCGGCAATGTCATCGTGTTCCTGCCGCAGATCCTGATCCTGTTCCTGTTCATCCTGCTGCTGGAGGATCTCGGCTACATGGCGCGCGCGGCGTTCCTGATGGACCGCATCATGGGCGGCGCGGGACTGCACGGCCGCGCCTTCATCCCGCTGTTGTCGAGCTTTGCCTGCGCCATTCCGGGCATCATGGCGACGCGGGTGATCGACAACCGGCGCGACCGGCTGACCACCATCCTGGTGGCGCCGCTGATGACCTGTTCGGCCCGCATTCCGGTCTACACGCTGATCATCTCCGCCTTCATCCCGGACCGGCCGGTCTGGGGCTGGGTCGGATTGCAGGGACTGGTGATGTTCGGTCTCTATGCCGCCGGCATCGCCAGCGCGCTCGGCGTGTCGTTCGTCGCCAATCGTTTCTTCTGGCGCGAGAATACGACGCCGCCCTTCATGCTCGAACTGCCCGACTACAAATTGCCGCGCGTGCGCAGCGTCGCCATCGGCGTCTACACGCGCGCCATGATGTTCCTCAAGCGCGCCGGCACCACGATCTTCTCGATGATGGTGCTGATCTGGTTCCTGGCGTCGTTTCCGCGCCCGCCGGCGGGCGCGACCGGGCCGGCCATCGACTACAGCCTCGCGGCCATTCTCGGCAAATGGCTGGAGCCGGTGCTGGCCCCGGTCGGCTTCAACTGGCAGATCGACGTCGCGCTCATTCCCGGCATGGCGGCGCGCGAGGTGGCGGTGGCCGCGCTCGGCACCGTCTACGCCATCGAGGGCGGCAAGGAGGCGGCCGAGCAGATCGGCCAGGCGCTCGCCGGCAAGTGGAGCCTGGCGACCGCGCTGGCGCTGCTGGTCTGGTATATCTTCGCGCCGCAATGCGCCTCCACGCTGGCGGTCATCAAGCGCGAGACCGGCAGCTGGCGCTGGATGGCGGTGACCTTCGTCTACATGCTGGCGCTGGCCTATATTGCCGCCTTCATCACCTACCATGCCGCCGTGGCGCTCGGCGCCGGGTAGCGCCCGCATCGGTACTCGCGCTATGGTGCGGCGCGAGCGAACGAGCGAACCAGCCAATGAATGCCCTCAACCTTCCGCGGCCGGGGTGGATGAGCGAGGACCTCGTCCTGCTTGAAGAGCAGGCGCGGCGCTTCATCGCCGATGAATTCGTGCCCCAGCTCGAGCGCTGGCACGAAGCCGGCATGTATGACCGCTCGGTGTGGAACAAGGCGGGCGAGGCCGGCCTGCTGTGCGCCTCGATGCCGGAGGAATATGGCGGGTCGGGCGGCAGCTTCGCGCATGAGGCGGTGATCAACCGCGAATTCTCGCTCGCCGGCTTCGACACCTTCGGCGCGCCGCTGCATTCCGGGATCGTCGCGCCCTACATTCTGCATTACGGCACCGAGGAGCAGAAGAAACGCTGGCTGCCCAGGCTCGCCACCGGCGAACTGGTCGGCGCCATCGCCATGACCGAGCCGGGCACCGGAAGCGATTTGCAGGGCGTGCGCACCAGCGCCAAGAAATCCGGCAACGGTTACGTGCTCAACGGCTCCAAGACCTTCATCACCAACGGCCAGCACGCCAATCTCATCATCGTGGTCGCCAAGACCGATCCCAAGGCCGGCGCCAAGGGCACTTCGCTTCTGGTGGTGGAGACCGACGACGCGCAAGGCTTCCGGCGCGGCCGCAAGCTCAAGAAGCTCGGCATGGATTCCGCCGACACCTCGGAACTGTTCTTCGAGGACGTCAAGCTGCCGGCGGAAAGCCTGCTCGGCACCGAGGAGGGGCAGGGCTTCTACCAGCTGATGAAGGAACTGCCGCAGGAGCGCCTGATCGTCGCCGTGCACGCGGTGGCGATGATGGAGCGCGCGCTCGAACTCACCGTCGATTACGTCAAGCAGCGCAAGGCCTTCGGCAAGGCCATCATCGAATTCCAGAACACCCAGTTCGAGCTGGCCGAGTGCAAGACCGACACAACAATAGCCAAGGTGTTCCTCGACCATTGCATCGGCCAGCACGTCGAGGGCAAGCTCGACACCGTGACCGCCTCGATGGCCAAATACCGCCTCACCGATACGCAAGCCAAAGTGATCGACCGCTGCCTGCAATTGTTCGGCGGCTATGGCTATATGGACGAATACCCGATCTCGCGCCTGTATCGCGACGCGCGGGTGCTGCGGATTTATGCCGGAACGAACGAGATCATGAAACTGCTGATCGCGCGGAGTTTGTAACGAATTCGACGCGAGCCACGGGCGCGCTTCCCCTCTCCCCTTGTGGGAGAGGGTGCCCGAGCGGAGGCGAAGCCGAGCGAGGGCAGGTGAGGGGGCCGCTTCGCTGAACGAACGCCCCCTCACCCGGCGCCTTGCTCGCTTCGCTCGCAAGTCGCCACCCTCTCCCAAAGGGGAGAGGGTCAGAATGGAGAGGCGACCATGCCGGACGCATTCATTTACGACCACGTGCGCACGCCGCGCGGGCGCGGCAAGGCCGACGGGGCCTTGCACGAGGTGACCGCGCTCAATCTCGCCGCGCAGGCGCTGGGCGCGATCAAGGACCGTAACAATCTCGATCCCAAGATGATCGACGACGTGGTGCTGGGCTGCGTCGATCCGGTCGGCGAGGCGGGCGGCGACATCGCGCGCGCGGCCGCGCTGGTCGCCGGCTTTGGCGACGGCGTGCCGGGCATCCAGATCAACCGCTTCTGCGCCTCGGGCCTGGACGCGGTGAATTTCGCCGCCATGCACGTCATGTCCGGGCAGCACGACATGACCATCGGCGGCGGCGCCGAATCCATGAGCCGCGTCGGCATCGGCGCTTCCGGCGGCGCCTGGCCGGTCGATCCCTCGCTCGCGGTCAAGACCTACTTCCTGCCGCAGGGCATTTCCGCCGACCTGATCGCCACCAAATACGGTTTCTCGCGCGACGACGTCGATGCCTATGCGGTGGAAAGCCAGAAGCGCGCCGCCAAGTCCTGGGACGAGGGCCGCTTCAAGAATTCGGTGATGACCGTGCGCGACTGCAACGGCCTGCCCATCCTTTCCAAGGACGAGCACATGCGGCCGTCGACCACCATGCAGACGCTGGCCGCGCTGGCGCCGTCCTTCGTGCAGATGGGCGAGATGGCCGGCTTCGACGCGGTCGCCGTGCAGCGCTACCCGGAAGTCGAGACGATCAACCACGTGCACACGCCGGGCAATTCCTCCGGCATCGTCGACGGCGCCGCCGCGGTGCTGATCGGCAGCAAGGAGGCGGGCGCGGCGGCGGGCCTGAAGCCGCGTGCGCGCATCAAGGCCTTCGCCAATATCGGCTCGGAGCCGGCGATCATGCTCACCGGACCGATCCCGGTGACCGAGAAGGTGCTCAAGAAGGCCGGCATGGCGATCGGCGACATCGATCTGTTCGAGCTCAACGAGGCCTTCGCCTCGGTGGTGTTGCGCTACATGCAGGCCTTCGAGATTCCGCACGACAAGATGAACGTCTGTGGCGGCGCCATCGCCATGGGCCATCCGCTCGGCGCCACCGGCGCGATGATCCTCGGCACCGTGCTCGACGAATTGGAGCGGCGCGACCTTTCCACCGCGCTGGTCACGCTCTGCATCGGCATCGGCATGGGCACCGCGACGATCATCGAACGCGTCTGAGAACATCTCCATGCCCAAGGTCGATATCGCCAAGGTGCCGGTCAAAAGCGGCAGCTTTTATCCGGCGCCGTTCCAGGCCGAGCACCAAGGCCGCCACAAGCAGGCGCTGGGCGACGCGGCCGGTCTCACCCAGTTCGGCGTCAACATTTCGCGCATCGAGCCGGGCCAGTCGTCGGCGCTGCGGCACTGGCACGAGCAGGAAGACGAATTCATCTACATGCTGGAAGGCGAACTGGTGCTGATCGAGAACGACGGCGAGACCGTGCTCAAAGCCGGCGACGCCGCCGGCTTCAAGGCCGGCAGCGGCGTGGCGCACAAGCTGATCAACCGCTCCAAGCGCGACGCGGTCTATTTCGAGGTCGGCACCCGCGCCAAATCCGAGCGCGTGCATTATCCGGACGTCGATCTGGTGATGGAGCGCGACGCCAAAGGCCGCCGCTATCTGCACAAGAACGGTGAAGCCGTATCGTATGTGAACTGCGGTCATGCCGAGGGCGCCCGCCCCCTTGAAGCGGCGAGTTGGGAATGCGATACTCTCGCAGCGCCGGGGTTATGGATCATCCGGACCCGTCGCCTTCGGCGCGTCCCGGAATGACGATCAATAACGGAAAACGCTATGACCAATTTCAAATTCGACGTCGATGCCGACGGCATCGCGCTGGTCACCTGGGACATGGCCGACCGCTCGATGAACGTCATCGACCTGGACGTGATCGCGGAGCTTGGCGGCATTGTCGAGAAGGTCACCGCCGACGCCGCCATCAAGGGCGCGGTCATCACCTCCGCCAAGGAGGCTTTTTGCGGCGGCGCCGATCTCACCATGCTGGAGCGCATGGGCGCGATCTACGCCGGCCTGGTGAAGAGCAAAGGCGCGGAGGCCGCCGCACTTTACGTGTTCGACGAAAGCCGCAAGCTGTCGCAGGTCTACCGGCAGCTGGAAACCTGCGGCAAGCCGTGGGTCTGCGCGCTCAACGGCACGGCGATGGGCGGCGGCTTCGAGCTCGCGCTCGCCTGCCATCAGCGCATCGCCGCCGACAATCCGAAGACGCGGCTCGGCCTGCCCGAGATCAAGATCGGCCTGTTCCCCGGCGCCGGCGGCACCCAGCGCATCGCGCGCCTGCTGCCGCCCGCCGACGCGCTGCAATACCTGCTCAAGGGCGACCAGCTCAAGGTCGACCGCGCCAAGGCCATGAAGCTGATCGACGCGGTGGTCCCGGCGGCCGATCTGGTGAAGGCGGCGAAGGACTGGATCAAGGCCGGCGGCAAGGCGGTCAAGCCGTGGGACGAGAAGGGCTTCAAGCTGCCGGGCGGGCCGGTCTATTCCAAGGCCGGCATGATGACCTTCCCCGCCGCCAACGCGATCTACCGGCGCGAGACCTACGACAACTATCCGGCCGCGCGCGCCATATTGCAGGTGGTCTATGAGGGCCTGCAATTGGACATGGACACCGCGCTGCGCGTGGAGTTGCGCTGGTTCGCCAAGATCCTGCGCTCGCCGGAAGCGGCCGCCATGATCCGCTCGCTGTTCGTCTCCATGCAGGAGCTCAACAAGGGCGCGCGGCGGCCGGCCGCGGTGCCGGCGACCAGCTTGAAAAAAATCGGCATCGTCGGCGCCGGCTTCATGGGCGCCGGCATCGCGCAGGTGAGCGCGGCCGCCGGCCTGCAGGTGGTGCTGATCGACCGCGACCAGGAGACCGCCGACAAGGGCAAGGCGGCCTTGCACAAGGCGCTCAGCGACCGCGTCAACAAAGGCCGCATGAAAAGCGCCGAGCGCGACGCGCTGCTCGCGCTGATCACGCCGACGCCGGACTACGGCGCGCTGAAGGATTGCGATCTCGTGATCGAGGCGGTGTTCGAGGACCGCAAGGTGAAATCCGAGGTGATCGCCAAGATCCAGGCGGTGATCGGCGCCAACACGGTGTTCGCCTCCAACACCTCGACGCTGCCGATCACCTCGCTCGCCTCCGAATTCAAGGAGCCGCCGCGCTTCATCGGCATCCATTTCTTCTCGCCGGTCGATCGCATGATGCTGGTCGAGCTCATTCTCGGCAAAGAGACCGGCGACAAGGCGCTCGCCGCCGCGCTCGATTACGTGCGCGCCATCCGCAAGACGCCGATCGTGGTGAACGACTCGCGCGGCTTCTACACCTCGCGCGTGGTCGGCACCTACATCCGCGAAGGCCACCTGATGCTCACCGAAGGCGTGCCGGCGCCGATGATCGAGAATGTCGGCCGCATGGCCGGCATGCCGGTCGGCCCGCTCTCGCTCAACGACGAGGTGGCGGTCGATCTCGCCTGGAAGATCCTGAAGGCGACCGAAGCCGATCTCGGCGCCAAGGCCATCGATCCGCGCCAGAAGGCGCTGCTGGAGGAGATGGTGGAGAAGCGCGGCCGCTTCGGCCGCAAGAACGGCAAGGGTTTCTACGATTATCCGGCGAGCGGGCCGAAGAAGCTGTGGCCGGGGCTGGCCGAATTGCAAGCCCAGCAAGCTCGATCCCGACACCATCGACGTCGCGGAATTGAAGCTGCGCCTGCTCGGCATTCAGGCGCTGGAGACCGCGCGCTGCTTCGAGGAGAAAGTGCTCACCGACGTGCGCGAGGCCGACGTCGGCTCCATTCTCGGCTTCGGCTTCGCGCCGTTCTCCGGCGGCACGCTGTCGTGGATCGACATGATGGGCACTAAGAAGTTCGTCGAGCTTTGCCGCAGGCTGGAGAAGAAATACGGCGCGCGCTTCGCGCCGAACAAGCTGTTGCTCGACTTGGCCGATAAAAACGAAACCTTCTACGGCCGCTTCGCG
>CAVXKE010000016.1:0-75436 GCA_963762285.1 uncultured Alphaproteobacteria bacterium | reverse complement strand
AAGGTTCACGGATATTCTCCTGATTTGGCGATGGTTGCAGCCCTGCGCGGCAGAACGATCCGAAATTCAGTGAACTCGCCGGGCTGCGTATCGACCTCGATTGACCCGCCATGCTGCTTGACGATGATGTCGTGACTGATGGACAGGCCAAGCCCCGTTCCCTCACCGACGGGCTTGGTCGTGAAGAACGGATTGAACATCTTTTCCTTCACCTCGGGCGGAATGCCAGTGCCGTTGTCGCGAATCCTGATTTCCACGCGGTCGCCGAGGCTCCTGGTCGAGACAGTAAGCGTTGGTTCGTAGTTCGCCTTATTCGGCCTCGCGCTTTACGCTTCGTCGCCGCGTAGAAGCCGTTTGAGATCAGGTTGAGCAACACCCGCGTGATCTCCTGCGGGAAAACATCGACCTCGCCGGCGGCCGGATCAAAGGACCTCTCCAGCGTGATATTGAAGCCCTGCTTCTCGGCCCGCGCCCCGTGATAGGCGAGGTTGAGGCTCTCCTCGACCAGGGCGTTGATATCGACCGGCCGGTGCTCTTGTGAGCCCTGACGCGAATGCAGCAACATGTTCTTGACGATCGCGTCGGCGCGCTTGCCGTGCTGCACGACCTTGTCGAGATTGCCCTGCAGCGTATCCGCGAGCTCGTTGATCTCCGTGCGCAGCTTGTTGTCGAGGTTGGCCCAGCAAGTGCCTGCCGCAATTCGTCGATCAGTTCGACCGAGACGGCCGAGAAGTTGTTGACGAAATTGAGCGGGTTCTTGATCTCGTGCGCGATGCCGGCGGTCAATTGACCAAGTGAGGCGAGCTTCTCAGTCTGCACTAGGCGATCCTGCGCGGTGCGCAGGTCCTCCAGAGACTTTGCCAGTTCGCGTGTGCGTGCCTCCACACTTTCAAATAGTCGGACATTCTCGATCGCGATCACGGCTTGGTCGGCGAAGGTGGTGACCAACTCGATTTGCTTGTCGGTGAACGGCCGCACCTCTGTTCGGATCAGCGCCATGACGCCAATCGGAACTCCCTCGCGCAAGAGCGGAACGCCGAGCATGGTGTGAATGCGGCCGAGTTTAAGCACGTTAGTCGAGTGCATATTCGGGATCTTATGAATGTCGTGGATATGAACGGGTTTTCCCGCCAGCAACGTCCGGCCGACGCAGGAACCTCGCCCCGGCCTTTGAGTAAGATTTTGCAACAGCTCCTTATGTTCACGCGAGGAGTGGAACGAAGCCGAAATCTCGAATTCATCGCCTTTCGGACGCCAGATATTGACAATATCCGCCTCGCACAGCCGCGCCGCCGACTCCACCAGCGTATCGAGCACTGTCTGCAAATCGAACGTCGAGCGGCTAATGACCTTGAGCACGTCAGCAGTGGCGGTTTGCTGCTGTAACAGATTCGCGCAACTCGCTGAGCAGCCGCGTGTTCTCGATGGCGATGACGGCCTGCGCGGCGAAGTTCTTCGACCAGCTCGACCTGCTTGTCGGTGAACGGCCGCACCTCCTGGCGGAAGACGCCGATCGAGCCCGACCAGCTCGTCGTCCTTGAGCATTGGCACAGTCAGTAGTGTCGAGCGCCCGCGAGATCGAGCAGGGGAGACCATACGGGCATTTTTCTTGATGTAGGACTGTTCCCATCCGTAGGTCGGGAACATGGATAACCTGTTTGGTGTTTGGCGAGCCTGTCGAGCGGGACCCCCAGATTGTCGCGAAAGTCGATCACCGGGTCACGGTGCCAGGAATCGGCATAGGTTTGCCATGAACTGCTACGGCGCGGATAGAACCTTCACGCAAGAACAGGTTGCCGAACGTGGCTTCGCAGATGCGGGTTGCGTTCTCCAACATAGCATTGAAGACGGGCTCAAGTTCGCCGGGCGAAGAGCTAATAACCTTCAACACCTCCGAGGTCGCCGTCTGCTGTTCTAGTGCCTCGGAGAGGTCGTCGGTGCGCTGGCGCAGTTCCTTGAGCAGTCGTGCATTCTCAATCGCTATGACGGCCTGCGCGGCGAAGTTCGACACCAGTTCGATCTGCTTGTCGGTGAAGGGGTGAACTTCCTGACGGTAGATGGCGATGGCGCCGATTACCTCGCCTTCCTTGAGCATCGGAACGACGAGAAGCGTTCGCGCTCCGGCTGTGTCGACGAGCGCCCGCATCCGCTGATGATTAGCATTGGCCTGCTCGGTCCTGAGGTCGTGAATATGGACGATGCCCTTGGATTTGGAGGCGCGGTCGAGCGGCATCCCCGCATTGTCGCCCATGCGTATCACCGGCTCGCGCTGATAATATGCGACATATTCGGGTTCGCCATGCACGGCGACCGCGCGAAAATCGTCGCCCTCGCTCAGGAATAGATTGCCGAACTTGGCGTTGCAAATGCGCACAGCGTTCGCCAGCATCGCCTGAAAGACGGGCTCCAGGTCGCCGGGGGAACTTGAGATGACCTTGAGAACTTCAGATGTCGCGGTTTGCTGCTCCAGCGACTCGCTCAGTTCCGATGTGCGCTGCTGCTCGGCGTCGAACAGCCGCACGTTTTCGATCGCGATCACCGCCTGGTCGGCGAAGGTCTCAACCAACTCGATTTGCTTTTGCGTGAACGGGCGCGGTGTCTTGCGGAACAAATTAACGACACCGAAAACCCGGCCTTCCCGCAGCAGCGGCACGCCGAGCGCGGCTCGCAAACCCATCAGCTTCTGCGCTTGCGGCCGTGCATAGTCGCGATCCTCAAGAACATCCGGGATGTGAACCGTGCTGCCATTGAGGATCGTTTGTCCGAAAACCGAACTGCGATCCGGCTTGGTCGAATATCCGGCGAAATGTTCGCGCCATTCAGGCCGGCAGCCGAAGGTCGCGGCCAAACGGTAGCCGGCGCCTTCTTCATACCGGATGGTGCCGATATCCGCGTCGCACAAGCGGCACGCTGTTTCGAGCAGCGTATCGAGCACCGCCGGCAAATCGAAAGTCGATCGGCTGATGGCCTTGAGCACGTCGGCGGTGGCAGTCTGCTGCTGCAAAAATTCGCGCAGCTCGTTGAGCAGGCGGGTGTTTTCGATGGCGATGACCGCCTGGGTGGCGAAGGTCTCGGCGAGTTCGATCTGCTTGTCGGTGAACGCCTCAACGAAGCCGCGCATCAACACCAGCACGCCGATTGGCTTCCCTTCGCGAAGCAACGGAACACCGAAGGTTGTGTGCACGTTCTCGAAGCCCGGAACGTTCGTTGATCTTGAATTCTGGGTCGGCTTTGGTGTCTTCGATTTGAACAGCCTTACGCGCGCTGAGAACGCGGCCAACGATCGATCCCCGGTCCGGTTTGGCAGCCGGTACCGGATGTTCGTTCATGAATTGGTCTTGTTCTGGCGTATAGCCGTAGCTTGCAACGTGGTGGAAAAAGCCATCCCTGGCGAGTCGGATTGACGCTCTGTCAGCACGGCAAAGTCCCGCCACCAACTCGACCAGCGAGTCAAACACGGCCTGTAAATCAAACGCCGAGCGACTGATGACCCGCAGCACCTCCGATGTCGCGGTCTGCTGCTCCAGCGCCTCGTTCAGCCTGCGCTCGAGCAGTTCAATCTTCTCGTTAGCATCGACGCCGGAAGGCTTGCGAGGACGAGCGAGCTTCGCAGTATTGCGGCGCATCACCGTTTGGCGGCGTTGCGTTTTTCGTGCTTTGCCGCCTGCTTTGCCGCGCCGTCTCATTGCCTCCCCCATGGCTCAGGCGGCACCATCTTAGCGACCCAGTCGAGTACTTCGATAGAGCCTGAAACCGGCTTCAAAACTATTGCCGCATTGCACAGCCAATGTCGCATACATTGGGTCTAAGCAAACTCATGCAGTGCAGCAAATAGCATCTCTATTCGATCACTTCGTCGGCGCGCAGCAGGAAGGTTTCCGGGATCGTCAAGCCAATCGCCTTGGCCGCCCTAAGATTGACAGCCAGTTTAAATCGCGTCGGGTTCTGTACCGCGAGGTCGGAAGGCTTGGCACCTTTGAGAATTCGATCCACATACTCAGCTACGCTGCGAAATTGATCATCCCAGTTGATGCCATAGGATACCAGACCACCGCCTGCCACGGTCTCGGCCACAGCATAGGCGTCAGGCATCCGATAACGGTGCGCCAGATTGATAATCACCGGTGCATTAGCAATGGTGAGCGCGTGCGGGAGCGCAATCAATCCACTGTTCGGCTTTTGTGCAAATAATTCGATGACACGTTCGATCTCGCCGGCGTTATGTACGCCGCCCGGTGTGGCCTCCATCCCCAATCGCGGCGCTGTCTGCTCGATTGATCGCCACATGCCCTGATGTACTGGGGTTTCAGGGTGCATAATCACGAGGGCGCGGGTGGTGTTGGGAGAGGCCTCCTTGAGTACTCCAAGCCACTTGCCACCCATTGACGGCTCGTAACTGGCAAAACCTGTAATGTTGCCGCCGGGCCGCGCGAGGCTCGCAACAAAGCCGCTACCAATCGGATCACCGACCCCACAGAACACAATCGGCACATTTCCGGCGATCGGTTTAAGTACCTCCAGCGCAAGATTGGTGAATGTTACTGCAACATCGGGTGAACGGCTGATGAGTTCTGCGGCGCGGGTCCGCATTTGCTCTGGCCGGTCATTCCACCATTGCACCTGCACGACCAGATTATGGCCATCCCGCCATCCGAGTTCGTCGAGCCGTCGCAAGAAGGCGGCAACCCACTCCCGTGACGATGGCGTCTCGGCGGCGCCCATTAGCACTTCGACGCGGCGAGAACCCTGTTGCGCACGCGCGGCGAGCGGCCACGCTGCCGCTGCGCCGATAAGGGTGATGAACTCGCGTCGTTGCATGCTCGCCCCTTCGCCCCGGATCAAGCATCCTAACGGCTCAAACGAGTACTTTGATAGGGGCTGAAACCGGCATCAAAACCATTGCCGCAGTGCACAGCCAATGTCGCAGATGGGTCATTCGCACCCTAGCTTATCAAGGCCGACGTCTTCGTTTGTCCGCTATACACCCAATAGCGACCAGAAATGTTGCGTCGCGGCGAATGACGCGAAGTGCCAAAAGCAGACATACGCACGTCAGACAGCTTTGCCGTTTGAATTCCACCAAACCAAATCTTGGGTCTATTCCAGCCCTGCCTTGCGCATGCCTTCGAGGAATTTTGGCATCTGGTCGGGCGTATAGGGGACGTTTTGCTCGATCCACGCGACGGAAATATTCCGTTGCAATTCCCTTAAGCGTTGCAGCGCCGTACGTGCTTCGTCGATTTGACCCGCCTGAGCGAGGCTCGCGACGTAAAGTCTATGAGCTCCGGTCCATCCGTGACGCTCTTGCAAGGCCTTGCGGCAAAAACCAATCGCCTCGTTGTAGCGGCCTGCAAGGTAATGGGCGGCGGCGAGCGCCATATTGAATGCGGCATTTTGCGGATCGTGCGGACTCATGCGGATGGCTTGTTCCAATTGAGGGATCGCCTGGTCCGATCGACCGGCAAGTGCGAGGGCGAGGCCGAGATATCCATAAGCGGCGGCGAAGTTCGGATTGAGATCAATGGCGCGCTGGAATTCTTCTACCGCCTCGTCGGTGCGCCGCATCGTGTAGCTCACATAGCCGAGCGCGAGATGCGCCCATGGGTCGCTGTTGTCGAGTTCCGCCGCACGGGCGGCGAGCGCCGCCGCCTGCTTGACCATCGGCTCACGCCAACCGAGATAACCCGACACTAGCATCATGAACGCCAACGTGCTGTGCGCCGGCGCATAGTTGGGGTAGCACTCGACCGCGCGCTTGAGCATGGCGATTGCGGCGTCGCCTTCGGTCTTCGTCATCCGCCAGAACAAAGAATTTGCCTAAATCATCATGTCCCAGGCGCCAAGATCCTCTGGTGAGCGATTTTGCGAGCGGATGCCCTCCGCCTCCAGGAGTTTTGGCTCGATCGCAGCCACAACCTTTTCCGTAATTTCATCCTGCAAGGCAAAAATGTCCGTCAGGTCGCCGTCGTATCGATCGGCCCAGATATGGTTACTGGTTGCGGCATCGATGAGTTGCGCGGTGATGCGCACGCGATTGCCGCCTTTGCGCACGCTGCCCTCCAGCACGTAGCGCACGCTGAGTTCGCGGGCGACGCGCTTCACGTCGACGGCTTTGCCCTTGTAGATGAACGACGAATTGCGCGCGATGACGAAAAACCAGTGTAGTTTCGACAGACCCGTGATGATGTCTTCGGAAATGCCGTCGGCGAAATATTCCTGCTCCGGGTCGCCGCTCATATTCGCGAATGGCAGCACGGCAATCGATGGCCGAGAGTTCGCAAGCTCAGAATCTTGGGACAGCCACGGAGGATATTACGACGGCCGGCCCAGTGTTCTCGGTGAGATCGATGCGGTGAACGCCGATCGGCCGCGCTATGTTCTTGACAGTCTGCTCGCCCATATCCTCGAAACTGAAGCTGAGCTTGTCGCGCACCTGATCGTGAACGTTGCGCGAAACGTCAATTCCACCCGGATCGGCGAGCGCCTCCAGCCGCGCCGCCACGTTGACGCCGTCGCCGTAGATATCATTGTTGTCGCTAATGATATCGCCGACATTGATTCCAATGCGGAACTGGATGCGAGTTTCGGTCGGCACCTCGGCATTGCGCTCGACCATGCTGCGCTGAATGTCGACGGCGCAACGCACGGCGTCGACGACGCTGACAAATTCCACCAGCATCCCGTCGCCAGTGGTCTTGACGATATGGCCACGGTGCTCCGTAATTTTGGGATCGACCAATTCCTTGCGATGCGCTTTCAGCTGTCGAAGGGTTCCCTCTTCGTCAACGCCCATCAACCGGCTGTAGCCAGCAATGTCGGCCGCCAGAATGGCGGCAAGCCTCCGCTCGACGCGAGCCTCGACCACAAAATTTTCCTCTCGTGACGCGCTTCGTGCTCAGAATCAATCGAATAACCCCAGTGTTATTTTACCGACAAATGCAATGATACAGATCAATAGGTCAGTGGTACTGATAGAATTGTATTTCGGGACATTAATCCGCTATTTGTCCGCTTTGGGTTGGCGCTCCATCCCCTCGACATTTTGTCGGGGGCGACTCCCCTGGCCCCTGGCCGAGGGGAACGAAAGCAAGCCCCGCACGGGGCATCCCCCACCTCGGACCGAACCGCGCCGCGAGAAGGCGAACGCATGCTTGAATGTCACTGCCGCATCACTGGACATGGCGGCGGCTGCGGCAGGATTTAATCATTCCGCATCGGCTGAAATATAAGAAGTTCAGCCGCTACACGCGTTACTGGTTCGCGGCCGTTCGAGCCTTTAGTCTGTGCCGGGCCGCCCGCAAGGCGGCCGACAGCAGGACAGCGCCGCGATGAACAAGCCGCTCCACTCGCCGGGAAAGCCGTTCCGCCTCGAAGAGGCGGCCATCGACGAATTGCACGCGGCGATCAAAGCCGGCGAGACGACCGTGGTCGGGGTCGTACAGCACTATCTCGCCCGCGTGCGCGCTTTTAACGGCGTCGCCAGCATGCTGGTGACGCGTGCCGGCGCTCCGGTCGCCGCCGCAGAAGGCGCGGTGCGCGGCGGCGCGCCGCTGCAATTCCCGACGCAGACCGTGCCGGCCGCGGCGATCCTGCCCGACCTCGACAAGTACCAAGGCCCGCCGCTCGAATACGGCCGTATGGAGCCGACGGCTTCCAAGCCCGGCGTGCAGCAGCAGTTCGGCATGATCGTCGGCGTCCCCAATGCCGGCCAGCTCAACGCGCTCGGCACGCTCAACATCCGCGGCGAGCGCTCGGTCACCTGCTGGGGCGAATTCGACAAGCATCCCTCGCTCGGGCCGCTGCCGCCCGGCGCGCCGCCGGTCTGCGAGTTTTTCCGCCGGCAACCGGACGCGCTCGAGCGCGCTGCCGAACTCGACAAGGAATTCGGCTGCAATCCCGATCTCGACAAGATGCCGATGTATGGCGTCGTGTTCGCCTTCAAGGATCCATTCGACACCAAGGACATGCGTTCCACGGGCGGCGGCGACGCGCGCTACGACATCGATTTCCCGGCGCGCGATCATGTGCTGGTCGAACAGCTTCGCAACAAGGGCGCCATCATCTTTGCCAAGGCGGTCAACACGGAATATAACGGCCGCGCCGGCGATCCCGGCGGACGCAACAAACCCGCCAAAGTTCTGCCCTCGACGCTCGGCTATCAGCGCAGCACCTGGGCCGGCAATCCGTCGAACCCTTACGACACCACGCGCTCGGCTTCGCTCGGCTCGAGCTCGGGTTCCGGCGTCTCGGTCAGCGCGAACCTGGTGATGGCGGCGCTTGGCGAGGAGACGCGGGCCTCGTGCCGCGGACCGTCCAATCACAATGCGGTCGCGCTGATCCTGCCGCACAAGTCGATGTTGGGCTTCGACGGCGGCGCGATCGGCGCCGATATCTATTGCGACCGTTCCGGCATTCACGCGCGCAAAATCGAGGATTGCGCCAGGATTCTCGATGCGCTCAAGGACCCCGTGGAAGGTTACTACGACCCGCGCGATCCCTTCACCACGGTGCCGCGCTCGTCGGTGCTGAGCACGCCCTATGCGAGCCACGCCAAGACGGCCGGTACGCAAGGAGCGCTGCAAGGGATTCGTCTCGGGGTAATCCGCGAATCGATGACGATCCCGCCGGGCTCGAAAACCGAGGAGCCGATCGTCGGCGCGGTGACCGAGGAAATCAAATCCGTGCTGCGCGTTCATCTTGGCGTCACGCTGGTGGAGTCGGGCGATCCGCTGTGGACGCCGGATCCCGCGCTCGAGCAGATGAAGACCGATTTCCGCGCGGCGCTCGCGCGGCTGGTGCCGGTCTTCATGCCCGACCTGCTGTTCCGCCTGAAGGCGGACGGCACGCCGGTGTTCCCCGACTTCGCCGCCGCTATTGTGCCGACGGAATTCATGCCGGGAAAAATCTTCGGCTCCGGCACAATGCAGCCAATCGATTATTGCGTCGCCATGGCGGAAGGGCGGATCGCGCCGCCGAGGAATCTCGACCTCGCCACCATCCAGAATCAAGAGATGGCGATGGCGTTCCGCTTTCATATCTCGCAATACCTGACCCGGCGCGCCGCCGACTGGGCTGCGCGCGGGCAGCGTGAGACCTTGACCGACTGGGCGCAGCTCAATGCGCGCTCGAAGTTCTGGGGCGACGACCAGCGCGCGGCGTTCAAGAACTGGGAGGAGGTCGCCGATCCGCGCAATCCGCACGGGTCGCGACAGGGCGTCAACGAGCGCATCATGCTGCGTGAGCTGCTGCGCCGCGTCGACATGATGGTGATCCTGGAAAACAAGCTCGATGCGCTGGTGCGGCTGCACACGCCGTGGCCGCCCGGGCTGATCGGGCATGCCTATCAATACAACATCGCCAGCAATCTGAACCCAGAGTCGCTCTCCGGCCCGAACGCCGGGCTGACCGAGGTGCTCATTCCGGCGGGCTATGTCACGACGGCTTACGATCCGGTGTACCAGCTGGCTCCCGATGGCATGCGCTATGTCTCGAAAGCCAGCGACAAGCCGACGGTGATTCCGCCGCCGGGATTGCCGTTCTCCCTGGTGTTCCGCGCGGAGCCGGGCAAGGAGGACATCCTGCTGCGTATCGCATCAGCCTACGAAGCGGCGTCGCAGCGCCGTGTTCCGCCACCCGCGTTCGGTCCGCTGCCGGTGGAACAGCGCAACCGATCGGACTAGCGTGCGGCCATGATTCGACGCGCCACCATCGCTGCCGCGTGGCTGCTGTTTCTGACCGTCTCGGCAAATGCCGACGCCGCGTTTCAGCAATGGCTGCAAACGCTGTGGCCGCAGGCGCAAGCGCTCGGCGTCGCGCGCGCCACGTTTAACGCCGGCACGCGCGGGCTGGAGCCCGACTATTCGCTGCCCGATCTCGCGCTGCCCGGCCGGCCGGAAAAGCAGCCGCAGCAGCCGGAATTCGTGCAGACGCCGGCGCAATATCTGCGCGAGCCGACTTTCGATCGCCTCGCCGCGCAAGGGCGGAAATTCGCCGTGCAATATCGCGACACGCTCGCGCGCATCGAGCAAACCTTCGGCGTGCCCGGCAACGTGGTGCTGGCGATCTGGGCGCGCGAGACCGACTACGGCGCCGAACGCCAGCCGCACGACGCGCTGCGCGTGCTCGCCACGCAAGCCTATATCGGCAAGCGCAAGGATTTCTTCCGCAACGAATTCCTGCACGCCTTGAAGATGCTGCAGGACGGCGTGCCGCGCGCCGATCTGCGCTCGTCCTGGGGCGGCGCCATGGGCCTCACCCAATTCCTGCCGTCGGAGTACTACAAATACGCGGTCGATTTCGACGGCGACGGCCGCGCCGACATCTGGCATTCGGTGCCGGATGCGCTCGCTTCGGCGGCCAAGCAGCTCAAGGACAAAGGCTGGCAGGCCGGCAAGCCGTGGGCGATCGAGGTGCGCGTGCCGTCAAATGTCGATTGCACCGTGGCCGAGCCGAGCCACGTGCTGCCGGTCGCCGAATGGCTCCGGCGCGGCTATGTGCCGACCTACGGGCGCAAGCTGACCGCCATCGAGCTTGCCGCCGAGGCCTCACTGCTGCTGCCGGAGGGCACCTACGGGCCGGCCTTCCTGACGCCGAAAAACTACTACGTGCTCAAGGACTATAACTATTCCGATCTCTATGTGCTGTTCGTCGGCCATCTGAGCGATCGCATCGGCGGCGGCCGGCCGTTCCAGACGCCGTGGAGCAAGAATGCGCAGCTCAAGACCACGGATGTCGAGACCATGCAGCAACGGCTGACCGCGCTCGCGCTCTACAGCGACAAGATCGACGGCAAGGCCGGCATGCTCACGCGCGCCGCGCTCGGCGCCTATCAGAAGAACAACGGGCTGAAGGTCGATTGCTGGCCGACCGCGGCGGTGCTCGACCACATGCGGCGGTGATCGCCGCTACACAGCCGAGGCGAAATAGGCAACGCCGCGGCCACCAGGGCAGCCGCGGCGAGCGCGATGACGTCGTGACGATTAATTGCAGAAATAGCGCGGCTTGCCATACCTGGTGTTACCCTCGTCGTCGTGCCACGCCTTGCGGGCCCAGTAGCCGCCATTGGGGCAGCCGTACGGCGCGTCGGCATAGTATCCGTCGTAGGTGTAATATCCGGGGTGGTTGGCGATGGCATTGCCGATGATGGTGCCGACGACGATGCCGCCGAGGATGCCGAGTCCGACGCCGCCGCCGCGCCAGCGGGCGTCGGCGGTGGTCGGCGCAGACAGCGTGCCCACGGCGATGGTCGCAGCCGCCGCCAGAGCGAGGATGGTCTTCTTCATAGGGTTTTCCCTCCAGAGTCGAGATCGGCCGGGGGCCGACCACCAAGAATTTAAGCGTATCCTGGCTCCTATATAGGAGGCAGGCTTAATATGTCGGAAATTTGATCGCCGAAACACACCCGCCGGCTCACAAAATACCCGGAATCTTCGCCGATTCCGGGCATTTCGCTTCAATTTTGCGCGATTTCTGCGGGCCGACTAATCGCAGACCTGCACACGGCGCCAATGCCAGGCCCAGCCGTTCCAGACCCGCTGATGGGTCCAGTAGCAGGGCGCGCCGCCGTAATAGACCGGCGCGGGACCGTAGTAGTAGTAGCCGGGGCCGTAATAGCCGTTGTTCGCGGCCGCGCCGATGATGGCGCCGGCGGCAAGGCCGCCAATGATGCCGGCCGCGACCGCGCCGCCGCGGGCTTGTGCCGGTTGCGGGGCTGCCACGGCCGCGACGGCAAGGGTGGCGGCGGCCGCGATAGCTGTCAGGGTCTTGGTCATTTTGGTCATGGCACAACTCCTTCGTTCGCTTCGCTTGGTCGTCTCCATTGAACGACCGATTGATGCAATTCCTGCGATGTGGGTTCGCAACGATAACGTCTGTAGTGCGGTCGAAGTTCCGCTATTCGGCGTGAATGCGCGGTGAATGGAGCGTTTGGAAATGGCCGTGAGCGCGCGCCGCGCGCATTAAATTTTGGCAAGACTTTGGACAAGATTGCGGCGAACGCCGCGTGTGTGGCCTTCGCTCAGCGCGCGAGGCGGCCCAGCATGCGTTGCAACATGCTCGGGCGCGGTTGGTGCGTCGTGGTCTTCACCGTGCGCGATTTGGCGGCGCGCGCTTTGCCGGACCGCCGTTGCGCGTTCCGCCGCACCGCGGCTTTTTTGCGCGCCGGCCGCCGGTGGTGATGCGCCTTAGCCGCTCTGCGGGCGGTCTTGCGAGCGGCCTTGCGTCGCACCGTTTTGCGCCGCGTCGCTTTGCGGCGCGCGGCTTTGCGGCGGTGCCGCTTGAGCACGCGGCGGCCGACATGGTGCAGGAACAGTTTCTCCAGCGGATAGGTCAGCCGCCGCACCGCCGCCGCAAGCGGCAACCATTCGACCGCCAGAATGTCCTTCATCACGTCGCGGCTCGGCCGCGCCGCCGCATGCATGCGCCAAAACTGCACGACCTTCGGCCGGCCGCTTGCGCGATAGGTGATGGCGCCAAGAAATTCGTGCACTTCGACGCGATGGCCGGTTTCTTCCACCGCCTCGCGGCGCGCGCCGGCGACCGGATCTTCATTGCGCTCGAGCTTGCCGCGCGGCAGCACCCAGCGCTCGTCCTTGCTGCGCTGGACGACGGCGACCAGCGGGCGCGCGCCGCTGCGCACCACGATGCCGCCGGCCGCTTGAATGGGTTTCTGCGCCATCTATGTTCAGCCCAAAGTCCGACACTTCTCATGTAAGCAAAAATGCCGGGCGCATGAAGCAAAATGCGCGCAAGGGCACGCGCGGTTGTGCACAACGTGGCGGTGGCGCCGGCTGTCATAAATGGGTCATACGGCAAGATACGCCGCTCGCCGTCATCGCCCTGATCGCCGGGGATTATGGGTTCCGCCTCTCGCTAACGCTCGGCCGGGACGACAAGTACCGTGCTGTCTGCCCATTTAACCCTATTGTAACCGCCGCGGCGTTTGATGGCGGCATGCGAACGGCCGCCGTTCCGAACACCGTCATCACCGTGGCGCGCAGCTTTGTCGCGGCCGCGCTGTTCGGCTATTTTTTCGATCTTCTGCATCAGACCCACAATCACCTGCTCAATGCGGTCGGCCGGCCGTTCGGCGACGACTGGGTCAACTACTGGTCGGCCGGCTATCTCGCTCTGCACGGGCGCGCCGCCGAGATTTACGATCTCGAGGCCTTCCACGCCTTCCAGCAGACCATCGTGGGCTCGCCGCTCGACGGCTATCACTACAGCTATCCGCCGGTGATGCTGCTGCTGAGCGCGCCGTTCGCGCTCCTGCCCTATGTGCCGGGGTTGTTCGTGTGGCTGTCGGCGAGCTGGTATGCGTTCTACCGCGCGCTCAAACTGGCGATGCCGGGGCGCGGCGTGCTGCTGCTCGCGCTGGCCGCGCCGGCGGTGTTGATCAACGCGGTCGGCGGACAGAACGGATGCTGGACGGCGGCCCTGCTCGGCGGCGGCCTGAGCCTGCTCGAGCGGCGGCCTTATCTCGCCGGCATCCTGTTCGGGACGATGGTCTACAAGCCGCATCTCGCGCTTTTGCTGCCGGTCGCGCTGCTTGCCGGGCGGCAGTGGCGCGCCATTGCGGCCGCGGCGCTGACATCGGGAGCGCTGCTGGGCGTGAGCTGGCTGGTGTTCGGTCCCGAGCTGTGGGCGCATTATCTGCGCAACCTCGCGGCGCTGCGGCACGCCGTCCTCGAAGTCGACCTATCGCCGCGCATGGTCTCGGTGTTCATCGCGGCGCGCTCGCTCGGAGCCTCGGTCGAGACGGCCTATTGGGTGCAGGGCGGATTTCGGCGCACTCGCATGCCTCGCCGTCGCCTGGGTGTGGTTCAAGGAGACGCCCGCCGCGGTGAAGAATGCCGTGCTCCTGCTCGGCACTTGTCTGGCGGCGCCGTACCTGCAGGACTACGATCTGGTGTTCGGCGCGATGGTGGTGGCGTGGCTGTGGCAGCAGCCGGTCGAAACCCACGCTTCCGAGCGCGCGTTGCAGTTCGCCTGCGGCTTGCTGCTGCTGCTGCCGCTGGTGGCGGCGGCGCTGGCGCATCTGACCGGAATAGCGTTCGGCCCGCTGTTCATTATTCCATTGTTTATTGTCGCCTTGCAGATGAGCCTAGGCGCGCGGCCGGCCGCAGTCGCCGCATCGCCATCGCGGCTTTCGTCAGCACAATAATCGCGCCCATCACCATCGCTAGTCTGCGCCGCAACCGGGGCACCGGAGCCGCAGTTGCGCTCCGCTGGCGCGTATGCCCTAAAATGCGCCAACAATAGACAACGGGAGAACGCTATGGCGGCCTACACCTGGGACCATATCCATCTGCGCACGCCGGATCCGGAAGCGACCGCGCAATGGTTCGAGCGCGTGTTCGGCGCGCAGGTGACCCGCAGCATGCAAATGGGCAAGCCGCGCATCGACATGAAACTCGGCGGCGCCAACGTTTTCCTCGCCGAGGTCAAGCCCGGCGACGGCGTCAACGCGCCGCCGGTGACGCCCTATCAGGGGCTCGACCATTTCGGCCTGGCGGTCTCCGGCATCGACGCTGTCGCCGCCGATCTGAAGAAGAAGGGCGTGGAGTTCACCAAGGAGCCGCACAGCCCGCGGCCGGGTATCAAGATTTGCTTCCTGCGCGGGCCGCAGGGCATTTCAATTGAGCTGCTGGATCGCGATCCAAAATATTCTTGAGACGCGCGGGTGAGCGGCCGGTCGGGCGCGGAAGCGCGTTCAACGACGACAAGCGCGCGCCATAGACGCGTCAGTCTTCCTTGCCGTCCGGGTCATCGCGAACGGCAGGCGGCAATGCGCTGGCGTGCGCGCCGGGCGTCAGCGGACAACCGGCATAGGCGGCCGCGATCGCCGCCGGCGCGCCGGCGACCTTGAATTCCGCGCTGGTGCGCGCGGCGTTGAGCGAGCGGATGCGCACATAGAGGCCGCCGGACGTCGCCAATTCGCCGGCGAACAGCGCCACCTCATGCGGATCCTCGATGAGCACCGTCTTGTAATCGTCGACCACCCGCACCCGCGGCTCATGGCCGGGCTTGTCGTCGAAACGATAGCCAAGCTCGGCGTTTCTGGTGGAGCCGATCTTGAAGGCAAAAGCGAAGATGACGGTTGGGTGTTGCTTGAAGCATGCGAGGCTCATGCGCGCCGGAGGCGCGATCAGAACGTTGCCGTTGGACACGCGGCTGGTCATCAGGATGGCGTTGGAGATCGGCGCGCCGGTGATGCGGTCGACCTGCCGCTCGATCCGCCATTCGCCGGCGGGCGTCGTGTTGGCGGTGGTGGTGGAGACAAAGGGATCGCGGGCGCAGGCGGCGAGCAGCAACATCGCCGCGCCGGTCGTAAGCCCCCGCACATCCGCACGCACAACAGCCACGCCTTACCCCCGCAACCGATAGTCTGCCCCTCGCACGTTTCGCGTGCAACCGGGATCGTCCCAATTTGGGGCCGCAAGGCGCTTCACCGGGCGATCTCGTCGCGCGGCTTCAGAGCCTCCGGGAGCTTGATCGAGATCAATGGCATATCCGAAAAACCGAATATGAAAATGACCCTGTGCCTGAGATGCGCGAACCGCGCCAACGAAGGGAGGCTAACACTATGCGACTCATCCATACGCTCGCGCTTTCCGCGGTAACCCTCGCCGTTACGGTTGGTGTCGCGTCCGCGCAAATGGGGCCGGTCGGCCGGGCTTGCAGGAGCGATATCGCAGAATTTTGCGCCGGCCTGCCGCATCGCGGCGAGACCCGCATCTGTCTGGAGCGGAACTACGACAGAGTCTCGCGGGCGTGCAAACGGGCCCTCGACACGACTGGCGGCGGACGCGGCTGGCGCTATATGCAGCGGTGAAATGAACTTCGCGTGCATCGGTCTAACGTTGTGCGCGCCTCCCGCACGTATCGTTACTTTGCTTGCGCAGCCGAGATACGCTTAACCTGAGCGTATTTTCGGCAAGCGGCGTGCGCGGAGGTTCGCGATGAAGAACGAAGACCTGGTCGGGCGTGTGGCGCGAGCGCGGGCGCGAGATCGTGCGCGCCGACGGCAGCGTGACGGCGGACGTAGCGCGCGCCTCGCAGATCATGTACTCGCCGGACGGCTATATGTGCGTGGTCAACACGCCGATCGCGCGCAACAAGGTGGCCGAGACGGTGGCGCGCATGGACCTCGACGCCACCACGCCGGAGCAACGCGCCGAGGCCACGCTCGGCGTGGTCGCCTATGCCGGCCGCTTTGAGGTCAGCGGCGAGGACGTGCGCCACACCATTTTCACCGCGGTCAATCCCAACCGGGTCGGCGATACGCAGGTGCGGCGCATCACGCTGTCCGGCGACGACCTGACGCTGACCGCGCCGCCCGACAGCCAGGGCAATCACTTCCGCATCCACTGGCGGCGCGCCGCGAAGCTGTAGAATTCCGCCAGTCGCCGGATCGCTCGGGGGCCTCCTTGCGGCCGGACAAACCGCCGCCGGGCATGCTAGAAACGCCCGATGACCCGGCGGACCACCGATTCGCGGCAAGCGGCCGAAATGGCGTTCAAGGCGGCGACCACTAAGCCACCGGAATTCTTGCCGAAAAGCCCGTCGCTGCCGGGCGCCAAGGAGCTGGTCTCCTTGCGCATCGACCGCGACGTCTTAGATCACTTCCAGCAGGACGGTCCGGGCTGGCAAGAGCGCATCAACGCCGCGCTGAGAATAGCCGCCGGCAAGTAGGCTGGCGCCGCCGGCACGGCCCCATTCAGCCATGGAGATTGCATTGGCAGACAACAGCAACAAGAACGCCGCCAACAGCCAGTTCAGGAAGCTGCGGCAGGCCGAGGACGGCAAGCGCGCGATGCTGGACTATGAGAATTCCGCCGCCGCCATGCGCACCAAAACCGCGCGGCTGCGCGCGCTGCGTCTGGCGCGCGACGCGGAAGAAGCCGCGGCCGCCGCGGCGGCGCCACCGGTGAAGAAGAAGGCGGCTAAGAAAAAAGTGCCGGTGGCCGACTAGTCTATCGCGGGGAGGATCGTCCCTACCGGCAATCCATCATCTGGCTGTAGTGCGCGCCGCGGCCTCAGGCCTTGTCCTTGACCGTGGTGTGCGGGCGGTCGCCGCCGCTGGCGGTTTCCGTGTGCCACTTGCCCTTCTCGTCCTCGTACTCGATGGTTTCGCTGCTGCCGGGAACTTCCTGCTCCTCGGCGGCCGCCTGCGCGGCGGCGAGTGCGTCGGCATGGGTCGGGAACGGTTCCGAGAACACGCCGTTGACCTTGTAGGCCCAGCCACCGTCGTGCTCGACGATCTCATAGGTGATTTCGGACATGGGGTACCATTCTGCGTTGGCTGACGGTTGCAGGCCGATAGCGTAGCCCGAAGAAGTCCGGTTGCACAATGCAAAGCGGCGTGCATCCGCCCGCCTGATAATGCATCCGGCTAATGCCCGCTTTCCAGCCAGCGCCGCTCGCGTGCATAAAAGGCGGCGAGCAGGTCGGGACGGTCGTCGCCGAGCAATTCGGGGTCGACCTTGTAGCCGCGGCGCAACTGGGTATAGGCGAGGAATTTGTAGGATGGCCGCAACGTCGCGATCACCGTCCAGTCCACCGGCAGCGGCTCGGCCGGATTGACGCTGCGCAGATGGTCGCGCTGGTAGATGCCCTCGAATGAGGCCAGCCGCCAGCCCGCCGCGGTGCGCAGCAGGCGCGAGACGAAACGGCAATACTGAAACGAGTCGAATTCGACATTGTCGAAGGTGAGCCGGTCGAAGATCGCGGCCGGGCTTTCGATCAGCGCGCGATCGCCGTTGATCTGCAGCGCGGTCGGGAAAATCCAGTGCTTGGCGGCGCTGGCGCCCGGCCCGCTCATCTTGCGGCGCGAGGCGTCGACGAAATCCTCGATGGTGCCGTCGAACCAGGTGGTGCGCACCGGCGCGTGCGGCACGTAGGAGGCAAGCAGGCCGCCCCAGTCGCGCTGGTCGCGATAGAAACGCTCGACCCGCACCAGATCGTAGATCTCCTCGCGCTCGAGCAATTGTTGAATGCGTTGGTCGTCGGATGGCGCGGTCATCGGTCGGCTCCTCAAATTCCCCGCTCGCGCTTCAGGCGGTCGATATAGGCGGCGACATCGGGCGGCAGCGAGCGCAGGCCCTGCTGTCCGGCCTGCGACAACACCGGGCGCCATTGCGAGCCGCGCAGGAAAGCCGGCTCGCGGCCGGGCGGAATGATGCGGTCGAACACCAGCACCAGCACCACGGCCAGCAGCCCGACGCGCGCGGCGCCGAGCAGCGCGCCGGCCACGCGATCCGGAATGCTGACGTTGCGGCCGACCATCTCGCCGATGGCGAACCGCAGCAGCGCGCCGAGCACAATGCCGGCCGCCAGGAAGACGACGGCGAACACCAGCCAGGCCTGCGCCGGCGGCAGCTTGAACCGCTCGATCAGCAGCGGCGACAATTGCGGCGCCAGCGCCACCGCCAGGCCCATCGCCGCCACATAGCCGATAATCGTCGCCATGCTGCGCAGCAGGCCGGACATGAAGCCCATGACGACGGCGACGAACAGGCAGAGATAGACCGCGGCGTCGAAGGGGTTGGTCGGCCAGGAGCCCATTGCGATTTGCCCGCAGCGGATTACGCTTTGCGCGTTCGGGTATCAGAGGAGACGTTACATGGCGTTCACGGTCAGCAGCAACAGCTTCAAGGACGGCGATTATCTGCCCAAGGATTTCATCCTGTCGGCCGATTTCGGCTTCGGCTGCGCCGGCGGCAATAAGTCGCCGCATCTGAAATGGTCGGGCGCACCCGCCGGCACCAAGAGCTTCGCCGTCACAGCTTACGATCCCGATGCGCCGACCGGCTCCGGCTTCTGGCACTGGCTGGTGGTGAACATTCCGGCCAATGTGAGCGAACTCAGCGCCGGCGCCGGCAGCGCGGGCGGCCAGCTGCCGGCGGGCGCGCTTGCAGACGCGCACCGATTTCGGCGCGCCCGGCTATGGCGGCCCCTGTCCGCCGGAAGGCGACCACCCGCACCGCTATCTGTTCACGGTGTTCGCGGTTTCCGCCGACAAGCTGCCGGTCGCGGCCGACACGAGCGCCGCGGTGGTCGGCTTCAACCTGAATTTCAACACGCTGGCGAAGGCGGCGATCATGGGGCTGTTCAAGCGGTGAGGGCGCCCGCGTAACCTGTTGTACCGCCACAATTGTTGCCGCCGGAGGCGTGACGCCACGCCATCGCCGGTACATGGAACCCCATGGAACTTTTCGCGCTTTGGCGTATTGTAGCCCTGCGAACAACCCTCAATGGCTTCCGGCATCGGCTTGAAAATTCGAGCTGCCGAGCCGCAACGCCCAAAGCTTCCCGCCCAAAGGGCTTCCAGGAGAACTCCACCATGCGTATTTCGAACAAGTTTCGTACCGGTGTTATCGCGCTGATCGCCATCGCGGGCGCCAGCCTTTCGTCCGCGGCTTACGCCGACAGCGGCAGCATCAGCTTCAACGTGCTGAAGGCCGGCTTCGTCATCGGCGGCTCGGGCGGCAGCGGCACGCTCACGTTCCATGGCAGAAGCTATCCGATCTCGATCGGCGGCATCAGCTATGGCTTTACCTTCGGCGCCTCCGAGACGCGCTTTCGCGGCACGGTGAGCAACATCCACCGTCCGTCGGATGTCGCCGGCGTCTATGCCGCCGGCAACGTCGGCGCGGCGCTGGGCCGCGGCGCGCAGGCGATCGTGCTCACCAACGAGAAGGGCGCCGTGCTCTCGCTCTCCGGCCGCTCCGCCGGCGCGATTGTCAGCGCGGACCTCAACGGCCTGGCGATTACGGTGAAGTAGCCAAACGCGGGCGCGGCGGCGGATTTCCGTCGCCGCGGCCGGCTGGCTCGACAGCGCGCGCGCGGCGTTTGCTCGCGTGCCGATTTGAATTTCCAACATCCGCGCCACGGCGCTGGCGTGCCCGGGCGACGCGCTATTTGACCGGGACGACATCCTCGGCGCCGGCCGCGCCCATATAGACCGCCAGGATGCGCACCGGCCGCGCGCCGTTGTTGACGCCGAAATGCGCGACGTCCATCGCCTCCATGAATGACTGCCCCTGCTTGTAGGTGCGCGTGCCGTGCGTGCCGTAGTTCACCGTCAACTCGCCCGCCAGGATGTAGGCGAACAGCGGCACGCCATGCTTGTGCAGGATGGTGCGGCCGCCCGGCGCCAGCGTGACGATGGCCGCGGTGACATGCGCGTCGCCGGCCGGATAGCGGATGGTCTCGCCGACGATGGTTTTGCCGGTCGACAGCAGCGGCACGGCCGGATAGCTGGCGGGCGGCGTGGCGTCGCGCGCGCCGGCCGGGCCGGCAACTGCGTAACTCGCGAGCACGGCGAGAGCGATGACAAGCGTTCGGTGGAGCATCGGTGCCTGTCCTTTGTGGGGGTGGGTGAGGGCGTGCATCATCACCCGTATTCTTTACGGCGCCGGGTACGCCGGCCTTCGCTCCTCCGGAGCTTCGGCTGGCAAGCCGTCGCTTGCGAAGGCTGCCCGCCGGAGCCTCGCGCGAAGGCGGGCGAGCGCGATCGCCCCTGTTTTTTACGGCGCGGGGTACGCCGTAGTCCATCCCCCGCCAAGGCGGGGCTTTCCGTTTCCCCCTCGGAAACTTGAGGGGATGGAGCACCGAGCGGCGCACCAGTCTTCCGTCTTGCCGCGTTCCCTTTCGAGAACGCGGGCGCCTCTCGGCGCTCCATCGCGGCGTCTTGCCGGCGCCGGGCCGCGCTTTCTGACGGACCGTTTGTCCCGCCGTCGGCCGTTCAGCGCCAGTTCGGCTCATCGCCTTGTCGCGCATCCGGGCCTCAGGCAGGCCGCACGGCCCGCCGTCAGCGAGCTCCTCGCAGGGGATCGTAGTGTCCCCGGGCGGAGCCCCGGCGCCGCCCGGGAGCTTGGGGGGTGCGTTCATCCCCGCCCGCGGGCGCCGCATCTCCTCCCGCCCGCATGACGCCTCATGAGAGCGCCCTCTAGCGGAGGAGACGGCGCGGAATATAGTCCTATAGGAGGAAATGTCAAGCACCCATACGGCGGCCCGCTCAACTTGCTAGCGCGTAGGGCGGATTGCGCTTCGCTAATCCGCCCTTCGGGCTACGTCTTACCGACCTACGTGCTTCGCATTTCAGACAAGACCTTTCTACATTCCTCATCGCACAAGCGATCCACCTCATTCCAATCATTTGCATCGGCTGCTCGAAAGAGATTTCTCACATATACTTCGCGTGGAATCTCGTAAAGCTCGTCCAGCTTTACCGACTTCTTCCAACCTCGGTTTTGCTCCCAACGGGAGAATGCTTGCTCAACGCCGAGCATTGGAAGAAAGAAACAACGATCGTATTTCGATTTTCGCAGGATGCCATCGGTTGCCTTGTTCATATCGACCCCTGACAACCATGGTGACATCACGAATGTTGAAACGGCCGCGTCGGGGATACCACCACATACAAGAAGCCATGCCTCAGTTCCTTGAATCGAATGCCGCGCGGCTATATTGACCTTCCTTTTAATAGTTCGGACGAGAGAATCGAGTACCATCTTTAGATCGTTTTGTCCCCATCCGCCGTAAACCTTGCTCGTATCGCCGTTTGTCAGCCACGTTTCTTGAGCGCGAGCCTTGCCAGGACTTGGATGAGGGTCGAGCTCTGTGACCTGAATGCCAATTGTCCGCCCATCGACCAAGTAAACAAGCACATCCACCCCGGCTTCTTCGGCATTAGCGTTCGGATTTGATATGGATGCGATGTCAAGCTCTAGTCGCTTCGACAGATACTCAACGAGTGCTTTCTCTCGCTCAAAATGAGCTTGCGTGGCCTTCGCGGCCAGTCCACCCTTAGTCATGTATGATAGTCCTTGACGCGGGGAGATCGCTGGCAGAGCCAGACCCAGGCCAAATCCTGGGAGCCGTTATGGCGTCATCGGAGATAACCAGCGTCAAATTAAACTAGCAATTCGCTCATCCTCTCGCAACTCATCCAACCGTCGGCAATTCGAAGCTGAATTGCTTGAACACGTCGGGATCGTCCGTCCGCTTCGACGCGTCGAGAATTTCCACGCCAACAATGCGGCCCTCGGCGTCGTAGTCGACGACGATGCCATCCGCGACCTCGGCGCTGTCCTTGATGGCGCGATCGGTCAGGTTGACGTAGATCGCGTCGGCTCCGTGGTCCACTCTTACGCGCATGGTCGTGTCCTGTCGAAATAGGCGGTGATGACGTATTCCGGGTCGCTCAGCGCGGTCACCACGCGCAGCATAACATGGCGGCCGGGCAGGCACTTGAAAAAAGAACGCCGCGTCTCAGCGGTTTCTACCGTGTCGGGGTCCCGGAGGACAGCCTCCACCCAAGCCTTCTCGATGTTGCGGCGGGCGATCTGGAATTCCGCATGCTCATCGTAGCGGATCATTGGGCGCCCGTGGCTTGTTCGTCATGGCCGGGCTTGTCCCGGCCATCCACATCTTTAGTTCCGCGCGAAATAGCAAGCAAGGCGTGGATGCCCGGCACAAGGCCGGGCATGACGGAAAGGTTACAGCGCCTTGTTGCTTTCCTTCACCTTGTCGGCGTCGACATAAACCTGCTCGCCCATCGCCTTGAACTTCTCGCGACATCTGCTTCATGCCGTGCTCGGCGGTCAGCGTGCCGGATCGTTCAACCCCGCCGCATAGTCGCGCACGTCCTGCGTGATCTTCATCGAGCAGAATTTCGGCCCGCACATGGAGCAGAAATGCGCCACCTTGTGCGCTTCCTTGGGCAGCGTCTCGTCGTGATATTCGCGCGCCGTCTCCGGATCGAGCCCGAGGTTGAACTGGTCCTGCCAGCGGAAGTCGAAGCGCGCGCGCGAGAGCGCGTCGTCGCGCAGTTGCGCGGCCGGGTGGCCCTTGGCGAGGTCGGCGGCGTGCGCCGCGATCTTGTAGGTGATGACGCCGTCCTTGACGTCGTCGCGGTCGGGCAGGCCGAGATGCTCCTTCGGCGTCACGTAGCAGAGCATGGCGCAGCCGAACCAGCCGATCATGGCGGCGCCGATGCCGGAGGTGATGTGGTCGTAGCCGGGCGCGATGTCGGTGGTGAGCGGCCCGAGCGTGTAGAACGGCGCCTCGCCGCATTCCTTCAGCTGCTTGTCCATGTTGATCTTGATCTTGTGCATCGGCACGTGGCCGGGGCCTTCGATCATCACCTGGCAGCCTTTCTGCCAGGCGATCTGCGTCAGCTCGCCCAGCGTCTCCAGCTCGGCGAATTGCGCGCGGTCGTTGGCGTCGGCGATCGAGCCGGGGCGCAGGCCGTCGCCGAGCGAGAACGACACGTCGTATTTGCGCATGATGTCGCAGATCTCGTCGAAGCGCTCGTACAGGAACGATTCCTTGTGGCGCGACAGGCACCACTTGGCCATGATCGAGCCGCCGCGCGAGACGATGCCGGTGACGCGGTTGGCGGTGAGCGGCACGTAGGCCAGCCGCACGCCGGCGTGGATGGTGAAATAGTCGACGCCCTGTTCGCACTGCTCGATCAGCGTGTCGCGGTACACCTCCCAGTCGAGCTTGACCGGATCGCCGTCGACCTTCTCCAGCGCCTGGTAGATCGGCACGGTGCCGATCGGCACCGGCGCATTGCGCAGGATCCATTCGCGCGTGTTGTGGATGTTGCGGCCGGTGGAGAGGTCCATCACCGTGTCGGCGCCCCAGCGGATCGCCCACACCATCTTCTCGACTTCCTCCTCGACCGAGGAGGTGACGGCGCAGTTGCCGATATTGGCGTTGATCTTGGTGAGGAAGTTGCGGCCGATGATCATCGGCTCGAGTTCGGCGTGATTGATGTTGGCCGGGATGATGGCGCGCCCGCGCGCGACTTCCGCTGCGCACGAATTCCGGCGTGACGAAGGCGGGCAGCGCGCCGCCGAACTGCTCGCCGTCGGCGAGCGCTGCTTGCGCGCGCTCCAATTGCTGCTTGCGGCCGAGATTCTCGCGCGTGGCGAGTAGATCATCTCCTTGGTGATGACGCCGGCGCGCGCCCATTCGAGCTGGGTGAGGGGGTGCTGACTTCCTGTCATTCCGGGATGGCGCGCAGCGCCGGACCCGGAATCCAGATGCGAACTCGGCGTTTGTGCTCTGGATTCCGGGTTCGCTCGCTGTGCTCGCGCCCCGGAATGACGAAGACCGCCCGCCACGGCTTCGGCGTGTTGGGGAAATTGCGCGCCAGATGCTTGCCGCTGACGTTGCCGTTGTCGACCGGCTGGATCGGCCGGCCATCGTATTGCTCGACGCCGCCGCGTTGCTTCACCCAGTCGAGCCGGGTGCGCGCCAGGCCCTTCTCCACGTCGATGGTCACGTCCGGATCGGAATAAACGCCGGTGGTGTCGTAGACCGGCAGCGGCGGTTCGCCCGACGAGGCGTCGAGCATGATCTCGCGCACCGGCACGCGCAGCTCGGGCGCCGCCTCGGGCGCGCAATAGACCTTGCGCGAGGCCGGCAGCGGCCCGGTGGTGACCTTGGGCGTGACCAGATCGGCGGAGGTGACGGGCTTGTTCATGATCGTATCTCCAATTGCGGTGCCGCGGCGTTCACGCCGCGTAGCCTTTGAACGTGAGGAAGCCGCCGAGCGCGAGCAGGACGATGCCGGCGCCGACGAAGAATCCTTCGTGCGCCAGGACCGACGTGCCGACGAAGTTGACGAACTGCGGCGCGATGATGCGGAATGAGCCGGCCATGGCCAAGACCCAGCCCAGCAGCGTGATCAGGCTGCGCCAGTCGCGCGTCCAGACGTGGTGCGCATTGAGGATGGCGAGGCCGGCGAGCAGCGCCAGGATTCCGGAAAAATAGATGAGCGGGTAGCCGGCCAGGAACTGTCCGGCCATCTCGCGGTAGGTTGCCTGGTTGGTCAGCATGCCGATGCCGATGACGGCAAGCACCGGGCCCATCAGCCTCGCGATCGATTGCGATGTCTGCATGACTGATGTCTGCATGGCGATTGTCCTGTCCCTTCGCCGGCATGACCCGGATCAGGTTCTAAGGGTTTTTCTCAGCCCTCACGGGCACCCCTCGGAATGGAGCTAATGTAGGCGCGCGGCCGAGGCTGTCAATGACGCCTCGCCGCCGTCCCGGCCGGGCGAAGGCGAGGGCCGGGAGCGCCGTTTTTGGCCTGCTGGCGTACGGCTAGCGGCCGCTCACTCGGCGGGAACCTTGTGGTCGGTCGGCAACGCCATTTCGGTGGGCAGCGCCTTCGGCGCGCGCAACCGCACGTAGATCTGCATGACGATCAGCAGCACGCACAGGCTGATGAACACCGCGCTGATCGGGTGTTTGATGAACACCAGAATGTCGCCGCGCGAAATCAGCATGGCGCGGCGGAAATTCTCCTCGAAGCGCGGCCCCAGCACGAAGCCGAGCAGGATCGGCGCCGGGTGGAAATCGAGCAGCAGCAGGATGTAGCCGACGATGCCGATAATGACGACCTCGCCGACCTGGAACATGTCGTTGTTGGTCGAGTAGACGCCGATGGCCACGAAGAACATCGCGCTCGGATAGAGATATTTGTAGGGAATGGTCAGCAGCTTCACCCACAGGCCGATCATCGGAACATTGAGCACCACCAGGATGATGTTGCCGATCCAGAAGCTCGCGATCAGGCCCCAGAAGATATCCGGGTGCTCGCTGATCAGCTGCGGGCCGGGCACGATGCCCTGAATCATCAGCGCGCCGAGGATGAGCGCCATCACCGCGTCGCCCGGGATGCCCAGGCTCATGGTCGGGATGAAGTCGCCCTGCACCGAGGAGTGGGTCGAGGCTTCCGGGCAGGCGACGCCTTCGATCATGCCGGTGCCGAACAGCTCGGGTGTCCTCGAGATTTTCTTTTCGGTGGCGTAGGACACGAACGAGGCAATGGTCGGGCCGGTGCCGGGGATCAGCGCGCACAGGCTGCCGATCAGCGTGCCGCGGAACATGGCGGGGATCGAGCGGCGGAATTCCTCGCGGGTCGGCCGCAGATCCTTGAATTTGACGTTGGTATATTTGGTGTCGACCTCGGAGAGCTGGTTGACGCTCTTCATGAACTCGGCGATGCCGAACAGGCCGAGCGCCAAAGCGACGATTTCCACGCCGTCGAACAGGTTGGGAATGCCGAAGGTGAAACGCGGCGTTCCGGTCTCGATGTCGCTGCCGACAATGCCGATCAGCAGCCCGCAAATGGTCATGGCGACGCCCTTGAGCGGCGAGCCGCGCGCCAGCGTCGAACCGGCCAGCAGGCCGAGCAGCATCAGCGAACAGATTTCCGCCGGGCCGAACTTGAGCGCCACCACCACCAGGATCGGCGACAGAAAAATCATCTCGGTGATGCCCCACGAGGCGCCCACGAACGACGAGATGACAGTGATGCCGAGCGCGGCGCCGCCGCGGCCTTTCTTGGTGAGCGGGAAACCGTCGAGACAGGTGACCGCGTGCGGCGGATGGCATGGCAGATTGAGCAGGATCGAGCAGATTGCGCCGCCATATTGCGAGCCGTAAAACACGCCCGCCAGCATCAGGATGGCGCCGACCGGCTTGATGCCGAAAGTCAGCGGCAGCAGGATCGAGATGGTCGCGAGCGGGCCCATGCCCGGCAGCACGCCGACCATGTTGCCGACGAACACGCCGATGAAGCACCACATCACGTTGTGCGGCTCGAGCGCGACCCCGAAGCCGTACCAGAGATCGGTCAGTGCGGTTTCGAACATCAGAAGCCCCACCGGAACATGGGGAAGGGAATCTTCAGCACGTAGGAAAACAGCAGCACGCCGAAGAAGGTGACGCCGGCAGCGAGGATCAACGAACCCTTCAGCGTCGCGGTGCGGTCACCGAGCGCGGGGACCAGCACGCAAGCGAAGGTCGCGGGCACCAAGCCGAAAAATTCGCCCAAGATAATGAACAGGACCGGTCCGGCCAGAATGCAGCCCCACGCGTACCATTCGCGATCTTTCGGCAGGATGCTTTCATCCTCGCCGAGCGGGGTGGCGACCGCCGCGCCCAGGATCAGCACGCCGACGAGGGTGAGCGTGATCCCGAGCATCAAGGGGAACATGCCCGGACCCATGTGGGTGAGGGTGCCCAGGGTATAGGTCATGGAATTGAGCGTGACCCCCGCGCCGAGCAGGGTCATCAATCCGCCGGCGTAGAAGTCGCGCTTTTTCACAAGCGTGCCGAACAAGGCCTCATCCTCCCACGGTTTTTTCTTGCTTGATTAACCCCACCCAACGGCAGAGCTTCCGTCGCATACCTTTAATCCAGTACCGGCCGTTTTTCTATCCCTGTTCGCCGTGGGACCGATGGGAATGCCCTGCCAAGTTCAGGCCGTCGCGTCAACGGTCGTTCTTCGGTCGGTTGCCCGCGCAGCGGCACCCCCTGCGTCATGGGGATTGCGGTTGCCGTCGGCCGTTTCAGCCGCAGCGCGGTTGCGGCGCGAAAAAAGGCGCCGGTCGCGTGTTGCCAAGGCGATAGCGGCGACATTGCTAGTGTTGCGATCCTGAACGGTGCAGCTTGAGCACGGTGTAGACCGTGTCGCTCGCCGGTGTCGGGATGTGGAGCTCGCGGCCGAGCGCGCGCACCTTGCCGGCGAGCCAGTCGAGTTCGAGACGGTTGCCGCGTTCGAGATCGTGCGCCATCGAGGCCTTCATGCCGGGCTCGACCTTGTTCATCAGAAAGTCCATGCGGCTGTCGAGATAGGCGGGATCGAGCGCGACGCCCTTGGCCTTGCCGACCGCGAAGGCTTCTTCCATCAGCGCCCGGAAAAACCCGCGCAGTTCGGGGTCTTCGCGGATCGCCCCGATCGGCGAGCGCAAGGCGGCGGTCGAGCCGGCCATGGCGGTGAGGAAGATGAATTTCTGCCAGCGCTCGCGCTCGATGTCGGCGGAGATGTCGATGTCGATCTTGGCCGCCTTGCCGGCGTCGACAAAAGCTTGCAGCGCGGCGTCGGGGCGCTTGTCGGCGCGGCCGAAGCGCATCTGCGCGAAACTGCTGGTCTGCTTGATGAGGCCGGGCGCGGCGATCACGCTGGCGATATAGGCGGCGCCGCCGACGGTCTGCTCGGCACCGAGGATCGGCGCCACGCGCTCGACGCTGTCGACGCCGTTCTGCAAGGTGATGACGCGGGTATTGCGGCCGACCAGGGGCTTCGTCTGTTCGGCGGCCGTCTCGGTGTCCCACAGCTTGACCGCGAACAGCACGATGTCGACCGGGCCGACGCTGTTGGGATCGTCGGTGGCGTTGACTTTGGCGAGATGCAGGTCGCCGTGCACGCTCTCGATCTGCAAGCCGTTGTTCTTGATGGCGGCGAGATTGGCGCCGCGCGCGATGAAGAACACGTCGTGGCCGGCGGCCGCCATGCGGGCGCCGAAATAACCGCCGACCGCGCCCGCCGCCATCGCCGCTACGCGCATGAACTCGCTCCTTCAGTTTGCCGCGAGATATATCCTGCAAGAGAGCCGCCGGCCAAGCGGACTTACTCGTTCATTTGCTCGCCCGATCCACCAAACGCGGCGGGGAAATCCTTGAATTTCGGCAGCCCGTCCCGGATCGGCAAAACGGTCTCCGCATAATTGACGTGGACGCCCGGGCTGAATTTGAGCTGAGGCAGCGTTGCCGCATAGACGTCGATCAATCCTAACCCCGGATGATTGGTCATCAGGTGGCCGCCGCACTTCTTGCAGTACTGGCGCTCGCTTGCCGCGGTCTTGGCAAACATGGCAACGTGTTCGGCCCCCGCGGTGACGCGCACGGCCTCAGGCTTCCACAGCGTGAAAGCATTGACCGGGCCTGCCGACCAAGAGCGGCATGACCGGCAATGGCAAAATCCCATGCCTTCAGGTTCTCCCGTGGCCTCCACTTTAACCGTGCCACAAAAACATTCGCCTTTGTACGTCGCCATCGCCGCTATGCGCATTGTTTAACTCCCGCATTACCGCGCGAAGATAGCCGCCCTCGGGCACTCATGCCAACGCACAAAAAATTGCCCGGCGCGAGGGCCGGGCAAGTTTGCGGGGGTTCGAGAGAAAACTAGTAGAGGCTAGATGGGCTGCCGATGTTCCAGGACAGCCGCGCGTGGCTGGCCGGGGCGGCCGCTTGCCTTGGCATAGCCTTCGACTGTGCGACCTGCGCCGGCGGTGTTTGCGGCAGCACGATGACCTTGGCGCCGATCTGCACGCGGCTATAGAGATCCGCCACGTCGTCGTTGGTGAGGCGGATGCAGCCGCTCGACACATGCTTGCCGATGGTGGCCGAATCGTTGGTGCCGTGGATGCGATATTCGGTGCCGCCGAGATACATGGCGCGGGCGCCGAGCGGATTGCCCGGGCCACCGGCCATGAAGCGCGGCAGATAGGGCTGGCGCGCGATCATTTCCTGCGGGGGAATCCAATCCGGCCACTCGGCCTTGCGCGCGACCTGTTTGACGCCCGACCAGGTGAAGCCCTCACGGCCGACACCGATGCCGTAGCGGATCGCCTGGCCGTTGCCGAGCACGTAGTAGAGATAGGTATGCGGAGTATCGACGATGACGGTGCCGGGCGCCTCGTTGCTGGCGTAGCTGACGATCTGGCGAAGCAGGCGCGGATCGAGCTGGGCGTCTTCGTTCGCCTGGTCTTGCACGGTCGGCGCATATTGCGGGGCAGATGGCGAGTGATAGGCAAACTGCTGGGCCTGCGCGGCGCCGCACGACAAAGCGGCGGCGGCGATCAGCGCGGTCAATGAACCGTATGAAGTGATCCTGCGTGACATGACACCCTCCGACCAAATGCTCAGCCATCCATTCGTCAGGGCAAGCATCGGGGAGGTTCAAAGGTTCCGGTTCACGGCCTGCCAAAATCATTGTAAGCGGAGGGAACCTATTGGAGACATTGGCGTTTCTGGCGTTTATTCTTTTCGCTTGTGCCAGCCCACCACCGCCTCCGGCACGCTGTCGGTGGAGGCGAAATAGGGCTTGATGTCGATGAGCGGCGTGCCGTCCAGGCAATCGAGCCCGACCACCGACATTGTGCTGCCTTCGATCTTCAAAAGCTTCACCACGCTCATGGCGATGGGGTTGGGGCGCGCCGGCGAACGCAGCGCAAAGGTGCCGCGCTGCACGCCGTAGTGCCCGGGCACCTGCAGCACCAGATTGCGCGGCGATTGGTCCATCCAGTACAGCAGCACCAGATGGCTGCAGGTCTCGGCCTCCTTGAGCCCGGCGGCCCAGCGCGCGTCGAGCTCGACGGTGCAGACCGCGTCGGATTCGCGGGCGTTTTTCGGGCAGTCCTTGCGCTGTTTCCAGGGCGTGTGGATGCGGCCGATGTAATAGAGGCCGGCGTCGAATTGCGCGGGTAGCTCCACCGCCACCTCGCCCGCGCGGATGCCGAAGTCCTTGTTGGTCATGTTTGCTCTCTCGGTCGCTCTTCTTCACCTCTCCCACCCGAACTCGGGTTTACCCGACTTCGGCTGGGGAGAGGTCGCGCCGCGAAGCGGTCCGGGTGAGGGGGCAAGGGCCGATCGATTGGCCGTAACCCCTCACCCCAACCCTCTCCCTATGGGAGAGGGAGCACTCTTGCATTCGTGGCGGCAAAGAAGCCTTCGTCAACCGCGGTTTGGCCCTTGCCGGCGGCCGTTTAAACGTATAAAGATATCTTTATATAGTGGGAAACGGCCCATACCTCGATGAGCAACAGCGCCCGCCTCGGTTTCGATGCCCTCAACGCCGCCCTCAAGGCGGCCGGCGAGGAGACGCGCCTGCGCGTGCTGGCGCTGCTGTCCGAGGCCGAGCTGACCGTCTCCGACCTCACCGATATCCTGCGCCAGTCGCAGCCGCGCATCTCGCGCCATCTCAAGCTGCTGGCCGAGGCCGGTCTGGTCGAGCGTTTCCGCGAGGGCACCTGGGCATTCTTCCGGCTGGCCGAGCGCGGCGGCGGCGCCGAGGTGGCGCGCGCGCTGCTCGAGCGGCTCGACCCGGCCGACCAGACCATCGCGCGCGACCGCGCCCGGCTCGCCTCGGTGCGGCAGGCGCGCGCCGCCGCGGCGCAGGCTTACTTTCGCGCGCACGCCGCCGAATGGGATCGCATCCGCAAGCTGCATGTGGCCGACGCCGCGGTCGAGGACGCGATCCGCGCGGCGCTCGCCGGCAAGCCGTTCCGCTCGCTGCTCGATCTCGGCACCGGCACCGGCCGCATGCTGGAACTGTTCGGGCCCGAGATCGAGCGCGGCCTCGGCCTCGATCTGTCGCTCGACATGCTGCAGTTGGCGCGCGACCGGCTGGAGCGCGCCGGCTTGAAAAATTGCAGCGTGCGCCAGGGCGACATCTACGACCTGCCGCTCGCCAACGATTCCTTCGACGTCGTCATCGTGCACCAGGTGCTGCACTTCCTCGACGACGGCGCGCGCGCGATTCATGAGGCGGCGCGCGTGCTGCGGCCGGGCGGGCGGCTTGCTGGTGGTCGACTTCGCGCCGCACGAGCAGGAATTCCTGCGCGAACAGTTCGCCCATCGCCGGCTCGGCTTCGCGCCGGAGACGGTGACGCAATGGATGACGGCGTCCGGGCTCGAGCCGGTGCTGCACAAGAGCCTTTCGCCGGAGCCCGGCTCCGACGGCAAGATCGCGGTGTCGCTCTGGCTCGCGCGCGACGCGCGCGCGCTGATGGCGACGCCGGCGCAGCGGGAGGTGGCGTGATGAACATCAGCCCGCGCCTCAGCCGCTTCATGCCGGCCGGCCACGGCCGTATTGCGGTGTCGTTCGAATTCTTTCCGCCCTCCACCGAGGAGATGGAAAAAACGCTGTGGGATTCGATCGAGCGGCTCAAGCCGATGGCGCCGCAATTCGTCTCCGTCACCTATGGCGCCGGCGGCTCAACGCGCGAGCGCACCCACGCCACGGTCAAGCGCATCCTGGCTGAAACGCCGCTGACGCCGGCCGCTCATCTTACATGCGTGGCGGCGACGCGCGCGGAAGTCGACGCCATCGTGCGCATCTATCACGACGCCGGCGTGCGCCACATCGTGGCGCTGCGCGGCGATTCCGTCGACGGGCCGGGCAGCAAATATACGCCGCATCCGGGCGGCTATCAGAATGCCGCCGATCTCACCGCCGGCATCAAGCGCATCAGCGGCGATTTCGAAATCTCGGTGTCGGCCTATCCGGAAAAGCATCCCGAACTCGCCGACGGTGGAAGCCGACCTCGACATGCTGAAGGCCAAGGTCGACGCCGGCGCCTCGCGCGCCATCACGCAATTTTTCTTCGAGAACGACCTCTATTTCCGCTACGTCGACCGCGTGCGCGCGCGCGGCATCGACATTCCGATCGTGCCGGGCATCCTGCCGGTGCAGAATATCAAGGCGGCGACCAATTTCGCGGCGCGCGCCGGTGCTTCGGTGCCGGTGTGGCTCGCGGAACGCTTCGAGGGGCTCGACAACGACCCGACCACCCGCAAGCTGATCGCCGCCGCGGTTGCCGCCGAGCAGGTGATCGACCTGTTCGACCGCGGCGTCACCACGTTTCACTTCTACACCATGAACCGCGCCGACCTGGTCTACGCCGTCTGCCATTTGCTCGGCTTGCGGCCGGCGGTGCAGGAGGCGGCGTGATGAAATTTCTTTCGAGCGCAATGCCGTGCCGCTCGGCACTTCCTGCTCCCTCTCCCACAAGGGGGGAGGGAACGATTGAATTGTTTGCCCAATACCTGTTGAGAAGTCATTTGACCGTGGCCGCATCCAAGCCCAGTACCCGACCCGCCTTCCTCAGCTTGATGCGCCAGCGCATCCTGGTGCTCGACGGCGCCATGGGCACCATGATCCAGGCGCTCAAGCTGGACGAGGAGGGCTATCGCGGCGCCCGCTTCGACGCCTGGAACCGCGAGGTGCGCGGCAACAACGACCTGCTCAATCTGAGCCGGCCGCAGGCGGTGCGCGACATCCATCTCGCTTACTTTCGCGCCGGCGCCGACATCGTCTCCACCAATACGTTTTCCTCCACCAAGATCGCGCAGGCCGATTACGGCATGGAGGGCATCGCCTATGAACTCAACGTCGCGGGCGCGCGGCTGGCGCGCGAAGCCGCGGAACAGGCGCAAAGCCAGGACGGCCGCCGCCGCTTTGTCGCCGGCGCGCTCGGGCCGACCAACCGCACCGCCTCGATCTCGCCGGATGTGAGCAATCCCGGCTTCCGCGCCATCAGCTTCGACCAGTTGCGCGCCGCTTACGGCGAGCAGGTCAAGGGCCTGATCGACGGCGGCGCCGATCTGCTGCTGATCGAGACCATCTTCGACACGCTCAACGCCAAGGCGGCGATCTACGCCATTGCCGAGGCGAGCGCCGAACGCGGGCTCGAGCTGCCGGTGATGATCTCCGGCACCATCACCGACCGCTCCGGCCGCCTGCTCTCCGGGCAGACGCCGGCGGCGTTCTGGAATGCCGTGCGCCACGCCAACCCGGTCACCATCGGGCTCAACTGCGCGCTCGGCGCGCGCGAGATGCGCGCCCATATCGCCGAGATCGGCCGCGTCGCCGATACTTTCGTGTGCGCCTATCCCAATGCCGGGCTGCCCAACGAATTCGGCTATTACGACGAGAGCCCGGCCTACATGGCCGAGCTGCTTGGCGAATTCGCCGAGGCCGGCCTGGTCAATGTGGTCGGCGGCTGCTGCGGCACCACGCCCGAGCATATCGCGGCCATCGCGCAGGCCGTGGCCGGCAAGACGCCGCGTCAAATCCCCGAGCTGCCGCGGCAACTGCGGCTGGCGGGCCTGGAGGCGTTCACGCTCACGCCGGAAATCCCCTTCGTCAATATCGGCGAGCGCACCAACGTCACCGGCTCGGCCAAATTCCGCAAGCTGATCACCGCCGGCGACTATGCCAGCGCGCTCTCGATCGCGCGCGAGCAGGTGGAGAACGGCGCGCAGGTGATCGACGTCAACATGGACGAAGGCCTGCTCGATTCGGAAAGCGCGATGGTGACCTTCCTCAATCTGATCGCGGCCGAGCCCGACATCGCGCGCGTGCCGGTGATGGTCGACTCGTCGAAATTCTCGGTGATCGAGGCCGGCTTGAAATGCCTGCAAGGCAAGCCGGTGGTCAATTCGATCTCCATGAAGGAGGGCGAGGCGGCCTTCATCGAGCACGCCAGGATCGTGCGCCGCTACGGCGCCGCGGTGGTGGTGATGGCGTTCGACGAGAAGGGCCAGGCCGACACGCTGGAAAGAAAGACCAAGATTTGCCAGCGCGCCTACGACATCCTGGTGAACCAGGTCGGTTTCCCGCCCGAGGACATCATCTTCGATCCGAATATTTTCGCCGTCGCCACCGGCATGGAGGAGCACAACAATTACGGCGTCGCCTTCATCGAGGCGGCGCGCTGGATCCGGGCGAACTTGGCCTTCGTGCATGTCTCCGGCGGCGTGTCCAACCTGTCGTTCTCGTTCCGCGGCAACGAGCGCGTGCGCGAGGCCATGCATTCGGTGTTTTTGTACCACGCCATCAAGGCCGGCATGGATTTAGGCATCGTCAATGCCGGGCAGATCGCGGTCTATGACGATCTCGACCCGGAATTGCGCGCGGCGTGCGAGGACGTGGTGCTCAACCGCCGCCCCGACGCCGCCGAGCGGCTGCTGGCGCTGGCGGAGAAATTCCGCGGCGCCGGGCAGGCGGCCAAGGAGGTCGATCTGGCCTGGCGCGAGCGGCCGGTGGAAAAGCGGCTGGCGCACGCGCTGGTGCACGGCATCACCGATTTCATCGCGGCCGACGTCGAGGAAGCGCGCAAGGAGTCGAAACGTCCGCTCGACGTGATCGAAGGCCCGCTGATGGACGGCATGAACATCGTCGGCGATCTGTTCGGTTCCGGCAAAATGTTCCTGCCGCAGGTGGTGAAATCCGCGCGCGTGATGAAGCAGGCGGTGGCCTACCTGATGCCCTACATGGAGCAGGAAAAGAAAGAGCGCGGCATCACCAAGAACTCGTCCAACGGCAAGATCGTGATGGCGACCGTGAAGGGCGACGTGCACGACATCGGCAAGAACATCGTCGGCGTCGTGCTCCAGTGCAATAATTACGAGGTGATCGACCTCGGCGTCATGGTGCCGGCGGCGAAGATCCTGGAGACCGCGCGCGCCGAGAAGGCCGACATCATCGGGCTGTCCGGGCTGATCACGCCCTCGCTCGACGAGATGTGCCACGTGGCGGCGGAGATGGAGCGGCAGGGCTTCGATCTGCCGCTGCTGATCGGCGGCGCCACCACCAGCCGCGTGCACACGGCGGTGAAGATCCATCCGAACTACCAGCGCGGCCAGGCGGTCTATGTGAACGACGCCAGCCGCGCGGTCGGCGTGGCGCAGGCGCTGATGTCGGGCCAGGCCAAGCCCGGCTACATCGCCGAGCTGCGCGGCGAATATTCCAAGCTTGCCGCCGCGCACGCGCGCGCGCAGGCCGACAAGGTGCGGCTGCCGCTCGCCGCCGCGCGCGGCAATGCGCTTAAGCTCGACTGGTCGGGCGCCTACCGGCCGCCGCAGCCGACCTTCCTCGGCAGCAAGCTGCTGGCGGATTATCCGATCGCGGAATTGATCGACTACATCGACTGGACGCCGTTCTTCTCGACCTGGGAATTGAAGGGCAAATATCCCGCCATTCTCGACGACGCAAAATTAGGACAGGTGGCGCGCTCGCTGTTCGAGGACGCGCGCGCCATGCTCGACAAGATCGTGGCCGAGCGCTGGTTCACCGCCAGCGCGGCGCTCGGCTTCTGGCCGGCCAACGCGCAAGGCGACGACATTCTCGTGTTCGCCGACGAGGCGCGCGCAGACGCCGCTCGCGGTGCTGCACGGCCTGCGCCAGCAACTGCCCAAGCGCGAAGGCCGTTGCCAATGAATCGCTCGGCGATTTCATCGCGCCGCGCGCCAGCGGGCTGGCCGACTACATCGGCGCCTTCACCGTCACCGCCGGCATCGGCGAGGACGCGGTCGCCGAGCGCTTCAAGCGGGCGAACGACGATTACTCCGCCATCATGGTCAAGGCGCTGGCCGACCGTCTGGCGGAAGCCTTCGCCGAACGGCTGCATCAGCGCGTGCGCAAGGAATTCTGGGGCTATGAGCCCAATGAAGCGCTTGGCAGCGACGATCTGATCGCCGAAAAATATCGCGGCATCCGTCCGGCGCCCGGCTACCCGGCGCAGCCCGACCACACCGAGAAGGCCACGCTGTTCCGCCTGCTGCAGGCCGAGCGCATTGGCGTCAAGCTGACCGAGAGCTTCGCCATGCAGCCGGGCGCGGCGGTGTGCGGACTCTATTTCAGCCATCCGCAGAGCCACTATTTCGGCGTCGGCAAGATCGAGCGCGATCAGGTCGAGGATTACGCCAAGCGCAAGGGCTGGAGCATTGAGGAAGCCGAGAAGTGGCTGGCGCCGATCCTCAATTACACGGTGCAGCCGGCGCCCAGCATCGTGGCGGCGTAGTTGTCATCACCGGGCCGCCGCGAAGCGGCGTGACCCGGTGATCCCGCTTAGGATGGCAGTGCGTTCCTAAGCGAGATGGCCGGGACAAGCCCGGCCATGACAAATGAATTTCAAAAAACAAAACACCGGAGAGGGACGCTCTCCGGTGTCTAAATTATTGGCCGGTTTCACACCGGCAAGTTTTGGTTTGGCGTCGTCGTCGGCCGCTTGAATTCAGAATGCTCCCAGCAAGATCGCACCGACGAAAGCAAACACGGCGCATACGGCGAGTACATTCAGTCTCAAGGCAAGGTCCACGGCAGGTGCCTCCCTTGTTGAGGTTACTTAAGCTTAGCAGGAAACGCGTAGGCCCCGAAGCGGGTTGCACGCCGATCAAGCGAAATTTGCGTGACAAGTCATGCGTGGCGGGAATGGCGGCTGCAAGCGGTTGATCGCGTGCGACAAAAGATCGCTGTGCAACATAATGCGGCAGTGCAAAAATTACCGGCCGCTGCGATTTTGCGAAAATTCCATGACATATAAAGGGAAACCGCGCACATTGCCGCCCATTGAAATGCCGGCCACGCAAATTTGCATGTATGCCACGGCTCTATACAGTTCCATGGCGATACGGTGTCCGACGGCGATGCGATCCTGCTGGACAAATGCCGTGCGCAGCGTTCACAAATTCGCCACCCAGATCATCACGGGGAATAACCATGCTCAGCCTGCGGCGTTCGATCCTCGCCCTGATTATTTGCGGCTTTGCCGCGCTGCTATCGACCGCCGCGCCATCGTCGGCGCAGACGCCAAAGTGGCCGCAGCGACCGGTCAAGTTCGTTATTCCGCTCGGGCCCGGCGCCGGCGCCGACATCGTCGCGCGGCTGTTCGGCGATCGGCTGTCGGCGAAATGGGGCCAGCCGGTGGTGGTCGAAAACAAGCCCGGCGGCGACGCCTTCGTCGCCATCACGGCGGTGATCAACGCCCACGACGACCATGTGCTGCTGTTCGCGCCGGCCTCGACCTACACCGCGCATCCCTATCTGCACGACAAGCTGCCCTACAACATCAACGATCTGGTGCCGATCGCCCGCGTCACCAACACGCTGATCGGGCTCGGAGTGCCGACATCGCTCGGCGTCAGCACGCTGCCCGAATTCATCGCCAAGGTTAAGGCCGAGCCGGGCAAGCTGAACTACGCGTCGGTGACCGGCGCCAACGATCTGCTGTTCGTCGGCTTCCTGCACAGCGAAAAGCTGGTCATGTCGAAGGTGCCCTATCGCGACCCGGTGCAAGCCATCAACGATCTGGCCGAAAGCCGCATCCACGCCTTCGTTTCGGCCTACGCGATCCTGCGGCCGCAGGTGCTCAACGGCAAGGTCAAGGTGCTGGCGCTGACCAACTCGGAAGGCACGCCGGCGCTGCCGGACCTCAAGCCGGCCAAGCAAATCGGCTATCCCGCGCTCACCTTCGAAGGCCTGATCGGCATCTCGGGACCGAAGGGCATGCCGCTCGCCGTGCGCGAGCGCATCGCCGCCGATATCCGCGACATCGCTGCCGCCGATCCGGCGCTGCCGGGGCGGCTTGCCACCATCGGGCAAGTGCTCAATCCGGGCTCGCCGGAGGAATTCGCCGCCGCGCTTGCCGATCAGCGCACCACCGTGAAGAAGATCGGCGACCTGCTCGGCATGACGGCGGCGCAGTAAGCCATATCCGAGGCTCGCGCCGGCGCGCCGCGGCTGAGCGGCGGCGCAACGAATCCTTATCCTTAACGAATTTCCGCAACCCCGGCATTGAAGCCTCGTTAAAGGAACTGCCCGCAATTTCGCGGGCATGAAGGGTGGGATCCGTTTCACTTTCGCCGGCGCGGTGTTGCTGCTGGCGCTCGCCGGCTGCGGGCGCAGCTTCCTGCATTTTGGCGAGGAGCGCGCGGCCTGGCGGCACGAGGCCGAGGTCTCCTGCCTGAAGTCGGGCGCGGTCAAGACCGGCGCCGGCGTCGTGCAGATGCGGCCGATCGAAGGCCCGGGCGTATGCGGCGCCGATTTCCCGCTCAAGGTGGCGGCGCTGGGCGAGAGCCCGGCCCTCGGCTATGCCGACGAATTGCGTCCGCCGGGCGCAATCCCCAATGCCTCCGCCGCGCAGCCGCGCTGGCCGGCGAGCGAGCCGCGCTACACGCCGATGGCGCCCGTGCGGCCGGTTGAGGTCGCGCCGATGGAGAGCGAGCCCATCCAGAACGGCAACATGCGCTGGGTGCCCGGACCGCCGGCGATCGAGCGGCCCGAAACCACGACGCCGGCCGGCCGGCCGATATCGATCTATGCGCCCGGCGTGGCGCAACCCGACGATATTCCCGACGACGCCATTCTGCCGCCCGGCCGCACACAGACGGCCTATCCGCCGCAGCCCGCCTACGGTGCGCCGGTCTATCAGCCGCCGCCGCAACGCGCGTTGCCGGCGCTCGGGCCGATGCGCGGTGCGAACGCGAGCGCGGCGATCATGCCGGCGGCGGTCACGCCGCCCGCCACGCTTGCCTGCCCGCTGGTCTCCGCGCTCGACCGCTGGGTCAGCGAAGGCGTGCAGCCGGCGGCCTTGCATTGGTTCGGCGCGCCGGTCACCGAGATCAGGCAGATCTCGGCTTATTCGTGCCGCGAAATGGTCGGTTCCGGCACCTCGACGATTTCCGAGCACGCCTTCGGCAATGCGCTCGACGTTGCCGGCTTCACGCTCGCCGACGGCCGCAAGATCACGGTCAAGGACGGCTGGCACGGCACGCCGGAAGAGCAGGGCTTCCTGCACGACGTGCAGCTTTACGCCTGCGAGACCTTCTCGACGGTGCTGGCGCCCGGCTACAACGCCGCGCATTACGATCACATCCACGTCGACCTGATGCGGCGCGCGAGCGGAAGCCGTCCCTGCCGGCCGGAGGCGATCCCGGGCGAAGTGGTGGCGGCCAAGGCGCGCGCGATCTATGCCAGCAAGCAGCGCGGGCCGGCCTATACCGGCTCGCTGCCGACGAAGGCGGCCAGCGACCGGCTGCCGCTCGCAATCGCGGGCGAGGACGGTTATGTCGCCAGCGACGACGACGATGCGGCGGCCGATCCGCCGATGGCCGCGCCGCGTGCGGCCCGCCATCAGCTCTATTCGATCGAAGACCGCTTGACCGTGCGTTGAGACAGACGCGCGCGGCAAGCCGCCGCGCGTCCCGCTATAACACCGCGTCCAGCAGCATGGCGCCGAACAGGATCAGGCCGGCGTCGCGGTTCGATTTGAACTGCTTAAGGCAATGCGCCGAGTCATTGATATTGAGGCGCGCGACCTGCCAGGCCAGATGCGCGGCAAACGCGATGAGCCCGAGCACGAAGATGAAGCGGCCGCCGGCCAATAGCCCGGCCGCGCCGATCAGCACCACCGCGCCGGAATAGAAGGCAGCCAGTATTGGCTGCGTGTTTTCGCCGAACAGCAGCGCGGTCGATTTGATGCCGATCAGCAGATCGTCCTCGCGGTCCTGGTGCGCGTAGATGGTGTCGTAGCCGATCACCCAGGAGATCGATCCGGCATAAAGCACGATCGCCGGCCAATCGAGCCGGCCGAAGGCGGCCGGCCAGCCCATCAGCGCACCATAGGAGAAGGCGAGGCCGAGCACGATCTGCGGCCAATAGGTGATCCGCTTCATGAACGGATAGATGGCGACCACCAGCAGCGAGCAGAGGCCGGTGATCACCGTGAAGCGGTTGAACTGGATCAGCACCAGCAAACCGATCAGCGCCTGCAGCCATCATGAAGACGGTGGCCTCGGCGACCGTCACCTGGCCGGAGGGGATCGGCCGCGAGCGGGTGCGCTCGACTTTGGCGTCGAGATCGCGATCGACCAGGTCGTTCCAGGTGCAGCCGGCGCCGCGCATGGCGAAGGCGCCGATGAAGAACAGCACGATGTGCCAGAGGCTGGGGAATTGGCCGGCGCGCATGCCGGCGAGGCCGACCGACCACCAGCACGGCATCAGCAGCAGCCAGGAGCCGATCGGCCGGTCGAGACGGGCCAGCCGCAGATAGGGGCGGGTGAACGCGGGCGCGAGACCGTCGACCCAGTTTCCGGTCGCATCGGCGACGCGTCCGGCATTCTCGCTCATTTGCCGAGCGGGGTGCCGGACAGGGTATCGAACGTGCCACCGCCAGCCTTGATGTCTTTGGAGTCGACGATCGGTGCATTGAGTGCGTCGCTCAAAGTCGGTCCTGACGTCCGCGGCGGCGCGGCGGCGGCTTCACAGGCCCTGGTGCGTATTTCCGTGGTCCTTGCGTGGTTCTTTTTAAGATTAACGAGGATCTCCGGCGGAATGTGGCACGACACCGCGTTGTCGGTGGCGTATTTGACCATCTTCATTTCGGCGGCGGAAAACGCACTGAACATTGCGCAGGCCTCTTTCGCGGTCGGCTTACGCGGCATGCTGACCTGGATCGCCTTCGCCTTGCGTTGCGCCTCGTCGCGCAGTTTGCCGAACTCCTGGATGCAGGGTGGCTCCCGCTGCGGCTGCCCAGCCCACGGCGAAACTGCCGACTGCTGCGGTTGCGGTTGCTGTGGCCACGGCGCCGCGGCAGGTTGCTGCTGTTGCTCCGGCCACGGCTCCGCAGCCGGTTGCTGCTGCCGCGGCCATGGTGACTGCGCCGCCGCGGGGTCGGCGGTAACGACAAACATGCACGCGGCGATGAACACTGCCCGGCGCAAGTTCATGGACTGATTCTCTCCTGGTCCCGGACGCATTATAGCAGGCCGTCGAGCGCCCGGCCGCTTATACCAAGCCGCTGAATGCGTCGGGAACACGGCAATCCAGCCATAATCGATGTCCCTCGCCAACGCCCCGCCGTCTAGCGTAAACCGGTGCCGGCCTGGCCGCAGCCGCAACGAAAACCCTCATGCCGCACTACGATTTCCGCACCCCGCGCGTCTATCTCGATGTCCCGCTGGCCGCCGGGCAGGCGGTGTCACTCGACCGCGCCCAGGCGAACCACCTGCTCAACGTGCTCCGCCTCAAGCAGGGCGACGAACTGCTGCTGTTCAACGGCCGCGACGGCGAATGGCAGGCCCGGCTCGCCGGCACCGGCAAGCGCGCGCTGACGGCGGTCGTCGGCGAGCGCACGCGTCCGCCGCCGCGGCCGGCCGACCTGCATTTTCTGTTCGCCCCGCTCAAGCACGCCCGGCTCGATTACCTGGTGCAGAAGGCGGTGGAGATGGGCGTCTCGCGTCTGCAGCCGGTGCTCACCCGGCATACCCAGGTGGCGCGGGTCAATCTCGAGCGCATGCGCGCCAACGCGATCGAAGCGGCGCAGCAGTGCGGCATTATGGCGCTGCCCGAGGTTGCGGCGCCGCTGCCGTTCGCGGCCGCGCTTGGAACTGCCGATGCCGGCCGCTGTGCTGGTGTTTTGCGACGAAGATGCCGAGGTGAAGGACCCGGTGGCGGCGCTCGCCGCGGCCGCGCGTGCAAACGCGCCGCTCGCCGTGCTGATCGGCCCGGAGGGCGGCTTCGCCGCGGAGGAGCGGGCGGCGCTGCTCAAGCGGCCGAATGTGGTGCGGATCGCGCTCGGGCCGCGCATCCTGCGCGCCGATACCGCGGCAGTGGCGGCACTCGCGCTGGTGCAGGCGGTGCTGGGCGATTGGCGCAGCGCATGATCCCGACAAGCATGTCCTCGACTTGATCGGGGATGGGAACCGGTTTCCCGGCTTCGCGAAGCCCGCTTCGGCGGGCGAAGGAAGGTCGGAAAAGATCATGCGCCAGGCAAAAACGCATGATCCCGAAAATGCGGGTCCCGGATTTGATCCGGGACGGGAACCCCTAAACTGTGCACGAATCGGCTGCGGCGGGAAAAATCTGTGATAAAGTGAGAGCCTAGCCGGCGGGGAGTTCGATCATGTCGCGGGTATTTGCTTGCATTGGGCCGGTTATGGCCGCGGTTTTATTCGGTCTCGGCGCCCATGGCGCCGGTCCAGGCCGCGAGCGGGCTGGAAAAAGGCATCTACATGACCGGGCCGAACTACTCCGGCGCGCTGCCGCCCTGCGAGGCCGCGCTCGGCAAAATCGCCTGGCGCTTCGCCCAGAAGGAAGGCCGGTTCTGGAAATCCGACCTGCACATCCTCGAATTCGAGGATGTGCGCGAAATCGCCTATGAACCGTGGGCGGAAGGAACCATCCCGCGCCGCTTTTGCAGCGCCGTCGCCACCGTCAGTGACGGGCTCAAGCACCGGGTGAATTTCTCGATCGGCGAGGACACCGGCGTGATCGGCATGACCTGGGGGGTCGAATGGTGCGTGGTCGGGCTCGACCGCAACTGGGCCTATAACCCGGCCTGCAAGATGGCGCGGCCCTTGAGGTCTGCCCCTCGTTCGTTCCGTTTTGTTCTTGAAATGTTCTAGGCCTTGCGCTACGGTTTTGCGGAACCGTTGATCGAGGTCAATTTCCGATTTGTTCTAGTGTCAGCGTGACAGGGGCGTCCCATGTTCCGTGATTTGCTGCGTCATCGCGTTAGCGGGGCGGCACAGGCCGCCGCCGTTGCCCTGAGCTTCCTCTTCCTTTTTGCCATCGTCGCGCTGGCGCAGGATGGGCCGGCGCAAGACCGCCGGCCGAATGCGCCCGGGCAATTCGATTTCTACGTACTGGCGCTGTCGTGGTCGCCATCCTACTGCGAGGCCGCGCAGGAGCGCGCGCCCGCGCGGACGCCCGACCAGCAATGCGCCGGGCGGCCGTTTTCCTTCGTGGTGCACGGCCTGTGGCCGCAATACGAGCGCGGGTTCCCGGCGTTCTGTCAGGTGCCGGCGCCGCGCCTCGACCGCAGGATCGTCGGCGAGATGCTCGACCTGATGCCGAGCCCGCGGTTGATCTTCCATGAATGGGACCGGCACGGGACTTGTTCCGGGCTTTCGCAGCACGCGTTTTTCGAGGCCGTGCGCAAGGCTCGCGCGGCGGTGAAAATCCCGCCGGATTTTGTCGCGCTGGACAAGCCGATCATGGTCACGCCCGGCGATGTCGTTGAGGCTTTCGTCAAGGCCAATCCGGGCTTGTCGGGCGCGGATTTGGCGGTTGCCTGCGATCGCAAGCGCTTGAGCGAAGTGCGCGTGTGCCTGAACAAGGACTTTTCCTTCCGCCAATGCGTCGAGGTCACGCGCCGCGCCTGCAAACGCGACGCCATTGCGATGCCGGCGATGCGCGGCGGATGAATCGCGGCCAAATTTGGGCAAAAATTCGGACGATGAGTCTGCGATTGCGTTAAGCCGCCACTAACGATGGCCGTGGGCGTTTTGGGGATAACCCCCGAGCGTCGAGAATTGGCGCAAGGTTCTCGTAAGGCAATTCCGCAATCCTGCGCGCGATGAAGCGCGGGGGAGCGCGCGGCTATGAATCGTGTGTGGGACTATATCGGTTTTGCGGTCTGGTTTGCCGGGCTCGGCTACATCGTCATGTGGCTGCTCCGCTCGCCCGATCTTTTGCTGCTGCCGCCGGCCCTGCATGTGCTCGGGGTGGCGTCGGCGATGTTTGTTCCCGTGCGCCTGCTCCTGCGCGCCATGAGCCGGCGGCGCGCCGCGCCCGATGCGGTTCCCGCGCGGAAGCCGGCCGCCGTGCTGCGGCCGCCGCGGCGAAAATCGTCATACCCGCTTCGCTCGGTCAAATCGCGCAGCCATTTCGGCCTGCGCGGCACGCCGGATTGAACGCGCGACAAGGCGCCGGTTTTCGGAAAAGATCGTGCGCGAGGAAAATAAAGCTGTGGCATAAGCTCGCCAGCGCCGGCGCTTACGCCGCCCATGCGCGGGGCCTTCGAGCGACACGTGAATTACCGCCACGCATTTCATGCCGGCAATTTCGCCGATGTGTTCAAACATGCGGTGCTTTGCCGCATCCTGCATTATCTGCGCGGCAAGCCGGCGGCGTTCCGCGTGATCGACACCCATGCCGGCGCCGGCCTCTACGATCTGGCCGGCGCGGAAGCGAGCCGCGGCGGCGAATGGCATGACGGCATCGCGCGGCTGATGGCCGCGCAGCTGGCCGCCCCGGTGGCGGCGCTGCTCGCGCCCTATCTGGAGGTGGTGGCTGCGCTCAACGAGCGCGGCCGGCTGAAAGTCTATCCCGGCTCGCCGGCGCTGGCGCGCGCCTGGTTGCGCCCGCAGGACCGCCTGATCGCCTGCGAGATCGAGCCGCAGGCATTCGCCGCGCTCAGCCGCAATCTGCGCGGCGATATCCGCATCAAGACGCTTGAAATCGACGGCTGGACCGCGCTCGGCGCCTATGTGCCGCCAAAGGAACGCCGCGGCCTGGTGCTGGTCGATCCGCCGTTCGAGCAGGACAGCGATTTTTTCCGCCTGGCGCGCGGGCTTGCCGTCGCGCACCGCAAATGGGCCACCGGCATTTATGCGCTCTGGTACCCGATCAAGGACCGCGGCGAACCGGACGCCCTGGCCAAAAAACTGCGCCGGCTGGGGACGGCCAAAATCCTGCGCGCGGAACTTAACGTGGCGCCGCTCAGCGATCCGACCCGCCTCAACGGCTGCGGCCTCATCCTGGTCAACCCGCCCTGGACCCTGGAAAGCGAACTTTCGGTTCTGCTGCCCGCGCTGGCGGCCATCCTGGGGCGCGACGGCAAGGGCGGGTTCCGGCTCGATTGGCTTAACCGCGAGGGGGCGCCGGCCGCCCGATAACCTTGTGGCCCCTTTCCACGCGCGCCTAGTTGGTGTGTAGTTCCGCACTGGCAGTGACGTTCCGCCTCCCGCGTGGGGGGCTGGCGGGAGTGACTGAGGCCATTCGCGGCCGACGCTTTCCCCGAATGTGAATGTCCGGCCGAGCTGCCGTGCGTGGGGCCGGCGGCGGAGCAGTGCGGGGGAGAGGAGTTTTCCCGATGGCGCAGACTGGTGTCGTGAAATTCTTTAACAGCGAGCGGGGCTACGGCTTTGTGAAGCCCGATGACGGCGGACGCGATGTGTTCGTGCACATCACGGCCGTGGAGGCGGCCGGGCTGAAGGGTCTGAACGAGGGACAGCGCATCAGCTTCGATGTCGAACCGGACAAGAAGGGCAAAGGCCCGAAGGCCGTGAACCTGGTCGTTACCGCGTAGACGCGTAACGGGCCGCGCGGGCGACGGCCGTGCGCTGAACTGCTTTCGATCCAGCCCTTCTCGTCGCTCGGGCGCAAGGCGCGCATCGCGCCAGCGAACGGAGTTTTTATTGCGATCTGCGATTGGGCGGCCCGCTCGCCTCGCACGGCTGATTTGCGCCTAAGGTGGCGCATAACGCAAAAAGCCCCGGAGCAGGCTCCGGGGCTTCGCTTTTTTTCCGCGTTCGGCTTCTCGATTAGAAGCGATAATTGAGGCCGGCGCGCACGATATTGGCTTTGAAAGCCGTATCAGCGCCCACGAACGAGGCGCCGCGGCCGAGATCGACGTAAAGATATTCGACCTTGGCCGTCCAGGGCCCGGCGATCGCGGCTTCCACGCCGCCGCCAACCGTCCAACCGGCTTTCGTTTCGTTCGCGTCGCCGATGCCGGCGGCCGAGGCCTTGATGTTGCCGAATGCGGCGCCGCCGGTGACATAGGGCATCACTTGATCGAAGGCATAACCGATGCGCCCGCGCGCGGTGCCCAGCCAATCGTTGCGGGTTTCGCAGGTCGTGCCGGCGCACGCCCCGCTGCCGCGGAGATTGGTCCAGTCGATGTCGCCTTCAATGCCGAACACGGCCTGGCCCGCTTGCCAGTTGTAGCCGAGTGTGCCGCCGACCAGTCCGCCGGAGGTCTTGTAGGAGTCCGACGAGATGGGATAGCCGATATCCGAATGACCCCAGCCGCCGCCGCCGTTGATACCGACATAGAGGCCGGTCCAGTTGTAGGGCGCTTCATACATCGGTGCCTTTGCCGGCATCGTCTGCCGGCGCGGTAGGTCCGCCGCGTTGGCTACGCCCATTGTCGTTACTACGGCGAGTGCACCGAGACCCGCCAAAACCAAACGCTTCATCGTCAAACCTCCGTCGCTGTGGAGCCCCCACAATTGAAACCGTATAAGTATTCATAACTCGATACATGTCTAGTGCGCAAACGACACGCAATAAATTTAAGTTGGATTATGTATTGTCTTAATTATGCCGCTCAATCGCCATGGTGTCGCCCAGTTTGAATCTGGCCAGACTGCCCAGCGCGGTAAGCGATTACTTTAGACTTAAGTCAAATATGAAAACTCTACCTGCCCGGTTCCCCTAAAGGAAAACCCCGGACCGTGCGGCCCGGGGTTTTTCGCGACGGTTGCGACCGCTGCCGCTCAGAAATGATAGTTGACGCCGAACCGCACCAGGTTGGCCCGCAGGCCATTGTCCACGCCGGTGATCGAATAGGCGCGGTCGCCCAGATCCATGTAGAGATACTCGACCTTCGCCGACCAGTTCGGCGTGAAGCCGACCTCCATGCCGAGACCGGCGGCCCAGCCGACACGGGTCTTGGTCTCGCTGAGCCCAAACTGCTCGGCCTTGAGGTCGCCATAGGCGAGGCCGGCCGTTCCGTAGAGCAGGATGTTGTCCAGCGCGATGCCGGCGCGCCCGCGCAGGGTGCCGAACCACGGATTGGAGAACTTGTAGGGCGCGAAGGTATCGTCGGCGGCGGAATATTGAATGTCGGTTTCGCCGCCGAACACGAACTGGCCGCTCTGCCAGTTGTAGCCGAGCTGCCCGCCACCGGCGACGCCGCGCGGATTGATCGAGCTGTTGCTGACCTTGCCCCACTCATAGCCGATGTTCAGACCGGCATAGGGACCGCTCCAGTTGAACACGGCCGGCGCCGGCGCGGAATAATAGGGAGCCGGACCACGCGGAAGGTCGGCTGCCAAGGCCGCGCCAGAGGCGGCCGCCATGGTCGTTACGGTTACTGCGAATATCGTTTTTTTCATCACGCCCTCCACTTGCTCGCGCGGCCGCGCCAATCAGAGCGCTTGGCGGCACTGAGCGGTCTCGATCTCGCCGCGCACTCGGTGATCGGCGGCGTTCGAGATTATCGTGAAGGATTTATCGGACATTTTAGGTTAAGCGGTCATGAATCGCTAAGCAAACAGCGGTCGTTATCCCTAAGGAACCGTTAGGGGCGGTTCGTCCTTCGCCCGGACAGACCATGCTGTTCAGCTTTTATTTACGATGACGGCCAGGATGACCCCATTGGCAGCGTCGCCCGCCACGGCGTATGACAGGCCGCGTGGGACCGGCGCATGATCCCGAAACGTGGGCAACCGGTTTTCGGAAAAAATCATGCGCCACGAAAAATCTGATGGCGGACGATAAACACGAACACGCCGCGTACGGCGCTGATCACCGGGGCAGGGCGCCGCATCGGCGCGGCCATCGCGCTCGCCTTGTCGCGCGCGGGCTATGCCGTGGTGCTGCACGCCCATCGTTCGCAAGCCGAGGCCGAAAAGCTCGCGGGCGAACTGGCGGCGGCGGGCGGGCGCGCGTCGGTGGTGCTCGCCGATCTGGCGGAGCCCGCGGCCGTGCGCGGGATCATTCCGGCGGCGGCGGCATTCGGGCCGCTCACGCTGCTGGTCAACAATGCCAGTCAATTCGACGACGACGAGATCGGCAATCTGGAGCGCGCAGCCTTCGAGCGCACTTTGGCCGTCAACCTGACGGCGCCGGTGTTGCTGGCGCAGGCCTTCGCCGCGCAGGCGCCGGCCGGCGCCGACGCCTCGATCGTCAACATCGTCGACCAGCGCGTGCTCAAGCCGACGCCGCGTTTTTTCTCCTACACGCTGAGCAAGAGCGCGCTTGCCAGCACGACCGTCACGCTGGCGCAGGCGCTGGCGCCGAAATTGCGCGTCAACGCGGTGGCGCCCGGCCCGACGCTGCCGAGCCCGCGCCAGACGCCTGAGCAATTCGCCCGCCAGGCCGCCGCCGTGCCGCTCGCGCGCGGGCCGACGCCGGAGGATGTGGCGGCGGCGGTGCTTTATCTCGCGCAGGCTAGAAGCGTCACCGGCACCATGATCACGGTCGACGGCGGCCAGCATCTGGCCTGGCGCACCGCCGACAGCGACATGGCGGAGTAGCGTTAAGCGCATGATCCCGAAAAGTGGGAACCGGTTTTCGGATAAGATCATGCGCAAACAAAATGCCTTCGCACTCATTATGTTTGCCTCATGAACGGCGCGCCCAAAGACATCGACCCGGCGAGCGAACTCCGCGAGGAGGACGAGGAGCAGACGCTGCCCGAACTGGAGCCGGCCGCAGGCCCGGCCGGCACGCTGGCCGCCGGCCGCGCGGCCATTGCGCGCGTCACCAAGCTCGCGCCCGCGGCGCCCGGCGTCTACCGCATGATCGACGCGCGCGGCGAGGTGCTCTATGTCGGCAAAGCCAAGAACATCAAGAAGCGCATCACCGCTTACACGCGGCCGGCCGGGCACGACAGCCGTATCATCCGCATGATTTCCGGCACGGTGGCGATGGAATTCGTCACCACCAAGACCGAGACCGAAGCGCTGCTGCTGGAAGCCAACCTGATCAAGCGGCTGCGCCCGCGCTTCAACGTGCTGCTGCGCGACGACAAGTCGTTTCCCTTCATCCTGATCACCTCCGACCACTGGGCGCCGCAAATCTTGAAGCATCGCGGCGCGCGCACGCGGTCCGGGCACTATTACGGGCCGTTCGCCAGTGCCGGCGCGGTCAACCGCACCATCAACGCGCTGCAGCGCGCGTTCCTGCTGCGCTCCTGCTCGGATTCGTTTTTCGAGGCGCGCACGCGGCCGTGCCTGCTCCATCAGATCAAGCGCTGCTCGGCGCCGTGCACGCAAGAGATCGATTTCGCCGGCTATAGCGAATTGGTGCGCGAGGCCAACGAATTCCTCTCCGGCCGCAGCCGGGCTGGTGCAGAAGGAGACTGGCGGCGCGAGATGGACACGGCGTCGGCGGCGCTCGATTTCGAGCGTGCCGCGGTCTATCGCGACCGGCTGGCGGCGCTGTCGGCGATCACCTCGCATCAGGGCATCAATCCGCGCACGCTGGAAGAAGCCGACGTGTTCGCCGCCCATCAGGCCGGCGGCTACACCTGCGTCGAGGCGTTCTTCTTCCGCACCGGGCAGAACTGGGGAAACCGCGCCTATTTTCCGAAGGCCGATCGCGCGCTCGGCGCGGGCGAGGTGCTGAGCGCGTTTCTGGCGCAGTTCTACGACGACAAGCCGCCGCCGCGGCTGGTGCTGGTGTCGCACGACTTCGAGGAGCGCGCGCTCTTGGCCGCCGCGCTTACCGCCAAGAGCGGGCGCAAGGTCGAGGTCGGCGTGCCGCAGCGCGGCGAGCGCAAGGAGTTGGTGCAGCATGCGCTGGCCAATGCGCGCGAGGCGCTGGCGCGCAAGCTCGCCGACACGTCCTCGCAGCAGAAATTGCTCAAGGCCTTGAGCGAGACCTTCGCGCTGCCGCGCGTGCCGCGCCGCATCGAGGTCTACGACAACAGCCATATCGGCGGCACCAATGCGGTCGGCGCCATGGTGGTGGCCGGGCCGGAAGGTTTCCGCAAGAACCAGTACCGCAAGTTCAACATCCGTTCGGCCGATCTCGCGCCCGGCGACGACTACGGCATGCTGCGCGAGGTGTTGCAGCGGAGATTCAAGAGATTGCTGGAAGAGAACCCGCGAGAATTGTGCGCGGACGAGCCGCAATCTCCACTTACCTCCCCCCTTGTGGGGGAGGTCGGCGCCGAAGGCGCCGGGAGGGGGGTGGATGCGACCTCGCCACAAGAATTACCCCCCTCCCTAACCCTCCCCCATCGCAAGTCGGGCCTGCCCGACTTGCGCACGATCGATCGGATGTCGGGCAAGCCCGACATCCGTGGGGGAGGGAACGAGATCGTGGCGAACGATCAGGACACGGATATCGCTGAGCACGCGGATTCCCCCTGGCCCGATCTGGTGCTGATCGACGGCGGGCAGGGCCAGCTCAGCGCGGCGAGCGAAACGCTCACCGCATTGGGCGTCACCGGCGTGCCGCTGGTCGCCATCGCCAAGGGGCCCGACCGCGATGCCGGGCGCGAGACCTTTTTCATGCCGGGCCGCGCGCCGTTCAAGCTGCCGCCGCGCGATCCGCTGCTCTATTTCATCGAGCGCTTGCGCGACGAGGCGCACCGTTTCGCCATCGGCTCGCACCGCGCGCGGCGCAAGCGCGACATTCGCGAGGCCGGCTTGCAGGAAATTCCGGGGATCGGGCCCACCCGCAAGCGCGCGCTGCTGCGTCATTTCGGCACCCTGAAGGCGATCGAACGGGCGAGCCTGCCCGATCTCGCCCAGGTGCCCGGAATTAATGCGGAGACGGCGCGAAAGATATATGAGTTCTTCCACGAGCAGGCGGCGGGGTAGGGTCTGCTGGTGCTTGCAAATGCCACAGCCCGTCATGCCCGGCCTTGTGCCGGGTATCCCGCTTAAGGACGCACTGCCTTCCTAAGCGAGATGGCCGGGACAAGCCCGGCCATGACAAAGGAGAGTCGAGGAAAAAGACAATGCTCATCAAGCGGCAGGAAGACGTCACCGACGCGGTGGTGGACGCGTTCAAGAACACGGCGGACCCGCGGCTGCGGGAAATCCTCATCGCGCTGGTCAAGCACCTGCACGCCTTTGCGCGCGACGTGCATCTGACCGAGGAGGAATTTCAGACCGCGGTGCAGTATGTCGTCGCGCTCGGGCAGAAGACCACCGATACCCACAACGAAGCGGTACTGATGTCCGGCTCGCTCGGCTTCTCGACGCTGATCTGCCTGCTCAACAACGGCAACAACGGGCAGACCGAAACCACCGCCAATCTGCTGGGGCCGTTCTGGCGCATGAACTCGCCGCGCACCGAAAACGGCGGCTCGATCGTGCGGTCGCCGACGCCGGGCCCCGTGCTGTTCGTCAATGCGGTGGTGCGCGACCAGAGCGGCAAGCCGATCGAAGGCGCCGAAGTGGATGTCTGGCATTCCTCGCCGGAAGGTTTCTACGAGCAGCAGGATCCCAAGCAGGCCGACATGAACCTGCGCGGCAAGTTCATCACCGACGCGCAAGGCCGGTTCGGTTTCCGCAGCGTGAAGCCGGCCGGCTATCCGATCCCGATCGACGGGCCGGTCGGCGACCTGGTGCGCGCCACCGGGCGGCATCATTACCGGCCCGCCCATCTGCACTTCCTGATCTTCAAGCCCGGCTTCAAGACGTTGATCTCGCAGATCTACGTCAATGACGACGACAAACTGGAAACCGATGTGCAATTCGGCGTCACCCGCGCGCTGATCGGCGACTATGTCCGCCACGACGGAGGCGCGCCGGCGGCCGACGTGACGGGCGAATGGTATTCGCTCGAGCAGGCTTTCACGATGGAGCCGGGCAAGAGCCGCTTGCCGAAGCCGCCGATTCAGTAATCAGTAGTGATCAACGGTTGCTGGCGGTTGACCTTGCGGCGGCGCGGGTGTTCCTTGTCGCCGATGAATGCCCTCAGTTCCAGACAGTTGCCGGCGCACCCGCTCGCGCTACCGAACCTGTTGACCTACGGCCGCATCGCCGCCGTGCCGGTGGTGGTGGGGCTGATGTTTTGGCAGAGCATTCTGGACGGCGGACTGTGGCTGCGCTGGCTTGCGCTGGCGATCTTCATCGCCGCCGGCCTGACCGACATTCTCGACGGCTATCTGGCGCGCATGTGGAGCCAGCAGTCCTCGCTCGGACGCATGCTCGATCCGATCGCCGACAAGCTTCTGGTGGCCTCCTGCCTGCTGATGCTGGCGGCCGAGGAAACCATCCGCGGCTGGTCGCTGTTTGCCGCGGTGATCATCCTGTGCCGCGAAATCCTGGTCTCGGGCTTGCGCGAATACCTCGCCGAGCTGCGGGTCGGCGTGCCGGTGACGCGGCTGGCGAAGTGGAAGACGGTCGGCCAGATGGTGGCAATCGGATTCCTGATCGCGGGCGATGCCGGCGACAAGGTGCTTCCGGCCACCACCGAGATCGGCATCACGCTGCTGTGGCTCTCCGCACTGGTCACGCTCTATACCGGCTGGGACTATATGCGCGCCGGCCTGCGCTATATGATCGATTAGCGCATGATCCCGAAAAGTGGGTACCGGTTTTCGGACAAGATCATGCGCATGGAAAAACCGCAGTGAAACTCCGATATTTCGCCTGGGTGCGCGAGCGCGTCGGGATCCCTGAGGAAGATATCGAGGTTCCCGCCGGCATCGTCACGGTGGCGCAGCTGATGGTGTGGCTGGCCTCGCGCGGCGAGGAATATGCTCACGCCTTCGAAAATCCCCAGGTGATCCGCGCGGCCATCGACCGCACCCATGTCAAACCGCAAAGCCCAATAGGGTCGGCCAGCGAAATCGCCTTCTTTCCGCCCATGACGGGGGGGTAAATTTTCTGTCATTCCGGGCCAGCGCTTCGCGTCGTCCTGGAATGACGAAGCAAGAAAACTGCACTACATTATCGCCATGACCGCCCCCTCAACCGTGCGCCTGCAACGCGAGCCGTTCGACCCTGCCGCGGAAGCGACGAAGCTCACGCGGGGCCGCAGCGATATCGGCGCGCTGGTTAGCTTCACCGGCATTTGCCGCGGCAGCGAAGCCGATGAGCCGATCGCCGCGCTTACGCTCGAGCATTATCCCGGCATGGCGGAGGCCGAGATCGAGCGCCACGTGCAAGAGGCGACAGCGCGCTGGCCGCTGCTCGGCGTCACCGTCATCCACCGTTATGGGCGCATCGCGCCGGGCGAGGACATCGTGCTGGTGGTGACCGCGGCCTCGCATCGCAAGGCGGCGTTCGCGGCGGCCGAATTCCTGATGGACTATCTGAAGACCCGCGCGCCGTTCTGGAAGCAGGTTGAAAAGGCCGGCGAGAAAACCTGGATCGACGCCAAGCAATCCGATGACGCCGCGGCCGGGCGCTGGAGCGGCAGACGGCAGGTGGCGGAATGACCCGGCGCATGATCCCGAAAAGCATGTCCTCGACTTGACCGGGGATGGGAACCGGTTTTCGGAAAAGATCATGCGCCAATGGTATAAGCGGTGTGGAGAGCGAACATGGTTCCGATCGTTGTCGCAGCGGTGGCGGTGCTTGCGCTCGGTCTCAAACCGGCGGCGGCCGCGCAGGTCTCCTATTACGACGTGCCGCGCGGCGCGCATCCGCATGACGTGGCGCCGGCGCCGGACGGCATGGTCTGGTACACCGCGCAAAGCCAGGGCGCGATCGGCATTCTCGATCCGAAGACCGGCAAAGCGACGCAAGTTCCGCTTGGGCCGGGCGCGGCACCGCATGGCGTGATCATCGGGCCCGACCGCGCCGCCTGGGTCACCGAGGGCGGGCAGAATGCGATCGCGCGCGTCGATCCCGCCAACCGGACGGTGAAGCTGTTCCCGCTGCCGCCGAATTTTCCCGACGCCAATCTCAACACCGCGACGTTCGACCGCAAGGGCATCCTCTGGTTCACCGGCCAGAACGGCGTCTATGGCCGCGTCGACCCGGCCACCGGCAAGGTCGAGGCCTGGAAGGCGCCGAAGGGCGCCGGTCCCTACGGCATCACCACGACGCCGAACGGCGAGGTCTGGTACGCCTCGCTCGCCGGCGACCATATTGTGAAGATCGACACTGTGAGCGGCGATGCACTGATGGTGCCGCCGCCCAAGCCGGGCGTCGGTCCGCGCCGCATCTGGGCGGACTCCAAGGGCCTGCTGTGGGTGAGTTTCTGGCACACCGGCGAAGTCGCCCGCTTCGATCCGATCGCCAAGGCCTGGAAGGTGTGGAGCCTGCCCAAGAGCAAGAGCCGGCTGCTACGCGGTCTATGTCGACGATAAGGACAAGGTGTGGCTGACTGACTTCGTCGCCAACGCGATCCTGCGCTTCGACCCGGAGAGCGAGAAGTTCGAGAGCTTTCCGAGCAACAAGCGCGGCGCCTCGGTGCGTCAGCTTCAGGGCCGGCCGGGTGAAATCTGGGGCGCGGAATCCGGCACCGACCGGCTGGTGGTGGTTAAGGAGTGATCCCCCGTTCGTCCCCGCTGACGCGGGGACCCAGGGCAGCGAACGATGGGCTTTGCAATCGATCGCCGGCATATCCTGCGCCTGCTCGCGGGCGGCGCGGTTTTGGCGATGGCGCGGCCGACCTTTGCCGGCGAGGCGCGCATCGGCCGCCTGATCGATGCAGCGAAAGACCTGCCGACCGTCGCCCAGCGCATCGATTTCATTTCCGGCGCGCTGCGCGGCACCCGCTACCAGGGCTACACGCTGATCGGCGGACCGCGGCGCCCGGAACAGTTCGTGCTGCGCGATGACGCCTTCGACTGCGTCACCTATTGCGAGACGGTGCTGGCCGCCGCGCTCGCCCGCGACCTCGGTGAGTTCGAGACTAACTTACGCGAGATCCGCTATCGCCACGGCATCGTGAACTGGTTCGAGCGCAATCATTATTTCTTCGAGTGGGGCCAGCACAATGTCGCGAACAAGACCTGCCGCTGGATCGCTTTTGCCGGCGCGGTCGAATTGCACAAGACGGTCTATTGGCACCGCGCGCTCGGCCGCCGGCGCTTCACGATGAACGTGATCCCGCGCGCCAGCTTCCTGGCGAACAAGATCGAAGCTCGCGGCCGGCGATATTGTCGGCTTCATCACCCGGCAGCCGAATCTGGATTATTTCCACGTCGGCTTCATCGCCTTCGGCGATGACGGCGAATTGCTGCTGCGGCATGCCTCGCGCAGCCATGGCCGCGTGCTCGACGAAAGCATGCAGCGGTTTCTCGGTGCCAACCGCGTGCGCTATGTCACGCTGCTACGGCCGGATCGAGCCGGCGAAGGTGGCGTGAGGCTCAAGCCGCCGCGGCTTTGCCCTTCGGCTTCACTTCCGCGGTGTAGTCCTCCATCAGCGTCTTCGTAATGCCGCCCGGATTGAAATTCCAATTGGCGATCTCCGCCACCGCGGTCACTTCCGCCGCCGAGCCGGTGATGAAGCACTCGGAAAATTCGGTCAGCTCGTCGGGCAATATGCGGCGCTCGATCACCTCGAAGCCGCGCTTGCGCGCGAGACCGATCGCGGTCTGCCGGGTGAGGCCGTCGAGGAAGCAGTCGGCGATCGGGGTGTGGATCTTGCCGTCGCTGCACGAAGAAGATATTGGCGCCGGTGCATTCGGCGACGCGGCCTTCCCAATCCAGCATCATGGCGTCGGCATAGCCTTTGCGCTCGGCGGCATGCTTGGAGATGGTGCAGATCATGTAGAGCCCGGCGGCCTTGGCGCGGCAGGGCGCGGTGCGCGGATCGGGCCGGCGATAGTCGGCAAGATCGAGCCGGATGCCCTTGAGCCGCTGCTCGGGATCGAAATAACTCGGCCATTCCCAGCTGGCGATTGCCAGGTGGATGGCGTTGTTCTGCGCCGAGACGCCCATCATTTCGGAGCCGCGCCAGGCGATCGGGCGCACATAGGCTTCCTTCTTGCCGTTCTTGTCGACCACCAGCTTCTTGGCGGCGTCGATCTCGGCGACCGAGTAGGGGATGTCGAAGTCGAGAATCTTGGCCGACCGCTTCAGCCGCTCGGAATGCTCGGTCGATTTGAAGATCGTCCCGCCGTAGGCGCGCTCGCCCTCGAACACGGCGCTCGCATAGTGCAGGCCGTGGCTGAGCACATGCAGATTGGCCTCGTGCCAGGGCACCAGCTTGCCGTCGTACCAGATGACCCCTTCGAGCCGGTCATAGGACTGCGCAGCCATCGCTTCCTCCTTCAACTCTACCGCCGGCCATGCCGGTCTTTGGTTATGCCCCGGTCATGGCGCATTTTTGCGCCTGTTCCAATACTTTGCGTCGGGGGGTAACACCCGATATGAATGGGGCCGGAGCGGTCCTATCGCCGTCCCGCCGGTGCATAGCCGGAAGAAAGGGCCATTTCGGTACGATCCTTTCGTCTGCGACGTCGTTTTTGTAACATAAAATCGAAATATGTCAACATGGCTGACATAAATGTGAGCGCTAAGATTGTCGCAGCGGCCGGCGGGCTGGCCGAGCGCCCGGGCGCTAGCGCGGCGGCGGCGACGCCGCCGGAGCCGATCTGGGACATCATCGAGCTGTTGTTTTTCGCCTATCGCGATTTCGTCGGCGACGCGGACGAGGTGCTCTCCAAGCTCGGCTTCGGCCGCGCCCATCACCGGGTGCTGCATTTCGTCAACCGCAATCCCGGCATGAAGGTCGCCGACCTGCTCGAGATCCTCAATATCACCAAGCAGTCGCTCGGCCGCGTGCTCAAGCAACTGGTCGACCAGGGCTACGTCGTGCAGAAGGAAGGCGCGCAAGACCGGCGTCAACGCTTGTTGTATGTGACGCCGAAGGGCGAGACGCTGGCGCTCAAGCTCGCTGGCCTGCAAACGCAACGCATCAACCGCGCCTTCGCCGAGCTCGGCCCCGGCGCGCATGAGGCGGCGCGGCGTTTTCTTACCGCCATGATCGACGCCGATAATCGCGAAGGCGTGCTGCGGCTGATCGCGCGCTCTGAACGATTGAAAGGCCGAGGCTGAGGCATGTCATGGGGGCGAACATTCATCCGTTCGTCCCCGCGCAAGCGGGGACCCAGGATTGGTTCGCTCCGCAATTGCAGCTCTGGATTCCCGCTTGCGCGGGAATGAGCGGGGTTTAGATCGATGATGCTGCCCGCCACGCTTTCCGACGATGCGCCGCATCTGCTGGTGGTCGACGACGACCGCCGCATTCGCGACCTGCTGTCGCGTTTCCTCTCCGGCGAGGGCTACCGCGTGACCACGGCGGAGACCGCGGCGGACGCGCGCGCCAAGCTCAACGGCTTGAGCTTCGATCTACTCATTCTCGACGTGATGATGCCGGGCGAGTCCGGCTTCGACTTCGCCAAGTCGCTGCGCGGCTCATCGAGCGTGCCGATCCTGATGCTGACCGCGCGCGACGCCGCCGAAAGCCGCATCAAGGGCCTGGAGATGGGCGCCGACGATTATCTGTCCAAGCCGTTCGAACCGCGCGAATTGTCGCTGCGCATCGCCAATATCCTCAAGCGCGCGCAGCCGGTCGTCTCGCCGCCGGCGGAATCCGTGCGTTTCGGGCCGTTCGTCTATCATCTCGCGCGCGGCGAATTGCGCCGCGGCGAGGAGATCGTCCGGCTGACCGACCGCGAACGCGAAATGCTGCGCGTTCTCACCGGCACCCCGGGCGAGACGGTGTCGCGTCAGGCGCTCGCCGGCAATGGCGGCGCGGTCAGCGAACGCGCCATCGATGTGCAGGTCAACCGGATGCGCCGTAAAATCGAGCGCGATCCGGCCAATCCGCTGTTCATCCAGACCGTGCGCGGCATCGGCTACCGGCTGGTGGTCACCACATGACTACGCTCGACATCGGCAGCGGGGTGCGCAGCGTGCTCATGCGGCTGCGCGAAGCATGGGAATGGTATGACGCGATTCCGCCCGTGCGCCGGATTCACAGCGCGCTCGGCCGCATCCGCGACGGCTGGCGGCGGTTCAGCCGCTGGCTCAACGGCATGATGCCGAAAGGCCTCTACGCGCGCGCGCTGCTCATTATCATTCTGCCGATGGTGATCCTGCAATCGGTGATCGCCTTCGTGTTCATGGAGCGGCACTGGAACGTCGTCACCCAGCGGCTGTCCGCCGGCGTGGTGCAGGACATCGCCGCGCTGATCGACGTCTACCGTGGCTACCCGCAGGACTCCGACCAGCAGCAAATCCGCCGCATCGCGCAGGAGCGGCTCGGCCTGGTGGTCGATTTTCTCCCGCTCAGCGATATGCCGCCGCCGGGGCCGAAGCCGTTCTTCTCGCTGCTCGATCAGACGCTGTCGGAGGAACTGCGCAAGCAGATCGGCCGGCCGTACTGGATCGATACCGTCGGAAAATCGGCGCTGGTGGAAATCCGCGTCCAGCTCGACAACACGGTGATGCGGGTGTTCGCGCGGCGCAGCGCAGCCTACGCCTCGAATTCGGAAATCTTCCTGCTCTGGATGGTCGGCACCTCGCTGGTGCTGATCGGCGTCGCCGTCATCTTCCTGCGCAATCAGATCAAGCCGATATTGCGGCTGGCCGACGCCGCCGAAAGCTTCGGCAAGGGCCGCGAGGTGCCGAATTTCCGCCCGCGCGGCGCGCGCGAGGTGCGGCGCGCGGCGCAGGCCTTCATCGAAATGAAGACCCGCGTCGAGCGCGCGATGGAGCAGCGCACCGCCATGCTGGCCGGCGTCTCGCACGACCTGCGCACCGTGCTCACCCGCTTCAAGCTCGAACTCGCCCTCATCAAGGAGAAAACGCCGGAAGTAGAGGCGATGAAGAAGGACGTCGACGAGATGGCGCGCATGCTGGAGGCTTATCTCGCCTTCGCGCGCGGCGATCTCGGCGAAGGCGCGGCGCCGACCGACATGGCCGCCTTCCTCGACGAGCTCAAGCTCGACGCCGAGCGCAACGGCCACAAGGCGAGCGTGGTGTTCCATGGCCCGCCGGTCGTCACCGTGCGGCCGGCGGCGTTCAAGCGCTGCCTCGGCAATCTGGTGTCGAATGCCGCGCGCTTTGCGCCCTCGATCGCGATCACCGGCCATCGCGACCACCGCTGGCTCACCATCACCGTGGACGACGACGGGCCGGGCATTCCGGCCGCCATGCGCGAGGAAGTGTTCAAGCCGTTCCTGCGCCTCGACGACGCGCGCAATCAGGACGAGGGCGGCACCGGCCTGGGGCTGGCGATCGCGCGCGACATCGCGCGCTCGCACGGCGGCGACATCCAGCTCGGCGACAGTCCGCTGGGCGGATTACGGGCGACGGTCAGGGTGCCGGTGTAGGCACGCACCTCAACCGCTCGCCCCCGCGGAAGCGGGGACCCAGTCTTTAAAATTGGCTCTAAAGTCCGCGGTCCTGGATTCCCGCTTGCGCGGGAATGAGCGGGGTAGATGCTACGCCGCTTCCGCTTCTTCCTCATCGCGCGGGCGACGGCGGCGGCGCGGCCCGCGCCCGATGCATTTCGGCAGCGAACACAGGTCGTCGAGGAACCCGGCCCAGCGTTCGGCGCTGGCCAGCCCGCGGCCGAGCGCGGCCATGGTGCGATCGAGGCCCGGCTCGTCGTCGTCGAGCCAAACGCCAAGCACGCGCGCGAACATCAGCGCGGCGCCTTGCGCGCGCAACGCGCCTTTCGGGCCGGACGCGCCGATGCCGGCGGCCTCCAGCATCCATCGCTGCGAGCGCACGGCCATGGCATTGAGCGCCAGCGCCAGCCCCGGATTGCGCCGCGCCGAACGCATGAGCGAGCGCGCCGCTTCCTTATAGGGCGCGAGCGCTTCCAGCCGGCGCATCAGCACGTCGAACAGGCGCTCGCGCGCCGGCTCCTCCGCCATGTCGGCGGCGCCTTCGGCGAGCACCGCGCGGTCGATGTCCTTGATGTGGGCGCCGACAATGGCGAGCGTCGAGCCGAATTCGGCGCGCAGCGCGGAGAGTTTCAGGCCGGCGCGGCCGGCGACCTCCGCCAGGCCGATCTGCTCGAAGGGGTGCTCGGCGAGCAGCGCCATCAGCGCGTCGACCGCCTTGTCGCGGTCGGAGGTGCCGCGCGGCGGCGGCGCGGCCGGGGCTTTGCGTGCACGTTTCGGCTTGCGGGCCATGGCGGCCTCCTGCGGACGGTTCGGTTGCTCTTAGTCTAGGCCCGCAAAGGCGCCGGTTCTAGGGCAGGACATTACCCCGCCAATTCGCGCGAGCGCCGGGTGGCGGCGGCGATGGCTTTGGTCAAAAGCTCGTCGAAGCCGCCCGGCCCCATCAGCAGTTCCAGCGCGGCGGCGGTGGTGCCGCCGGGCGAGGTCACGTTCTGCCGCAGCGTGGCGGCATCGAGGTCCGAGCGATGCAGCAACTCGCCGGAGCCGGCGACGGTTTCGCGCGCGAGCAGCGCCGCCAGATCGGCCGGCAGCCCGGCGGCGATGCCGGCCTTGGTCATCGCCTCCGCCAGCAGGAAGACATAGGCCGGGCCGGAGCCCGACAAGGCGGTGACGGCGTCCATCAGCGTCTCGTCGGTGACCCATTCCACCAGGCCGATGGCGGCAAGCAGATCGCTGGCCAGCTTGCGCTTGCGCGCGGAAGTCTTGCCATTGGCGACCGCAACGCTGATGCCGCGGCCGATTGACGCCGGCGTGTTCGGCATGGCGCGCACGATCGCGGTGCCCGGCGGCAGCGCTTGCTCGAGAAACCGAAGCGTGCGGCCGGCCATGATCGAAAGCACCAGCGTCGTCTTGCCGGCATAAGCGGCGAGCGGCGGCAGCGCCTCCGGCGCGGTCTGCGGCTTCACCGCGATCACGATGGCCGACGCTTCGGCGGCCTTGCCCTTCGGATTGAGCTTGAGCCCGCGGCGCGCCAGCGCCTTGATCGCCTTGCCCGGCTGCGGCTCGATCACCGCAATTCGCTTCAGCGCAAGCCCGCGTGCGAGCCAGCCGGCGAGCATGGCGCCGCCCATCTTGCCGGCGCCGGCCAGGACGAGGCTGCCGGACAATTGGGCGAGGGGCTTTTGGATTGCCGCAGGCTTTTTCATATTTCGATGATAGCGGAAATTTCCGCCATGGCGGACAGCTACGCCTCGCCCGAGGTGTCGAACATGGCGGCGTCGAGCGCCTCGCGCGCGCTTTTTCCCGCCCAGATCACGAACTGGAACGCGGTGAAATGGCGTTCGCAGGCGTCGAGCGCGGTGTTGAGCAACGTTTCGCACTGCTTGCCGGAGGCCGCGACGCCGCCCGCCAGCACCAGCGCGTGGCGGAACATCAGGATGCCTTCCTTGGTCCAGAGATCGAAATGGCCGACCCACAGCCGCTCGTTGATCAGCGAGATCAGCGTCTGCACCTCGGCGCGCCGGCGTTCGGGCACCTTGAGGTCGAAGGCGCAGGCCAGATGCAGCGCCTCGATCTCGCCCATCCAGGTGTAGGAGACCTGATAGTCGGTCCACTTGCCGGTGACCAGGATGGTGATCTCATCGTCGCTGGCCCGCTCGAACGACCAGTCGTGCACCGCCGCCAGACGTTCCACCACGTCGAGGGGGTTGATTCGTGGTTCGTCCGCGTAGCCGATTTGGGACATGACGTCTCCGCTGTGCCGAATGAAGCGAGGGGAAACGCACGCCACCGCACGCGCACAACACGCTACGGGCCAACCCGATGCTGACGCAGGGGATACCGGACGCCTTGACGGCGGGAACGAATCACTCGGCCAATTGACTATATCGCGCTCGATTCCGCCGCCAAAGGCATCGTCGAACGCCAATGAGCCGTGATTTGCCCGTCATAGGCAACCGCGCCAACTGGAATCTCCACAGCCAAAGCTGCGGCATATCGAATCTGGTGTGGATAACCTTGCCGGCCGGAATCCGCGCGCCCAATCGATTCCGTTTTGTTCTCGCGCCGCGTTCAATCGAACAGGCTCGACACCGACTCCTCGGTCGCGGTGCGCCCGATTGCCTCGCCGATCAGCGTTGCGATCGGCAGCACGCGGATATTGCCGGCCGCCAGCACTTCTTTGGTCGGTTGAATCGAGTCGGTGATCACCAATTCCTTCAACCGCGATTTGGCGATGCGCGCGACCGCGCCGCCCGACAGCACGCCGTGGCTGATATAGGCGTAGACCGCCTTGGCGCCATTCGCGAGCAGGGCATCGGCGGCGTTCACCAGGGTGCCGCCGGAGTCGACGATGTCGTCGACCAGTATGCAGGTGTAACCGGCGACGTCGCCGATCACGTTCATCACCTCGGATTCGCCGGCGCGCTCGCGCCGCTTGTCGATGATGGCGAGCGGCGCGTTGATGCGCTTGGCCAGCCCGCGCGCGCGCACCACGCCGCCGACATCGGGCGACACCACCATCACATTGTCGAGCTGAAAGTGTTCCTTGATGTCGCGTACCATCACCGGCGAGGCATAGAGATTGTCGGTCGGGATGTCGAAGAAGCCCTGGATCTGCCCGGCATGCAGGTCGAGCGTCATCACCCGGTCGGCGCCGGCGCGCGTGATCAGGTTGGCCACCAGCTTGGCCGAGATCGGCGTGCGGGGCCCGGGTTTGCGGTCCTGCCGGGCGTAGCCGAAATAGGGGATCACCGCCGTGATGCGGCGCGCGGACGAGCGCCGCAGCGCATCGATGATGATCAGCAATTCCATCAGGTGGTCGTTGGCCGGATACGACGTGGACTGGATGACGAAGACGTCGGTGCCGCGCACGTTTTCCTGGATCTCGACGAACACTTCCATGTCGGCGAAGCGCTTGACCACCGCCTTGGTCAGCGCGGTCTTGAGATAGTCGCCGATCGCCTGGGCCAGAGCCGGATTCGAGTTGCCGGCGACGAGCTTGATCGCTCCGTTCTTGCCCGCCATCTACGAATCCTCGTCTATCCCGGCGTCTTGTTTGCGCATGACCTTATCCGAAATCCGGCACCCATCCCCGATCAGGTCGAGGACATGCTTTTCGGGATCATGCGCCTGCGGCGGCGTGGTCATAACAAGGCGGGCAGGGGCTCGCAATACGAGTCCGGCTCGTTGTCCCGAGGCATTTCGGCAGGGTGAACGGGCGCTCGGCTCAGTTTTCGGAGGCCGCCAGCGTCAGCGTGTCGCGGTCCGATACCACGGTCGCCACCGGCGGCCGGCTGCGCGGCAGCGGCACCGGACTGGCGTTTTCGCCTTCGGCGGGCGCCTCGGTCTGGCTCGGCACCGGGTCGGCATTGGGCCGGAATATACGGAAGATGCCGGCGGCTTCGGGCGAGAAATCGCGTATTCCGGCGAGCACCAGCTGCGGCACGCTGGCCGTCTCGGCCACGTCGGGCGTGCCCGGCGCCACCTCGGGCGAGGTCAGGAAGGCGGCGAGCTGCTCCATGCTGCTCTGGGCGATCCGCCGCAGCATGTCGTCGTCGGCCGCGGCCCAGGCATCGCGATGCCTGCCCTTGGCGGTTTCCTCGCCGGTAATGCGCAGGGCGCGATGGTCATCCTGGTCGAAGACATCCCAGACCCATGAGATCGTGGTCTGCTTTTGCACCACTTTGACGGCGAGATAGCCGCGCACGCGATAGGCGGACTGGCTTTCGCGCGACATCACCGCCAGTCGGCGCGTCTGCGCCTCGTCATTGAGATCGCGCACCAGCTGCTGGAATTGGCCGGGCGGCGGGCCGTCGATGGATTCGAACGCGACCGTGGCACCGCGCGGCTGTCCGGCCAACGTCGTCGGCCGCTGCTCTTGGTTGCAAGCGGCCAGCGCCATCGCGCACGCGGCGGCCAGCAGCGCACTCGGCCAAGCCACACGCCGCCGCCTGGCGCGCAAGGCCCGCCCCCCCGAACTCAACTGCATTGACACCCCTGTCGGTGGCCTTGAGTTTTATCTTTCAAGTCCTTCCGCCGGGATGAAATCTAGCGGCAAGCGCTCCCGCGAGTCCAGCCGCGCCGCCGCAAGCGTCAGTCGGCCAGTGCGATCGCGTTGATATGTCGGCCGTAATCGGGTTCGCCCAGCTTGGTGGCGCGGCGGTAGCTGAAGAAGCGCTCGGGCTCGGCATAGGTGCACAGGCCGAGGTCCTCGACATTCACGATGCCGGCGCGCTGCAGGCGGCTGGCGATGAAGCCGGCAAGATCGAACAGGGCGTGGCCGGCGCGCTCCGAGGGCGCGAAGAAGCGGGCATTTTCCGCATCCGCCGCCAGGAAGCGCTCGACGAATTCCGGCCCGACCTCGTAATTCGGCTGCCGGATGGCGGGGCCGAGTGCCGCCGTAATGCGCGAGCGCTCGGCGCCGAGCTTCTCCATGGCGGCGATCGCCGCCTCGATCACGCCGGTGAGCGCGCCGCGCCAGCCGGCATGGGCGGCGCCGATCACGCCCGCTTCGGCGTCGGCCAAGAGCAGCGGTCCGCAGTCGGCGGTGGAAATGCCGATGGCGAGCCGCGGCGTGCGGGTGACGATGGCGTCGGCGCGCGGACGGTCCGCGTGCGTCCACGGTTGGTCGGCGACCACCACGTCGGGCGAATGAATCTGGTAGGCGGTGAGCAGGCGATCCGGCGCAACGCCCAGCGCCGCCGCCATGCGTGCGCGGTTTTCGGCAACCTTGTCGGGTGCATCGTTCGAGCCGACGCCGCCATTGAGGCTGGCATAAACGCCTTGCGACACGCCGCCGCCGCGCGTGAAGAAGCCATGGCGAATGCGCGCAAGTTTGCTGAGCGATGGGGCTTGCAGCATGGCCTAGTCCTCGAAACCGGGCGGCACGCCGAGCGAGGGATGCGCGAAGGCGGCGGCCTTGAACAGCGCGCCCATGCCGGCTTCGCCCTCGCTGATCAGGCGTTTGAGCGCGCCGTCGATCGTGGCAGCGGCGCTGCCGCCCGCCTTGCTCTTGAGCGCGGCGGCGCGCGTCAAGATGCCGAGGCGGCGCAGGAATTGCGATTGCGTGATCGGTCCGTAGCCGACGGCACCCATGGCTTCCACCGCCCCCGCCAGCGCCTGGAAATCCACATGCGCGGTGAGATCGATGCTGCCGGGCGCGGCCAGCGGGTCGGCATAGGCGTGCCGGCCGACCGCCTGCAAGGTGTCGCCGGCGGCGCTTTCGGCATGGCCGTAGTCGATCACCAGCGCGGCGCCGCCGTCGCGCGCGAGGCGGCGGCCCAGCTCCATCGCCACGGTGTCGGCGCGCCACTCGAAAATCGACCCCGCATGCGCATGGCGCAGCGTCGGCGGCAGCAGGCGATCGAAATGCGGGAGCGCTTCGGGCGCGACCGTGAACGCGAGCTTGCCGGCGGAATCGATTTCGATCAGGCGTTCGTGCCAGCCTTGCTCGGTCTTCACCGCCTGATTGACCGGCAGCGCGTCGAAGAATTCGTTGGCGACGATGATGGCGGGGCCAATCGGCACGTCGGCGAGCGCGCGATGCCAGTTCTGCGGGATCGATAGATGGCGCAGCGAACGCTCCTGCTGCGCCACCAGCGCCGGGCTGATTTCGACCAGATGGATCGCCGCGGCCTCGAGGAACGCCGGCATCACCTTGGCCGCGCGCAGCGCGTCGCTCATCATGGTGCCGCGGCCGGGGCCGAGTTCGATGACGTGCAGGCTCTTGTGGGCGAGCCCATCTGTTTCCAGACCGCGGCCATCCAAAGGCCGATCATCTCGCCGAACATCTGGCTGACTTCCGGCGCGGTGATGAAATCGCCGCCGGCGCCGAACGGATCGCGCGTGGTGTAGTAGCCGTGCTCGGCATCGGTGAGGCACAGCGTCATGTATTCGCCGACCGGCATGGGGCCGGCCGCCGCGATGCGCCGGCGAATCTCGGCTTCCAGCGGCGGGATGTCGGCCATCAGAATCTGGTCCATTCACGTCGAACCATTACCGTCCCCTAACATCTCTTTTTGCGCATGATCTTATCCGAAAACCGGTTCCCACTTTTCGGGATCATGCGCGCAGCAACGGATGCTTCAGCGCATAGGCGATGAAGCCGAGGCCGGCGAGCAGCAGCGGCACCGACAGCAATTGCCCCATGGTCGCGCCGCCCCATAAAAAGCCGAGCTGGGCATCGGGCTCGCGGAAGAATTCGCAGGCCGTGCGCGCGATCGCATAGCCGACCGCAAAGCAGCCGATAATCAGGCCCGGCCGCTTCAAGGCGCCGGCGCGCATCAGCAGCGCCAGCACGGCGAGCAGCACCAGGCCTTCCAGCGTCGCCTCATAGAGCTGGCTGGGATGCCGCGGCAGCGGGCCGCCGCCGGGGAACACCATCGCCCACGGCACGTCGGCCGGGCGGCCCCACAATTCGCCATTGATGAAATTGGCGATGCGCCCGAGGAACAGGCCGATCGGCCCGACCGCGCAGGTGATGTCGCCGAGCGAGAGGATCGGAATGCCGCGCTTGCGCGCGAACAGGATGACGGCGACCACACAGCCGGTAAAGCCGCCGTGGAACGACATGCCGCCGTTCCACAGTTGCACGATTTCGAGCGGGTGCGCGGCGAAGTGCGGCAGATTATAGAACAGCACGTAGCCGGTGCGGCCGCCGAGGATGATGCCGAGCGTCACCCAGATCACGAAATCGTCGAAATCGACCAGGGTCATCGGCGCCAAATTCTTTGAAGAATTGCCGCCCCACAGTCGCTCGGAGCGGATCAAGGCGCGGGCATAGACCCAGCCGAGCAGAATGCCGACAATATAGGCCAATGCATACCAGCGGATGGCGAACGGTCCGAGGTGCACCAGCACCGGATCGAAGGCGGGAAAGCGCATCACGAACAAAGGCATTGCGGTATCCGGTGGCGGGTTCCTGTGCGCGCATGATCTTGTCGCAAAACCGACTTTCCGGTTTCGGAATCATGCGCGCGGACGATGTTATCAGGTCGTAGCACGGCGGGTCTTGCGGCGAGATGACCGGACCGCCATTGTTATAGGGAACGGAGGCAAGGCATGACCCAGACCAGCAATCGCATTTTCGACGAGATGGCGCGCCTGATGAACGATGCCGCCGGGGTCGCGCAAGGGGTGCGGCGGGAATTCGACACCCTGTTTCGCAGCCAGGCCGAGCGCATGCTGCGCGAGCTCGACGTGGTGCAGCGTGAGGAATTCGAGGCGGTCAAGGAAATGGCCCGCCTGGCGCGCGAGGAAAACGAGGCGCTGAAGGCGCGCATCGAGGCGCTGGAGGGCAAGAGCGGCGGCAAGGGCGGCAAGAAGGCCTCGGGGCCGGCGGCGGCCGACTGATTTTTCCGTGGTTTCAAGCCTTTCTTGCCCTTTCAAACCTACGCGTCTATAACCCCGCGCGACACGCGGCCCCCGGCACCCCTGGAGGCTTGCCGCGTTCGTGGGCGGCGGAAAAAGCCGCCTTTTCCATGGGTTAGATGAGGATCGAAAAATGGCCACCGTGCAAGAAATGAAGGCGACGGTGCGTCCGAAAGGCGGCAAGGGGGCCGCTCGGGCTGCACGTCGCTCCGGCAATGTGCCGGGCGTGATCTATGGTGAGAACAAGCCCCCGCAGATGGTCCTGATGGACCATGCCGAGTTGCGCAAGCGCATTTACGCCGGGCGCTTCCTCACCACGCTGTTCCACCTGGATGTGGACGGCACCAAGCATCGGGTGATCCCGCGCGACTTTCAGCTCGACGCGATCAAGGACCTGCCGATGCACGTGGATTTCCTGCGCGTGTCGGAAGGCGCGGTCATCCGCGTCAACGTCGCGGTGAAAGTGCTCAATGCCGACCAATCGCCCGGCGTCAAGCGCGGCGGCGCGGTCAACATCGTCACCCACACCATCGAGGTGATGTGCCCGGTCGAGACCATTCCGGAATCGATCGACGTCGATATTTCCGAGCTCGACATCAACCATTCCAAGCATATCAGCGAGATCACGCTGCCGCCCAACGTGCGGGTGATCGCGCAGGGCGACATCACGCTGGTCACGGTGGTGCCGCCGTCCGGCTACGCCGAAGAAATGAAGGCCGCCGCCGAAGCGGCTGCTGCCGCTGCCGCCGCTGCGGCTGCCGCCGCGGCAGCGGGCGTGGTGCCCGGCGCCGAAGGTGCGGCTCCCGGTGCTGCTCCTGGGGCAGCGCCCGGTGCGGCGCCCGGTGCAGCTCCGGCCGCGGGCGGTGCGCCCGCCGCCGCCGCCGCGCCGGCGAAGTCCGACAAGAAGTGAGGCGGCATCGTACTCTGCTGGAGCATGATCTGATCCGAAAACCGGTTGCCACTTTTCGGGATCATGCTCCGGCGCCCCTCACTACTTTTTTAGCGCCGCTCTGAAACGGCAACGCCGGTGATGCCATGCTGCTTTTCGTCGGCCTCGGCAATCCCGGCGAGCGCTATGTCGGCAACCGCCACAATATCGGGTTCATGGCGGTGCAGGCGATCGCGCGCCGCCATGACATTTCGCCTTGGCGCCGGCGCTTCCAGGGCGTGGCGGTGGAAGGCACGATCGGGGCTGAAAAAATTCTGCTGCTGCTGCCCGGCACCTTCATGAACGAGTCGGGCCGCGCGGTGGCGGAAGCCGTGCATTTCTACAAGCTCGGTCTCGCCGACGTCGTGGTGTTCCACGACGAACTCGATCTGCCGCCCGGCAAGCTGCGGGTGAAGACCGGCGGCGGCAATGCCGGCCACAACGGCCTGCGTTCGATCTCGGCGCATATCGGCAACGATTATCGCCGCGTGCGCTTCGGCATCGGACATCCGGGCGACAAGGATATGGTGGAGCCTTACGTGCTGCAGGATTTTGCCAAGAGCGAGCGCCCCTGGGTCGACGCCTTGTGCGAGATCGTCGCCGACAATGCCGACCTGCTCGCCAAGGGCGAGGACGCGAGCTTCCAGAACAAGGTGCATCTCGCCATGGACGCCAAGGGTTTCGGCGGAACGGACGAGCCCGGCGCCGAATGACAACGTAACGACGCGGACAATTTCATGGGATTCAAATGCGGCATCGTCGGCCTGCCGAATGTCGGCAAGTCGACACTCTTCAATGCGCTCACGCAGACCGCGGCGGCGCAGGCGGCCAATTATCCGTTCTGCACCATCGAGCCGAATGTCGGCGAGATCGCGGTGCCCGATCCGCGCCTCGACAAGCTCGCGGTGCTGGGCAAATCGGCCGAGATCATCCCGACCCGCATCACCTTCGTCGACATCGCCGGGCTGGTGCGCGGCGCCTCGAAAGGCGAGGGCCTCGGCAACCAGTTTCTCGCCACCATCCGCGAGGTCGATGCCATCGTGCATGTGGTGCGCTGCTTCGAGGACTCGGACGTGACCCACGTGGAAGGCAAGATCGATCCGATCGCCGACATCGACACGATCGAGACCGAGTTGATGCTGGCCGATCTCGAATCGCTGGAAAAGCGCGTCGACGCGCTGGAGAAAAAGGCCAAGGGCACCGGCGAGGACGCCAAGCTCGCCAAGGAAATGCTCGATCTGGTCAATCGCTCGCTGGTGCTGCTGCGCGCGGGCAAGCCGGCGCGCCTGGTCGAGCGCAAGCCCGAGGAGGAGAAGCTGTTCCACTCGCTCGGCCTGCTGACCTCGGCGCCGGTGCTCTACGCCTGCAATGTCGAGGAAGCCTCCGCCGCCAGCGGCAACGATTTTTCGAAGGCGGTGGAGCGGCGCGCCAAGGAAGAGGGCGCGGTCGCGGTGGTGATTTCGGCCAAGATCGAATCGGAGATCGCGACGCTGCCGCCGGCCGAGCGCGCGGAATTTCTCGACGCGGTGGGCCTCAAGGAAACCGGGCTCGACCGGCTGATCCGCGCCGGCTACGCGCTCCTGCATCTGGTGACCTATTTCACCGTCGGGCCGAAGGAGACGCGGGCCTGGACCATCACGCAAGGCACCAAGGCGCCGCAGGCGGCCGGCGTGATCCATTCCGATTTCGAGCGCGGCTTCATCCGCGCCGAGACCATCGGCTACGACGACTTCATCGCCAACAGCGGCGAGACCGGCGCGAAAGAGGCCGGCAAGATGCGGCTGGAAGGCAAGGACTATGTGGTCGCCGATGGCGACGTGATGCATTTCCGGTTTGCGACGTCCGAGCCTGCAAAACGCACAAGCGGCCATGGCGGAATCAACTCGTCATTGGGAAGACTTCCAGCCCGGCGCGGTGGCAATCTACGGCCCGCGGCTGGTCACGCGCGAGGAGATCGTCGCCTTTGCCGCGGAATTCGATCCGCAGCCGATGCATCTCGACGAAGCGGCGGCCAGCGCCACCATGCTGGGAGGCTTGGGCGCCTCGGGCTGGCACACCTGCTGCCTGCTGATGCGGATCATCGCCGACGGCTTCATCCTCGATTCCAGCTCCATGGGCGGGCCGGGCGTCGACGAGGTGCGCTGGCTCAAGCCGCTGCGGCCGGGCACCAGCATCCGCGTGCGCGCGACCGTGCTCGACGCCCGCGCCTCCGGCAGCCGGCCGGAAATGGGGCTGGTGAAATTCCTGTTCGAGGTCATCGACGAAGCGGACGCGACGCTGACCACGCTCGGCACCACGCTGATGTTCGGCCGCCGCGCGCCGGGAGGCGGCCCGTGAAATATTTCGAGGACATCGAGGTCGGCGACGTGTTCGAGGTCGGCCGCTACACCTTCACCGCCGACAATATCAAGGCCTTCGCCACGCGCTTCGACCCGCAGGCGTTTCACGTCGACGAAGCCGCGGCGGAGCGCTCGCATTTCGGCGCGCTGTGCGCTTCCGGCTGGCATACTGCGCTCGCCTGGATGCGGCTGATGATCGATTATCGCCGCCGCATGGACGAGGCGATGCGCGCGCGCGGCGAGCCGGTCGCCGGCATCGGTCCGGCGCTCGGCTTTCGCGAACTCAAATGGCTGAAGCCGGTCTATGTCGGCGACACCATCGAGTATAAAAGCGAAGTGACCGAGATGCGCGTCTCCAACAGCAGGCCGGGCCAGGGGCTCATGACCTTCCGCTCGACCGGCGTCAACCAGAACGGCGAACCGGTGATCTCGCTGGTGAGCACCACCTTCGTCGAGCGGCGTCGGGAAACGCCATGACCGCGCCGGCCGATAGCGCGCGCGTGAAGGCCGAGGAACGGCGCGCGCTCGGCGTGGCCTGCGGCGCGCATGCGCTGCACGACGGCTATACCGATCTGATCTACGTCCTGCTGCCGATCTGGCAGCACGAATTCGGCCTCGGCTTTGCCGCGCTCGGGCTGATGAAGACGGTGTTCTCGGGCACGCTCGCCGGCTTGCAGATTCCATCCGGGTTGCTGGCCGAACGCTTTGGCGCACCGATCGTGCTCGCGCTCGGCACCGCGCTCGCCGGCGTCGGCTATTGCTTCGCCGGCTTCAGCGGCGGCGTCGCCACGCTGGTGGCCGCGCTGTTCGTGGGCGGGCTCGGCGCCAGCACACAGCATCCGCTGGCGTCGTCGCTGATCGCGCAGGCCTTCGCCGGCACGCGTTCGCTGAAGGCGCTCGGCACCTACAATTTCTCCGGCGACATCGGCAAGATGACGCTGCCGGCGGCGGCATCGCTGCTGTTCGTCGTGCTGCCCTGGCGCGAAGCGCTGATCTGCTGCTGGGCGGCATCGGCGTGCTGGCGGCGGTCGTCATATTCCTGCTGATGCCGCGTTTTGCCGCCGAGGCAGCAGCACTGCGCAAAACCGATACCAACGCGCGTGGCAGCGGCCGCCTGAGCCAGTTCGGATTTCCGCTGCTGCTCTCGGTCGGCGTGATCGACAGCGCCACCCGCATGGCCTTTCTGACCTTCCTGCCGTTCGTGCTCACGTCGAAAGGCGCCAGCCTGCCGACCGTCGGCCTCGCGCTGACTCTGGTGTTCGCCGGCGGGGCCGCCGGCAAACTGGTGTGCGCCTTCATCGGCGCGCGCATCGGCGCAGTGGCGACGGTATGGCTGACCGAGGCGGTCACCGCGCTCGGCATCGTCGCGCTGCTGCCGCTCTCGCTCGCGGCCGCGCTGGTGCTGCTGCCACTGGTCGGCGTCGCGCTCAACGGCACCTCGTCGGTGCTGTACGGTTCGGTGCCGGATCTGGTCGAACCGGCGCGGCGCCAGCGCGCCTTCGGCATTTTCTATACCGGCACCATCGGCGCGGGCGCGGTGTCGCCGGCGCTCTACGGCTTGCTCGGCGACGCGGTCGGCGTGCCGTCGGCGCTGATGGTGGTGGCCGCGGTGGTGCTGCTGACGCTGCCGATCACGCTTGCCTTGCGGCCGGCGCTGGCTTTATCTGCGCGCGCGTGATCTTTTTGCGAAAACCGCTTCCCATCCCGGATCAAGTCCGGGGCAGGCTGTTTCGGGATCATGCGCTAGCGTGAAAGCGTCTTGACCCTGACCTGCTTGCCCACCGCGGATGGCAGCACGTCGAGATAGGGCCCAAGCAGGAACGCCGCGCCCGAGCCGAAGCCGTACATGCGGTCATGGCTGTCGATCATCGCCCGCACCGGACGCTCGCAGGCCGAAATGGAGTCGATGATCAGATCTTTGAATGCGCCCGGTATCATATTGACGCTGTAGCGCGGATCGACGGACACCTGGCGCGCGATGCAGGCGGTGGCGCGGCGCACCAGCGGCAGCAGCGCGGCGTCCTTCTGGCGCACCGACATTTGCATCCGGGCCGCCGGATCGGCGGGTGGGGCGGCACTATCAAGCGAGACATTCAACACAAGCGACAACCCGAACAGCGATTCGAGCATCATCCCTTGGGCCTCGCGAATCAGAGTCTGCAACGCTGGTATCAAGCTCGGAGTCGCGCCGCACGTAAAACTTGCGAGGCCGGCGCCGGAATAACGCCGATGCGGAATCCGAGTTACACCTGCGCGCGCTCGCGTCGGCCGCAGCAAAATGAGTCCGAGACCGGCTAAGGGATTCAAATCGCGGACATATATTTGGCGGCGGCATTTCGCGTGGGCGAACGGTGCCGCAACCGGCGGCCGCCGCAGCCCGGGCGATCCGGAGCCATACATTCATGCCGGTGAACGATCGCGCCGTGCCGGCCGATCCGGCCACCTGGAGAGCGGTAGCGGACTGCGCCGGCTCAATTCACCGGTTAATTGTGGAAAGCGGCCCGGCGTTTGGGAGCCGGGCCGTTCATTTTCGTTCAGTGCCTGGGATTTACCTTAGCGACGCCGAGCGGCCATGCGGGGGCCGCAGACGCTGGATTTTTAGCGATTTCGGGGCCATATTATGCGCTGAGGAGTGAGTAGTGATGTCGATGATTAACTATCGGGCCCCGTCCGAGCTATTTCCCAGCCGCAGCCGCAAATCGCGCCGCCCGATCGGATACAAGCGTTTTCCGACCGCGGCGGAAGCCATTCGTTTTGCCATCGAGGAATTGCCGCCTGAACTATTGCTCGGCGCCTATCTGGAGGTCGAGGAAAAGCGCTTTGACGGCAACGGCATCCGCCGTCTGTACGAGAGCGACGACTATCCGCTGCCGCGCAAAGCCCCGGCCATCTGACCTCAAGCCAGCCGTTGATCGTTTGTCACCGGCCGCTGCCGCAGCCGGAATGGAACATCGTTGCCTTGGCCGCGTTTAGCTCATGACAGCGGCGGCACCTCCACGGCCCCCGCCATCGGGAGCTGGCCATGGCCGACAAAAACGCCCTCGGATTGATCGGCCTGATGCTGTGCACTGTCACAGTGTTTGTGACGATGGTAGGCGCGGTCGTGGTGACCGATCACCTGACCGGTCGCCTGCAAATCGACGATAATTTGCCCATGGCGGCGCTGCCGTCAGCGGTGCGCTAAGTCCCCGCGATAAAAGAACCCCGCCGTGGCGGGGTCTAGTTTGTGGGAGGAATGATCGAAGCCGAGGCTGCGTCTGTCGCCCGTCGCAGCAGTCTCGACTCGCAGCGGCCGCATGCGACCTTGGCCGCTTTCGAACGTTCGCACTGTAGGTGCTGGAGCCGGACGGCGGAGGTGGCCGGTTCCGGTGCTCCCGGCAATCCACAACTAATGGCAGAACGATAGCCGGCTTACCCACCGAATTCTCCGGTTGGCACGCCCGGGCGCGCCATTGCCCGTCCCCGGCTTGATCCGCGATGCGACGGGCGGTCACCCGGCCGAGCGCCGGCCGTGGTTGACCGGCGCGTCCTTCCATTGCCTGAGGCTGTCGCCGATGACCTTCATCGCGGTCATCGATGCATGGTTCAGGCTGGCATAGCCGGAAAGCTCCCGCGTCACGCGCTCGCCCTCGCTGCGCAGCATGTCGCGCACGCCTTGCAGCTCGAGAATGACGCGGTCGATCTCCTCCATCGAGGCGCCGGCAACACGCCGGATCAGCGCATTCAGATTTTCGGCGGCCGGATCATGGGCCGCTTCGACCTCGCTGCGTTGCCGGCGCAGGAAGGCAACATCGCGCCGGACGAATTCGCGGATCTCGCCCTCGAAGGCGGTCGCCACCGCTTGGTCGATCTCGCCGAGTTTTTCCGGGACATTGCGGTCTGCGCTGTATGGCTCCAGGCCGGAATTCTCGGAATCGCTGGCGTCTGCATTAAGCCGCTCGGGTCTGATGGCCGTCATGCTTTTCTCCTACACAGGCGCAACACCGTCGCGCTGACGCTCCCCAGTTGGAGGCGATTGCCGCATGCAAGTTGGGCGGCCGTTGGGCGGGGCGGGGGCGGCATCGGGGCACTGCACAGGTCAGGCGCCAGCCGGCGCTCACCAATTCAGCTTGAGGCTGGCGGCGATGCTCTTATTGCTGGCCGGCTGGCCGACATCCGTCACCGCCGTGGTGACGTGCAGCGGGCCGTACAGCTTCTGCTCGGCGCTGAGCGTGTTGTGGGTGACCGGGTCGTTGCTGGCGGTGGCGAAGCCGGCGCCGAACGTCGTGCCGGTCGTCAGCACGTCGAGCTTGACGGCTTTGCGGCTGTTCCAGACCTGCGGCGGCGCCGCCGCGGCCACGGCCGGCGCTGTCATCAGCGGCATGTCGGACGGCGTTGCCGCCGGCGGGCTGAAGGTCTCGGTGACCGAATAGCTGTCTTGCAGCGTCACCGATAACTGGCCGCCGAGCGCAATCGATTTCTTGATGGTCGTGGCGAGCTTGCCCTGATCGTTGGCCCGGTCGACGCGCGCATCGAGCGAGGCGAGATTGGGCAGGCCGACCGATGCCCAGGCCGCGCCGGAGTTTTGCCCGCCGGCCGTGACCGGCAATGGCTTGCCCGGCCGGTCGCCATCCGGCGGCGGCGCGGCGACGTTGAGATCGGCGCCGAGCTTGGCGTCCCAATCGCCCGCCAGCGGCTGCTTCACCACCAGCGTGCTGGAACCGTCCGGCTTGTCGGCGCGGCTGACGTCGAATTTGCCGGGATCGCCGATAGTCGGCAGCCGCAGCGGCTTGGCCGGCTTGCCGTCCGCCAGAGCCGCGGGATCGAGCAGCAGCGCCTGGCCGAGCGTGGCGGCTTCCTCGGGCGTGAGTTGGGCGTCGGCCGGCGGCGCCGCGTCGTCCGCTAGTGCCGCCTCCGGCGCGGTGTCGGCAGCGGCGGCCTCGTCGGCTTCCTGCGCCGCCGCCGGCGCCACGGCGAGCGCGCAGACGAAGGCGGCGATCATCCACCGGGCGCTGAGCATCGCGCTGGGCCGCATGCCGAAAACTCCCACCTGCCGTCCCGGCTTTCCCGGTGCGCGATTGTTCCGCGCCAACCGGTCAAGCCTTGCTCTCGGCATTCGCATGCAACTTGGGCGAAGATGTGAAAGGCCGGGCGGCGCG
>CAVXKE010000015.1:0-482437 GCA_963762285.1 uncultured Alphaproteobacteria bacterium | reverse complement strand
CAGCCGCGCGGCAGCCGGCGAACCGGCGCTTACGCCGCCTTGGTGATGGCCCCGCCGGCGAGATTGTCGACGATCACCGGCGTGTCGAAATAGACGACCTGCGGCGCGTTGCCGTAAAGCTTGGCGACGCGCTCGCGCCACTCGCCGCTGTAGACTTTCTCCGCCGCCGCCCGCGACTCCCACAGGTAGACGCCGCCGGCCGTGCGCCCATCCTCCGAGCGCAGATAATATTTGCGGATCAGCCCCGGCAGATTCTGATATTTTGGCGCGGTCGACTCGAACATGCGCGTGGCGTCTTGCAAAGAAACCGGCGCCGGCAACTGGAATTGCACGATGGCGGTGATCATGGACGGCCTCCGTTGAATCTCTTTCTCCCTCCCCTTGCAAAGGGGAGGGTGGCGAGCCGCGTCAGCGGCGAGCCGGGTGGGGATCATAGCGCAAGACGCAAGCGACCCCCACCCGCCTCGCTATCGCTCGGCACCCTCCCCCTTTCAGGGGGAGGGATTCAGCCCAAATTCAATTCCTTGAAGAAATCGTTGCCCTTGTCGTCGATCACGATGAAGGCCGGGAAGTCCTCGACCTCGATGCGCCAGATCGCCTCCATGCCGAGCTCGGGATATTCCTGCACCTCGACCTTCTTGATGCAGTGCTCGGCCAGGTTGGCCGCCGCGCCGCCGATCGAGGCCAGATAGAAGCCGCCGTATTTCTTGCAGGCCTCGCGCACCTGCGGCCGAGCGGTTGCCCTTGGCGACCGAGATCATCGAGCCGCCGGCGGCCTGGAACTGCGTCGACATAGGAATCCATGCGCCCCGCCGTGGTCGGCCCGAAGGCGCCGGAGGCGTAGCCGGCCGGCGTCTTGGCCGGCCCGGCGTAATAGATCGGATGGTTCTTGAAATAGTCGGGCAGCCCCTGCCCGGCCTCCAGCCGCTCGCGCAGCTTGGCGTGCGCCAGATCGCGCGCCACGATCATCGTGCCGGTGAGCGACAGCCGCGTCTTCACCGGATACTTGGAAAGCTGCGCCAGGATGTCCTTCATCGGCTGGCGCAGGTCGACCTTGACCACCGCGCCGCCGAGCTTCTCCTGGTCGATGTCGGGCAGATACTGCGCCGGATGATGCTCGAGCTCCTCCAGGAACACGCCGTCCTTGGTGATCTTGCCCAGCGCCTGGCGGTCGGCCGAGCACGACACGCCGAGCCCGATCGGCAGCGACGCGCCGTGGCGCGGCAGCCGGATCACGCGCACGTCGTGGCAGAAATATTTGCCGCCGAACTGCGCGCCGACGCCGGTCGACTGCGTCATCTTCAGCACTTCCTGCTCCATCTCGAGATCGCGGAAGGCGTGGCCGTCCTCGCCGCCCTTGCGTCGGCAGCGCGTCGAGATAATGCGTGGAGGCGAGCTTCACCGTCTTCATGGTCAGTTCGACCGAGGTGCCGCCGATCACGATCGCCAGATGATAGGGCGGGCAGGCCGCGGTGCCGAGCGTGAGCACCTTCTCCTTGAGGAACGCGAGCATGCGGTCGTGCGTCAGGATCGAGGGCGTCGCCTGGAACAGGAACGACTTGTTGGCCGAGCCGCCGCCCTTGGCGATGAACAGGAACTTGTAGGCGTCCTCACCCTCGGCATAGATCTCGACCTGCGCCGGCATGTTGTTCTTGGTGTTCTTCTCCTCGAACATGGAGATCGGCGCCAGCTGCGAATAGCGCAGGTTCTTTTTGAGATAGGCGTCGCGCGCGCCCTCGGCGAGCGCGCCCTCGTCGGAGCCGTCGGTGAAGACCAGGCGGCCCTTCTTGCCCATGATGATGGCGGTGCCGGTGTCCTGGCACATCGGCAGCACGCCGCCGGCCGCGATGTTGGCGTTCTTGAGGAAATCATAGGCGACGAACTTGTCGTTGGCGGAGGCCTCCGGGTCGTCGAGGATGGCGCGCAGCTGCTTGAGATGCGCCGGCCGCAGCAGATGATTGATGTCGGTGAAGGCGGCCTCGGCCAGCGCGCGCAGCGCCTCGGGCGCGACCACCAGCATGTCCTTGCCCATCACCTTCTCGACGCGCACGCCGCCGACGTCGAGCTTGCGGTACGGCGTCTTGTCGGGCCCGAGCGGGAACAGCGGCGAGTGGTGGTAGGGGGGGACGGTGGGGGGTGTGACGGGGGCGTTCATGGGGTATCTCTGTGGCTGCGAGGCCGACGGGCCGCCGTCGTTGTAGGAAATTTCACAAGCAAGGGAAAGCCGCGCTCCAGCACCTTTCGCATAGCTGCGCTGCGCTGGATTTTGTTATGTCCGGTGCGAGGTACCGGACGCCTCAGAACGCGCGGAGCAAATTGACCGGCATCTATTCCATCAATTTGTACCAATCCCGCACTGTCAATTTTAGGCGCACGACTTCGTCTTCTGTCAAAAGTCCACAATGAGCAATAGGTCCGCGCGCGAGATTTAGTCGATTTATTACGCGCAGTACGCAATTCTTATCGCTCCCAGAAAAGATACCTCCAAAAACGTCCCAATTGTTTTTTACAATTTCACTGATCTCTCCAAATGTCGTGTAATCGATTAATCTTGATGAGCGGGGCGCCAGTCCTTCATTTGCCTCACGATCCCGATTTTTCTTAACATTTTCTCGGACCTCTTGAGGAACTGGCCTGCACCCGGTTCGGTTGACACCCGCCTAAGCTAATCCCGCCTGCCGCTCGAACTCCATAGGGCTCATATAGCCGATCGTCGAGTGCCTTCGTTTCGTATTGTAGAAGCGCTCGATGTAATCGAACACGTCGGCCTTGGCCTCATCCCGCGATCGGTACATTTTGCGTCCTGTTCGTTCGGTCTTGAGCGAGGAGAAGAAGCTCTCCATCGCCGCATTGTCCCAGACATTGCCCGAGCGGCTCATCGAGCAGACGACGCCATGATCCGTCATCAGCCGCTGGAACTGCTCGCTGCTGTATTGGCTGCCGCGATCTGAGTGATGCAGTAGCGCGTCGGGTTTACCCCGTCGCCAGATTGCCATCACCAGAGCATCGGTGACTAGCTGGGCCGTCATTGCAGCACTCATCGACCAGCCGACCACGCGCCGAGAGAACAGATCGACGACCGCAGCCACATAGAGCCAGCCCTCCGCCGTCCAGACATAGGTAAAGTCGGCAATCCATTTGCGGTTGGGAGCGGGCGCTTCAAAGCTGCGATCGAGCACATTGGGAGCGACGGCGGTGGCCTGCCGCTCACCCAGGTCGGGCGGCAGGCGACGCCGTCGCGGACGCGCTCTGAGAGCCTGTATTCGCATCAATCGCTGGATCTTATGCAGCCCACAGGACACACCCTCGGCGAGCAGGTCGTGCCACACCCGCCTGGCGCCATAGGTCCGGTCGCTCGCCAGGAAGCTCGTGCGAACCTTCGCAGCGAGCTCTTCATCGCTCCGGCTGCGCTGACTGCGCGGTCGTGTCAGCCAGGCATAGAAGCCACCCCGCGAGACACCGAGCGCCCCGCACAACCAGTCCGCCGGCCAGATCCCCCGGTGCTTCGCGATGAAGGAGAACTTCACGTCAATTCCTTCGCGAAGTAGGCCGCGGCTTTTTTTAGGATGTCTCGTTCGGCCTTGAGCCTGGTGACCTCGCGCTTGAGACGCGCGATCTCGGCCTGTTCGGGCTTCATCTGCCCCTGGCCCGGAAACGAATATTGCGGGTCGTCCGCAAATGCCTTCACCCAGCTGCGCAGTTGCAACTCGTGAACGCTCAGGTCTTGCGACGCCTGCGCAAACGAGACGCCACGTTCCTTGATCAGCCGCACCGCCTCAAGCTTGAACTCCCGCGTAAACTTCCGCCGCTCCATGACGCACCTCCCGTTCCATTAAAACACCTAACTCGGTGTCTTCGGAACCGGGTGCAGGCCAGTCTCCAAAAAATCGCCCGAAAATTTTTCGGGACGCTCCGCAGTGATGATCCCCTCGAGGACCTTCTTTAGAACACCAGGCGAAGTGGTATACGGAAGCCCACCTGGAATATCCCTTTGAGATTTTGGTTTGTTCGCATTACTCGCGGCAGCCTTCTTTTTTGCCTGAGGCTTCGCATTCGAAGTAGCATTCTCGTCGGCTGGCATATCTATTCCTCCGAAAGGGTCAATTCGTGTTCCCTTTTTGTTCATGTATCAAGGCGATTGTATTCAGATGCCGTGCACTACCATCAGGGGTCCGAGGCGTCGGGCGGAATCCTAGTTGAATGTACTCCGCCATTTCGCACGACCGCTCGCTGGGTCGGCGCGATGTACTTCGCTATCGCACGATATAGCTCTTTCGGCCTCATGGTGAGGAGCGTCGCGTAGCGACGCGTCTCGAACCATGGGCCGCCCATCCTTCGAGACGGGCGCCTTCTCCATTCGGCTATGGCGCCCTCCTCAGGATGAGGCGGATCGGCGCCGTCGCGCGCTGCCCGACTTCCTGCCCCGCACCGGCTCGAAGCTGATCTTCAGCCGATGCCCGGTCGCCTTGGCAAAGCGCGCGAGCGTGCGCGTCGAAGGCTTGCCGCGCCCGCTTTCCAGCCGCGCCACCGTGCTCTGCGTCGTCCGCATCCGTTTGGCCAACTGAGCCTGGCTCAAGCCCACACGGGCGCGCGCCTTGGCCACGGCGAGAGCGAGCGCGAACTCCTCCTCCAGCGCGTCGTATTCCCTGCGCACGGCCGGGTCCTTCAACAGCAGCTTCTTCAGGTCCTTAAGCATGGTCATGTGATCTCCTTGGCCCGCTGCCGGGCGACTTCGAGTTCGCGCGGCGGCGTCTTTTGCGCCTTCTTGATAAAGACGCGCACGACAACGACCCGGCGGCCCGCCGCCGTGACGTAAATAGCGCGCGAAATTCCATCGCGCCCGATCATCCGCAGCTCCCAGAGCTTGCCCTCGAGATGCTTTACGCTGTCGCGCGGCAAGCCGTCAAAACCGACTTGCTCGATGATCTCGGCGAACCGCAGCAAGCGCGCTTGCATATCCGCTGGCAGGGCCTTGATCTCGGCGTTGACGACGGCGTTGAGGGTCTGGAATGCCCAGCGCATGGGTTCTATATAGCAAAAAAGAGATAACGGCGCAAGCACTTGCAAGCTTACACCACCCTCACCTTCCCCGCCTCGCCCAGCGCGCACTCCAGCGCCTTGCGGTCCCACTTCGCCAAATCCGCCGCCGCCGCGTAGGTGCTCTGCAGAAATTCCATCAGCGTGGCGTCCGGGTCGCGGCTTTCGCGCACGGCGTCGTAAGGCAGAATGAATTCGCCCAAGTCCTTGCTGAAAAACGCCGCCGTCGGGTTTCACCTTCGCCGCCGCGAAACCTTCCGGCGCCGGATAGGCGTAGGAGTAAAACGCCGCATAGTCGATCGGTCCGCCGCCGCCCGGCCAGAAGCCCGCGCTCGACACCTCGTGCGAATAGGCCTCGCGCGCCACCGCTGTCGGGCAGATGCGGCACGCCGCCGGGATGACGCGGCGCGCGCCGGCCGGAAAAGCGCGTCACCGCCAGATCGAACGAGCCCCAGAAGAAATGCACCGGCGCGACCTTGCCGAGAAACGCGGTGCGGAAATGCGCCAGCACGCGATGCGCGCTCACCAGCACGCGCCAGAACCGGTTGGCGTAGGCGGCATCGTAGGCCGCGTGCACGGTGTCCTGCTCGAACGCAATGCAGTCGGCGATTTCGCACGGCATGGTGCGGATCGCGACGTCGATGCCGAGCTGCGCGAGCGCGGCCATCGTCTCGGCGTAAAACTCGGCCACCGCCATCGGCCGCAACATGACCTGCCGGTAGTGTCCGTCGCTCGTTCGTATCCACAGCACGTGGTCGATGAAATCGAAATCGATCTGAAACGAGCGCGCACCGTCCGGGATCGGCGAGGTGGTCAGGCCGCGCGCGGTGACGTAGAGCGCGACGTGCCAGGAATGATTGAGCCAGGGCGTCAAGGCGAGCCTGATCTTGCCGACCACCTGCGTCCACAGATGCAGCGTGTCGCGGGTGTCGCGCCACGCGGCAGAGGGCAGTTCGGGCCAGCGGTCCGTGGTCGAGGCGGCAGGCATCACGGCGCCACGATAGCCCGGTTGACATTTTAAGCTATAGGACTATATTCCGCATCGCCTGGCTCGGCTGAGGGCGTCGTCGCGAGACGTCTCGATGATGGAGCCACGATGCGGGAAGGCGCCGGAGAACAGGCGCCTCCCCGCAAAGGACCGGCGGCGGGCAACCGCTCCCGGTCGGTGCGGCGCCCGCGCGCGGGGCTCGTAACCCCGCACCCGGGAGGCCCTGGGTCGCCGTCCGTCCCCATTACGAGGGACCGCCCTTCGGTGGGCTGGACGCGGCGCGGACGAAGGGCGGCGAAAGCTGCCCGGATCAGGGAGCCACGAGGTTCCCGTCCGCGCCCGGAAGTTACGGTCCCGGGGACTTAAAATCGCCGCCATGGAGCGCCGAGAGGCGCCCGCGCTCCCGATGAGGGCGCGCGGCAAGACGGAAGAAGGTAGCGCCGCTCGGCGCTCCATCCCCTCGGCGTTGTCAGAGGGGCAAGGAATTGCACGACGGCGTCCCCGCGCCGTAAAGAACAGGGGCGACGGCGCACGTCCGCGCGGCTTGCCGCGCCGAAGCGCAGCGAAGGCGGGCTGTTCGACAATGGGAAGCGCAGAATTCAGCCCCGGCAAACTCAATCCACCCGGCACTCGCGCGTCGATTGCGTGATGCCGCCGAGCATCTTGACCTTCAGCACGTAGGATTTCTTGGCCGCCGCGCCGCCCGATTTCGGCGCCAGCTCGAGCGTCGCGTGGCCGTGCACCGGCCCCTTCGCGCTGATGACATAAACATAGATTTTGCACTTCAGGCGCTGCTCGCAATTGTTGGCGAGCTCGATGGTGTAGGCCGCGTGATCGTCGACGTTCTTGAAGCCGCCGCTGTCGGACAGGCATTGCGACTGCGCCGTGCTGCCGGCGTCGGCCTTGGGCGGCGGCGTATTTTGCGCCAGCGCTGCGCCGGCAAAACATCCGCCCAGGATCAGCGCGGCGCCGGCAAGACATTTCGCGGTTTGGGTCATGGCAGGTCCTTTTGCTGGATTTCAGTCCGTCGTGGCCGCCCGGCCGCGCCGGCCGGTGCAAACCGGCAGGGCAATTTTCCCCGGCCCATTTCAAACCTTTTGCCCGGCCGTGACAACGGGGTGACGGAAGGGGCGCGGGCGGCCAACCCCGCTTGCCGGCGCGCCGGACTTGTCCAATGATCGCCGCGGGCGGGGGCACAACCGCTAACAGGGAGAACGAGCATGCTGTTCATCTTGTCAATGAACTTCACCGACCAGGGCATCCGCGCCATCAAGGAAGCCCCGAAGCGCGCGGCGGCGGCGCGCGAACTTGCCAAGAAAGTGGGCGTCGAGATCAAGCAGGTCTATCTGACCGCGGGCGATTCCGATCTCGTCGCCATGGTCGAAACGCCGAACGGCGACAACATGGCCAAATTCTCGCTGGCGCTCGGTGCGCTGGGCAATGTGCGCACCCGCACCGCCCGCGCCTGGACGCAGGAGGAATACCAGAAACTGGTCGCCGAACTGCCGTAACGCCGAAATGCCCGTTGCTAACCGGTCAACGCTGTGATCACGTCTGCAACGTTAGAATTAAACAGCAGGGAGAAACATCCATGCGCATACAACTCGTTTTGCTTGCTGCAATCGCCGCCCTGTTCGCGTTCACGACCCTGGGCGCCCAAGCCATGCCGGCCGCCCCGCTCAACGGCGTGTCGCAATCCGATCAGGTGATCCAGGTGCGCGGCGGCTGCGGCCCCCACCGCCACCGGGGCCCGCGCGGCCACTGCCGCTGGGACCGCGGCTGGCGCCGCTAAGCCGGCCGATAACCGTTGAATGCGACCTTGGCCCGGCATCGTCCGGGCCAAGATTTTTATGTGAGCCTGCGCCGTAACCATCGGGCGCATTGACGCGCGCGCGGCCTTCTGGCATCCGCAACGCCCACATTCATTTTGGAATCCCGGCTCCGCAATGCCCAAGAGACCGTTCCGCCTCGGCCGTTCGCTCACCGGCCTCGGCCTGTTCGCCACCCAGCCCATCCGCAAGCGCAGCCGGATTGCCGAATACAAGGGCCGCCTGCTCACCACCAAGCAGGCCACAAAGCTCGAAAGCAGCGGCAACCGCTACCTGTACGAGATCAACAAACGCTGGACCATCGACGGCTCGCCGCGCAGCAATATCGCGCGCTACTTCAACCACTCCTGCAACCCGAACGCGGAATCCTACGACGTCAAACGCCACGTGTTCATCCGGGCGTTGCGCAACATCAAGCCGGGCGAGGAGATCGTCTACGACTACGGCATCGACTATCTCAAGAATGTGATCGGGCGCGCGAACTGCAAATGCAGCCGCTGCCGGCGGCGGCGCGCGAGGAAAGCACGCGAGCGCCGCGCACTGCTCAAGCGCCGGCAGGCGCGCTTGCGGGCCAAGCGAAGGCGGAAGTAGGCACTGGCGAGAGGCGATCACTTTTCCCTCTCCCCTCGTGGGAGAGGGTAACAGAGGGGCAGCCATTCCCGTTTCCCCCTGCCCGACCGCTCGCGGCCATGCTAGGCGAGAAATTCCGTCCCGCCGCCAGAGGCCCCCGCCCCGGTGAATTCCGACAGCCTCGACCAGCGCCTGCCCGCCGCGCGCGCCGACCGCGTCCCGCACGGCATTCTTTACATGATCGCCGCGACCGTGATGTTCGCGGTCTCCAGCGCGCTGGCGAAATGGCAGGTGGCAAGTTATTCGTTCGCCGAGGTATTGTTCTTCCGCGCCGTCATTTCGCTCGTCGCCTGCGCCGTGCTGATCCTGCCGCGCACCGGCCTGCGTGTGTTCCGAACGCATCGCCTGCGCGATCACATCGGCCGCAGCGGAACCCAGGCGGTGGCGCAGAGCCTGATCATCGTCGCCTTTTCGCTGATGCCGTTGGGCGGCGCCATCGCCATCAATTTCTCCGCGCCGCTGTTCGCCACCCTATTTGCCGCACTCTGGCTCAAGGAAAAGGTCGGCCTCGCGCGCGGCTGCGCGCTCGCCGCCGGATTTATCGGCGTGCTGCTGGTGGCCTCGCCCGGCGCCGACAGCTTCCGCGTCGGCGCGCTGTACGCGCTCGGCAATGCGGTGCTGTTCGGCAGCGTGACCGCGGCAGTGCGCGGCATGACCACGACCGAGTCGGCGGAAACGCTGACCATGTACCAGATGCTGTTTCTCGCCGTGTTTTTCGCGGTCGCCATGCCGATCTTCGGCTTCACCTGGCCGGCCGGCCTCGACCTCACCGTCATGCTGGTGAACGGGCTGTTCAATGCGCTGGGGCAATATTGGTGGACGCGCGCGCTGTCGCTCGCGCCGCCCGCGGCGGTCGGGCCGTTCTACTATTTCTCGCTGGTGTGGGCGATGGGGCTGGGCTTCCTGTTCTGGGGTGATATCCCGACGCTGGCCCTGCTCGCCGGCTCGGCGGTCGTGGTCGGCTCCGGGCTGTTCCTGCTCTGGCACGAGTCCGGCAAGAAACCGTTGCCCGCCGATTAGGGCATTTGCCAGCGCGCCGGCGTTGCGTCCATGATTGCCGCAATAAAATTCGCGAGGGAGGATTACGCCGATGAGCCTGAACATTCGCCGCGTCGTCACCGGCCACGACGATCAGGGCCGCGCCAAGGTGTTGATCGACGAGCAGGTCAAGAACATATCGTCGCCACGGCCCGGCGCGAACTACAGCGTGATCTGGTCGACCGAGGGCTTTCCGGTCAGCAACGATGGCGACGACGATCCCTCGGGCAGAAAAATCGCCACCACCATCGACAACGGCACGGTGTTCCGCATCGTCAGCTTCGGGCCGGGCGTCGCCCCGCGCAACCACCGCACCAACTCGATCGACTATGCGGTGGTGATCTCCGGCGAGATCGACATGGAGCTCGACATCGGCAGCGTGCATCTGAAGGCCGGCGACGTGCTGGTGCAGCGCGGCACCATCCACAATTGGGTGAACAACGGCACGGCGCCGTGCGTGATCGCGTTCACGCTGGTGGCGGCCAAACCGGTCACCGCTGGCGGCAAGACGCTGGAAGCGCGGGGCTAGCACCAGCTTGTCATTATCCGTGCAAGCGGATGATCCAATAGTCACCGCACGATCTGAGAATACTGGATCGCCGGCCTTCATGGCCGATAACAAAAAATAGGGCGTGGACTCATAGGTAAGCAAGGTCTGCCCTGCCCTTTAGTCAACAGTAGCCATCAACTAGCATACGTCCCGGACCGCCATTTAGGACAGGCCAGCGGGCGAGCGATGATCACTCAACTAATCTTCGATTGGGCGAAACAGACGCCTGACAAAACGGCGGTGATCTATAGTGGCCGGCCCTGGTCGTACCGCTCGTTCGCCGAACTCATCGCGGTAGCGCGCGGCTATTTCGTGCGGCGGGGCTATGTCGGGCCCGGTTACGCGGTGCTGGCCGTCCGCAACCTGATGCGTTTTTGGATTCTCAGCCTAGCCCTGCGCAGTTTGGGCCTGACTACCGTGGTCGTGTGGTCTGCGGCGGAGGTGGGCAAGCTTGGCCTGCCGAACGTGCGCTGCGTCATCACCAGCCCAGACGAGAATTGGCCCCGTCTGGAAGGCCTATGCACCGAGCTGGGCCTGCCTTTGCTGTCAGTGTCGCTGGCTGGCGAAACTGCCCTCGCGCTCGACGCGTTTGAAGCGCCACATCCGGAGGGAGGTCATATCCTGCTGACCTCGGGCACGACCGGCACCAACAAGATGATGCTGGTGAGTCCGGCGTTCGACTCTTTTTTCCTTTGGCGCAATGTGGAAGTAATCGGTATGAACCAGGATACCGTACTCAGTGTGTTCGGCTTTGAGGCTTCGACCGGGATCGGTTACAAGTGGGCGGCCAGCCCTTGGACCGTAGGCGGCGCCGTCATCATCGAGCAAGGGCGCGAACTGTACCAGGCGCTGTTACGCCCCGGAATCACTCACGCGGTGCTCGTCCCTACAGTGCTCGCCAGCATCCTGGCCGCGCCCGCAGATGCGTTCCCGCGCAATGATACGATGCAGCTCATTGTGGGCGGCGGCGCTTTAACGCGGTCGCAGGTAGACCAAGTCAAAGCCCGCATCACACCTCGTCTCTTCAATTGGCTCGGTTCCACTGAAGCCGGCGTCATCGCCTTCACTCCAATGGACGCTCCCGAGGACCAAAAGTGGCACCGGCTCGTGCCCGGCCGCGTGGTCGAGATCGTCGACGAATCCGATCGACCCGTACCGACCGGCGAGATCGGACGGGTGCGGGTCAGCACCGCCGGCGGGCCGACCAGCTATCACCATAACGAAGCGGCGACGCGGGCCTGCTTCAAGGATGGCTTCTTCTATCCCGGCGATCTGGCCGTCATCCGATCCGACGGGCGCATGGCGCTGCAAGGACGCGTGACCGACGTCATCAATATCCAAGGAGCCAAGATTTTTCCGGCACCCATCGAGGATCGGTTGGGCGAGCGCTTTGGCGTCAGCGGCGTCTGTCTGTTTTCCATGCAGAACGACAGCGGCGAGGAAGTGATCCATGTCGTCATTGAAACCCCGACCCCGATCGATTCTGAGCGGTTGATTGCCGCCATCAACCAAGAGCTCCGCGGATTTCACCGAGCCCGATTTCACTTTGTCGCGGCCCTGCCTCGCAATCAGACGGGCAAGGTTTTGCGCCAGACAGTTCGAGCTAACGTGATCGCCAGCCAACCGCCATCTGCTCGTAAAGATTAGCCTCGATTATGAGCGAGACCTCGCCGGCCCCCAGGCACCGTGCAATGCCGGCTCCGCTCAACTCCGGCATTAAGAGCGCGAATCCAGCAATGGTCGCTTTTGGCACTTAGCCGACATTCCAACCGCACCTGTAAAGGTCCGTTATCGGGGATAACTTGGGCATAGCACACGGCGTGTTTCATCAGTACACGCCCTCATCATTCGTCCAACTCCGGATAATGCCGGAAAATCCCCATCTCGTTGAATGCCAGCCGGCGCGACGACGCGAGATATTTCTTGATGCGCGGCCGCGCGGCGACGCGGTCGTGCACGGCAATGACGCCGGGCAGTTTGCGCTCGATGCGCGCCATCGCCTGCGGGAAGGCGTAGCGCAGGCCCGCGATGAGCTGGAACAGCGACAAATCCATGTAGCTGAACTTGCGCCCGAGCGCGTAAGGGCCGCCGCTCTTCTTCAGCACGCTCTCGAAGTAGCCGAGATATTTCGGCACGCGATCCTTCAGAAAATAATGCGCGAATTTTTGCGCCTCCACCTTCTGGTCCTCGTAATACAGGCTGCCGGCAATCGGGTGATGGGTGTCGTGAATCTCCTTCACGAAATCGGTCACCGTGAGCTGCAATTGATTGAGCCAGAGCCGGCCGGCCTCGTCGCGCGGACTGAGCTTCAGGCGCGGTCCGAGATAGAACAGGATATTGGCGGACTGCGCGATGACGCGCTTGCCCGCCTTCAGGAACGGCGGCGCGAACGGCGGGTGTTTGTCGCCCTTAGCCTCCATCATCGCCAGCATGCGGCCCATGCCGGCTTTGCTGCGCGCGACGTCGTCATAGGCGGCGCCGGCATCCTCCAGCGCCAGCCGCACGAATTCGCCGCGGCCCTGGATTTCCGGCCAGTAGTAAAGCTGATAGCGCATAGGCAAAACTCCCGACCGTGTTTTGCGCGGCCGAGTTTTAGCTCGCGCCTCAGTTCACCGCGAAGCAATACAGCAGCCCGTCGCCGCCGGTTGAGCGCAGGTCGGCCTGCGAGCAGCCGCCCTCCGCGCCGCGCGAGGGATGTGAGGTGTTCCAGGAATGAGACGGCGGGTTGTCGCTCAAGCCTAGCCGGCTCGTTACGATCCGAATGGCCGAGCATGACCGAGCCTTGCGTGCTGCTCGTCTAGTTCTTGCAGGTCATATCCTTGTCGGGCGGAAAGGCGGTGCCGTCGGCCTGCGAGCCGGTGAGGATGTCGTGCCGGTTCGGCTTGTCGCCATAGCCGTTGATCACCTCGCCTTTCTCCGACAAGATCGTTTTCCTTGGATGATCTTGTTGTTGTCGCTGTGCAAATCGGCAACGCTGGTGGCGACGACGACGCCCTTGACGTTCATCCAGGGGCCCTTGCCGATGCGGTCGCGCGCGTTCACCGCGCCGGCGCCTTGCGTCGACAGATAGGCATGCCAGGTCTTGCCGCCCGCCCCGACCGATTGCGCGAGTTCTTGGCAATGCTTGTCGGCACCGGCCAGTCCGCCGAGGTCGGCGCCCTTACCCGGCCCAACGCTGGTCACGAAGAAACTCATATTGGCCTGTTGCGCCTGCGCCGGCACCGCGCCGAACAGCGCTAGGCATGCCGCCAGCGGCACGCCAATCCGAATAATAGTCATCTGGAATCCTCCCGACATCGGCGCGGTCCGTCACCCCGCCTCGGACCTAAAAAACACCGGAAATGTGTCGCTATTCCGGAATTCACAGGCCTTTGATCAGGCTGATATGCGGGACCGCCGGGTCAGCCGGCGGGCTTGGCCTTGTATTGCTCGTCGGTCACCGGCTCCAGCCAGGTGACGTGCTCGCCGCCCTGATGCTCCTGCATGGCGATGTGTTCCATGGCGTGCTCGGGCGTGGCGCCGTGCCAATGCTTCTCGCCCGGCGGTATCCAGACCGTATCGCCGGCGCGCACCTGCCGGACCGGGCCGCCCCAGGTCTGCACATGGCCGATGCCGGAGGTGATGTGCAGCGTCTGCCCGAGCGGATGGGTATGCCAGGCGGTGCGCGCGCCCGGCTCGAAGCGCACCCAGGCCGAGCGCAGCAGTGCCGGATCGGGCGCCTGGATGATCGGATCCTGCCACACCGTTCCGGTGAAGCTCGGCGCGCCCATCTTGCGCGAGGGCCGCGACCCGCATGCGATAATGTCCATGGGTTCCTCCAATTTGCTTCTTGTTTGCGATCGCCGCTTCTTACACGACCGGCCCGCATGCAAAAAGCCCGGCGTCGCCGCCGGGCTTTCGATTTGAGTGAAGTCCCTGGGGCGGGCTTCAGGCCGGCTGCAGATTGCCGGCCGCCTGCTTGCCACGCTCGGTGACGATCTCGTAGCTGATCTTCTGGCCCTCCATCAGCGAGCGCATGCCAGCGCGTTCCACCGCGGAGATGTGCACGAACACATCCTTCGATCCGTCATCCGGCTGAATAAAGCCGAAGCCTTTCTGGGTATTGAAGAACTTCACAGTTCCAACGGGCATCAGAGTTCCTTTCACGCTTCCTGTTGAACGCCCGCGCGCTCATCGCGAAGGCGGCAACACTCCAAGTTTTGGGAGTTCACTTGAGTCGCAGCCCAAAGCTGGCAGCGTGTCAGCAAGATGAGGCCGAAAACCAGGTTGCGGGCGGCGGCATAGACGGAATCCGGTGCAAGGTCAACGGCCCCAAGCGGGGCGCGATGCTCCAGTGACCCACCAAAGGTGCTTTATGAATTGGTAATGGCCAGCCGCTAATATTGTGCACCGCTTAAGGCAGGCGTTAACGGGTTGTGAACAGCGGACCGCGCCTGCCCAAACCGACGCCAGCGAGACGACATGCTCAAGGAAAAGCGCAAAACCCAGCGGCAGGCCGCGCGTTACATCGCCTGGGTGCCGCTGATCGGCGGGCATCGGCACGTTTGCGTGGTGTCGGATGCGACCGATTCCGGCGCCCGCATCGACCTGCAGGATACCAATATCCTGCCCGACAGTTTTGTGCTGATGCTGACGATCAATGGTGCGGCGCGGCGTTATTGCCGCGTGATTTGGCGCAAGCCCAACCAGGTCGGCGTGAAATTTACAGGCAGCCTGGCCGCGGCCGCGCCGGCCAAATCCGCTTGATCGGCGGGCGCGCGGCCCGCGCCGTGCGCACGCGATATCCGACAATCACGTCTGCTGGATCGCCGAGAGCAGCCAATCGCCGCCGCGCGCGCGCCGGAAGGTCCATAATTCGCTGACCTCGCTCGGGCTGCCGCCTTCGACGATGCGGCCACTCGCGCGCTCCACCATGCTGTCGGTAAGCGCGAAGCGCATGGCGACGGTGGCATATTCGGCCTCGCCTTCGCGCCAGGCCTCCGCCAAGTCGCCCTGCAGCAGCTGCACGCCGGTGACGCGATTGACCAGACCGCGGCTCGCATTCTGCGCCAGTTGCTCGGAGAAATAGGACAGCATCTCCGGCGTCACCTTGGCGCGCAATGCGGTCAAGTCCTCGGCCGAAAAATCCGCCTGCATATCGCCGAGCAAGGTCTCGAACGCATCGTAGTCCGCCTTGCCAATGGTGAGCGGCTCCCCCGCCGGCGCGCTGGCGCCCAGCATGCCGCCGAGGCCGGCAAAGCCGTGGCCGGCCGCCGGCTGCGCCGCCGCGTAGGCTGGCATTTGGCGCCGTTGCCACCAGGCAAAGATCAACCTAGCGACAATCACGACCAACACGACTTGCAGAAGCAACCCGATGAACGAGGCAAAGCCCGCCATGCCACCGAAAAGTCCGTGGCCGAACAGCAGCCCGAATAATCCGGCGCCGAGGAATCCAGCGGCCAATCCGCCGAACAATCCGCCGCCAAAGAGACCGGGGCGCGTGGCGGTCGAGCCGGCGGCCGAGGCGCTACCGGGTTGCGTCATGGTGCGTTGGATCGGCGCCGCGGTCGGCGCCGTTCGGGTGGTGGGCGGCATGGAGAACGTGCGCATGCCGCGGCTGCCGCTTGAGAAGCCGCCGCCGGCGCGGGCATGCGCATCGGCGGCAACCAGCACAATCGCGGTCGCCATGGCGGCAAGCGCGATCAGTAAGCGATGGCGAAACATGGCTTGGATCTCCCGGCCCAATCGGCGGCCATGACAATAGGTGCCCATGCGAGGTTTTGTAAGGGGCGGCGACCGCCTGCGCTGCCATGCCACGGACACGTCATGCGCGACTTTGATGTTTTCGGAATTGACAGGCCTCAGCCGCGCGCTCAGCCCGCCATGGTTTCTTTGACTTTGGAGACCAGCTGCTTGAGCGTGAACGGCTTGGCCAGAAATTCGTATTGCTCCTGCTCGGGCAGGTTTTTCTGGAACGCTTCCTCGGCATAGCCCGAGACGAAAATGACTTTCACATTCGGATTGCGCCGGCGCAGTTCCTTCAGCAGCGTCGGGCCGTCCATTTCCGGCATCACCACGTCCGACACCACCAGATCGACCTCGCCCTGCTTGTCCAGCACCTCGATCGCCTCGACGCCATTGCCGGCCTCGAGCACGGTGTAGCCGCGCGAGGCGAGCCCGCGCGCGTTGAGCGCCCGCAGGCCTTCCTCGTCCTCGACCAGCAGGATGGTGCCGTGCCCGGTGAGATCGGCGCTCGCCGCCTGCGCCAGGCTGTCGGCCGCCGACAGGGCGCCGGCGATCGCCGGAGCGTCGGCATCGGGAATTTGCGGCAGCGTTTCCTCCGCACCGGCAATGTAGCGCGGCAGGAAGATGCGGAACGCGGTCGCGCCTGGCTTTGAGTCCACATAGATGAAGCCGCCGGTCTGCTTGACGATGCCGTAGACCATGGAAAGCCCCAGGCCGGTGCCCTTGCCGACCTCCTTGGTCGAGAAAAACGGCTCGAAGATCTTGTCGATGATGCCGGGCGGAATGCCGGTGCCGGTGTCGCTCACCTCGACCAGCACGTAATCGGCGCTCGGCATGCCCTTATAGGCGTAACTCCCGCTCTCGCTGGCCGGCACATTGGCGGTGCGCACGGCGAGCTTGCCGCCGTCCGGCATGGCGTCGCGCGCGTTGACCGCCAGATTGACGATCACCTGCTCGAATTGCGGCAGGTCCACCTTCACCGGCCACAGATCGCGGCCGTGCACCACGTCCAGCGTTACCTTCTCGCCGATCAGGCGTTTGAGCAGCATGCCGAGATCGCTCAGCGTCTCGCCGAGATCGAGCACCTGCGGGCGCAGCGTCTGCTTGCGCGAGAACGCCAGCAACTGCCGCACCAGCGCGGCGGCGCGGTTGGCGTTCTGCTTGATCTGGATGATATCCTTGAACGAGGGATCGGTCGGCCTGTGCGCGTTGAGCAGGAAATCGGTCGCCATCATGATCGCGGACAGCACATTGTTGAAATCGTGCGCGATGCCGCCGGCGAGCTGGCCGACCGATTCCATCTTCTGCTGCTGAATGACCCGGTTCTCCAGCGTGCGCTGCGCGGTGGTCTCGAGCGCATAGACGATGGCCGCCTCGCTGTCGCGATCTTCCTCCTCCACGGCCGACACGAAGAAACTCGCCCAGCGCTCATGGCTGCCGGCGAGCGCGGCTTCCACCGGCGCGATGTCGCCCTGGCCCTCGCCCGCCTTGCGGATGGCGGCTTCCAGCGCCGCCCGGTCGCGCTCGGCCACCACCGAAAGGATCGAACGCTCGTCGCCCTTAAGCATGCCCTCGAAGGCGGACGCAAAACGCGCGTTGCTGCGCGCAATGCGGCCGGTTTTGTCGACGGTAGCGATCGCCATCGGGGTGTTCTGGAAGAAACGCATGAAGCGCACTTCCGCCGCGCGCTGCGGATCGCTGCCGTCGTCCTTGGCCCGGTTGAGCACCAGCGTGCGGGAGGCGCCGGCCGTACCGTCGGCGCCGAACGCCACCTTGTGAAACAGGCGCACCGGCACCGGCTTGCCGCCGCGCGTCTTGAGGTCGAGGTCGAGCACTTCGGTTTTGACTTCCCCGGGCGCGGCATTGAGCGTGGTGAGCAGCGCGGCCCCCTCGCCGGCGACGATATCGGTAAGCTTGAGCGAACCGGCGCCCACTTGCGCGAGATCGTGATCGAGCCAATTCGCCAGCGTGGCGTTGAGATAGACGATGTCGCCGGCCGCATCGACCGAGAAGAAGCCGGCCGGCGCGTGATCGAGATAGTCGATGGCGTGCTGGAGCTCCTGGAACACGTTTTCCTGGCGCTCGCGGTCGCGCGTCACGTCGGCGATCGACCACACCGTCATGCGCGCGTCGTTCTTGCTGACCCCAAGCGGGCGCACGCGCAGGCGCAGCCAGCGCGCAGCCTTGGCCGTGGCGCCGGGAATGCGCACCTCCTCTTGCAGGCGGCGCCCCTCGCGCGCGGCCTTGAGCAGGCGGTAGACCGCCTCCGACACGTCGGGATCGCCGATGAACACCCGCTCGATCGGCCGCACGTCGTTGGTATCGGTCGCCCCGATCAGATCGAGATAGGTGGCATTGGCGTAGAACACGCGGCCCGACTGGTCGGTGACCACGATGCCGTCGAAGGCATTGTCGACCACCGCCTTGAGCAGCGGATTGGTCTGGCTCCGGCTGGCCAGTTGCAAGATGCCGGCGGCCATGGCGAACAGCGCGAACACGCCCACGGTGCCAAGCAGCGCCAGCAGCGACAGAATGTAGGTTCCGGCATAGGGTGGCTCGACATAGATCAGGCCGGCGGCGGCGGCGACCAGCGCCAAGGCGATCAGCAGCACCAGGCCGGCCGAGCCGCTGCGCGGGGCGCTCTGGCTTTTGTCGAAAGCCTGCCGAGCCTGCCCGTCGCTGCGGTCATGCGCCGATGCCTGCGCTGCGGGTTTCTGGCCTGCCATGACTCCTGAGTGCCTCAAGCCGCCCTATCGGCGCAAGAGCCAGCCGGCGGCCATCCCGCGCTTTGCAAGGCTCGCCGGTTGCGATCAGGCGCGAAAGCCGCTGGCCGCGCGGACCCTCGTTGCCGCCGCTCCTGGATGAAGCGCGTGCGATGCGGCACCGCGGTCGTCGCGGCAGCGGCGAACTCGGCGAATGACTTTGCCGGTTTTATGGTTAACGGCGGGTGAAAGGGTCGGGATGGAACGCCGCGGCGCTCCCGCCGTTTACCATCTGCGAATTCGCGCAACCGGCAATGGGATGGCAAAGCGCGTTTTATTTGATAAGGGTCTAGTAGAATTGTGGCCGCCAAATTGTGCTTAGGGAATTAACCATTTAGGCGAGCCCCGGCCGAGGAGCCGCGGCACCCAGTACGGAGCGTCTTGATGTTCGACCTGTTCGGCCCGGAGATGCCGCTGGCTGCGAAGTTCTTCATCGCATTCGCGGTGGTGCTCGCGCTGATCGGGCTGACCGCCTGGCTGGTGCGCCGCTTCAGTTCCGACCGGCTCGGCGGCGCCGCGCGCGGACGACAGCCGCGACTGGCCGTGATCGATGCGGCCACCGTCGACGGCCGCCGGCGCCTGGTGCTGATCCGCCGCGACAATGTCGAGCATCTCTTGATGATCGGCGGCCCGACCGACGTCGTGGTCGAGCCCAATATCGTGCGTGCGGTCGGCGCCCGCGACGTGGCGCGCGAACCGGCGCGGGCCGCTGCCGCGGCCGAGCCCACCGCCACCCGCCCAACCGCGGCGGCCGAAAGCACCTGGCCGCTGCAACCGTCGGGTGAACCGACGGCGATCTCGGCGCCGCGCCCTTCCCGTTCGTCCGCCACCGAAGAACCGTGGCTGGCGCCCGAACCGGCCGCGCGCCCGCACCCGTCCGACAGCCTCAGCGGTCTGGCCGCCGAATTGTCGGTGCACCTCACGCCGCCCGAAGTTGCCGCGCCCGCCGCCCGTAGCGAGCCGGCGCCGCGCCCGAGCGTCGCGCCGGTGGTGCCGCCACCGCCCCTGGAACCCGCCGCCCCGTCGCAGACCGATCAGAATCTGGCGGAGATGGCGCAGCAACTTGAAGCCGCGCTGCGCCGCGCGCCGCTGCCGGAAGGCCGCCCGCCGGTGACCGACCCGCTCGCTACGCCGGCGGTCAAAGCGACGCCGATGCGCGAATTCAAGCCGCACATCGAGACCAAATTCGAGCCCAGGATCGAAGCCAAAATCGAGAGCAAGGTCGCGGCCCCGGTCGAGCCAAGGCCGGAGCCCAAGCTGGCGGTGCCGGCCAAGGAAGCTTTCGACAATCTCGAAGAGGAAATGGCCAGCTTGCTCGGCCGTCCGCCCCGCAAGGCGTGATCGGGCGCTGATGGCGGCGCTGCCGCGGGCGCCATTGATTCTTGCCGCCGGGCACGCGACGAGCGCGTATCGTTAAGACAGCAACGCCCGGCGCAAGGGCCGGGCATTGCAATCGCGCATCAGAAAATTGCGGGCAACGACCGTCAATCGTCGCGGTATATTCTTTCGCGCCGCTCGTGCCGCTCCTGCGCCTCCACCGACAGCGTCGCGATCGGGCGCGCTTCCAGCCGCCGCAGCGAGATCGGCTCGCCGGTCTCCTCGCAATAGCCGTAAGTGCCGTCGTCGATGCGGGTGAGCGCCTCGTCGATCTTGGCGATCAATTTCCGCTGGCGGTCGCGCGCACGCAGCTCGATGGCGCGGTCGGTTTCGGAGGAGGCCCGGTCGGCGAGATCGGGATGATTTTGATTTTCCTCCTGCAGATGCAGCAGCGTCTCCTTGGCCTCCTTCAGAATGTCTTCCCGCCATGCGAGCAGCTTCATGCGGAAATAATCCCGCTGCCGCTCGTTCATGAACGGCTCCTTGTCGGACGGCCGATAAGTCTTGGTCTTGGCCAACATCCCACTGAACTCCCTGTCTTCTTTTATATTCTTGGGTACGAAGTCCACCCTCCCGGTGCGGCAGGCTTATATACGCGTGCCGGCCTGCGGACAATATCCGTATACGGTCCGGCCTTTCACCAGATTTGTGCGACAGTTCAATGACTTGATTAATGCGCCCGGCGTCGGGCCGATGGGCGGCGCTGGCGGAATCCGGCCTTGGCCGGTCCGTGCCGGGCACGTTGCGGGCGCGGGCTTGCCGGTCGCCCGCGCCGTGCGCAGTCGTCGCCCGGCCTTACGATTGACCGGCGGCTTGCGGCGCGAATTTGAGCGCCACGCCGTTCATGCAGTAGCGCAGGCCGGTCGGCGGCGGGCCGTCGTCGAACACATGGCCGAGATGGCCGAGGCAACGGCTGCAATGCACCTCGGTGCGCACCATGAAGAAGCTGCGGTCCGACGTGGTGCCGACCGCGCCCGGCAGCGGCTGATAGAAGCTCGGCCAGCCGGTGCCGCTCTCGAACTTGGTGTCGGACGAGAACAGCGGCAGGTCGCAGCCGGCGCAGGCGAAGGTGCCTTTGCGCTTCTCGTGATTGAGCGCGCTGGTGCCGGCGCGCTCGGTGCCCTGCTTGCGCAGCACGTCGTAGGCTTGCGGGCTCAAGCGCTTGCGCCACTCCGCATCGGTGAGCTTGCGCCAGTCGATATCTTGCGTGGTTGTTGTCATTGTTTCTGCCTCGCCAAATTTGCTCGCGGTCATCAGCGCGCCCAATGCAACGCCGGCCGTCAACAGGGCTCGTCGGTTGATCATGTCAGCTGTTTCCCTTGTGCGTGCCCCAGATCTGTTCCAGCCGCTGGTCGCGGCCGCAATTCCACCGGTAGAATTTATATTTCGTCGGGTTCTTCACATAGAAATCCTGGTGATACTCCTCGGCCGGGTAGAACGGGCCGGCGGCGGCGATCTCGGTGTAGATCGGCTTCTTGAGCTCGGCCTCGACTTGTTTCTTGGAGGCCTCCGCCAGTGTGCGCTCCTCGTCGTTGTGCACGAAGATCGCCGTGCGGTACTGATTGCCGTGATCGCAGAACTGCTGGTCCTTCACGGTCGGATCGACGTGATGCCAGTAATAGGTGAGCAGTTGCTGGTAGGAGACCTTGCCCGGGTCATAGATCACCTGCACCGACTCGGCGTGCCCGGTGCTGCCGGCCGAGACCTGCTCGTAAGTCGGATTGGCGACGTGCCCGCCGGTATAGCCCGAGGTGGTCGAGATCACCCCCGGCACGTGGTCGAAATCGGATTCCGTGCACCAGAAACAGCCGCCGGCGAAGGTCGCCACCGCCTGCCCGGGTGCGGGCTTCGGCAACGGCGCCATTTGCGCATGGGCGAGCCCGGCGGCCGCCAGCATCAGGATAAAGCCAAGCAGCAGACGGCGCATGCGATCCTCCCGAAGTCGATTGTTTCGCGCCAACACATATAACCTTTACGCATAATAGCCATTCAACTTGCCATCACTCGGCCATCACGCTTGTGCGAGGCTGGTTTGCGATGCCCAGCCTTTGCTGGCATCCCGCTAGGTAGCCGTTGCCAGGCTCCGGCATGGCCTGCCTAGTGTCGGCCTGACGCGGAATAGCGAGGATTTGCATGCGTTTTGAAGGCACCAAGGCCTATGTGGCCACCGACGATCTCAAAGTCGCGGTCAACGCCGCGATCACCCTGGAGCGGCCTTTGCTGGTCAAGGGCGAGCCCGGCACCGGCAAGACCGTGCTGGCGCTGGAGATCGCCAAGAGCATCGGGGCGCCGCTGATCGAATGGCACATCAAGTCCACCACCAAGGCGCAGCAGGGTCTGTACGAATACGACGCGGTGTCGCGCCTGCGCGACAGCCAGCTCGGCGACGCCCGCGTGCAGGACATCCGCAACTACATCAAGCGCGGCAAATTGTGGGACGCCTTCGTCGCCGACGAGCGCCCGGTGCTGCTGATCGACGAGATCGACAAGGCCGACATCGAGTTTCCCAACGACCTGTTGCAGGAGCTCGATCGCATGGAGTTCTTCGTCTACGAGACGAGCGAAACCGTGAAGGCGCGCCGCCGCCCGGTCGTGGTCATCACCTCGAATAACGAAAAGGAATTGCCCGACGCTTTCCTGCGCCGCTGCTTCTTCCACTACATCCGCTTTCCCGATCCCGACACCATGACGCGCGATCATCGAGGTGCATTTCCCCGGCATCAAGCAGCGCCTGGTCAGCGAGGCGCTCAGACTGTTCTACGAGATCCGCGACGTGCCCGGCATGAAGAAGAAGCCGTCGACCTCGGAACTGCTGGACTGGCTGAAACTCTTGATGGTCGAGGACATCGGCCCGGAGATTTTGCGCGAACGCGATCCCAAGAAGCTGATCCCGCCGCTGCACGGCGCGCTGCTTGAAGAACGAGCAGGACGTGCATCTGTTCGAGCGACTGGCGTTTATGGCGCGGCGCGAGGGGCGCTGAAGCTCACGCCGCCGGCTTCGCCGGCTTCTTCTCGGGCTTTGGCGCAGGCTTCGGCTTCGGCAATTTCACCTGCACGTCCCTCGCCGCCCTCGGGTTTCGCCAGCCAGCCCTGCTCCTTGGCATAGGCCACGATCCGGTCGCCGGCGGCGCGGCCGATCCGGCGCGCCTGCACTTCCACATCGGGCGACAACTTTTCCGGCGCGCCTTTATCGGTCGTCAGAACCGCGGCGATCGCCGCATTGCGGGCCGCCGCTTCTTTTCCAACCGGGGGCTTGCCGGCGCCCTTGGCATCCGCGCTGAAGCTGAGCACCTGCTGCTTTCCGCGGCCGGAGAAATACGACACCGTCATGTCGGCGACCACGCCGCTGTGGCCGACGGCGAAGCCGATCGGTTTGCCCTTGCCGACGCTGCCCGGCTCGCCCGGACGCAGCCGGCCGCCCACCACCAGCGCCTCGTCGTTGAGGGTAAGCGTGTCCTCGCTGCCGGGCTGCGCCTCGAGACCGGCCTCGCGCAAGGTGGCGACGACGCTGGCGACGATCTCGTCGTTCACCCGTTCGACGGTGCGCGGCTTGCGTTCCGAGGTCTGTAAACCGCCGCTCTTGTGCTCCAGCCGCGCGGTAAACCCGCGGTCGAGTACCACCAGGTCGGGGGCCAGCACAAAATCCGTCACCACGACGGTCTTCGGCCGTGGCAGCGGGTTGCCCAACCCACCGGCCGTGCTGGCGCAGCCGGCGAGCGCCAGCGCGGCAACAGCAATGCTAAAGACGGTGAAACCTGGGGTCGGGCGGGTCATTGCGCGGAAGCCTACCACAATCCTTGCGTGGCGAAAGCATGGGCCGTTTTCGCGAGAATGGCGCTGATCGAATGTTCATTCCGGCGCGGCCGGCGCGGCTTCTGGCGCCGGCGGCGGACCCTGTCCGCTGCGGGCGGCGAGCCGCACCTGCTTGCGCAGGCGCGCCCGTTCGCGATAGCGCGCCAGTCCCTGCTCGATCCGCTCGACCGGCCGCGTCCCCCAATAGATGCCTTGCGCGAGCATCCGGCCGAGCAGGCCGCCGGCCCAGACCAGTTCGAAAGGCGCGAACAGCCGCCAGGTCTGGTCGGCCTCGACGATGCCGCGCGCGATCAGTTCGCCGCCCATGGCCGTGGTGTTGAGCCCGTGCCCGCCGAAGCCGCTCGCCACCCACAGGCCGGGCTCGATCTCGCCGATCTGCGGCATGCGGTGGATGGCGCGGCCGAGCGTGCCGTGCCACAGATGCGCGACCTCGACCTTGCCAAGATCGGGAAAATTGCGCCGGATATCGGCGATCAGCCCGCGGCGCACCCAGCGCGGATCGGCCTGCCAGACCCGCATGCGCCCCGACCATTGCAGCCTGTCACCGCCGACAATGCGGTAATGATTGTCGGCGCGATTGGTGTCGCTGACCGCGCCGCGATAGCGCACCACCTCGGCGAGCCGCGGCCCGATCGGCTCGGTCACCAACACGAACGTGGTGATCGGCAGCAGCGTCGCCGCCAGCCGCGGCATCAGATTGCCGAGCAGCACATTGCAGGCCAGCACCACGTGGGCCGCGCGCAGGCGCGCGCCTTGCGTTTCGATGCGCTTGCGAATGCCGGCGGCATCGATGGCGACGCACCGGCGTATCCTCGAAGATGCGTGCGCCGGATTTTTCCGCATCGGCAGCCAGACCGAGCGCGTAATTGAGCGGATGAATGTGGATGGCGCCCGGGAAATGCAGCGCGTTGAAATAACGCGGGTTCGGCAGTACCTCGCGCACGCGCGTTGTCGGCCAGACTTCGACATGGGCGCCGATCCAGCGCAGCCGCTCGACTTCGGCGTCGATTTGATCGCCGTTGTCGGTCTTCGAGACGTGCAGCCAGCCGGGGACCGGATCGACTCCGGGCATGCCGGTTTCCGCGATCGTGCGCCGCACATAATCGAGGCCGCGTTCCGACAGCGCCCACAACTGCTTGGTCTGATCGAGCCCGATGCGCTCGACGATGCTGTCGATGGTTTCATGAAAACCCGGCAGCACGAACCCGGTATTGCGGCCGGACGCCGCCCAGGCCAGCCGGTTGGCCTCCAGCACGGCCACCGACCAGCCGCGCCGCGCCACCTCGCGCGCCACGGTCAAGCCCGCCAGCCCGCCGCCGATCACGCAGACATCGACGTCGAGGTCGAAATTCAGGCGCGGGCGCGCGGGGCTTGCCACCCGGGTCGCCTCGTACCAGCTCGCCGCCGTGTTCTCGCCTGCGTTCATCGGTCCCAATCGTTGCATGGGCGCGGCACTGCAGCGGCCGCGGCGCGCATGCTAGACTGCCGCAGATTCGAAATCGACGCTTTCACCTGCACAACCCCGCCCCACGATCCGATACACCATGCGCCGCCTCTTGCTGCTCCGCCACGCCAAGGCCGAACGGTCCGAACCGGGCACGAAAGACCAATCCCGCGTGCTGATCGATCGCGGGCGCAAGGATGCCGCCAAGATCGGCACTTATATGGCCGGCCATGCGCTGGTTCCGGACCGCGTGGTGCTCTCGCCCGCCGCGCGCACGCAGGAGACCTGGAAATACGCCGCCACCGCCTTCCATCCGGCGCCGGCGGCGATGTCGGCGGAACGGCTCTACGACGCGACGCCGCATGTCATCCTGGCGGTCATCAAGGACACCCCGGCGTTCGCCCATACGCTTTTGGTCATCGGCCACAATCCCGGCCTGCATGAGCTCGCGCTGATGCTGATCGCCGCCGGCGACACCGATGCGCGCGCGCGGCTGCGCGAGAAGCTGCCGACCTCGGGGCTGGTCATTATCGATTTCGCCCTCGACAACTGGAGCAAGCTGCATCCGCAGTCCGGCCGGCTGGAGCGCTTCGTAAGCCCGAAGTCGCTGGAAGCAGCGGCGAGCTAAACCGCCGGCTCATTGACGTAGCCATTGCTATCCGAACCATCGCTGCGCGCGGCATCGCTGGCCGCGTGAAAGGCGTACACGTCCATGCGCAGAACGCTGTAGGTGGCGCTGGCATGCAGCCGCTCGGCGCGCGCGTTCTCTCCTGCCGCGCCCAAGGCCGCGTACAGCGGCAGAAGGTGCTCTTCGGTCGGATGGTTCTTGCTCGCAAACGGTGCGCGGCGGCGATAGTCGAGCAGATCGTCGGTTTGGCCGTTCGTCAGGGCGGCGTCGAACCAGTCGGCAAAGCTGTTGACCCAATTGGGAGCCGGATCGTTCGGGCTATGGCCACGAAATTCCGACAGATCGTGCGTGAAGCTGCCGCTGCCGATGATCAACACGCCCTCTTGCCGCAAAGGCGCCAAAGCTTGTCCAACGCGCAGATGATGCGCGGGACGCAGATGCGGCTGGACTGACAGCTCAAGCACCGGAATGTCGGCCTGCGGATACATCAACCGCAATGGCACCCAGGCGCCGTGATCCAAGCCGCGGCGGCGGTCGATCTGACAGTCGAGGCCGGCCGCATGCAGCAGATCGGCGACACGCCCGGCGACAGCCGGCGAGCCAGGCGCCGGATATCGCATCTCATAGAGCGCGCGCGGGAACCCGCCGAAGTCGTGGATCGTCTCGTTGCGTTCCACCGCGCTGACGGTCGGCACCGCGGTTTCCCAATGCGCCGAGATCACCAGGACGGCCTTCGGGCGCGCGAGCGTGCCGCCGAGTTGGCTGAGGAACGCGCGCGCCGGCGTGTCGGTGAGCAGCAAAGTCGGCGCGCCGTGCGACAGGAACAGGCTTGGCATTGTCATGATGCTCGCTCCAGCGGTGCAGGGCCGGCTTGCCGGCCCCGCCGCTTCATTCAACGTGAGTACACGCCGGTGAGATTGGCAACTGCGTTGTCATGGCGCGACATGCGCAGCGCATAGGCGCCGTCGCCGAGCAGCGCTTGCACGATCAACGCCATGGTCCAGAACGCCGGATATTCCCAGCCACCATGCGCGTTGTCGAAAAAGAACCCGGCCCCGCCATGCACCGTGACAATGGCGCCCAGCAAAATCGGCGTGAGAAGGATCGCCACGACGCGCGTCCAGACTCCGAGGATCAGCGCGATACCGCCGAGAACCTCCGCGGCGATGGTGACATAGGCAAGCGCGGGCGGCAGGCCAACGCTGCCGAAATACTGCGCCGTTCCAGCCGGCGTGAAGACGAACACTTTGAGGGCGGCATGGGCTGAGAAAGAGCGCGCCCAGGCTGACGCGCAGCAGCAGCGCGGCATAGGGAGCGGTTCGGGGATCGATCATGGCTATCTCCTGTTTTGTCGCCTGAATATGGCTTATTCTTATTGGTGTGATAATTAGGAATATGAGAATTACACCTAACACCATCAGAGTGAGATACGCCCATGTTGGATCGCCTGACCGGCCTGGAAGTATTCGCGAAAGTCGCCGCCACCGGCAGCTTCTCAGCCGCCGGCCGTGCCTTGGCCATGTCGCAGACCATGGTCACCAAGCACATCGCGGCGCTTGAAGCGCGGCTGAGCGCAAAGCTGTTTCACCGCACCACGCGGCGGCTTTCGATCACCGAGGCCGGGCGAACCTACCTCGAAGCATCCGAGCGCATTCTTGCGGACATGGATGCGGCCGATGCCGCGGTTGCCGCCGACCGTGTCGAGCCGAGGGGCGTGCTTCGGCTCAATGCCCCGGTCGCGTTCGGCGCGCGGCAAATCGCTCCCCTGCTCTCTGAGTTCACGCAGCGCCATCCGCTCGTGACCGTCGAACTCGGCCTCAATGACCGCTTGGTCGACCTCGCCGAGGAGGGCTGGGATCTCGCGATCCGCATTGGCAGCCTCAGCGATTCAAGCTTGATCGCCCGCCGCTTTGCGCCTTGCCGCACCGTGGTATGCGCGGCGCTCCCGCAAAGGCAATAAACCTCACTCAACTCGCCTGCGAAAACGTGCCATGATCGCACCGCCGCAGCGAAAAAGAGGGGCGCTGGCATGTACAATAATATCCTGGTTCCGATCGACCTCGCCGACACCGATTTGGCCAAGCCCGCCATCGAGGCCGCGGTCACGCTCGCCCGCGCGTCCGGCGGATCGGTGCGCCTGGTCAATGTCATGCCGATGACGCCGGTGATGCTGGCGGAATACGTGCCGCCGGATTTCGACGTGCAGCAGCGCAAGTCGGCGGAAGAAGCCATGGCCATCATCGCGCGCGAAAGCGGGCTCGACCCCGCGCATATCTCGGGCACGGTGCGGCAAGGCGGCATCTATCACGAGGTGCTGGAAGAGGCGAAGGCGATCAACGCCGACCTGATCGTGATGAGCTCGCACCGGCCCGCCATGCGCACTTATTTTCTCGGCTCCAATGCCGGCCATGTGGTGCGCTACGCCCCCTGCTCGGTGCTCGTGGTGCGCAGCAACAAAACCTGACCCGCGCGGGCGCGCGCCCATTGTCCGACATGGGGAAAACGCGGACATTGCGGTGCGGCCATTCATGTCTCCGAGCGGACATGCCGGGCGCCGCAAAATAGTGTCCGTTTGCCGTTCAACGCGGGCTATTGCGGGCCATTCGGTTGTTTTCGGCCCATTTTCTGTGTCGTCCGCCAAGTAATGGCGATGGCAAATGAAACTTATGGGTCGGACGAGCGGCACTATCGCCATTCGAGCAGCGGCTCGCATGTCGAAAAACCTTGGAGTTAAGCCGAAACGCGCAATTTAAGAGTAGACTGATACTGTCAAGGCTCGATAGATTAGCTGCAACCTGCGCTTGTTTTAGAAGACGCAGAAAATTTCAGGGGGGTATCCACCATGCTCCGTTATCTTGTCGCTCTGTCAATCGCCGCACTGACGATGCTGGCGCCTGCGATGGCTGCTGAATTCGGAACCAAAGAAGAAGCCGTTGCAATGGTCAAACACGCCCAGGAACAATTCAAGAAGGACGGTCCCGAGGCCACCTTCAAAGCCGTCTCGGACAAATCGGTAAAGGCATATCATGATCGCGATTTGTATCCGTTCATTTATGACATGAGAGCACCCAATAGAGGCGTCAATGTCGCGCACGGCGCGCGGCCCGCATTGATTGGCAAAAACTTGATTGACCTCAAAGATCAAGACGGCAAGTACCTCATTCGGGAGATGATCGACGATTGCCGAAGGCAAAGGAAGCGGTTGGGTCGACTACAAATGGCCCAATCCGCTTACCAACAAGATTGAGGACAAATCGAGCTACATCGAGAAAATGGGCGACTATTTCGTGGGTGTCGGCATCTATAAACAATAGAACTCACATTACATATCTTCGTTGAGGCGCAAACTAAATGGCACCCGATGAAATCACCGGACGCCTCACGAACTTTTTCGTTTTTTGAAAATCTTTCGATTCAAGTGAAAGCATTCTTGGCGTCGGCGGTTCTGCTGATTTGCCTCATTTCTCTCGGCACAATCGCCTACGTCACATTGAATAAATCGGAAGACGACCTGCACACCCTTTCATCCACGATTTTGCCGAAACAAAGCGCATTCGCATTGGTCAGCGATAATATCGTTGCCATACAAATGAAGACATTTCGTTATGTGTCTTGGGCGAGCAATAGCGTGAGCGGCGTACTGCTGGGAGCGCTCAATGCCGAAATTGCTTCCGACTTGTTTAGAGCAAATTTGGATCTCGAAAATCTTGCAAAGAGACCGGATCTATCCGCCCGCGAACAAACGGATTTGAAAGACCTCATTTCGAAGTGGAAGCGCTTCGACAGTTCGGTGCGAGACACAATCGAGGTTGGCAGCAGCGACGCCGCAATGGCGACCATGATGCTGGGCCAAACCGATGAGAAGTTTACGGCCCTGGCGGCCGATTTTAAAAAAATGTTCGATTTGGTCGCTGAGAGAACGAATTCAATCGCCACCATCCTTTATACCGACGCAGCAAGAAAGAAAATCATACTATCCGTTGGCGCAATCATCGGCCTGCTGCTCAGCATTGTCGTCACCATCCTGGTTTCAAGATCGATCGTTAAGCCGGTTCAGTCCGTCACCAATGTTATGCGGCAATTGTCATCGGGCGATACCGAAATAGAAATCGGTTATCGAGGCCGCGGCGACGAAATTGGGCAAATGGTGGAAGCCATACAGGTGTTTCGCAAGAATGCCATTGAGATGCGCGCCATGGAGCTTGAAAATCTGGAGACCGAAAAGAGAAACCTGAGAGAAATCGCCGAGGCGCGAACGCGGCTGACGGACGCCATCGAAGCCATTTCCGAAGGCTTCTCGCTCTATGACGCGGACGATAAACTTGTCATCTTTAACAGCAAATACAAAAAGAATTTTGCCACCCACGCCGATATCATCAAGGCGGGCACGACGTTCGAAACTATCGCCCGCACCGCTGCCGAGCGCGGAGAAATTGACGATACCGATGCGGGCGTGGAGGCATGGCTGGCAAAAAGAATTGCCCAACATCGCGCTTCCAGCAGCACGCATATCCAGCACCGCAGTGACGGCCGGTGGATTCAGGTCAGCGAACGAAAAACCGCGGACGGCGGCGTCGTCGCCACCTATGCCGACATCACCGAACTGAAGCGACGCGAAGCGGAACTTGCCACCGCGCGCGACGCCGCCGAAGTCGCCAACCAGACAAAATCGAGCTTCCTCGCCAACATGTCGCACGAGCTGCGCACGCCGCTCAACGCCATCATCGGCTACAGCGAAATTTTGCAGGAGGACGCCGCCGACAAGGGCGACAAGGAGCCGATCGAGGACCTGCAGAAGATCGAAGGCGCCGGCCGGCACCTGCTTGGGGCTGATCAACAACATCCTCGATCTGTCGAAGATCGAGGCCGGCAAGATGGATGTTTTCATCGAGCCGGTGGACATCCTTGCGTTGGTCAAAGAGGTGGTGTCGATCGTCAAGCCACTGACCGACAAGAACGAGAATGCCATCGAGGTGATCTGCCCGGCCGATATCGGCAACTTCCGCTCCGACCAGACGAAGATAAAGCAGTGCCTGCTCAATCTGCTGAGCAACGCCTCTAAGTTCACCAGCAAGGGCAAACTGACGTTGGCGGTCGCGCGCGAGGGCGGATCGCAAGTTGCGCTTCGCCGTGTCGGACACCGGCCTCGGCATGACGCCGGAGCAGCTCGGCCGGCTGTTCCAGGCCTTCAGCCAGGCGGATGCCTCGACCACCAAGCGCTTCGGCGGCACCGGTCTTGGACTGGCGATCACCAAGCACTTCTGCACCATGCTGGGCGGCGACGTGACGGTCGAGAGCACGCCCGGCAAGGGCTCGACCTTCACCATCAGGCTTCCGGATCAGGGCGCCGCCCCGGCCGCCGTGGAGGCGCCCGCGCCAGCGCCGGCGGCGGACGGGCGGGCGACCGTTCTGGTGGTGGACGACGATGCGTCGGTGCGCGGGCTGCTCGCCAAGACGCTCGAGAAGGAGGGCTATCGCGTCATATTGGCCGGCAATGGCGTCGAGGCGCTGGCGCTCGCGCGCGAACACCGGCCCCAGGCGATCACGCTTGACGTGTTGATGCCGCAGATGGACGGCTGGGGAGCGCTCAAGGAGTTCAAGGCCGACGCCGAGCTGCGCGGCATCCCCGTGATCATGGTGAGCGTTCTCAACGAGCGCGGCATGGCGATCCCATTGGGCGCCGCCGATTTCGTTACGAAGCCCGTGGACCGGCAGCGCCTGACGGCGATCTTGCGCGAACATTGCGCCGATCCGAGCGGCACCTCGATCCTGGTCGTGGAAGACGACTTGCCGACCCGCGAGGCGCTCTGCCGGTCGCTGGAGAGCATGGGATATGCGGCCCACGCGGCGGTCAATGGCCGCAGCGGCTTGGACTGGCTCGCCGACCACCCGGCCCCAAGCCTGATTCTGCTCGATCTGATGATGCCGGAGATGGACGGCTTCGAGTTTCTGCGGGAGATGCGCAAGCAGCCCGCGTTCGTGGATGTCCCGGTCATCGTGGTGACGGCGAAGGAACTGACCGCGGAGGACGTCCGCATTCTGAGCGGGCAGACCGAAAAGATCATCACCAAGGATCAATCCTATCTAACCGAACTGGCCGCCGCCGTGCGCGGGCGCCTGGCGCGGCATTCCGCCCGTGAAGTGGAGCGCGTTGCTAACTGAAGAACTGACACAACGGGAAAACACAAGGCAAGGATTCTGTTGGTTGAAGACGATGAGATGCGCTCGAAGCCGCTGGCACCCGCATTGAGAACATTCGCACACTGCCAGCGGCGTGCGCCTTGAATGCGCAGGAGAGATCGATGCCCAAATTTATGAGTTTAATATTCGCGGCTTGCTTACTCGCCATCGGAGCATCAACCAGCGTCCTGGCCGCCAGCCCCGATTGGCCGAAATCGCTCACGCTGGCCACGGCCTCACCGGGTGGGGTGTATTACATCTACGGCGAAGCGATGGCGAAGATTCTAACGGAGAAGCTTGGCATTGCGGTCAACCCCCTGCCGACCCAAGGACCGGTGCACAACGTGAAGCTCCTCGATAGCGGAGGGGCGCAACTCGGCCTGATCACGATGGGGGTTGGCCTGCAGGGTTGGAACGGCGCCGGCGATTGGACTAAAGGGAAGCGTTTCCGGAACATGCGTGCGCTGTTTCCGATGTACGATACGCCATTTCAAGCCGTGGTCCTGCGGAAATCCGGCATTACGACTGTCGCGCAGCTCGACAAGAAGCGCTTCGGAATTGGACCGCGTGCCGGCACCGGCGGCACCTATATTCCACCAATATTGAAGGTTCTCGGGATTTCAGCTGACAGCAACTATGGATCATTCGCCGATATGGTCACCGGGCTTTTTTCCGGACATTACGACGCCTTCGTGACGCTGACCGGAGCACCCATGCCGGCGATTCAAAAGGCCGAGGCGAACGAGCCGATCACTTTCCTCAGTCTGTCTCCCGAACAGATTGACGCCATCCGTAAAGCTATGCCGGAGTTCAGTCCATCGAAGATAGCGGCGGGAACATACCGCTCTCTGGATAAGGACTATGTCACCTTCGGGGTTTACAATTTTGCAATCGGACGAGCCGATTTGCCAGACGATCTGGTCTACCAACTGGTCAAAGCAGTTTTCGAAAACCATCCGCGCCTTGTGCAAGCCACTTTGGCAGCAAGCGAGACTCTCCCGAAGAACGCGGATAAAGACACCTTCCTGCCGTTCCATCCCGGAGCGGCCCGCTACTATCGCGAGATCGGCATCAGCATTCCGGACTCGCTCGTTCCTACGAATTAATTGGTCGATCGCGTAAAATATCCCGCCATTGCTAGCATCAACGTTTCTGGCTGACAGGCGAGTATGAAGATAGCGAACGAGTCAACGACGGTGGCGATTGGGCATGGCCTACGCGAACGGCTGCTTTTGTCGTTCATCGCGATCAGCGGCTTTGCCGTGGTCGCCGCAGTGGTTGGGAATTATGCCTTCTATGCCACCGGCCAGGCGCTCCGACAGGTCACGGAGAAGTCGGTTCCTCCAGCAATCGCGACCTTGGATCTGGCGCAGCGTGCCGAGCGCATCATTGCGGTTGGGCCTGCGCTGCTTGCTGTCACAAATTCCGAGGAACTCACGGCGATTTCCGCGGCGCTCGACCGGGAAGTGAAGGAGGCCGGGCGTCTGCTGTCCGAACTGCCGGACGAAGGACTGACCGGTGAGAAGCTGACACAAATTAGGGTCATCTTCCGTGTCGTCACAGCCAATCTCGAAAGCCTGAAATCGGCGATGCAGGCTCGGAACGTTGCCGCGGATCGCAAGTTGGCGTTGGTTCGCGACACATTCGACGCTTACAACCAGTTCCGCGCCCTTTGGACTCCGAAATTCAACGAATTGAAGGGTCATATCCTCGCCCTGCAACGTGCCCTCGATGCCCCACGCAGCACTGCCGAGGAAAGGCTCGCGGCCTTCAACCGCCTTAACACGGCGGTAAGCGATCTCACGCCGCTCGAACAGATTCAACAGGAGGCAGCAGTCGCGTTCGAAGCACTTGTCCGCGCCAGCAGTACCACCACTGCGGCTGACCTCGACGCGATAAGGGTTGGGGCCGAAGCGGCGGTACGGCGTATCGATGGTCTAGTATCCGGCCTCGATCCCGATATTTCGCTCGTGTTGATCGCCCCGCTCAGCCGTTTGCGGACCAACGCGATTGGCAGTGCGAGCATCATGGCCGCACGCCAGGTCGAACTGAAAGCCGCTCAGGAGGGTCGTCGTCTGACAGTCGAGAACGGCGACCTCTCGGTCAGATTGAGCGAGGCCGTAGAGTCGCTTGTCGCCGCGTCAAAGCGGGGCATTGCGACGGCAACCGAACGGACGCAATCGGTCCAGAATCTCGGTCGGCTTGGGCTGACCTTGGTCGTCGCGCTCAGCCTGATCAGCTCAGTGCTGATCGGATGGTTATATGTCGGCCGCAACGTGGTCGCACGTCTGACGCAGTTGTCGGATGGAATGCGCGCTATCGTCGGCGGCCGGCGCGACATCACGATTCCCACGAGCGGCCGCGATGAGATCGCGGAAATGGCGCGTGCCGTCGAAGTGTTCCGCAACAACGCCGTCGCCCTCGATCAGCTCCTGGCGGAACGTGAACAGGCGGCCGCTCGTCTCGAAAAGGTCGTCGAGGAACGCACCGCCGAACTGCAGCAGCGCGAAGCCGTGCTGCGCGTCACTTTCGACAACATGGCTCACGGCGTCCTGATGTTCGACCGCGAGCAGAAAGTTGCCGCTTGGAATCGGCAAGTGACAAAGCTGTTGGATTTACCTGAGACGTTTCTTGCCGGTGAACCGCATTTCGCGGACTTCATTCGGTTCCTTGCAAAACGGGGCGAGTACGGCGTCGTCGATGTCGAGGCCGAGGTTCAGCGCTTTACGGCTGAGACCGGGCAGTATCGGACGTTTGAACGATCCCGTCCTGACGGTACGGTGCTGGAAATCCGACATAATCCGTTGCCGGATGGCGAAATCGTCGTCATCTACACGGACATTACCGAGCGCAAACACTACGAGGAGACGCTTACCGCCGCGCGCGACGCCGCCGACGAAGCCAACCGGACCAAGTCCAGCTTCCTCGCCAACATGTCGCACGAGCTGCGCACGCCGCTCAACGCCATCATCGGCTACAGCGAAATCCTGCAGGAGGACGCCGCCGACAAGGGTGACAAAGCCGCGACTGAAGACTTGCAGAAGATCGAAAGCGCGGGCCGGCACCTGCTAGGATTGATCAACAACATCCTCGACTTGTCGAAGATCGAGGCCGGCAAGATGGATGTCTTCATCGAAGAAGTCGACATTCAGGGCTTGGTCAAGGAGGTGCTGTCGATCGTCAAGCCGCTCGCCGACAAGAACGAGAATGCCGTTGAGGTTGTCTGCCCGGCCAATATTGGCAGCTTCCGCTCCGACCAGACGAAGATAAAGCAATGCCTGCTCAATCTGCTGAGCAACGCCTCTAAGTTCACCAGCAAGGGCAAACTGACGTTGGCAGTCGCGCGCGAGGGCGGATCGCAAGTGCGCTTCGCCGTGTCGGATACCGGCCTCGGCATGACGCCGGAACAGCTCGGCCGGCTGTTCCAGGCCTTCAGCCAGGCGGATGCCTCGACCACCAAGCGCTTCGGCGGCACCGGTCTTGGGCTCGCGATCACCAAGCGCTTCTGCACTTTGCTGGGCGGCGACGTGACGGTCGAGAGCACGCCCGGCAAGGGCTCGACCTTCACTATCATGCTTCCGGATCAAGGCGTAATAGCTCCGGCCGCGGCGGAGTTGCCCGCCCCCGTGCCAGAAAACGCGGACGGGCGCGCGACCGTGCTGGTGGTGGACGACGATGCGTCGGTGCGCGGGCTGCTCGCCAAGACGCTTGAGAAGGATGGCTATCGCGTCATATCGGCCCGCAATGGCGTCGAAGCGCTGGCGCTCGCACGCCAGCACAAACCGAAGGCGATCACGCTCGATGTATTGATGCCGCAGATGGATGGCTGGGCAACACTCAAGGAACTCAAGGCGGACGCCGAGCTGCGTGATATTCCCGTGATCATGGTGAGCGTTCTCAACGAGCGTGGCATGGCGATCCCATTGGGCGCCGCCGATTTCCTGACCAAGCCTGTGGACCGCCAGCGCCTGACGGCGATCCTGCGCGAACATTGTGCCGATCCGAGCAGCGTCTCGATTCTGGTCGTCGAAGATGACCTGCCGACCCGCGAGGCGCTCTGCCGGTCGCTGACGAGCATGGGATATGTGGCCCATGAGGCGGTCAATGGCCGCAGCGGGTTGGACTGGCTCGCCGACCACCCGGCGCCAAGCCTGATTTTGCTCGACCTGATGATGCCGGAGATGGACGGCTTCGAGTTTCTGCGGGCGCTGCGCAAGCAGCCCGCGTTTGTGGATGTCCCGGTCATCGTGGTGACGGCGAAGGAACTGACTGCCGATGATGTCCGCATTCTGAGCGGACAGACCGAACGCATCATCACCAAAGACCAATCGTATCTGGCCGAGTTGGCCGTCGCCGTACGCGGACGCCTGGCGCAATATTCCGCCCGCAAGGCGGAGCCAGTCGCCAACTGATGACCGAACACGCAAGAACAAGAAAATCGGAGGAGCACATGGCAAAGATTTTATTGGTTGAAGACAATGAGATGAACCGCGACATGCTTTCGCGCCGGCTCATCCGCAATGGCTACGAGGTCCTCCATTGCAATGGACGGACAACAAGGTGTCGATATGGCGGTGGCACAGCTGCCCGACCTGATCCTGATGGACATGAGCCTGCCGGTGATCGACGGCTGGGAGGCTACGCGCCAGATCAGGGCCAACGATGCCACTCGGAAAATTCCGGTGATCGCGCTTACCGCGCACGCCATGGCCGGCGACCGCGAGAAGGCGATAGAAGCCGGCTGCGACGACTACGACACCAAGCCGGTCGAAATAGCGCGTCTGCTTGGCAAGATTGCGGCCTTGCTTGCGACCAAGGCGGCCTAAGCGGAAAGCGACCGCGCCGACACGTTGGAGGGAGTGCCACGACCGATCTGGCCAACCACGGAGCCGACCGGCGGGCCGAGCGGGCGCTCGTTGCCTATGTGCGGCAGGAATTGAGCGCGCCGGCGATCGCCGTCATGGGCTATGCCGAGATGTTGATGGACGACGCGGCGCAATCCGGCCGCGGGCAGCTCACCGACGATCTTCAGCGCATCCTCGACGCCAGCCGGAACCTCCATCGGTTGATTCTCAGCCTGCTTGATCCGGCGACCGTTCACCGGACAGAAGGCAGTACAGATCTAACCGAATATCGCCGGACGCTGCGCCACGACCTGCGCACCCCGATTAACGCGATCAAGGGATACGGGGAAATGCTGCGCGAGGACGCGGCAGCCGAAGGCGCCGACACATTGGTCGCCGATCTCGACAAGCTCCTGGGCGAGGCAAACCTGCTGCTCGAGCGGATCGATGGTCTGGTGACATTTTCCGGCGGCGATGCTCCGCCATCCGATGCAACCGGTCCCGCCGCCGCCGAGACAGGCGCACCGGCGAAGATGGTCGAGAGCCTGCTCAAGGCGGTCCGCCCGATCTCGGCGAAAGAAGGGGATCGGGCGGCGGTACAGCCCAGCCGGATTCTGGTGGTGGACGATAACGCGTCGAATCGCGACCTGCTGTCCCGCCGCCTGCAGCGTCAGGGCCATACCGTGCTGCAGGCCGAAGACGGCACCATCGCGCTCGCCTTGGTCGAAAAAGAGCCCCTCGATCTCGTCCTGCTCGATCTGATGATGCCGGGCATCAGCGGCTATGATGTTCTCGCGGTGCTCAAGAGCGATCCACGATTCCGGGAAATCCCCGTCATCATGATCTCGGCGCTGAGCGAGCTCAACTCCATCGTTCGCTGTATCGAGGCGGGCGCCGACGACTACCTCGCCAAGCCGTTCGACCCGGTCCTGCTTCGCGCCCGCGTCGGCTCATCGCTCGAGAAGAAACATCTGCGCGACCGCGAGCGGGAAATGGTCGAGGCGTTGCGAATCGAAAAGGAGCGGTCGGAGCAGCTCCTCCTCAATATTCTGCCGAAGGCGATTGTCGCGCGCCTGCATGGCGGTGAGGTCGTCATTGCCGATCAGCTATCGAATGTGACAATTCTGTTCTCCGATCTTGTCGGTTTCACCAAACTTTCGTCCCGCCTGTCGGCGAGCGATCTGGTCGGTCTTTTGAACGGATTGTTTTCGGAGTTTGACCGGCTGGCGCTCAATCTTGGGGTTGAGAAGATCAAGACGATCGGAGACGCCTATATGGTCGTCGGTGGATTGCCCGAGCCGCGAGCGGACCACGCGCATGCGGTCGCCGACATGGCTTTGGCGATGATCGAGGCGGTCGAGCGGATCAATCGCGACCTTCCGGCCCCGTTGCAGATGCGCATCGGCATCCATTCCGGCGACGTGGTGGCCGGCGTCATCGGAACGCACAAATTCGCCTATGACATCTGGGGCGATACGGTGAACGTCGCCAGTCGAATGGAGTCGCACAGCTTGCCGAACCGCATCCAGATTTCGGCAGCGACCTATCAACATCTGCACAAGCACTTTCTGTTGGAGCCGCACGGCAGCGTCGACATCAAAGGCAAGGGCCCCATGGAAACCTATTTTCTGCTTGCCCGCGCTGCTGAGGGGATCGAATGAAGCGGGCAAGACTCGCCGCGCTTCTTGCGAACGGGGCCCGCGCGGGCGCGATTGGGTTAATCCTCGTTGCCTTTCCCGCTGCATCCGCGAATGCCAAATCGGCAAATGCCCAACAGCCCCCGCGCAAAGGGTGCGTCAGCGTATCCAAGGGCGAATATGACGGCGCCAAAAGGCAAAGATTGCTGCGCAACAGTTATGGCTCGTATGTGAGAACCGGCCGGCTGTGGCAGCGCCGCTACTGGTACTGTCGCTGATAACGCTCGATGAGTCGTATCTACTCGCCCGCACTGCCGATTGCGCGACGTCAGCCTTTCGGCATGAGTTCGGCCGGCGGCGCCTCGGGGCGGTAACGGCCCGGCCGGTTGCGGCGAAAGAAATTGCCGCCCTGCCAGAGAAACAGCACGAGGAAGGCGCCGATGAACGCCGCGCCGCCTTTGGTGTCGGCCTGCAAGGCACGCACGATCAGAAAGGCGAGCCCGAGCGACACGCTCACGAACGCGATCAGGCCCGGCCAGTACAGCAACGGATGACTGCCCTGCTCGTAGCGCGCCGGCGGCGCCGCGCGCGCGATGCGCCGGTGCAACTCGGCCACGAAGGCCGCATAGGGTTGGTCCAGCCGCTCCTGCTCGACCAGGCTTTTCCACGAGCTCGACAGGATCTCCAGCTTGGGCGCGCCGTCCGCCCATAGCTCGGTCATGAAGCGGTGCGACTGCATGCTGGCGGGCCGATACGACATGCGGACATGGCGGATGTTGCGAAACGGAATGTGGCCCGATTTGCGCCCCGCGACCCAGTCGATGCCGTCGCCCGCGAGCTTGAACTCCCGGGCCGCGCCGAGCAGCGAAGGCCGATAGGCATAGGAGACGGCGCCCTCGCCGGCCGCGGTCCGTGGATCGGTATTCATGCGTGACACCCGGGTGAAGTCGCCGCTAGCTCGCAGCCAAGCGCCGCGCCGGCCGCAGCTATATCTTATTCCAACCGGACAGGCGCGTATCGATTGAGCGGGCTGCGTTCGGTGCGTTCGGCAAACCGTCGGAACCTCGCTTGCGAGCCGAACGATCCGGCGGCAAGTCGACCGGGATCGTCGGTCTCCGCAGCTAAATTCTCATTTTTTAAACAGAGGCCGTCGGCTTTGCCGGCGGACTTGGCTGCTTGGCCAGGGCGCGGTCGCGCCCTATATGCAATGCCATGGGCAAGCTGTTGGTCCTCATCCCGCTGTTCGCCTTGCTGCTGCTGGCAGCCTGGTTTGCGGGTAGCGCCTGGATGCACCTCGGCGGCAGCGGCGAGCCGATCCCGTTTTATGGCTATGTCGCGATTGCCGGCGGCGTCCTGTTCTCGCTGCTGATCGGCGGCGGGCTGATGGCGCTGGTGTTCTACTCGAGCCGCCACGGTTACGACGACCTGAGCGGCGGCGACGGCGAGCGGCGCTGAGCCGTAAATGGGTCGTTCTTGGGAGTTCAGTGCAACACTGCCCTGCATCGAAAGATGCAGGGCTTTTTTTCTTGCAAAATGGTGTGCCCGCCAAGACAACCCGGAAAGTCTTATGAACAAAACCGCCGGCGCCGACCTGCGGCCGGCACCGGCGATATCTGTAAAAAAACGAGACGCGCGCAGCGCGCCTACATCGTCTTTTTCTTTTTGCCGTGCGGCTTCTTCGCGGCCGGCATGGCGGCCGGCTCCCATTCCGGATGCGCTTCGTAGGCCTCATTGACCAGCCAGCCGCCGACGAGCGGGACCACGCAGGAGCCGATCATGACATGCGCCTCGCGCTGGGTGAGCGGCCGGTCGAGCACCACGGTCGCCACCATCGGGGAGACCGCCGCGCAGCCGAGGGTGGTGATGCCCCAGGCGCCCCAGCGCGAAAGTCCGCTGCTGTTGTCCCAGTTCCATTTCCAGTTGTTGATGGCGAAGAAGCCGGCGGTCGAGGCGGCGCCGACGCCGATCGAAACCACTTTGATGCGCTTATCGATGTGGTGCTTGCGCCCGTTGGCATCGGCGCTCTGGCAGGTGAAGGCGAACGCCGCGATCACAGCGGCAAAAATCGCAAGTCTTTTGTTCATCCCTGATCTCCCGGTTCCGGCCGCATTCGGGCCGGGCTGACTATGTGGGCGGCATTGACGGCCAAGTCGAGCCGGCAGGCCGCCCGGGCAAAGGTTATTCACAAGGCAATGGCTGCGTCATTTGACCCAGCCCGCGCCCTTGGCGGCAACCGCAGCGATGGGTGCAAGCCGACCGCAACGCCGGGCCGCAAGCCCGCCGATTCCCTCTTAGCGCCATCCGCGGACCCAATCCAGGCCGCGGGCAATTGATCTACCGCAAGGCGAGCCGGCGCCAAGTCCGCCAAAGTTTGCCTCGCATCATCCCGGCGGGGGCGCCTTGGGCTGCGAGCTTTTACACATGCCCTATCGCATGAATAGCGATCTGCCGCCGTCCGTGCGCCACCATTTGCCCGAGCACGCGCAGGACATCTATCGCGCGGCGTTTAACCATGCCTATGCCGCCCATGCCGGCGAATGGGACCAGGAACAGCGCGCGCACATGATCGCCTGGGCGGCAGTCAAACGCAGCTACGTCAAGGCGGGCGCCGAGTGGGTGCCGCGCGAGTCAGTCGAATTGTGAGATAGCCGGGGTCGCCGGCGACGTCGCCTCACGCGTGGGGCGCCAGCCAATCGGTACGCGCCTCGCCCGGCTGGTAGCGTTGGCAGGCGTCAACGGCCTGCGCCAGTTGCGATACCCCGGTCGGCCAAGCCGCCGGAACGGTCGCCAGCACAAGCCGTCCAGCCATCGCCGCCATGTCGCCGGTGGCCTCGGGACGCTGCTCGGACGCGGTTTGCAATCTGTTCAATCGGATCATGGTTGTCATTTGAACCAATTCCGCCGCCCCGGCATTGATCCAGCGCAAAAGAGCAGGTTACCGCAGCAACGTTCGATCCAAGCCCTTGGCCACAGCGGGGCCTCGCCGTCGGCGCCGTGACGGCCCGTGACCGGGGTGGTAGGACTAGGCGCACAAAATCACGCGAGACACCGCCATGCCGCGCTACTACTTCCATCTCACCGATGGCAAAAACGTTTTGAACAATCACAAAGGCATCGACCTGCCCGGCAACGCCGCCGCGCGCGAGGATGCGGTCGATCTCGCGCGCGATCTCAGGCACGAGAAGATGCCGGGCTGGAACTGGGACGGCTGGTTCGTCGCCATCGTCGACCAGCACGGCCACAAGGTCGACGAGGTGCCGATCGCGGATACGCTTTCGGAATAGTGGCTGGCGTGTTGCGATTACGATTGCGAATTCACCGCGTCAGCGCCGAAAACAAAGAAGGGCCGCCCTCGCGGACAGCCCTTCCATTGTCAGGCCGTGGCCCGGTTGCGCTAAGCGTTTACCGCCTGGCGCAGCGTGAGCCGGTGACGATCCGTCACCTGGCAAGTCACCTGCTTTGGACCTCGGCAGAGGCGAGGATCCAGTTCACGAATGCCGGCGACCGCGGCGATAGACAATGAGACACTGGATCACCTCCTTTCGGTTGTTAATGGTGGCCCCACTATAGGGGGCCGCCGCCGATTCGGAAGCCCATTCCGGCGGCAGAAGTTGCCTATTAGCGCACCAACTCCCGCATCGCGCGGTCGAGCCCTTCGAGAGTCAAAGGATACATTCGCCCGCCCATCAGCTGGCGCACCATCTGGATCGAATAGGTGAAATCCCATTCCTTCTCCGGCACCGGGTTGAGCCAGACGCAAGCCGGATAAGTGCGGATCACGCGCTCGAGCCAGAGCGCGCCCGGCTCGTCGTTGAAATGCTCGACCGAGCCGCCCGGCGCGCTGATCTCGTAAGGCGACATCGAGGCGTCGCCGACGAACACCACTTTGTAGTCGTGCGGGTAAGTGTGCAGCACGTCCCAGGTCGGCGTGGTCTCCTGGAAGCGGCGGCGATTTTCCTTCCACACCTTCTCGTACAGGCAATTGTGAAAGTAGAGATGCTCCATGTGCTTGAACTCGGAGCGCGCCGCCGAGAACAGTTCCTCGGTCGCCTTGATGTGCCAGTCCATCGAGCCGCCGATGTCGAAGAACAGCAGCACCTTCACCGCGTTGTGCCGTTCGGGCCGCATCAGGATGTCGAGATAGCCCTTGTGCGCGGTGCCCTTGACGGTGCCGTCGAGATCGAGCTCCTCGGGCAGCGCCGGTGCGCGCGAACTTGCGCAGGCGGCGCAGCGCGATCTTGATGTTGCGGGTGCCGAGTTCGACCTCGTCGTCGAGGTCCTTGAACTCGCGCTTGTCCCACACCTTGACGGCGCGGAAATTGCGATTGCTGTCCTGGCCGATGCGCACGCCTTCCGGATTGTAGCCATAGGCGCCATAGGGCGAGGTGCCGGCGGTGCCGATCCATTTCGAGCCGCCCTGGTGGCGGCCCTTCTGCTCGGCCAGCCGCTTCTTCAGGGTCTCCAGCAGCTTGTCGAGCCCGCCCATGGCCTCGATCTGCTTCTTTTCTTCCTCGGTGAGATATTTCTCGGCCAGCTTCTTCAGCCACTCGGCCGGGATATTCGCTTCCGCCGCCTCGCTGAGGCTTTCCAGCCCCTTGAACACGTGGCCGAACACGCGGTCGAACTTGTCGAGATTGCGCTCGTCCTTCACCAGCGTGGCGCGCGACAGGTAATAGAAATCCTCCACCCGGCGCGAGGCCAAATCGGCCTGCATCGCCTGCATCAGCGTGAGGTACTCGCGCAGCGTCACCGGCACGCCGGCGGATTTTAGTTCCTGGAAGAAGGTGACGAACATCGATTTCCTTGTCATGGCCGGGCAAAAGGCGCGAAGCGCCGTCTGCGAGGCCAAAGTCCCGGCCATCTCGTTTAGCAAGGCAACTCACGTCCCCGATCGAGATCGGTGGGCTAATCCCGGCGACGAGGCCTCCATGTGCCGTGAGATTTCGCCCCTAGCCGCGGCGCCGTCAAGCCGGTAACAACGGCGCGCCGGGGGGATTGAATGGCTAACCGCGACCGCGCCTTGTGGGCGCTTGCCGTCATATTGTCGATTGCGCTGCTGATCGCCCCGGCGGTCTGGAACGGCTTTCCGCTCTTGCAATATGACACCGGCGGCTATCTGTCGCCTTGGTTCGATGGCCGGTTGCACACCAACCGCTCGGCGCCCTACGGCCTGCTGCTGGTTGCCGGGAAGTGGCCGGATTTCTGGCCGGTGCTGATCGTGCAATCGGCGCTCACTGTCTGGATACTGGCGCTCACCATGCGTGCGCACCGGCTCGGCGGCCGCCCTCTGCTTCTGCTCGCCATCGTCACCGTGCTTTGCCTCATGACCACCCTGCCCTGGCTCACCGCCATTCTGTTGACCGACATCTTCGCCGGGCTTGGCGTGCTCGCGCTTTATTTGCTGCTGTTGCGCGACGGGACGCTGAGCAAGCGCGAGCGCATCGGCCTGATCGTATTTGCGGCGGTATCGGCAGCGACCCATAGCGCGACCATGGCCGTGCTGTCGGGGCTCATCATCGTCGCCGCAATTGTCCGGCTCGTCGACAGCGCGCGCATTCAATACCGGCGGCTGCTGCACGCCATCGCGGCCTTGCTGCTCGGCACCCTGATAACGGTAATGGCCAATGCACTGGTTGTCGGCCGGCTGACCTGGGCGCCCGGCGGTTATGCGCTCTCTTTCGGCCGCATGCTGCAGGACGGCATCGTCGACAAATATCTCGACGACCACTGCCCCGACCCGAGCTTGCACCTGTGCCCTTACAAGGGCCAGTTGCCGCATAACGCCGACGATTTCTTCTGGGGTGGCGACCTGTTCACCAAGCTAGGTCGCTTCGACGCCATGCGTGGCGAGATGCGCCGGATCGCCCTTGACAGCCTCGCCGATTATCCGGCCTTGCAGCTCAAATCGGCGCTCACCGAAACCGCCACGCAGCTTACCATGGTCGAGACCGGCGCCGGCGTAGTCAAATGGGTCGTGGACAGTTACTACAGCATCAAAAATTTCGTGCCCGCCGCGCTGCCAGCATTGCAGGCGTCGCGGCAGGAGCAAACCGGCATCGACTTTACTGCCATCAACCGGTTGCAGGTCCCGCTCGCTTACCTCGCGATGGCGCTGCTGCCGCTGATCGCGCTCGCCGCGTTGCGCCGTCAAGACTTCGCCGATATCGGGGAGCTTGCCGCAACCTGCGCGCTGGCGCTCATCGCCAATGCCGCGGTGTTCGGCGCGCTGGCGACGGCACACAACCGCTACGGCGCGCGCATGATCTGGCTTGCCGCCTTCGTCGTTCTGCTCGCGCTCGCCCGCACGACCGGCCGCCGCCGTGCGCCCACCGAGACCCCCGGCTTGCCGCGCTAAACGCGGTACGCCAAACTATTCGCAAATCGGGACGGCGGTCGCCGCCCTTTGCCATTAATTCAGGGGGAAATACCGATGGCCGACGCCGCCGTATTGCAGCAACTTGCGCCCACCGGAAAGCTGCGCATTGCCATTGCCGTTGCGCCCGCGCCTTCCGCGCAGTTTGCCATCAAGGACGCGGCCACCGGCGCCTATCGCGGCGTCGCCGTCATTTTAGGTACGGCGCTCGCCAAGAAGCTCGGCGTGCCGGGCGAACTGATCGCCCACAACGGCTCCGGCGAAATCCAGAATTCGGCGGCCGACAACAAATGGGACGTGGCGTTCTTGCCGGTCGACGACGAGCGCAAGAAATTCGTCGATTTCGGCAATGCCTATCACCTGCTGCAGAGCACCTATCTGGTGGGACCGGCGGGCAAGATCGCCTCGGTCGCCGCCGCCAATTCGGCCGGTGTGCGCATCGGCGGCGTCGCCAACACCGCGACCTTCCGCACCTCCAACAAGACCGCGCCCAATGCCACCCATGTCAGTTTCGACAAGACCGATACGGCGGTGGCGGCGCTCAAGGACGGACAAGTTGACGCGCTGGCGTTCTCGCGCGAGTCGCTAACCGGCCTGCAGCCGAAGGTGCCGGGCTCGCGCATTCTCGACGGCGGCTTCTTGAATTCGACCACGTCGGTGGCGGTGCCCAAGGGCAAGCCACGGGCGCTGGCCTATGTGACCGAATTCATCGAGGAGGCGAAAGCCTCCGGCCTGGTGCGTCAGGCGTTCGACGAGATGGGGCTGAATTCGTCGGTAGTCGCGCCGACGGGGATGAAGTCATAGGCGTTGCTCGCGGGGGCGGCAGACCCGCGCGACTATAGCGAAGCTTTCAGGATATTTCGGTCCAGCAACTGGGTCAGCGGCCGCGGCGACAGCCATTCGGCCGCCGAGTGCGCCCAGCCAGGAATCCGCTCCACCAGCGCCGTGACATCGTGGAATTTGGCCATGACGACGTTTTCGTCGTCGTGCTGGGCCGGTGTTACCGCTCTTGCCGACGGCGCGCTCGGCTGGCCGGCCGGCTGCATCGGCGGCGCGGCACTCGTCACGGAATGCAGTTGCAGCGGCTCCACTGCCGCCATCTTATCCAGGCTATGCGCCGGCGGTTTCAGCGCAAGTTTACGCTCAGGCTTGACCGCCGCCTGCGCGGCAATGGCAAGCGCTCTCGACTCGGCAGCTTTTGCCTCGCTCGCGGCAAGCATGGCCGCCTTTTCCGCGGCTTTGCTCCGCAACATTTCCTGCTCGGCAGCGAGATCGGATCGCTGGCGCGTCTCGTTTGCCTTCTTCAAATAATTGACGATGAGATCGTGCTCGTCGCGCACCATTTGCATCATCTCGGCACTGGCCGGCATCTCGACCGCAGCCGCCGGCGTCGCCACCGACGGGCGGGCATAATGGCTAAAGATCATGCCGCCAATCACGCTGGCGATCGCGGCCGGTAAAAGCTCGTAGAGCAGCCTGGAAAAGAATCGGGAAAGAAGCGGAAATTTCGGCAGCATGGTCGTGCTCCTGCCGCACGGTGCATCAACGGCCCCGATATCCACCATCCGTTCGGGGCGGAATCGCGGCGCAAAGGGGAATTTGTCGGGGCTGTTCGGAGTTTACACGAACGTTATGCAGCGGCGCGGCCGCCCGTGGTGTCCTGCGCGATTCCGGCTCGATCGGAACTGCCTGGAGCCTACGCCTGCTTCTCCGGGGTGCGCACCACCAGCCCGTCGAGCTCGTCGCTGACCTTGATCTGGCACGACAGCCGCGAATTCGCCCGCACGTCGTAGCCGAAATCGAGCATGTCCTCCTCCATCGGCGACGGCTCGCCAACCTTGGCGCGCCAGGCCTCGTCGACATAGACGTGGCAGGTGGCGCAGGCGCAGGCGCCGCCGCATTCCGCCTCGATGCCGGGAATATTGTTGCGGATCGCCGTCTCCATCACGGTGGCGCCGACCTCGGCCGCGACCGTGCGGGCGGTGCCGCTATAATCGATATAGGTAATCTTCGGCATGGCGGACGGGGGTGGGAGGCAGCGCCGGAATGGCGCTAAGCGGCGCCTCGTATATAGTCATTCCGCCGGGGGCGCTATCCCTTCAGTGCGCCAGCAATTCGGCGATCGCCGCGCGCGCTTCCTCGATTGCCGCGGCGAGCCGGCCGATGGCGCGATCGCGCGCGGGTGTGCCGGCGGCCTGCTCGACCGCCGCGGCGGCGCGCATGACGCCGGTGGCGCCGATGCTGGAGGCCGAACCTTTCAGCGTATGCGCGAGCGTGGCCACCGCCGCCGCTTCACGGTCACGCATGCGCGCGAGCAGCAAATCGGCCTGCCGGTCGAACAACTGCAGCACCTCGCGTTCCAGATTGCGGTCGCCGAAGGTCATGCGTGCGAGATGGCCACGGTCGATAGCGGCCGCCGCCGGCGCGGCCGGTGTCTGATCGGCGATCTCGCTCGCGAGTTGCCCCATGCGGGCCTCCTGGAACTCTGCGGTCTCTAATGTTGCCGGCGAGTATGACCGGCGCGGGACCAAAACTCGGTAAATGCGGGGCCGCCGCAGCTGGCATTTTGGCCATGGCCGCGTGGCGTAGTTAATGGCCGCTGTAATTGAACGCGCGGGACGCGCGGAAATATCATGGTTAATAGGAAGTTAACGATGATGGAAAAGTCCTTATCAGCGCGGTTTCTTTCGCAATGCCAAGCCGATAGGATGGCCCGCCGGCGGCATGGAACATGGATCGCGGCAGCCTCGGCTCCGCAGGTTTCCGCGCTCGCGGCGCGGATAGCTCATTGTGACGTTTAGCGCCGCATTAGTCGGGCGTAATGGCGAGGCGACGACGGAAATGGCGAATATTCCGCAGAAATCTCTAAATCCGACCGAAGAGGCATTGTCCGCCATTCGGCAAGCGCTCAGTGCCGGCGAAACCGCGCCGGCGACCGCTAACGAAGTCGCGCAAGGCCAGCCACCGGCGGCCGCCGACCTGTTCAACGAGGAGCCGCCGCCCGGCAGCTGGGACGCCGACCAGGCGCCGCCGCGTCGCGCCGCCAATGACGACCGCGCCAGCGTCGGCCAGATGCTGCAGGCCATGCGCGGCCGCCCGGCGCGCCTGCCCTACCACATCGCCACCGTCGCCGCCGTCATCTGGACCGCCGCCGGCCTCGCCCTCGCCTATCTCTATGGCGGCGAGTTGCAGGCCACGTTCACGAACCCGCGCATCGGCATTGCCGCCATGATCGGCCTCAACGGCGCCATCATCCTGCCGGTGATTTTCTTCTATGTGCTCGCCCATCTGTTCCGCCGCGCGCAAGACCTGCGCCTGGTCGCCGAAACCGTGGCCGAGGTGGCGATGCGGCTGGCGCAGCCGGAGACCACCGCGCGCGAGCAGGTCGTGACGGTGGGCCAGGCCATCCGGCGCGAGGTCGCCGCTATGGGCGACGGCGTCGAACGCGCGCTGGCGCGCGCCGCCGAGCTGGAAGCGCTGGTGAACAACGAAGTCTCCGCGCTCGAGCGCGCCTACAACGACAATGAAGTGCGCATCCGCGACTTGCTCAACGAACTCACCAAGCAGCGCGAGACCATGGCCAACCAGGCCGAACACGTGCGCAACGCCATCGCCGGTGTGCACCTCGACCTGTCCAACGACATCAGCTCGGTCGGCGATCTGGTGGCCGACAAGGTCGGCGAGATGGCGCAGCGCGTCACCCGCTCGCTCACCGAGAAGGGCGAGCACATCACGCTGGCGCTCGGCCACGTCGGCGATTCCATGATCGATGCGTTGACCGAGCGCGGCTCAACCCTGCTCGACCGGCTGGAGAGCACCAGCGACCGCACCACCACCGCCATCACGTCCGCCAGCGAGCAACTGGCCGCCAGCCTCAATATCAAGACCGACCACGTGCACGACGAATACGCCGAACTCGCCGCCAGCCTGCAGGACATGATGAGCGCGCGGCTCGACCAGGTGGCGCAGAATTTCGCGCAAAAGGCCGCCGTTACCATCGAGACCATGGCGAGCCGCTCGCAGCAGTTCAACAACTCCCTCGCCGAAACCGGCGGCCAAGTGGTCGAATCCATCGCCGCCCGCGCCGCGGAAGTGAACGCCACGTTGCGCTCGACCGGCGACGCGCTGGTGCAGAACTTGAGCCAGCACGGCGGCGACGTGGTCGCCAATCTGGAACAGACCGGCGCGCGCATCAACGACACCCTCGTCAACCGCAGCCAGGCGGTGGCGGGCACTTTCCGCGAAAACGCCGAAGCGCTGGCGCAAGCCCTCGACAGCCGCAGCGACGCGGTCCAGCAGATGCTGGCTGCCCGCCTGCAAGCCTTCGAGGAGATGTTCAACCATGACGGCACCGCGCTCAGCGAAAAAATCGCGCGCGATAGCTCGACGCTCGGCAGCCTGATCACCCACCACATCACCGAGTTCGACCGTACCGTGAAGACCTATGGCGGCGAGCTGGTGGAGCGGCTGGGCCAGCGCACCCAGGACGTTTCCGAGGCCATGCGCAACTATCTCGATTCCTTCGACAGCCGCGTGAACGGTCGCACCGGCGAGCTCGCCAACACGCTCGATCAGCGGCTGGCGCAGTTCGAGGCCATGCTTGGATCGCGCATCACCGGCCTCGCCCAGACCCTGACCGGCGGCGGCAAGGAGGTCGTTGAAGCGCTCGACAACCGTATCAGCGCGGTGAGCGGCACGATCGATGCGCGCGGCGCAGAGGTCGCGGATGCAATCGGCGCCAAGATCCAAGAGATCGACCAGACCTTGGGCGCGCGCGCGCTCGAAGTCGCCAATACGCTTGACAACCGCGTCGGGCGCTTCGAGGAACTGCTGGTCGGCCGCGCCGAAACCGTCACCAATCAGCTCGAGACCCGCACCAAGGCCGCCGCCGACATGCTGCATGCCCGCCTGGAGGAACTCGGCCAGTCGATCAAGACCAATTCGGCGGAAGCCGAGCGCTCGCTCGGCCAGATTGCGCTCTCCACTTCCGAGACGCTGCGCAGCAGCGCCAGCGAAGTCGAACGCACGCTCTTGGGCGTCAGCGCCGAGGTTGCCCGCAGCTTCGTCGGCAAGGCTGACGAGATCGCCAACTCGGTCAGCCAGCGCACCAACGAGATGACGACGCTGCTATCCGACAAGAGCGGCGGCGTGCTCGCCGCCATCACCGAGAAGGGCCAGCAATTCGCCAGCGACGTCAGCAAGGCCACCGATGAAGCGGTGAAGTCGATCGAGGACAAGGGCGTCGCCTTCACGCGCGCGATGCTGGATAACAGCGCGGAAATCACGCGCATGATCAACAGCGCGGGCGAGTCCGCCTCCGATACGGTCAACCGCACCCTCAACGATCTGCAGGACACCGCGCAGAAGGCGATCGAACGGTCGAAGGCGACCACCACCGCCACCGTCAGCGAGATGCTGGAAACGCACAACATGCTGCGCTCCGACACCACCGCTTTGTTCGAGCGGCTGCGCGAGGCCAACATCATGCTGCAGGAAGTGCTCTCCGGCTCGCACGCCAACATGAGCGCGCTCGAGAACGCGCTGGTGCTGCGGGTATCGGAATTCGTCACCGCCATGAATACGGTCACCGGCGCGACCGGCGACGCCGCCAACCGGGTGGAAACCAACATTGCCGACTTCCGCGAGGTCACCGCGCGGGTCATCGGCGATCTCGGCCAGCTTGCCAATAAGTTCGATGCCCATGGCCGCAGTCTCGCCAGCGTCGCCGAGCAGATCGAGCACAGCAACCGGCGCACCGAGGATACCATCAACGAGCGCCGCGTCACGCTCGACTCCCTCGTCACTTCGCTCGACACCCGCACCGAGGATCTCGACCAACGGCTCAAGCGCTTCGCCGGCCTGCTCGACGAGTCGCTCGAGGCGGCGTCTGCCCGCGCGCGCGACATCGCCCGCGTGGTGTCGGAGTCGACCGTCGAGGGCAGCCGCACGATCAACGAGCAATACGAGCGGGTGCGCGATAATGCCGAGGACGAGCGCCGCCGCACCGCCGAGTCGATGCGGGCGATCTTCGACCAGACCGCCGGCGATACCCATGCATTGTTCAGCGACGCCAACGAGCGCTTCGCCGAGACGGTGCAGGGCATGAAACAGATGGCCGCCGAAATGCAGCGCGAGCTCGAAAACACACGCACGGAGATGCACCGCGAGCTCGAAGCCACACGCAGCGAACTGCGCCGCGGCATCTTCGATCTGCCGCAGGAGACCGCCGAAAGCACCGCGCAAATGCGCCGCGTCATCGTCGACCAGATCGAGGCGCTGGCCGAGCTCAACCGCATCGTCGCCCGGCACGGCCGCAATCTCGACTCGGTCGAGCCGCGGCGTCCGGCGCGCGAAGAGTCCGCGTTCGCGGTGGTCGGCGGCCGTAACGAGGCAGCGGCGCGCCCGGTCCAGCGCAATGACGTCGGCAGCTTTGCGCCGGCCGCCCGCCGCACCGAAGCCCCGGCGCTCGGCGCGATCCAGGGCACCGCTACCCGCACCGGCTGGCTCACCGATCTGCTCAGCCGCGCCTCGCGCGAGGACGGCGAGCCAGAGCGCGACCTGCCGCGCGAGACCGCGCGCGAGCCATTGCGCGGGAGCGAGGAGCGCTCACCACGGCACAGCATCGAATCGCTCGATTCGCTCTCGGTCGACATCGCCCGCATGATCGATCACGACGCGGTGGCCGATCTGTGGGACCGCTACAAGCGCGGCGAACGCAACGTCTTCACCCGCCGGCTCTATACCCTGCAGGGCCAGCAGGCGTTCGACGAGATCCGCAAGAAGTACCGCAGCGACCGCGAGTTCAAGCAGACGGTCGACCGCTATATCGGCGAGTTCGAGCGCCTGCTCGACGAAGCCGCGCGCGACGACCGCGGCCAGGTGGTGGCACGCACTTACCTCACCTCGGAAACCGGCAAGGTCTACACCATGCTGGCGCACGCGGCCGGGCGCTTCGACTAAGTCCACGGCCGGTAGCCTCGTGACTTAGATTTAGGCGGGCGTGGGCAACTGGGCTCGCCGATCGCCATTTAGTCGTTTCCAATTTGAAATTTCAGTTTGCCTCCGACCGCTATCTGGCGGATAATTAATTTGCTGTTGTCGCGTGGGGGCGACGGCAGCCGCAAAAAGCAAGAAGAAAAGTAGGGTCAGTACCGCCGAAAAAGCTTGGCGGTTTGGAGGTGGAACCCGGCGTTCATGCATGAGCGCCATTGGCGAAAACGGCAATTCTGGGAGGAAAAGCCATGCTCACGCGTGTTAATTCGGCACGTGCACTCGCTGCACGCGGCCTTGCTATTATTGTGTTTGCGGCATTTACGTTCAGTCTGATCGGACTGTCGAATACTACGGCTCGCGCTGAGCCGAAAGATATCAAATGGGGCACCGGCCCGGTCGGCTCCGTCGGCCACAAGGCGCTGGTCGTGCTGGCCGACCTCCTGAACAAAGAGATGCCGGACTACCGCATCACCGTTTTGCCGATGCCCGGCGCCGTGATGACCGTCAAGGGCTACGCCACCAACGACCTCGACGCGATGTACGCGTCCGATGACGCGTTGCGTGAATTCACGTCCGACTCCGGACGTTTCAAGGGCTTCAAGGCGAACATGAAGCGCCAGCCGGTGCAGTCGATGTGGCTGTATACGCTCGACGTCGGCCTCGCCATCAAGGCTAGCAATGCCGACAAGATCAAGAAGTGGTCCGATCTGACCGGCAAGAAGGTCTATACCGGCCCGCTTCCCTTCGACACCCGCCTGCATCTCGAGAACGCCATGGCCGCGGTCGGCGCCAAGCACAACTACGTGCAGGTCGACCTGTCCACGGCCGGCTCGCAGCTCGACTCCGGTTCGATCGACGCCATGATCGTCTACTACACCGGCGGCATTGTGCCGGCGCCGTGGCTGTCGCAGGCCTCGCTGGCGGTTGACTGGGCCGGGCTCAACCCGAGCGCGGACGAGGCTGCCAAGTTGAAGGCGAAGGGCTTCGCGCTTGAAGAGATGGATACCGCCAAGCTCGGCAAGAAGGACATTCATGTCCAAAAACTGACTCTGAGTCCGTTCTTCTGGGGCTTCGACATCGGCATGAACATGTCGACCGACGACGTCTACAAGATGCTTACGATCATCGACAAGAACGCCGACAATCTGGCTAAGCTCGACGGCGACTTCGCGCAAATCGCCGGCGGCAAGCTGGCTGCATTCCAGAAGCGCGCGCTCGAGCAGACCTGGGACCTCGTCCCGATTCATCCCGGCCTGGCGAAGTTCCAGAAGGAAAAGGGCATGTGGGATCCTAAGTGGGAATCCAAGGTCGCCACGATGTGAGCGCGTTGCTGATGCGATGGAAGTGAAAACCTGAGGCGGGTGCGGCAACGCGCCCGCCTCACTTAAGTCCATCCAGACCATGGGCCCGACATGACCGAAACTATTTCTAAACAGGCTTCAGTCGTCCTCGGCGGCATCTATTACGCGGTATCGATCTCGCTGTTCCTGGTCATTTTCTGGTACTATTGGACCGGCATAGGCGGACCCACGCTGCTCGCCATGACACTCATTCCCATCGTCTATGTGATGTTCACGCTGCAGGCGCTGCGTGATAACGACTTTTATCCCGCCCTGCCGCCCGTCGCGAACTATGTGATCGCATTTTTCTACTGCGCATTTTCGTTTTACTGCGCCTACTACATGAACACAGAATACATGGCGCTTGGCCTTGAGCGCGTCGGCGCGTGGAATACCACTGACATGATCATGGGCGGCGTGATGACGCTGCTGATCATGGAATATGCGCGCAAGCGGCACATGCCGCTGTTCATCCTGAACATCGTGCTCATTCTCTACGCGGTGTACGGCAACTGGGTTCCCGGCATGTTCTATCACGCCGGCCTCTCCTGGGAGCGCCTTATCACGGCGAACAGCGTCGAGGTGGCGACCGGCATCTTCTCGCGTCTGCCGCAGATCGCGCTCACCACGGTCGGCTCGTTCCTGCTGGTGCTCAGTCTCCTGCGCGGCTTCGGCTGCATCGAATCTTTGCTGCGCGCGACCAAACGCGTCGCCTTCCGCTCCGCACACGCCATTCCGCAGTCGGCGGTGGTCGGCTCGATGTGCGTCGGCATGGTGAGCGGCAGCGGCGCCGCCAACGCCATCACCATTGGTTCGGCGACGATCCCGGCGATGATCGCCTCCAATATCCCGCCGGCGACCGCGGCGGCAATCGAATCCGCCTCCTCCCTCGGCGGCCAATTGATGCCGCCGGTGATGGGGATTGCCGCCTTCCTGATGGCCGAATTTCTGGGCGTGGACTACTTCGACGTGGTGGCGCGCGGCTGGGTTCCGGCGCTGATCTATTACGCGACGGTCTCAACGTCGGTTTATCTGCTGGCCATCACATTCCGCACGCGCGTCGTTATCACCAAATTTGACGGTCTGGCGTGGCGTGACGTGGTCAATCTCTTCGCTTTCGTGGCCACCGTCGGCGGCCTCGTCGCCCTGATGGCGATACTTTTCCTCGCGCCGATGTTCGCCGCACTCTACATCTTTTGCCTCGTCGGCAGTGTGTTGCTCGTGATCCACGTGGCCGACCTGCTGCGGACACGGCAGTGGACCTTCGCCAAATTCATCAAACCGATCCGGATTTTTCTCGACGCCTATATGGATATGGTCTGCGATCTGGCGCTGCTGCTGGCGACGCTGTCGATCATGACCGCGGTGCTGGTGATCACCGGCGTGCCGACCAAGCTCGGCTCGCTGTTGATGGCGGCCGCGGGCGTCAATCTCGCCGCCATGGTGCTGATGGCCTTCATCTTCGGCGCCATCCTCGGCACCGGCCTGCCGCCGGCGCCGACCTACATCCTGGTGGCGATCGTAATCGCGCCGCCGATGATTCAGGCCGGCATCAATCCGTGGGTGGTGCATTTCTTCGCCTTCTTCCTCGCCTGCTTCGGCGAGCTCACGCCGCCGACCTCGCTGGTCGCCGCCGTGACAGCGAAGATCGCCAACGCATCGTTCTATTCGGTGCTCAACCGGGCGATGCAGATTTGCATTTCCCTGTTCACGCTGATGGTGGCCGTGTTCGTCCACCCGGAGCTGGTTATCGCGCCGGGCCTCGATCAGATCGGCGCCGCCTTCCTGGTCGGCATCGCCACCATCGGCCTTTCGTTCAGCATCCAGGCCAAGTTCTCCGACTCGCGGCCCGTGGATGTGGCGATCCGTGTGGCGAACGCCGCATTCGCGCTGATCGCCCTGTTCGTCGTCAACTACAGCATCGCCTCGGCGGCCTGCGTGCCAGTGTTGCTCACGATCGGCTACTGGGTGATTTATCGGCGCAGGCTGGAGGCCGGCGAACCCGAGGTGGTCGAACTCGACGCCAAGGCGCTGGAGCCGGTGGCCGCCGGCAGCGGCGCGCTCGGGCCGATGCAATGAGCTAAGTGTGCTAACGCTCGACGGCAGTGCGGCTCACACCACCCCGCGCCGCCCACAGCACCAGCTCTTTTGCCACCTTGCCGAAGGCTTCGTTGAGCGCGTCGACCGCCGGCGTGCCTTGCGTCGCGGCGGCTGGCACGCTGGCGCGGAACACGCGCGCGGCCATGATGCGGCCGCTGCGTTCGCGCACGATCTTGGCAGCAACCTCCACCACCGCGCTGCCGTCAGCGACCGAAATCTCGAAGGCGCGCACCTCGCTCACCAGCGCGAAATCGGTGGCGATCTTGTCGGCCGGCCGGCCGACCGCGCGCAAGCGGCTGGCGTTCTCGAACGATTGCACGATGCGCGCCTGCATCAGCTTCGGCAGCCGCTCTTCCCACTGCGCATTGCCAAGCTGGGCGGCCTCGCCGGGCACCGGCCGCACCACGATCTTGTCGCTGTCATAGGGCGCGAGCGCAGCCGGTTCCGCGATGACGAGCTGGCCGCGGGCGGGCCGGCTGCGATGCGGAAAGTCCTTGGCGGCGGCGAGGTCATAGGTCGGCGGCGGCGCCTTGCTCCCGATGCCGCTGCCGCCGGCACAGCCGCCGAGTGCAACCGCCAACAGCACCGCGCATGCGGTCAATCCCGCCCGGGAACCACGCCCCACCGAACGCACTTGCTCAATCCCTTTGACCGACCGACTCGACCGCGACAGGCCGCCAGTAGAGAGCTATTCTAAGCCCCGGCGCTCGCAAGCCCCATGCAAATAACCAATTCACCCGGGGATTGGCGCCAATAGTTGCGGAAAACCCACAACCGCGGCCAAATCGCCCCCGGAAGTGGTGATTTCAAGCAAATAGCAGCTGGCCCGCCCCCTTGCGAAAGAGCGGCGCGGCAAAGCGCCTCAGCGCCGGCCGCTATATTCCGGCAGCGCGGAGCCGCTGCCGCCGAAGATCAGCCGGCTCGGATTGCGGTCGAGATTCTTCACCGCGCGCTCAATCTCGGCCAGCGTGCGGTTGGCGTTGGAAGCGAGCGCGTCCAACTGGCGGTTGCCGTTGCCGGTGAGGCGGTTGACCCCAGAAGTGATGTCGGCGGTGCGCTTGTCCAGATTGTCGGCGAGCGTGCGGATCGAGCGCGCGGCCTCGTTGATCTCGCCGCTCTTGCCGTCCGGCCCGCCGGTGAGATTCTGCAGCCCTTCGCTGATCTTGTCGATGCGGTCGGAATTGCGCGCCAGCGCCGCGGAGACTTTGTCGATGTTATCGAGCGCGCTGTGGAACGATTTCTGGTTATCGGCGATGAAATCGTCGAGCCGGCGCAACGTGTCGCGCGCCGCTTGCGTGACGTCCTGCGTCGCGCCGGGTGGCGCGGTGAGCACGGGCGGATTATCCTTGGCCCCGACCAGCACCGGCGATGACGGGCTGCCGCCTTTGAGCGACAGCGAGGCAATGCCGGTCAGGCCCTGGAATTCCAGGCTGACCTCGGTGTCGGGGCGCACCGCCACCGACTTGTCGATGGAGACGGTGGCGGTCACCTGCTTCGGGCGCTGGGGATTGAGCCTGAGTTCGGTGACCTCGCCGACCCGGATGCCGTTGAACAGCACCGTGGCGCCGGTGCGCAGGCCGGATACCGAGCCCTCAAACTGCACGCGGTAGAAGGCGCGCTCGCCGGTGCCGCCGATATTCTGGAACCAATAGACGAATCCAAACACGCCGATCACCACGGCCAGCGTGAACAATCCGATCACTATGTAATTGGCCTTGGTTTCCATCGACTGCCTCCCGGCTAGTTTCGCAACTTCGCTTCTTCCAGGTGGCCCGCCCGCGACCGCTTGCCGTGGAAATACGCTCGCAGCCAGGGGTGGGTGGACGCCAGCATGGTATCCATGGTCCCCGTGGCGATCACCTTGCGGTCGGCCAAGACCGCGATGCGGTCGCAGACCGTGTGCAGGCTGTCGAGGTCATGGGTTACCATGAAAACTGTCAGCCCCAAAGTGCGTTGCAGGGTCGTGATCAGCGTGTCGAAATCGCCCGCCCCGATCGGATCGAGGCCGGAGGTCGGCTCGTCGAGAAAAACGATCTCCGGATCGAGCGCGAGCGCGCGCGCCAGCGCCACGCGCTTGGTCATGCCGCCGGAGAGCTCGGAGGGAAATTTGTCACACACGCTGGCATCCAGCCCGACCATTTCGAGCTTGGCGATGGCCAATTCGTCGAGCAGCCGCTGCGACAGCTTCAGATTTTCGCGCATCGGGAACTGCAGGTTTTCCCGCACCGTGAGCGAGGAAAACAGCGCGCCCTGCTGGAACAGCACGCCCCAGCGCCGCTCGACCGCCTGCCGCTCGGCGTCGGAGGCGGCGCCGAGGTCGACGCCGAATACCTTGATGACGCCCGTCCGCTTCGGCAGCAGGCCGATGATGGTGCGCATGAGCACCGATTTGCCGGCACCGGAGCCGCCGACGAAACCGAGGATTTCACCGCGATAGACGTCGAGATCGATATGGTCGAGCACGATATGCCGGCCGAAGCCGACCACCAGGTCGCGCACCGCGATCACGATCTCTTTGCCGTTCCCGCTCGCCATCGCTCACATCCCGATCGAGGCGAAAAACACCGCAAACAGGCCGTCGAGCACGATCACCAGGAAGATCGACTCCACCACCGAGGCGGTGGTCTGCAAGCCGAGCGATTCGGCGCTGCCCTTGACGGCGAGTCCTTCCACGCAGGCCACCACGCCGACCACCAAGGCCATGAACGGCGCCTTGATCATGCCGACCTTGAAATGGTCGACGGTGATCGCCTCCTTCAGGCGCTGCAGGAAGATGTCGGGATCGATGCCGCCATAAAGCCAGCATACCAGGCCGCCGCCGTAGAGCGCCGCCATCGAGCCGAGGAAGGTAAGGATCGGCACGCCGATCAGCAGCGCCACGATGCGCGGCAGGATCAGCACCTCGATCGGGTCGAAGCCCATGGTGCGCAGCGCATCGATCTCCTCGCGCATCTTCATGGAACCGAGCTCGGCGGTGTAGGCGCTGCCGGAGCGGCCGGCCACCATGATGGCGACGATCAGCACGCCGATCTCGCGCAGCACCAGGATGCCGACCATGTCGATCACATAGATGTCGGCGCCGAATTTGCGGAAATGGAAGATGCCCTGTTGCGCGATAATGCAGCCGATCAGAAAGGTAATGAGCAGGATAATCGGCACCGCGCGCCAGCCGACATTGTCGAGCTGGTGCACCATCGAGGTGAAGCGGAACGTGTGCGGGCGCACCAGCACGCGCAGCAGCGCGACCGCGAGCGCACCCAGCATGTTGACGATCGCGGCAATCGAGCGACCGACCGCGACGATGTTTTCGCCGATCGAGGCCACCGCATAGGCCAGCTGATTGGTGCGGCGTGCCGGCGCCTGCTCGGTCTTGATGCCGTGCACCTCGTCCACCAGCGCGCGATAATCCTCCCTGAGGCCGGTCACATTGGTGTCGCAGCCGCGCGCGGCAAAGCTGCGCGTCAGCCGCTCCAGCAGCCAGGCGCCGAAGGTGTCGAGCCGATCGACGCGCCCCATGTCGATATCAACATGCTTGATGGCGCCGCGCCGCCGGGTCTCGGCGTCGATCCGGGCCTCGAGATTGCGCGCGTTTTCGGCAATCCAGGCGCCGGTGCCGGCGAGCTGGAGCCGCTCGCCTTCGGCCGTGGCTTCGAGCAAGGTGTCGCTCATGGGAGTAAGCCTCTGATTTCGCCGCTCACCCCCCGCGGGTGGCGAGGGTGAACGCGAAGGCCATACTTGACCCAAGGCCATGAACCTGTCGAGGGTTTGGCGGCAGCCGATTCCAACGAACGCCCAGATTCCTTGCAGTTAAACGTGAAATTGAACTTGCAGTTGGATTTGAACTTGAACTTGCCCTTGACCCTCACCGTCCGTCCCGAACGCTGGCCGATTGCCGGTTCCTTCACCATCAGCCGCGGCGCGAAAACCGAGGCCGTCGTGGTGGTCGCCGAACTCGCCGACGGCAAGACGCGCGGGCGCGGCGAATGCCTGCCCTACGCCCGCTACGGCGAAAGCGTCGCGAGCGTCACCGCGGCCATCGAAGCGATGCGGGCGCCGCTCGCCGCCGGTCTTGACCGCCAGGCCTTGCAACAGGCGATGCCGCCCGGCGCCGCCCGCAATGCACTCGACTGCGCGTTCTGGGACCTCGAAGCCAAGCGCAGCGGACGCCCGGTGCACGAGCTCGCCCGGCTAGCCGCCCCGCAGCCGCTCACCACCGCCTTTACGATCTCGCTTGGGCCACCCCGCCCTCATGGCCGAGGCCGCCGCCAAAGCGGCCTCCCGCGCGCTGCTCAAAATCAAGCTCGGTGGCAACAACGATCATGGCGGCGATCCGGCGCGCATCGCCGCGGTGCGTGCCGCCGCCCCGCATGCAACGCTGATCGTCGATGCCAATGAAGGCTGGGACGAACGCAATCTTGTCCGCAATCTCGCCGCCTGCGCGCAGGCCGGCGTGGCGCTGGTGGAGCAGCCGCTGCCGGACGGCCGCGACCAGGCGCTGCTGCGCATGCAGCGGCCGCTGCCGATCTGCGCCGATGAGAGTGCGCACGACCGCGCCTCGTTACCGGCGCTGATCGGCAAATATGACGCGGTCAACATCAAGCTCGACAAGGCCGGCGGGCTGACCGAGGCGCTGGCGATGGCCGGGCAGGCCCAGCGGCTCGGCTTTGCCATCATGGCCGGCTGCATGGTGGCGACTTCGCTGGCGATGGCGCCCGCCATGCTGCTGGCGCAAGCTGCGCAATATGTCGATCTCGACGGGCCGCTGTTGCTGGCGCGCGACCGCCCGGACGGCCTGACCTACCGCGACAGCCTGGTGTTTCCGCCCGCACCGGCGTTGTGGGGCTGATCGCGCCGGTATTTCCAGTACGGTTGATATTTCGCAATGCGGCCGGGCGCAGTTGCCGGAATCTTATCGGCATGTCGCAGCCGTCCACCGTTGCCCAGCCCTTGCTCGCCCACGCCCGTCTTTGCCGGGAGGTCGCCCGCGCATCCGCGAATTGGGAGATCGCCCAAAGCCTTGAGCAGCTGGCCGCGGAATGCATCCGCGCCGCCGGCGACGTCAAGCCCGAGTCAGGCGCGTCAACCGGCCTCGACCGCGTCCCGAGCACGCAGCCAAAGACCTGATTTTATTCATAAATTATGCCGGCTGCGGTGGCTAACCAAGTCTTTCCAACAGCCGTCCCTCTCGCCTAGACTTATCGTCAAATCGGACGAACGCGCCGCCGGGACGCGGGATAGCGGGGACGAGGTAATGCGTATTCGGAGCCTGTTGCTCTGTGCCATCTTGCTGGCGTGCGGCGTCACATCGGCGTCGGCCACCATGCGCATCTCCGATGACCGTGGCGGCCAGATCGGCCAATACCTGCAAGCCTTCACCGCGGTGCGCGCGACCGGCGAGCCCGTGGTCGTCGACGGCAATTGCCTGTCGGCCTGCACGCTGGTGCTCGGCCTGATCCCGCACAATCAAATCTGCGCAACGCCGCGCGCCCGCTTCGGCTTCCACGCCGCCTGGATGCCGGATCTCGCCGGACGCCCGGTCACCAGCGCGCCGGGAACGCAGGCGCTGTGGAAAATCTATCCGGCTTCGGTGCGGCGCTGGATCAGCCGGCACGGCGGCCTATCGCGCCGGATGATCTACTTGGAAGGCCGCTCGCTCAACGGTGTCGTATCGATCTGCGAGCGCCCGACCTGGCGCGTGTATCTGACCTCACCGCGCGGCTATGCGGGGCGCTCGGCTCGCGACATATCCGCACGCGCCGCCAATGACCGCCGCGAGCGCCATCGCCGCGTAAGCGTAGCTGCCGAAGGCGCCATAAAGCCAACCCGATAATCCGGTCGCGGCCGCCATCGCCACGCCCTGCGCGATCGACAAATAGCCTTGCGCGGTGGCGCCCTGCCCGGCCGGCGCATGGCGCGCGACAAAACCGAGCGCGCCGAGATGGGTGGCGCCGAACGACAGCGCGTGCAGCAGTTGCAGGAACGGCAGCGCGGCATCCGGCGGCGTGAACGCCATGGCCGTCCAGCGCAGCATGGCGCCGGCGGCGCCGATCATCAGCAGCGTAACGGGCTGAAAAAACGGCGGCAGCCGTCCGGAAAATGCGAACAGCACGATCTCCGCGATCACGCCGAGCGCCCACAGCGCCGCGATCGCCGTGCCGTCGAGGCCGGCGCCGCGCCATTGCAGCGCCGAGAAGCTGTAATAGACCGCATGGCTGGCCTGGATCAGGCTTGAGCCGGCCAGCACGGCGATAAAGGCCGGGTCGCGCAGCACATGCTGGCGCGGGCTCGGCGGCTCAGCGGCCGGCGGCGCGGCGGTGGACAGCGGCGCCAGCGCCAGCGAAGCCAGCGCGCTGATGAGGCTCGCCGCGACGATCAGCCAGATCAGATGGCGCGCCGGAATCGTATCGCTGGCAAAGCCGGCCACGAAGGTGCCGACGATGAAGGCCGCCGAGCCCCACAGCCGCACCGGTCCATAGGCGCGGCCGCGCGCGCTAAGGCCCTTGAGCGCATAAGTCTCGGCCAGCGGCAGTACCGGCGTAAGCGCCAGCGAGGCGAGCACGTAGCTGATCAGGATCGCGATGGCGCCATCGGAGAGGCCCACCAGCCCAAAGCCGGCGACGGCGAGCCAGCTCGCCGCAATGATGGTCGCACGCACGGCATCGCGCCGGTCGGCCGCGCGCGCGGCCAGCGAGATGGCGAAAATCCTCACGAAAATCGGCGCCGCCAGCACCATGCCGATCGTGCCCGGGTCGAGCCCCTTGGCCTTCAGCCAGACCGGAAAGAACGGCATTTGAATGCCGCCCATGATGAATATGCCGACATAAAGCCCCGCCAGGCGCGGCGCGAAACCGACTTGCATCTGGGTAAAACTGCGCATGATGCCGTCTTTGCTGGTCGACTCAGGCAGGCTGATTGATAAACTGCGCCGCGCAGGATTGCACATGCCGAACGAGCCATTAGCGCTGGCGCTGCAGCCGCCAGCGGCCGCGCCGAGCGAGGACGATTATCAGGCGTTCTGCGCCGCGCTTTCGGACAGTCAGCGCGGCCGCGCCTTGCTGGCCGAATATGCACGGCGCAACCGCAATGCCGATACCGAGGCGCTGCTGACCGCGATCGGGCGCATCGAGGCACGCTTGAGCGCCGACGCCTCCGCCGTGCAGCGGCTGCGCGACGACCTGCGCATGCTGCTGATTGCGATCCGGCTCGTGCGCCCCGCGATCGATGCCGCCGGCCCGGCGGCGAAAGCGGCGAAGCTGACGGCGCTGCTCGATCTGCTGGAGCGCCGCATCGACGCCATGGCTGAGGCAAAGCCTGCCGCGTTCGTGCCGTCCACCGACGATGCGCCCGGAGCTCAGGCCATGCCGGACGAGCCGCCGGAGACCGTGCGCGCTCGCCTCACCGTGGTGCCGCCGCTCGACGAGCCGGAATTGCCAATCCCCTCGCCGGCGAGCTTCGCGCCACAACCGGTGTCCTTGCGCGCGAGCGCGCTACCGACGCCAAGCTTTGTCGAAACACCCGCGGCCGCACCGGCCACGCCGCCGCGGCGCGATCCGCTCGCCGCCATCATGGCGCTGAGCGAGGACGAACGGCTGGCGCTGTTTACGTAGTTGGCCTCATGGTCGACGAGCGCTGCAAAGCAGCGCGTCTCGAACCATGAGGCCGCCGCATCCTTCGAGACGCATCGCTACGCGGTGCTCCTCAGGATGAGGCGGAGCAAGGCTGTGGCTCAGGCTGCAATCAGCTTGGCAAACAACTCCGCGTCCACATTGCCGCCGGAGAGAATGCCGACCACCACCTTGCCACGAAGGTCGCAAAAGCCCTCGAGCTTGCCCGCCAGCAACGCCGCCAGCCCGATGGCGCCGCCCGGCTCCACCACCAGCTTGAGTTCGTTGAACGCATAGCGCACCGCGGCGGCCGACTTCCGCATCGCTCGCCGTGATGCCGGCGCCGATCAGCTCGCGCAGGATCGGAAAGGTCAGTTCGCCCGGCGTGTTGCTCAACAGCGCATCGCAGATGCTGCCGCTCAGGCGCGCATTGGCCTCGCGCCGTCCGCTCTTGAACGAGCGCAGCGTGTCGTCGAAGCCCTCCGGCTCGACGATGTAGAATTTCGCCGCCGGCACGCGCGCCTTGACGCCGAGCGAAATGCCGGCGGCCAAGCCGCCGCCGGAGGCGCCGACCACCACGATCTCCGGCTTGAGCCCGAGACGTTCCAGATCCTCGACGATCTCGCGGCCGATGGTGCCCTGCCCGGCGATGATCAGCGGGTCGTCGTACGGCGGCACCAGCGTGGCGCCGCGCTCGGCCACGATTGCCTTGGCGATGGCGGCGCGGTCTTCCTTGTCGCGGTCGTAGAGCCACGATCTCGGCGCCGAGCGCCGCCGTGCGCTCGCGCTTCAAGCGCGGCGCGTCGCGCGGCATCACGATGGTGGCGGGCATGCCGAGCAGCGCTGCCGCCGCCGCCACGCCCTGCGCATGATTGCCGGAGGAATAGGCCACCACGCCGGCGCGGCGGCGCTCGGGCGCGATGGAAGATATCTTGTTGTAGGCGCCGCGGAACTTGAACGAGCCGGTGCGCTGCAGCGTCTCGGCCTTCAGGAACACCCGCGCGCCGAGCAAGTCGTCGAGCACCGGCGCATTGATCAGCGGCGTGCGCACCGCCACGCCGGCAAGCCGCTTGGCCGCGGCCTCGATATCGGCGGCGGTCGGCAGTATCGCGGTCTTATCGAGGGCGCCCATGGCGCAAGGCTAGCGCGGATGAGCGAATGGGGAGTAGCGACCTGTCAGCGCGGATCATAGGCTCTCCATTCGCTGATGCGCCATTCGCTAGTCGCCCGTTCTCATGTCGCCCGCGCGCGCGGCACCCTTCGCGGCATCCTCGACATGATTGAGGAACGTGCGCGCGCTCGCTTCCCAGGTCATCTTGAGCGCGAAATCGCGGCAGTCGTGGCGCGAGCATTCGAGCGCGCCGAGGCAGGCGAGCTTCAGGTCCTCGTCGAGCGCCCCGACCGGCGCCTCGCCGATCACGTCGCGCGGCGCCGCGGCCGGAAAGGCCGCCACCGGCACCCCGCTCGCCAGCGCCTCCAGCAGCACCAGGCCGAAAGTGTCGGTGCGGCTCGGGAACACGAACACGTCGGCGGCGGCGTAGATTTCGGCCAGCGCCTCGCCCTGCCGGGAGCCGAGAAACACGGCGTCGGGATAGGCATTTGCCAAAGCATTGCGCGCCGGCCCGTCGCCGACCACCAGCTTGCTGCCGGGTAGATCGAGCTTGAGAAAGGCCTCGAGATTTTTCTCGACCGCCAGCCGCCCGACGGTGAGGAAAATCGGCCGCGGCAGGTCGAGCGGCGCGCCCGCGCGCGGGCGGAACAGGTTGGCATCGACGCCGCGCGGCCACAGTTTCACATTCTTGAAGCCGCGCGTCGTCAGTTCGGCGCCGAGCGTCGGCGTCGCCGCCAGCACCGCCGCGCCGGCGCTATGAAAACGCCGCAGCCAGGCCCAGGTCAGTTCGCAGGTCCAGCGTTGCGGCACCGGCAGGCGTTCCGCGAGATAATCGGGAAAGCGGGTGTGCAGGCTGGTGGTGAACGGCAGTCCGCGCTGCATGCAGACGCGGCGCACGGCATGGCCGAGCGGGCCTTCGGTCGCGATATGGATGGCGTCCGGCCGCGTGCGGTCGAGCCGCCGCTCGACCTGGCCCGGCCGCGGCAGCGCCAGCCTGATTTCCGGATAGCTCGGCATCGGCAGGGTCCAGAATTCGCTCGGCGCCAGGAATTCCACTTCCGCACCGAGCGTGCGCGCTTCGCGCGCGACGTGCCCCAGGGTGCGCACCACGCCGTTGACCTGCGGATGCCACGCGTCGGTGGCGACCAGGACTTTCATGCGAGTACCCTCATGGTGAGGAGCGCCGCGAAGCGGCGCGTCTCGAACCATGAGGCCGAGCACTCGCGGCCATCCTTCGAGACGCCGCGCTTCGCGCGGCTCCTCAGGATGAGGTCTTCAGTGCGTGTCGCGATCATGCGGCGGCCTGCCGCAGGCTGTCGGCGGTCTCGTCGGCCGGCGCCGGCTCGCTGTCGTGGCCGACCTGCGTCCAGGTGATGATCTCGAATTGGCCGTCGTGGCGCTCGGCCACCGCCGTGCAGCTTTCCACCCAGTCACCGCAATTGATGTAACGCAGACCGAAGTCGTCGTGCATGGCGGCGGTGTGGATATGGCCGCAGATCACGCCGTCGACGTTATGATGCTTGGCTTCGGTGGCCAGCGCCTTCTCGAAAGCGCCGATGAAATTGACCGCGTTCTTCACCTTCAGCTTGGCCCATTTCGACAGCGACCAGTAGGGCGCGCCCAGCACGCGGCGGAAAGCATTGAAGATGCGGTTGGCGGTGAGCGCGAAGTCGTAGGCCTTGTCGCCGAGCAGCGCCAGCCAGCGCGCCTGCGTCACCACCAGATCGAAGATGTCGCCGTGCACCACCAGGAAGCGGCGGCCGTCGGCGGCCTCGTGGATCGTGTTTTCCACCACCTCGATGCCGCCGAAATGCGTGCCGTAATAGCCGCGCAGGAATTCGTCGTGATTGCCGGGCACGTAGATGACGCGCGAGCCCTTGCGGCCCTTGCGCAGGAGTTTCTGCACCACGTCGTTATGCGCCTGCGGCCAGTACCAGGACGAGCGCAGCGCCCAGCCGTCGACGATGTCGCCGACCAGATAGATGGTGTCGGCTTCGTGGTGGCGGAGGAAGTCGAGCAGTTTGTCGGCCTGGCAGCCGCGCGTGCCGAGATGCACGTCGGAAATGAAAAGCGCGCGAAACCGTCGCGTGGCGTCTTGCGTCACGATACGACGATCTCCAATGGCATCTTCATGTGCGGAAGCATTAGCAGCCCCTCATTGCAGTTTTATGACAGCATTGTTTACCTATTTTAACCAAACCGTCATGCGCTAGGCGGCGGCGCTCTGCGGCTCGCAGCGGCGGAAGCGCACCAGCGTATAGACGCCGAACGGCGGCACCTTGCGGCGCTCGATCAGCTCGGTTCCGCCGTGGTTTTGCGCCCAGGCGGCCAGCCGCGCGAACGGAAACTCCGGGCGCAGGCCGACCGCGCGCGCCTTCTGCGCGAGCAACCGCTCGATGGCGGCGGCCAGCCCGCGCTCCGAGTAGAGATGATTGACCAGCACGATCTGCCCGCCCGGCTTGAGCACGCGCGCGCATTCCGACAGCACGCGCTCGGGATTTTCGACCAGCGTGATGACGAACTGCCCGACCACGCAATCGAAGGTGCCGTCGGGGAACGCCAGGTCGTGCGCATCCATCACTTGCAACGCTTTGACATGCGGGTAGCGGCCGCTCTTCAAGCGTTCCGCGCGCGCGCGCGATCATCGGCTCCGACAGATCGATGCCGGTGATCTCGGTCGTGGCATCGTAATCGTCGAACGACAGGCCGGTGCCGACGCCGATCTCGAGAATGCGTCCGCCGACCTCGCGCGCGGCGCGCGCCGCGGCCCGCCGGCCATTGACGAACACCGGCCCGCACAGCACGTCATAGACTGGCGCCCAGCGCGCATAGGCTTTTTCCATCACCTGTTTGTCGGGATCGCGCGGCATGTTTTCCCCTTTGCGAATCGAGCAGCCATCGCCCGCATCGGGGTAGCAATCGAGTGCGACAGAGAGGCGACAAAGGCGGTGCCCTGCCTCTCCTTCGTCATAGCGCGGACGTGTCCCGGCATATCGCTTAGGCAGGCGACGTGAATCTCCTAAGCGGGGTCACCGGGACTGCCCGGTGACGACAACGTCGTAGGCGACGGCGCCCTTGACGCCTGCCGCGCCTGCCCCTAACACTCGCGCCGAAACGCTAGTGCAAGAAGGAAACCCCATGGATCTCGGAATTGCCGGCCGCAAGGCCATCGTTTGCGCGTCGAGCCGCGGGCTCGGCAAGGCCTGCGCGCGGGCGCTGGCCGATGCCGGCTGCGAAGTGGTGATCAACGGCCGCGATGCGAAGAAACTGGACGCCGTCGCCGCCGAGATCGCCAAGGCGACCGGCGCCAAGATCACCGCGGTCGCCGCCGACGTGGCGACACCGGACGGGCAGAAGGCGCTGCTCGCCGCCTGCCCCGCCCCCGACATCCTGGTCAACAACAATGCCGGGCCGCCGCTGCGCGACTTCCGCGAGCTGACCCGTCAACAGATGATCGACGGCGTGATCGCCAACATGATCGTCGCCGTAGAATTGATCCAGAAGGTGATCGACCCGATGAGCCAGCGCAAGTTCGGCCGCATCGTCAACATCACCTCCGGCTCGGTGAAGATGCCGCTCGCCGGCCTCGATCTGTCGTCGGGCGCGCGCGCCGGCCTGACCGCGTTCCTCGCCGGCGTGGCGCGCACGGTGGCCGGCAACAACGTCACCATCAACAACATCCTGCCGGGCGCCTTCGACACCGACCGCCTGCGCGGCACGCTGAGCAAGGCCGCCGAGCAGAAAGGCATCAGCGTCGAGGAAGCCGCCAAGGCCCGCGCCGCCACCATTCCGGCCAAGCGTTTCGGCGATCCGGCCGAGTTCGGTGCGGCCTGCGCGTTCCTGTGTTCGGCGCAGGCCGGCTACATCACCGGGCAGAACCTGCTGATCGACGGCGGCACCTTCAACGGGGCGTTCTAGCACCCGCCGGCCGCGCGGACATGTAGACGCGTAGCGAATCGCCGCCGCATGACAATTCATGAAAAAGGCCGGCGTTGCCGCCGGCCTTGTCCATGTATCAAGTCGCCGCGCTTACTTCGCCTTGAAGTAGCTTCGGTTCCGGCGCCGCCGGCTCGTCCCAGCGATATTTCATCGCCACCGAGATGATGTCGACATGCGAGCTGACATCGCCAAAATAGGGGAATGGCGCCGCCGGATTGTACCAAGGATTGCCCGAGCTCGCGGAAATGTTGATCGGCGTATCCTTCACGAACAGGTGCGAATAGGCGAGATCGAACGACAGCTTCTTGGTCGCTTGATAGGTCGCTCCCACCGACAGCCATGTGCGGTCGTTGTCCGGCAAGCGGGGCGTGCGCACCTGATCGCTGATCGGGCTTCGCTCGAAGCCGACGCCGCCGCGCACCGCGAGTTGGTCGTTCCACTGGTACTCGGCGCCAATCGACAAGAACCAGCCGTCGCGATATTCAAACGGCAGCGCCACGTTAGTGCCGGCGACGCGCGCCTGCGAGCCATTCGACTGGTCCACCACCGAGGTGCCGATGCGGCTCCAGTTCGACCACTCGGCGGTCGCCATCAGCATCCACTGCGGCGTCAACCGTTGCCGCAAGCCGAGGCTGACGACATCGGGCAGCTTGAGCGTGGTTTCGACATCGCCGGGCGTCGAATACGGCGCGGCAAACAAGCCGACCGGCGGCTGAAGCGTCAGCGTGCCCTTGATCTTCTGGTTGATGGCGGAACGATAGCCGAGCCCAATGGTCGTGGTCGGCGTCGGCGTCAATGTGACGCCGGCGGTGAAGCCGTAGCCCCAGCCGTGGCCTTCGATGCTGGCGATGTTCCCAAGCCCGGGTGGCACCGTACCGGTATAATCCACGGGAATGCCGGTCGCCAGATCGGCTTTGGCGTATTGAATCTGCACGCCGGCGCCGATGCTGATCATATCGTTGATCTTGTAGGCAAAGCTCGGCGTCGCGTTGTAGGTCTTCAGGCTGGTGTCGCCGGAATAATTGCGGCCGGCCCAGGCGTCGGGAAAGCTTACCGAGAGGCCGAACGGCGAGTTGATCGACAGACCCAGCCACAGTTGCGAATTGACACTGCCAGGAATAATAGCTGGCCGGCACCAGCGCATCGTTGCCGGTATCGCCGGTGCCGCCAAGGCCGCCGAGCACGGTGCCCGCTCCGGGCGTGTTGGCGGAATAGGGAATAATGCCGGACAGCACCGACTCGCTCTGCAGGCCGGGCATCTGCGTCATGGTCGCCGGATTCCAGAACAGCGACGATAGCGATCCGCCCGCGGCGACTCCGGCAAAGGACGACCCCTGTCCAAATGCGCTTTGCTCACGAACCGCAAAACCGCCGGCATTGGCACCGGCCGTCGCGGCTAGCAATGCGCCAACGCCAGCGCACGCCAGCAAAAGCGTTTTCACGCCACGATAAGACATTCCCCAGCCCCCCATCGATGCCGCGCCGTTACCGCTTGGCGCGCATGTCGGCATGGTGCAGCCGGAGTCGGCTGCCGACAATGGCTCAACGTCAAATAGCCCGCCCCCAAAGGCCGGTTTGCACAAAAATTGGCTTTATGTGGCCGCCGCGCCACACATGGTCCGAATTCCGCGCCAGCATGGAGCGGGCTTGAAATGGACATGAATTCAAATAGTTGATCGGAGCGGCGGGCCCGGTCGGCGCATTCAGCCGGATCGGCGTGAACTGGGCGATAGCGCGGCACATCTCGTGGCTGTGGCGCTGTCTTAATTCCGTCGCCCGAAAGCCGCGCGCTCAGCCGGTGAAGGCCACACCCAAGCGCGTGGCGGTGCGCCAGATCACGTGGCAAGGCGCCTTGACGCGATCGGTTTCAACCACCAGCACGAATTCGTCCGGAATACCCATTTGGCTTGCCACTTCCAGGCAGGCGCCGATCGGCGACAGATTGCGTACCCGGCAATCGACGCTGCCGTCTTGGTTGAGCGTGATGCTGCCCGCTTTCAGCGTGCGACGGCGCGGCAGCTTGCGTCTCTCGTCCATGACTTCCTCCGTCGAGGATCGGCCTCGCGTGCTCACGCACGGACTTGCCGATATGTGGTCAGACGGTGTGACCGCGGGCGAATGCTAGCCGCGACAGTTTACCCAACCGTGAAACTGAATATCGAAAGGCCGGGATTAACGTTAGGATCGGCTAACCATGCGGCGCGCGGAGCGGGTTTTTTCCGCGCAAAGCTGCGCATTTTATTTTCAATTTACAGAATTCGCCGCCTGGCTCGGCATACACTGCCGGATCGAAGCGTCACAAGGGACGCGTTTCACGCCATGCTGAATTGGCTAACCGGCAATTGCGAGTTGTTCGGCCTCGCCGGCCAGAACTGGATGCTGGTCGTCGCCGGCGGCCTGCTGCTGTACATCGCCGTGCTGGCGATCAGCCACCGGCGGCAAGCGGGCGTGCGCTAGCACCTTATTTGTCGCACTGAACCACTGGCGCGGCGCGTGGCTTTGCGTCCATAGTTGCGCCATGGCCAAGCGTCCTTGCAATGCCGGCACCGACCTGAAACGCATCTGGCGACTGCTGCTGCCGGACACGCCGCTGCCAGCATGCGGGACTGAGGAAAATGCCGATGCGGATGCGGGCGAAAACGCGCCACCGCCGCGAGATGACACCGAGACGCTGCCGGCATTTCCGCGCACGCGTCGCAAATAGCGCGCGGCAGCTCGCGGCCTGCGCGATCGCTGTGCCGTCCCCGACGTAAGACCGGCTCAGCTAATGACGAATTGGCTTCGAACCGGGGTCCTCGGCGACGTGGGCGGGCTGCAGCCTGGCCGGCCCGGCCAGCCAACCGGCCTTGGCAACCTCATCCTGCAGCATCTGCGAAATGCGCTGGATTCCGGCCCGACGCAGCACGCCGACGGCCCCACCACCGGCGGCTCCGCGAAACTCCACGCGGAAATTCTCGCCCTGATTGGCGATCGAGAGCTGCTCGACGAGTTCTGCCGCGGTCGCGCTCGCGTTGAGGGCCTCGGCCGGGGTTTGGGTCATCCGCTCCGCGGTCTTCGCCATCGCGGCGTCGTGCTCGAAGGCGACAACTTCCTTGCGAGCCTCGACGGGCGCGCGCTGGGCCAAAGCTGACGTATTCGCGAGAATCTCACCGAGACGATCGAGCAGCGCCAGCACAATCCGCCGGGTCAGCCAGCAGGACCAAGCCTCGGGACGGCCGGGATTGATCGCGGCGAGGACGCGGTCCTCCCGCATCGCGTAGACGAAGGTCACGGTCGTCAGCACCTGCACTGGTGGTTACTCTCTGCGAGGCGGCGCATGGCTGCTGCGATCCCGCCGGCGCAGCCTTTATGGGTCCGGACTGCATCAATGCTACCCGAGCGGTTCGCGCGGGAGAATATCAAATTTTCAAAGCGCGCGCGGCTTCGCCGGATCGCGCGATATGGATCGTTTCGCGCCGCGGTCAGACGCCGTGATCCGGGATGATGCGCCAGATCACAAGCCGGTGCCAGATGAACAGAATGACCAGCGCGCCGACGGCGGCGCCGATAAATCCGGCGAATTGATGCGGACGATACCAATCGAGCGAGGCACCGACAAATGTCGCCAGGAACGCCCCGGCAATGCCGAGCACGGTGGTGAGGACGAAACCCTTGGGCGTGTTCGGACCGGGCATGAGCAAGCGCGCGATGGTGCCGGCCACGAAACCGATCAGCATGATCCAGAGCAAGCCAGCCATAGCGATCAGCTCTTTTTCCGATGAATTGCGGCGCAGTCGCGGGTACGGTCCCCCAAAGCACCGTTCGCGTCAACGTCTGGGCCGGTGCCGCCCGCAAATGGGGCATTATCGCCGCCGCGGCGACGCCACTCCCTTGCCGCCTCCCCCTCCGCCATCGCATGATCCGTCCCGACCCGCCCTTCGCCCCATCGCCTAAAAACAGACACCCGAGGGAGAAACCCCAAATGAAGCTCGTCCGCTATGGCGCGCCCGGCCGCGAGAAGCCCGGCATCATCGACGCCGACGGCAAGATCCGCGACCTGTCGCGTATCGTGAAGGATATCGACGGCGCCATGCTGGCCGCCGGCGATCTCGCCAAGATCAGGAAGGCCAACCTCAAGCGGCTGAAAGCGGTCGGCGGCAAGTCGCGGCTCGGCGCCTGCATCGGCAATGTGCGCAACTTCATCGCCATCGGGCTCAATTATTCCGATCACGCCGCCGAGGGCGGTAATCCGATTCCGCAGGAGCCGGTCGTGTTCAACAAGGCGCCGAGTTGCATCTGCGGGCCGAACGACAACACCATGATCCCGAAGGGCTCGACCAAGCTCGATTACGAATGCGAGCTCGCCATCATCATCGGCAAGCGCGCGCGCTATCTGGCGAAAGACAAGGCGATGGACGCGGTCGCCGGCTATTGCGTCGGCAACGACGTGTCGGAACGCGCATTCCAGCTTGAACGCGGGCAGACCATCTGCAAGGGCAAGGGCGCCGAGACCTTCGGTCCGCTCGGGCCTTGGTTCGTGAGCAAGGACGAGATCAAGGATCCGCAGAACCTCGCTGTATGGTCGAAGGTCAACGGCGAACCGCGCCAGAATGGCAACACGCGCAACATGATCTTCGACTGCCAGCATCTCGTCTGGTATTGCTCGCAATTCTTCGTGCTGGAGCCCGGCGACGTCATCGTCACCGGCACGCCCGCCGGCGTCGGCCTCGGCCGCAAGGTGGAGCCGAAATATCTGCAAGCCGGCGATGTGGTCGAGCTCGGCATCGACGGTCTTGGCACGCAGACGCAGAAGATCGTGCCGTTTAAGGCTTAACCGTCATTCCGGGGCGCCCGCCGAAGGCGGGCGAACCCGGAATCCAGAAACACTTTCGGAATCTACATCTGGATTCCGGGTCCGGCGCTTACGCGCCATCCCGGAATGACGAAAACAAAAAAAAAGCCCCGGGATTTTGCCCCGGGGCTTTGTCGTTAGCCGTTAGCGTAGAGCTTACGCCGCCGCGCTTACTCCGCCGCCTGCTGCGTGCGGCCGAGCGTCGCGCGCGCCACGTCGCGGAATTCGGCGTGGCTGAGCATCTTCTTGTTGGTCAGCGAATGCAGCTTGACGGCCTGCAGCACCTTCATGGCGTCCTCTTCCGACACCTGCATGCCGACGTCCTTCAGCCACATGTTGACCGAGTCGATGCCGGAGCCCTTGCCCATCACCACTTCGGCCGGCGGCTGGCCGACCGCGCTCCAGCGGATCGGGAACAGCTCGGTGGCGTTCTTCTCGCCGCAGTTCTTGAACCACGAGGCGATGATGCCGGACTCGATCTGGTAGAGGCCGGAGCCGACGATCGCCTTGTTGGTCGGCACCACCACGCCGGTCAGCCGCTGCACCAGGTTCGCCAGCGGGGTGAGCTTGGTGGAGTCGATGCCGACGTCGACGCCGTACATGGTCTTGAGCGCCATCACGATCTCTTCCATCGGCGCGTTGCCGCTTCGCTCGCCGATGCCGAGCACGGTGGTGTGCATCACCTCGACGCCGAGCGACAGCGCCATGATGGTGTTGGCGACGCCCATGCCGAAGTCCTGGTGGAAGTGCGCCTCCAGCCGCTTCTTGATGCGGCTTCTGCACCTCGCGTGACGAAGTATTTCATGGCGTGCGGCGACAGCACGCCGAAGGTGTCGACCAAGGCGAGCGCGTCCATGTGGCCTTCCTTGCCGACCTTCTCGATCAGGTCGATGCGCCCATTTCAGCTCGGCGCGCGAGAAGTCGATCGGGAAGAACACCACCTCGAGGCCGTTCTTGTGCGCGAAGGCGGTGGCCTCGATCGAGGTCTCGATCGCCTTTTCCATCGGCCAGCGGTAGGCGAGATCGACCATGTGCTTGCTGACGAGGGGATTTCCATGACGACGCCGTTGACGCCGGTGTCGATGGCGCGCTGCACGTCTTCCTTCATGCAGCGGGCGAAGGAGAAGATCTGCGGGCCGAGATTGCGCTTGACGATCTCCTTGATCGCCGCGTTGTCGGACGGCGAGACGATCGGCATGCCGGCTTCGATGCGGTGCACGCCGGCTTCGGCCAGCGCCTTCGGCGATGCGGATTTTCTCGTCCTTGGAGAGGATGACGCCGGTCTGCTGTTCGCCGTCGCGCAGGGTGACGTCGTGGATCTTGATGTTCTTGGCGAACTTGAAGTCCTTGGTCACTTCAGGCGCGTAATTCCATTCGCTGACGAACCAGTCGTTGGTCTTCCAGGGGGTTGCGTTGGCCATCCGGTTACTCCTCTCGCATGGGCTTATGGATTGATTGTGCGGCGTTTTTCAGGGCCGGCCAAGACGGCATCAAGGCGGCATAAGGTCAGGGCAATCGGGGCGAGCAGACCGCTTTTCCCGCCGCTGACATTGATATTTCGCAAGTCCGGCCAAAAATCCTTGTTTTCCGGGTGTCCTTATAGGCGATGCCGGCGCCTCAGACTACCGGATTAGTGAGCTCGCCGATCCCCGAGATCGAAACGCGAACCACGTCGCCGGGTTGCAGATAGCGCGGCGGATCGAAGCCGATGCCGACGCCGGCCGGCGTGCCGGTCGCCAGCAGGTCGCCCGGTTCCAGCGTGACATAGGCGGTGACCGTTTCGATGAAGGTGGGCACGTCGAAAATCATGTCGCGCAGCTTGGCGAACTGCCGGCGCTCGTCGTTCACGTAAGTGGCGAGCTCCTGCTCGCCCGGCACGCCGAACTCGTCGCGCGTCACCAGGTAAGGGCCGACCGGGCAGAAACCGTCCAGGCTCTTGCCGAGAAACCATTGCTTGTGGCGCTGCTGCACGGCGCGGGCGGTGACGTCATTGACGATGGTGTAGCCGAACACGACATCGAGCGCGTCGGCGCGGCTGACATTCTTGCAGCGCTTGCCGATGACGACGCCGAACTCGCCTTCGTAGTCCACGGTATGGGTCGGGTCCGACGACGCGGAGATTTTCTGCAACGGATCGGCGAGCGAGGAGATGGATTTGGTGAAGATCACCGGATCGGCCGGCGCCTCCTGCTTGTCGCCGGACTGATCGACGCCGCTCTGGGCGAATTCGCGGGCGTGGTCGTAATAGTTCTTGCCGACGCAGATCACGTTCTTCGAGAGCGGGCCGACCGGCGCGGCGAGCTTGGCGCGGGCGAGCGCCACCGGCGTCCCGTAGTCGAGCGGCTTGCCCTCGCCCATCAGCTTGATGACATGGCGCAGATCGCGCAGCGTGCCGCCGCCGACCGAAAACGGCTTGAAGCTGTCGCCCTCGACGGCGCCGAAAATCTTGCCCTGCGGGCTGTTGATGGCTGCGATTTTCATGGGCGGGATGCTGACCTTGCTGGAATGGCTGTTCGCCGGCGGGATGCGCGCAAGGCGCTAGCAAAGACGGCGGGGCCGTTCAAGCCGTCAGCCGCCCTAGACCCCCCGCGCCCTTAACACCGCCTCGATCGACATCCGCGACCAGGGCGCGGTGCGCGCGCGGAACGCGGTGTAGGAGGCGTGCACCTTGCCGGAGATGGCGTCTGCGCGCGGCCACCTCGCCGAGCACGTCGGCGGCCTGCTGGCGCGCGGCGGCGACCAGGTCGGCCGGGAACGCGGCGAGCGTTACGTTGTGCTCGCCCGTGAGCGCGGCCAGCGCCTGCGCGTTGAGCCGCTCCATCTCGGCCAGCGCGAAATTCGCCTCCGTCGCGCAGGCATGCGTGACGATCGCCTTGAGTTCGTCGGACAGCGCGTTCCACGCTTTCAGCGCGACGATGCATTCGCCGGTGCCGTTCGGCTTGTTGAAGCCCGGATAGTAGTAGAACGGCGCCACGCGATAGAGCCCGAGCGCGATGTCGGTGCCGGGCCCGACGAATTCGGCGCCGTCGATCACGCCCGATTGCAGGCTGGAGAGGATTTCCGCCGGCGGCGTGGTCTGCGGCGTGGCGCCGAGCCGGCGGTAGACCTCGCCGCCGAGGCCGAGCGAGCGCAGCTTCAGGCCGCGCAGGTCGGCGAGGCTCTTGAGCTCGCGGCGGAACCAGCCGCCCATGCAGACGCCGGTATTGCCGCCCATGAACGGCTTCACCCCGAACGGCGCGTAGAGCTCGTCCCACAGCGCCTGGCCGCCGCCGGCCTCGATCCAGGCGACGTGTTCCGCCGGCGTCAGGCCGAACGGCACGGTGGTGAAGAACGCCGCCGCCGGCATCTTGCCCTGCCAGTAGAACGAGGCGGTGTGGCCGATATCGGCGACGCCGTTGCCGACCGCGTCCAGCACCTCGAAGGCCGGCACCACCTCGCCCGCCGCATAGACGGTGATGTCGATGCGCCCGCCCGACAGCGTGCGGATGCGGCTCGGCGACGCGCTCGGCCGACATGCCGGGCCCCGGCAGCCGCTTCGGCCACGACGTCACCATGCGCCATTTCATGGTCTGCGCCCGCGCCACCGCCGGTGCCGCCAGCGCGCCGGCCGCGGCGCGCCGCAGCGATGTGAAGTTGCGTCGCGTCGTCATGACTATCTCCATTGCGCGTAAAAATGATGCAGCGGCCCGTGGCCGTGGCCGACCTGCAAGCGGTCGGCGCCGGCGATGGCCGCGGTGACGTAAGCCTTGGCGTCCTGCGTCGCGGCGATGAGGTCGCGGCCCTTGGCGAGGCCGGCGGCGATCGCCGACGACAGCGTGCAGCCGGTGCCGTGGGTGTTCTTGGTGGCGATGCGCTGGGCCGACAGGCGGACGACCTCGCCCTGCCCGATCAGCAGATCGACGCTCTCGTCGCCGCTCGCCGTGGCCGCCCTTGATCAGCACGTTGCGCGCGCCGAGCGCCAGGATTTCGCGCGCCTGCACTTCCATTTCCGCTTCGTTGCGCGCCAGGCTCGCGCCGGTCAGCGCGGCGGCCTCCGGCAGATTGGGCGTCACCAGCAGCGCGCGCGGGATCAGCAGGCGGCGCAAGGCGCCGATCGCGTCGGGCGTGAGCAACCGGTCGCCGGACGTGGCGACCATCACCGGATCGAGCACGATGTTTTTCGCCTGGTGGCGGACGAGGCCGCGCGCCACCGCCTCGATGGCTGGCGGCGCGCGACAGCATGCCGATCTTCACCGCGCCGACATCGAGATCGGAGAACACCGCGTCGATCTGCGCGGCGATGAAATCGGCCGGCACGTCGTGGATGGCGGCGACTCTCTCGGTGTTCTGCGCCGTCAGCGCGGTGATCACGGAGGCGCCATAGACGCCGAGCGCGGCGAAGGTCTTGAGATCGGCCTGGATGCCGGCGCCGCCGCTCGAATCCGAGCCGGCGATGGTGACGGCAATCGCGGTCATGCACGGCCCCCGCCGCTTGAGCGCGTCGTCGACCACCGCGCGCAGCTCCTGCGCGGCGAGCGCCGGATCGCTCGCGAGCGAGAGCGCCGAGATCACCGCCACGCCGTCGGCGCCGGCCGCGATCACGTCGGCCGCGTTGCCCGCATTGATGCCGGCGATGGCGCAGATCGGAAACCGGGCTTTGCGCGCGCGCACCGCCTGCACGATGGCGCGCAATCCAGCGATGCCGATGGGCGTCGCGGTATTGTCCTTGGAGGTCGTGCCATACACGCCGCCGATCGCCACGTAGTCGAGCAATTCGAGCGGCGCCGCTTCGGCCTGCTGCACCGTCTTGATGCTGAGCCCGATGATGGCCGTGCGGCCGAGCAGCAGCCGCGCGTCGGCCGCCGAGATGTCGTCCTGGCCGATATGCACGCCGTCGGCTTCGGCGGCGAGCGCGACGTCGACGCGGTCGTTGATCAGCAGCGGCACGCCGGCGGGCGCCAGCACGCCGCGCAGGGCGCGCGCTTCCGCGATCATGGCGCGGGTGGAGGAATGCTTGTCGCGCAATTGCACCAGCGTGGCGCTGCCGGCGATCCGCCCGGCGAGATCGGTCAGCGTGCGTCCGCCGGCGACGGCGGGATCGACAAGCGCGTAAAGCCGGAGATCGACGTCCATCAGTTCACCCGTGCGCGTGCGATGAGGGTCGCCCCATCGAGATTGTGGAGAGCGTCGAGGATGGCGACCGCGAAGCTGCCCGGACCTTGCGCCTTGGCGCCCGCCAGTTCGCCGGCGACGCCGATGATCACCAGCGCGCCCGCGGTCGCGCGCCAGGCGTCCGCTTCGACGCCGACGCAAGCCGCCACCAGCGCCGAGGCGGCGCAGCCCATGGCGGTGACCTTGGCCATCAGCGCATGGCCGTTGGCGATCGATGCAAGGCGCTCGCCGTCGCCGATCCAATCGGTCTCGCCCGACAGCGCGAGCACGGTTTTTTGCTCGCGCGCATAAGCCGCCAGCGCTTCGCGCGATGGCTCGCTGTCCGCCAGCGCGGAAAATTCGGCGCGGTTGAGCCGTATCGCCTTGGGGGCGCGCGCGACCAGTTCGCGCGCGAAGACCGCGCGCGGCGCGCTGCGATCGATGAACACCGGGTCGAGCACCCAGGGCACGTTCCCCCGGCGCGCGGTTTCCAGCGCGATCCCGGTGGCCTCGCGCCGCTCGCGATCGAAGGTGCCGAGATTGACCAGCAGCGCCTGCGCGCCGGCAACGAACGCGGCGATCTCCTCGGCGGACAGCGTCATCGACGGCACGCAGCCGGCGGCCAGCAGCACATTGGCGGTGAAATTCTGCGCCACCGCATTGGTGATGCAGTGCACGCGCGGACGCTGCGCGCGCAGGCGGTCGAGCAACGCCGCCGCGACTTGCGGCAACTCTTTGCGCGATAAGATATCGCGCGTTGCGGCCTCGGAATGGCGCATCTCATCTCCCTCCGCCGGCATGACCCGGATCAGGTTCGTTGGGTTGGCCTCGGGCGGCCTCTCAGCCCGGCAACAGCCGGACACCCCAAGAGATTGCTGATACCTAACTAGTCCGCGCGGCTGGCCAAGGCAAGGGCGCCTTGCCATGCGCAGCGCCTTTTTGCTGGATTGCGTGACAACCGGCCGCGGCACCTGCGGTAAAGCGGAGGCGCGAAATGACCCCCTTTTTCGTCCAGATCAAATGCGAACTCGGCAAATCCTATCAGGTGGCCAACGCGCTGGCCGAAGCCGAGATCGCCTCCGAAATCTACTCGACCGCCGGCGACTACGACCTGCTGGTGAAATTCTACGTCGATGCCGGGACCGATATCGGCCACTTCGTCAACGAGAAGGTGCAGTGCATCCCCGGCATCAAGGACACCCACACCATCATCACCTTCAAGGCGTTCATGGCGTAGGCCCGTTAGCCATAGGTCGCGCCTCGCCATGCCCGAAGGTAACGGCGGGCTTCCAGCCAGTTCGGAAAACGCCTACCATGGCCCCGAGTTAGGAGACCTCTAGGAAATCCCGGTGGACCAGCGGGCGCACAGGCGTTCGCAATCTCAATGCACCATAGGGGGTATCGGCCATGAAGAAGTCCAAGCACCTGATGCTTGTCGTCTCCTTGGCGGCATTTCTTGCGGCACCGTCTTTGTCCGCGATGGCGCAACAACCGGCCAATCAGCCGGCGGCGGGCGCTGCGGCCGCCGCCGCTCCCGGTGGCGGAACAACCGGCCCGGTGGTTGCCAGCGAGGCGGAACTCAAGGGGACCATTTTCACCTTCCAATCCGATATTCAGGTCGCGCGGCACCAATATTATTGGTGGCGCGGCAACTGCTATTATCGCAAGCCCTCGGGTGATTTTGCGCCGGTCGCGCCCGGTTATTGCTCTTAAACGTCGCTACAAGCGCGCGCTGTCGGTCAGATAGCGCACTCAGTGCCATGGGCTCGCGCTAAATTTCCGGCCGGCGCGGCCCTTCCTCCTCGGGCGCGCGCTTGAGGCCGACCGCGCGCTCCCGCCAGATCACGAACAGCCCGGCGCCGGCGACGATGGCCGCGCCGACATAGACCAGCGCGCTCGGCAGTTCGCCGAACAGCCAGTAACCGAGCATGAGCGCCCACAGCATCGAGCTGTAGTCGAACGGCGCCACCACCGAGGCCGTGGCAAAGCGATAGCTCTCGGTCAGGAAAATATGCGCGATGCCGCCGAGCACGCCGAGCGAGATCAGCGCGATCAGTTCCGATCCGGTCGGCGTGTGCCAGGCGAACGGCAGCGTGAGCGCGCCCGCGATGGCGCAGACAACCGAAAAATAAAACACGATCGACGGCGTGGTTTCGCTTTGCGTGAGGCGGCGGGTCTGGATCACCGTGCCGGCATTGCAGACCGCCGAGGTCATCGCAAACATCGAGCCGACGGCGGCGGTGGCGGCAGCGCCGGCCGCCGCGTAGTGGCCGACTTCGAAATGCGGAATCAGCATGACGATCACGCCGGCAAAGCCGACCAGCACCGCCGACCAGCGATAGACGCGCACGCGCTCTTTCAGAATGACGGCGGCGAGCGCCACGGTGATCAGCGGCGAGGCAAAGGAAATCGCGGTCGCGTCCGCCAGCGGCAGCCGCGTCAGCGCGGAGAAATTGGTGAACATGCCGCCGACGCTGAGCAGTCCGCGGCCGAGCTGGCCGAGCGGCCGGCTGGTGTAGACCGCGCTCGCCAGTTCGCCGCGCACGGCATAGATCAACAGCACCGGCAGAATCGCGAAGGCGCTGCGGAAGAACACCATTTGCCCGACCGGTGCGACATCGCCCAACTGGCGCACCAGCGCCGACATCGCGGCGAACAGCAGCGCGGAGATCAGCTTGAAGCCGATGGCTTTGAGCAGATTCATCGGGGTTTCATAGCCGCGATATCCGGATCGCAAAAGGATGTCATTCCGGGGTCGGCCGAAGGCCGGAACCCGTAATCCAGAAGCATGCACGGTATTTATATCTGAATTCCGGGCTCGCTGCTCGCGGCGCCCCGGAATGACGGACTGGACGATTACTTCTTCGCCGCTTCGATGGCGGCCCAGATGCGTTGCGGGGTCGCCGGCATGTCGATGTGGCGGATGCGATGGCTGCGCCAGAGCGCATCGAGGATGGCGTTGATCAGCGCCGGACAGGAGCCGATGGCGCCGGCCTCGCCCGCGCCCTTGACGCCGAGCGGGTTGGTCTTGCACGGCACGTTGCGCGTTTCGAACACGAAGGACGGCGCGTCGGCGGCGCGCGGCATGGCGTAGTCCATGAAGCTCGCGCTGAGCAATTGCCCGGAGGCCGCATCGTAGACGGTGTCTTCCATCAGCGCCTGGCCGATGCCCTGCACCGCGCCGCCGTGCACCTGGCCGGCAAGCAGCAGCGGATTGAGGCGTGGCGCCGAAATCGTCGACCACGACGTAGTTCAGGATCGCCGTCGACGCCGGTGTCGGGATCGATCTCGACTTCCACGATATGGGTGCCGTTCGGGAATGTCGGCGGCTCGACACTGAACTCGTTCGACGCGCGCAAAGTTCTCGGGCGTCGCCTTCGGATGCGCGGCCAGCTCGACGAAAGTGATGGCGCGGTCGGTGCCGGCCACCCGCACCGTGCCGTCGGCGATTTCCATGTCGGTCGCCGCCGCTTCGAGCGCGTCGGCGGCCAGCTGCTTGAGCTGCTCGGCCAGCGTCTTGCTGGCGCGGTCGACCGACACGCCGCCGACCGGAATCGAGCTCGAGCCGCCGGTGCCGGCGCCGCTCGCGATCAGATCGGTATCGCCCTGCACCACGCGCACGCGCTCCGGCGGCAGATCGAGCCGCTCGGCGACCAGTTGCGCATAGGAGGTGGCGTGGCCCTGCCCGGTCGACTGCGAGCCGATCAGCACGGTGACGCCGCCGTCGCGCTCGAGCCGCACGTTCGCCGTTTCCGGCCCGTTGTTGCCGCAGGCCTCGATATAGCTGGCGATGCCGATGCCGCGCAGCTTGCCGGCGCGCTTGGATGCGGCCGCGCGTTTGCCAAAGCCGTCCCAGTCGGCGATTTCCTGCGCGCGCGCCATGCAGCCGGCGAAATCGCCGGAGTCGTAGACTTTCCCGGTCGGCGTCGTGTAGGGCAGCGCCTTCGGCTTGATCAGGTTCTTGCGGCGCAAGGCGTCCGGCGCGATGCCGAGATCGCGCGCCGCCGTGTCGACCAGCCGCTCGATCAGATAGGAGGCCTCCGGCCGCCCGGCGCCGCGATAGGCGTCGACCGGCACGGTGTTGGTATAGGCCGCGCGCAAGCGCACATGCGCGGCCGGAATGTCATAGGCGCCGGTCGCCATGCCGGCGCCGAGCCACGGGAATGTAAGGCGCATAGCACGACAGATAGGCGCCCATGTCGGCGACGATATCGAGCGCCAGCGCCAGGAAGCGCCCCTTGTCGTCGAGCGCCAGCCGCGCGCTGGAAATGTTGTCGCGGCCGTGGCTGTCGCCGAGGAAATGTTCGGAGCGCTCGCACACCCACTTCACCGGCCGGCGCAGCCGCTCGGCCGCCACCGCGGCCAGCGCATATTCGCGATAGGGAAACAGCTTGGTGCCGAAGCCGCCGCCGACGTCGGGCGTGACGACCCGCATCTTGTCGAGCGGCAGCTTGAGCACCTGGCCGCAGATGATGTCGCGGATGATGTGGCTGCCCTGGCTGCCGAGAGTGAGCGTGTAGCGGTTGCCGTCGTATTCGGCGATCACGCCGCGGGTATCCATGTAGTTCGTCACCAGCCGCTGATTGACGATGGTGAGCGAGACCGTCTTGGCCGCTTGCGCGAACGCCGCCTCGGTGGCGCGCGCGTCGCCAAGCTCGGTCTCGAAGGCGAGATTGCCGGGCCGGTCGGGCCACACCAGCGGCGCGCCGGCGGCAAGCGCGGCCATGGCGCCGATCGTGTGCGGCAGCGGCTGCCAATCGACGGCGATCGCCTCGGCGGCGTCCTTTGCCGCCGCCAGGCTGTCGGCGACGACGAAGGCGATGGCATCGCCGACATGCCGCACGATATCCTTGGCCAGGATCGGATAGACCGGAATCGGGATATCCACGCCCGGCAGCACGCCGGGCGTCGGCAGCGGCCCAAGGCCGGCCACGTCGGCGGCGACCAGCACCAGCCGCACGCCCGGCATGGCGCGCACGCGGTCGAGTTCGTGGATGCTGAAACGGGCATGCGCGTGCGGCGAGCGCAGCATCACCGCGTGCAGCGTGGCGTCCGGCGCGACATCGGCCACGTAACGGCCGGCGCCGCGCAGCAGCGGATCGTCCTCCTTGCGCGTGAGTGCCTGGCCGAATCCGAATTTCATCGTCATCGCTTGGCCGGCCGCGCTTCCTCGCGCCGCCGCGAGAAGCGCTCCGCGAACCAGCGCGACACCACGTAGAACACCGGCGTGAAGATCAGGCCGAAGGCGGTGACGCCGATCATGCCGGAGAACACCGCGGTGCCGAGCGTCTGGCGCAGTTCGGCGCCGGCGCCGACCGCCCAGACCAGCGGCGTCACGCCCAGGATGAAGGCGAGCGAGGTCATCAGGATCGGCCGCAGCCGCAAATGCGCCGCCTGCACCGCCGCGGCGAAGCGGTCGCGGCCGGCATCCTCCAGCTGCTTGGCGAACTCCACGATCAGGATGGCGTTCTTGGAGGCGAGACCGATCAGCACGATGAAGCCGACCTGCGTCAGAATATTGTTGTCCATCCCGCGCAGCACGACGCCGACAATGGAGGCGATCAGGCACATCGGCACGATCATGATCACCGCCACCGGCAGGGTCAGGCTTTCGAATTGCGCCGCCAGCACCAGGAACACGAACACCACCGCCAGCACGAAGGCAAAGACGGCGGTATTGCCGGCGCGCAATTGCTGGAAGGCGAGCGTGGTCCATTCGTAGGAGAAACCCTCCGGCAGCGTTTCGGCCGCGAACTGCTCCATGATCTTGATCGCCTCGCCCTGGCTGTAGCCGGGCGAGGCCGTGCCGTCGAGTTCGGCCGCCGGATAAAGATTGTAACGCGGCACCCGGTACGGCCCCGTGATGGTCCGCACCGTGGTGAAGGCGCCGAGCGGCACGGTTTCGCCGCTCTTGTTGCGCACGCGGATCTTCAAGACGTCTTCGGTATTTTGGCGATAGTCGCTCTGGGCTTGCGCGACCACGCGGTAGGTGCGGCCGAACAGGTTGAAGTCGTTCACATAGGCCGAGCCGAGGTAAATCTGCAGGGCGGCGAATACGTCGGGGATATTGATGCCGAGCAATTGCGCCTTGACGCGATCGATGTCGAGATAAAGCTGCGGCGTGGTGTTCTCGAACAGCGAATAGACCTGGGTGAGCCCCGGCGTCTGCGCCGCCCGCCCCATCATCGCGTAAACCGCGCCCTGCAAGGCCTGCGCTCCCTGCCCGGCGCGGTCTTCGACCATCATGCGGAAGCCGCCGGCATTGCCGATGCCGGCAACCGGCGGCGGCGCGGCAACGAAGATCAAGCCGTCCTTGATCGCCTGCAGGCGCACGAACAATTGGCCCTGGATCGCGGCAGCCGACAGCCGCGGATCTGCGGCGCGCTTCTCGAACGGATCGAGCGTGACGAAGATGGCGCCCGCATTCGGCGCGACCGTGAAGGTGGCGCCGGAAAAGCCAACGATGTTCACCGCATGCGCGATGCCTGGCGTATTCAGCGCGATTTCCACCACACGCCGATTGACGTCGTCGGTACGCGCGAGCGATGCCGCCGGCGGCAGTTGCGTGACGATGATGAGATAGCCGCGGTCGAGCTGCGGGATGAAGCCGATCGGCGTCTTGCGGAATTCATTGAGCCCGAAGGCGATGACGCCGGCATAGACCACCAGCATCAGCACGGCGATCCGTACCGTGCGCGCCGACAGCCAGCCATAGCCCCGCGTCAGGGCGGCAAAGTAGCGATTGAACGCGCGGAAGAAGCCGTGGATCGGCTTGCTCCACCAGCGGTCTTCCTCAGGCCGCCCTTCCGGCTTGAGCAGCAGCGTGCAAAGCGCCGGCGACAGTGTCAGCGACACCGTGAGCGAGATGATCGTCGCACCGGCGATGGTGAGCGCGAACTGCCGGTAGAACTGGCCGGATATGCCGGTGATGAAGGCCGACGGCACGAACACCGAAATCAGCACCAGCGCGATGGCGACCAGCGCCGCGCCGACTTCGTCCATGCTCTTGATCGCCGCGTCGTGCGGGCTTAACCCGGCCTCGATGTTGCGCTGGACGTTCTCGACCACGACGATGGCGTCGTCGACGACGATGCCGATGGCGAGCACGAGCCCGAACAGCGACAGGTTGTTGAGCGTGAACCCGAAGATCGACATGAAGAAGAACGTGCCGATCAGCGACACCGGTATGGCGACGATCGGGATGATCGCGGCGCGCCAGGTTTGCAGGAACAGGATGACCACCAGCACGACCAGGATGATCGCCTCGGCGATGGTCGTTTCGACGGCCTCGACCGATTGCTGGATGAATTGCGTCGGGTTGTAGACGATGGTGTATTTCAGGCCCGGCGGGAACCGTTTCGAGAGCCCCTCCATGGTGTCCTCGATCGCCCGCGCGGTCGAGAGCGCGTTCGAGCCGGGGCGCTGAAAGACGCCGATGGCGACCGCCGGGTTGAGATCGAGATAGGAATTGGTCCCGTAATCCTGCGCCGCCAGTTCCACCCGGGCGATATCCTTCACCCGCACGATCGCGTCGGCGGTCTGCTTGACCACGATATTGCCGAACTCAGCCGGATCGGCGAGGCGGCCTTGCGTCTGCACCGAAATCTGAAACGCGCCCGGTTTGTCCACCGGCGGCTGATTGAGCACGCCGGAGGCGACCTGCACGTTCTGCCCTTGCAGCGCGGTCACCACGTCGCTCGCGGTCAGGCCCACCGATTGCAGGCGGTCGGGATCGAGCCAGATGCGCATGGCGTAGTCGCGGCTGCCGAACACGATGAGCGAGCCGACGCCGTCGACGCGGGTCACCGCATCGGTGATTTCGAGCGTGGCATAGTTCGAAATGAACAACGTGTCGCGCGACTTGTCGGGCGAATAGAGATGCACGACCATCATCAGGTCGGGCGAACTTTTCTGCACAGTCACGCCGATATTGCGCACGTCGGCCGGCAACCGCGGCTGCGCGATGGCGACGCGGTTTTGCACCTGCACCTGCGCGATATCGAGGTTGGTGCCGATGTCGAAAGTGACCGAGATCGTGAATTGACCATTCGCGGTCGAGTTCGACGACAGATAAATCATGTTCTCGACGCCGTTGATCTGCTGCTCGATCGGCGTCACCACCGTCGAGGCCACAACGTCGGCGCTGGCGCCGGGATACTGGCCGGACACCGTGATGCTCGGGGGCGCAATTTCCGGATATTGCGCGATCGGCAACCGCAGGAAGCCGACGCCGCCGAGAATCACGAACACGATCGAGACCACGGAGGCGAAGATCGGCCGGTCGATAAAGAAGTGCGAAATACGCATCGGTTTCGGCCAGCCTTATTTCGGCGTCTGCGGCGCGCCCGCACCTTGCGCCGGCGGACCGCCTTTGCCCTCTTCTTGCGGCGTGACCTTCTGCCCGGGCCGCGCCCGCATCAGGCCGTTCACGATCACGCGGTCGTCGGGGCCGATGCCGTTCTTGACCACCTGCATGCCGTCGGCGGCGGTCTGGCCGAGCGTCACGTATTTGGGAACCACGGTGTTGTCGGCATTGACCGTGAGCACGAATTTTCGCGCCTGCTCGGTGCCGATCGCCGCGGCCGGAACCAGCAAGGCATCGTAGGGCGGCGAACCGGGCACCCGCACGCGGGCGAACATGCCGGGCGTAAAGATATTGTTGGGATTGGCGAACACCGCGCGGCCGCGGATGGTGCCGGTCGAACGGTCGATCACGTTGTCGACGAAATCCATGCGGCCCTGGTGATCGAATTCGCGCTCATCGATGAGCTTGAGCGCCACCTGCACGCCGGCGCCACGGCTGGCGACGTCGTTGCCGTTCTTCGCCATTCGCTCGTAACGCAGGAACGACGCCTCGTCGAAGGTGAATTCGAAATAGATCGGATCGGTCGACACGATGGTGGCGAGCAGCGTGGTGTTGCCGCTGGTGCCGCCGGTCACCAGATTGCCGGGCGAGACGCGGCGGTCGCCGATGCGGCCGTTGACCGGCGCGCGCAACTCGGTGAATTCGATGTCGAGCTCGGCCTGGCGCACCGCGGCTTCGGTGTTGCTGACGGAAGCCTGCGCGTTGCGATAGGCCTGCGCGCGCTGCTCGAAGGTCTGGTCGGTGATGGTCTTTTCCTTCACCAGTTGCTGGCCGCGCGTGTAGTCGGATTCGGTGAAGGCGAGATTGGATTTGGCCTGCGCCAGATTGGCGCGCGCCTGATCGAGCGTGTTCCGGAACGGCCGCTTGTCGATGGTGAACAGGAGATCGCCCTGCTTGACGATCTGCCCGTCCTTGAAATGCACGCCTTCGAGATAGCCGGAGACGCGCGCGCGCACTTCCACCGAATTGACGGCGGTGAAGCGGCCGACATATTCGTCGAAATCGGTCACCATGCGCTTGATCGGCTTGGCAACGCTGACCGCCGGCGGCGGCGGCGCGCCGCCCTGCTGCTGGCGTTCGCCGCAGCTGACAACCAAAGTTGCGAGCAGCGCCCAGCAAAGCGATGTTGCGGGCGCCACGTATCAATGAAAGTGATGAAAATGCCCGTGTACCGTTCATGAATACCTGCCGTAGCGGCCAACCGCGCATGATCCGGCCCGTCCCCATAGCGTCGGCGGGCAATTATGTCCACCGGAGCCGATCGGCAATAGCGCGATGAAACTTTGGTCAGCCGCGCCGCCGGGCGCGAAATGCCGTCAGCCAGCCCCGGCCGAACAGAATAAGGACGATGCCACCGTAAACGCCGCCGCCGATCGCGGCCAGCAGCGCAAGGATCACAACATCGTGCAGCCGCCGCCAGTCCGCGAACAGATGTGCAACCGGCGCCTCGCACAACCACAACGTGACAGCCAACGCGAGCCCGGCAGCCGCCAGCTTGACCGTCGATTGCCGCAAGCGCTCGTCGATGCGCAGGTGACCGGCGCGGATCGCAAACCAGACCACCAGGCCGAGATTGGTCCAGGCGCCGATCGAGGTCGCCAGCGCGAGGCCCACTTGCGCCAGCGGTCCCATCAGCAGGAACTTGCAGGCGATATTGACGGCAGCGGCGATGAGCGCGGCGATCACCGGCGTCGCGGTGTTGCCGCGGGCAAAAAATGTCGCGACCGTGCTGCGGATCAGCACGAAGGGCAGCAGTCCGAACGCGTAAGCCGCGAGCGTCCGGCTGGCGGCGACGGCATCGGCCGCGCTGAAGGCGCCGCGCATGAACAGCGCCCGCATGATGAGTTCCGGGATGACGAAGAAGGCGGCCAGACAGGGAATCGACAGCAGCAGCGTGAATTCGATCGCGCGGTTCTGCGCGTTGCCGGCGCCCGCTTCGTCGCCGGCGGCAAGGCGCCGCGACATTTCCGGCAACACGACGGTGCCGGCGGCAATGCCGATGACGCCGATCGGGAGCTGATCGATGCGGTCGGCGTAATAAAGCGCGGACAGCGCGCCCGCCGGCAGGAAGCTCGCGATGATCGTATCCGCGAACAGCGCGAGCTGCACGCCGGCGGAGCCGAGCGTCGCCGGCCCGAGCGCGCGGAAGAATTGCCGGATGTCGGCGTCGAACTGCGGCCAGCGTAGCGCCGCCAAGGCGCCGGCGCGGGTTGCATCGCCGGCGACCAGCAGAAATTCGAGAACCCCGGCGACCAGCACGCCCCAGGCCGCGGCGTGGCCGGCGGTCGGAAAGAACGCCGCCAGCGCGAGCGCGACCACGAGCGAGAGATTGAGCAGGATCGGCGCGGCGGCGGCCGCCGCGAAACGTTGCAGGGCATTGAGGATGCCGCCGTAGAGCGTGACCAGCGTGATCAGCAGCAAATAGGGAAATGTGATGCGGGTGAGATCGACCGCGAGCGCAAAGCGCTCCGGATCGCGCGCGAAGCCCGGCGCCAGCACGTCGATCACGACCGGCGTGAACAGCAAGGCCACCGCCAGCAGCACGATCTGGCTCGCCAGCAGCAGCGTGAAAACGCGGTCCGCGAACAGCCCGGCGCGCTCGGGTCCGCCCTGCTCGCGAATGCGGGCATAGGCCGGAACGAACGCGGCATTAAAGGCGCCCTCGGCGAAGATGGCGCGGAAATGATTCGGCAGGCGCAGGGCAACAAAGAAGGCGTCGGCCGCCGGCCCGGCGCCGAGGATGGCGGCAAGGACGATGTCGCGGGCAAAGCCGGTCACCCGCGACAACAGCGTCAGCCCGCCTACCGTGAGCATGCGATCAATCATCGGTGAACTCGCCTGGAGCCGGAGCCAAAATGCCGCAGCCGCAGTTGAACGGAATCGGACGCTGCGCGACGATAGCGATGGTCAGGGACGCCGGACTGCCTTAAGACGATTCCCGCCCCAAACATAGAGCCCGCGGCGGTCCGGGCAGCGCCTGGACGCGAAAAGCGGTAACCGTTTTTCGGAAAAGTTCATGCACAAGCAAAATGTTAGGGACTGTATCGATATAATCTGACTGAATTGGATTTTAAAATCATGCCCTCGCCGATCATCCCCATCCTTCTCGCCGGCGGCGCCGGGACGCGGCTCTGGCCGGTCTCGCGCGACGCCCTGCCCAAGCAGTTCCTGCCTTTGGTCGGCGACCGCTCGACCTACCAGGAAACCTTGCTGCGCGTTAAGGACCCGATGTTCGCCCCGCCCATCGTGATCACCGGGCCGAATTTCCATTTCTTCGCCCGCCGCCAGGCCGAGGAAGTCGGCGTCGAGGCGACGGTGGTGATCGAACCGTTGCGCCGGGATTCCGCGCCGGCCATCGCGGCCGCCGCCGCGGTCGCGCTTAATCGCGACCCGGACGCCGTGGTGCTGGCGCTGGCCGCCGACCACATCATCCTCGACGTGCCGCAGTTCCGCGCCACCTGCCTCGCCGGCCGCGAGGCCGCCGACGCCGGGCGCATCGTCACCTTCGGCATCAAGCCGACGGAGCCGAAGACCAGCTACGGCTACATCCTGCCGGGCGCAGCCATCGGCAAAAGCGGCGTGCACGCGGTCAAGAGTTTCGTCGAGAAGCCGGACGCCGCCACCGCCGCCCGCTATGTCCGTGAGGGCTATTTGTGGAACTCCGGCAATTTCCTGTTCCGCGCCGACGTGCTGCTGTCCGAACTCAAGCGGCTGGAGCCGGCGATGGCCGAGGCGATCGAGGCCGCGGTCGCGCAGGCATCCACCGACCTCGGCTTCCTGCGCCTGCAGCCGGAGGCTTTCGCGCGCGCGCCGCAAAAGTCGATCGACTACGCGGTGATGGAAAAAACCGACCGCGCGGCGGTGGTGGCCGGCGACTTCCGCTGGTCGGACATCGGCAGTTGGGACGCGCTGTTCGACATCACGCCGCACGACGCGGCCGGCAATGTCGTGCAAGGCCCGGCGGTGACCATGGATGCCAGCGGCTGCGTGGTGCATTCCGACGGCCAGCTTGTCACCGTGGTTGGCGTCAAGGATCTCGTGGTGGTGAGCACGTCCGACGCGGTGATGGTGGTGCCGCGCGCGCGCTCGCAGGAAGTGCGCGAGCTGGTGGCCAAGCTGAAAGCCAATAAACGTCCCGAAGCGACCGATCACAAGCGCGTGCACCGGCCGTGGGGCTATTACGAGTTGATCGACATGGGCGAGCGCTTCCAGGTCAAGCGCATTGTCGTGATCCCCGGCGGCGTATTGTCGCTGCAGAAGCACCGCCACCGCGCCGAGCATTGGGTGGTCGTGCACGGCACCGCCGAGGTCACCATCGGCGATCAAGTCCGCGCCGTGCACGAAAACGAGTTGGTCTATATCCCGATCGGCAGCGTTCACCGCATGGCCAACAAGGGGAAAATCCCGCTCGAATTGATCGAGGTGCAGACCGGCAGCTACCTCGGCGAAGACGACATCGAGCGCATCGAGGACATTTATAAGCGCAGCTAGGACCTCTGTTCACAGCGCCGACCGCCGCTAAATGACGGCCGATAAAGCCCCCGGCGCCGGAGACGAACGCCGTCCCTATGTCGAGCCTCCGTATTTTTCGGTGATCCAGTCGGCGAGGCGGCCGGTCCCATTCTCGGCATGCCATTTTGTCGCGGCAGCGCGGGCGCGAGCGGCGACGGCGGGGTATGCCTGTTGCGCCCGGTCCAAGGCTTCGAGGATCGCTTCCTGCGAGAATTCGTGAAAGAAGACTCCGGCTCCGAAGCGGGCGGCAACATCGGCAGGCAAGCAGCCGGTCGGCAGAATGACCGGGACACCCGTGGCAATGCATTCGCTCACGATGCCGGAATAGGCGTGCTGATAGGCCTCGATGCGCGAATGCCAGATGACGAGATCGCAGCGCGCAATATTGGCCGAAAAGTCGGGCACAAACGGCAGCACGATGAGCTGGGGGCTGTCGCCCCAGCGAGAGATCGCGCCCCCACTATCCTGGACCACGACCTCAAAGCCCCGATCGAGAAGAACCGAAACCAACGGAGGCAAGAAATCGAGGCCGCGGGCTGGACGCTGATGGCCGAAAAAGCCGATGCGGCGCAGGGCCGTCGGTTGGCGGTCGTTCGGGACGCCATCATGCGGGCATGGCAGTGTGACAATGGCGGGGAGCCCGGGCCAGAAGTTCCTGTAGGCCTGGCAAAGCAATTCGTCGTAGGCGCCGACGGTGATGGGGACCTGGACCTCCGCCTCTGCCACCTGGCGGGCCGCATCCGCCCATCTGCGCGACAAGGACCAGATGCCGCCGAGCTGCCGGATGGGCCGTCGCGGCTCGAGCGCAGCCATGAATTGATAGGGCACCAGCGTCGGCCAGAACCAGAGGTCGGCCGGCGGCAGGCCGGCGAGATCCGCCGCCGTGACGTGGGCGATGGCCCGGTAGGCCTCCGCCGGCGAAGCCGTGTCACGCGGCACATAATAGGTCTGCACGCGAAAAGTCGGGTAAAACCTGATGCCTGCGGCCTCGACCGCGGCCATCAATTCCGGGCGAGGATTGATGAAGCCGTGTACCGTCACGTCATGACCGCGGCGAGCCAGAGCGCGCACCAGGCGCAAATCGAGGTCGAAATGGTGCCCCACCAGATCAAGCAGACCGGGGTCGAGCAGGCAGATCCTCATTGTCCGTCGCCGCCGCTCACCGGCACCCAGTGCGAATTCCGAACCATCGCGTGTCCACGTCCCTGCTCATTACGACCAAACGGCCGATCGGCCTTCGCCGATTGGCACCACGTGTCCGGCGACGCCTAAATGACGACTGCCGGCAGCGACGCACGTCATGGTCACATTGTCTATTCCGGAATTTCCCGGGTGTGCCCCGAACCGGTTTGCATGACAGGCAGCTTCTGAATCAGTTCGAACTGGCAATCGATCGGTGGCTCGGAGAGCGGAAGTGCATTTATGCTTTCGGCAAGAATGCGTGCTTTTAAAGCGGCGCGGCGCACTTTCCTTGTCCCGGTATCCGTGCGTGGCAATTCCCTGAAGATGGCGAAACGAAAACTTTCAAAATAAGGGTACTTGCGAGCAATTTGATCAAGCTTGTCCGGCGGAGGCTTCCTGTCCGACTGCATCGCAATAATAAGCTCGTCCTGGCCCGCATCGTTTAGATGAGTAAAGAGGCACACCTCGTCGGCATTCAAGAAACGGCATATCGATTCCTCAATGGGCCCAACGGCAACCTTTGCTCCTTGTACGTTGATGACGTCGGATACCCGCCCGAGGATGCGTATTCGCCCGTCAGCGCGCTTGATGGCCATATCGCCCGGATAGAAAAATCCGTCGCGAAACATTTTTGCCGTCGCCTGTTCGTCATCAAGGTAAGAATTGCAGTCGGTATCTTCGATAAGGATGCGCAATTCGCCTTGCTGACCTGCCGAACACTGGTTGCCGTTTTCATCGACAACTTGAATAACGCGCTCGTTGGCAGGCTGGAGCCAATAAAGGCTATCCATATTTTCAAAACGCGATACCAAGGCCGGCGTGCCTAATTCCGTGGAGCCATAAGACACATCAACGTTATTCGTTAATGTGTGAATTGCCTTTTCCGCCAGCGCGAATGGCAAAAAACCAGCCGTCACGACCAGCCTGCAGTCATCATGTCGCCCGTTCGATGGGTCTGCCGACTGAACGAGTTCGCCTAGCACCGACGGGATTATGATCGAAAAATTGACTGCATGGCGAAAGAAGCCAAGCGAATTGGTTTTCTCCGGACCTTCGCCCGTCTGCTGACTAAAGGCGACGCAGCCGCCGGCCGTCCAAACAGCAGACGGCGTCCGAAAGCCCACCTGGGTCCACATGCCAAACGTGCACCGGTAGATCGTGTCCTTGTTGATTGAATAAGCGCGCGCGCGCGCAAGATTTCTTTTGTCTTCGGTCGACCCGTCCGCTTTGAGCTTCTTATAGGCACTGGTCGTCCCGGACGTATAAAGAATGTGCCCTCCAAACGGGCGATTGTTGTCACGGTATTCCGGCATGCCAGCCATCTGCACATCCGAGTCTTGAATTCTCGGAACGACGATGACTTTGGCTCCGGTGAGTGTGCGCTCACCGAGTTGATAAAACCGATATCCTAAATCGGTCACCGCAATGCACGCGACATTTTTAATTTGGAGGGCGGGTATTTGATCGAGCGACGAAATTGAAATCGTGTTGAGGCCTAGAGTGCGAAGCGCGATATTGACACGCCAAGCGTCGAAAAAATTCGACACCAGAACGATGGCCGTGGCGCCTTGCGGCAAATTGTATTTTTCTAATGATTGGCGCGCCGCCTCAATTGATTTGGCAAAATAAGCATAATCAAAAACGGAATCATTATAGATCAGCGCCGGTTTTCCCGGCTGAACGCGCGCCCATTCGTAGATTCTGTTCGTAATCATGCGCACGCTAATATCCGTGAATATCCGCGCGAATAGTAACGAATTCCCGGATTGCTCGGAAGCGATGTCCGGGGCATGTCTGCCTTACCCGCGATAACGAGCAGTCGTTGGAGGCATCGCAGCAAGCACTATAAAATCTTATGCTGCAGCAGCGCCTCGATCACTTCGCTCGCGAGCCGATCGGGCTCCTTGCCGCCAGCCATAAGGTGCAGCTCGGGATTTTCCGGCGCTTCATAGGGCTGATCGACGCCGGTGAAATTCTTGATCTCGCCGGCGAGCGCGCGGCGATACAATCCCTTGGGATCGCGCTTGATGCATTCGTCGAGCGGCGTATCGACGAAGACCTCGATGAATTCATTGCTGTCGAGCAGTTCCCGCACCATGCGGCGCTCGGCCCGGAACGGCGAGATGAACGAGCACATCACGATCAGGCCGGCCTCGGTCATCAGCTTGGCCACCTCGCCGATGCGCCGGATGTTCTCCACCCGGTCGGACTCGGTGAAGCCAAGGTCGCGGTTCAATCCGTGCCGCACATTGTCGCCGTCCAGCATGATGGTGTGAACGCCGCGCGCGTGCAGCGCGGCTTCCACCAAATTGGCGATGGTCGATTTTCCGGAGCTGGGCAGGCCGGTAAACCACAGCACCGCCGGGCGGTGATGCTTGAGGTGCGACCGTTCGATCTTGCTCACGGTCTGCAGCTGGAGGTGGATATTGGTGGCGCGGCGCAGCGCGAAATCGATCATTCCGGCGGCGACCGTTTCGTTGGAATAGCGGTCGATCAGGATAAAGGCGCCGGTATCGCGGTTGTCGGCGTAGGCATCGAACGCGACCGGGCGGGCAACCGATAGATTGCACACGCCCACTTCGTTCAGGCCCAGCGTCTTGGCGGCGAGCTTCGAGAGCGTGTTGACGTCGAGCTGGTGCTTGAGCTCGGTCACGGTCGCCGCAATGTTGCTGTTGTTGATTTTCATGAAATAGGAGCGGCCGGGAAACAGTTGCTCCTTCGACATCCAGACCAGATGCGCCACGAACTGGTCGGCGACCTGCGGCCGGTCGCGCAGCGCGGCCAGCATGTCGCCGCGCGCGATGTCGATTTCATCGGCGAGCGTGACGGTGACCGAATCGCGCGCCTGCGCGGCGTCGAGATCGCCGCCGGCGCCGGCAATCGTCTTGATCTTGGTGGTCTGCCCGGATGGCAGAACCACGATGTCGTCGCCCGCCTTTGCGCTGCCGCTCACGATCGTGCCGGCAAAGCCGCGGAATTCGGAATCGGGACGATTGACCCATTGCACCGGCATGCGGAACGGCTTGCCGGCGCGGTCGTCCTCGACATCGACCGTTTCCAGATATTCGAGCAGATGCGGCCCCGCATACCAGGGCGTGCGCTTGCTGGGCGACGAAACATTGTCGCCGTAGCGCGCCGAAATCGGAATCGCCGTGATCGCCTTGAAGCCGAGCCCGGCGGCAAAGTCGCTGAAATGCGCGGAAATCTGCTCGAACACCGCGCGATCGAACTCGACGAGATCGATCTTGTTCACCGCCAGAACGACATAGCGGATGCCCAGCAGGTTCGCGATGATCGCGTGGCGGCGCGTCTGGCTCAACAGGCCCTTGCGCGCATCCACGAGCAGCACGGCGAGGTCGGCGTTGGATGCGCCGGTCACCATGTTGCGGGTGTATTGCTCGTGGCCCGGCGTGTCGGCGACGACGAAGGCGCGCCGCCGCGAGGCGAAATAGCGATAGGCCACGTCGATGGTGATGCCCTGCTCGCGCTCGGCTTCCAGGCCGTCGAGCAGCAAGGCAAAGTCAATATCCGCTCCGGTGGTGCCGTGCTTCTTCGAATCGCGGTCGAGCGCGGCCAGATGGTCGTCGAAGATGAGGTTCTGCTCGTAGAGCAAGCGGCCGATCAATGTGGACTTGCCGTCGTCGACCGAGCCGCAAGTGAGCAAGCGCAGCGCGGGGCGCGTATCGGCATTCTCGAGATCGAGTCGCAGAGCCGCTGCGGCGGCGACTGGCGCTGGCGTGTTCATCAGAAATATCCCTCGCGCTTCTTCTTTTCCATCGATCCAGCCTCGTCATGATCGATGACGCGGCCCTGCCGCTCCGAACTGGTCGACCCGCGCATCTCCGCGATGATCGCATCGAGCGTGTCGGCGTCCGACGGGATCGCGCCCGTCAACGGGTAGCAGCCGAGGGTGCGAAAGCGAACGCGTATCATGCGCGGCGCCTCGCCGGGCGACAGCGGCAGCCGCTCGTCATCGACCACGATCAGCGTGCCATCGCGTTCGACGACCGGGCGCGGCTTGGCGAAGTACAAAGGCACCACCGGAATGTTCTCGGCCCTGATATATTCCCACACGTCGAGCTCGGTCCAATTGGACAGTGGAAACACGCGCATCGATTCGCCGGTCTTGATGCGGGTGTTGAACAGCCGCCAGAGCTCGGGCCGCTGATTGCGCGGGTCCCAGCCATGGCTGGCGGAGCGGTGCGAGAATATGCGCTCCTTGGCGCGGCTCTTTTCCTCGTCGCGCCGCGCCCCGCCGAAGGCCGCGTCGAAGCGCCACTTGTCCAGCGCCTGGCGCAGGCCTTCCGTCTTCATGACCTGGGTGTGGATGGCCGAGCCTGAGGCGATCGGCGAAATGCCGCGCGCGAGCCCCTCCTGATTGACGTGCACAAGTAAATCCATTCCCAGCCGCGCCGCCGTCTGATCGCGGAACGTAATCATTTCGCGGAACTTCCAGGTCGTGTCCACGTGCAACAATGGAAATGGCGGTTTGGCCGGATGGAAGGCCTTTTGCGCGATGTGCAAAAGCGCGCTCGAATCCTTGCCCATCGAGTACAGCATCACGGGATTGCGGAATTCGCTGACCACCTCGCGCATAATAAAGATGGCCTCGGCCTCAAGCCGACGCAGGCGAATGTGCTGCTGACGCCAATCCATAGGATGAATCCAAGCCCTGTGCCCGGTAGTGCTACTTCATTTCGATCGTTTTCGGGAGAAACTGATATTTCAATTTCGCATGCCGCAGGGAAAAATCAGCCTCCAAACCATCACGGCGCGAGTGCGCGACGTGTGGCGTCGATAATGCGGTCCTGCGTGGCGGCGTCGAGATAGGCGTGCATGGGCAGACTGATGACCTCCGCGGCGAGTTGATCGCTGACCGCCACCCCGCCCTCGCCCACCGGGTAATGCTTGTAGGCCTGCTGCCGATGCAGCGGGATCGGGTAATAGATCGCCGTGGGGATGCCCTCGGCCTTGAGCGCGGCCGCCAACTTGTCACGCCGGCCGGCGGGAACCCGGATGGTATATTGCGCCCACACTGAGATTGATCCCGCCGGTACGGCTGGCGTAATCGCAACGTCCGCAAGCCCCTCGCTGTACCGGCGCGCAATCCGTTCGCGTGCCTCGATCTCGTCGGGAAATATCTTCAGCTTTTCGATCAGAACCGCGGCCTGGATGGTATCGAGGCGCGAGGTCAGGCCGATGCGCACATTATCGTATTTGTCGATGCCGTAGCCGTGCACGCGCAGGCTGCGCATCACCTCCGCCATCTCGCCGTCATCGGTCAATACCGCGCCGCCATCGCCGTAGCAGCCGAGCGGCTTGGCCGGGAAAAAGCTGGTCGCGGTGGCGTGGCCGAACGTGCCGAGCTTGCGGCCCTTGTAGCTGGCGCCGAATGCCTGCGCGGCATCATCCAGCACGAACAGGTTCGCGTCCTTGGCGACGGCGGCGACGGCGTTGTGATCGGCCGGCAGGCCGTACAGATCGACCGGGATCACCGCTTTCGGCGTCAGACCCAGGCGCTTGGCGGTCGCCAGCGCGGCGGCGAGTCCCTTGGCATCGATGTTAAAGCTTTCCGCCTCGACATCGACGAAGATGGGGGTCGCTCCGACCAGCGCCACCACTTCCGCGGTGGCGCAGAAGGTGAATGTCGGACAAAAAACCGCATCGCCGCGGCCGATACCCCTGGCCATCAAAGCCAGTTGCAAGGCGTCGGTGCCGCTGGCGCAGCTCACGGCGTGACGCGCGCCGCAGAATTTCGCGAGCTCGGCCTCGAAGGCCCGCACTTCGGGCCCGAGAATGAACTGGCAGTGACCGAGCACGCGCGCAACCGCGACATCGATGGCGTCGCCGAGCCGGCGGCGCTGCGCGGCCACATCGATGAACGGAATCATGGGCGGGATGGGTCGCTGATTCATACTAAGTCCAGGCAATGCCGCCGGTCAGCCGGCGACCACGCGCGGCGCCTGCCGCGGTGTCGGCGCCGCGGCCGCCGGGCGGGCGGCAAGACAGCGGATGGCGATTTCGAGGCTGGCCACGCCTTCCTCTCCGGTCACCGCCGCCGGTGCCCCGGATCGCACCGCGCGCAGAAAGGCCAGCAATTCGGAACGCAATGGCTCGGCATGGCCGACCGAGAGATGGCGCATGGAATAGCTGCCATCCGGCTGGAAGCCGAAGCACTCGGTCACCTGGCGCGTGAGCAGATCGGCCATGATGTACTTGCCGCGCGTGGCGACGATGACGGTGCGCGCCTTGAACGGCGTGAGCCAGTTGGTGTTGATGTGCGCGAGCACACCCGATGCGGTGCGAAATTGCAGCAGCGCGATGTCCTCGCGCTCGGCAATCGCGTTGGAAAGTTGCGGCTGCACTTCCACGATCTCGGAATCGGTGAACCAGCGGATCAGATCGATGTCGTGCACGGCCAGATCGATGACCACGCCGACATTCGACATGCGCGGCGGAAACGGACCGACCCGGGTGATCGCAATCGAGAGAATGTCCTCGTTGCGGATGGCTTCCTTGATGGCCTCGACTGCCGGATTGAAGCGTTCGACGTGACCGACCATCAACGTGACACCGGCCCGGCGCGCCGCGGCGATGATGTCGCGCCCCTCCTCGACCGACGAAGCGATCGGCTTTTCCACCAGGATATGCACACCGCGCGCAATGCAGGTCAGCGCAATGTCATGATGCAGATGGGTCGGCGCCGCAATGGTGACGGCATCGACATTGAGATCGAGCAGCTGCTCGACGTCGGCGACGGCGGAACAGCCGAGCGTGTGCGCGACGAAATTGGCTTGCTTGAGGTCGGGATCGGCGACGCCGACAAGCTGCGCCCCCGGCAGCCCGGTGAACACCCGGGCATGATTGCTGCCCATCACGCCAACGCCGATCACACCGATACGCAACAAAGGCTCGGCATCCGGTTTTACCGATTGCATCATGTTCTGACGGATTTCCCCTGGCCGTGACCCTCAGCCAAGCCTTCCCCTAGCACGCTGCGCGCCGGCTGGCGACCACCCCGGGCAAACACTGTGAACACGTTTTGATTCAAAGCGTTACAGCAAATTCAGTGGGTTCAATTCCGGCCGGAGCGAAGTCGGGCGCGCCTGTCCTACTCGGCCGCGCGCGAGGCGGGAACCGCAAGCCGCAAGCCGGCGGAGAGTGCGTCTTCGCGGAACGACTTCACCGCTCCGAGCGAGAGCTCGGCGGCCGTCTTGGTGCCGAGGCTGGGGAGCTTTTTCAGGACATCGGCCGGCGCCGTGATGATGTGGCAGCCCAGGCTGTCGGCTTCCACGACGTTGAACACCTCGCGGGTAGACGCCCAGATGATCTCGATATTGCGGGTCTTGCGGGCGCGTGCAATCGCATCCTGCATGATGGGCCGATAGTCGATGCCCAAATCCGCCAGGCGACCGGCGAACACCGACACGCAGGCCGGCGCGCCGCCGTCGAGCGCGTCGACCGCGCGCGCCACCTGTTCGGACGTGAAGATCGCCGTGTTGTTGATCTTGACGCCGTCGCGCGACAACGAGCGCACCGCGTCGAACAGCGGCTCGCCGCGCGTGGTGGTCACCGGCAGCTTGACGTAGACATTCTTGCCCCAGGCGGCGATGACGCGGGCCTGCGCGACCATTTCGGGAATGTCATCGGAGATCACCTCGAACGAGATGTGGCGGTCGGGCACGGCGGCGACCAGATCGCGCGCATAGCGCTCGTAGTCGCTCACGCCCGCTTTCTTGAGCAGCGAGGGATTGGTGGTGAATCCGGCGATCCAGGACTGCTTGGCCATCTCGACGATCTGCGCCTTGTCGGCGCCATCGGTGAACAGCTTGACTTTGAGATCGGACAGTTTCGGCATGTCAATCACCCTTCCGAGCCTTCGCCCGAACTCTTATCCCATTCTCATCGCAGCACAATCAAGCTATGAGCAGCGCAAATCACCGGATTGTCCACTTCGCCGTTAGGCCGGCGCGGCGTCAACCGGTGCGGTGATACTCTTTGTACCACGCGACGAAACGCGCGACGCCCTCGGCGATCGGTGTCGACGGCTTGAAACCGACCTCGCGCATGAGATCGTCGACATCGGCAAAAGTCGCCGGAACGTCGCCGGGCTGTATCGGCACGAGTTCGCGGATGGCCTTTTGGCCGATCGCCTGCTCCAGCAGGTTCACGACATCGAGCAGTTCGACCGGACTGTTGTTGCCGATATTATAAACACGCCAGGGCGCCGAACTGCGCGCCGGATCGGGCGCGTCGCCCGACCAATTCGGATCGCCCGCGGCGGGCCGATCGATCAGCCGCACCACCGCCTGCACGACGTCATCGATATAGGTGAAATCGCGCCGCATTTTGCCGTGGTTGAACAGTTTGATCGGCTTCCCGGCGCTGATCGCGGCGGTGAAGATCCACATCGCCATGTCCGGCCGCCCCCACGGGCCGTAGACGGTGAAAAAGCGCAAACCCGTCGCCGGCAGATTGAACAAGTGCGAGTAGCAATGCGCCATCAGCTCGTTGGCTTTTTTCGAGGCGCCATACAGGCTGAGCGGATGATCGACGTTGTCGGAGGTGCGGAACGGCATCCGGGTATTGGCGCCATAGACCGACGACGACGATGCATAAACGAGATGACGGCAGCCGGTATGCCGGCAGCCTTCCAGGATATTGAGGAAGCCGACGAGATTGGCGTCCGCATAGGCATGCGGGTCGACCAGCGAATGCCGCACCCCGGCCTGCGCCGCGAGATGGATCACCAACGGGAAGCGATGCGCGGCGAACAAAGCTGCGGTGGCGGCGCGATCCGCCAGATCCAGCCGCACGAATTTGAAATTCTTGGCGCCCGCCAGCTGCCGCAGCCGCGCTTCCTTCAGCGCCGGATCGTAATACGGCGAGAGATTGTCGACGCCGATCACGTCGCGGCCGGCCTCCACCAGATGACGCGCGACATGAAATCCGATGAAGCCGGCCGCGCCGGTGACGAGAACGGGATTTACAGCCGCCACAGGTCGATGCCTTCGGGTTTTGGTCCGCGGTCGCGCTTGGATGTCATGCCGGGAACCGTTTCCTTGCCGCCCATAAACAATCGCCCATCATTTAAGACACAGCCCGGCGGCGGTGTCTTTCATACAATAAAATTAGCCCACCGGAGTCGAAATGGCGGAGTCAAACCCGTGACCGGAGAAGGCATCAAACATTCACGATTGCTGCCGCAGCCCGGGTGAACCGTACCCCAGACAAGCCTCCAGTGAATTTGCGCCGCAGCGGACCTAGGCTGCGGTCACGGCCTCGGCGTCGAGCAGCACGCGAACCTTGCGCCCGAGCAGATCGAGCAAAACCGCGACGCGGTCGCGATCCGGCATGCCGTCGTAGAGACCCAAGCAATCGCTGAATAAGCCGTCGCGGACGCGAACCTTGTCGCCACGGCGAAATGACGGTTGGCGGACGAGTTGAATGAACCCGTGCGCGTCCTCGCGATCCTTCAACGATGCGACCACGTATTCCGGAACCGGGGTCGGCACATCTCCCGCGCAGACAAGTTGCGAAACACCGACGGTCGAGTGGATCGAGCGCCAGCGCTGCGTCGCCATGTCGATTTCGACGAAAAGATAGCGCGGGAACAGCGGCGCGCTAACGACGTCGACACGCCGGGCATGCCGTCTGCGCTTCAAATAACGCGGCAGATAGCAGGCAAAGCCCTGGCGTTCGAGATGAACGACCGCCTTGCGCTCGGCGTTCGGCTGCGCTTGCACGACGTACCAACCCGGCTGCCGGGATGTCATGGCGCGGCCTCGCGATGCCGCATCCGCAGACGCAATAATTCAGGCACCAGAACACGCTCGGCGCCAAAGCGGGCAACGGCCGCGTCGCAGGTCGCGCGCGCCGTGGTCAGGTCGGTGATCAGAATCGCATCGAAGGGCTCCGACACCGATTCAAAATCCGCAAAGACTGGAAGCCCGATGAACCGCCGCTTTGGCGCGCCGTCTTGCACGACACCGATAATCTCGGTGCCGTGCTCCAGGGCGCAGAGCGCGGCGATTTCAGCGAGATCGGATTGCCCCGCCAGCAGCACTTTCTTGACGCCGCCGGCCTTCGCCGAACGGAACAGGCCCGAGCAGTCGGTCTTGGCCTGGCGGAAGAAGCCGAACGAGTGGGCGAGATATTCCACCGTCAGCCGGGATTTCTCGGCGAAACCTTGCGGCGTGAGGTAATAGGCATAGCGCCGTGCCGGCGCGCCGCGCACCTTGACCAGACCCTTCTTGATGCAGCGCTTCAGGTAGGCGTTGACCAAGCCGAGCGCGATGCCGAGTTCGGAGGCGAGCAGCCGCTGCGATTGCGCGCGCTCCTGCTCAACGGCGTCGAGCAGCCCGAGCATGATCCGGGAGCTTTCCGCACTCGCTTGGCCCGCTCGACGCATCCGCGTCCCGTTCTTGGATGGCGCATTGATACGGCGTTCATCGCGTGAACGTCAAGCCCTGGCGTTCAATCGATGAACACAAATTATCCGCCACTCTTAATCATAAATAGCATTTTAAAAACAGCATCTTACGAGAATCTGCCGCAGACGCGCCACGACCGCCTTTCTGCTCTACCGCTTGGCGACCGCCAAGGCCTGATCGACCGCAGCGATCACCTGCTGCGGCGACAGTTCGTCGAGGCATTGGCTGTAGCTGTCGAGCCGCCGCTCGCAGCCTTCGAGCTGGCACGGCGTGCACGGCAACGCGTTCTGCACCAGCCAGACATTGCCACGGTGCTGGATGGTTCCGGTCGCCGCCCAGATCGTATCCAACCCGCCGACCGGCCACGGGCCCCACAGCCGCGGATCGGTCGGCCCGTACAGCGCGATCGTCGGGCAGCCGGCGGCGGCGGCAAGGTGGGTGACCGAAGTGTCCGGCCCGATAAAGACGTGCGCTTTCGACAACAATGCCGCGAGTTGCGGCCAATCGAGCTGGCCATCGCGCCGGGTGACCGGCGCGCCATTCCAGACGTCGTCGAGGTAGCGCCGCTCGGCTTCGGCGGCACCGCCGGTTGCGATCACCGACAACCCGCGCGCGGCGAGCGCGGCCGCGAGTTCGCGCCAGCCGTTCACGGTCCATTGCTTGTAGCGAAACATCGGCGCGGCGTGGATCACCGCATAGGGGCCGCCGGGCCATTCGCTCCCATTGACGCCGCGCGGACAAACGACTTCCGCCACGCGCGCGATGCCGAGCAGATCGGCAAGCCGCAGGTTTTCTTCCACGCGATGCACGCCGGACGTAATCGTCAGGCTGCGACGAAGAGCGAGACGCTTCAAACGGCCATTGAAGTTGCGTTCGTGCGGGCCGACGCGCATACGGCCTGCCACAAAGGCGAAGAACGTCGGCCGATCGCTGGATTGCGTGGAGATGGCGAGGTCGTATTTCCGGTAAAGCCGCGCCGCCAGCGCCAGGCCCTGCCAAGCCGTTGGCTGCACCGGCATCGTAACGACAGTGTTGAGATCGGGATTGCCGCGCAGAATGCCGGCGGTATCGGCAAACACCAGGGCGTCGATCGTGGCGTCCGGCCAGGCGCGCCGCAGGCTGCGGATCAGCGGCGTACACAGCAGCACGTCGCCGAGCCGGCGCAGCGCGACGACCAGAATGCGCGCCCGCTGCGGAAGATCGATGCGGTCCTCAGCCGTCATGCCGCGCCGCCAGTCAATTCATGGCTCGCGGCCCGCAGCGCGCGATCGAAGCCGTCCAGCAGCGCATCGCGGAATGCGCGCCGCGTCCAGGTCGGCGCCGCCTTGCGCGCCGCCGCCTGCCAACGCGCCATCTCCTCCTCCGACGCTTGCGCGGCGCGTTCGATGGCGTGGCGCAGCGCGTCTGCATCGCCGGGGCTGAACAGGATACCGAGCCCGTGCTCGCGCACCAGCCGGCCGATGAGCTGCTCGTCCGACGCGATCACCGGTAATCCGGCGCCGATGGCGCGCACCAGCACGCCGCTGCTGCCAAAATGCTTGCGGTAGGGCAGCAACGCCACATCGCTGGCGGCAAATAACAGTTTTTCTTCTTCGTCGGAGACATAGCGATCGATGACGCGCGCGCGTCCCTGTTGCATCAGCCGGTCGAGCCCCTGCGCGACTGTGCGGTCGGCGCCATGGCGGCCCGCGCAAAGCAGAAACGCCGGGGTGCTTGCGCTCGCCGACAGCATCGCCTGCACGGCCAGCCCCAGCCCTTTGCGGCGGTAGCCAGCGCCATAGAATAGAAAAACGCGCCGGCCGGCAGGCAAATCGAACTGCCGCCGCGCTGCCGCGCGATCGGCGGCAAAATCCGCCGGGAAAAAGTCCGGCAGGAAGAAAACAGGCGCTTGCGGCTCGCGCGCCTTAAGCTCGGCGTGCAGATAGGGATCGGGCAACAGCAAGTGGCTGAACCAGCCGTCGCGAAGCAGGCGTTTAAAGCCTCTCGCCTTGAGCCACAGATTGGGCGAGAATCCAAACGAAGCAAGAAAGCGCGGCCGGAAATAAATGCCGCCCAGCCGGCCATGCAACGATGACGGCGGCATCACGCCGAAGGCCGCGCGGCGCGTCATCTCCGAACCAATCTCGTCCAAATTCGGCAGGAACACGAGGTCCGCCGCCGTCTGCTCCAGCAAGGCAGCGATGCGGTGAACCGTGTGCGTGCGGCGCTCCGGCGGCGCATAGGCCGCAACGACCGCCACACGATCCAGCACCTCCGCCATTTCAGCCCGGATTCTCGCGGCGGAACTCGGGGCGCGTGTCGATGGCGACGGTCAACCGATAGCCGGCCGCCAGCAGCTCCTCGCAAATGACCTTGAGATAGCCGAGATGGTGGCCCTCGACGCGCGGCTCGAAAACCAGGATATGCGCCAGCGGCGCGCGGTTAGCCTCGACCATGATCCCGATTCTGCAGGCGCGGCTGTGCGAGCCGCGCAATGCAATCGCCGTCGGAGAAGATGTCATAGGCGTTTAGCCGAAGTCGCATGCGCTGACAAACCCGTTCGGCGGTCCCACCCGCAAGGTTAACTTAGGCACCGGGCGGCTCTCTGCGCCTCGATCGGCGGCGAATTCGATTATGCAGAAGTTATCAGCCTGTATCCTCACCTATACCGAAGCGGAAAAGATCGAAGCGGCTTTGCAGAGCCAGTCTCAATCACGTTGCCGCCCCAGCAACCACGCTTTCACGTAGCGGTAATAGCTGCCTTCGGCTATCGCGACCGCGAGAAGAAAGCCCTCGCGCCCATCGAGAAATCCGGCACGCAACACGTAGGCTTTCAAGAAGGCAAACAATCCGTGAGTAATTCCGCTCATGAACGACACGCGCTGACCCGATGCGACCATCATCGCCGCGTTCGCGGTCGAATATCGATCCATCCGGGACAGCGCATCCTCGATGCGCAGTACCGGGAAATGGTCGAGGGGCTCGCGCAGTCGCGCCACCGCGCCATCGCAAATCACCCGCTCGTGCACGATGTCGTGCGAAAAACGCGCGCGGGCGCGGCGAAAAAGCCGCAAGACATAGTCCGGAAACCAGCCAGAGTGGCGCATGATACGGCCGCAGAACCGCGAACGACGGGGCATTTCAAACCCGTCCACTGCATCGCTCGCCATGGCAGCGCGAACCTCGGCCGCAAGTGCCGCGCTCACACGCTCATCGGCGTCGATCGATAGAACCCAATCGCCTTGCGCTTGCGCCAGCGCGAAGCTCTTTTGCGCGCCAAATCCTTGAAAATCGTGGCGCGTAACGCGCGCGCCCTTCATTTCCGCCCGTTGTGCAGTGTCGTCGATACTGGCCGTATCGATGACGACGATCCGCTCGTCGCAAAAAGCGACGCTGTCGAGGCATTCTTCGATATTTTGCGCCTCGTTCTTCGCGATGATGATGGCGCTCAATCGTGGCATCGATATCTCGGCCATGCCTAGCGCGCCTTGGGTGCCCGCGTGCGCTCGACCATGGCGGTGTCGAATGGCCGGGCACGATGTCGATCAGGACCACTTCGCCGCCCAGCGCCTCGACGATGTCGCGGCCAACCACCTGCTCGCGCGTGTAATCGCCGCCCTTGACCAGCACCGTCGGCTTGACGCGCGCGATCAGCTTTTCCGGGGTGTCCTCGTCGAACACGACGACCAGATCGACCGCCTCGAGCGCGGCCAGCACCTCGGCGCGCGCCGCCACCTGCTGCACCGGGCGGCCGGCGCCTTTCAACCGCGTGACCGAGGCATCGCCGTTCAAGCCCACCACCAGCCGGTCGCAGCCGCACGCGCGCCGGCCAGCAATTTGACGTGGCCGGGATGCAGGAGATCGAAGCAGCCATTGGTGAAGCCGACGCGCAATCCCTGCCGGCGCCATTCGGCGAGATGCTCGTCGAGCAGCGCCCAGTCGAACACGATCTTCTCCTCGGACGCGAGTGTGGACGCCGGCAAGATGCGCGCGCGCAACTCGGCGAGCGACAGCGTCGCGGTGCCGCGTTTGCCGACCACGACCGCGGCGGCGGCATTGGCGGCGCGCATGGCGGATTCGAAATCGGCCTGCATGGCGAGCATGGCCGAGAGCACCGCCACCACCGTATCGCCGGCGCCGGAAACGTCACGCACGCGCACCTTTTCGGCGCGAACATGGTGGTGAAAGCCCTCTCCGACCAGCGTCATGCCGTCTTCGCTGCGCGTGACCAGAATTGCCTTTGCGCCCAAGTTCGAGCGCAGCGTATCAGCGGCAGCGACAATGCCATCGTCGGTAATCGACGCGGTGCCGGTTACTTCGGCGAGTTCCTGCCGGTTCGGGGTGATCAGGGTTGCGCCGCGGTAGATGCCGTAGTCGCGGCCTTTCGGATCGACCACGACCGGCTTGCCGGCTTGGTTGGCGGCGTCGATGACGGCGCGAATGACGCGCGGGGTCAGCGCGCCCTTGGCGTAATCGGACAGCACGACCGCGCCGGCGCGCGGCATCGCCTCGATGACGTGGCCGATCAGCGCATCCTCGCTGACCGTATCGATCGGCAGCGCCATTTCCCAATCGGCGCGCAAAAGGTGGGTCGAATGATGCTCCGACACGAAGCGGACCTTGCGGGTGGTCTGGCGCGCCGCATCGACGACCAGATGGAATTCGATCAGCGGATGGGTGCCGAGCGCCTCGGTCAAGGCGCCGCCGGCGTCATCGTCGCCGACGACGCCGACGAAAATGCAGCGGGCGCCGAGTGAGACCAGATTGCGCGCGACATTGCCGGCGCCGCCGATCATCAATTCGGTGCGCTTGACCGCAATCACCGGCGTCGGCGCCTCCGGCGAGATGCGCGACACCTCGCCATAGACAAATTCATCAAGCATCAGATCGCCGACACAGAGCACGGTCTGCGCGGCAAGGTCTGCGAGGTGCTTGTCGAAATCAAACATAAGGTCAGCGATACTTATCTTGGCGGTCGAGATAGCCGGTGACGTAGTGGCCGACGGCCGCCTCGAGCGGGGTGAAGCCGGCGTTATAGCCGGCGCGGCGCAGATTCTCGACACTGCCTTGCGTGAAATACTGGTACTGGCCGCGGATCGCGTCCGGCATATCGATATATTCGATATTGGTCGGCTGACGAAGCGCCTTGAACATGGCGCCGATCATGTCGCGAAAGCTTTCGGCCTTGCCGGTGGCGACATTGAAAATGCCGCTGACCGCGGTGGCATCGAGCAGCCAGCGCAGCACCGCAACGGCATCGTCCACATAGATGAAGTCGCGCCGCTGATCGCCGTCTTCGATGCCTGCGCGATGCGACTTGAACAGCCGCACCGGCTTGCCGGCCTTGGCCTCGTCAAACACCTTGGCGAGCACGCTCGCCATGTGGCCCTTGTGATACTCGTTCGGACCGTAGACGTTGAAGAACTTCAAGCCCACCCAGTGCGGCGGCAGTTTTTCCTTTTTGACGTGGCGATCGACCACGGCGAGATCGAACAGGTGCTTGCTCCAGCCGTAGAGATTCATCGGGCGCAGCTTGCGCAAGCCGTCGAGCGACCAATCGTCGTCGAAGCCCTGGCTGCCGTCGCCATAGGTCGCCGCCGAAGACGCGTAGATGAACGGCGTGCGGGTAACCGTGCACCAGTCGAGCAGCCGCAGCGATAGGCGAAAATTATTTTCCATGACCTGGTCGCCGTCGGTGGCGGTAGTGTCGGAAATGGCGCCCATGTGGATGACGGCCTCGAGCTTGCGGCCGTCGAGCCAGCTCATCAATTCGGCCGGCGGCACCAGATCGGCCACCTGGCGCTTGGCGAGGTTGCGCCACTTGGCGTCGTCATGCCCGAGCAGGTCGTTGACCACGATATCGCTCGCGCCCGCCTCATTGAGGCTGGCCACCACGTTCGATCCGATGAACCCGGCCCCGCCGGTGACCAAAAACATGCCCTACCTCGCCGCTGGGCCATCCTTTGCCCCAGACCGCAGACGGGCGCAATTGTTAGGCTGCATATCCCCGTAAATGGCTCGGGAAACGGTAAAAATCGTGGCTGGACAGGCGGAGGGCCCGCAGGCTAACGCCTGACCGGGCCGACCGAAACGCACGTTATTTGAGGGCTGCGGCGCCGCACGCATGAGCCAAGAACTAACCCGAGCGCCAGAGCCGGTCCTGATCGTCCCCTATGTCTGGATCGGGGATTTCGTGCGCTGTCATTCAGTGGTGAAGCTGTTGCGCGCGCAGGCGCCCGACCGGCCGGTCGACATCGTCAGCAGCACGCTGTGCGCGCCGCTCGCCGATTACATGCCCGGCATCCGAAAGGCGATCGTCATCGACCTGCCGCGCCGCCGCCTCGGCATCGCGCTGCAGCGGCAGCTGGCCGCGCAATTGCGCGCGGGCCGCTACGCGCAGGCGCTGGTGATGTCGCGCAAGTGGAAGGCGGCGCTGGCGCCTTGGCTCGCCGGCATTCCCCTGCGCACCGGCTTTGCCGGCGAATTTCGCTTCGGGCTAATCAACGATATGCGCTTCGGCGAACGCAAACTGCCGCGCATGATCGATCAGATGGGCGCGCTCGCTTTGCCGAAGGGCGCCAGCTTGCCGGGCGAATGGCCGCTGCCCGAACTGCAGGTGCCGCCGGACGAAGTAGCGAGCTGGCGCGAGCGGCGCGGGCTCGCCGCCGATCGCCGCCCCATCATCACGCTGTCGCCCGGCGCGGTCGGCGCCGGCAAGGCCTGGCCGGTCGGCCACTACGGCGCATTGGCGCGCGCGCTTGTCCAGGACGGCGCCTCGATCTGGGTCTTGGGCGGCCCGGACGAGACGCCGCTTGCCAGACAAATCGCCGACGCCGCCGGCAGCGGCGTGCGCGATCTCACCGGCAACGATCTGCGCAACGCCATCCTGGCGCTCGCCGCCGCCGACGTTTCGGTCACCAACGATTCCGGGCTGATGCATGTGTCGGCGGCGCTCGGCACGCCCACAGTCGCGATCTTCGGTCCGACCAGCCCGTGGCATTGGAAGCCGCTCAACCCGATTTCCGCCATCCTCGAGCCGCCCGGCGACGAGGCCGCCGCCAAGCGCGCGCGGATCGAGGGCAACGATGCCGTCAGCCACCGGCGCACGGCCGATGTTATGGTCGAGACCGTACTGGCGGCCGTGCGCGAGGTGCTGCGGAATTGGCGTTAAATCCGCACAGCCGCGGCGTTAACGTTTGAGGTGCCACCTGCCTGACGCGCGGCCGGTTCCGTGCTATCAAACTGGCGAATAAAAAGGGAACCGATCCTCCGCATGGCCAGACCCCAGCCAGCCGATATGAGCAGCGCCCGCGCGCAGGCGGCGATCGATTCCGCCCTGCGCACGCTCGAAGCGGAAGGCGGCGGCATCGATGCGCTCGCCGCGCGCTGCGCGACGGCTTGGGCGCGAGCTTCGCCGCGGCGGTCGACCTGATCCGTGCCGCGCAAGGCCGGGTGATCGTGACCGGCATGGGCAAATCCGGCCATGTCGGGCGCAAGATCGCCTCCACCTTCGCGTCCACCGGCACGCCGGCGCTGTTCGTGCATCCGGGCGAAGCGAGCCACGGCGATCTCGGCATGATCGCGTCCGGCGACGTGATCATCGCGCTGTCGTGGTCGGGCGAGACGGCGGAATTGAAAAATCTCACCGATTACTCGCGCCGGTTCCGCATCGGCCTGATCGCGATGACGGCCAACGCCGACTCCACGCTGGCGCGGACCGCCGACGTCGTGCTGCCGCTGCCGCAGGCGCGCGAGGCCTGCCCGCACAATCTGGCGCCGACCACCTCCTCGCTGATGCAGCTGGCGCTCGGCGACGCGCTGGCGATCGCGCTCCTGGAAAGCCGCGGCTTCACGGCGGTGGATTTCGGCTTGCTGCATCCGGGCGGCAAGCTCGGCGCGCTGCTCAAGGCGGTGCGCGAGTTCATGCACACCGGCGACGCCGTGCCGCTGACGCCGCTCGGCACGCGCATGTCCGACGCCATCCTGGTGATGTCAGCCAAGGGCTTCGGCTGCGTCGGCATCACCGATCCGGGCGGCAAGCTGGTCGGCATCATCACCGACGGCGACCTGCGCCGCCATATGCGCAACGACCTGCTCGACGCGCGCGTCGACGACGTGATGACGCGCGCGCCGAAGACGGTGCGGCCCGATCAGTTGATCAGCGAGACGCTCGAGTTGCTCAATGCGACGAAAGTGACCGCTCTGTTCGCGGTCGAGGCCGGCAAGCCGGTCGGCGTCATCCACATCCACGATCTATTGCGCGCCGGCGCGGCGTAAGACGAAGCGCCAGCAACACTAAGGCGACAGAATCCGCTCGATTCGCCTGTCAGGCACCAGCCATACCAGCGCGACGAGAATGTATATCGCCTGGGCGGCCCACTGATTGAAGAAGAAGCAAAGCGCTATCGCCGCGGCGTAGGCGACGATCGATAGTTTTCCCTTGAAATCCTTGCCGACCGCCTTCGCCAAAAGCGAATCCGCGCCTTCTTCTTTGATGATCGTGACGACGAGAATCGTGTAAGCGATGGCAGCCATCAGCAGAACGCCGCCGTAAAGCGCCGTCGGCAGTCGGGCAAAATGATTCTCGCCCATCCAGCCGGTGACGAATGGCAGCAACGATAGCCAAAACAGCAAATGCAGATTGGCCCAGAGCACGCCGCCCGAAATACGCTTCACGGCGTGCAGCATGTGGTGATGGTTGTTCCAATAGATGCCGATGTAGACGAAGCTCAAGACGTAGCTGAAAAAGACCGGCAGCAACGGCCGCAGGACGCTCAAGTCATCGCCGTGGGGCACTTTCAGCTCAAGCACCATGATGGTGATGATGATGGCAAGCACGCCATCGCTGAACGCTTCAAGCCTTGTCTTCGGCATCGTTCATCGCCCATTGTATGCCGTGCCCGGTTAATCAGCATCGGCAGCGGTTCAGCGCAAGAATCCTTCAACAGCTTTCCTCACCGCTTCCACCTGCGGCGGCATCCCTTCCGCGCCCAGCACAGCGAGCGGCCCGCTGCCGACCGGACCGGTCAGCCCGGGCCTGCTGCCGGCAAAGATCGCCACCAACGGCACGCCGAGCGCGGCGGCAAGATGCAACAGCCCGGTATCCACCCCGACCACGAATGCCGCGCCGGCAATGAGGCGGGCGACCGCGTCCAGCGGCGCCCGCGCAGGAATTCGCGCGCGCGTAAGTCGCATAGCGATGCGCTCGCTGCGCTCACGCTCGGCCTCGGTCCCCCAGGGCAAAACAAGATCGAGCCCATCGGCTTCGAGCGCCTTGCCGAGCGCGATCCAATGCGCCTCCGGCCATTCCTTGCTCGGCCGCGCCGTGGCGTGCAGCAGCACGGCATAGCGCCCGTCCGGCGTCGCGAAAGCGCGCGCGCGCGAGCCCGAAATCGGGCGCGCCCTGCGGCGCATAGCCGAGCGCCAGGCCGCTGAGGATGCGGTTGCGCTCCACCGCATGCAGATCGCGGCTGACGCGGTGGCGGACGTCGTAGAACATCGCGGCCAGCGGCTCGCGGATGCTCGCCACGTCGTAGCCGTGGCGCCTTCCGTGCGCGAGGCGGGCGATGGCCGCGGAACGCAGCAGGCCCTGGCTGTCCACGATCTCGGCGTAGCGATGGCCGCGGATGGCGCGCAAGCTGCCGGCGATTTCGGCCAGCGTGGCCGGCGCGTAAAGCGATTTCCGCCAGCGCCGCCAAGCCACCGGGATGACCTCGGCCACCGCCGGATGCAGGGCAACCAGCGGCGCAAATGCTTCCTCCACCAGCCACGTGAAGGTCGCGTCGGGGCGCGCTTGACGCGCCTCGGTCACTGCCGGCATGTGATGGATCACATCGCCGAGGGACGACGTCTTGATGAAAAGAATATCGGCCATAGTGCCTCTGCCGGGGGTCATATACCCAGCATTAAGCATGACCGCTATAACCATCGCCGCTTCGCCACCCGGCCTAAGCGCTTTTTCACGCTCGCCCGGTATGAGGGCGCAAAATCTAAGAGGGCATGGGTCATGACGATCCTGGTCACGGGCGGCGCCGGCTATATCGGCAGCCATATGGTGCACGAACTGCTCGACACCGGCGAGCCGGTGGTCGTGCTCGACAACTTATCGACCGGATTTCGCTTTCTAGTCCCCGGCAAGGTGCCGTTCGTTGCCGGCAACACCGGCGACCGCGAACTCGTCGCGCAGACGCTGCGCCGTCACGGGGTGACCGCCATCATCCATTTCGCCGCGTCGATCGTGGTGCCGGATTCGGTGCGCGATCCGCTCAGCTATTACAGCAACAACACCATGAATACCTGCAACCTGCTCGATGTCGCCATAAAGGCGGGCGTGCAGCAGTTCATCTTTTCATCCACCGCCGCCGTCTATGGCAATGCCGAGCGGGTGCCCCTGCGTGAGGACGCGCCAACGGCGCCGATCTCGCCCTATGGCAGCTCAAAGCTGATGTCGGAAATCATGCTGCACGACGCCGGCAAGGCCCATGGGCTGCGCTTCGTGGTGTTGCGCTACTTCAATGTCGCCGGCGCCGATCCGAAGATGCGCACCGGGCAATCCACGCCGGTTGCGACTCACCTGATCAAGGTCGCCTGCGAGGCGGCGCTCGGCCGGCGGCCCAAGATCGACGTATTCGGCACCGACTATCCGACGCCGGACGGCACCTGTATCCGCGATTACATCCATGTCAGCGATCTTGCGCGCGCGCATTCGGCCGCGCTTGGCTATCTGCGCCGCGGCGGCGCCAGCGCAACGTTCAACTGCGGCTACGGTCGCGGATCCTCGGTGTTAGAGGTGATCGACGCGGTGCGGCGCGTAAGCCGGCGCGATTTTCCCGTTGAAACCGGCGCCCGGCGCGCGGGCGATCCGGCGACGCTGGTGGCCGATGTTGCGCGCATCCGCTCGACGCTCGATTGGCGCCCGCAATTCGAGGACCTCGACACCATTGTTGCCCACGCGCTCGCCTGGGAACAACGGCTGCCGGGCAAGCGTGAAAGCGCCTCGGCCTGACGCCCGCGTGAAATCGGCGTGATATTCGGCTTTTCTGGGCGGATTTTCGCTTGAAAATTTCCGCGGCGGCAGGCAAGGAAACCTCGCCCCTGCGACGTTACATAGCGCATGATCTTTTCCGAAAACCGATTCCCACTTTTCGGGATCATGCGCTACCGTGCCACAACCACAGCCCGACAGAGGGCGGATGAACGACCAGACATTGCCATCGGCCGACGACGAGCGTTACGGCACCTTTGCCATGATTCGGCGATTGCTGACCGAACAAGGCATTGTGCATTGGCGCCGATACGCGTTCGCCTTCACGTTGATGGCGATCTCCGCCGGCTGCACCGCGCTCAGCGCCTATTTGATCGGCGATGTCATCAACCAGGCCTATGTCAATAAGAACCTCATCGGCATCTTTGTTCTGGGCGGGGTCACCGCCGCGCTGTTCGCCATCAAGGGGCTCGCCACCTACGGGCACAGTGTCGTGCTTTCGAAAATCGGCAACCGCATCGTCGCCGACAATCAGCGCAGCGTTTTCGCCAAGCTGCTCAACGAGGGCCTCGGCTTCTTCTCCGACCGCCATTCGACCGAATTCATCGCGCGGCTGAGCGCGGGCGCCGCGGCCGCGACCCAGGTCATCAACCTGCTGATCACCTCGCTCGGCCGCGATCTGCTGTCGCTGATCGGGCTGGTCACGGTGATGGTGGTGCAGGACCCCTTGATGTCGTTCATCAGCTTCGTGGTGGCGCCGCCGGCATTCTTGGTGCTGCGCAAGCTGATCCGCCGCATCTACGGCATCGCGCGCGCCCAGTTCCACGGCGGCACCCGCATCATCGAGACGTTGCAGGAAACCCTGCAAGGCATCCGCATCGTCAAGGCCTTCACGCTGGAAGACATCATGCGCGAGCGCTTCGACCGCAACGTCGCGGCGGTCGAGCACGAGGCCAACAAGATGGCGCGGGTCTCCAACCGCGCCAGCCCGCTGATGGAGACGCTGGGCGGCTTCGCGGTCGCCATCGCCATCACCTATGGCGGCTATCGCGTGATCGCGACCGGCGCGACGCCCGGGCAGTTCTTCTCCTTCATCGCCGCCTTCCTGCTGGCCTATGAGCCGGCCAAGCGCCTGGCCCGCCTCAATATCGAGCTCAACAGCGGGCTGGTCGGCGTGCGCATCCTGTTCGAGGTGCTCGACTCGCCGCCGAGCGAGCCGGCCGACGACGACAAGCCGGCGCTGCAGATCGCGACGCCGCGGCTGCAATTCGACGACGTCCATTTCGCCTATCGCAGCGACGAAGCGGTGCTGCGCGGCCTATCGTTCGTGGCGGAGCCCGGCAAACTGACCGCGCTGGTCGGCCCCTCCGGCAGCGGCAAAACGACGATCATCAATCTGATCCTGCGCTTCTACGACGTCGAGCGCGGCAAGATCGTCATCGACGGCCAGGACATCCGCCAAGTCTCACGCCATTCGCTGCGCCGGCATCTCGCCTATGTCGGGCAGGACGTGTTCCTGTTCCGCGGCAGCATTCGCGACAACATCGAATTCGGCAAGCCGGGCGCCAGCGAGGACGAGATCGTGGCGGCCGCCAAGGGCGCCTATGCGCACGATTTCATCATGACCTTCCCGCGCGGCTACGACACGCCGGTCGGCGAGCACGGCCTGCAACTGTCGGGCGGCCAGCGCCAGCGGGTCGCCATCGCGCGCGCCTTGATCAAGAACGCGCCGATCATCCTGCTCGACGAAGCCACCGCCGCGCTCGATTCCGAATCCGAACTGCAGGTGCGCGAGGCCATGGAGCATCTCTGCCAGGGCCGCACCACGCTGGCGATCGCGCACCGGCTGCACACGGTGTCGCACGCCGACCGCATCTATGTGATCGAGGACGGCCAGGCGGTCGAATCCGGCCGGCACGACGAATTGCTGCGCAAAGACGGCCGCTATGCCTCGTTCTACCGGCTGCAGCTCAAGCAGCAGGAAACCCGCTCGCCGGCCGAAGCGGCCGCGCAATAGGCCAGAGTCGAGGCGGCCGCCTTTTTCCGCCTTGTTCAAGCCGGCATAATGCGATACCGGATGGGCCCGCCGGCTAACGCATCCGTCACCACATTCCAGAAGGCGAATTCCTCATGAGCGCGGACTACGTCATTTCGCCGCCGCCGCAGCCGACCATCGCGGTCGCCGGCTCAGCCAAGGTCTTTCCGGTTCGCCGCATCTGGTGCGTCGGCCGCAATTATATCGAGCACATCCGCGAGATGGGACAGGACGAGCGGGCGCCGCCGTTCTTCTTCGCCAAGCCCGCCGACGCCATCGTGCCGGACGGCGGAACGGCGCCCTATCCGTCGCTGACCAAGGATTTGCATCACGAGGTCGAGCTGGTGGTCGCGCTCAAGAGCGGCGGCCGCAACATCCCGGTCGCCAAGGCCAATGACTGCATTTACGGCTATGCGGTCGGCATCGACCTCACCCGCCGCGACCTGCAGTTCGCCTCGCGCGAGATCAAGCGGCCGTGGGAAGTCGGCAAGTCGTTCGACCATTCCGCGCCGTGCGGGCCGCTCAAGCCGGCGAGCGAGATCGGCCATCCGAGCAAGGGCAGGATCATGCTCAAGGTCAACGGCCAGGTGCGCCAGGACGGCGATCTCAATCAGATGATCTGGAACGTGCCGGAGACGATCTCCAAGCTCTCGGAAATGGTCGCGCTCGAAGCCGGCGATATCATCATGACCGGCACGCCGTCGGGCGTCGCCGCCACCGTCGCCGGCGACAAGCTCGAATGCGCGATCGAAGGCGTCGGCAAGCTCAGCGTGACCATCGGTCCGCCGCTGAAGTAACCTAAAGCCCCAAATAGGCCTGCCGCACGCGGTCGTCGGTGAGCAGTTCGGCGCCGCTGCCGGAAAGCGTGACGCGGCCGTTCTCCAGCACGTAGGCGCGGCTGGCGAGCTTGAGCGATACCGCCACGTTCTGTTCCACCAGCACGCAGGTGAGGCCCTCGCGATTGAGGTCGCGCACGGTCTTGAGCACGCTCTGCACCACGGTGGGTGCGAGACCGAGCGACGGCTCGTCGAACATCACCAGATTCCGGCGCGCCCATCAGGCAGCGCCCGATCGCGAGCATCTGCTGCTCGCCGCCGGACAGCGTGCCGGCAAGCTGTTGGCTGCGCTCCGCCAAGGCCGGAAACAGCGCGTAGACGCGGTCGAGATTGCGCCCGTACGGGGCGCGCGCGCGCGGCAGCATGGCGCCCATCTCCAGGTTCTCGGCGACCGACAGCGACGGGAAAACCTGGCGGCCTTCGGCCACCTGGCCGATGCCGAGATCGCAGACTTTGTGGCTCGGCCAGCCGGCGATATCGGTGCCGCGATAAAGAATGCGTCCGCGCGCCGGCTGCTGCATGCCGGCGATAGTGTGGATGAGCGAAGTCTTGCCGGCGCCGTTGGCTCCGACAATGGCGACAATGGCGCCCTGCTCGATCTCGAGCGAAACGCCGTCGAGCGCCTGGGCGTCGCCGTAGTACACGTCAAGGTTTTCGACCTTGAGCATCATGCTCTTGTCCTCGCGCATGATCTTGCCGAAAACCGGTTGCCGCTTTTCGGGATCATGCGACCGCCTCCGCGCCGAGATAGGAGTTGATCACCGCAGCGTTGCGCACCACCTCCTGCGGCGCCCCCTCCGCGATGGCCGCGCCGTGATGCAGCACCAGAATGCGCGAGGCGAGCGCCATCACCGCGCGCATCACATGTTCGATCAACAAGATGGTGAGCCCGGTTTCGCGGTTGAGCTCCTGCAGGATGCCAACGATGCGGTCGGTCTCGGTCGGGCGCAATCCGGCCATCACCTCGTCGAGCAACAGCAATTTCGGATCGCTGGCGAGCGCGCGCGCCACCTCCAGCCGCTTGCGGTCCGGCAGCGTGAGCGAGGAGGCGCGTTGCGCGCGCTTGTCGTAGAGATCGAGCCGGCGCAACACGTCGTGCGCATGCATGCGCGCCGCATCCACGCGATGCCGGTGCAGCAGCGCGCCGACGATGACATTGTCCTCGACGCTCAGCGCCGGAAACGGCCGCACGATCTGGAAGGTGCGGCCGATGCCGAGCCGGCAGATGCGGTCGGGCGGCAGGGCGTCGATGCGTTCGCCGGCGAAGGCGATGGAGCCGCCGTCGGGCGGAAAGACCCCGGCGATCATGTTGAACAGCGTGGTCTTGCCGGCCCCGTTCGGACCGATCACCGCGAAAATGCCGCCCGCCGGCACCTCGAAAGTGACCCGGTCGACCGCGACCAGGCCGCGGAACCGCTTGCTCACGCCGTCGACCGACAAGAGCGCGCTCATTTTGTTCGCTCCGTCAGGCCGATGCGCTGCGACAGCCACGGCCACACGCCGCCCGGCAGCGCCGTGATCACCAGCAGCAGGCAGATGCCGTAGAACACCTGCTTGGCGCCCGGCAGATCGATGCCGAGCGCGGCAAGCGCCGAGGTCAGCGTCTCCGCCAAGCCGGTCAGCAGGAAAGCGCCGAGGATCGGTCCGAACAGCGTGCCGACGCCGCCGACAATCGGTCCGAGAATGATCTCGATCGAGCGCAGGATGTGAAACACCTGCTCCGGAAACAGATTGTTGTAATAGAAGGCATAGATCACCCCGGCGAACGAGGTCATGGCGGCGGAGATCACCACCGCCAGCATTTTGTAGCGGAAGGTATCGATGCCGACGGAACGCGCCGCTTCCTCGTCCTCGCGGATCGCCCGCCAAAAATAGCCGATGCGGCTCTGCAGCAGCGCGCGGCAGCCGATGAGGGCGAGCAAAGTGGCCACCAGCAGGATGTAGTAGAACATCGCCGGATGGCCGCGCAGGTGCCAGAGATCGTTGTGGGTGTATTGCGCGACCGGCAGGAACAGCCCCGACGATCCGCTGGTCCAGCTCAAATGATCGAAGCCGACGCGGGCGAATTCCGCCACCGCGATGGTCAGGATGGCGAAATAGACGCCGGCGACGCGAAAACGGAACGCCAGAAAGCCGATGAAGGCGCCGGCCAGAGCCGCCACCGGCACCGCCACCAGCAGCCCGAGCCACGGGCCGATGCCGAAATGCACATACAGCGCCGCCGCCGTGTAGGCGCCTAAGCCCACATAAAGCGTGTGGCCGAGCGAGAGTTGCCCGGCAAAGCCCATCATGATGTTCCAGGCCTGGCCGGTATAGGCGAAATACAGGATCAGGATCAGCACGGTGAGCAGGTAATCGCTGGCAAACAGCGGCGCGGCGATCAGCGCCGCCAGCAGAGTTGCGAACAGCAGCAAGGCCCGCGCCGGCACACCCTCGATGAGGCGCGCGATCATGCCGCCCTCTTTCCCATGATGCCCTGCGGGCGGAACAGCAGCACCAGAACGAGGATGCCGAACGCGAACATGCTCTTGGCCGAGGGCGTGAACAGCAGGCCGGCCATCGCTTCGGTGAGCCCGATCAAGACGCCGCCGATGAGCGCGCCCGGCATCGAGCCCAGGCCGCCGGTGATGACGATGACGAAGGCGAGCAGCGTATAGGCCGGCCCGACCGCGGGCGTGACGTCGAAGATCAGGAGCAGCATGCAGCCGGCGGCGCCGACGCAGGCCGCGCCCAGGCCGAAGGTCAGGGCATAGAGATGCTTGACGTCGAGCCCGACCACCAGCGCGCCGGTATAGTTGTCGGCGCAGGCGCGAATGGCGGTGCCGAGCCGCGAATATTGGAAGAAGGCAAACAGCCCGGCCGCCACCACGATGGCGGCGAGGCCGGCATAAAGCTTGGTGGCGTCGACGATCAGTGGACCGATCTGGAAGCTGTCATAGGCGTAGGATGTCTGCACGTTCTGCGCGTCGGGGCCGAACGCAATCAGCAGGACATTGACGATGATGATCGCGACCGCGACCAGCAGCAGGAACTGGCTGTACTCGGGCCGGGTGATGAAGGGATTGATCAGGCGCACCTGCAGCACATAGCCGAAGACGAACATCACCGCGGCGATCGGCACCAGCATCACCAGCGGGTCGAGATGAAAGGCGGTAAACAGCGTCACCGCGATGTACATGGCGATGGTCATCATCTCGCCGTGGGCGAAATTGACCACGCGCACGACGCCGAAGATCACCGACAGGCCGAGCGCCATCAGGCCGTAGACCAGGCCGGTCAAGACCCCGCCGACGGCCACGTTGAGATAAATATCTGCCGGCACCCAGCGATCCTATGAAACAAAGCAACGGCCGCCGGAACTCGCGGCGGCCGGAGCCAGGACAAAAATACGCGCGTCAGCCGCGCTTGTCGTAAGGCTTGAGCGGCCACTCCGGCTTGCCGTTGGCGGCTTCCTTCGGCGCGACGGTAATCAGCTTGCCGCCGCGGTTCTGGATGCCGCCGCCCAAGATCTTGTCGTTCTGGCCCTTGGCGTCGAACTGGATGCCGGGACCGATGCTGACATTGTCCTTGATGTTGGTGACGCGGATGGCGTCGGCAAGCGCCTTCGGATCGCTGGAGCCGGCGCGCTTGTAAGCGTCGGCGGCAATGAGCAGCGCCTCGAAGGTGTAGACGTGGTTGGTGTTCAAGTTGACGCCCGCATGCGCCTTGGCGAGCGCGGCCTCGAGCTGCTTCGACATCTTCTTGTTCGGATCGTACCAGGGCGCGAAGCTCAGCGGCCCGTCGGAAAGCTTGCCCAGCGTCTTGAGGTATTGGTCCTCGTACCAGCCCGGGCCCATGCTCATGATCGCCATCGGCGTCCAGCGCTGCTTGACCATTTCGCGGGTGAGCAGGATGGCGTCGTTGAGGCGGCTGACCAACAGCAGCGCATCGGCGCCGGTCGCCTTGGCCTTGGAGATTTCCACCGACAGATCGCGCGCCGCCGGATCGTAGGCGATCGTCTCGACGATCTTGTACGGCATGTCGAACTTCGGCATCACCGCGCCGATACCGCCTTTCATCGCGGTGCCGAAAGTGTCGTTGACATGCATGAACACCGCCGTCTTGGGCGCGGCGCCGACCGCCGCAAAGATTTGCTTCTGGTCGACGAAGGCGTCGCGCAGGATCATGCCGGCGGTGGGGAAGTTGCGGAACACGAACTTGTAGCCCTGCTCGGTGATCGGCGGGGCGGCGGCGATATTGATGACGTAAGGGATGCCCTTCTGCTCGGCCACCTGCGCGATGGCCGTGCTCTGCCCGGAATCGAAGGCGCCGACCAGAAGCTGGGCGCCCTCGCCGATCAGTTTCTCGGCGCGAGCGCGCGCGACCTCGACATTGGTCTCGGTGTCGGCATTCATGATCTGCAGCGAAGGCAGGCCCATGTCCTTCAGAATCCCAGCCGCGATATCGACGCCGCGCTGGCAGTCCTGGCCGATGCCGGCCTGATAGCCGGAGCGCGGCAGCAGCACGCCGACCTTCAAAGCCGCGCCTTGCGCGTGAACGATGTTGAATGGCGCGGTCCCCGCGGCCAAGGCAGCGGCGGAAAGCCCTGCGTTGAAGGTGCGGCGGGTCAAGCGCGCTTTGTACGATTGCGGTTTGCGTGTCATGTGATCGATCTCCTCCCTTTGGCCTGTGCGGCCTTGTCTTCAATGATGCCGGATTTGTGCCGGTCCGGACAAGCACGAAAAGCTTGAATAAAGGCGGCGACAGATTGCCGCCACGGGCGAAAGCGCCAAGGCCCGGCGGTTCGCGCCCGTCGTTCCGCCGGCTCACCCTCTGCTGCATCATATTGTTGACGTGGACAACAAATTTCGTCAACACCCTTATTGCCGCGGGCGCGGCAATGAAGGTCCCTGCAATGCCAAAGCCTCAGCATACTCGACGGCCGGCCGGCGCGGCGCTGCGCAAGACGCGGCAGTTGCGCCGCAGCAAACCGGCGATCGACCTCGGCGTGCTCAACGACCGGCTCGGCTATTTCGCGCGCCGCGTGCAGGTGTGGATTTTCCAGGATTTCATCCGGCGGCTCGCCACGATCGACATCAGCCCGGCGCAGTTTTCGGTGCTGGTGGTGATCGGCGCCAATGCCGGGCTGTCGCAAGCGGAGCTCGCCGCCACGCTCGGCATCGAGCGGGCACGGCTGGTGCGGCTGCTGCACCGGCTGGAGCAGCGCGGCCTGACGCAACGCCTGCCCTCCTCCGCCGACGGCGCGCCGTCACGCGCTGCGGTTGACGCGCGAAGGCCAGCGCGTGCTGGCGCGGGCCAAGACGCTGTCCGAGCAGCACGAGGCCAAACTGATGCAGCGGCTGGGGCCAGAGCGCTACCGGCTGCTGATCGAGACGCTGCGGCAGTTCTGAACCAGTCACTCCGCTAGCACCTTCTCCACCGCCGCGGCGATGCGGAACAGGCGGTGGTCGTGGCCGTTGCGCGCGACCAGCATCAAGCCGGCCGGCAGGCCGCCGTCGCGCGGCAGCGGCAGCGAAATGGCGCAGCAATCGAAGAAATTCCAGATCGAGGTATTGCGCAGCAGCAGCGCGTTCTGGCGGGCGAAATTTTCCGGGCTGGCGAGATCGGCCTGCAGCGGCGCCACCATCGGCGTCGTCGGCATCGCCAGCACGTCGAGATCGGCCAGATTTTCGTCCATCGCGCGCACCAGCCCGGCGCGCTCGTTCAGCATCGTGATGTAATCGGCGGCGGCAGATGCCGCGCGCGCGCTCCAGCCGCGCCCGTACATTCGGATCGATGTCGTCGCCGCGCCGGTCGAGCAGATCGCGGTTGACGGTGAAGGCCTCCGCCGGCTGCACGCCGCCGCGCGCGTTCACTTGCGTCATGGCCTCGAGCAGCGGCAGCGCCTGATCCGACAGCCGCGCGCCGGCCTTGGCCAGCCGATCGAGCGCCCGCGGAAAGCGCTGGCCGACCGTGTCGTCGAGCTTCTCCAGCGGCACACCCTGCGCGATGCCGATGCGCAGGCCCGCAAGCGGCGCCGGCTCGAGCGCTGCGAAGTCGTCGCCCGCCATCACCGCGTCGGCCTTGGCGCAGTCTTCGACCGAGCGCGCGATCGGCCCGATCGAGTCCATGGTTTGCGAGAGCGGATAGGCGCCGGCGGTGGAAATGCGCTGGCGGCTCGGCTTGAAGCCGGTGAGGCCGCAGAGCGCGGCGGGAATGCGGGTGGAGCCGCCGGTGTCGCTGCCGATCGAGATTTCGCACATGCCATCGGCCGCCGCGACGGCGCCGCCCGCAGTCGAGCCGCCGGGAATGCGCGCGCGGTCGGCCGGATTGCCGGGCGTGCCGTAATGCGGATTGATGCCGACGCCGGAAAAGGCGAATTCGGTCATATTGGTTTTGGCGACGATCACCGCGCCGCCGGCGCGCAGGCGCCGCACCACCGGCGCATCGCGCATCGCCGGCTTGGCCTCTTGCGCCAACACTTTCGAGCCGGCGCGCGTCACCTCGCCGGCGACGTCGAACAGGTCCTTGATGGACACGATCGCGCCGTCGAGGGCCCCGAGCGAAATTCCGGCGCGGGCACGCGCATCGGCCGCTTCCGCCGCGGCACGCGCGGCGTCGCGATAGACCGTGAGGCAGGCGCGCGCGCCCTCGCCCTGCGGGTCATCGATGCGGGCGAGCGCGGCATCGAGACGTTCGGCGGCAGACATTCTGTTCATGCCGTCAGGCCACCCTTCTGCTCGATGAAGCGCGCGATCTCGTCGGCGCCCTGGCCGGTGCGCAGATTGGCGAACACGAACGGACGTGCGCCGCGCATCTTTCTGGCGTCGCGCTCCATCACCTCGAGCGAGGCGCCGACGTAAGGCGCGAGATCGATCTTGTTGATGACCAAGAGATCGGAGCGCGTGATGCCGGGTCCGCCTTTCGACGGGATCTTGTCGCCGGCGGCGACGTCGATGACGTAGATGGTGAGATCGGCGAGCTCGGGCGAAAACGTCGCGGCCAGATTGTCGCCGCCGGATTCGATCAGCACCAGATCGAGATCGGGAAATTTGGCGCGCATGTCGGCGACCGCGGCGAGATTGATCGAGGCGTCCTCGCGGATGGCGGTGTGCGGGCAGCCGCCGGTTTCCACCCCGGCGATGCGGTCGGCTTCGAGCGCGCCGGAGCGCACCAGATATTCGGCGTCCCACTTGGTGTAGATGTCGTTGGTGATGGCGGCGATCTGGTAGCGCTCGCGCAGCTTCTTGCAGAGCGCGTCCATCAGCGCGGTCTTGCCGGAGCCGACCGGACCGCCGACGCCGACGCGCAAGGGGCCGTGGGGGTGGTTCATGCGCAGGTCCTTATTCGCACCACCCTTCCGTCATTCCGGGCACGGCGCGCAAGCGCCGGATCCCGGAATCCAGAGCCACGCACAGCTGCCTGCTTCCCTGGATTCCGGGTTCGCTCGCTGACGCTCGCGCCCCGGCAATGACAACTGAAGGCCGCGCAAGCGCCATCGCCCGTATTCTTTGCGGCGCCGGGTACGCCGTATTTCCCTTCCGTCCCCCTCGAAAAATCGAGGGGATGGCGCGCCGATGGGCGCGGCCATTGTACTTGATGCACGCACCGTCGCCGGTGCGTGGCGCCTCTCGGCGCGCCATCGCAGCGTCCATACGGTGCCGGGCCGCGCTTTCTGACGGGCATTGGCGCCCGCCGTCAGCGAGCTCCTCGCAGGGGGTCGTAGTGCCCCCGGGCGGAGCCCCGGCGCCGCCCGAGCGCGTGAGGTGCGTAATCCCCACGCCCGCGGGCGCCGCATCCGGTCCCGCTGCCATGACGCCTCATGAAGCGCCCTCGGCGGACCGGACTTGCTGAATATATTCCTAGATCAAGGCGACATTGCGACGGCACCGAAATTTGCGAAAGCGAGCCGGCGGATTTATCCCCGCTTAGGCGCGCGCCGGCTCACGAGCGGAACAGCCGCGTGTACTGCGTCTCGTGCCGCGCGCTGGCGAGGTCGGCGCGGAACGCCGAGGAGCCGAGGTCGTCGAGCTTGCTAGCCGGGCGCGCGCCGCGCGGTGGCGGCGACCACGGCTTCGAGCGCGGCCAGCACGCGCTGGCCGTCGGTCTGGCCGAGCGGAATGAGCCGCACGCCGGCGGACACCCAATTGGCGGCGACGGCCTGCAGGAAGGCGGCGAGCGCCGGCTCCAGCGCGATGCCGTGGCCGGCGGCGGCGACCGCCACCGCCACGGGATAGGCCACTGGCCCAGTCCAGACCGCCTTGAGGCGGTCAATGGCCGAGCAGGGCCAGGCGGCGCGCGCCGCCTCCACGAAGGCATTGCCCTGCGCGGTCGTCTCCAGATGCCGCTCCTTCGACGGCGCGAAGGCGGCGGCGAGTTCCGCCACTGCGCGCAGCGATGTGTCGTCGCCTTCGGTCGCGGCGCGATGCGCATGGGCGAACAGCACGGCGTCGCAGAAGCCGCCGCCCTCGGCCAGCATCACCGCGAGCCAGTCTTGCAGCGTGCCGGCATCCTTGATGTCGCCGGCCTCCACCGCCCATTCGATGCCGCTGGAATAGGAAAAGGCGCCGACCGGAAACGCCGGCGACAGCCAGGCCATCAGGCGGTAGAGGGCGGCTGCGCGGCTACGTTCTCCCGTTCATTCCCGCGCACCAGGCGCGAAGCGCCGTCTTGGCGCACTAAGCGGGAACCTGGTTCTTTCTTGCGCGCGGCTCTGGGTCCCCGCTTACGCGGGGACGAACGGAGTAACGGCGCGAGCTTCTTTTTACGCGCCATGATCGTGCTCATGGGCGTGCGCGTGGCCATGCTCATGCGCGGGCGCGCCTTGTTCCGGATCGAACGGCGCCTCGAGGGCGTGAAGATGCGCGCCCAAGCCGCGCAGCATGTCCTCCAGCACGTGATCGCGGCGGATGCGCAGCTTGTCGCCGACGATCTGCACGTCGGTGTGGCGGTTGCCGAGATGCCAGGCCAGCCGCACGGTATCGAGCGCGCTGTGCGCGGATATTTCGATCAGCGCTTCCGGCGCGCCCGCGACCAGCACGATGGAGCCGTCGTCGAGCAGCAGGCCGTCGCCGTCGTGCAGCGTCACCGGCTTGGCAAAGTCGAGCAGGAACTCGGTGCCCTTCTCGCCCTTCAGCACGATGCGCCGCCGGTTGCGATCGCCGGCGTCGAGCACGACGCGGTCGATGGCGCGTAAGGCGTCCCATTCACCGGCATGTTTGATGGCGGTGACCCGGCGCATTTATTTAGCTTATCAAATGATGCACGTCGGCGTAGCGGGCTCTTACCCTCTCCCCTTGTGGGAGAGGGTGGCGAGCGAGCGAGCCGGGTGAGGGGTCGGCGCGCTACGATAGGCTTGCCCCCTCACCCGCCCTCGCTCGGCTTCGCCTCCGCTCGGGCACCCTCGCCCACACGGGGAGAGGCGAAGCGTGCAAGCAGCACCGCATCAGAACAAAAAATACCGCTGCGCCATCGGCAGCACTTCGGCCGGCGCGCAGGTCAACAGCTCGCCGTCGGCGCGCACCTCGTAGGTTTCCGGATCGACCTCGATATTCGGCGTGGCGTTGTTGTGGATCATGTTCTTCTTGCCGATGTCGCGGGTGTGCTCGACCGCGACGAACTGCTTGTCGACGCCGAGCTTGCTGCGCAAGGTTCGAGCGCGCCGCCGCCTTCGACACGAACACCAGCGACGACGCCGTGCGCGCCTTGCCGAAGGCGCCGAACATCGTGCCGGTAATGCACCGGCTGCGGCGTCGGGATCGAGGCGTTGGGATCGCCCATCTGGGCGGCGACGATGCGAGCCGCCCTTGATCACGATCTCCGGCTTGACGCCGAAGAAGGCCGGCGACCACAGCACCAGATCGGCGAGCTTGCCTTTTTCGACCGAGCCGATGTGTTTCGACACGCCATGCGCGATCGCCGGATTGATGGTGTATTTGGCGACGTAGCGCTTCACCCGCAGATTGTCGTTGTCGCCCTTCTCGCCCGGCAGCGAGCCGCGCTGCTTCTTCATCTTGTCGGCGGTCTGCCAGGTGCGGATGATCACTTCGCCGAGCCGGCCCATGGCCTGGCTGTCCGACGACATCATGGAGAGCGCGCCGAGGTCGTGCAGGATATCCTCCGCCGCGATGGTCTCCTTGCGGATGCGGCTTTCGGCAAACGCCAGATCCTCGGCGATCGCCGGGTCGAGATGGTGGCACACCATCAGCATGTCGAGATGCTCGTCGATGGTGTTGCGCGTGAACGGCCGCGTCGGATTGGTCGACGACGGCAGCACGTTCTTCAGGCCCGCCACCTTGATGATGTCGGGCGCGTGGCCGCCGCCGGCGCCTTCGGTGTGGAAGGCATGAATGGTGCGGCCCTTGAAGGCCTTGATGGTGTCCTCGACGAAGCCGGACTCGTTGAGCGTGTCGGTGTGGATCATCACCTGCACGTCGTATTTCTCGGCGACCGACAGGCAGCAGTCGATCGCCGCCGGCGTGGTGCCCCAGTCCTCGTGCAGCTTGAGCGCACAGGCGCCGGCCTTGACCATTTCCTCGAGCGCGGCGGGGCGCGAGGCATTGCCCTTGCCGGCGAAGCCGAGATTGACCGGGAACGCATCGGCCGCCTGGATCATGCGGCCGAGATGCCACGGCCCCGGCGTGCAGGTGGTCGCGTTCGTGCCGGCCGCCGGGCCGGTGCCGCCGCCGAGCATGGAGGTGACGCCCGACATCAGCGCCTCGTCCACCTGCTGCGGGCAGATGAAATGGATGTGGCTGTCGAAGCCGCCGGCGGTGAGGATTTTGCCTTCGCCGGCGATGATCTCGGTGCCGGGCCCGATCACGATGGTGACGCCGGGCTGGATGTCGGGATTGCCGGCCTTGCCGATGGCGGCGATGCGGCCGTCCTTGAGGCCGACGTCGGCCTTCACGATGCCCCAGTGATCGAGGATCAGCGCATTGGTGATGACGGTGTCGACCGCGCCCTGCCTGTTGCTGAGCTGCGACTGCCCCATGCCGTCGCGGATCACCTTGCCGCCGCCGAACTTCACCTCCTCGCCGTAGACGGTGAAGTCCTTCTCGACCTCGACGATGAGATCGGTGTCGGCCAGCCGCACGCGGTCGCCCGTGGTGGGCCCGAACATGTCGGCATAGGCCGCGCGTTTGAGTGTGACTGCCATATTTCATCCCCAGTGTTATCAACCGCGGTTTTTACGCTCTTGCCATGCGCCCGGATGCGGATACGCTTCCCGACAGGTCAGCCATCTTCGGCTCACGCCGGACACGGATGGCCGCCATGACCGGAGCGGGCATGGGACGTGGGTGCTGCTTGCAGTATTCGTGGTCCATGTTTGCCGGTCCTGGCTCTCAGTAACTGGGTACGACGCTTAAGGGCTCACGCCCGCGAGCGCCGGAAATGGATCCGAGAGCTTGTGACGGGCAGACGACGGTCTGCCCGTTATGGCTTTTAGGGGTCCATTTTTGTTTGCGCATGATCTTGTCCGAAAACCGGTGCCCACTTTTCGGGATCATGCGCGGGTTCATCACAACTTCCCCATCACTTCCTGACGAAAACCGTAGATCGTGCGCTTGCCGGCGAGCGCGACCAGAATGACCTCGCGCGTCTGCCCGGGCTCGAAGCGCACCGCGGTGCCGGCGGCGATATCGAGCCGCATGCCGCGCGCTTTTTTGCGGTCGAATTTCAGCGCCGGGTTGGTCTCGAAGAAATGGTAGTGCGAGCCGACCTGGATCGGCCGGTCGCCGCTATTGGCGACGGTGAGCGTGACCGTCTTGCGGCCGGCATTGAGCGTGATGTCGCCGTCCTTGATGAACATTTCGCCGGGGATCATCAGATTGCTCCGAAGCAAAGCGCGGCGCCGACATGCGCGAGCGCCGGACTCGCGCCGAGCACGAGCGTGACGAGGACGAGAAGGATACGGTTCATCGCGGAGTCCTTTCACCGGATCGGATTGTGCACGGTGACCAGCTTGGTGCCGTCGGGGAACGTCGCCTCGACCTGGATGTCGTGGATCATCTCGGCGATGCCATCCATGACCTGTGCGCGCGTTAGCACATGGGCGCCGTCGCGCATCAGCTCGGCGACGCTGCGGCCGTCGCGCGCGCCTTCCAGGATGAAATCGGAAATCAGCGCCACCGCCTCCGGATGATTGAGCTTGACGCCGCGCTCGAGCCGCCGGCGCGCCACCATCGCGGCCATGGCGATCAACAGCTTGTCTTTTTCGCGCGGGGTGAGATTCATGGCAAATTCCCTTGGCGCATGATCTTATCCGAAAATCGGTTCCCACTTTTCGGGATCATGCGCCCTCAATTCAACCATAGCCGCGGCACAGGCTGCCCGAGCGCCGCCAGCACGGCGATCAGATCGTGGCGCAGCGCCGCGCCGTCCTTGGCGCAAAACCGCGCCAGCGCTAGGCCGCCCCACGCCGAGATGCCGACTTCGCCGGCGAACTGCGCTTGCAGTGCGCGCACCGCTGCCAGCGCGGCCTCCCCGGCGGGCGCCACCAGCACGGTGGCGATGGCGACGTCGCCCGCCGTCGCCGCGGGTGCGCCGAGCTTTTGCGCGATGGCGCCGTCGAGCCGCACGCCGTCGGCGAACACCAGTTTGCCGCCGCGGCGCACGCGCCAGCGGTCGGCAAAAAAGCCGTCATGCACGCCCTCGCCCATGGCGGAACGCCCGAACACCACCGCCTCCGCCAGCAGCAGCGACGCATCGCCGGCGAGCTCGGCCTCGATGCGCCGCGACAGGCGGGCGCGGTCGAACAGGATGGTTTCCTGCGGCAGCCAGGCCAGCCGCGCGCCCTCGCCCAGCTCGAGCCTGACATCCATCTCGGCATCGGGGCCGGTGGAGCGGTAGATTTTTTCCGCCGCCGCCGTGCCGGCGATCAGGCGCGCGCCGTCGCCCAGCGCAATCTCCACGGCGAAACGGTCGCCGCCGGTCATGCCGCCGCCGGTGTTGACGATGACCGCTTCCAGCGCCTCGCCGGTGGCATTGGGAAAGCGCACGCGCAGCGAGCCGTCCTCGTGCACGCGTGTGCGCCGCGTGCGGCCCGCGCTTGCGGCCACGCATAGCGCGATGTGGCCGGTCGCGCGGTTGGCGGCGAAGATGGCGCCAGCAGTGTTTTGCACGGCAGTTTGTGACATGCCCTCGCCTCCTACTTCGTCATGCCCGGCCTTGTGCCGGGCATCCACGTCTTTCTTCGCTATCAAGTAAGCAAGACGTGGATGGCCGGGACAAGCCCGGCCATGATAGAAATTAGATCAAATCGCCATCGCGCGCTTGAGCGCGCCTTCGTCCATGCTGGCCTTGTCGCAGGAATAGACGATCGAGCCGCGGTCCATGACCACCAACTGGTCGCCCAGTTCCTGCGCGAAATCGAGATACTGCTCGACCAGCACGATCGCCATTTCCTTCAAGTTCCGCAGGTAGCCGATGGCGCGGCCGATATCCTTGATGATCGAGGGCTGAATCCCTTCCGTCGGCTCGTCGAGCAGCAACAGCCGCGGCCGCATCACCAATGCGCGGCCGATCGCCAGTTGCTGCTGCTGGCCGCCGGACAGATCGCCACCGCGCCGGCCGAGCATATTCTGCAAGACCGGGAACAGCGAAAACACATCGTCCGGCACCGCGCGCTGGTTGCGCGCCAGCGGCGCGAAGCCGGTCTCGAGGTTTTCCTGGACCGTGAGCAGCGGGAAGATCTCGCGGCCCTGCGGCACATAGGCGATGCCGCGCCGCGCGCGCTCGACCGTGGACAGTCTAGTGACGTCCTGGCCGTTGAACACGATCGAGCCGGCGCTCACCGGATGCTGGCCGACCAGCGCGCGCAGCAGGCTGCTCTTGCCGACGCCGTTGCGGCCGAGCACGCACGTCACCTTGCCCGGCTCCGCCCGCAGCGAAATTCCGCGCAACGCCTGCGCCGCGCCGTAGAACAAATCGATGTTGGTCGCTTCGAGCATGTCGTTCTCCTTACCCTCTCCCCTTGTGGGAGAGGGTGGTGAGCGTGGCGCGAAGCGACACGCTCGCCGGGTGAGGGGGCGAGCATCTCTTCACAATCCCCCTCACCCGGCGCGCTAGCGCGCGCCGACCTCTCCCACCAGGGGAGAGGTGAGCCGTGCGGGCCGTTACGTCATCGCGCCCAATCATGCGCACCTTCCCAAATACACCTCGACCACGCGCTCGTTCTGCGAGACCTGGTCGATCGAGCCTTCCGCCAGCACCGAGCCTTCATGCAGGCACGTCACCTTGACGCCGAGGTCGCGCACGAACGTCATGTCGTGCTCGACCACGACCACGGTCTTGGTCTCGTTGATTTCCTTGAGCAGCTCGGCGGTCTGCCGCGTCTCCACGTCGGTCATGCCGGCCACCGGCTCGTCCACCAGCAGCAATTTGGGTTCCTGCGCCAGCAGCATGCCGATCTCCAGCCACTGCTTCTGCCCGTGCGACAGGCTGCCCGCCACGCGCGTGCGCAGCGCCTTGAGGCGGACGATGTCGAGCACCTGGTCGATGCGCTGTTCCTGCGCCGCCGAGGACTGCCACAGCAAAGTGGCGCGCACGCTGCGGTCGTTCTTCAACGCCAGTTGCAGATTGTCCTCGACCGTGTGCATCTCGAACACGGTCGGTTTCTGGAATTTACGGCCGATGCCGAGCATGGCGATTTCGGTCTCGTCGAGCTTGGAGAGGTCGTAGGTGCCTTCCTCGAAGAAGACGTCGCCGGAGTCGGGGCGCGTCTTGCCGGTGATCACGTCCATCATGGTGGTCTTGCCGGCCCCGTTCGGCCCGATAATCGCGCGCATCTCGCCCGGCTCGACGACGAACGACAATTCGTTGAGCGCCTTGAAGCCGTCGAACGACACGCTGATGCCGTCGAGATAGAGCAAGGCGGTGGTGGTGTGCTTTTCCATCGCGTTTCCCCTATTCGGCCGCGCGCGGCGCAGCGTCGCTTGGCTCGATTTCCGGCTCGCTGTCGGCGCCCTCCTCGGCCGCCAGCGCGCGCGCCGCCCGGCGCCGGTCGAGACCCCATCTCAGCGTGCCGATGATGCCGCGCGGCAGCAGCAGCGTGACGCCGACGAACATGCCGCCCAGCACGAACAGCCAATAGGGCGCCAGCACGCCGGAGGTGAAAAAGGTCTTGGTGTAATTCACCACGAAGGCGCCGAGCACCGCGCCGGTGAGCGTGCCGCGGCCGCCGACGGCGACCCAGATCACCGCCTCGATCGAATTGCCAGGGGCGAATTCGCTCGGATTGATGATGCCGACCTGCGGCACGTAGAGCGCGCCGGCAACGCCCGCCATGCAGGCCGACAGCGTGAACACGAACAGCTTGTAGGCTTCCACGCGATAGCCGAGGAAGCGCGTGCGCGCCTCGGCGTCGCGAATGGCGATCAGCACCTTGCCGAATTTCGAGGTGACGATGGCGCGGCAGATCAGGAAGCCGATGGCGAGCGCCAGGCAGGAGATCACCAAGAGCGCGTTGCGCGTCGCCTCCGCCTGCACGTTGAAGCCGAGAATGTCCTTGAAATCGGTCAGGCCGTTATTGCCGCCGAAGCCGAAATTGTTGCGGAAGAAGCCGAGCAGCAGCGCGAACGTCAGCGCCTGCGTGATGATCGAGAGATAGACGCCGGTGACGCGGCTGCGGAAGGCGAACCAGCCGAACACGAAGGCGAGCACGCCCGGCACCAGCACCACCATCAGCGCCGCATAGGCGAAATAGTTGAAGCCGTACCAGTAGACCGGCAGTTCCGGCCAGTTCAGGAACACCATGAAGTCGGGCAGGATCGGATTGGCGTAGACGCCGCGGCTGCCGATCTGCCGCATCAGATACATGCCCATGGCATAGCCGCCGAGCGCGAAGAAGGCGCCGTGGCCGAGCGACAGGATGCCGACATAGCCCCAGATCAGGTCGATGGAGAGCGCGAGCAAGCCGTAGCAGACATACTTGCCGAACAGCGCGACGAAATAGGTCGAGACGTGCAGCGCCGAGCCGGACGGCACCAGCAGATTCAACACCGGAATGGCGATGGCAAAGGCGGCGAGCAGCACCAGGAACAAGACGGCGCCCCTGTCGAGGATGCGGATGAGCGAAAACGCCATCATGCTTCGATCGCCCGGCCTTTGAGCGCGAACATCCCGCGCGGGCGCTTCTGTATGAACAGAATGATGAACACCAGGATGGCGATCTTGCCGAGCACGGCGCCGGCAAAGGGCTCCAGGAACTTGTTGGCGATGCCGAGCGTCAGCGCCCCGACCAGCGTGCCCCACAGGTTTCCGACGCCGCCGAACACCACCACCATGAAGCTGTCGATGATGTAGCCCTGGCCGAGATTGGGACTGACGTTGTCGATCTGCGAGAGCGCCACGCCGGCGATCCCGGCGATGCCGGAGCCGAGCCCGAAGGTGAGCGCGTCGATGCGGGCGGTGCGGATGCCCATGGCCGCCGCCATGGCGCGGTTCTGCGTCACCGCGCGCATTTCAAGCCCGAGCCGCGTGAAGCGCAGCATGCCGAGCAGCGCCACGAACACGATCAGCGTGAAGCAGATGATCCACATGCGGTTATAGGTGATGGTGATGCCGCCAAGGTCGAAGGCGCCGCTCATCCAGGCCGGATTGCCGACTTCCTTGTTGGTCGGCCCGAACACCGCGCGCACCGCCTGCTGCAGAATGAGCGACAGGCCCCAGGTCGCGAGCAGGGTTTCCAGCGGCCGGCCGTAGAGAAAACGGATCACCGTGCGCTCGATCAGGATGCCGACCGCGGCGGAAACGAAGAAGGCGAGCGGGAGCGCGATGGCGAGCGAATAGTCGAACAGCGCCGGGTTCCTGGTGCGGATCAATTCCTGCACCACGAATGTGGTGTAGGCGCCGAGCATCACCATTTCGCCATGCGCCATGTTGATGACGCCCATCACGCCGAAGGTGATGGCGAGCCCGATCGCCGCCAGCAGCAAGACCGAGCCGAGCGACAGCCCGTACCAGGCGTTCTGCACGGCGCTCCAGATCGCCAGTTTGCTCTGGATCTTGGCGCTGGCCGCGAGCGCGGCCGCATGCACGTCGGCCGGCTGGTCCGCCGGCAAACTGTCGATCAGGCCGAGCGCATCCTGATCGCCGCGGTCGCGGATGACCGCGATGGCGGCGATTTTTTCCGCCGGAGTACTGTCCTCGGAGGTCAAGACGATGGCGGCGCGCGCCTCGGTCATCGCTTTCTTCACGCTGGCATTGGTTTCGGCGGCGAGCGCCTTGTCGAGCGCCGGCAGCACGCCGGCCGCGCGCGACTTGAACACCGCCTGGGCCGCCTCGTAGCGCCGGTTGGGATCGGAGGCCATCAGCGTCAGTCCGCCGACCGCCGCGTCGACCACGCCGCGCAGCCGGTTGTTGAGGCGCACGTTGTCGATATCGTCGGGCGCGGCGCCTGCGGCCGGCTTGCCGGTCGCGGCATCGAGCAGCGCGCCGTCCTTGGTCTTGATGTAGACCTTCTTTTCCTTGGCGCTGAACAACAGCCGCGTGTCTTGCAGCGCCTCGATCACCCGCGCCGCCAGCGGGCTGCCGCTCGCGGCGACCGCGTTGACGGCATCGGCGGTATCGCTGAAATCGTCGGTGGTGAAGCCCGCCAGCGCGTCCTCGTAAGCGTCGGCATGGGCGAGGCCGGCACCGGCGACGAGCAAGCCGAGGGCGAATACGAGCGCGATGATGCGATCGTAAGAGACACGCATGGCATTCATTCCCGGCGCAGTCGGTTTAGGTTGGAGGCGGCGGCTTGCCCCGCCGCCTCCGTTGCAGTCGGTCGCGCTATCCGCGCAGCGGCGTTACGACGCCCCGCCGCACTTCTTGGTGACCTTGTTGTAGTTGCCGCACTTGAGCGTCACCCAATCGGCTTCCAGATCCTTCGAACCGGGCAGGAAGTCCGTCCAGGCATCGCCGGGCACCAGGCCCTTGGTCTTCCACACCACGTCGAACTGGCCGTCGGCGCGAACTTCGCCGACAAAAACCGGCTTGGTGATGTGATGGTTGGGCAGCATCTTCGACATGCCGCCGGTCAGATTCGGCGCTTCGATGCCGGGCAGCGCGGCGATCACCTTGTCGGGATCGGTCGACTTCACCTTTTCCACCGCCTTCACCCACATGGCGAAGCCGATCACGTGGGCTTCCATTGGGTCGTTGGTGGTGCGCTTGGGATTCTTGGTGAAAGCCTGCCAGTCCTTGATGAACTTGGAGTTGGCCGGGTTCTTGATCGAACTCGAAGTAGTTCCAGGCGGCCAAGTGACCGAGCAGCGGCTTGGTGTCGAGGCCGGCGAGTTCTTCTTCGCCGACCGAGAACGCCACCACCGGAATGTCGGTGGCCTTGACGCCCTGGTTGCCGAGTTCCTTGTAGAACGGCACGTTGGCGTCACCGTTGATGGTGGAGACCACCGCGGTCTTCTTGCCGGCCGAGCCGAACTTCTTGATGTCCGACACGATCGTCTGCCAGTCGGAATGTCCGAACGGCGTGTAGTTGATCATGATGTCTTCTTGCTTGACGCCCTTCTGCTTCAGATAGGCCTCAAGAATCTTGTTGGTGGTGCGCGGATAGACGTAGTCGGTGCCCGCGAGCACCCAGCGCTTCACCGAACCGCCGTCCTTGCTCATCAGGTAATCCACCGCCGGGATCGCCTGCTGGTTGGGCGCGGCGCCGGTGTAGAACACGTTGCGCTCGCTCTCCTCGCCTTCGTATTGCACCGGGTAGAACAGGATCGAGTTGAGTTCCTTAAACACCGGCAGCACCGACTTGCGCGACACCGAGGTCCAGCAGCCGAACACGACGGCGACCTTGTCCTTGGAAATCAATTCGCGTGCCTTCTCGGCGAACAGCGGCCAATTGGAGGCCGGATCGACGACGACCGCTTCCAGTTTCTTGCCGAGCACGCCGCCTTTCTTGTTCTGCTCGTCGATGAGGAACAGCATCGTGTCCTTCAACGTCGTCTCACTGATCGCCATGGTGCCGGAGAGCGAGTGGAGGATGCCGATTTTGATGGTGTCCTCGGCTTTGGCGGTCTGCACCGCCGCCGTGGCCGCGAAAGCCAATCCGGCGGCGGCGGAAAGCCACCGACGGGCATTCGATCGCGTCGCGACCGTCTTAGTCAGATTGAGCATGAGCGAAATCCCCTGCGTTTGACGCGCGCGATTGCCCGGCGACATTTCCGCGCGCAGACGAGTTCGCAAGGCCTGTGCCAAGGCCACATTTCGCGGCTAACGCTTTGGAAAAACGAAAGGTTTTCTAGGTAACCGGAGTACTGCCCAATTTGAAGGCTTGAGTGGTTGATTAAATAATAGGCAGCTTGCTGCAGAATTCTCTCAATAGTACACAATTCGCGGCCGAAGCTCGCTCGCCTACCAAAGCTCGTCGATGGCAAACGGCCGCGGAATCAAGCCCTGTTGGACCGCATAAGAAACCAGCAGTTCGAGGCAAGGCCGGTTGGCCGCTTTGCCGAACGGCGTCGTATCGATGTCGCCGGCGGCCGGCAGACCGGCGGCCGTCTTGCTCTCCTGCAGCAGCCGATAAAGCTCGGCGACCGCCTGCGGGCTCGAGCGCGCCAGGGTGTCCGTCACCACCACCATATGATTGACCGGCACCAGGCCGTGCTGGCCGTACCAGGCGCGCGCGGCGGCTTCCGGATCCGGGATCACGCTTTGCAGGCGCGGATCGTTCGGCAGCGCCGCGCCGTAGATCGCGGCATCGAGTTCGCCATCGATCAGCATTTTCGTCATGTCCTGATCGGCGCCGGCGCGGATCACGCCGGGCGGGTCCTTGGCCTCGGCCACGTGCCCGTCCTCGAAGGTCACCCAGTGCACGCGGGAAAGATCGATGCGATAGTCGTTTTCGAGAATGCCGCGAATCCAGGCGCCGGTCGTCTGGCTGTAGGAACGCACGCCGATCCGGCTGCCCGGCAGGTCGGCGACGCTGAGCTTGCCGCGCGCGGCATTGTACAGGACCGTGCCGTGCTGAAAGCGCGCGAGCATGGCCGCCGGCAGCAATTGCAGGCCCTTGTTGTAGGCTTTCGCCTGCAGATAGGTGACCAGCGCCATTTCGCTGGCGTCGTAGGCGTGCTCGCGCACCATCGGCTTGAACGCCTTGTGCATCGGCTTGATCTCGACGAAGTCGAGCTTCAGCCATGGCGAGGCGATCTTGCCGCGCTTGAGCGGCAGCGTGTGCGGATAGTCGGCGATGGCGATGCGAAGCGTGGTCACGTCGTTCATAGTCGATAGCCTTCCGTCTCTTCGCACTGCGGCATGGATTTACCGGTGCCGGCCATGCAAAGCCTTGACCGGCCGCCGCGCTACCTAGTTTAAAGAGCCCGCACAGAAAAGGGAGTTATCACGTCCATGCCGGAACAAAAAACCGGGCTCGTCATCACCGCCCATCCCGGCGATTTCGTCTGGCGCGCGGGCGGCGCCATCGCGCTGCACGCCAAGAAGGGCTATCGCGTCAAGATCGTCTGCATGTCCTTCGGCGAGCGCGGCGAGAGCCAGTTCGCCTGGAAGGAGGCGGGCGCCACGCTGGAAAAAGTAAAGGCCGGCCGCAAGGACGAGGCGATGCGCGCCGCCGCCCTGCTCGGCGCCGAGATCGAGTTCTTCGACTGCGGCGACTATCCGCTCAAACTCACCGAGCAGCATTTCGACCGCATGGTCGACATCTATCGCGAAACCAATCCGGCCTTCGTGCTCACCCACGCGCTCGAGGATCCCTACAATTTCGATCATCCGAACGCCGCGCATTTCGCGCAGGAGACCCGCGTGGTGGCGCAGGCCATGGGCCACAAGCCGGGCGCGCAATACAAATATTCGGCGCCGCCGGTGTTCCTGTTCGAGCCGCATCAGCCCGAGATGTGCAACTACAAGCCCAACCTCATTCTCAAGATCGACGAGGTGTGGGAGACGAAATACAAGGCGTTCCAGATCCTGGCCGCGCAGAAGCACCTGTGGGGCTATTACGAACGCGTCGCGCTCAACCGCGGCATCCAGGGCAGCCGCAACACCGGCGTGCCGATGACTTATGGCGAGGCCTATCAGCGGCTGTTCCCGACGGTGGAGGAGATTCTGAAATGAAGCCCGTCGTCGTCCGCAACATCAATCGCGCCGATCCCAATGCCATCGGCACGCTCGCCGCCGTCGGCGTGTCGACCGCGCACGAGGCGCTCGGGCGCTCCGGCCTGATGAAGCCCTATATGCGGCCGATCTGGGCCGGCGCCGCGATCGGCGGACCGGCGGTCACCGTGCTGGCGCAGCCGGGCGACAACTGGATGATCCATGTGGCGGTCGAGCAATGCCAGAAGGGCGATGTGCTGGTGGTCGGCTGCACCACCGACAACACCGACGGCATGTTCGGCGAATTGCTGGCGACCGCGCTGGTCGCGCGCGGCGTGATCGGCCTCGTCATCGACGCCGGCTGCCGCGACGTGAAGCCGCTCAGCGAGATGGGCTTCCCGGTGTGGTCGAAGGCGATCTCCGCCAAGGGCACGGTCAAATCCACGCTCGGCGCGGTCAATATCCCGGTCGTGTGCGCGGGCGTTAACGTCGAGCCGGGCGACGTGGTGGTGGCCGACGACGACGGTGTCGTGGTAGTGCCCAAAAAACTGGCGGTGGATACCGCCGCCAAGGCGCAGAAGCGCAAGGACGACGAAGACGGCAAGCGCCAGCGCCTGGCCGCGGGCGAGCTCAGCCTCGACATGTACAAGATGCGCGAGGGACTGGCGAAGGCGGGGCTGATCTACGTCGATAAGCCGGAAGACCTATAGGCGGCGTGCCGTGATGCCGCCGCGCATCGGCAACGCGGCGTCATCAATTGCGCTTATCTGACATTGCCAAATGCGCGGGTGGTATTCGGCTCCTGCGACATTTCGTCCATTTGATCGAGATCATTGAAGCAAGCTGCACAAGCTTTATTATTCATCATTGCCGGGCGAGTTGGGGCGCGTCGTCATGACAGCATCGTGTTCGCCTGATCGAAAATTGAACTATCTCGATACCATGATGGAGCGCGTCGGCGTCGAACCGGCCGGCGGCGTGCTCCCGCGCTGGAGCTTGACCTATGCGACCGCGCTGCATCGCTGCCAAGCCTGCCCCTCGAAAGAGGCCTGCCAGGAATGGCTCGACAGCATGCCGATGTCGGTGAGTTTCGCCCCGCAATTCTGCCCGAACGCCGATATCTTATTCGAATTGCAGGTCGAGCAGCCGCCGGACGCCGCGCACGCCAATCACTGCTTGCAGCGCTAAGGCGCCAGAGCCGGGCGGAACCTGATTGCCGCGATCACGCCGAGCACGACTAAGATCACCAGCGCCGCGCCCTGCGCGATGACGAATTGCATGTTCTGCGGCTCGGGGAACGGCGGACCTACCTGCGGCGCATGCGGGTTCAGGATCGAGATCTTCTCGAACGTCTGCACGATCAGCACAAAGACGTTGAACCAAAGCGCGGCGACGGCGGTGGCGACGTAAATCCAGCGCCAATTTCCGGCCAGGCGCTTGCCGTAGAGCGCGAGCAGCGCGATCGCCAGAAGGATCAGCGAGAGCACCCCGACCGCCAAGGCCGGCGTGAACCCCGCGATGGGAAACATGAACCCGGTCACGCTGGTCAGTATCGTCGTGAGCAGGAACAGCGCGGTCCAGCCGGCGAGCCGCTTCGAGCCGAGCATGCCGAACAGCACGATCAGGCCGCTGACGATCGCGAGCAGGCTGATGATGACGTGCACTATCGTGAAGGTTTGAAGCGACATGCCGAGGATCATGACGTCACTCCTTGCCGCAGCCATTGTGAAGCGCAATATGAACTTATGATGACGGTCAGCGGTTGCCGTGGCTCCAGGGCGCGATGCGGCGCCCGGCCCATTTCAACAGGGTCGTGAGCGACACGCCGAGGATCATCAGCACGATCACCGGCACGAAGGTCTTGTCCATTTCGAACATGTTGGCGTAGCGCGTGATCATGAAGCCGAGGCCGGTGATCGTGGTATAGAACTCCGCGATGATCATGCCGATCAGCCCACGGCCGATGGCAAGCCGGATGCCCGCGATAATATACGGGACGGCGAACGGCAGCAGCACATCACGCCATGTGTTCCATTCAGTGGAGCGGAACGAGCGTGCCACCTCGATCATGTTCTTGTCGCACTCGCGCACGCCCTGATAGGTGTTGATCAGGACCGGGAACACCGCGAACAGGAACACCACGATGATCTTGGCCTTCAGATAGATACCAAACCACAGCACCAGCAGCGGCACGACCGCGACCAGCGGGGTCGCATAGAGCGCGTTGATCGGCAGGTCGAGCGCCCAGTCGAGCCAACGGAAGCGTGCCATCGCGATCCCCAGCGGGATGCCGACCGCGAGCGCGATGACCAGGCCGTAGACCATGACCTCCAGGCTCTGCCCCAGGAAATACGGCAACTCGCCGGAGATGGTCAGATCGTAGAAGGCGACCGCGATTTTTGTCGGATACGTGAAGAAGATTGGACTGATTGACGGGCCGACGATTTGCCAGACGATCAAGATCAGGGCGACGAAGCCGTAGCGAAAAAGCGCCGGCCGCTCCCACCATTGCGTCTTGGCCACGGCCGGCGCCGGTTGCGTGCCGGCGGCCGCGAGCGTTCCGGTGCGAACCTCATGAGCGACGCTCATCGCGATATTTCCTTCATGCCTTCTTGCCCTGGCTTGGTTGGCGCAACGGCGGACGCCACCGTCAGGCAGCGTCCGCCGGCATTCGTGTAAGCGACGCTAGAATGCCGCGGTTGGGCACACCGGCCCCTTCCATTCACCAAGATCCGCGATCGCCTTTTTTGCGAAGGTCGTGTCGACGACATCATCGTATTTCGGCGTCTTGCCCTCTTTGATATTGCCGACTTTGGTCATTAGATTGGCCGTGAAGTTCACGCGCTCGGCCGATAGACCGCTGTTGGCGTCCCAGATGCAGCTCTTCACCAGGAAGTCGTAGGTATCCGAGATGATTTTTTCCGGGTAGCCGGTGAACTTCACCAGGATCGGCATCACCTTGGCCTTGTCGGAGTACATGACGCGCACGGCTTCGATATTGGCTTTAGTGAAAGCCTCCAGCGCGGCGTGTTTTTCCTTGATGGTCTTTTCGGTCACCGCCGCCACCGTATAGAGCGTCTTCGGTTGCATCTCCCACATGCGGGCGATGGCATGCAGGCTCGGTACCTTGCTCTTCGCCAGCATCTCCTGCTCGACGTGCAGGATCGCGGTGTCGACCTGGTCGGCCACCAGCGCCGGCACGTCCTCGCTCGCGATGCTGACGAAGTTGACGTCCTTGGGATCGATCTTGGCCGCGCGCAACACCGCGCGGCTGTTGATATCGGCGAAGCCGCCGGGCTGCTGGATGCCGATGCGCTTGCCTTTGAGATCGGCCATGTCCTTGACGTTGTCGCGCACCACCATCGAGGCCTCGAACTTGTTCGAGTTCGCCAGGATGACCTTGACCGGCGCGCTGTTGGAGACGCCGATGATGGTCACCGCGCCCGGCGACATGCCAACATCGAGATTGCCCGCCAGCGTCGCGCGGAACACCTTGACGCCGTCTTCCAGCTGCACGGTTTCGACATCGACGCCGTATTTCTTGTAGAGGCCGAGCTCCCTCGCCACGATCACCGGCATGTGCACGACGTTCGGCGGCGTGGTCGGCAAGCCGACCGTCAGCTTATTGGCCTGCGCGTGGGCCGCGCCCGGCAGCGCCAGCGCGGCGGCCGCGAACGCGGCCAATGTCAGATAGAGTTTACGCATGTCATCCTCCCAGATTTTCTTTGTCGCCGATCCGAGGCGCCCCATCACTATCGGACGGGCCAGCGGGCTTGCCCACTGGAGGCGCGATATTGCCCGATTGGCCCACCAAAAACAACGAACGGGGACTGCGTAATCCCGCCGCCGACGCGGGCCCGTTAACGAGGCTTTGACCGCGACCTTTGGCCGTGGCTTATGGTGCGGCGCTCGCACCAGCGATCCGTCTACACCTTTACCGCAATGGCCAAATTCGTCGTCGATTTCGCAAGCACCGGCCAGCCGGCGGAACCCGATGGCCGCCTGCATGGCCCGGCATTCCAGCGCAACCATGCCGCCATCTGGGCGGCGCTTGCGCCTTTTCTGCTGCAACAGAAAGGCGACGTGCTGGAGATCGGCAGCGGAACCGGGCAGCACATCGCCGAGTTCGCGCGCCGGGCGCCGGATCTCACATGGTGGCCGAGCGATATCTACCCCTCGCACCTCGCCAGCATCGAGGCCTGGCGCCGGCACGCCGGGCTTGCCAACCTGCGCGCGCCGCAGCGCATCGACCTCACCGATCCCGCCTGGTCTTGGACGGCGGAGCGGCAAGCGGGCGGCGTACTCGTAGGCATGCTCTGCATCAACGTGCTGCACATTGCGCCCTGGCACGTAGCGCAGAACCTCATCGCGGGCGCCGGCCGCCTGTTGCGCGCCGATGGCCGGCTGTTCATCTACGGTCCGTTCATGCGCGACGGCCAGCACACCGCGCCGAGCAATGCCGCCTTCGACGCCAGCCTGCGGGCGGAAAATCCCGCATGGGGCGTGCGCGACCTGGCCGACCTGAATGCCCTCGCGCAGGAAGCCGGCTTGACGGCGGCCGAGATCGTGCCCATGCCGGCCAACAATCTGGTCCTGGCGTTCGCGCGCGCCGTCCGGCAGAATTGAAACGACGACAAGAAACCGGGTGCCCATGACCGACGAACCGATCTACGACATCGCCCATCTCGGCCATCTCGAGATGCTGACGCCGAAATTCGAGGAAAGCCGCAAATTCTTCATCGACGTGATGGGCATGACCCAGAGCGGCGAAAAAGGCGACAGCGTCTATCTGCGCGGCTGGGACGACTACGAGCGCTATTCGCTCAAGCTCACCGCTTCCAAGACCTCCGGCATGGCGCATGTCGCCTTCCGCACCCGCTCGCCGCAGGCGCTGGAACGGCGCGCGGCGGCGCTCAAGGGCTCGGGCTTCGACGTCGGCTGGAGCGACGGCGACCTCGGCCACGGCAAGACCTTCGTCTGCAAGGATCCCGACGGCCACGTGATCGAGCTCTATTACGACACCGAATGGTACGATCCGCCGCCCGACAAGAAGCCGGCCTTGAAGAACCAGGCGCAGCGCTACCCGGCGCGCGGCTGCAATGTGCGGCGCATCGACCACTTCAACGGGCTTGCTTCCGACATCAAGGCCTGCCGCGAATTCTTCCAGAACTATCTCGGCTTCCGCCTCACCGAGCAGATCGTGATGGACGACGGCAGCGAGGCCGGCATGTGGCTGACCGCGACCAACAAGTCCTACGACTTCGCCTATACGCGCGATCACACCGGCGCCAAGGGCCGCTTCCACCACGTCACCTACGCGCTCGATGCGCGCGAGGACATCCTGCGCGCCGCCGATATTTTCCTGGAGAACGGCGTGTTCATCGAGACCGGCCCGCACAAGCACGCGGTGCAGCAGACCTTCTTCCTCTATGTCTACGAGCCCGGCGGCAATCGGGTCGAGGTCGCCTGCGCCGGCGCGCGGCTGGTGCTGGCGCCGGACTGGAAGCCGATCCGCTGGTCGGAAGCCGAGCGCAAGAAGGGCCAGGCTTGGGGCCTGCAGACCATCAAGTCGTTTCACACCCACGGCACACCGCCGGTGCCGGGCATACCGGAGTCTTAACAGCCATGAGCGATCCCGTAATGGATGCCGACCGCGCGCTGGTGACCGCACTCGCGCGCGGCGATGCCAAGACTGCAGCGAGCCAGCTCGACGACCAGTTCAACTGGATCGACGGCGCCGGGCACGTGCTAAGCAAGGAGCAGAGCGGCGGGATGAAAGCGCTGCTCGGCGACGAAAGCGGGCTCACACCTATCGTGCATCGTTACGGCGACGTGGTCTCCGTGGTGGTCGAGGGTGACAAAAAGTATCTGCTGCGCATCTGGGCGAAGCGCGCGGCCGGCTGGCGCCTGCTGGTCTATCACGAGGTTTCCCAGGACGTGCCGGTGTTCGGGCATGGACCGGGCAAGAAGGAATGGGACAATCCCTGCTTCACTTTGCCCTATGAGCCGAAAAACCAGGACGAACGCGACTGCCTCGCCTCCTGGCAGGCGCTGGAAGTCGCGGTCATGCGCCATCTGCCCGACGAATGGGTGAAGTACGTGGCCGACGAGTTCTCGCTCTATGCGGCCACGCGCCAGCACACCAAGGCCGGCCGGGTGGCGGTGATCAAGGAGCAGCTGCGCACCGACGCCAACTCGGCGCCCTCCCCGCTGGTGTGGAACGAGATGATCGATTTCCCCAATGCCATCGTCATGCGCTGCGAACACCAGCCGTTCCACGGCAAGGCGACGCGCGTCTCCCGCGTGTTCGTCAAGCGCGCCGGCCAATGGCTGATGGCGGTGAGCTTCCAGACCTCGCGGCAGGACGCGCCGGTGAAGACGATTTGATTTTGACGATGAAACAACCATGACCCGACGCAACACGCCGCGCGTTTCCTTCATCGGCTTCGGCGAAGCCGGCCAGGCCATCGCCGCCGGCCTGCGCGAGACCGGCATCGAGCGCATCGCCGTCTGGGACATTCTGTTCCCGGTCGCGGAAGGCGCGCGGCTGAAGGCGGCGGGCGAGAGCATCGGCGTGCGGCTGGCCAACTCGGCCGCCGATGCCGTGCGCGACACCGACATGATCATTTCCGCGGTCACCGCCGCCTCCAGTCTGGAGGCCGCCCGCTCGGTCGAGCCGCATCTCGCCGGTGCGCCCTATTATCTCGACATCAATTCGGTCTCGCCCGGCCGCAAGCAGGAGACCGCCAAGCTGCTCGGCGACAAGGCGCGCTACGTGGATGTGGCGGTGATCGCGCCGATCCATCCCGCGCGCCACCGCACGCCGCTGCTGCTCGCCGGCCCGCACGCCGAGGCGATTGCGCCGCTGCTGCGCGAATTGGAGATGCAATTGTCGGTCGTCGGCGCCGAAACCGGCCGCGCCGCCGCGATCAAGATGATTCGCAGCGTGATGATCAAGGGTATCGAGGCGCTCTCGCTCGAATGCTTCCTCGCCGCCGCCCGCGCCGGCGTGCTGGACGAGGTGACGGTGTCGCTCAAGAACAATTATCCGACGCTCGATTTCGCCAAGATCGCCGAATACAATCTGGAGCGCATGGCGAGCCACGGCGAGCGGCGCGCCGCCGAAATGGAGGAGTCGGCCGCCACCTTGCGCGAGCTCGGGCTCGATCCGCGCATGGTGGACGCCACCGTCAAGGACCAGCGCGAGATGGGCGCGATCGGCAAGCAAGACACGGTGCGCGGCTCGCTCAAATCCGGCCGCGCCGCCATGCTCGACGCCATCAGCGCGGCGAAGGGCCCGCGCTAGACCTTCATCTCGAAACCAAACGGGCCGCTGCCAGGCAGCGGCCCGTTCGCATTTCGCCCGGTCGAGCGCCGGACTTATTTCTTGCGCGGCGGAATCTGGACGAATTCCGCCAGCTGTTCCTTGGTCAGCGGCTTGTCCAGGTATTTCAGCTTGACCGCGTCCATGTTGGCGGCGTCGAGCTCGGCCATGTAGTCGGTCTGCAGCGAAGGCTTGGGATGGAATTTCGCCACCGAGCCTTTGATCAAATCCTCGGAGCGCTTGATCTTGGCGGCATACATCTCGATGGCCTTCGGATCGGAATACATCCAGTCCACCGATTCACGATAGGCATCCACGAAACGCATGATCGCGTCGTGCTTGGTCTTGAGCGCCTCGGCATTGACGATGATCGTGCGCACGGTCTGCCCGCGCAGCGACGGCGCGTCGCTGCCGCGCGCGATGATGCGGATCTTGCCGTCCTTTTCCTCTTGCAGGCCGAACGGCGGCGCCGACCAGCCGATATCGACCTGACCCGACATCACCGCGGTGAGCGTCGCCGGCGGACCGCCGGTCTTGGTCGGTTGCGCCTTGCAGCCGAGTTCGTCGATGAAGGCCAGCACGATGTTGTTCGAGCTCGATCCGCTGGTCGAATAGGCAATGGTATTCTTCTCGGTCGCATCCTTCAGGCTTTTGATCGGCGAATCCGCCTTCACGTACCAGTAGATGTCGCCGGTCCCGGTAAATGCCGGCAATAGCACGCGCACCGGGGCACCCTTGGAATAGGCGCGCATGGCGCCGGCCAGGCCGACGCCGCCGCCGAGATCGGCTGAGCCGGAGATGACCGCCTGGATCGTTTCGCCGGCGCCTTGCGTGCCGATATCTTCCATGACCAGCCCGTGCTTCTTGAAGATGCCGGCGGCCTGGCCGAATGTCGGCGCCTGGTTTTCCCAGTTATTGATCTGCCCGATCACCATCTTGAGCGTGTCCTCGGCGGATGCCGGGTGACTGGCGAGCGCCAGCGGCACAACGAGCCCGAGCGCGGCGGCAATGTTCTTTAAGGTCGTCATTCGGTTTCCTCCCTGGATAATCTTCTATCGTTGCTATGAGCGCCCCCCACAGTGGGCCGCATTCAACACCGAGTACCGCCCTGGGGGAAAGCCTAAAGTTTCTTCGCCGCCGCATGTTGCGGCCGCTGCGCGGTTGGCGAGCGCAGGCTCGGCGCGGGGCGTCCCTTGAGCGTATCGGCCACCGGCGCTTCCTCTTACGCTTTTTGATGGTTTGGTGTCCCACATTATAGGACAAGAATGCTGCTGCAACGGCGATGACGGTGCTTGACAGACGGCGGCCGTTGGGGACGCTTCCTTCCGCCATGACCGGGTCCGCGCAAATCGTAATCGACGGCGTCAGCCACCTCTATCGCCCGCTGCGCGGGCGCGAGGTGCTGGCGCTCGATCAGGTGTCGCTGCAGGTAAAAAATCGCGAATTCGTCGCCCTGCTCGGGCCGTCCGGATGCGGCAAGTCGACGCTGCTCTATCTGATCGGCGGCTTTCTGCCGGTCGAGACCGGCGCCATTCTGGTCGACGGCCAGCCGATCGCCGGCCCCGGTCCCGACCGCGGCATCGTATTCCAGCACTTCGCGCTGTTTCCGTGGAAAACCGTGCGCGGCAACATCCTCTACGGACTGGAACGGCAGGGCATGCCGAAGGCGGAGCGCGAAAAGCGCGCGCTCGCTTTCATCGAACTGGTCGGCCTCTCCGGCTTCGAGGACAGCTACCCGTCCCAGCTCTCCGGCGGCATGCGGCAGCGCTGCGCGATCGCCCGCACGCTCGCCTTCGATCCGAAAATCCTGCTGATGGACGAGCCGTTCGGCGCGCTCGACGCGCAGACCCGCGGCCTGATGCAGAGCGAGCTCTTGCGCATCTGGCAGGCCACGCCGAAGACGGTGATCTTCGTCACCCACGACGTGCAGGAAGCGGTCTATCTCGCCGACCGGGTGGCAGTGATGTCGGCGCGGCCCGGCCGCATCAAGACCATCGTCGATACCAAGTTCGACAAGACCGATCCTCACGTCCACAAGGCCAAGGCCTTTGTCGAAAAGGTGGACGAGATCTGGGGCCTGGTGAAAGAAGAAGCCATCAAGGCGCAGGGAAAGCGCGCGCCATGAAGCAATCGCTGCTGCGCTACGTCCCGCTCCTGCTGCTGGCCCTCGGCTGGGAACTGGCGGCGCGTCTCGAGCTGGTGTCGAACACGGCGCTGCCGCCGCTCACGGACGTGATCCGGGCCTGGATCGACCTGCTCAAGGACGGCGACCTCGTCAGCAACGGCGCCTCCTCGATCTACCGCGCCGCCGCCGGCTTGGCCCTGGCGATCCTGATCGGCGGCCTGCTCGGCATCTTCATGGCGTGGTGGAAGCCGGTGAATGTGCTGTTCAGCCCGATCGTGGAAATCTTTTATCCGCTGCCGAAATCGGCGCTGATCCCGGTCACCGTGATCTGGCTCGGTTTCGGCGACGGCTCCAAGATTCTGCTGATCTTCCTCGGCTGCATGCTGCCGGTGACGATCGGCGCCTTCAACGGGGCGCGTTCCAGCGAACAGGCGCTGGTCTGGTCGGCGCGCAGCATGGGCGCCAATCGCCTGCGCATGCTGTGGGACGTGGTGCTGCCGAGCGCGCTGCCGGAACTGCTCAACGGCATCCGCACCGCTTTGGCGCTCTCCTTCATCCTGCTGGTGTCGTCGGAACTGATCGTGGCGCAGAAGGGCTTCGGCTTTCTGATCGGATTCCTCGGCGCCAACGGCAACTACGACGCCATGTACGCGGTCGTGTTCACCGTGGCGTTTCTCGGCTTCGCCGCCGACCGCGGCTACCAATTGCTCGTGCATCGGATGTTGCTATGGCGGCAATAGATCATAGCGCCCCCGCCGGCGGCCCCAATCGATTCGCCGCACCGCCCGACGACGCCGGCATGGCGCGCGCTGCGCGCCGTGCTCTGGCTGGGCGCGCGACTGTTTTCGGTGGCGGCGCTGCTGATCGCGTGGGAACTGTTCGCGCGCAGCGGCGCGGTGACGCCGTTTCAGTTGCCGGCGCTGAGCAAGGTGCTGCAACGCATCTGGAGCGACGCGCTCTCCGGCGACCTCGCGATCAATACCGGCGTCACGCTCTACCGCGCCATGGTTGGCTTCGCCATCGCCGCGGTTGGCGGCATCGTGCTCGGCATGGCGATGTCGCGCCTGGCGCTGGCGCGCTGGTTCTTCGATCCGATCATCTCGGTCGGCTTTCCGATGCCGAAGATCGCCTTCCTGCCGGTGATCATCCTCTGGCTCGGCGTCTTCGATGTCTCCAAGATCACCATGATCGTGTTCGACGCCATCTTTCCGGTGGTGGCGGCCACGATCATCGCCGTCCAGGGCGTGGAGCGCGAACTGCTCTGGTCGGCGCGCAACATGGGCGCCAACGAACGGGAAATGCTCTGGCAGATCGTGCTGCCGGCGGCGCTGCCGCAGATCATGACCGGCCTGCAGGTGGCGCTGCCGCTGTCGCTCATTGTCGCGGTGGTGACCGAAATGCTGATGGGCGGCTACGGCCTCGGCGGCGCCATGATGACGGCCTCGCGCTTCGCCAACTCGGTCGGCGTGTTCGCCGGCATCGTCGAGATCGCGGTGATCGGCTATGCCCTGGTCAAGGCGATGGCGCTGATCCGCCGGCGGCTGTTGATCTGGCACCAGGAAGCCAACGAGCCGACCACGGCGTAAGTTTTTTTCTTTTGCGCATGGCCTTTTCCGAAAACCGGTAGCCATCCCCGATCGAGTCGAGGACAGGCTTTTCGGGGCCATGCGCTGTACCGGATAGCGGGTAAAACGCCGCAGCCGCGAGGCTTGCCAAAATCGGTTGGACGCCCGACAATCTTTGCGTTCGCGGCGTGAAGCTTGCCAAATCGACGCGCAAGCCCGGCGAAACTGGGAGGAATTGATGCGCCTTATGAAACTCGCGCTGGCCGGCGTGTGCGCGCTCGGCCTTATCGGCGCCGGCACCGCCAATAGCGCGGAGCCGGTCAAAATCCGCATGTCATGGGTGGCCCCGCTCGCCAATTGGGGCTCGATCATTCTGGAGAAGAAGGACCTGCTCACCCACATGGGCAAGTCCTACACGCTCGAGGCGGTCCACTTCCAAGGCACGCCGCAGACGATCACGGCGATCGCCAACAACGAGCTGGAGGTTTCCAGCCTCGCCTATTCCTCGCTCGCCATCGCGATCGACAATGCCGGGCTCGACGACATCCGCGTCATCGCCGACGAATTCCAGGAAGGCAAGGCCGGCTTTTACACCGACGCCTATTGGGTCCGCAAAGACTCAGGCATCGACAAAGTCGAGGACCTCAAGGGCAAGGTGGTCGGCACCAATGGCGGCGGAAGCGCGGTCGACGTGGCCGTGCGCGCCATGCTGAAGAAGCACGGGCTCGAGGACAAGCGCGACTACACTTTATTGGAAGGCCCGCTGCCGGCGATGCCGGCGATGCTCTTGGAGAAAAAGGCCGACTTGATCCCGGCGGTGCTGCCCTTCGCGCTCAACCCGAAGCTCAATGCCGAAGGCAAAGTGCTGTTCACGATTTCCGACGCGATCGGCCCGATCGACATGATCGTTCTGTGCGCGCGCCAGTCCTTCATCGACAAGAACCGCGCCGCCATGGTCGACTACATGGAGGATCTGCTGCGCGTCGTGCACTGGTTCCTCGATCCCAAGAACCATGACGAGGCGGCCAAGATCGCCTCCAAGATCACCAAGGCGCCGCCGGAGCGGTTCGGCTGGCTGTTCACCAACAAGGACAACTATCGCGATCCGAACCTGATGCCGAACCTCGACGCCTTGCAGAAAAACATCGACACCGTGCGCGATCTGGGCTTCGTGAAGAGCCACATCGACGTCAAGAAACACGCCGACCTGAGCCTGGTGCAGGAGGCGGCCAAGCGTCTCAAATAGCGCCAGCTTTTTCCAAGGCCATCGTTTTGACCCCGGAGGCCTGCCTCCGGGGTCAATTCGTTGCGGACGCGCGCTAGCGGCGGCGGACTTCAGCTGCGCCTGATCGGAATGGCGCCCATGAAGTCGCGTTTTCCAAGTTCCACGCCGCAATGGCGCACGATGGCGTAGGCGGCGGTGAGGTGGAAATAGAAATTCGGCAGCACGAAATGATTGAGGTAGTCGGCGCCCTTCATATGGCCCTTGGCCGGCCCGAGCGGAAAGGTGATCTCGCGGTCGGCTGAAGCGTCGATCGCCTTGGCATCGAGCGTCTTGAGATAGGCCACGGTTTTGGCCACGCGCTCCTTGAGCTGATCGAGGCTCGCCTCGTTGTCCTCGAACTTCGGCGGCTCGGCGCCGGCCAGGCGGGCCGCGCCGTTCTTGGCGTGGTCGCAGGCGACCTGCACCTGGCGGGCGAGCGCAAACATGTCGGGCGCCAAACGCCAACCGAGCAGCACCGCCGGATCGACTTTTTTCGCCGCGGTGAAGGCGGCAGCCTTGTCGAGCACGGCCGACAGCGCATTGAGACCGATCTCGAAGACCGGAAGGGAAGCCTGAGACATTGAAAACGGCATGGGGATAGGGTCCTTGCAGGATAAATGCTAAGCCGGCGCATGCCGGCGCGGCGGACGATGGCACGCCGGCGGCAGCGCTTCAATTGGCTCGCCCGAACAGCGGCCTTGTCTTGGCCTTGCTGCGCCCGCTATCTAGACTTGACGCTCGGACCTTTAGACCGAAAAGCCCGCCGCAATGGAAGCCATCCGCGAAGACGTCGCATCGCCGCGTTGGCCTGTAACAGGGCATTGGGCAATCTGTCTCGTGCTTGCGCTCGGCATTCACGCCGCCGCCGCGGCGTTATTGGCGCGCTCGGGCGCGGAACCCGATGAGGTGGCGAATGCGCCGGTGATCATGATCGAGCTCGCCGCCCTGCCGGTCGCGCCCGAGACCAAGCCGAGCGAAGCGCCGCCCGGCCCGCAGCAGAGCGACGTGCAGCCGCAGCCCGAACCGGAAAAGCCGGCCGAGAAGCCAGTCGAGAAGACGGTGGAACTGCCGCGCGCGCCGCAGGCCGAGCCGCAACTCGCGGTCATGCCGCCGCCGAAGCCGCTCGAAAAGCCGGTCGAAAAGAAGCTGAAGCAAAAGCACGCCAGCCTCGCGAGCGCGCCCAGCACGGCCGAGCATCGCGCCGAACGCGCGGTGGCGCCGATGCCGGGCGCCTCCGCGCGCAATCCCGACGCGGTACCGAGCTGGAAATCGCAACTGGTCGCCCGGCTCGAACGCTACAAGCGCTATCCGGCGCAAGCGCAGTCGCGCGGCGAGCAAGGCGTGGCGCAGCTGGCCTTCAGCATCGACCGCAGCGGCGCCGTGCATCACGCCCGCATCCTGCGCAGCTCAGGCTCGAGCCTGCTCGACGAGGCGACGCTCGACCTGGTCGACCGCGCCGCGCCGCTGCCGCCGCCGCCGCCGGAAATCTCCGGCGCCCAGATCGCCATCGTTGTGCCGATCCACTACGGCATCCGCTGATTTTTTTAGCGCGGTCCTTGGCAATAAGGCCAAGTCCACTAATAGACATCGGTCTGATAGCGGCCGCTTTTTTTCAGCTCAGCCAGGAAGTTGACCGCCTCGGCCGGCGTGCGCGCGCCATGCTCGGCGATCACGTCGACCAGGGTACGCTCGACGTCCTTCGCCATGCGCTGCGCATCGCCGCAAACATAGACATGCGCGCCGTCGGCGAGCCAGGCCCACAGGTCGCGGCCGTCGTCGCGCATGCGGTGCTGCACGTAAATCTTCTCATCGCTGTCGCGCGACCAGGCGAGCGTCAGGCGGGTCAGCAGGCCGGCCGAGCGCATGGCCACCAGTTCGTCCTTGTAGAAGAAATCGTAGTCGCTGCGTTGATGGCCGAAATAAAGCCAGTTCCGCCCCGGCGCCTTGTTTGCCTGGCGCTCCTGCAGGAAGGCGCGGAACGGCGCCACGCCGGTGCCGGGGCCGATCATGATGATCGGCACGTTCGGATCGGCGGGCAGCGCGAAGTGCTGCGCCTTTTGCACATAGACCCTGATCTTGTCGCCGGGCGAAACGCGGCCGGCGAGGAAAGTGGAGGCGACCCCGAGCCGGGTGCGCTTTTCCACCTGATAGCGAACCGCATCGACGGTAAGCGATACGCGGCCGGGATTGCATTTCAGCGACGACGAGATCGAATAGACGCGCGGCTGCAAGACATCGAGCGACTCGATAAAGGCTTCCGGGTCGGGCCGTATGCCGCGAAACTTCTGCAAGGCCGCCAGCACGTCGAGCAGCGCCGCGTCGCCATCGGGGTCCTGCCCCGCGGCCAGCGCCTTCGCCTTCTGCCGGCGCTCGCCGCCGGTGAGATAGGAAATGAGCTGGAACAGCATGTCGGGCGCGGGCGACAGCGACACGCCATCGCTGAGCGTCGCGCGCAAGGTGCGGCCGCCGATCGGAAAATCCGGCGGCGCGTCGAGCGCGGCGAGCACCGCTTCGACCAGCGCGGGATCGTTGGCCGGATAGATGCCGAGGGAATCGCCGACGGCGTAGTCGAGACCCGTCTCGGCGAGGTCGAATTCGATATGCCAGGTTTCCTTTTCCGAACCTTCCTTGTTGAGCCGGCGCCGCGACAGGAAGCGTCGCGTAAACCGGATTGTCGCGCGATCGCCCGGGCGCCGACAGCGGCGCGGGCGCGGCATCGGCGCGCGCCGCGGCGGGCGCCGCGCCGAGTTCGCCATAAAGCTGCTTGAGCATGCGGGTGGTATCCTTGCCACCCGGCACGCACAGGTTCAGCCGCTCTTCCTTTTTTACAAACAGCGCGTCGGCGTAGTCCTTGCAGTTATAGCCGCACTGGCCGCAATCCTGCTGCGCCATGGCCGCCATCATCCGCCGCGGCAGCGGCTTGCCGTCGGCGAGCTTCATGCGATCGGGCAACGGCATGGCCGGATCGTGCCAGGGCGCGCCGTCGTCGGCTTCCGCGGGCGCGCCGCGGTCGAGCAGATCCGGCAGCAGCTTGGCCGCCTGCTCGCTGGACAGCGGCGTCACGCTCTCTTCCAGCGAGATCAGGCCGGCGAACAGCCCGTTGAGCCAGGTGCGCTGTTCCGGCGTGAACGGCGCGGATTCCGGGATCAGCGATGGCATCGGCGGGCGCTGCGTGATGCTCATGCGGCCGTCTCCCGCGCGATCATGATCTTGAGGGCGTCGATCTCATGCCGGCGCGCAAAATCGATGAAGCTCTCCTCGCGCGAAGCGCGCCGCGCCAGATAGGTCTTGAGGATGCGCTCGATCGTCTTCGGCGTGTCCTGCGCCTTGACGTCGCGATAGAGCTCGCGGCCGAGCGCCGCATAGGGGCCGAAGCCGCCGCCGATCAGCAGGTGATAGCCCTCGACCGCGTCGCCGTCTTCGCTCTCCTGCACCTTGCAGGCGAGCAGGCCAATCTCGCTGATGAAATGCTGCGCGCAGGAATGATGGCAGCCGGTGAGATGAATGTTCACCGGCGTATCGAGCGCGACGCGCGTCTCGCACCAGCGCGCGATGTCCTCGGCGTGCCGCTTGGTGTCGGAGGCGGCGAATCGGCAGCCGATATTGCCGGTGCAGGCGACCAGCCCGGCGCGGATCGCATTGGCTTCGATCGCCAGACCGAGCGCCTCGATCTTGGCTTGCGCCGCCTTCAGCCGGTCGGACGGCACGCCGGAAATCAGCAGGTCTTGCCAGACCGTGAGCCGGATATCGCCGTCGCCCAGTTCGCGCGCGATCTCGGCCAAGCCCTTCATCTGCGCGACCGTCAGGCGGCCGACCGGCGCGACCACGCCGATCCAATTGAGGCCGTCCTGCTTCTGCGGGTGAATGCCGACATGGGCGGTGCGCGAGAACAGCGGACGCGGCGCCAGCGCGTCGGGCACCGCGCGGTCGAGCTTGCGGCCGAGCTTTTCCTCGGTCAGCGCGAGGAACTTTTCGATGCCCAGCTTGTCGAGCACGTATTTGAGCCGCGCCTTGGTGCGGTCGGTGCGGTCGCCGTGGTCGATGAACACGCGCACCACCGCGTCGGCCACCTTGGTTGCCTCGGCGGGCTTGACCAGAACGCCGGTATCGCGCGCGAAATCCTTGTGCCCGGTGAGGCCGCCGAGCAGCAGACGGAACCAGACGCCGGGCTCCAGCCCGAAACCGTCTTGCACCGCCACCGCCTGGAAGCCGATGTCGTTGGTATCCTCCAGCACCGGGATGATGCCGGCGCCTTCGAAGGCGACGTTAAACTTGCGCGGCAGCCCGTAGAGCGAGCGGTCGTTGATGATGTGGAAGTGCCACTCGCGCGCATAGGGGCGCGTATCGATCAGTTCCTGCGGATCGATGCCGGCGGTGGGCGTGCCGGTGACATTGCGGATATTGTCGGCGCCGGAGCCGCGCGAGCACAGGCCGAGGTCCTGCACGGCTTCAAGTATAGTGACCGCGTTCTTGGCCTCGATCTCGCGGATCTGCAGGTTGGCGCGCGTGGTGACGTGGGCGTAGCCGCCGCCATAGCGCTCGGCGAGATCGGCAACACCGGCGAACTGCGCGGCCTTGAGGATGCCGTTCGGAATCCGCAGCCGGCACATGTAGGCGTTCTGGTTCGGCGCCACGTAGAACAGGCCGAAAAACCGCCAGCGGAAATTGTCGGGCGGCTTGGGATATTCGTTCTTGGCGGCGAGATCCTTCAGCCGCTGATAGGTGTCGAACGGATGCTGCTCGCGTTTGAACTTCTCCGGATCGGACAGTTTGCCGCCGGCCTTGAGCACGCGGTCCTGCGCCTTGAGCGCGGCGGCATCGGGACCGACCGGCTCCGCTGCGGGCGCCGCCAGCGCCCCGGCCAGCCCGGCCGCCGAACCGGCAAGGCCCTTCGCCGCCTTGGCGATCTGCAAGCCGGCGGTGAACCCTTCCAGATAGCGCTTCTGTTCGGGCTCGAAGTCGCCGGTTGCCGTTGCGCCCGCCAGCTTGAGATCGCCGCCGGCATCCATCGTCATTCCGCCGGCACCTGCGTCGGCATCGCCAGCGGGGGCGAAACCTTGCGCGGCTTGTGCGTGATGTAGATCGCCAGGCCGGTGAAGATGAAGCCGCCGACCAGGTTGCCGAGCGTGACCGGAATCTGGTTCCACAGCCACCATTCGGCGACGGTGATCTTGGCGCCCATCATCATGCCGGTCGGGATGATGAACATGTTCACCACGGTATGCTCGAAACCCTGGGCGAAGAAGATGAACACCGGCATATAGGCGCAGGCGATCTTGCCGATGGTCGAATGGGTGGTCATGGCCGCGACGATGGCGAGGCAGACCATCCAGTTGCACAGGATCGCCTTGACGAACACCGTCACCATGCCGGCAAAACCAATCGCTTCGTAGCCGGTGGTCTTGGCCTGCGCGATCGCGATGATTCTGGCGGCGACGCCGGCCGGCGCCGAGGTGCCGAAATTGGTCAGCGCAATCGCCAGCAGGCCGCCATAGACGACGCTGCCGATCAGATTGCCGAGGAATATCCAGGCAAAATTGGCGAGCATGCTGGGCGCGCTGGCATCGCGTTCCATCCAGGGCAGCGGCACCAGGCCGAACGCGCCGGTGACCAGGTCGAGGCCAAGCAGCACAATGAGGATCAGGCCGACGGGAAAGATCAGCGCGCCGACCAGCAACTGATTGGTTTGCACCGCGCCGGTGATAGCGAGGCTCGTCGCCGCGGCCAAAATAGAACCGGCGAGCGCGCCGCGAATGACGAGATCGACGGGCGACAACTTGAGTTTGTTGCGGCCGGTCTCGACCATCATCTTGGCGACGTCGACTGGCTTCACGTAATCCATTTCTCAACTCCCTGATTTGGCGGTGGCCGAGATCGGTGCGCAGAACAGCCCGGCCGCCCGCAGCGTAATTTATGCTGCGAAGCAGCAAGGAGCGTGCCAGTCCTGAACGCTATGATATGTTTACGGTATTTAAAGCCGAGGGAGCCTGATCAAGCCGATTGCTCGGCAAAGCAGCAAGACCGGGCGAAAAACTAAGCAGTACTCCGCTACGCCGTCGCGCGGGTTCAGCCACCCGTTAGCCCGGCGGGTTTGCGCACCTGGGCGTGGAAATCGCGGCCGTTGCCGGTGGCGGCGACGAAGCCGGCGCGAATGGTGAAATCGCCGAAGCGCTCGCCCTGCTGCCGCCCGGCGGCGTAGGCCGCGAACACGGGTTCGAGCGCGGCGACGATTCGCCGCGTGATCGAGGTCCTCGGCGTAGAGCTTGTTGAGCCGCGAGCCGTCGAAGGCGGCGCCGAGATAGAGGTTGTAGCGGCCCGGTCCTTTGCCGACCAAGCCGATTTCCGCGAGATATGGCCGCGCGCAGCCGTTCGGGCAGCCGGTCATGCGGATGACGATGTCGTCGGCGGAGAGCCTATGCGCGGCGAGCCGCTCGTCCAGCGCCGTCATGAGATCGGGCAGATAGCGCTCGCTTTCGGTCAGCGCCAGGCCGCAGGTCGGCAGCGCGACGCAGGCCATGGAATTGCGCCGCAAGCCGGACTGGGGCGCGAGCAGGCCGGCTTCTTTCGCCAGCCAGTGGATTTCGGTCCGGCGTTCGGCCGAGACATTGGCGACGATCAGGTTCTGATTGGGCGTGATGCGGAAATCGCCGTCATGCGCCTGCGCGATCCGGCGCAACGCCGACAATTGCTTCGCGTTGGCGCTGTCGAGCAGCCGGCCGTTCTGCACGAACAGCGTGAGATGACTGCGGCCGTCGGCGCCGTCGCTCCAGCCGTAGCGGTCGCCGGTCGAGGTAAAGGCGAACGGCCGCGGCGGCGACAGCGTAACGCCGGCGCGCTTCTCGACCTCGGCGCGGAAGGCATCGAGCCCGCGGTCCTCGATGGTGTATTTCAGCCGCGCGTGCTTGCGGTTCGCGCGGTCGCCCCAGTCGCGCTGCACGGTGACCACCGCCTCGGCGATCGCCACCGCATCCTTGGTCGCGCAGAAGCCCAACACGTCGGCGGTGCGCGGATAGGTGTCGGGTTCGCCATGGGTCATGCCCATGCCGCCGCCGGCGGTCACGTTCCATCCCGCCACGCCGCCTTTGCCGTCGAGGATGGCGATGAAGCCGAGATCGTGCGCGAACACGTCGACATCGTTGGAGGGCGGCACCGCCACCACGATCTTGAATTTGCGGGGCAGGTAGGTCTTGCCGTAGATGGGTTCCACCACCTCATCCTCGCCGCCGGCGATCTTCTGGCCTTCCAGCCAGATTTCGCGGTAGGCCGGCGTGCGCGGCGTCAGATGATCGGAGATGGCGCGCGCCAGGTCGAGCGCCGCCGCATGGGCCTGGCTCTGATCGGGATTGGCGCCGCACATCACATTGCGGTTGACGTCGCCGCAGGCGGCGATGGAATTGAGCAGCGCGGCGTCGATCTGCTTCAGCGTCGCCTTCAAATTCGACTTGATGATGCCGTGCAGCTGCACCGTCTGCCGCGCGGTGAGCCGCAGGGTGCCGTTGCCGTAATCGCGCGTCACCCGGTCGAGCGCCAGCCATTGCCCGGGCGTCAGCACGCCGCCGGGAACGCGCACGCGGATCATGAAGGCGAACGCCTTCTCCATCCTCTTGCGCGTGCGCTCGCTGCGCAGGTCGCGGTCGTCCTGCAAATACATGCCGTGGAATTTGACCAGCTGCTGATCGTCCTCGACGATCGCGCCGGTGATTTCCTCAGCCAGGCCCTGCGCCAGCGTGCCGCGCAGGTAATCGCTCGCCTCCTTGATGCGCTCGTTGCGCGAGACTTCGTCGGTCATGGTGCTCCCTTCCCCCCGCCTCGCGCAGCGGGGCGAGAGAATGCGCGCGTCACATCGCGCATTAATAGGTATCCGTCAGATAGCGCTTGTCGCGTTCCAGGCCCGCCACCGCCTGCTCGGCGGCTTCCGGCGAGAGTGCCTTCACGTCGGCGTAGGCGCGCACCAGCGTGGCGCGCACGTCTTTCGCCATGGTCTTGGCATCGCCGCAGACATAGAAATGCGCGCCGCCGTCGAGCCATTCGATCAGGTCGCGGCGCTTGTCCCACAGCTTGTGCTGCACATAGATTTTTTCCGGCGTGTCGCGCGAGAAGGCGACATCCATGCGGGTGAGCGCGCCGTCCTTGAGCGCCTCCTGCCAGTCGAGCTGGTAGAGGAAATCGTGGGTGAACTGGCGGTCGCCGAAGAACAGCCAGCTGCGGCCCTTGGCCTGCGTGGCACGGCGCTCCTGCACGAAAGCGCGGAACGGGGCGACGCCGGTGCCGGGGCCGACCATGACGATGTCCTTGTCGGGCGCCGGCAGCGCGAAATGCCTGTTGGGCTTGAGCTTGACCCGCACGCGGTCGCCGCGCTTGAGCCGCTCGGCGACGTAATTGGAGGCGACGCCCTTGCGGGCGCGGCCGTGGGTTTCATAGCGCACGGCGGAAATCAGCAGATGCGCCTCCTCGCCCACTTCGCGGCGCGACGAGGCGATCGAATAGGCGCGCGGCGCCAGCGGCCGCGTCAGCGCGCGCAAATGCTCGGCGGTGAGCGCGATCGGGAACGTGGCGATCAGGTCGATGAGCTGGCGGCCGGCGATCCATTCCTTGGCCTTGCCGTCCGCCAGCAGCGCCTTGACGTATTGATGGCCGGTCTGCGCCGCGTAGCTCTCGACGGTCTTGAGCGACAGCGTGGTGACGTCGCGCGCCTTGATGAGTTCGGCGCGCAGCTTGTCGTCGCCCGCAAGGCCGGCGAGCTCGAGCAGCTCATCGACATAGGCCGGATCGTTCTCGGCATAGAGATCGAGCGAGTCGCCCGGCTCGTAAGGCGGCGCCGCGCCGTCGAAGGCGAGCGCGAGATGGATGGTTTCCTTGTGCGAGCGCGAGGAATTCAGGTTCACGTGCTCGCTGATCTCGGCCTCGACGATATCGCTGTTGGGCGCCGCCGCCGGCTTGCCGAAATCGACCTCGATCACTTGACCGTTGCCTTGGCCGCGGCCGGCGTCGGGCGGGGTGAGAACCTTCAGCGCGTCGCCGATCCATGTCGACGACGGCGCGGCGAAATCGAGATCGCAATCGACGCGCTCGACCACGCGCTTGGCCCCGAGCGCGGCCAGCCGCTCGTCGATCTTGCGGCCGATGGCGCAGAATTCCGCATAAGCCGTATCGCCGAGCGCCAGCACGCCGAATTCGACGCCGTCGAGCCGCGGGGCGCCCTCGCCCATCAAGTCGTTATAGGCGCGCGTGGCGCGCGCCGGCGGCTCGCCCTCGCCCCAGGTGGCGGCGATCACCACCAGCCGCTTGGCGGCGGTGAGCGCCGGCAGCTCGAGATCGGCCATGTCGATCAGGATCGGCTTCAGGCCGGACTTGCGCGCGGCCTTGGCCAGTTCGCTGGCGAGCTTCTCGCAATTGCCGGACTCGCTGGCGTAGACGATGGTGAGCGGCTCGGCCGGCCGCGCCGGCGCGGAAGGCTGCGGCTGCCCGCTGGCCGCCTCGACGCCGGCGAGGAAGCCGGCGAGCCAGGCGCGCTGGATCGCATTGGCCGGCCCGACCACGCGGTTGAGCAGATCGATCTCGTCCTCGGCGAACGGCGCGGTTTTCGGAATGGTGGCGAAGGCGTGATGACATGTCCGTTAGATAGAAACTTATTCTACAAAATCGCAATAAGTCGCAGAAAATAAGAATATTTCTCCTAATTTTGGCATCTGAAGATAAGAGGATTTCCTGTCCGAGCAGGCCTCGACAGAACGCCGGTGCTGCCGGTTTTGCCTGGTTCCCGGCGCGCAACACGCCACGCGCGGGGCGCGGGGCTCATGGCCGCCCTGCGCGGAGTCGGCGCCAACTTAGCTGTGGAACCGGCGGCGCCGGCACGCCCGCCGCGCGCGCGACCCGGATAAAGTGCCGCGCGCATGACCGGCACTGCCTACCGCAACCGCCTACGCGCGCTGCTGACGCCCGCCGAGCGCCGCTTGTTCGCGCGCCTCGACACGCCGCAAAAGATTCAAACCTTTCTCGATCGGCTGCCGGCCAATTTCGAGCTCGACGGCGAGACCGCCATGTCGCCGCGCCGCCTGCTGAAGGCGCGCACCGCCCATTGCGCCGAGGCCGCGATCTTCGCCGCCGCCGCGTTCGCCTATCACGGCGAGCCGCCTTGGCTCATGGACATCCAAGCGCTGCCGAGTGACCAGGATCACGTCATCGCGCTGTTCCAGGAGCGCGGGCTGTGGGGCGCGATCAGCAAGACCAACCACGCCATCCTGCGCTGGCGCGACCCGATCTACGCCAGCGCGCGCGAGCTGGCGATGAGCTATGCGCACGAATATTGCCTGCCGGGCGGCAAGAAATCGATGCTGGCCTATTCGCGTCCGTTCTCGCTCGCGCGCTATGCGCCGAGACGCTGGGTGATCGCGCCCGAGGATCTCGACTGGCTGCTGGAGGCGCTCGACAATTCGCCGCACGTGCCGGTGGCACCCCGGCACGCCATGCGCAAACGGCGGCGTTCCTCGGCGGTCGAGTTGCGCTCGCAAAACGTGGTGGAATGGCCCGACCCGCGCAAAGCTAAGCCCAAGCGTAAACGCGCCGCGCGGCTCTGACGATTGAGCGCGCCGCGCACGCCATCGTGCTTGTTTTCGGCATCATGCTCTAGTATGCCGCGCGACAGCGGGCCGGAGGCAACGCGGGTGGCGTCTTTTACATTCAGCAGGCAGGTGACCGTCGAATGGGGTCAATGCGACCCCGCCGGCTTCGTGCTCAACAGCCGTGTTTTCGAGATGTTCGATGTCAACACCTGGATGCTGTTCGAGGCCGCGCTCGACGTGACTGCGCATCAGCTGGCGGAAACCTTCGGCATCATCGGCGTTCCGCTGGTGGATGCGCGCGCCAATTTCCTGAAACCCGCGAAATTCGGCGACGTGGTCGAGATCGCCTCGCGGGTGACCGAGTTCCGCCGCTCCAGCTTCGACGTCGAGCACCGGCTCAGCATCGGCGGCGAGCTGGCGGTGGACGGCGGCGAAACCCGGGTGTGGGCGACGCGCGACAAGAACGACCCGGACAAGATCCACGGCGCCGCAATTCCGAGCGAAGTGATTGCCCGATTTGGTTAATCGGCGGCGGAGCGCGGGCAATCGTCCCAGCCATTCCCGGTAATTGGTCTGGAGGGGGTGGGCGCGCTGGTGTGTCGTAACCGCATAAACAAACGAAGCGCGAATCGCCAACACGCGCCGCACAGGGAAGAAACTTTTGACCCGGCTTCTTGAGTTCACGCTCAATGGGCGTGGCCGCGCCGACGCGGTCGCGGACAACATCCTGTTGCTCGATTTCCTGCGCGAGAAAATCGGGCTGACCGGCACCAAGACCGGCTGCGACGGCGGCGAATGCGGCGCCTGCACCGTGCTGATCGACGACCAGCCGGCGTTGTCCTGCCTGACGCTGGCCGCGACCGTCGCCGGCAAGCGCGTCGACACCATCGAGTCGCTCGGGCATGACGGCCAATTGTCGGCCGTGCAGCGCGGCTTCCACGAGAAGCTCGGCTCGCAATGCGGCTATTGCACGCCCGGCTTCATCATGGCCTCGGCCGGCCTGCTGCGGAAAACTCCCAACCCGAGCGAGGCGGACATCATCGAGGCGCTCGGCAGCAATATCTGCCGCTGCACCGGCTACGTGAAGATTATCGAGGCGGTGAAATACGCCGCCGCGCTCGGCACGCAGGGGGTGGCGCCGTGAACAAAATCGTCCCCGCGCACAATATCGGCGGCTACGTGCCGATGATCGACGGGCCGGAAAAAGTCTCCGGCCGTGCCAAATACACCGCCGATATCCTGCAGCCCGGCATGCTGGCGGGGCGCATCTACCGCAGCCCTTATTCGCACGGCGAGATCGTCGCGGTCGACGTATCCGAGGCGCTTAAGGTTCCCGGCGTGCGCGCCATCGTCACCGGCGCCGATTGCGACAAAGGCTTCGGCGTGCTGCCGATCGCGCGCAGCGAATATCCGCTGGCGCGCGACCGCGTGCGCTACCGCGGCGAGCCGGTGGCCGCCGTCGCCGCGCTCGACGATACCAGCGCGCGCGAGGCGCTGCGCCGCATCAAGTTCACGGTGCGCGAACTGCCGGCCTATTACACCTCGAAGGCCGCGCTCGCGCCCGGTGCCGTGCCATTGCACGACAAGAAGCCCGGCAATATCGAGCGCGACGTGCTGTTCGAATTGGGCTCGACCGCGCAAGGGTTTGCCGAAGCCGATCTGGTGCGCGAGGGCACCTATAACTGCGCCGAGGTCTGCCAGAACCAGATGGAGATGCACGCGGCGATCACCGAATACGACGCGTTGCGCGACCGCATGACCGTGCACGCCTCGACGCAGGTGCCTTACTACGTGCACCTGATGCTGGCGCAGACGCTCGGCATGGATATGTCGCGCATCCGCGTGATCAAGCCGCATGTCGGCGGCGGCTTCGGCTGCCGCACCGAGACGTTGAACATCGAATTGATCGCCGCGCTCTTGGCGCGCCAATGCAACGGCACGGTGCGGCTGGTGACGACGCGCGAGGAAACCTTCATCACCCATCGCGGGCGGCCGGAAACCGATATCAAGCTCAAGATCGGCCTGCGCAAGGACGGCCGCATCACCGCGGTCGAATGCGACTGCGACCAGCGCGGCGGCGCGCATTCCGGCTACGGCGTGGTCACCATCCTCTATGCCGGCTCGATGCTGTACGCGATCTACGACCTGCACAACGTGAAATATGTCGGCCGCCGCGTGCTCACCAACACGCCGCCCTGCGGCGCCTTCCGCGGTCACGGCACGGTCGATATCCGTTTCGCCTTCGAGAGCCTGCTCGACGAGATGGCCGGCGAACTCGGGCTTGATCCGTTCGCGGTGCGGCGCGCAAACCTACTGACGGCGCCGACCTTCACCGACAACGACATGATGGTGAACAGTTACGGGTTGCCGGAATGCCTCGACTGGGTCGAGCGGCAAAGCGGCTGGCGCAAGCGCAAGGACAAGCCCGGCAACGGCAAGGGAGTTCGCAAAGGATTTGGCATGGCCTGCTCGCATTACATCAGCGGCGCGTCGAAGCCGGTGAACTGGACCGGCGAGCCGCATGCCACCGTCAAGATCAAGCTCGATTTCGACGGCTCCATCGTGGTGCTGTCGGGCGCCGCCGATATCGGCCAGGGCTCCACCACCATCCTGGCGCAGACGGTGGCGGAAGTGCTCGGCCTCGATCTTGCGCGCGTGCGCGTGGTCACCGGCGACAGCGAGGTGGTGCCGAAGGACAACGGCTCCTATTCCTCGCGCGTCACCTTCATGGTCGGCAATGCCGCGCTCGACGCCGCGCGCAATCTCAAGAGCGTGCTGGTCAACGCCGCCGCCCGCAAGCTGGAGGCGCGGCCGGAGGACATTGAGTGCCTGGGTGAGGTCTATCGCGCCGGCGCGCAGGACAAAGGCGCGACCTTCGACGAGGTGGTGACCGAGGCGCTGAAGGATAGTGGCACCATCACCGTGACCGGCAATTATTCGACCATTCCGGAATCGCACGGCGGCAAGAAATATCGCGGTGCCGCCATTGGCGGCACCATGGGCTATTCCTATTCGGCGCAGGTGGTGGAAGTGAGCGTCGACGAGGAGACCGGCGTTGTCACCGTCGACAAGGTCTGGGTCGCGCATGACTGCGGCAAGGCGCTCAACCGGCTTACGGTGGAAGGCCAGGTGCAGGGTTCGGTCTGGATGGGCATGGGCCAGGCCATGAGCGAGGAGGCCGCCTATCACGACGGCCTCATGCTCACCGCCAACATGCTCGATTACCGGGTGCCGACCATCCAGGATTCGCCACCGATCGAGGTCGGCATCGTCGAGAGCAACGATCCGCACGGGCCGTTCGGCGCCAAGGAAGCGGGCGAAGGCTCGCTCGCCGCCTTCCTGCCGGCGCTCACCAACGCCATCGCCGACGCCATCGGCATCCGCTTCAACGACCTGCCGGTGACGCCCGATCGCGTGTTCGAGGCGATCGAGAAGCGGCGGCGCGCTGCCGAAAGAAAAAATGGCGGTGGAAATGTGTAAGGGGCTGCATTCCATTCCCCGTTCGTCCCCGCGCAAGCGGGGACCCAGGGCCAAAGAACTGGATGCCCGCTTCCGCGGGCACGAACGGAATTGTTGGCGAGAACGTCCTGATGGACGCCCTGCCCGACTTCCGCGTGCTCAATCCGGTAACGCTCGCCGAGGCGCTGGCCGCGCGCGCCGCCCATCCGGAGAGCGCTCCGCTCGGCGGCGGCACCGATCTCGTGGTCAACATCCGGCGCGGCATCGTCGCGCCGCCGGTGCTGATCGACCTGAACCGGGTGCCGGAACTGTCCACGTTTCACGCCGACGCGACGTCGCTCGAGATCGGTGCTTCGATCCGCTTGAGCGAACTCGCCGAGCATCCGGCGGTGGTGCTGCATTATCCGGTGCTGGCGCAGGCCGCCTCTCACATCGCCGGCCCGACCCAGCGCAACATGGGCACGGTCGGCGGCAATCTCTGTCTTGACACGCGCTGCATCTTCTACAACCAGAGCGAATGGTGGCGTGAAGCCAATCACCACTGCCTGAAGACCACCGGCACCATGTGCCACGTGGCGCCGAAAAGCCGCGGCGTGTGCTTTGCGACCTTCGCCGGCGATCTGGCGCCAGCGCTGCTCACGCTCGGCGCCGAAGTCGATATCGCCGGACCGGCGGGCAAGCGCAGCATCCCGCTCCACAAGCTCTATATCGGCTTCGCGCGCCAGGATGTGCCGGTCAGCGAGACGCAGGGCGACGGCAAGTTCTATCTGTCGCTGCGCCCGGGCGAAATCGTCACCGCGGTGCGCGCGAAAAACACGCCCGGCCTGCGCTCGGACTACGACAAGATCCGCATCCGCAAGTCGATCGAATATCCGGTGGCCGGCGTCGCGGTGGCACTGCGCCGCGATGGCGACACGCTCGCCGACCTGCGCGTGGCGTTCACCGGCACCAACCCGCGCCCGGTGCTGCTCGACGGCACCGCGGAACTCACCGGCGGCAAGCTCGACGATCGCGTGTTTAAGGGCCTCGACGCGCTGGTGCGCGACCAGATCATGCCGATGAAGACCACCTTCACGCCCGGCCATTACCGCCGGCGCGTGGCCGGCGTGCTGGCGCGCCGGCTGCTGACGCGCTTGTTCGAGAACTGACGGGCAACGGGGGAACGGCCTTGTCCGACGGGTTCAGCGAGCGCCGCCCCTACAACGCCGTCAGCGATTTCGTCGACGCCAATGTGGCGCGCGGGCGCGGGTCCAAGATCGCGTTTATCGATCCCGATCGCTCGCTCAGCTTTGGCGAGCTGCAGACGCGCAGTTGTCAATTCGCGCGCGCCCTTCAGCGAATGGGGCTGCGCCAGGAAAGCCGCATTGCCCTCCTGCTGCCCGACACCGTCGATTATCCGGTGGCATTCTGGGGCGCGGTCCGCGCCGGCATCATCGTCATTCCGCTCAACACCTGGCTCAAGCCCGAACAATACGCCTACATTCTCGGCGACAGTCGCGCCTCGCTGATCGTGGCATCGGCCGAACTTGCCAAGCCGCTGGCGCCGATCATCGACGCGGCGCCCTACTTGCAGTCCGTCGTTCTCGTCGGCGGCGCGCCCGCCGACAAGGCGGCGTTCCCGCAACATGCCGTGCATTTGTTCGAGGACTTGCTCGCGCCCGAAAAGGCCGACGTGTTCGCCGCGCCGACCGTCTCGGACGAGGTCGCCTTCTGGCTCTACACTTCCGGCTCGACCGGCGATCCCAAGGGCGTCAAGCACGTGCACACGAGCCCGATGGCGACCGCCAAGTTGATGGGGCAAGGCATCGTGGGCATTCGCGCCGACGACGTGACGTTCTCGGCAGCCAAGCTGTTCTTTGCTTACGGCATGGGCAACGCCATGTCGTTCCCGCTTTCGGTCGGCGCCACAAGCGTATTGTGGCCGCAGCGCCCGACTCCGGAAGCGATTTTCCACATCATGCGGGCGCATCGCCCGACGATTTTCTACGGCGTGCCCTCGCTCTACACCGCCCTGCTCGCGCATCCCGATATTGGCAAGGGCGCGGGCTCCGACCGGCTTCGCCTCTGCGTGTCGGCCGGCGAGGCGCTGCCCGCGCATATCGGCGAGCGCTGGCGCGAGGTTGTCGGCGTCGATGTGCTCGACGGCATCGGCTCGACCGAGATGCTGCAAACGTTTGTCAGCAACCGGCCGGGCGACATCCGCTACGGCTCCACCGGCAAACCGGTCCCCGGCTACGACGTCAAGCTGGTGGATGAACACGGTAACGACCTGGGTACGGATGAGATCGGCGAACTGGTCGTGCGCGGTCCCTCGGCCGGTGAAGGCTACTGGAACCAGCGCGCCAAGAGTCACCGCACTTTCCAAGGCGACTGGACCTATACCGGCGACAAGTACTACCGCGATTCCGAAGGCTATTACTATTACTGCGGCCGCACCGATGACATGTTCAAGGTCAGCGGTCAGTGGGTGTCGCCGTTCGACGTCGAGGCCGCGCTGACGTCGCATGAAGCCGTGCTGGAAGCCGCCGTCATCGGCAAGCAGGACGCCGACGGGCTTATCAAACCGAAGGCCTTCATCGTGCTCAAGAACGGCTATGTCGCCGACGACCGCCTGCTCGAAAGCCTGAAAATCCACGTCAAGCAGCAGGCGGGCCCGTGGAAATATCCGCGCTGGATCGACGTGCGCAGCGACCTGCCGCACACCGCCACCGGCAAGATCCAGCGTTTCAAGCTGAGGGATGAGGATATAAACGCTTAGGCGGAGCGCCGACACAGGGCCGATTCCCTCCCCCTGAAAGGAGGAGGGTCAGGGAGGGGGTCAGGCGCCGTGTGAATAAGCGACCCCCACCCGCCCGCCTCCGGCGGGCGACCTCCCCCTTTCAGGGGGAGGTAAAAAAGCAACTCACGCGTCCGCGATCTTCACGTATTCGAAGTCGCCCGGCTTGTTGTCGATGCCGACCTTGGGCGGCGCAATCCAGCTGGCGAACTTGGCCGGCTCGAATTGCGGCTGCATCAGCCCCTCGATGAATTCGCGGTCGTCGTCGGACGGCAGGAACTCGTCCCGGCGCTTGGTCCATTCGGCATCGCTGAGGATATTGCCGTTCACATCCGCCTTGATGCTCGAGAACTCGCCGATGTGGCGATGAAAGGCGACGTGCGGCAGCTTGATCTCGAACGGAATGCCGATGTCCGAAATGACCTTGTTCCAGCGCCCGACGCCGACATTGGCATCGGCGACGTAGTCGTCGCGCAGCCGCATGTTGAGCGCGGACAGCGCCGGCGTATCCGCGTTCTGGATCTTGCCGTCGATCAGGCGCAGCACCGGATAAGTAGAGCCCTCCAACTGGTGATCGTCCTTGAGCCGGTCCTCGCGATAGCGGCCCTTCAGGCCGGCGTGGAAGGCGTTGGCGGCGTTGGTCGAAATCTCATTGCCGAACAGATCGAGCGTCAGCGAGAAATGCATGTTCGCTTTTTTCTGGATGGTCGGCAGATCGATCACCCCGAGCTTGCGCACTGCCTCGATATTATAAGGATCGCTGATGCCGGCCGCCTTCATCGCCTCGCAGGTGCGTTGGATGACACGCGTGACGCCGGTTTCGCCCACGAACATGTGGTGGGCTTCCTCGGTCAGCATGAAGCGGCAGGTGCGCGAGAGCGGATCGAAGCCGGATTGCGCCAGCGCCTCGAGCTGCATCTTGCCGTCGCGGTCGGTGAAATAGGTGAACATGAAGAACGACAGCCAGTCCGGCGTCTTCTCGTTGAAGGCCCCGAGCATGCGCGGCGTGTCGGCATGGCCGGATCGGCGCTGCAGCAGGGCTTCCGCCTCTTCGCGGCCGTCGGTGCCGAAATATTTTTGCAGCAGATAGACCATGGCCCAGAGGTGACGGCCCTCCTCGACGTTGACCTGGAACAGGTTGCGCAGGTCGTAGAGCGACGGCGCGGTCTTGCCGAGATGGCGCTGCTGCTCGACCGAGGCCGGCTCGGTGTCGCCCTGGATCACGATCAGGCGGCGCAGCATGGCGCGATACTCGCCCGGCACCTCCTGCCAGGCGTCCTCGCCCTTGTGCATGCCGAACGGAATCTTGCGGCCTTCGTGCTGCGGGGCGAGCAGCACGCCCCAGCGGTATTCCGGCATGCGCACATAGTCGAACTTGGCCCAGCCCTTGGGGTCGACGCTGACCGCGGTGCGCAAGTAGACCAGCGATTCCTGGAAGCCTTCCGGCCCCATGTCGTTCCACCAGTCGATATAGCCGGGATGCCATTTCTCCAGCGCGCGCTTGACGCGCGGGTCTTGCCCGAGCCCGACATTGTTCGGGATCAAGCCATCGTAATCGACCGCGGCGATGTTGACGTTCATGGCTACACCCTTTCCTTATTGAAGGTCGGCGACACGCCGCTGCCGTACAGCTTGAGCGCGCCCTGCTCGCCGATCGCGTTCGGCCGCTGGAAGATCCAGTTCTGCCAGGCGGTCAGCCGTCCGAAAATCTTGGTTTCCATGGTCTCCGGGCCGGCGAAGCGCAAGTTTGCTTCCATGCCGGTCATGGCGTCGGGCGAGAAGCTCGCGCGCTCCTCCAGCATGACGCGCAACTCGTCGTCCCAGTCGAAATCCTCGTAGGCAAACGTGACGAGCCCGAGCTCGGCGGCTTCCTCGCCCTCGAGCGGTTCGCCAATCTTCGCTTTCACGGTGCCGAGCGTCTGCGGCTCGCCGAGGAAGCGGGTCTGCAGCCGCGTAAGCTCGTTGCCCATCGGATAGAAGCCGAAATTGGCCTGCCCGAGCGTGATCGCGGCCGGCGGACGATTGTCGCCCTCGCGCGTGCCGATCAGCATCAGCGAGCGGTCGGCGGCGAAGGCGAGTTCGGCCAGCGTGCCGGCAAAGCAGGAGCCCGGCTCGATCAGCGCGATCATGCTGCGCGGCGTCACGTCCAGGCGCTTGAGCACGCGCTTGAGGTAATGGCGGATCTCGCGCATCAGCCAGTCGCCATTGGCGCGGCTGAGAAAGTCGTCGTGTTCGAGCACGGCCGGCGCATTGCCGTCGGTGCGCATCAGCAAGACGCCGATCGTCTGCTCGTTGGCGCGCAGATGCAGAATGGCGTCTTCCAGCTCGCGCGCCACGGTGAGCGGCCAGAACTTGGCGCCGAGTGCATGGGCGGCTTCCACCGATGCCGGCGCGCCTTGCGAGGGTCCGCGCACGGTGACGGTCGCCAGCCCGCGCGCGCGGTCGATCTCGACATCGACGTGGGAATAAGACACGCGGTCGGCTTCGATCTTGCGGTCGAGCGGCGTCAATGTAATGCCCTTGGCGTCTTTCGGGCGGTCGGAGCGCGCGGCGATTTCCCGGGCGCGGGCGGCCACCGTCTCTTTCCATTTCGAATTGGGCACCACCTCATCCACCAGCCGCCAGTCGACGGCCTTGCTGCCGCGCACGCCCTCCTCGATCGAGCAAAACACGTCGGCGCGGTCGCGCCGCACTTTGCGCTTGTCGGTGACGCGGGTGAGCCCGCCGGTGCCCGGCAGCACGGCGAGCAGCGGCGTCTCCGGCAGCGCCACCGCCGAGCGGCGGTCGTCCACCAGCATGATGTGGTCGGCGGCGAGCGCCAGCTCGTAGCCGCCGCCGGCGGCATTGCCGTTGATGGCGCACAGATAAGTCTGCTTGGAATTCTCCGACGCGTCCTCGATGGCGAGCCGCGTCTCGTTGGTGAACTTGCAGAAATTCACCTTCTGGGCGTGCGTCGACTTGCCCAGCATGCGGATATTGGCGCCGGCGCAGAACACATTGTCCTTGCCGGACTTGATGACGACGCAGCCCACCTCCGGGTGCTCGAAGCGCAGCCGCTGCACCGCGTCGTTGAGCTCGATATCGACGCCGAGGTCGTAGGAGTTGAGCTTGAGTTCATAACCGTCAAACAGCCCGCCGGCCTGATCGACGTCCATGATCAGATAAGCGATGTTGCCGTCGCGCTCGATGCGCCAATGGCGGTAGCGCGCCGGCTCGGTCTGGAAATCGATGGCTTGCATGGCTTGGCTCCGGCCGCGGGCGCGCGTTGCCCGCTGCCCTTCTCCCTCTATGCATTATTTTGCATATCAATAGCATTTCCGCTGCGGCGGCACAACAGCGGCAATGGCCGGGGAACCGCAAGTTCCCTAGGCGGCCGCAAACTATGCAATTATCCCCAACAAAACAAGGATTATCTCACCGATATTCCGGCGGCCGCAATTATATCCAACCGCCGCCGGTTATCTCTTGCCTAGCATTATAATGCATGTTAGCCGGTAAGCCATGAAACCTGCGCGCGACAGCGACCCTTATCTGCACCGCCTCGGCGAGCGCGTGCGCACGCTGCGCAATCAGCGCGGCATGACGCGCAAGGCGCTGGCCGCGCACGCCAAGGTGTCGGAGCGCTATCTCGCCCAGCTCGAGGTGGGCAAAGGCAATTGCTCGATCGTGCTGCTGCGGCGCATCGCGCGCGCGATCGGCCTGCCGGTCACGCAACTGGTATATGAAGGCGCCGAGCCCGCGCTCGATCTGGTGCTGCTGTCGCAGTTCCTCGAGCGGTTGTCGCCGCCCGCGCTGGCGGACGCGCGCGATCTGCTGCTCAGGCATTTCAGCGAACCGTCGGAGGCCATGCGGCGCCGGCGTATCGCGCTGATCGGCCTGCGCGGCGGCGGCAAGTCCACGCTCGGCCGCCTGCTGGCGGAGCACCTCGACGTGCCGTTCGTCGAGCTCGACCGCGAGATCGAGCGGCGCAGCGGCGCGAACTTGAGCGAAATCTTCGACATGTTCGGCCAGGAAACCTTCCGCCGCGCCGAGCGCGAGGCGCTCGACGACGTGTTGCGCCGGCACCCGCATTTCGTGATCGCCACCAGCGGCAGCATCGTCACCGAGCCGAGCACGCTCGAACTGTTGCTGGCCTCCTGCTTCACGGTCTGGGTGCGCGCCGAGCCGCAAGAGCATATGAAGCGCGTGATGGCGCAGGGCGACATGCGGCCGATGGCCAACAATGTCCGCGCCATGGAGGATCTGGTCTCCATTCTCAAGAGCCGCGAGCCGCTTTACGCCAAGGCGGAAGCCGTGGTCGCCACCACCGGCAAGACGCCGGAACAGAACCTGGCGGAACTGCTGCGCGTCATCGCGGTTCCCACGGCCGGCATCGCGCGCCGGTCGGCGTAATCATCGGGACACTCGAACTCAGGAGCCGGCCGACGCCGGGCAGACCCAGAATGAGCGAGACGATCAAGACCGACGTTCTGATCATCGGCGCGGGGCCGGTCGGCCTGTTCGCGGTATTCGAGCTCGGCCTGCTCGATATCAAGGCGCATCTCGTCGATATCCTCGACAAGGTCGGCGGGCAATGCGCCGAGCTTTATCCGGAAAAGCCGATCTACGACATTCCCGGCATCCCCTACATCACCGGCCACGGGTTGACCGAGGCCTTGCTGCAGCAGATCAAGCCGTTCCATCCCACCTTCCATCTCAGTGAAATGGTGACCACGCTCGAGAAGATCGGCGAGCCGCTGTTCCGCGTCGGCACCGATGGCGGCAAGGTATTCGAGGCGAAAGTGGTGGTGATCGGCGCCGGCGGCGGCTCGTTCCAGCCCAAGCGCCCGCCGATCAACGGCATCGAGCCCTACGAGGGCAAGTCGGTGCACTATGCCGTGCGCAAAATGGACGCCTTCCGCGGCCAGCGGCTGCTGATCGTCGGCGGCGGCGATTCGGCGCTCGACTGGGCGCTCAATCTGCAGCCGATCGCCAAGCGGCTCACGCTGGTGCACCGGCGCGACGAATTCCGCGGCGCGCCGGCCAGCGTCAACAAGATGCGCGCGCTGGTGGCAGAAGGCGCCATGGATCTCAAGATCGGCCAGGTGGCGGCGCTGGAAGGCGCCGGCGGCCAGCTCGCCGCCGCCAACATCAAGGGCAATGACGGCGCGATCGCGCGCGTCGAGATCGACGCCATGCTGCCGTTCTTCGGGCTGACCATGAAGCTCGGCCCGGTCGCGGACTGGGGCCTCGCGCTTGAACGCGACTTGATCCCGGTCGATACCGCGGCCTTCGAAACCAACGTGCCCGGCCTGTTCGCCATCGGCGACATCAACACCTATCCGGGCAAGCTCAAGCTCATTCTGTCGGGCTTCCACGAGGCCGCGCTGATGGCGCAGAAGGCCCACCACTACATCTATCCCGACAAAAAACTGGTGTTCCAATACACCACCTCCTCCACCAGCCTGCAGAAGAAACTCGGTGTCGCATGAGCGAAACGCAAGAAATTTCCCGATCGGTCAACACGAACAACAAAACGATGCCCAAGATCACCTACATCGAACATGACGGCACCGTGCACACGGTCGAGGCGGAACTCGGCTCGACCGTGATGGAGACGGCCCAGCGCAACAACGTGACCAGCATCGTCGCGGAATGCGGCGGCGCCTGCACCTGCGCCACCTGCCTGGTGCATGTGGACGAGAAGTGGTTTCCGATCGTCGGCCCGCCCTCGGCCGAGGAAGAGGACATGCTCGACTTCGCCTTCGAGGTGAAGCCGACCTCGCGGCTGTCCTGTCAGATCAAGGTGACGGAAGCGCTCGACGGCCTGATCGTGCGCACGCCGGCCTATCAGGGGCGCTGACGCAGCGCCTTGGTGGCGCGCACCTGTGACGGGTCGGCCGGCGACTTGGCGACGGTGAACCCCAGGTCCGCGCTCAGGTTGAGCATCCGCGCCCGCTCGGCCGGGAACACCATGACGGCCTGGCGGATGCCCTGGGTGGCAATCGCGCGCAGCAGCGCCTCCAGCAACTGCCCGGCGAGGCCTTTTTCCCGCAGGTCGCGGCGGATGATGACCGCGCATTCCGCATTTTCGAAGGTGGGATCGGCGGTCGAGCGCGCGAGCCCGGCCACGCGCTCGCCGTCCCAGGCGATCAGCGTCATCTCCCGGTCGTAGTCGATTTGGCTCAAGCGCGCCGCCGTCTCGTGGGTGCGGTCGCGCAGCGGCGAGAAGAATGCGTGCCAGAGATCGTTGCTGTCGACCTCGTCGGCGAAACGGCGCAGCGCCGGCTCGTCTTCCGGCTTGATCGGATGCACGCGATAGGACTGCCCGTCGGGCGTGCGGATCTCGGATTCGAGTTGCTGCGGATAAGGCCGGATGGCCAGGCGCGATTGCGCCGAAACGGCGGTGGCGCGCACGCGGATGCGGCAGTCGACCGCGATCACGCCTTGCGGGTCGCACAGCAGCGGATTGATGTCGATCTCGGTGATCTCGGCGTGGTTGGCGACGACCTGGCTCAATTGCACCAGCACGTTGACGACGCCGTCGATGTCGGCCGCCGGCCGATCGCGGTAGCCCTTGAGCAGGGCGGCGATGCGGGTGCGCTCGATCTGCGCGCGCGCCAGCGCCGTGTTGAGCGGCGGCAGTTCGAGCGACTTGTCGCCGATGATTTCGACCGCGGTGCCGCCTTGCCCGAACAGAATCACCGGGCCGAAGGTCGCATCGGTCGAAACGCCGGCGATCAGCTCATAGGCGCCGGGGCGCTGAATCATCTCCTGCACGATGAAGCCCTCGAGACGCGCCTTGGGCAAGGCGCGCGATATTTTTTCGGTCATTTGCCGGGCCGCGGCCTCGACCTCGGCGGGCGTCGCCAGATTCAAGGCCACGCCGCCGACGTCGGATTTATGGATGACGTCGCGCGAGCGGATCTTCAGCGCCACCGGCGCCTTGATCCGGGCGGCCACCTGCGCCGCCGCTGTCGCATCGGCGACGGCTTCGGTGCGCGCGAACGGGATGCCATAGCAGGCGAGGAAACTGGCGACCTCGGCCGGATCGAGCCATTCGCGCTGGTCGTCGAGCGCCTGGCGAATCGTTTGTTGCGCCCGCCCGATATCGGCCTGCGGTGTGGGCGTGCCGGACGACGGCGTCTCGAGCAGCAGGTCCTGGCTCTTTCGATAGCGGACGAGATACATGAAGGCGCGCACCGCCCGCTCCGGGGTCTCAAAATCCGGCACGCGCGCGGCAACCAGTTGCGCGCGGCCCTCGGCAACGGTCGCCGCCCCCATCCAGCAGGCGAACACGTTCTTCTTCGGCGCCGCGCCCGGCTGCGCCAGCGCGCCAATGAGCCCCTTGGCGGCCTGCGCCGGAGAAACGATCGCGGTCGGACAATAGGCCACCAGCAGCGCGTCGATATTCGCATCCTCCATGAGGATCGCGACGGCGTTGGCATAGCGGGCGTCGTCGGCATCGCCGATGATGTCGACCGGATTGCCGTGGCTCCAGGTCGGCGGCAGCACCGCATTGAGCTTGCCGATCGTGTCGGGTCCGAGCGCCGCCAGCCGGCCGCCTTCCTCGATCAGCCGGTCGGTCGCCAGCACGCCGGCGCCGCCGCCATTGGTGACGATGGCCAACCGGTTGCCGCGTTGCGGCGACATGCGGGCGAGCGTCGCGGCCGCGTCGAACAGTTCCTCGACCTCGTTGACCCGCAGCATGCCGGCGCGCCGGAAGGCCGCCTCATACACGACATCGGCGCCCGCCAGCGCGCCGGTGTGGGAGGTCGCGGCCCGCGCGCCTTCCGCCGCCCGCCCGCCTTTGACCACGATCACCGGCTTGATGCGCGCGGCCCGCCGCGCCGCCGACATGAATTTGCGCGCCTGCGTCACCGCTTCGGCATAGATCAGGATCGCGTGGGTCGCCTCGTCGAGCACGAAGTAATCCAGCAGATCGCCGAAATCCACGTCGCTCATGTCGCCCATCGAGACGATGGCCGAGAAGCCGATCCCGCGCGGCAGCGCCCAATCGAGCACCGTGGTCGCCATCGCCCCCGACTGCGTCAGGAACGCGATATTGCCGGCCAGCATGGCCGCCGGCGCAAACGTCGCATTCAGCCCGATACCGGGCACCGCAATGCCGAGGCAGTTCGGACCGACGATGCGCAGGAGATGCGGGCGCGCGGCCGCCAGCAGCTCGGCGCTGCGCTCCTTGCCGTGGGCAACCGCGCCTTCCGCAAAGCCCGCGGTCAGGATGACCGCCGCCCGCGTGCCGCGGCTTGCGAGCTCGCTGACCAGCGCCGGAATGATGTCGGGCGGGGTCGCGATGACGGCGAGATCGGGGGTGACCGGCAGGCTCGCGACATCCTTATAGGCCATGATGCCGTGCACCGCGGCCGCCCTTGGATTGACCGGGATGATGGGGCCGCTGAAGCCGGCGCGCGTCAAATTCGTCATCAGCGCCGAGCCGACGGAATTCGGCTTGTCGGTGGCGCCGATGACCGCCACCGATTGCGGCCGAAACATCTTGTCGAGATTGCGAATGGACACGGGCGTTTGCTCGCTGCGACCGACAGGTATCGATCAGATGATGATGAATAATTGATTTATAATCGCAATTGATTAGCCCGGCCGATTGATCCAGATCATGGCACGTCACAATAAGACCATTAGATTGTTCTAAATTTATGGCGCTACCGAATAGTTCGACGGATCGTCATTGATTGGCCGTTCCAGAAAATGGAAGTGCCCATGACACCCGCATTAGCAAATCCCGTCACAATTTCCCCAATTGCGGATGCACTCTCCAGCCCCGCGCTCGTGCCGGCCGATCGCGAAATGACGGCACAGGTCGAATCGAATGCGGACATAAATGCCGCGGCCGAGGCTGTCGACGGCCGCGATTCCTATGCGGTAACGGCCTTAGGTGACATCGTCGATCGCTCATTGCACGCCGCGCTCGCGCGTTTCACGTTTGGCCTGTCGCCCGCCGCGCTTGCCAAGGCCTATCTCGACTGGGCCACCCAGCTCACCTTTGCGCCGGGCAAGCGCATGCAGCTCGTCGACAAGGCCTCGCGAAAAGCAATGCGTTTCGCCAACTATGCCTCCCGGTGTGCGCTGGAAGGCGGCAAGGACACGGCAGCGCGCTGCATCGAACCGCTGCCGCAGGATCGCCGTTTCGACGGACCGGAGTGGCAGAAATGGCCGTACAATTTCATGTACCAGGGCTTCCTGCTGAATCAGCAATGGTGGCACAACGCGACCACCGGTATCCGCGGCGTCACCAAGCACCATGAAGCCATGGTGGAGTTCACATCGCGCCAGCTCCTCGACATGGTCTCCCCCTCGAACTTCCTGCTGACCAACCCGGAAGTCCTTCGCCACACCGTCAGCAAAGGCGGGATGAATCTGGTGAGCGGCTGGCGCAACATGATGGAGGATTGGGAGCGCTCGATCAGCGGAAAGAAGCCGCTCGGCACCGAGAATTTCGTGGTTGGCCGCAACGTGGCGGTTACTCCCGGCAAGGTGGTCTATCGCAACCGGCTGATCGAGCTCATCCAATACGCGCCGGCGAGCGACCAGGTGCGGCCAGAGCCTCTGCTCATCGTTCCGGCCTGGATCATGAAATATTACATTCTCGATCTTTCGGCACAAAATTCCTTGGTGAAATACCTGACCGAGCAGGGCTTCACCGTTTTCATGATCTCGTGGAAGAATCCGGGCCCGCAGGACCGCGATCTCGGCCTCGACGACTATCGCAAGCTCGGCGTCATGGCGGCGCTCGATGCGGTCCGCGCCATCGTTCCGGACCGGAAGGTCCACGCGGTCGGCTATTGCCTGGGCGGCACATTGCTGTCGATCGCCGCCGCGGCCATGGCGCGCGACGGCGACGACCGCCTGCAATCGATCACGCTGCTGGCCGCGCAGACCGACTTCCACGAAGCCGGCGAACTGATGCTCTTCATCAACGAGAGCCAGGTCACGTTCCTCGAAGATATGATGTGGGAACAGGGCTTCCTCGACGCCACGCAGATGGCGGGCGCCTTCCAGATGCTGCGCTCCAGCGACCTGGTCTCGTCCCGCATGGTGCATGACTACCTGATGGGCGAGCGCAGCCCCATGATCGATCTCATGGCGTGGAATGCGGATGCGACCCGCATGCCCTATCGCATGCATTCGGAATATTTGCGGCGTCTGTTCCTGAACAACGATCTCGCCGAAGGCCGCTTCACCGTCGCCGACAAGCCGATTGCGCTCACGGATATTCACGCTCCGATCTTCACCGTCGGCACCCTGCGCGACCATGTTGCGCCGTGGCGCTCCACCTACAAGATCAATCTGCTGACCGACACCGACGTGACGTATTTGCTCACGGTTGGCGGCCACAATGCCGGGATCGTGTCCGAACCCGGCCACGATGGCCGCAGCTTCCAAATCATGACCAAGACCGCGAACGCACACTACGTCGATCCGGAAACCTACCTGGCCACGGCGCCGCGCAAGGAAGGTTCGTGGTGGCCGGAATGGGTGGCGTGGCTCAACGCACGCTCGGGCGCTCCCGGCGATCCGCCGGACATGGGGGCCGCCGCGGCGGGCTTTGCCCCGGTCTGCGACGCGCCCGGAAGCTATGTGCTGCAACAGTAAGCCGGCCGCCACCGCCTGAAAAAGCCCAATTTTCGCGGACTATTTTACGTCGATCCGCCATCGAATGGGCGCGACCGGCAAATTCTTGAATTCGCTTACGACGACGTAATTCCGCGCGACGATTGACCTAGCGCAACGCGGACGAGCGGTTTTTGTCATATAGAATTTATTATGTATGAACCAACGGGACGGCAAAATCCCAATCTCGCGTTGATGTGGCCGGCCCTTGCCGCTGCCTCGGCCAGCGAAATTGCTGCGTTGGTGGCGAAGCAATTCGCCCGTTTCGCCGTCGGAGTCGAAAACGGCACTGCTGCGCGCGAGCCGAAATGGACCACACCGAACAAGATCGCGCTCGAATTGAAGAGCGTGCGTTTGCGCGATTTCAGCACCGTCGCGGACGGTGTACCCGTTTTAATTTGCGCGCCATTTGCGTTGCACGGGGCGGCCGTTGCCGATGTGGCCCCCGGGCACAGCCTGGTGGCGACGCTGCGCGCCGCCGGCCTGCGGCGGCTGTTCGTCACCGATTGGCGCTCGGCGACCGCGGACATGCGGTTTCTCAGCATCGACGACTATCTCGCCGCCCTCAATGTGCTGGTCGACCAGCTCGGCGGCACGGTCAATCTGATCGGGCTTTGCCAGGGCGGCTGGCTGTCCCTGCTCTACGCCGCGCGATTTCCCGCCAAGGTCCGCAAGCTGGTGCTGGCCGGCGCGCCAATCGACATTGCCGCCGGGCAATCCGGACTGTCCGCCCTCGTCGATGCCAGCCCTACGGCCTTGTTTCGCGAACTGGTGAGCCTGGGCGATGGCCGCGTGCTCGGACACAAAGTGCTGAAATTCTGGGGACCGGAAACGGTGGACTCCAGAGACATTCAAGAAATTCTGCAAACGGGCGAGCCGATCGATTCGCCCGCCTTCACCGCGCTCGAAGCGATATTCCGGGACTGGTATGCATGGACCGTCGATCTGCCCGGAACTTATTATCTCGAGGTAATCGAGAAACTCTATAAAAAGAGCGAGATCGCGACCGGCCAGTTTGTCGCCTTGGGCCAAAAAATCGAATTGGCGAATATGCGGGCGCCCATTTTCCTGCTGGCGGCGAGCCACGATGAGCTGATCGCGCCGGCGCAGCTATTTGCCACCGAGCGGCTGGTCGGCACGCCAGCGCACAACATCCGCAAGGCGCTGGCGCCGTGCCGACACGCCGGACTGTTCATGGGAAAGACGATCCTCGGCGAATATTGGCCCGCGATCGCACGCTGGATTATCGAGCCTGACGCCTCCGCTATCCCGACCCTTGACGCGGCGGCCTGACCTAACGTCGGTCGCCGACAGCCTGCGGCAGCGGCGTGCGATAGACGATTCTTTTCCCGAGCTCGGACGCACCAGCATATAGCAGCGTGATCAATATGAGCACCGCCAGAACCGGCAGCGGCAAGGGAACAAAATCAAACAGCGTGAGGCCCGGAAGATACGGCAGCAGCACGGTCAAGCCCATCATCGCCGCGGTGGATATCCACAAAAGATGTCCCGGCTGGCTGCGGTAGAATGGCCGGTAGGTTCGTATCACCAGGATAATGGCCAATTGTGTCATCAGCGATTCGACGAACCAGCCGGTGCGGAACAGCGCCGGCGTCGCATTGAATGCCCATAACAAGATTCCGAAGGTCAAAAAGTCGAACAGCGAGCTGATCGACCCGAAGATCACCATGAATCTGCGCAGCGATTTGATGTCCCAATGGCGCGGGCGCTGAATCAGTTCGCGATCGACATTGTCGCTGCCAATCGTCATCGCCGGGATGCTCGACAAGAAATTGTTGAGCAGAATCTGCTTGGCCAGCAATGGCAGAAAGGGCAGCAATAGCGAGGCGATCGCCATGCTGATCATGTTGCCGAAATTGGCGCTGGTGGTGATGGAGATGTATTTCATGGTATTGCCGAAGGTCTTGCGCCCCTGCTCCACGCCCTGACGCAGCACATCGAGATCGTGTTCGAGCAGAACGAAATCCGCCGCCTCCTTGGCGACGTCCACGGCCTGGTTTACCGAAATGCCGACATCCGCGGCATGCAAAGCCGGTGCGTCGTTGATCCCGTCGCCAAGATAGCCGACACCGTGGCCGAGCTTCTGCAATGCCAGGACGATCCGCTCCTTCTGATTGGGATCGATTTCGGCGAAAACGTCGGTTCGCTCGGCGATGTGCCACAACGCTTCGTCATGTAGCTCATTGAGCTCGCGGCCGGTGACGATACTCGGTGTCTTCATCCCCACCGCTTCGGCAACATGCGCGGCCACCAGCCGGTTGTCCCCGGTGACCACCTTGACCTGAACGCCGAGGTCCGCAAGGTCCTTGAGGGTGCCTTGAATTCCCTCTTTGGGCGGATCCAGGAACAGCAGCAACCCGATAAATATCAACGCGTTCTCGTCCGCGCGCGAGCATGTCACGCTTCCTGGCATCGGTTTCTGGGCGATAGCGAGGACGCGATAACCTTGCCCGCTAAAGCGCGCGAATAGCTGGGCGATCAGGTCGCGCCTGACATCGTCGAGCGGAACGATTTCGGCATCGCGTTTAACGCGGTCGCACACCTCCAGCACATTATCCAAAGCCCCCTTGCTGATGAGCGTCACCGCATCGGCGCGCTCAGGGCCACGCACCAGCACACTGAGGCGTTTGCGCATGAAGTCGTAGGGCACCTCATCCAACTTGTGGTAGGCCGCGACATCGATTCCCTTCTGCCGCGCCGTCGCGACGATCGCCTGGTCCAAAGGATTGGCCAGCCCGGTTTGCAGGCTGGCATTGAGACAGGCCGCGCGCAGCGCCGCGTCGGACGGCCGGCCGTCCATATCTATCGCCCCATCGAGGCTGAGGACACCTTCGGTCAACGTGCCGGTCTTGTCCGTGCAGAGGATGTCCATGCTGCCGAGATTCTCGATCGCATCGAGACGGCGCACGATGACGCCGTGCGACGCCATTTGGCGCGCGCCCTGCGACAGCGTGATGGTGACGATGGCCGGCAGCAGTTCCGGCGACATGCCGACGGCCAGGGCGATGGCAAACAGCAACGAATCCACCGGCGGCCGCTGCAGGAAAATATTGGCGGCGAAGACGACCAGCGTCATGACCAGCATGATTCGCATGAGCAGATAGCCGTATCGCCGGATGCCGCGTTCGAATTCCGATTCGGGCGAACCCAGGCGCAGGCGGTCGGCAATGCCGCCAAAAACCGTATCCATCGCCGTGTGGACGACGAGCATGCGCGCGGTACCGCTGCGCACCGAAGTTCCCATAAAGACGCAGTTGGTGCGCTCGGCGATGGACGCGCCTTCGCCGACGGTGCCCGGCGCCTTTTCGGTCGGGTACGATTCTCCCGTCAGCACCGCCTGCGAGACGAAGAAGTCCTTGGCCTCGAGCAAGACCCCGTCGGCCGGAATCAAATTGCCGGCCGACAGAATGACAATATCGCCCGGGACAACATCGCGGCTCGGAATGACCTCGGTACGGCCGCCGCGCACCACGGTGCAGGCAATCCGGACCTGGGCGCGGAGCTTCTCAACCGCCGCCGATGCGCGGAATTCTTGAATGAAACTCAAAAAGCCGCTGCCGAAGACGATCAACAGAATAATGATCGAATTGGTCCAGTCTTTGAGGACGGAAGCAATCGCGGCGGCCGATATCAGTATGATGATGAGCGGGCTCGCGAACTGGCGCAGGAACAGACGCAGGGCTGACGCCTGCGCCTTCTCGCCGACCGTATTCGCTCCGTAACGCTTCAGCCGGCGCGTGGCGGCAATCGAACTCAGGCCGCCGCTGCCGCTATGCAATGTGCTCAACAGCTTGTCGTGCGGCACGCTCCAATAGGCCGGCGGTATGCCAAGATTCAGCCCCCGCCCGCCACGCGCGGGGCGGCCGGACAGCGTCCAGCGCGAATGCGACCAGCCTTGCAGCATTGGGCGACATCCAAAATGCGGGTGCGCGACCTGTAGGCTATCCGAAAACCGGCCGGTCCGCTGCGGCGTTTGGGCGCCGCGGTGCAGCTTGAGTGCCGAATGGGCTTACGACCGATATGGCGGCCGGCAGCGCATCGCTTCTACATGAACGGTTCGGCTCGCTTGATCAGCTCATCGAGCCCGGGCTCGCCCTGATTCCACGGCTTGCCGGGGTGAATGATCGAGAGCTGGCAATTCTCCGCGGCTTCCACCAATTGCCGATAGGTGCCGGCTTTCAAATCTTTGATGAATGCCTGCTTGTTGTCGTCGTAGCCGAACATCTTGTCGTTGATCTGCGTGCACTCGTTGCAACTGCTGCAACGGAACGTCTCGATATAGGCCTCGTCCGGCGACCGTTCCGGCGCCGCTTCGGCGGCGCTGGGCGCGGCGGCGGGAGCAGCCGGTGCGGTTGCCGGAGCCGCGACCGCGGCGGGGGCCGCCGCCGGCGCGGGGGCGACTGCCGCGCGTGCTTGTTCTGCTTCGGCCCAGGCTTTGCGTTCCTGTTCAAGCAGCCTGGCCGCATGCGAGTTATGGACGCCGCCGAGTTCCTGCAGGCTGCGCCAAGCCTCGGCGCAACGGCGTGCCTCGCGGATCAGCGTGTCATTGACGATGACTTTTTGCAGGCGATTGTCGCGGTCGACCATCAACAGGCACGGCACCTTTTCGGACAGGTCCTTCGGCTCACGCGCCAGGAATTCGGAGACCGGCAGCAAATCGGCGGTCCATTTGGCGCGCGGGACCTTGGCGAAATATTTGCCGCAACGCGGGTCGCAGGCGGCGAAGTCGACGAGCGTGAAGGCAAGGGTTTCCGATACAAGCTGCTGCTGCTCGTCTTCATAATCGAGGCGCTGCAACGGCCAATCGAGATCGACCTGGTTGTTGGCGCGAAGGGAAAACCGCGATGCCCAGTCCGGCCCCGCCGATGGATCGTAGGTGAAAGCCGGAAAAGCCCGCGATTCCGTGGACGCCGCCGCCGCCAGGTAAGGCGGCATGCTGCCGCCGTTGGCGCCGGAGAAAACGCTGAATATTGCCGGCCCGCGATAGGCCAGCCCGCGCTGCACCTGCTCGCGCAGCTGGAACAGGCTCGCGCTGCTCGCCTGCATGACAAAAGACGCGCCAAATCCGATCGCGGTGCTGGCGAGTTGTTTGCCGCGCAGCCCCGCGACCAGGTAGTCGTCCCTGATCGGCGATTGCTCGATCAGATCGTCGGTCTGCACCACGAGTTTCGCCGGCATGCCGGCGGCGAAAGCGCGCAAGATCAAATCGGATTCCGCCGCCCGGAAATCGGCGGCCCGCAGGCAAATCAGATAATCCGGAAATGCGGCGATGTCGTCCGGATCGAGACCGTTGTCGCCAAATCCGGCGAAGAAGGCATCATGGCGCGCCTCGCTGTATTCCCCTTCGGTCTCCAGCTTGGCCATCGCCATCGCCTTGGCCAGTTCGGTCATCTTCGGCAGCCGCTCGCGGTATGCCGCGACCGCGTCGGCGCAGGTTTCGAACACGAAGGAATACGGCTCCGCGACGCCAATCCATTTGTCGCCTTCGCCGGCCGGCGGAAAGAAGCGCTGCGTCCGCAGCGCCGTGAGCAGCCCGCGCACCCGCTGGCGGCGGCTTTCCGGCATCGGCACGCTCGGCGAGGACTCGGCAAGCACACGTGACATCGCGTCGAAATCGAAAGTGCTCTGATGCGCCGAGCCGACCGAGGCCCGCAACCGATCCGCGCTCAGGCCCTCCTTCGAGCGGATGAAGTCCGCGCTCAGGATGTCGGACAGCTTCATGACCAGCTTATTGATGTCGGTCCGGAAATTCTGCGCCTTTTGATCCTGCAAAGCCTGCCAGGCATGCTGAAACAGCCGGAACGGCATGGCCTGGTCGCAATCGACAACCGCACCGTCCGTTTTCAGCGCGGCGCGCAGGCGGCTCAGGCTGTCCTGCAACAGCTGGTCTTTTTTCGCGCCGATGCGGGCGGCAGCGGCGTCGTAGAGCTCGAACAGCGACCCCGCCACACCTTCGGCGACCAGCTTGCGGATCTCGCGCTCGAGCCGGATGGCGTGTTTTCTCACCCGGTCTCCGTCATCGCCGGCCGCGATCTCCTTCAGCGCGCCATCGAACAGTGCGGACAGCGATTGCACCGGTTTTGCAGCAACGCCCATCAGCACGAGCGGAAAATCATAACGCAGCGCGGTGAGATCCCGGTATTCCGCAAGAACGGCGGGATGCAGGTCGCTCTGGGCAAGAGCATCGCCCTCGCCTTGGGGCATTTTGCCCGTGAGATGAAACGCGATATGCGCCTGAAGTTCTACTTGCATGCTGACATTGCCCTGATCGTAGCGGTCTGAATCCGTGGAAGCCTCAGGCGCCGGGTTGCACTTTGGGGTTGGCGTCTTGCGGCCAGACCGTGAATTTGTCGAGTTCCGCTTCAAAGCCCGCTTTGATGAAGCGCGTTGACCGTTGCTGACCGGCATCGCGCAGATCTTCGTAACAGGGAACTTCCGGATTGTGATACAGGATGCCGACCGGGATCGGATCGAGGACCGAAGCGATCTCGCGCGCCCGATGGATATTCGACGGATCGTGCTCTTCCTGCGTCCGGTAGACCTTGGAAATGTTGTCGCTCGGCGTCACGCCGTTCTTGTGGCGGACCAGATTGATCTTGAGCGGATCGTGCACCCACGGATCGAGCATTTTCGGCAGCCATTCCGGGCATCGTTGCAGGATGCGCACGAACGAGAGGCCCTTGTGGTGGTAGGCCGCCTTGATGATGTCGTAGAGCACTTCCGGTATCCAATCGACCGCTTGCGCGACGAAGGACACGTTCTGCACGCCGAGCGTGACGGTTAAAGGATTGAGCCCTTCGAGATAGGCCCCGCGCGGCGTGGTGTTGCTCTTCAGACCGCGCGGCGACGTCGGCGACGCCTGCATCTTGGTCAAACCGTAGATCTGGTTGTCGTGCAGCATCACCGTCATGTTCATGTTGTAGCGGATGGCGTGAATCCAGTGCGCCGCGCCGATGCTGCAGCAATCGCCGTCGCCGGTGTTGACGAAGACGTCCAAATCCGGCCGCGCCATCTTGATGCCTTCGGCGACCGGCAGCGCGCGGCCATGGATGCCGTGAAATCCATAGGTCTTCATATAATGCGGAAAGCGGCTGGAGCAGCCGATGCCGGAGACGAACATGGTCTTTTCCGGCCGCAGATCCTCGTCGCGACACAGCCGCTGCACGGCCGCGAGGATGGCGTTGTCGCCGCAGCCGGTGCACCAGCGCGGCACGCCGCTCTGATAGTCCTCCAGCTCGTGATGCTGGTCGTACATCCGCAAGAGGCATTCGGTGGCATGAATGGTCATAGTCGTGCCTGTTATCGCTGCTTGAGTTTTTCGAGGAGGACGCGCTGGATCGAATTCGGCTTTATCGGTTGGCCGCGCACTTCGGTCCAGCAATCGACGTCGATGAGGTAACGCGAGCGCAACAGGATGGCGAGCGCCGAGTAGCGGCGATTGTCCTCGTCGATGATCTCGTCTTTCGGATCATCGCTCCAATTGCCTTCGATCGTGATGACCTTCTTGAACTTCTGCATGATCTCCTTGAGGCCGGGCGGCAGCGGCTGCAGGAAGGTGAGATGCAGCGAGGAGACCTTGCGGCCTTCGGCGCGCAGTTTCTCCACCGCCTCCTCGATCGCACCCTTGGTGCTGCCCCAGCCGATCACCAGCAGATCGCCCTTCGGATCGCCGAACACCGGCGGCGTCTTCAGGGTGCGCTGCAGCGCGGCGAGCTTGTGACTGCGCGCGCGCAGGCCCAATTCATTGCTTTCCGGGTCGTAAGCCACATGGCTCAGTTTGTCGTGCGCCAGGCCGGTCAAGGTGTGCATGCCGCCCGGCTGACCCGGGATGAAACGGCGCGCCAAGCCGGTCGTTGGATTCCAGTCGTAGGGCTTCGCTCCCTCCGGCACCTCGCTCTGGTCGACCGGCGGCGCCAGCCAGGCTTCGCTGAATTGCGGCCGCGGGAACGGTTGCTGCGATGAGGCCAAGCTCGTGTCGGAGAGAACGACCACCACCATGTTGAAGGTCTCGGCGATCTTGCGCGCCGTGATGACCGCATAGAAACAATCTTCGATGGTGGCCGGCGCGAGCACGACCTTGGGCGCGTCACCGTGGCTGCCGAAGATCGACGTCATCAAGTCGCCCTGCTCTACCTTAGTCGGCTGGCCGGTGCTGGGACCGCCGCGCTGCACATTGATGACGACGAGCGGAATTTCACCCATCACCGCCAATCCGATCGCTTCCTGCTTGAGCGAATAGCCGGGTCCCGAGGTGACGGTGACGGTGCATTTGCCGGCGAAGGAGGCGCCGATCGCAAAGGCGCAGGCTGCGATCTCGTCCTCGGCCTGATGCACGATGCCGCCGACCTTCTCGAACACGCTGCTCAAATAATGCGAGACCGAGGTGGCCGGCGTGATCGGGTACATGGCGCAGATTTCCATGCCGGATGCCAGCACGCCAAGCGCCAGCGCGGTGTTGCCGTTGACCACGATTTGCGGAACGGTGCTGCGGGTGGCCGGAATGCGATATTTGAAGTCGAGATTCTTCTCGGCCCAGGCGTAGCCCGCTTCCAATAATTTGACGTTCGACTCGATCACGCTGGCATTTTTCTTGCCGAACGTGATGGCGATCTGATCGCGGCCGAGCTGCAGGTCGAAGCTGTAGATGTTGCAGAGCATGCCGAGCGCGAACATGTTCTTGCCGCGCTTGGCATCGGCGACCACCTTCTTGCACTCTTGCTCCATCGGAATTTCGATGACGTTGTAGCCGGCCTTCACCAGCTCCTCGTAAGTCTCGATGTAGGACTCGACGATCTTGGCGTCTTTGCTCTCACGCCACATATTTTCCAGAAGAATCGTGCAGTCGGGCTTGAGTTCGCCGGTGCGCACGCGGCCGAGCAGCACCTGCTCGTTGAAGGCGATGACCAAGTCGGTTTCATTGCCGCCATTGGTGATGCGGCCCGAGCCCAGGCGGATGCGATTTCCGCTGCCGCCGGCGACGCTGCGCGCGGGCGGGCGGATTTCCGCCGGGATGATCTCCACGGTCCACACGCCGTTGCCCATCTGCGAGGCGATCGCCCCGAAGGTCTGCCCGCAGCGCTGCGCGCCCTCGCCCGAATCGCTGACGATTTCGACGATGTGCTCGGTTAATGTGACGGGCGCTGGTTTTTTGCCCGCGGCCTTGGCGGCAGCGCGGGGCCGGGATTTGACGGCGGCATCGGAGATCATTTCATTCATCTTGCTACCTTAGAGCGTGATCCGATGAGATTGGATCACCTTGCTTCCCTGACATTTTGCCTGCGCTTGATCTTTTCCGAAAACCGGTTCCCACCTTTCGGGATCATGCGCTAGGCGGCGCGAATACGCGCGTAGTTGCGTTCCCTTAGATCGATCCCGAGGAAGGTGCCGACGCCAACTTCGCTGACATCGTCGCCGCCGGAATCGCGAATTCTCAGATAATTCTTCATACTGCGCGCGGCCTTGCGCCCGGCGCCCATCGCTTCGATCACGGTGGCGGCGCCGGTGACGATATCGCCGCCGGCGAATACACCCGCCATCGAGGTCGCCAGCGTCTCGTCGGTATCGATATAGCCGCGCTTGTTGAGGCGCAGATGCGAAGTCTGGCCGATGATCGGATTGGCGTTGGTGCCGATCGCGAACACGATCTGATCGGTCTCGAATTCGAATTCGCTGCCGGCGACCGGCACCGGCCGCCGCCGCCCGGAAGCGTCCGGCTCGCCGAGCTCCATCTTGATGCAGCGCATGGCGCGGACATTGCCCTTGCCGTCGTCGAGCACTTCGACCGGAGCGGTGAGCCAATGGAATTCGATGCCTTCCTCCTCGGCGTGATGCACCTCTTCCGCCCGCGCCGGGCACTCCGCGCGCGAGCGGCGATAGATGCAGTACACCTTCTCGGCGCCGAGCCGCATGCTGACGCGCAACGCGTCCATGGCGGTGTTGCCGGCGCCGATCACGGCGACGCGCTTGCCGAGCGGAATCGGCGTGTCGAAATTCGGGAAATCCTTGGCCCGCATCAGGTTGCAGCGCGTCAGCAATTCGTTGGCGGAGAGCACGCCATTGAGCGTGTCGCCTGGGATGCCGAGCATCGACGGATAGCCGGCGCCGGTGCCGATGAACACAGCATCGTAGCCGAGTTCGTCGCGCATCTGCTCGATGGTGAACAGGCGGCCGACCAGCGTGTTGCATTCGAACTTGACGCCGAGCTTGCGCAGATTCTCGATTTCGGCATCGACCACCGAATTGGGCAGCCGGAAATCGGGGATGCCGTATTTGAGGACGCCGCCGGCCTGGTGGAAGGCCTCGAACACCGTCACGTCGCAGCCGGCCTTGGCCATGTCCGCGGCGCAGGCCATGCCGGCCGGCCCGGAACCGACGATGCCGATCTTGAAGCCGCTCGGCTCCATATGCGGAACGTTGCTCCATTTTTCCTTGATGGCGGTGTCGCCGACAAAGCGTTCCAGACGGCCGATCGCAACCGGCTCGAGCGTCTCGCCGACCACGCAGACGCCTTCGCATTGCGTCTCCTGCGGGCAGACCCGGCCGCACACCGACGCCAACAGATTGCTCGCGGTGATGACGTTATAGGCGCCGCGGATATCCTTGGCGGTGATCGCTTCGATGAATTTCGGGATATTGATATTGACCGGGCAGCCCTTCACGCAGCCCGGCTCGGGGCACATGATGCAGCGCTCCGCCTCGTTGAGCGCCTCTTTCAGCGAATAACCGCAATTCACCTCGTCGAAATTCTTCACCCGCACTTTCGGATCCAGTTCGCGCACAGGTGTGCGTTCCTGAGGAATAGTGCGAATCGTTTTCTTCTTCTTGGCCATGCTTAAAATCCTGTGCAACTAGCGGATCATATCGGAGTTGCCGCTGGACAGCCGATGCTATCCCCCCAGCGTTTCCTCGAACGGATCAGGCAGGGCCATTCCCGGTTCGGCGGTCCCCTTCAACACCGGAGGGGTCATCTTCATCATCCGGCAGCTTTCCGACCAGCGATCGAGCGCGGCCTTTTCCTCTTCGGCATAGCGCTTGAGCCGCATCATCAGATCGCCGAAGTCGACTTTGTGTCCGTCGAAGTCGGGACCGTCGACACAAGCGAACTTGATGTCGTCGCCGATCTTGACGCGGCAGCCGCCGCACATCCCGGTCCCGTCGACCATGATCGGGTTCAGGCTGACGATCGTCTTGATGCCGTGCGGGCGCGTGGTCTCGGCGCAGGCCTTCATCATGATCGGCGGCCCGATCGCGATAACCTCGTCGATATCCTTGTGTCCGGTGAGGGCGACCTTGATGCCGTCGCTGACGAAGCCCTTCATGCCGGCCGAGCCGTCATCGGTGCAAAGAATTAGTTCGTCGCAGCAAGCTTCAAACTTGTCCTTCCAAAACACCAGGTCCTTGTTGCGAAATCCGAGAATGCCGATGACATAGGCGCCGTTCTCTTTGAAGCCGCGCGCCTGCGGGTAGATCGGCGCAACGCCCAAACCGCCGCCGACACAGACGACCTTTTTCTTTCCCGTCAGCGGGCTCGGCACCCCCATGGGCCCGACCACTCCATAGAGTGAAGTTCCCACCTGACAGACCTGCTGCATTTCCTTGGTCGATTTGCCGACCGCCTGCACGACCAGGGTGACCGTGCCCTTCTTGCGGTCGAAGTCCGCGATGGTCAGAGGAATGCGCTCGCCGGACTCGTGCGACATCACGATGACGAATTGACCCGGCCGCGCGGCTTTCGCCATCAGCGGGTGGTGGAAGACCAGGGAGTAGGTCACGTCGGAAAAATCTTCACGCGCCAGGATTTTGAAACCTGGCTGAGGAGCGGCGTCGGCCATCGATTCGCCTCGCGAAGGGAATGAGCAAATTCGAGGAAGGGTATTCAATGAATAGCGTTGTCACGCTTTGACATAGCGCAAAGCCACGCGCCGATTTGACCCTAATCTCTGCGCCGAAAGTATAAGCATCGCCGCCGGATAGAGATTATCGCTGTCCGATCAATATCTTATCCGGGCGATTCACGGTCGAGACCGATCGATGGCAAGAATTATCGACGTCCTGCTCGAAGAACACCGCAACATCGAGAAGCTGCTCCTTGTTCTGGAGCAGGAATTGCAAGTGTTCGACCACCGCGAACCGCCGGATTACGAAATCTTGCAGGCCATCATCGAATATTTCAAAGACTATCCCGAAGGCTACCATCATCCGAAAGAGGACATCGTTTTTGAAAGACTGAAACTGCGCGATTCGTCCGCGGCCAGCTATGTCGGCGACGTGGAAGCCGAGCATCACGTGGAAACCGAACGCTTGCGCCGGTTTGCGCAGGCGGTCGACGACATCCTGGCCGGCCGCGAGTACCCGCGGGAACGATTCCATAATGTCGTGCGCGAATTCATCGCGCATCAACGCCACCATATGCAAAAGGAAGAGCGGCTGTTATTTCCGGCGGCCGTCAAAGCTTTGCAGAGAGACGATTGGGCGGAAATCGAAACGCGGATGAACGACAGAAAAGATCCCCTGTTCGACGGCGTGACCGATAAGAAGTTTGACGCGCTCCGGCAGACCATCCTGCGCTGGGAACAGGAGACCGGGGAATGCCGCGCAAAATCGATGCACGCGTAGAGTTGACGCCAACCAGCGCAGGATGCGCAGCGCGAATTATTTTTCCTTTTGCAGCCGCAACCGCGCATAGGTTGCCTTGACCAATTCCTCCAGGGCCGTGGCCGCGTCCGGGTTCAGATCGGGATCGTCGCGGATGATGATCGATATCTGAGTCAAGGGGCTTGCGGCTCCGCATGGTCGCGGCCGCGGCGCCATGAAAAGATCTGCGGAAATTCCCAGCCACGCCGTCAGGGCGGCAAGACTGTCAACATCCGGCCGCCGCCCCTGCGACAGCCGGGTCAAGGTCGACGCGCTCACGCCCGATTTGGCCGACACCTCTTTCCAGTTGAGATTGCGCGCCATTCGTTCGGAATCCAGCGCAGCATACAAAGCCGAAACGTCGAAGTGGCCGCCGCCATTCTTCTTATTAGATCTCACGCTCGCCCCCCATCTCAATTCTTTCGTGCTCGATCACACTCAAGCCCGCACCCTTAGCCGCCGCGCGCGTCGCCGCGCGCGTAATAAAACTGTCCCCTTTGCATCACTTCTTTTCCGCCTCTTTCTGGCGCGCCTTATGTTTTCGGCCGCTCGCGTGCGCATGGCGCTCCGGCTCCAGCGCCGCTGCCGCCTCATCTTTTTTCCATTGCATGAATTGCTGAAACAGCGCGGCGTTCCGTTCCGAAATTACAGGCACAGGCGCGCCGGCTTCGGAGGCACGCTTGGCCATGAACAGATCGAATTGGCGCCGGGTTTCCGATGTTGCCGGATCGGCGTGCTGATCGAGCCACGCCTGCGCGGCGGGGAAGCGCTTCCAGCCCTTCAGTGGGGCACTGAGCACGACCTCTTTCCATTTGGGATGGAACGGCGGCTTCTGGAATTCCTTGAATTTATCGAAGAACGCCTGAACAAAATGCGCGACGTTGCGATAGCGGTCGGTTCCGGGATCCCAGTTATAGGCGGCGAGAATTGCCGGCACCGCGATCGTATCGACACGCCCGCCCGGCGGTATCAGCGACGGATAATCCTCCGCCTTCAACTGCGACGGCAGGTAATCGACCTGCAGCGGGGGCGCATAATCGATCGGGACAAGGTGAAACCTGTCGTCTTTGATTGTTGTGGTGAATTTCGACGGGACGCCCTGAACGGCGATCAGCGCGTCGATTTCGCCCTTGCGCAATTTTTCATACGCACGCCGCTGCTCGACGTAAACGAATTTCGGCTTGATGCCGAGCCGCTCGAAAACCGTGATGGCCGTGACGAAGGTTCCTCCGTTTGGCAGATCGACGCTGACCGTCTTCCCTTCGAGGTCGGAAAGCTTTTGAATCGCCTTGGGCGCGACGACGTGCATTTCCTCGTTATAGAGTTTGGTGACAAAGGTCAGTTGCCTCTTGAGGTCGCTCGCGTAACCTTTCTTTTCAAGATAATCGAGGGTATCGGCGCGAATGATGCCAAGATCGACGCCCCTCAGATACAAAATGTCGGCGATACTCTGGACCGAACCGCGTCCCACAATCGGAAGAACGCGCAGCTTCTCGCCATCATCGAGCACTGACGCCAAATCGGCCCCGATCTGGACATAGGTCCCGCCGATGGTGCCGGTAATGACCGTGGTGGTGTTGGCGTTGAGACGCTCCTTTGTCGCCTGATGAGCGTCGCCGAAGTTGAAAATCGCCTTCAAGCCTTCGCTCACTTGACCGGGATCGACTTCGCCTTGCTCGGCCATGCCGGCCGATGGCATGGCCAATAGCGGCAGAGCGATCGCCGTCACGCAAGCAAATCGCATGAATGTCAGCATGCCGTATCTCCTCCCTTGAATGTAGGCGTGTGCGCTATGGATTTTGATGCAGCGCCGGAAGCGGCTGTCATCTCTTCACTGGGGAATTTACTTTTGGTCACGTCGCCGCCCCTATCGGTTTGCGCTCGCAAGCGCTTCGAGCCGTTTGGACGCATCGGCTAATCCCCATTCCTGCGCCCGTTGATACCAAGTCGATGCCAGCGCGGGATTGGGCGCGGCGCCGATGCTATCGAGCCGCTTGATCACGTTCGGATCGTAGGTGGCGCCCAGCTCGAACGCCGCACGGGCGTTATGCGCCTCGGCGACCCGCAGCAGCAGCAGCCGGGCGGCCGGGAGGTCGCCGGTCGACACAAGCTCTTCGGCCCGTTTGAGCAACGCGGCGATTTCCTTCGGGTCAATCTGTCTTGGTGCAGCCGACGCCTCGGAGCCGGCGGCGGAGGCCGCATCGGCCGGCGCGGTTTGAAGTCTTGCCGCCTTGCCCTGATCGGGCGGCGATTGCGTCCACAAAAACCGAACGGGGCTGCGCACGATGGCGCGGCCGTTGCCGCCGCGCAGCTCGGCAACGATGTTCATTGGCCCGAAATAATCGCGGGGCGGAATCACGAGCGCGTTCGGCAGGTCATCGACGGCGATGCGCCATTCGCCTTCGCCGGACGCCGCGCCGGTGCTCAGTTCTGCCCCTTTCAGGAGCCCGCTCAGATTGACGGTCGCGCCCGGCGTGTAGTTCGCGACTTTGACACCGAGCGGCAGCAGCTCATTGACCTCGCCGCTGCCGTCCTCGACGGCGAGGGTTGGAGCGGCCGTGGTCGCCTGCGCGGTAACAGTTTTACCGTTTTCTTTGGCGAACGGGGTCCCGCCTCGCCCGTCGGCAAGCTTCGCGGCGTCGAGAAATACGACACCCACGGCGATGCCCGCAGCCGCGGCGAAGCTGGTCGCAACGGCCAGCGCCAGGCGACCGCGCCGGCGCACCACGGGTCTCGAATTGGATCTCGCTTCAGGCTCGAATAAATACTCGAAGGCTTCCGGACCCGGACCCGCCAAAGGCGGAGCCTCGTCATTCGTCCGTTGCGCGGCAAATGCTTCCGGTTGCCCGCCTTCGCCGGGCAGCGGCTGGATTGTTGGCGTTTCATTGGCGCTGTCACGCAGCCGGCGCGGCGCGTAATACAGCAAGCTTTTCGGATCGCGGGCATCCTGCTGATTCAAGGTACTCATACATACTCCCCCTGCATCGTTGCACCGCCGTTAGTAGCGGTTTGTTCGTTATCCGATCACCAAATCCTCTTGCTGGGTTTTTCTGGAAGTCGCGCGAAGAAAACGAATTTCGCACGGATCGATTCCGCGTTGCGGCATCGTCGTGAGCGGCGGAGTTGCCGATCGTTGCGTCGATTGTGAGGGATGCGCAATGCGCGGCACGGAATATGGGCGGCGCCGGCCGGCAAATATTATCGCAAGGCCATACCCGCCAATTCGCTTCCATCACCGCGTCCCCGTCCGCGCTGCCCGTAAGCGAGCGGCCAGCTATTGGACGTTGATGATGGAGAAGGACGGCGGGCTTTTGTTGGTCCGAATCTAGACGAAAGTATGAAACATTTTTGACCGCCGACGGTTTTTGATCTGACGGGCGACCTGACTGCCATCATGCGTTTCGACAATGCCGTCGATTTCTTTCGTATCACTCGGCAGTTTGTATCGTTCCCGCAAATGCTTGGGTAATATCTCGCGCGATCCGATGCTTCGCACACTGTGTTGTTGTCGGGGTTTTCCAGGCACCCCACAATGACGATTTTAAAAAATTCCTCTGCAATTTTTTTCGTCGCTGACCGCGATTGAAATGCGCCATAAACGCCTCAAAAGACGGAAGATTTTCGAAAATCCCCCGTCCAATTCAATATCAAGCCTTGGCACGAAGCGGCGCAGCGCCGAACGAATAACCCGTTGCCTGCAATAGGCTAATTTTTACTTGGGTGAAAATCTGGCAATTCCGCTTTGACGCGCTGAACGACGGCATCCCAATCGCCGGCCTTCTGTTGTCGGTACAGCTTTGCGGTCGGATACCAGGGACTGTCGGTTCTCTCCAGGAGCCAGCGCCAGCAAGTATCAAAGCGATTGAGAATCCAAACGGGTTTGCCCAATGCGCCAGCCAAGTGCGCGGTCGAGGTATCGACCGAGATCACCAAGTCCAGATTTTCTATGAGCGCCGCCGTGTCGGAGAAGTCGTTGAGCAGGCTGGTATAGTCAACAAGATTTGGACCACCCCAGTTGTCGCTCACTAATTCAGCCAGCTCCAACTCGGCGGGCTGCCCTTTTTGCAGGCTGTAAAACTCGATATCCGGATTTTTCAGCGCGGCGAGCTTCGCCAGCGGAATGTTTCTCCGGCTGTTGACCGACCAGACTTCCGGCTGATTGGGCCTGAATCCGCCCGACCATACCAGCCCCACGCGTGGCTTGTTTTTATCGCCAAGCTTTTTCTGCCAAAAAAGTGACTTTTCTGCATTGGCTTGCAGATACGGGATGTTTGCCGGGATCGTTGACAGGGTTGTCTTGAGTGCCAAGGGCAAACTCATCAAGGGGCACTGGTAATCAAAGGCAGGCAGGCGATTCCCTCTTGCAACCAGCTGCGCCACGCCCTCCAGACTGGCCAACAGACTCACGAGCGGCTTGTGAACTTCCAGGATTACGCTTGCGCCTAAATCGGCCACCAGCCTGGCATAACGGCAGAACTGAATGGTGTCGCCAAACCCCTGCTCGCTGTGCAGCAGGATTGTCTTGCCTGCGATCGATTCCTTGCCGAGCCAGAGCGGCTGGGGAAAGCTTCGTCCAATTAAACCTAGTTGTTTATTCTTCCACCGCCATTCGTAATCTTCCCATCCCCTGTCAAAACGTCCCAATAGCAATCGCACCAATGATCTATTCCAATACGGCTCGGCATAGTCCGGTTTTAGCGCAATGGCTTGGTCGTAACTCGCCTCGGCGGCGTCCAATTGCCTGAGTTCTTCGAGCGCGATGCCACGATTGTAGTAGGCTTCGGCATAGTCCGGTTTCAGCGCGATGGCCCGGTCGTAACTCGCTATAGCGGCGTCGAGTTGCTTGAGTTCTTCGAGCGCATTGCCACGGTTGGAGTAGGCTTCGGCATAGTCCGGTTTGAGCGCAATGGCTCGGTCGTAACTTGCGACCGCGGCGTCCGGTTGCTCGAGTTCTTGCAGCGCAATGCCACGGTTGTAGTAGGCTTCGGCATAATCCGATCTAAGCGCGATGGCTCTGTCATAACTTGCAGCAGCGGCGCCTGCTTGCTTGAGTCCTTGCAGCGCAACGCCCCGGTTGTAGTGGGCTTCGGCAAGATCCGGTTTGAGTGCAATGGCTTTGTCGTGACTCGCTACGGCGGCGTCGAGTTGTTTGAGTTCCTGCAGCGCAATGCCAAGGTTGGAATAGGCCTCGACATAGTCCGGTTTCAGCGCGATGGCTCTTTCGTAACTCGCTACGGCAGCGTCTGCTTGCTTGAGTTCTTTGAGCTCATTGCCGCGGTTTAAGTGGGCTTCAGCATAGTCCGGTTTGAGCGCAATGGCCTTGTCGTAACTCGCTAGCGCGGCGTCCGGTCGCTTGAGTTCTTGCAGCGCAACGCCACGGTTGTAGTGGGCTTCGGCATAGTCCGGTTTCAGCGCGATGGCTTGGTCGTAACTCGCTATAGCGGCGTCGAGTTGCTTGAGTTTTTTGAGCGCATTGCCACGGTTGGAATAGGCCTCGGCATAGTCCGGTTTGAGCGCAATAGCTTTGTCGTAGCTCACGACGGCGGCGTCGAATTGCTGGAGTTCTTCGAGCGCAATGCCGCGGTTGTAGTAGGCTTCGGCATAATCGGGCTTAAGCGCGACGGCTTGGTCAAAGCTTGCAACCGCGGCGTCGAGTTGCTTGAGTTCTTGCAGCGCAAGACCGCGATTGGAGCAGGCTTCCGCAAGATCCGGCTTGAGCGCAATGGCTTTGTCGTAACTTGCTATGGCGGCGTCGAGTTGCTTGAGTGCTTGCAGCGCAAGACCGCGGTGGTAGTGGAAAGCAGCGTCTTTCGGAGAAAGTTCGATTGCTTTGCCGATCAGATCGACGGCGCTCTGATAATTCTTGGATTGATGAGCGATCACGCCCAACAAGTGAAGCGAGTCAAAGTGCTTGGGCTGTGCTACCAGTATTTCTTCGTAGAGAGCTTTTGCCTGCGGCAAATGCCCGTTTTGGTGCAACGAACGGGCTTGTTGAAACTTTGCTTGCGCTTCCGTCGCCAACAGGTTTGGCACAACCTTTGGCGTGGGAATATTTTTGAATTCGGATGCCATTAATAGACGTTGATCGACTATGACGTTGATCGACTATTATGTATTCCGCTGTCCGGCTGTCCGTCATCAGATAAATTGAGACAGATGGTGGGCGCACCAGGGCTCGAACCTGGGACCCGCTGATTAAGAGTCAGCTGCTCTACCAACTGAGCTATGCGCCCGGATTGCCGTCGGCGGGCAGGCCCCGCCGGGCGCGCGTGACTTAGCAAAGCGATGCCGGAGAGTCCAGCCGCGCGGCCGCTCGAAGCCACCGCATCCGCGCACGGTCCCGAGATGCGTGTCCGCGATGCAATCGTGGATGGGCCGGCCTGCCGACAAAATCACGCGACCTGACTGAAAAGCCGCCGGGCGTACCCGGCGGCTTCCAGAGACGGCGGCGCCACGTGTCAGTGAGGGCGTATCGGCCGCCGCCCCACTACGCGTCGCGGCGGCTCACTGCGGCCGCGGGCCGCCCTCGGGCCGCATCGGAGCGTTCTCCGGCCCGCCGGGGCCGCGATGCATCCAGCCGCCCCGGTTATGCCAGCCACGCCCGCCGGCAAAACGGTGCGCGCCGAGCCGCGCCAGCACGACGAAGCGGCGCTGCTGGGCCTCGTCCAGGCTCTTGTAGAGCGGGCCGGCCGCGTCGGCGAGTTTCTTGAGCGCGGCGGCGCGCTGCGTCATCACCTCGGCGCGCAAGGCCAACCGCTCGACCGCATCCTTCGGGCTGATCGGCGCTGGCGCGCGCGGCAAACCACGCCGAGCGCTGCTTGGCAAGATCGCGCAGCGCGCTTTCCACCGCCGGCCAATTCTTCTCCTGCTCGGCGTTGAGCTTGAGCCCGGCGTGCAAGGCCGCGATGCGCGCGTCGCCGAACGCGCTGATATCCTCCGCGTTCGGCCGCCAGCGCGGCGCGAAGTCGCGTCCGCCGGGACCCTGCTGCGCGTAGGCGAGCGTAGCGCCGGCGATCGCAAGCGCGGTCGAGCCGGCAAGCACAGTCTTCCACATGACATTCCTCCAAAGGCATTTCTGATGACGCCAATAGTGGAATGCCGCCACGCCTTTTCAAGTTAAAGTTTGGACAGAGATTAACCGCGCGCAATGTTCATTTATATTTGTTCATCGCAGAAAGTATTAATTCAACATTCCCAGAACGCGCGGCAGCCAGAGCGAGAGTTCCGGGATGTAGGTCACCACCGCCAGAAACACCAGCATGGTGCCGAGCCACGGCAAAGTAGCGATGGTGAGTTCGGTGATGCCCATCTTGGCGATGCCCGATGCCACGTAAAGATTGAGGCCGACCGGCGGGTGGCACAAGCCCACCTCCATGTTCACCGTCATCAAAATTCCGAGATGCACAGGGTGGATGCCGAGCCGTATCGCGATCGGGAACAGGATCGGCGCGGTGATCAGCACGATCGAGGTCGGTTCCATCACGTTGCCGGCGACCAAGAGCAGGATGTTCACAAACAGCAGGAACTCGATCCAGGTGACCCCACTGCCGGCGATCCAGGCGGTCATCGCCTGCGGGATCTGCTCGCTTGTCATCAGGAAGGAGAACAGCACCGCGTTGGTGATGATATAGAGGATCATCGCGCTCATGCTGGCGGAGCCGAGCAACACACGCGGGACATCCGCAAGCGTCATGTCCTTGTAGATGAAAACCGCGATGAAGAAGGCATAGACCGCGCTCATCGCCGCGGCTTCGGTGGGCGTGAAGATGCCAGCGTAGATGCCGCCCATCACGATGATGACGAGCAATAGCCCCCACACGGATTCGCGGAACGCCTGCAGGCTTTCGGCCCAGGTCGCTTTCTGCATGCGCGGATAGTTGTTCTTCCACGCGCGATAGAACGTGGTGAAGCCCAGCATGGTGGCCAGCATGATCCCGGGGACGACGCCAGCCATGAATAATTGCCCGACCGAGGCGGACAGGACCCGCTTGCCTTCGGGATCGATCGCGAGGCTGCCGCCGGTCGCCACCGCATAGATCACCATTACGATCGACGGCGGGATCAGAATCCCGAGCGCGCCTGAGGTGGTGATGACGCCGGCGCCGAAGCGCTTGGGAAAGCCCTGCTTCACCATTGCCGGCAGGATGATCGAGCCGATGGCGACCACGGTCGCGGGCGAGGAGCCCGACACCGCCGCGAACAGCGCGCAGGCCATCACGCCGGCCAGCCCGAGGCCGCCGTACCAGTGGCCGATCAAGCTGGTGGCGAATCGGATCATGCGGCGGGCGACGCCACCATGGGTGAGGAAATTGCCGGCCAGGATGAAGAACGGGATCGCCATGATCTCGAAATTGTCGATCCCGCTAAACAATTTTAGCGCGACCGCTTCAATCGGCACCTGCGTCATCGTGTACATGAAGGTGAGCACGGTGAGCCCGAGCGCGATCGAGACCGGCATGCCGGTCAGCATCAGCGCGATCAGCAGGCCGAAAATGAAGGCTGAGCTCATCAGGCGAGCTCCTTCGCGACGGCGTCCTTATCGACGCCCTCGACGTGGCCCGGGTCATGGTGCGGCAGCTCGCCGGTGCGCCAGAACGCCCAGGCCACCTGCAGGAAGCGGAAGCACATGAGATAGGAGCCGAGCGGGATGCACAGGTAGACGATCCAGCTCGGGATTTCCAAGTCGGGCGAAGTCTGGTCGGTCGGGTAAAGCCCAATGACGAAGCTGGCGCCCATGGTACCGACGACGCCGGTAAACAGCGCGCCGCAGAACAAGCTGAACAACACCACCGGTTTGCGGTATGTCGGAGTTAGCTGGTTGACCAGCACGTCCACGCCGACATGGATGCCGGTGCGCACACCGTAAGCGGCGCCGAATTTCGCCACCCATATGATCATGTAGATGGACAGTTCCTGCGCCCAGGAAATGTGGAATCCGATCAGGTATGGGTACAACAGGGGGATGCCGGTGCCGTAGCGGTGAACGACGGCCACGAAGACCAAGAGCGTCGCCGCCGCCAGCAGCGACCCGATCAAAATCTCCTCGAGACGATCGAGGATGCGCAGCATAATCCCCCCAGATACTTCAGCCGGCGATCAGATTGTATTTTGCCGGTTTTGCACGATGCCCCATTTCGCGGCCATGTGCGTGGCCGCGAAGCCCCCAGGGCAGTTGCGAGCCCCTGCGCTCAATCGCGCAAGAGCTCGCTTGTTTTTTTCTTAGTTAGTGGCCCCTTGGGTTTCCTTAAGGACCTCGTCGATCAGTTTCTTTCCGACGCGCGCCGCAACGTCGGCGTAGACCGGTTCCATCGCCTTGCGCATCGCCGCGTTTTGCTCCGCCGTCGGGATGATGATCTGCGTCTTGCCCGACTTTTTCATTTCCGCGAGCGCCTCGGCGTTTTCCGTCTCCGAGATGCCGTTTCCGTAGGCCGTGGCTTCTTTCATGGCTTTCGTGAGCTGGTCGCGAATGTCGGCGGGCAGCCCTTCCCAGAACTTCTTGTTCGCCACGACGACGTAGCCGATATAGCCGTGGTTGGTCATCGTCGTGTACTTCTGCACCTGGTCGAATTTCATGGTGTACATGTTGGACGGCGTATTTTCCTGGCCGTCGACGACGCCGGTTTGCAGCGCCTGATAGACTTCCGAGAACGCCATCACCTGCGGGATCGCGCCGAGCTCGCGGAACTGCGCCTCCAGGACTTTCGACGACTGGATGCGGAATTTCAGCCCCTTGTAGTCAGCCGGCACATTGAGCGGCTTGTTGGCGCTCATTTCCTTGAAGCCGTTGTCCCAAAAGGCGAGGCCGACCATGCCCTTCGATTCCGGCAGCTTGAGCATCCGCTGGCCAATCGGACCGTCGGTGACTTTCCGTAGCGCGGCCATGTTGGGAAGGATGTAGGGCAGATCGAACACTTCGTAGTCTTTGATGCCGATCGGGCCGAACTTGGAATTCGACGGAGCGAGCATCTGCACCGCGCCGAGCTGCAGCGCTTCCAGTTCTTCCTTGTCCTTGTAGAGCGACGAGTTGGCGTACACCTCGATCTTCACTTTGCCGTTGGTGTATTTTTCGCCCAGCTCCTTGAATTTTTCGGCGGCCTTGCCTTTCGGCGTGTTGGGCGCCACGACGTGGCTGAATTTGATGACGATCGGAGCCTGCGCCATAACGACGCCAGGGACCGCAATGATAGCGGCCGCAGCCGCCGCAATTATCCATTTGCGCATAGATGCTTTCCTCCAGGGTTTTGCGTGAAAGCCAGCTTTTTGCAAGCTTTTCTGCCGGTCACGGTGCCATTTAACCGGCTTTTTCCGACCGCTATGTTGATATGCATCAACCGGCATTTTTCGGCAAGTGGACCTGCAGCCGCACTTGCCGGCTACCCATCAAGCGCAAAAGGCGGCGTAACCCGCCGCCGCCGCCCCGCTCATTTCAGCGCTGCCATCACCACCGGTCCTAAGCCCATTTCCTGGGCCAGCTGGCCGGCGGCCTGCTTCTGCTCGTCATTGAGCTTGGCGATCAATGGCCGCGCGGCAACCGCCAGCCGTTCGACGGCGGCGCTGTCGAGCACGATCGAGACCACCCGATGGCTGATCCGCCGGACGAAGCCGTCCGGCTCGGCGCGCGCCTGCTGGCGAGCGAGGTCGTGCAGCGCGGTTTCCACCGGCGGCCAAAAGGGCTCCTGCGCCGGCGTCAGCTTGAGCACGCTGCGGATGCGCCCGATATCGATCGAGGCCGCCCGCTCGAAGGATTGCGATGAGAGGCTGGCGAATTCGTCGGCGCGGCTGGCCGGAAGATCCGACAACAAGCCTATCGCCGCGAGCGCGAACACGCCCGCGCAAAATGTCTTCTTCATTTCGAAAGTCCCCGGCGTTTGAACAAGCTGTTGGGGCTCAGATGGTGAGCAAATTGGCCTGGAAGGCGTACAAATTGCGGGCAAATTGTGATTTTTGAGTTCCGGGCGGAACCCGATACCGGTGCTTAAAATGCCGCGCCCTTACGGGCGCGGCGCTTCACTGCTCCGGCACCGTGCCGAACCCTCAGCCGACATCGGTGGAATGGATGCGGTTCTCGACCCCCGCCGTCTTATTCCGCTTGCTCATGATCTTGTTGAGCGCACCGAGATAGGCCTTGGCCGACGCCACCAGCGTGTCGGGGTCGGCGCCCTTGGCGGTGAACGAGCGCCCCTGCTCCGACAGCCGCACCGAGACTTCCGCCTGCGCATCGGTGCCGCCCGTCACCGCATGCACCTGGAACAGTTCGAGCGTGGCCTCGTGCGGCACCAGCGCGCGGATCGCCTTGAAGATGGCGTCCACCGGGCCGTTGCCGGTCGATTGCGTGGTGACGCGTTCGCCGTCGATGTCGAGGGTGAGCGTGGCGGTCTGCGGACCCATGGTGCCGGCAATGACGGTGAGCGAGATCACCTTGATGCGGTCATGGGCGGTGGCGATCTCCTCGTCCACCAGCGCCTCGATGTCCTCGTCGTAGATCTGCTTCTTCTTGTCGGCCAGCGCCTTGAAGCGCACGAAAGCGTCCTCGAGCTGATTGCCGGCCAACTGATAGCCGAGCTCTTCCAGCTTGTGCACGAACGCGTGCCGGCCGGAATGCTTGCCCATGACCAGCGAGGTCTGCTTCACGCCGACCGACTCCGGCGTCATGATCTCGTAGGTCTGCGCATTCTTGAGCATGCCGTCCTGGTGGATGCCGCTCTCGTGCGCGAAGGCATTCCGCCCGACGATCGCCTTGTTGTACTGCACCGGGAACGAGGTCGCCGCCGACACCAGCTTGGAGGCGCGCGTGAGCATGGTGGCATTGATGCCGGTCCAGAACGGCAACACGTCGTTGCGCGTCTTGATCGCCATCACGACTTCTTCCAGCGCCGTGTTGCCGGCGCGTTCGCCGATGCCGTTGATGGTGCATTCGATCTGGCGCGCGCCCGCCTTCACGCCGGCGAGCGAATTGGCCACCGCCATGCCGAGATCGTTGTGGCAATGCACCGAGAAGCGCGCCTTGTCGGCGTTGGGTACGCGTTCGCGCAGCATCTTGAACAGCGCGAAATGCTCCTCCGGCACCGTGTAGCCGACGGTGTCGGGGATATTGATGGTGGTGGCGCCGGCGTTGATGGCGGCTTCCACGCAGCGGCAGAGGAAATCGGCCTCGGTGCGGGTGGCATCCTCCGCCGACCATTCGACGTCGTCGGTGTGGCCGCGCGCGCGGGTGACCTGTGCGATCACCATCTCGTAGACCTCGTGCGGCTCCTTCTGCAGCTTCCATTTCATATGCACCGGCGAGGTGGAGATGAAGGTGTGGATGCGCTTGCGCTTGGCCGGCTTGATCGCCTCGGCGCAGCGGTCGATGTCCTTGGCGCCGGCGCGCGAGAGCCCGCAGATCACGGCATTCTTGGCGCGCTTGGCGATCTCGTGCACGGCGGCGAAGTCGCCGTCGGAGGCGATCGGGAAGCCGGCCTCGATGATGTCGACGCCCATCTGATCGAGCAGCTCGGCGACTTCGAGCTTCTCTTCGTGGGTCATGGTGGCGCCGGGGCACTGCTCGCCGTCGCGCAAGGTCGTGTCGAAGATAACGACGCGGTCCTTGTCGGACTGGGTCTGGGAAGTCATGGCATTGATCCTTCTCGTGGAATGCGCCGCTCGTGGGCGCGTTTCATGGGGTGCTCATTCCGTCGATCCCCCGAGTGCCCAGGCGTGAAATGCCCAGCCGGCCCTCAGGGGCGGATAAGGAGAAGGAGCGTGCCCAGAATGAGGGTGGCCGCGGGTTCGGCTTGTGCCGCCCGCTCGATCGCGCTGGATTGGTGGCGCGCCGACATGGCCCTCAAACACCCTCGTCTTCGACCATACGGTGGCGGAAAAGCGCTAAGTCCGCGTTAACCCGGGCCGACGGGGGCCCTTTTAGCGGATTGCGGCGGCGGAAAGCAAGGGAGCAGAGTGCTACTTGCCCTTGCCGCCCTCGGCTTGCAGCGCCTTGCGGGCGTCCTCCAGTTCCTTCAGCGCCTTGCCCTCGATCTTGGGGAATGCGAGCGCCAGTCCGTCCAGCGCCTCCACCATGGCCGCCGCCACCACCAGCCGGGTGAACCATTTGTTGTCGGCGGGCACCACGTACCAGGGCGCCTCCGGCCGGCTGGTTTCCGGATCGTCTCCTCATAGGCGTCCATGTATCGGTCCCAGAGCTTGCGCTCGGCGACGTCGGACATGGAGAATTTCCAGCGCTTGGCCGGCTCGTCGATGCGGGCGAGGAAGCGCCGGCGCTGCTCCGCGTGCGAGACATTGAGGAAGAATTTGAGGATCAGGGTGCCGTTGCGGGCGACATGGCGCTCGAACGAACGGATGTCCTGGAAGCGTTCGAGCCAGATGTCCTTGCCGACGAGCTTTTTCGGCAAGTGTCTGCCGTTCCAGCAATTCCCGGTGCACGCGCACCACCAACACTTCCTCGTAATGCGAACGGTTGAAGATGCCGATGCGGCCGCAGGTCGGCAGCCGCATGCCCGCGCGCCAGAGGAAATCGTGGTCCAATTCCTCGGCGCTCGGCTGCTTGAAGGCGTGCACCTCGACGCCTTGCGGATTGATGCCGGTCATCACGTGTTTGATGACGCTGTCCTTGCCGGCGGCGTCCATCGCCTGCAGCACGATCAGCACCGACCAGTTGCCGCTGGCGTGCAGCCGCTCCTGCAAATTGGCCAGCCGCTCGATGCCCTCCGCCAGCATGGTCTTGGCCTCGGCCTTGTCGATGGTCAGACCGCAGCAGTCGGCGGGATCGTGCTCGGCCAGGCGAAACTTGTCCGGCTTGTCGATCCGAAACCGCTTGGCGAGGTGTTCGAGCTTCATGGCCCGCCTACTCCACGCCGCCGGCGCGCGCTTGGCAAGGGTCGGCGCGCCAGCGGTCTTGCAGGAAGGCAGTGACGAAGCGCGGCATTGCGGGATCGAGATCGGCGGGTCCGCGCGCGATGCGCAGATCGGCGAGTTCCGGCTGCCGCTCGCGGGCCAGATGGCCGAGCACGCGCGCGCGCAAGGTCTCGGCGCTGTCGCGGCTGCGCAGCACCTTGATATGCGCGATCAGCGGCAGGTCGAACACCGTCGTCCAGCCCGGCTCGGCGGTGAATTCGGCCAGGTCCAGCCCGGTTTCCTCCTTCAACTCGCGCCGCACGCTGAAAGCGAGATCGACTTGGCCAGCGACAATGTCGCCCGGATCGGGCGTCCCGCACGGGAAATAAATGCGGCCGGCATTGGCCGTGTGCGATCCCATGACGCCGAGCAGAAACGCGCCGTCGGCGCCGACCATGGCCGCGGCGCCAAAACAATCGCACACCGCCGCCGCCGGCCGGCCCCAATGGCGCCAGGCGGCGAAGCTCGCATAGTCGGTTTCCAGATAGGCGCCGCGGAACACGCCATCCGCCAGGGCGTGTTGGTGCAGCAGCAGTACGCGGCCGTTCCAAACGGCGGGCTTGGCGCGTTGCAGCGCCTGGAAATAGGCGTCGATCTCGGCGCGCCGCTCGTGCGCGAAGGCCCACGGCTTCGGCGCAAAAGCCAGCTGCAACCGATCGACGTGGACGCACGGACACCGCTTCGCTCATGGCGACACCGTCATAGTTCTTCCGCCTCGAACACCCTGCTCGGCGCGACGATCTCCTGCTGCGCCGCGACGACCTGGATTTCCGGCGCGCCCGCCTCCGCGGTCTTGGCCAGCACGCCGTAGATGGCGGAGCCGGCGCGCGACAGCGCCTCGTCGATCTTTCCGCTGCGCAGATAGTGGGCGAAAAACAGCGCGGCCATGGCGTCGCCCGCTCCGTTCACCACCATCTGGAGCCTGGGCGTGCGCAGGCGGAAGCGGCCGGCGTCGTCGGAGGCGAGCATGTCGATGGCGTCCGCCGGCGTGTCCTCGGTATGCAGCGAGGTGACCAGCACGGCGCGCGGCCCGAGCGCCTGCACGGCCTTGACCGCCCCCAGCGCATCGGCCAGCGTTTTGCTCTCGCCGCCGGTGAGGTAATCGAGCTCGAACTGGTTGGGCGTGATCACGTCGGCGGCCGGCACCGCCTTGGCCTTCATGAACTCAGGGATACCCTCGCGTACGAAGACGCCACGGCCGACGTCGCCGATTACCGGGTCGCAGCAATATTTGGCCGACGGGTTGGCGCGCTTGACGGTCGCCACCGCGTCGAGAATGGCGGCGCCGATATCGGCCCCGCCCATATAGCCCGACAGCACGCCGTCGCATTCGCGCAAGCACCCGCGCTGCTCGATGCCGCCCACCAGTTCGCGGATCAGGCCGGCGTCGAACACCCGGCCTTGCCAGTTGCCGTAGCCGGGGTGGTTGGAAAACTGCACGGTGTGCACCGGCCATACCTCCACGCCCATGCGCTGGAGCGGAAACACTGCCGCCGAATTGCCGACATGACCGTAGGCGACGTGGGACTGGATGGAGAGAATATTCATGGCGCGCAACACTCTTCGCCGTCATGCCCGGCCTTGGGCCGGGCATCCACGTCTTACTTCATACGCGTCATATCCCAAAGACGTGGATGGCCGGGACAAGCCCGGCCATGACGCAGAATTTGTGGCAACGATAGTGGCTGAAGTCGAACTTACTTCATCCCCATCTTCTTGTTGGCCGCGTCGACGTACTTGTTGGTGTAGGTCTTCGACAGGTCGATATTGGCCTTGGCGACGTCGGGCGACGACAGCGCGAACACCGCGAGCACAGCGGAGGCGCCCTTCGGGTCCATAAGGCCGGTCTGCGAATACATCGGCAGCGTATTCTTGAGCGCGGCAACGTAGCCCGCCTTGTCCTTACCGACATATTCCGGCGGCATCTTGTCGGCGATCTCTTCTGGCGTATGCGAATGGATCCACTTGAGCGTGTTGATGATGGCGGTGGTCATTCCCTGCACTTCCTTCTCGTGCGAGGCGATCCATTCCGCCTTGGTGTAGAGCGCGCCGCCTGGATATTCGCCGCCGAACACCGCGAGCGTGTCCTTCCGCGAGCGCGTGTCACTGAAAATCTTGAGGCCAGGATTGCGGCCCTGCAGCACGGTGACGGACGGATCGAGCATAATCGCGGCATCGATCTGGCCCTGCTCCATGGCGGCGACCGCGCTGGCACCGAGGCCGACGCCGATCACGCCGACCGAGTTCGGATCGACGCCGTACTTCTTCAGGATGTATTTCAGGAAGAAGTCGGTGGACGAGCCTGGAGCGGAGACACCGACCTTCTTATTGGCGAGGTCCTTGATCGCATTGATCTCGGCCGCGTGCTTGGGCGAAACCACCAGCGCAAAGCCCGGGAAGCGGTCATAGACGACGAAGGATTGCAGATGCTGGCCTTTGGCGGCGAGATTGACGCAGTGGTCGAAATAGCCGGAGACCACGTCGGCTGAGCCGCCGATCACCGCCTTGAGCGACTCCGAGCCGCCCTTGAAGGCGACTACCTCCAAATTGACGCCGGCCTTCTCGAACTCGCCGAGCTGCTTGGCCAGCATGGTCGGCAGATAGCACAGACACTCGGCGCCGCCGATGGCGAGCGTGACCTTGGACTGCGCGAGCGCGAGGCCGCTCGACAAGCAGCAGCGCGGCAAGCGCGGTAACGAGCCGCCGGATGATTGCGGGCATGGATTTCCTCCCTGTTTTCGGTGGCCTTTCAGTAGGCCATTTCGGCGCCAACGATAGGCCAGCGCGGCGGACCTGACTAGGGCCGGTTATCGCTCGCCAGCGGCCGCCAGACCAGCAAGCGCTTTTCGACAATCGTCACCAGCGTATCGATCACGATCACAAAGGCGGCCAGCACGAACATGCCGGCGAACACCCCCGCCACGTCGAACACGCCTTCCGCCTGCTGGATCAGGTAGCCGAGGCCGGCGGCGGACCCGAGATATTCGCCCACCACCGCGCCCACCACGGCGAAGCCGACCGAAGTGTGCAGCGAGGAGAACATCCAGGACAGCGCCGACGGCCAATAGACGTGGCGCATCAATTGCCGCTCGCTCATGCCCAGCATGCGCGCATTGGCCAGCACCGTCGGGCTGACTTCCTTGACGCCCTGATAGACGTTGAAGAACACGATGAAGAACACCAGCGTGACGCCGAGCGCCACCTTCGACCAGATGCCGAGGCCGAGCCAGAGCGTGAAGATCGGCGCCAGCACGACGCGCGGCAGCGCGTTGACCATCTTGACGTAAGGATCGAGCACCGCGGCGGTGCGCGGCTGGCGCGCGAACCAGAAGCCGACCAGCACGCCGCCGAGCGAGCCGAGCACGAAGGCGAGGATTGATTCTTCGAGCGTGACCCACAGATGCTTCCAGATCACGCCGGAGACGAACCAGGCGACGACCTGCTGCGCCACGTCCACCGGGTTGGAGAAAAAGAACGGCGGCAGCAGAATGTGGCCGAACACCGGATAGGTCGAGAGCACATACCACAGCACGATCGCGACCACGGCGACCAGGAATTGCAGCGTGAGCAGCGTTACGCGCGACATCACGCCCCCTCCGTCTGCGCGTAGCCCTTGATCACTTCCGCCTTCAATTTATGCCAGATGTCGCGGTGCAGTTCGTGGAAGGCCGGATCGAGCTTGATCTCGCCGATGTCGCGCGGGCGCGCCAGCGTCACCCGCCAGTCGCCGATGATGTGCGCCGCCGGCCCGGCCGACATGATGACGACGCGGTCGGAGAGCGCGATCGCCTCTTCCAGATCGTGGGTGACGAACAACACCGCCTTGCGGTCGGCGCTCCACAGGTCGAGCAGCAGGTTGCCCATGATCTGCCGGGTCTGCGCGTCGAGCGGGCCGAACGGCTCGTCCATCAACAAAATCTTCGGATCGCGGATCAGCACCTGCGCCAGCCCCACGCGCTTGCGCTGGCCGCCCGAGAGCATGTGCGGATAGCGGTCGCCGAACGCGCTCAAGCCGACGCGCGTGAGCCAGTCCTCGCGCGCGCGCGCGCGCTTCGCCCGATGGCGTGCCCGCCGTCTCCAGCCCGATGGCGACATTCTCCAGCGCGGTCTTCCACGGGAACAGCGCGTCGGCCTGGAACAGGTAACCGGCCTGGCGGTTGAGCGCGGCGAGCGCGCCGCCAAAGATATCGACGCGGCCCGCCGACGGCGCCAGCAGGCCGGCGGCGACGTTGAGCAGCGTGGATTTGCCGCAGCCGGTCGGCCCCACGATGGCGACGAATTCGCCGTCGGCAATGCGCAGCGTGGTGCGCTCGACCGCGGTATAGCTGCCGCCGCCGGCAAGGCGGAACGCGATCGACACGTCGCTGAGCGCGACGGCCACTGTCGATGTCGCTTTAGCGCTGTCGGCCATCGCCGCCCCACCCCCGGTTTCGCAGCGCAAGCTAGCGGCTTGCTAGCGCCTTGCAAACCCGGCCATCATCGCCGCGATGAGCACCGACGCCCGTCTTGCCGATGCCTTCGCGCGGCTGCCCGACTATCTCGGCAGCCACGTGCTGGTAAGCATCACGGCGCTGGCCATCGGCCTTGGCGTCAGCCTGCCGCTGGCGATCGCCTCGCGGCGGCAGCCGGTGCTGCGCGGCGCCCTGCTGGCGGTGGCCAGCGTATTCCAGACCGTTCCCGGCCTGGCGCTGCTGGCGCTGTTCTATCCGATGCTGCTGGCGCTCGCCGGCCTGTCCGAGCGGCTGTTCGGCAAGGGCTTTTCGGCGCTTGGCTTTCTGCCGTCGGTACTGGCGCTGGCGCTCTATTCGATGCTGCCGGTGCTGCGCAACACCGTGATCGGGCTCAACGGCGTCGACCGCTCGCTGTGCGAAGCCGCGCGCGTCATCGGCAGCAAGCCCGGCCGGGTGCTCTGGGAGATCGAGCTGCCGCTGGCGATGCCGGTGATCATGGCCGGCATCCGCACCGCGGCGGTGTGGGTGATCGGCACCGCCACGCTGTCGACGCCGATCGGGCAGACCAGCCTGGGCAATTACATCTTCGCCGGCTTGCAGACGCAGAACTGGGTATTCGTGCTGTTCGGCTGCGTCGCCGCCGCGGCGCTGGCGCTGATCGTCGATCAATTGCTGGCGCTGATGGAGCGCGGCGTCGAACTGCACAGCCGCGCGCGCATCGCCGCCGGCGGCGCCGGTCTGCTGCTGGTGGTCCTGGCCGCGCTGTTGCCGGGCTTTGGCCGCGCGCAAGGCGCTTACGTGATCGGCGCCAAGCCGTTCACCGAGCAATATGTGCTGGCCGCGCTGATCGAGCAGCGGCTGGCAACGCACGGATTGCCGGCGCAGCGCCGCGACGGGCTCGGCTCCAGCGTCATCTTCAATGCGCTCGCCAGCGGCGAGATCGACGCCTATGTGGACTATTCCGGCACGCTCTGGGCGAACGAGATGCATCGCAGCGACGTGCAGCCGCGCGCGGAGGTGCTGGCCGAGGTCGCGCGCTGGCTTGAAACGACGCACGGCATCCGCCTGCTCGGCTCGCTCGGCTTCGAGAACGCCTATGCGCTGGCGATGCCGCGCGCACGCGCCGAGGCGCTCGGCATCCGCACCATCGCGGACCTCGCCGCGCACGCGCCGCAATTGTCGATCGCCGGCGATTACGAATTCTTCGAGCGGCCGGAATGGACGGCGATCCGCAACGCCTATGGCTTGAATTTCGCCAAGCAGCGCACCATGCAGCCCGATTTCATGTATCAGGCGGCGCGCGCCGGCGACGTCGACGTGGTGTCGGCCTACACCAGCGACGGCCGCATCGCGCAATTCGATCTAAGCGTTCTCGCCGATCCCAAAAGCGCCATCCCGCCCTATGACGCCATCCTGCTGCTGTCGCCGCGCCGCGCCCATGACGAGGCGCTGATCGCCGCGCTCCAGCCGCTGGTCGGCGCCATTCCGGTCGAACTGATGCGGGCGGCGAATATGCGCGCGTCGAGCGGCACGTCGGCCAGCGACGCGGCGCGCTGGTTGGCGGGTGAAATCGGAAAAAGATAGCCGTCATTCCGGGGCGCGCATTTGCGCGAACCCGGTATCCAGAGCCAAGCACTGATGTCGTATCTGGATTCCGGGTTCGCTCGCTTTCGCGAGCGCCCCGGAATGACCAAAACTAATTCTTGGTTTTATCCACCAGCGCGCGCTGCTTGATCCCAAAAGGGCTCGCGCCAGCGAGCCCGTCTTGGCGCAAAAAGGCCGTGGATCAGTTCTTGCTCCTGTCGACCAAAGCTCTCTGTTTGATCCACGGCATCATCTCGCGCAGCTTCTCGCCGACCTTCTCGGCCGGATGCTCGGCCAATTTGGCGCGGGTGGCCTTGAACGAGGTCTGGTTGACCTTGTTCTCCAGCATCCAGTCCTTGGTGAAGCGGCCGGACTGGATATCGGCCAGAATGCGCTTCATCTCGGCGCGCGTTTCCTGCGTGATCACGCGCGGGCCGGAGACGTATTCGCCGTACTCGGCCGTGTTCGACACCGAGTAGTTCATGTTGGCGATGCCGCCCTCATAGATCAGGTCGACGATCAGCTTCATCTCGTGGATGCATTCGAAATAGGCCATCTCGGGCGCGTAGCCGGCCTCGCACAGCGTATCGAAGCCCGCCTTCATCAGCTCGACCACGCCGCCGCACAGCACAGTCTGCTCGCCGAACAGGTCGGTCTCGCATTCCTCCTTGAACGTGGTCTCGATGATGCCGGCGCGGCCGCCGCCGATCGCCGCGCCATAGGACAGCGCCAGTTCATGCGCGTTGCCGGACTTGTCGGCATGCACCGCCAACAGGCACGGCACGCCGGCGCCGCGCACATATTCCGAGCGCACGGTATGGCCGGGGCCCTTGGGCGCGATCATCATGATGTCGAGATCGCTGCGCGGCTCGATCAGGTTGAAATGCACGTTGAGCCCGTGCGCGAACATCAGCGCGGCGCCCGGCTTCATGTTGGCGGCGAGATGGCCGTTATAGATGTCGGCCTGCAATTCGTCCGGTGTCACCATCATCATGACGTCGGCCCATTTGGCGCCCTCGGCGGCCTCCATGACCTTGAATTTCTCGCCTTCCGCCTTTTTCACCCCGCCCGAGGTCTTGCGCAGCACCACCGCGACCTCCTTGACGCCGGAATCGCGCAGATTGAGCGCGTGGGCATGGCCCTGGCTGCCGTAGCCGATGATGGCGACCTTTTTGCCCTTGATCAGGTTCAGGTCGGCGTCGCGATCGTAGTAAACACGCATGATTTTTACCCCTGCATCGGCCGCTCATGGGGCCGTTGGTTATTCCCGCGCTGCTTCTAGATAGTATGGGTCGCCGGGACAAGCCCAGCTCAACGACTTGCCATCCCCTCCGGCCCGCGCACGATGGCGGCTATGCCGGTGCGCGCCACCTCGACCAGGCCGAGCGGCAGCATCAGCGCCACGAATTCCTCGATCTTGTCGCTCTTGCCGGTGATCTCGAACACGAAGCTCTCGGTGGTGGCGTCGATCACCCGCGCGCGGAAGGCATCCGCCAGCCGCAGCGCCTCGACCCGCTGCTCGCCCTTGCCGCTCACCTTGACCATGGCCAGTTCGCGCTCGATCGAGCGGCCCAGCAGCGTCATGTCCACCACCCGGTGCACCGGCACCAGGCGGTCGAGCTGGTTCTTGATCTGCTCGATCACCATCGGCGTGCCGGTGGTGACGATGGTGATGAGCGAGAGGTGCTTGGCGTGCTCGGTCTCCGACACCGTCAGCGACTCGATATTGTAGCCGCGGCCGGAGAACAAGCCGATCACGCGCGCCAGCACGCCCGGCTCGTTGTCGACCAGCACCGAGAGCGTGTGCGTCTCCGCCTTCTGCGCCGTTGGCGCCGCCGGATAATGGCTTGTCGAGGGAGCGTTCATGATTTTGCGTTCCTTTACACTTGCGCGTGATCTTTTCCGAAAACCGGTTCCCACTTTTCGAGATCGCGCGCTAACGTCTCACGATTGCAAAAGCGAAGTCGCGACCCTGGCCGCGCGCGAGCGCGAGGTCGATCCACAGCATGGCGTGCGCCTCCAACAGTCGCGCATTGCGCAGCGGTCCGGCATCCACCACCTCAAAGCCGAGCTGGCCGACCAGATCGATCACCTGCGGCTTCTTCGCCGCGTCGTCGCCGGCGACGAACATCACCGACTTCACGCCCTTGAAGACCGGGTTCGCCATATTGCCGAAGCCGGTGGTGTTGAGCGCCTTGAATACCGAGGCGCCGGCCGCCCAGCCCTGCACTTTCTCGCCGCCGGAAATGGCATGGCCGATCTCGAGCCCGATGCCGTCCGGCCCGCGCGTGAGCGGGTTGGTGGAATCGAGGATGACCTTGCCCTTGAGGCTGCCCATCGAGCGGATCGCCGCTTCGGTCGAAGGCCACGGCGTCGCCAACACGATGGTGTCGGCGAAAGCGGCCGCCTCCGCCGCGCGTGCCGGCGCGCGCCTTGCCGCCGATCGCGCGCAACAGCGTTTGCGTCTTATCCGCCTTCGGATCGCGCACGCCGAAAAAGATCTCGTGGCCGGCCTTCTGCGCCCAGGCGGTGCCGAGTGCGCCGCCGACATTGCCGGCGCCGATGATGGCGAGTTTCATGGCTACACCAACCGTCGTCCTTGCTCTCTTTCCCTCTCCCCTTGTGGGAGAGGGTGGCTTGCGCGGAGCGATAGCGAGCGCAAGCCGGGTGAGGGGGCCGGCGCTAAACGATAGGCGGGCCCCCTCACCCACCCTCGCTCGGCTTCGGCTCCGCTCGTGTACCCTCTCCCACAAGGGGAGAGGGTAAGCGAACGCGTTGCCGCGCTTACAATTACACCAACATCTTGCCTTCCTCGGTGATCGCGTCTTCCAGCGTTTCCGCCGCGTCGCCGAGGATCATTTCATTGTGCGCGCGTCCCGACGGGATCATCGGGAAGCAGTTTTCCTTCGGGTCGACCACGCAGTCGAACAGCACCGGCCGGTCGACGTCGATCATCTCGCGGATGGCGTGATCGAGATCGCCCGGTTTCTCGCAGCGGATGCCGACCGCATGCATGGCTTCCGCCAGCTTGACGAAATCCGGCAGCGCCTCCGAATAGCTTTCCGAATAGCGCCCGCCGTGCAGCAGTTCCTGCCACTGCCGCACCATGCCCATGTATTTGTTGTTGAGGATGAAGACCTTGATCGGCAGCCGGTACTGCACGGCGGTCGACAGCTCCTGCATGGTCATCTGCACCGAGGCTTCGCCGGCGATGTCGATGACCAGCGATTTCGGATGCGCGAGCTGCACGCCGACCGAGGCCGGCAGTCCGTAGCCCATGGTGCCGAGCCCGCCGGAGGTCATCCAGCGGTTCGGCTCGGCGAAGCCGTAGAACTGCGCCGCCCACATCTGGTGCTGGCCGACCTCGGTGGTGATGTAGGTGTCGCGGTCCTTGGTCAGCTCATAGAGCCGCTGGATGGCGTATTGCGGCTTGATCACCTCGTTCGACGGCCGGTAGGCGAGCGACCGGCGCGCGCGCCATTTGTCGATCTGCTTCCACCAGCCATCGAGCGTCTTCCGGTCGGGATGGATCGCGCCGGTGCGCCACAGCCGCACCATGTCCTCCAGCACATGCGCGCAATCGCCGACGATCGGCACGTCGACCTTGACGTTCTTGTTGATCGAGGACGGATCGATGTCGACATGGATCTTCTTGGAGCCGGGCGAGAAGGCATCGAGCCGGCCGGTGATGCGGTCGTCGAAGCGCGCGCCGATGCAGATCATCACGTCGCAATCGTGCATCGCCATGTTGGCTTCCAGCGTGCCGTGCATGCCGAGCATGCCCAGCCACTGCTTGTCGGTGCCGGGATAGGCCCCGAGCCCCATCAGCGTCGAGGTGATCGGATAGCCGGTGAGCTTGACCAGCTCGCGCAGCAGATCGCTGGCGTGTTTGCCGGAATTGACCACGCCGCCGCCGGTATAGAACAGCGGGCGCTTGGCATGCGCCATCAGCTCGATCGCCTGCTTGATCTTCTCGATGTCGCCCTTCACTTTCGGCTTGTAGCCGGTGTGCGGGAAGTCCTTCGGCTTGGAATAGACGCCCTTGGCGAACTGGATGTCCTTCGGCACGTCGATCACCACCGGACCGGGCCGCCCGCTGGCGGCGATGTGGAACGCCTCGTGCAGCACGCGCGGCAAGTCCTCGATGCGCTTGACCAGGTAATTGTGCTTGGTGCACGGCCGCGTGATGCCGACGGTGTCGGCTTCCTGGAACGCGTCGTTGCCGATCAGGTGGGTCGGCACCTGGCCGGTGATGCAGACCAGCGGGATCGAATCCATCAGCGCGTCGGTCAGGCCGGTGACCGCATTGGTGGCGCCGGGACCGGACGTGACCAGAATACAGCCGACCTTGCCGGTCGAGCGCGCATAGCCTTCCGCCGCGTGCACCGCGCCCTGCTCGTGCCGCACCAGGATGTGCTGCACGTCCTTCTGCGCGAACAGGGCATCGTAGATCGGCAGCACCGCGCCGCCCGGATAGCCGAACAGATGCTTCACGCCCTGGTCGGCGAGCGCCTGGATCACCATTTCGGCGCCGGTCATTTCGCGTGTCATGGTCGTCTTCCTTGCCTGTCGTCTCGTTTTACTTGGCGCATGATCTTTTCCGAAAACCGGTTCCCACCCTCGGGTCAAGCCCGAGGGCAGGCTTTTTCGGGATCATGCGCCGGCCAATAAAAAAGGCCCGCGAAGGGCCACGTCCGGACGCTTCCCTGGAATGCCCCCTGTTCAGGGCAATCCCGGCTGCGTCCGAACCTCTACTACGGTAATAATATTGCGCGACATTGGTCTTGCCCGAACTTTCGTTGCGCGGCTTTATAGTGTGCCCAGGGGAGGCGGTCAAGCGCGAATTATTGGCGGCTGCCCTGTTCGGTTTCGATCCGCTGGATCAGGAAAACTCGCTTGCGCTCACGGCTTCCCTGTCCACCGCCAACCGTAACGGTGAAATCGTAATCGTGGACGTATTCGCCCGTCAGCGAGAACGGCGGCAAGGCGAGGTCCACCGGACGCCACTCCCCGGCCCGGATGTCCTTGTTGAGCAAGGGCAGTGTCGTAGCGGTCGCGCCGTTGGTGATCAGACAATAGCGGTAGCGAGCGAAGCTGGGGATCAGCGCCTGGATATCGGCGTTCGACCAATGTTGCAGCACGTCCTTCACGATCAAAAGGTCAGCGCCGGGGTGGTCCAGAGTACGAATGTCGCCCTCGACGAACCGAATGTTCGGCGCGGCATAGCGCGCAATGTTCTTGATCAAAACTGCCGACACATCGATGCCGAGATAGTCGATGCCGCTCCAATCGATCAGCCGGCTGAACTGCCAGTCGCCGCAGCCGGCATCGACCACGCTTCGGATGGCGTGGCGGGCGAGAAAATCCTGAAGGAGGTGACGGTAGCTCTCGGTGGTCCGCGGCAGCGAGCCATAGCCGGAGCCCACGCACCAATCGTTGCTGGCGTAGATGAAGTCGAACACCGCCGCATGCGGCAGGTCCCGACCGTGCACGGCGTTGTAAAGAGTGCGGTACATCTGGAAGGCCTGCCGGTTGCTTCGGTCCGATCGGACCACGGCCTCGCACATCGACAGCGCACCGATGAGATCGCCATAGGCCGCACGCGTTGCGGCATGTTTCATCTGGTATGCGATCTGCTCCGGTGTCACGGCGGCAATCCCGTGCGGCACCATTAGCATTTCGGACCGGCGGGCGATACCTCAGGCCCCAGCGCGGCGAGGATTTCGCCGAGCGCCGCGTCCGGGGCTGCCCAGGGCCAATCCTGCATCTGATTGCGGAACCAGGTGAGCTGGCGCTTGGCGTAGCGGCGGGTGTCCATCACGGCGCCGGCCGCCGCCTCGTCGAGCGAGATTTCGCCGTTCAGGTGCCGGATCAGCCAGGGCACGCCGTGCGCCTTCATGGCCGGCAGCAAGGGATCGAGCCGACGCGCGGCGAGCGCCCTCACCTCGTCGAGCGCGCCGGCTTTCAGCATGGCGGCGAAGCGCGTCTCGATGCGCGCCACCAATTCCTTGCGCTCGCAGGTGAGAAAGATTTTCGCGGCGCGCTTAGGCTCGACCAGCGCCGGCATGCCGTCGCGATGCCAGTCGGTGAGCGAGCGCCCGGTCGCCAGCACCACTTCCAGCGCGCGCGCAATGCGCGAGCGGTCGTTCACCATCAGCCGTTGCGCGGTGACGGGATCGCGTTGCATGAGTTCGGCATGCAGCGCGGCGGCGCCTTCGCTCGCCAGGCGTCCGCGCACGCGGGCGCGGATTTCCGCCGGGACCGGCGGCACCGCCGCCAGGCCGCTCAACAGCACCTTGAAATAGAGCCCGGTGCCGCCGACCAGGATCGGCACCCGCCCCTCTGCCGCAATCTCCGTGAGCGCCTCCGCGACGTCGCGGCACCAGCGCCCGACCGAATAATTTTCCGCCGCATCGACATGGCCGTAGAGCCGGTGCGGCACGCGCGCTTCCTCGGCCGGCGACGGCCGCGCGGTGATGATGCGCAGATCGCGATAGACCTGCATCGAATCGGCATTGACGATGGTGCCGCCGAGCTTTTCCGCCAGCGTGAGCGCGAGCGCCGACTTGCCGCTGGCGGTCGGCCCGGCGATCAGGATGACGGTGGCTCTGGGCATTGGGACTTTTTATTTTTGCGCATGATCTTGTCCGAAAACCGGTTCCCACTTTTCGGGATCATGCGCGCGCTAGTTCAACCGCCGCGACGACGGCTGCGAAGCAACTTCCTCGACCAGCGCGGCGATCGGGCTGGCCTGATGGTGGGTCATCCGCCACGCGCCATCGATGCGCTTGAACATGTTGGTCGCGGCCAGCGCCGCCCCGCTGACGAATTCCACGCAAAATACGCGGGCTTCCTCGCCGGCGGCCATCACGGTTTCGTTGCGCGGCTCGATCCGCTCCTGGTTCGGATTGCGCAGGATTTCGCGGTAGGATTCCAGGATCGCCTGCCGGCCGATCAGCACCGGCCAACCGGGGTGAATGCAGGACACCTTGTCATCCGCCCAGATGCGGGTCATTGCCGCGAAATCGGCACTCGTGAAAGCGCGGTAATAGGCCGCATTGGCGGCCAGAATGGCTGCTTCGTCGCTCATGCCCCGTGACGTGCAGGAATTGGCGGCCGAAATCAATCGCGAAAACGCGCATGGCCGGTCGGCAGCGGCTTCGGCTTGCCGCTCGCGGTCGGGCCTGCAATAAGCACCGCCATCACCCGTCGCCCCGGAGACCGTCTTGCCGCTCATCAAGCCATTTCGCGCACTTCGCCCCGCGCCCGGGCGCGCCGCCGAAGTGCTGGCGCCGCCCTATGACGTGCTCTCGAGCGCGGAGGCGCGCGCGCGCGCCGCGGGCAAGCCATGGAGCTTTCTGCACATTTCCAAGCCGGAGATCGACCTCGATCCGGCCACCGATCCTTACGACAAGGCGGTCTATGCCAAGGCAGCCGAGAACCTCGCCAAGATGATCGCGGCCGGCGTGCTGATGCGCGACCCCAAGCCCTGCTACTACGTCTACCGGCTGACCTGGCGCGGCCACAGCCAGACCGGCCTCGCCTGCGTCGCCTCGCTCGCCGATTACGCCACCAACCGCATCCGCAAGCACGAACTGACCACGCCGGTGAAGGAAGACGACCGCGTGCGCCAGATCGAGGCGGTCAACGCGCAGACCGGCCCGGTCATGATCGGCTACCCGGCGGCCCCCGCGATCGACGCCCTGCTGGCGCAGGCCGCAACGGCCAAGCCGGAGGTCGATGTGACCGCCGACGACGGCGTGCGCCATCAGCTCTGGGTGATCGCCGACGACGCCACTGTTGACAAGCTCAGCCGCGCCTTCGACGCCCTGCCGGCGATCTACATTGCCGACGGCCATCACCGCTCGGCGGCGGCCGCGCGCGTTGCCGCCGCCCGCAAGGGCGACGGCTCGCACCAGTATTTCCTGTCGGTGATTTTCCCCGAACGCGAAATGACCATCCTCGACTACAATCGCGTGCTGAAGGATCTGAATGGCCGTGAGCCCGAACAGTTTCTAGCCGAACTCGCCAACAGCTTCACGGTGACGCCGTCCGCCGCGCCGGTGCGGCCGGCCTCGGCGCATGAATATGGAATGTACCTCGCCGGCCGCTGGTACAAATTGAACGCCCGCCCCAATCTGGTGCCGAACGACCCGATCGGCCGGCTGCCGATCACCGTGCTCACGCGCAACGCGATCGAGCCGTTGCTCGGCATCAAGGACCCGCGCACCGACAAGCGCATCGATTTCATCGGCGGCGCGCGCGGGCTGGCCGAACTCGAGCGGCGGGTGAACTCCGGCGAGATGGCGGTCGCCTTCGCGCTCTATCCGACCCAGATGGCCGACCTGATGGCGGTGGCCGATGCCGGCCTCATCATGCCGCCGAAGTCGACCTGGTTCGAGCCCAAGCTCGCCGACGGCATGGTCAACCACGTGCTGGATTAGCGCGCGGCGTAGTGACGACCGAAGCCAATCTGGTATGCTGCAATAACGGGGCGCGCGACGAGCATCGGAGAACCGGTCATGCGGCGCATCAGCGCGATTTTCCTTATCGGGATTTTTTATTTCATCGCAGCGGCAGCGCCGACCTTTGCCGCTAACCAGACCTGCACTGAACGGCTGGAGGTTTGTTCCGCTTACTGCGAGAAGACTTACCATAACTCGCCGAAATGCGCGAAAGCCTGCCGTGAATTTCTCGAGACATGTCTAGCGACCGGATGCTGGGAAAGCAAAGTCTCGGCAAAGCGCTGCGGCTTCGGCAGACGATAATCTGGATTTCCGACCGATTTTCTGAAATATTCCGCAGCCTGCATAACGGCCGGCGCGAACGCCGGCCGCAAGCATCACAAACCAAAACTTATTGCAAACTCAGCGCCACAAAGCTTGGGTCGCCGTCCGGCGTCACCACCAACAGCACCACCGCCTTCTTGCCGTCCTTCTTGAGCTTCTCGACGCGCTCCTGCAGTTCAGCCGCGCTGCCAACCGGCTGCTGCTGCACCTCGGCGATCACCATGCCGGGCGCCAGCCGCTTTTCCGCCGCCGGCGAATTGGCGTCGATGCCGGTGATCAGCACGCCTTTCACCTTGTCCTTGATCTTGTGCTTCTTGCGCAGTTCATCGGTGAGGTTGGCGAGGTCGAGGCCGAGCGCCCGCTTCACCACCGTCTTTTCTTCCGCGCCGTTCTTCTTAGGTGTCAGCGCGGCCTGCTTCTCGTCGTCCAGACGGCCGAGCTTGACGCTCTTCGTTTCTTCCTTGCCCTTGCGGATGATCGTCACCTCGACGTCCTTGCCGACCGGCGTCTCGGCGACGATCTTCGGCAGATCGCGCATCTCCTTGATGTCCTGGCCGTCGAACTTGACGATGACGTCGCCCGGCTCGATGCCGGCGGGCTTGGCCGGGCCCTTGTCGTCGACGCCGGCGATCAGCGCGCCGCGGGCCGGCTTGACGTTGAGGCTGTCGGCGATATCGGCGCTCACCTGCTGGATGCGCACGCCGAGCCAGCCGCGCCGCACTTCCTTGAACTCGCGCAGCTGGTCGATCACCGGCGTCACCGTCTTCGACGGCACCGCGAAGCCGATGCCGATCGAGCCGCCCGAGGGCGAGATGATCGCGGTGTTGACGCCGATCACCTCGCCATTGAGGTTGAACAGCGGCCCGCCCGAATTGCCGCGATTGATGGCGGCGTCGGTCTGGATGTAGTTGTCGTACGGCCCGGAATTGATGTCGCGGTTGCGCGCCGAGACGATGCCGGCGGTCACCGTGCCGCCCAGGCTGAACGGATTGCCGATCGCGATCACCCACTCGCCGAGCCGCAATTTATCGCTGTCGCCGAACTTCACCGCCTTGAGCGGCTTGGTCGGTTTGACCTTGAGCAGCGCCAGATCGGTCTTGGTGTCGCGGCCGACGATATCGGCTTTCAGCGTGGTACCGTCATTGAGGATGACGCTGACCTCGTCAGCATCGGCGATGACGTGATTATTGGTCACGACGAGTCCGGACGCGTCGATGATGAAGCCGGAGCCGAGCGAATTGACCCGGCGCGGCGTCTGGCCGCCGCCGGGCCCGCCCTGGCCGCGGCGGTTCTTGAAGAATTCGTCGAAGAATTCCTCGAACGGTGAACCGGGCGGCAACTGCGGCATGGCGTTGCTGCTCATGTCGACGGTCTGCTTGGTCGAGATATTGACCACCGCATCGATGACCTGCTCGGCCACATCGGCGATGTTTTCCGGCCCGCGCGCCGCGGCGGGAACCGTCATGCCCGGCCAAGCGATTGCGGCGGCGAGCAAAACCGCCAGGCCGGTGCGGCGAGCCGTCGTGCGAATGGAAGCGCCCATGGGCGTCAATTCTCCTGAGAAAAGGGTTGCAAACAAACTGGCCCCGATTTCAAGGCGTTTCAAGGGCGGCGGCCATCACATTCAACTTCGCACCAGCCACACCAGGATCAGGCCGACGACGGCCGAACCGATGCCGATCACGCGCAAGGACGCCTCCGGCGTTTCCATGACGCTCGCCATCGCCCGCTTGGCCTGCACCGGAAAGGCGGCAAACACCAAGCCTTCGATCACGAAGACCAGCCCGAGCGCGGCCAGGAAGTCACCCATGCCGGCCGCGCGCCAGCTACTTGGCCGGCGCGGCCGCCGGCGCCGCCGTCTGCGCGGGCAGCTTGCCGGACGGATTGTTGAAGAAGCGGAAGAAACTGGTGTCCGGCTTGAGCAGGAAGCGCGTGTCGGAGGCCTTGAGGCCGGCCTCGTAAGCCTGCATCGAGCGGTAGAAGGCGAAGAAGTCGGGGTCCTTGTTGAACGCGTCGGCGAAGATCTGGTTGCGGATGGCGTCGCCCTCGCCGCGGATCTGCTCGGACTTGGAGGTGGCCTCCGCCACCAGCACGGTCACCTCGCGGTCGGCCTTCGAGCGGGTTTCCTGGGCCTGCTGTAGGCCTTGGGCGCGATACTCGGCCGCCTCGCGCTGGCGCGCGGTCTGCATGCGCTGATAGACCGCCTGGCTGTTCTGTTCCGGCAGGTCGGCGCGGCGAATGCGCGCATCCACCACGTCGATGCCGTAGCTCGCCGCTTCGTGATTGATCAGATCGCGGATGCGCGCCATCAGCTCGGCGCGCTCGTCGCGCACCACCTGGATGAAGGTCGCCTCGCCGAGCACGCGGCGCAGCGCCGAATTGAGCAGGATGTTGAGCTGCGAGTCGGCGGCGACTTTCGAACCGAGCGTCTGGAAGAAGCGCAGCGGATCCCTGATGCGGTAGCGCGCGAAAGCATCCACCACCAGCCGCTTCTGGTCGGAGGCGATGACTTCCTGCGCCGGCGCCTCCAAATCGAGAATGCGCTTGTCGATATCGATCACGTTGTCGATGAACGGCACCTTGACGTTGAGGCCCGGCTCGTTGACCACGCGCACCACTTTGCCCAGCCGCACCACCAGCGCCTGCTGGGTCTGGTAGACGGTGAACAGCGCGCTATAGGCGATAATGAGCGCCGCGAAGGCGAGGACGGCGACGACGCCGCCGAAGACATTGAGTTTCATCGCTGGCCTCCCGTCTGCGTTTGGCGCGGCGGCGCGGGAGGGCCGAGTTCACCGAGCGGCAGATAGGGCACCACGCCCTGGGCGCCCGAACCGGTATCCATGATGATCTTGTTGGAGTCGCCGAGCACGCGCTCCATGGTCTCCAGATACATGCGCTCGCGGGTGACGTCGGGCGCCTTCTTGTACTGCTCGTAGATCTTCAAGAAGCGCGACGTCTGGCCGGTGGCCTGCGCCACGGTCTGCGACTTGTAGGCTTCCGCGGCCTGGGTGATCCTGGCCACGTTGCCGCGCGCTTCCGGCACCACGCGGTTGGCATAGGTCTGCGCCTCGTTGACCGAGCGATCGAGGTCGATGCGCGCGGCCTGCACGTCGCGGAAGGCGTCGATCGCCTGCTTGGGCGGATCGACTTTCTGCAACTGCACCTGCGTCACCAGGATGCCGGCGCCGTAATGGTCGAGCGTCTTCTGCATCAGGTCCTGCACCGCCGCTTCGGTGGTCTGGCGCGCGCCGGTCAGGATCGGCTGAATATCCGAACGGCCGATCACCTCGCGCATGGCGCTTTCCGCCACCGCCTTCACCGTGCCTTCCGGGTTCTGGATGTTGAACAGATAATCGCCGACGCCGGCCGGCTTGACCTTCCACAGCACCGCGAAATCGACGTCGACGATGTTCTCGTCGCCGGTCAGCATCAGGCTTTCCTCCGGCACTTCGCGCGTGGCGGAACGCCGCCCGTCCTCGACCTGGCGCATGCCGATGTCGATCTTGTTGATGCGCAGCGCCTTCGGCGTCAGCACGCTCTCGATCGGGTAAGGCAGATGGTAATTCAATCCGGGCTGCACCTCGCGCACGTCCTTGCCGAAGCGCAGCACCACGCCGAGTTCATCCGGCTCGACCCGGAAGAAGCCGGAGAAGCCCCACAACGCGATGGCCGCCAGCGCAAGCAGGGCGAAGCCCTTGCCGCCGAGATTGCCGCCCGGCAGCACGCGGCGCAATTTGTCCTGACCGCGGCGGAGGATTTCCTCCAGATCCGGCGGCGCCGATCCCGGCGGCTGCGGTCCGGAGCCCCAGGGGCCCTTGCCGCCCGAGCCCCACGGGCCGCCACCGCCGCCCTGATTACTCCATGGCATTGAAATCTCTCCCGGCGCCGCGGCTTTATGCCCGGCAGGCCTATATTGGGAGGGGTTATAGGGGACGCAAGGCGGCGTTACAACGCGCGATCATGCCGCGTCCCGCCGCCTCTTAACGCCTTAAATAAGTCGCCACGGTGAAATCGGCGTCATCCTCCGGCCCGGCCGGATAGTCCGCGCGCTTGACCGCGCGCCAGACCGCCGGGTCGATACTCGGGAAAAACGAATCCCCCTGTCGGCGCGGCGTGCACATGGGTGATCTCCAGCCGGTCGGCGCGCGCCATGGTGTCGGTGAAGACATCGCTGCCGCCGATCACCATGATCTCGTCGACGCCGCGCTCGGCGGCGTCCCGCTGCGCGATGGCGAGCCCCTCCTCCAGGCTGGTGGCCAGCACCGTGCCCGGCGCGATCAGACGGGAATCGCGCGTGAGCACGATATTGGTGCGGCCCGGCAGCGGCTTGCCGATCAACTCATAGGTCTTGCGACCCATGATCACCGGCTTGCCGATGGTAAGCGCACGGAAATGCTTGAGGTCGGATTTCAGCCGCCACGGCAATTGCCCGGCGTAGCCGATGACGTTGTTCTCGCCGATGGCGGCGACCAGCACGAGTTTCATGCTCGCGCCTCCCGCGCCGCGAAGCCTGCGAGAGCCTCCCCGCTCAAGCGGCAGATGCGCCAGTCGTCCCTGATCTCGGCGCCGAGCGAACGATAGAAGGCGATTGCCGGCTCATTCCAGTCAAGCACCGCCCACTCAACGAGGCCATAGCCCTGCTCGACGCAGCGCGCCGCCAGCCGCCTGAGCAGCGCGCGGCCGATGCCCTGCTTGCGGAAATTTGGTCGCACGAAAATATCCTCGAGAAAAATTCCGTGGCGGCCGCGGAACGTCGAGAAATTGAGAAACCAGACCGCAAAGCCGGCCGGCTCGCCGCTCCATTCCGCGATATCGCAATAGAGCCGCGGCTCGCGCGCAAACAACGCGGCAGCGATTTGCTGTTCGGTCGCAACGACCTCGTCGGTCAGCTTCTCGTACTCGGCAAGCTCGCGCACCAGCGATAAGATCAGCGCGCTGTCGGAAGGCACCGCCGCGCGGATGACGAGGCTCACACCGCCACCGCGGCTTTGATGTGCGGATGCGCGTCGTAGCCTTCGACCGTGAAATCCTCGTAGCGGAAGCCGAAAATATCCTTCACCGCCGGATTGATGCGCATGACCGGGAGCGCGCGCGGGGCTCGCGACAGTTGCAGCCGCGCCTGCTCCAGGTGGTTCAAATAGAGATGCGCATCGCCGAAGGTGTGGATGAATTCGCCCGGCCGTAAGCCTGCCACCTGCGCCACCATCAGCGTGAGCAGCGCGTAGGACGCGATGTTGAACGGCACGCCGAGAAATACATCGGCCGAGCGCTGGTAGAGCTGGCACGACAGCTTTCCGTCGGCGACGTAGAACTGGAACAGGCAATGGCACGGCGGCAGCGCCATCTTGTCGACATCGGCCGGGTTCCAGGCGGTGACGATCAGCCGGCGCGAATCCGGATTGCGCTTGATCATCGCGATCACATTGGCGATCTGGTCGATGGTCTTGCCGTCCTTGGCCGGCCAGGAGCGCCACTGGTGGCCATAGACCGGCCCGAGATCGCCGCGCTCGTCGGCCCATTCGTCCCAGATGCGCACGCCGTGCTCGTTGAGATATTTGATGTTGGTGTCGCCGGCCAGGAACCACAGCAGCTCGTGCACGATCGATTTCAGGTGCAGCTTCTTGGTGGTGAGCATCGGGAAGCCGTCGGCGAGCGCAAAGCGCATCTGATGGCCGAACACCGACAGCGTGCCGGTGCCGGTGCGGTCGTGCTTCTCCGCGCCGTGCTTGAGGATAAGCTCCATCAGATCGAGATATTGCCGCATCGCTTAGGGTGCTCTCCCGCGACTCACGATGGGCAAGTTTACCCCGCCCGGCAACCGCCGGGCAGGCGCTTATCGACAGGTCCCGGAGGGTATAAAGTTGCGCGTTGGGGATCGCTTTTGGACCTGGGGGGTGAATCGATGAAGATCCTGCGTCGCAAATGGCTGCAACTGGCGGCGTTCTGCGTCGTTCTGGCGGGCGTCGCTGCACTCATTGAGCCAGCCTGGCCGCAAGCCGGCCGGCCCATCAGAATCATCATTCCGTTCCCGCCCGGGGGCGCCGCCGACATTCTGGCGCGCATCCTCAGCCAGCAGATCGGCGAAGCGGACAAGCAGACCATGATCGTCGAAAACCATCCGGGCGCCGGCGCCTCAATCGCTTACGAGCTGACGGCGCGCGCCGCGCCCGACGGCAATACGATCGTGGTGGCGGCGAATTCGGTCGTGATCAATCCGATCTTGCGCAAGACGAATTACGATCCGGTCACCAGCTATGAGCCGGTGTGCAATCTGGTCACTTCGCCGATGGTCTTCGTCGTCAACAGCGCATCGCCCTACAAGACGATCGGCGAACTCATCGCCGCGGCGCACGCCAAGCCCGGCACGCTCACGCTCGCCGCCCTCGGCCCGGCCACCACGCAGCATATCGCCGTCGAGCAATTCAAACGCGTGACCAAGGCCGACATGATTTTTGTGCCTTATGCGGGCGGCGCGCCGGTGGTCAACGCGCTCCTTGGCCAGCAGGTCGCGGCCGGATTGGTCAACTACTCGGAAGCGGTCCAGCAGATTAAAGCCGGCAAGTTGCGGGCGCTCGCCACCTCTTCGAGCAAACGTATCAAGCCGCTGCCCGACCTGCCGACCGTCGCCGAATCCGGCTACCCGGGCTACGAGTCGGAAGTCTGGCTCGGCCTGCTCGCGCCGGCAAAGACGCCGGAGAAAAGCATCGCGCAACTGATCGCCTGGTTTACCGCGGCAATGAAAACGCCCGCGGTCGAGGCAAAATTATTGCCGCTTGGTCTCTATCCGGCGGTTGCCTGCGGAAAAGAATTCAGTGCGTTCGTCAAACAGAAAAACGGCGAGTACGCCCGCATCATTCACGACGCGAATATCAAGGTGGAGTGACCATGAGCTTCGATCACATCCTCGTCGCCCGTATCCTGTTCACCTTGATGACGGCCGGCTACGCCGTCGGCACCGTGATCGCCGACTTCAACAAGACGCATGCCACCAATCCGCAATGGACGCCGCACGCGCGCTTCCATGTGGTCTGGCAGATTTGCAGCTATGTCGGCTTCGGCCTGCTCGCCTTCGCGCTGATCTGGTGGCCCGGCCCGCTCGCGCTCGAGCGGCTCTATCTGGTCGCGCTCATGGGCATCATCGTCTACACGGCCTTCTTCGTGGCGGTGTTCGCGATGCCGATCTATGGCGGCGGCGCTTACGACGACAACGGCTACCTGCCGTTCAAGGCGCCGGTCCCGCTGATCGCGGACAAATGGGACGTCAACATCACCGCTTTCTCCATCCAGCTGGTGATCCTGGCGGCCGGCATTGTGACGGTGAGCGCATAATCGATTGTCGGCATGGCCGGGCTCAGCCCGGCCGTGGCGCTTTTATTCGACGAACACCTCGTCGCGCCGCTTGCGGATCATCGGCAACACCGCGAGCGTCAGCAGAAACGCCGAGACGATCATCAGCCCGCCCGAGATCGGCCGCGTCAGGAACACGGTGGCATCGCCGCGTGCGATCAGCATGGCGCGGCGCAGGTTTTCTTCCATCAGCGGCCCGAGCACGAACGCGAGCACCAGCGGCGCCGGTTCGAAGTCATGCTTGGTCAGCCAATAGCCGAAGATTCCGAACGCGGCCGCGATCACCACGTCGGCCGGTGAATTATTGATCGAGTAGATGCCGATGCAGCAGAACACGATGATCGAGGGATAGAGCAGCCGGTACGGCACCCGCAGCAGGCTCACCCATAGTCCGACCAGTGGCAGGTTGATGATGACCAGCATCAGGTTGCCGATCCACATCGATGCGATCATGCCCCAGAACAGTTCCGGCTGCTTGGTCATCACCTGCGGGCCCGGCACGATGCCGTGAATGGTCATGGCGCCGACCATCAGCGCCATCACCGCGTTGGGCGGAATACCGAGCGTGAGCAACGGAATGAAAGAGGTTTGCGCCGCGGCATTGTTGGCGCTTTCCGGCGCCGCCACCCCCCTGATCTCGCCGCGCCCGAAGCGCTCCGGATGCTTGGAGATGCGCTTCTCGAACGTGTAGGCCGCGAACGAGGCCACCACCGCGCCGCCGCCCGGCAGGATTCCCAGGATCGAACCGAGAATGGTTCCGCGCGCGATGGCCCCGGCGGAATCCTTCAAGTCCTTGCGCGTCGGCATCAACCCGGAAATTTTGCCTTTCACGATGTCGCGACTCTCCTGCGACATTTCCAGATTGCGGATGATCTCGGCGAAGCCGAACACGCCCATGGCCACGTTGGCGAAACCGATGCCGTCGGAGAGTTCGGCGACGTTGAAGGTCATGCGCCCGGCGCCAGTCTCCAGATCGGAGCCGACCATCGACAGCAACAGGCCGGTGAGGATCATGACGATGGCCTTGAGCACCGAGCCCTTGGCCAGCACCACCGCGAAAATGAGGCCGAGCACCATCAGCGAGAAATATTCCGCCGGCCCGAACATCAGCGCGAGACTGGTCAGCGGCGCGCCGAGCGCGGCCACCAGCACGGTGGAGACGCAGCCGGCGATGAACGAGCCGATGGCGGCGATCGAGAGCGCGGCGCCGGCGCGGCCCTGGCGCGCCATCTGGTGGCCGTCGAGACAGGTCACGACCGAGGTGGCCTCGCCCGGAATATTGACCAGGATCGAGGTGGTCGAGCCGCCATATTGGGCGCCGTAATAAATGCCGGCGAGCATGATCAGCGCGCCCACCGGTGGCAGCCCGAAGGTGATCGGCAGCAGCATGGCCACCGTCGCGACCGTACCGATGCCGGGCAGCACGCCGACCAGCGTGCCGACCAGCGCGCCGAGCAGGCAGAACGCCAAATTGGACGGGCTCGCCGCGACCGAGAAGCCGAGCGCGAGATTAGCGAAAATGTCCGGCATGACGATTGACCCGATTAGAACGCCGGCCAGAGCTGGAACGGCAGCTTCAACAGATAGACGAACAGACCGACGCAGAACGCCGTCATCGCCGCGGCAGCGATCAGACTTTCCACCCAGCGCATCTCGCTCGATCCCATGATCGAAATCACGAAGGCGCAGAACGTGGACGGGACCAGGCCGAGCGGCGGTATCCTGAGCGGAAGGCCGATGTATTCCAGGCTGCTGCCGCTGATCGTGACGGCGAAGAAAATGATGGCGGAGATCACGTAGGCCGGCCCGCGTAAGGCATAGCCCCCGATCGGCGGGCCATCGATGAACAGCCCGGTCACGGTGACGATGGCGCCGACGATCGCCAGCATGACCGCGAACATGCGCGGCGCGGTGCCCGGTCCGAAGGCGGCGCCCTGTGAGCCCGGGAGATTGCCGGCCGCCCACAAGGCGATGAACGCGATGGCGATCAGCACCAGGCCGCCGTAGAAATCCCGTGGGCCGCGAATCTTGAACCTTAAACCGCCCCGGTTCGGGGAGACTCGAGCCTCCTCGGACATTGCGCGCCCCCACAAATACTTTCGTATTGGTCTGTCAGCTTAAACAATTGATCCAATATCATATCCTGATCACCCAGACAGCGGCGCAATTGCCGCAGGTGCCCAGTCACAGCCACCCGCTCAGGCCCAGCACACCGGCCGCAACAAAAATCCAGAGCGGATTGATGCGGGTGAAAAAGGCCACCGCCGCGGTGACGGCCGTAATCAGGCCGGCATAGACCGTATGATCGGCGGTGCGCGCCAACACGAAGGCGCTCGCCCCGATCAGGCCGAGCGACAGCGGCACCAGCCCGGCCTGGATCGCGATCCGCCAAGGCGCATCCTTGAAGCGGTCCCACACGCGCGAGACAAAAAACGCCAGCAGGCAGGTCGGGCCGCACATCGCCGTGGTCGCCACCGCCGCCCCGGCAAAACCGGCCACGTGGTAGCCGATCAGCGCCACGATGATGACGTTCGGTCCCGGCGAGACCTGCGCGATCGCGAACATGTCGGCGAACTGGCGGCCGCTCATCCAATGCATCACATCGACCGCGATGCGGTGCATTTCCGGAATCGCCGCATTGGCGCCGCCGACCGCGAACAGCGACAGCAGCGCAAAATAGCCGGCGAGCGTGGTGAGCGGATGGTCGTTCATCGCTTGAACCACGCGAAGGCGATGCTGAGCGGCGCCAGCCCGAGGAACACGTAAGGCAGCGGCCAATGCATGAGCGCGACGCCGGTAAATGCCAGAATCGCGAACAGCGGCGCCGAATTCCAGCGCTTGAGGAACAACGGCGCCGCCATCTTGGCGACCACGGCGATCAGCAGGCCGGTGGCGGCGGCGGTGATGCCGGCGAGGATGCGGCTGAGCGTTTCGATATCGCCGAAGCGCTCGTACAAGATCGCCAGCACGGTGACGATCACGAGCGGCGGCCCGAGCAGGCCGGCCAGCGCGACCGCGGCGCCCGCCGGCCCGCCGAAGCGCGAGCCGAACACCACCGAGAAATTGATCACGTTCGGACCGGGCAGGAATTGCGAGAGCGCGAAGGTCTCGTTGAATTCCTCCGTGGTCATCCAGCGCTTCTGCTCGACGATCGCGCGCCGCGCCCACGGCAAGGCGCCGCCGAAGCCGGACAGCGACACGACCGCGAAGGCGCGGAACAGTTCGGAAAGCGAGGGGCGGATGGCGGCGGGTGGCGCGGCGGGTTCGGACATTGGCCCGAAAAGATTACATGGCAACGGCGCGCCCGACCAGCCGCTCCGCTGCGGCCGCGCGATGCGCTGGCGGAATGTCTCCGGCCGTATGCCCGATCCCGCTTATGCGGCGGTGGCGGCCGGCTGGGTCTCCGGCGTGTTGAATTGCTCGAAGGCGTCGATGGCGTGGCTCGCGTACATCACCGCCGGGCCCGCCCCCATGTAGATCGCCATGCCGAGGGTTTCGAGCACTTCCTCACGCGAGGCGCCCTGCTGCAACGCGGCCTTGACGTGAAAGCCGATGCAATCGTCGCAGCGCAGCGCGACCGCGATACCGAGGGCGATCAGTTCCTTGCTCTTGGTGTTGAGCGCCTTGGGCGCGAGCGCGGCTTGCGCCATCCCCGAGAATGCCTTCATGACCTCGGGCGTGCCGTTTCGCAGTGTCCGCAAGTGTCCGCTCAGTTCTTTGGTCAGTTCCGGCCAGCTGGTCATTCGTCCATCTCCCTGCTGATGCGCGGGCGTAATCGTATTCGGTGATTTATATATGATAGCGGCGGCATCGTTCCCGCTCTTGATCCTGATCAAAATGGGTCTGCGAAGATCGTCGGCGCGGGAGAATTATGACGCTTGCCGATGCCTTGTCGCTTGACAGACGGCGGTGCGCTTGTTCGGCTTCGCTGGCATGATGATCGACGATTTTGCGCTGGCCCGCGCCCTGCACGTGCTGGCGCTGGTGCACTGGATCGGCGGCGTGGCGATGGTGACCACCATCGTGCTGCCGCGCGCCCGCGCTTTGCCCGATGCGCGCGCGGCGCTCGCCGCTTTCGAGGCGTTCGAGGGCCGCTTCGCCGCGCAGGCGCGCTTCTCGATTTTGCTCGCCGGCCTGTCCGGCTTCTACATGCTGGACAAATTGCAGGCCTGGGCGCGGCTGCTCGATCCGGCGTTCTGGTGGCTCGCGCTCATGCTCGCGGTCTGGGCGGTGTTCGCGTTGATGGTGTTCGTGCTCGAGCCGCTGCTCGTGCACCGCCTGTTTCACGAATACGCGCTGCGCGACAAGGACCGCGCCTTCGCGCTGGCGATCCGGTTGCACGCGGCGGCGCTCACGGTCTCAGCCGTTGCGATCGCCGCCGGCGTGCTCGGCGCCCATGGGGCCCTGCCATGAGGGGGTGTGGGGGGCGATGCGATGGCGAAAGGCCTCTCTGCTGTCATTGCCCAGCCACTCATTCGCTTGTCCTTGCTATCCTCGGCCGCACGAGCTTTTGACCTTCATTCACGACCGCCATCACACCGCCACCAACTTTTATATCGAGCATCACCATCAGGTCGCACAAATCCGCATACTGAATGAATGCCCCTCGTCTCTGATTGGCTTTCATCTGCTCGGGCATACTATGCAAAGTCACTCCCCAGCCCTCGGAGAAAGCGCTACTTGAATTGCAGCCCCTGGAGGTTGGTGTAATCCGTACGTACGCAAAGCCCTTCAGTGCTGCCGTTCGGCGGTTCATTGCGTGGCTCAAGATTTTGCCATCGATGTCTTCTTCGGGAAATGCCTTCTTGTAAGCTTTTCTATATCCGCCGAAGGCGGAATGAACCCACACCTGACGACGCTGAAAAAACACGCTTGAAGATGCCAATTCCCAAATAGGTAGTTGAGGATCGATAGGCGGCGCCTCTTTCGCTTTCACAAGGAAGGCTTTTGGCGGTAAGCCATTGGACAAGACCTGCTCAATCTCTCCGATGTAGTTGCTAATCGCGGCCTCATCCAAGGCCGCAATAGGAACATGCAAGCACTCAGGTAACGCCGATCGCGTTAGCGCGATCTCCTTCGCGACTTGATCGATGAGAAATGACATCGGTTCCTTCGCTATCCGAGCCAGATCTTCGGAATGTCGTCGCTTTCATTCAGGATTGGGAGGCTTCGGATCACTCAGCATGTCAATTAATTGCGGCGCTCTACCCAATCCTAACCCACTCAGCGTCACGTCGGGGATGGATGCGATATGCGCTTTCACTTTCTCGATCACCGTCTGATCGGTTAGAAGCGGGAGCATCCTAGTCAGAAACCGCTTAGTCAGTAGGTGTACGCTATTCTTGTATTGCTTGATGCAGTTTTCCGGACTCCGGCCTGTCATCAAATACCGCAATATGTCTTGCCCTACGGATGATGGGTTAGCCTCCGGCGGAGCCGTCACCGCATGCAGAAATTCACAGAAGGCAGCGGACGGAAACGCCTCAAGTGACACAAATACAATCAGTTGAAACTCGCGAAATCGAAATGGCGAAATAATTATGTCGGAGTCAGTCACAGAAAATTCGCTGTCCGGATGACCCACGTATAATCCGTGAAAGAGCGTAAACATCGCAGGGTCATATTCTGGAAGTGAATAAACCTGATCGCTCGGCTTACGAGCATAATTTACGGGATTGTGCCCGTGCACCATGTTCTGGCAGCGCCGAACATAAATTATAGAAAAGCCGTTCCGTTTTTTGACTGCGTCGGTGAGCGATACCGTAGTGATACGCTCATCGTTTTCCAATTCGACTGTTTGTTTTATAGTCGTATAGTCCTGACTTTTCGGGCTCGAATGAATGGAATACCGGTGTTCACGCACACGTTTTTCAACGCCGCTAGATACAAACAGCTCGGCGGCATTTATCGGAATGATAAGCTCGCCACTAGGTTTCTCGACAACCGAAAACAGTTGCCTGGCGGCGGTGTCAGATTCCCCGATCAAAAGGCGTGTTACCTTCGGTGCCATACATGACCAAAAAATGCGACCGACACAGCGAACAAGAACTCAGCATCGTATAAAGGCTGCGCTGATTGACGTCATTTAATTTTCTTTTGACGCCATCGCTGTCATTGCCGGGCTTGACCCGGCAATCTATGGGGCGGATCGGCAAAAACAAACTTACGTAAGGCTCTCACGTGTTGACGATCATCATGGATGCCCGGGTCAAGCCCGGGCATGACGGCATAAATTGCTGCGGCTCCCTGCTCCCACTCCCCGCTTGCGAGGAGAGGTGAAGAGGACTGCGCTACCCGCATGTCGCCAAGCATCGCCCTCGCCGCCGCGCCGAGCATAGCCATGCTCACGCATACTCGATCCCGAGCATCCGCCCTTCTACGCGCATGAATGCCGCGCCATGCGCGGCGTACATCCGCCAATGCAGGAAAATCGGCCTGCCGCTTATCCCCGCCATGTCCCCCGCGCATGGCGCCCTAGGAATTGTTTCACATGAAACGCGCGGACAGGTCTTCTTTCGTCAACCATTAGCGCCTATATTCATCGCTGCCGGGGCAACCCGGCTATGGCGATAAACGGCCGTCGTAATAAACCTTTCGGACCCGGGGGCAGTACCCGGCGCCTCCACCCAAGCGCAGGCAGCGACCTGGGCTTCGGCGGGGGCGAAATAGGATCGACGAGGGCGTAAAGGACGGACTTTTGCTCGGCATGGTACCGCCGTTATCGGGCCGTCTCATAGTTGCAAACGACAACTATGCTCCGGTTGCTCAGGCCGCGTAAGCGGTTTGAATAACCAAGCCTACAAGCCCTAGCCGTCTTAGCAGCGGTTAGGCGGGGTTCGGAGGCACCTGGCAACAGAAGCCTCCACTTTCATTTATCGCCCCGCCGGTTCCAATTATGACAGCGGCCCGCCCATGCGCCGCGCGGGGATGGCGCTGGGCGCGTGGCCTGCGCTAGCATCGCGCGACTATCGCGCCAGACCCCTGAGCCCCATGACCGATCACTTCCGTTACGATCTCCTGACCCAGCAGGCGCTGCGCGGCGTGGTGCGCAACGTGCTCACCGACGTCGCCAAGAAAAAGACCCTGCCGGGCGATCATCATTTCTACATTTCGTTCGACACCCGCGCCGAGGGCGTGCGCATGTCGGAACGGCTGCGCACGCAATATCCCGAGCAGATGACCATCATCCTGCAGCACCAGTTCTGGGATTTGACCGTGAACGAGCGCGGCTTCGAGGTCGGCCTGTCGTTCGGCGGCATTCCGGAAAAGCTCGGCATTCCGTTCGAGGCGATCAGCGGCTTCTTCGATCCGTCGGTGCAATTCGGCCTGCAATTCGAGGAAGTCACCGAGGGCGAGGACCGGCAGGCGCCGGCCAATGTCCAGGACAAGCCGGTCAGGAAGAAGCGCGCCACGACGCCGCCGCCCGCCGTCGCCGCGCCCGCGACGACGCCGACCATTCCGCCGCCGGTGGCGGCGCCGATTGAACCGAAGCCCGACAAGCCCGCCAGCGGCGCCGAGGTCGTACGGCTCGATCGTTTCCGCAAGAAATAGCCGCAAGCTTTGCTTTCGCCGGCGCGGCGGCGGGCTTACAATTCGGCATGGCCAAGAAGCCCGCCAAAACCCGCCAAAAAACGCGCGTTGAAAGCGACGCCTTCGGGCCGCTGGCTATCCCCGCCGACAAGCTCTGGGGCGCGCAGACCGAACGCTCGCTGCACAATTTCCGCATCGGCTCAGAACGCATGCCGATCGAGATCGTGCGCGCGCTCGGCCTGATCAAGCGCGCGGCGGCGGAGGTCAATCGCGATCTCGGTTCGCTCGACCACCGGCGCGCCAGGGCGATCATCGCGGCGGCGCAGGAGATCGCCGACGGCAAGCTGGACGAGCATTTTCCGCTGCTGGTGTGGCAGACCGGCTCCGGCACCCAGACCAACATGAACGTCAACGAGGTGATCGCGAACGCCGCCAACGTCGCGCTCGGCGGCGAACTCGGCGCGAAAAAGCCGGTGCATCCGAACGATCACGTCAATATGAGCCAGTCGTCCAACGATTCGATCCCGACCGCCATGCACATTGCCGCGGCGATCGAGATCCACCGCCATCTGCTGCCGGCGCTGACGCGGCTGCGCGCCGCGCTCGACAAGAAAGCCAGGGAGTTCGGCAGGATCGTCAAAATCGGGCGCACCCACATGATGGATGCGACCCCGCTCACTTTGGGCCAGGAATTTTCCGGCTATGCCGCGCAAGTCAAATCCGCCATCGCGCGCCTCAGCCTCGCGCAGCGCGAGCTCTACCCGCTGGCGCAAGGCGGCACCGCGGTCGGCACTGGGTTGAATTCCAAACCGAAGTTCGCCAAGGCCTTCGCAAAACGCATAGCGCAGCTGACCAAGCTTCCGTTTTCTAGCGCGCCCAACAAATTCGAGCACATGGCCGGCCACGACGCCTATGTGTACGTGCACGGCGCGCTCAACGCCGCCGCCACCGCGCTGTTCAAGATCGCCAACGACATCCGCCTGCTCGGCTCCGGCCCGCGCTCGGGGCTCGGTGAGTTGATCCTGCCGAGCAACGAGCTCGGCTCCTCGATCATGCCCGGCAAGACCAATCCGACCCAGAGCGAGGCGCTGACCATGGTCTGTGCCCGCGTGTTCGGCAACCAGACCACCGTCACGGTGGCCGGCAGCCAGGGCCATTTCGAGCTCAATGTCTACAAGCCGGTGCTGGCCTATTGCATGCTGCAATCGATCCGCTTGCTCGGCGACGCGGCGAATTCGTTCACCGACAATTGCGTGGTCGGCATCAAGGCCAACGAGCCGCGCATCCGCGAACTGATGCAGCGTTCGCTGATGCTGGTGACGGCGCTCGCACCTCACATCGGCTACGACAAGGCCGCGCAGGTGGCCAAGGCGGCGCACGCTAATGGCACGACTCTGCGCCAGGAAGCGGTCGGGCTCGGATTTGTAACTGGCGCAGAATTTGACCGTTTGGTGCGCCCGGAACAGATGACTCGCCCGCGATAATCGCCGTGTGTGGGCAAGCCGGCGTTGTGCATAGGCTGCCGCCCATGGCGAAATCGCCCACAACAAATTTCGTAAGATGGAATGTATTGCCAGAATGTCTTTGTGAATATCACGGTATTATTCTACTGCACTTCGCGGGTCGAATTTGACATGCTAAGGTATCGCTGTCCGGCTTCTTGCATGTCGTCTTCGCGAATTGCCATAGTAATTCTTCGCGTGTGACAAAATATACATGCGTACTAACCTACGGTTGGGTAATTATACCGCATTAATCTAAATGTATTCGCTACAGTGGATAATTGATCTATTTCGATCAACTAACCGTGTATTGAATCTTAGCCCGCCACTCCCACAAAGTAATAGCCTGATCCTATGGAGTCGCCCCGCCTGGATACCGGCAGGCGACTTCTCGCCGGCGTGTCTACATTTTTGGCGGCGATATCGGGGGCCATGCGGGGTCCCGAGGCAATGAGTATCCGCATACCGTCGGGGGCGGCATGGCTGAACTGGTCAATCTTCGAATGGCCCGCAAGCGGGCCAAGCAGCGGCAAGACGACGCTCGCGCCCACGCCAATCGTCTTGCCCATGGTCAGCCCAAACACCGGCGCAAGCTCGAAGCCGCGCAACAAGCAAAAGCCAGCCGCGACCTCGACCGGCACCGGATCGACAAAGGAGACGGCCAATGAAATCTCCGGTTGTCAAACGTTCGATCGTGATCGCGGGTCACAAGACCAGCGTCAGTCTCGAAGACGCGTTCTGGAAGGCGCTGAAGGAAATCGCCGGCGGCCGCGAGTTGACGCTGTCCGATCTGGTGGCCTCGATCGACACCGATCGCCGCCAAGGCAATCTGTCATCCGCGATCCGGCTGTTCGTGCTCGACCACTACCGCGCGCAGATCGGCGAGCGCCGCGGCGGCGGCATGGCGCGTGAGGCGGGCGGTGCGCGCGCGCCTTCAGTTCTGCGGGCCGACTGACGCCTCCGGCCGATCGCCGCGCCCCGGCGTAGGCAACGGCCTGACATCGATCGGCGCCGGCAAGGCGGGCGCCAGGCTGATCGGCGGTCGTTGCAGCGGGGCACTCTTTGGCGCGGCCCGCGGTACACTGTTGGCGAGCGGCGGGGCGCCATTCGTCACAGGCGGCGGCTCGTTTTTCGGCACCGCATTCCGCCCGGCATTTTCGATTTGCCGCTGCCGCTCGGTTTCGCGCTGCTGTTCGATCTCGTGCTGCCGCTCGATCTCGCGCAATTTCTTGGCCTGGTTCTCGACTGCGCGCAAAGTGAGCCATCCGGTCAGCGCCGACACGTCGATGCTACGCGTCGGCGCCGCAACTGGACCTTTCAATGCCATGAAGATATCGGGCCGCGCGCCGGCCGCCACGCCCGATCCCGAGAGCACCAGCCGCGCGTCGATCGAGCCGTCGGTGAGATCGAGAGTGCCGGCTAGCGACAAGGTGGCGTCCTGACTATCGGCGGAGATTTTGCCCAAGCGCACCTGTCCGGCGCTCACGCGCGATCGTCCCTTCCGCCTGTTTGACCGCCAGTCCGCCGCTGTCCAAGGCCTTGCTCACCACGTCGGAGATGCGGGCGGCATCGATCGCCAGCCCTTGGTCCACCGCGCGCGTGACGGCATCGAAGGCGCGCGGATCGAGGCCGGCGAACCGCCCATCGGCGAGCGCGAACTTTCCGGATCCTTGCAGCGAGCCGATCAGCGCCACCGGGCTCAAGCCGGACCTTCGACATCGGCCGATAACGTGAGCGCTCCGGTGACCGGCGGCCGCGCTCCGGATGGCAGCAAACTGGCCGCGTCGACGCCGGTGAGTGAAATCTTGGCGCCCGCTTTCAAGCCCTCCTCGGCGGAGCGGAACGACACCTGGCCGCTCAAGCGTCCGCCGGCGATGTCGCCGGTCATGTCTTCGAAGGCGAACGCGTCCTTGCCGAGGCGCAAATTGGCGCGCAGCTCGCGCGCGGCGAGCCGCGGCAGCAGGTCGACGCGCCGCACCTTCAACGCAATCTGGCCGCCGTAGTCGCCGAACACGCCGCCGGCGAACGGCTCGCTCGACCAGGCCCAGGCTGCGCCGCCCTTGCCGGCGGCTGGCGCCGGCGCGCCGATGGCCGCCGCGACGAGGCCCGCCGCATCGATGCTGTCGGCTTCGATTTCGCCTTGCAGGTGGCGCGGCGATGACAGTGTCACCTCAAGCTTGCCGCGCAGCATCGTACCGGCGACCGCGGCGTCAATGTCGTCCAGCGTCAGGTTTTTGCCGGCAAGGGCAATGTTGCCTGCAAAGCTGACCGGCAGCGTAGCGCCGGCCCCGCCCGCGCCGCGCAGCGGCGCCGCATTGGCGCGTGCGATCGTGGCGCGCAGCGCCGCCGAGGGGTTATCCGCGAACGGACTGGCCGTGCCGGCGGCGCTGACCTCGAGGCCGCCGGCGGTCAACTTGCCATCGATCCGCCATGCGCCTCGCGCCGGCCCGCTCGTCGTCAGCGTCAACGCGCCCGGACCGGCATCCACCGCCACGACGCGGTCGAGACCCAGCATCGCCACCAGCAGCTTGCCGTCATCGGCTTCCAGCTTGCCGTCGAGTCGCAGGTTGCCGGCGTTGAGCGCAATGGAATCGACATCGGCTTGGCCGTTGAGCGCAACGCGCACCTGGCCGAGGCTGCCATCGACCGCAAGCTTGGCGATCGCCGCCGGCCGCGTGCCGTCGATTGTGAATTGCGCATGCAGCTTGGCCGGCGCCATCGCCGGGGCGCCGCCGCGCAACGCCTGCGCGGTTTCCGGCGCAAAACGCGCCAGCAGCGCCATCACCGGCATCATGTCCGGTGCATCGAGATCGACGCGTATGCTGCCCTGCGGCGAGGGCGCCGCGGTCACGATGCGGCCGCTCGCCGAAAAGGTCGCACCGCCGAGATCGGCGACCGCAAGCCGGTCGATCCGCAAGCCGTTTCCGTCCACCTGCAATCTTGCGCTGGCATCGCGCGCCTCGAAGCCGGCGATGGTGGCGCGGCCAATATCGGCGGCGATCGTCATGTCGTGCGGCCGTTCGATATTGGAGCCGGCGAGCAGCGCGTTGCCAAAGCCGAGCGCGGCGTCGATATCGAGCTCGGGCGCGTTGAGCGCGGCATCGAGCTTGGCCGGATGCTGACCGGACGCAAACGCATAAGCGAGGCGGCCGGTGACGGTTTTGCGGTCGAACGCGGCTTTCAGGCGTTCGATGGCGATCGTATCGCTGCCGAACGTGACATCGCCGCGCAGGCTCAAGGACCGCAGGTCGCCCTGCGCCACCTCGCCGCGCCCCTCCAGCCAGGCGGCCAGTACCTTCGGATCGCCGGCTTCGATCTCGGCCGGCCCGGTGAAGGCGACGCCGTCGCCGCCGACCGCAAGATGGCCGCTCAGCCGCACTTGCGTGAAGCCCGGCGCGCGAAATTCGAAACGATCCAGATTCCACCCTCTAGCGTCGGTGCTGATGTCGCCGCGCAAGTTCGCAACGCTGCCGCCGCCGAGCGTGACCTGATCGATGCCGACGCCGATCTGGATCGGGATGGCGGGGCGGAACGCAGCCCCGGCCAGTTCCGCAATCTTGCGGATGGCGGCGGCGGGCGGCGGCCGGCTGCCATCTTCGGCGGCGAGCGCGCGATCGAGATCGATCTGCCGGCCCGACAGCACGCCGTCGAAGCGCGGGCTTCTGCCGAATTTGAAATCGGCGACGCCGGTGAGCTTGAGCCCCTGATCCTCCGATCCGTATTGGAATTCAAACTGCTGCATCAGCGCCGACGCCGCGCTCGCCTTGATCTTGCCGGTCACCCGCCAAGGCTGGCTTAAAGTCCGGGTCGATTGCGCGGCGCCGCCCGCTGCAATCCCGACCGGCCGCGTCAGGCTCAATGTGCCGTCGAATTTCGGCGCACCGCCGGCGAGCGCCAGCATGCCATCGGCTTCGATGCTGAGCGGATGATTGACCGGATCGACATTGACATGAAGCCTGAGCGCGCCGTCGTCGCCATAGCGGCCGGCGGCGATCCGAAACGGATAAAGTTCGCCGCCGATGGTGGCGGCGCCCTCGCCCTTGAACGGTCCGAGCAGCGAGCGCGCCTCGCCGTTGAACCACAATCGGTCGAGCGTGACGCGAGCGCCGTTCGCAACGTCGGTGAGCGTCAGCTTGCCGTCCTCGACGCTCAAGCGGTCGATCGACAGGGCATCCGGGTTGAACTTGATCGCCAGGTTGGGCGCCAACACATGACCGGAGACGTCGAGCCCGAGGCTTACCTGCGGCGCCACAAGATGCATCTCGGCCGCCCGCCACTCGCCGCGCATCAGCGGGCCGAGCGCGAATTCAAAGCCGAGCGCGCGTGCGCGGATTTTGTCCTCGCCGCCGCCGCCGATTTCGATGTCGTGCAGCGTGAGTGACGGCGACGGCAGCAGCCGCGCCTCGATGGCGCCTGTGACGCGCACGTCGACGCCGATCAGGCGGCTCGCCTCCGTCTCGAACAGCGAGCGATGGGTGCCCCAGTCGATCAGCAGCGGACCAACCAGCGCCGCCAACAGCGCCAGAATGATCGCAATTGCCAATCCAAGCAGGGTGGTCTGCAACGCCAACTCCAACGCGGCTGCCCGCGCGCTGCAAGGCGCGCTCCGCGTTCAATAATGTAAGATGTACGCTATTTTTGCCAGTTTCGGCGGCAATTCTATGTCGTTGCTCAATTGAGCGCGACGATCTTGCCCGGATTCATGATGTTTTGCGGGTCGAGCGCGCGCTTGATCGCGGCCATGGCGGCGAGCGCCGGCGCGCCGTGCTCGGCCAACAGGTATTTCATCTTGCCCTGCCCGACGCCGTGCTCGCCGGTACAGGTGCCGTCCATGGACAGTGCCAATTCGACCAACCGCTCCATCAGAAGCTTGGCGCGCCTGACCTCGTCGGCATCGGCCATGTCGACCAGCAGGGTCAGATGGAAATTGCCGTCACCGACATGGCCGAGAATCGGCGCCACCAGATTGAGTTCGGCGATCTCGGCTTGCGTGGCGGTGACGCATTCGGCCAGGCGCGAGATCGGCACGCAGACATCGGTGGCGAAAGCGGAGGCGCCCGGCCGCAGATGGCGGCCAGCCCAATAACCGTCGTGGCGCGCCTGCCAGAGACGGCTGCGGTCCTCCGGCTTGGTCGCCCAGTCGAACGGCCCGCCGCCCAGCTCCGCCACGATGTCGCCGAACCGCTGCGACTGCTCGGCGACGCCGGCATCGCTGCCGTGGAATTCGACGAACAGCGTCGGCACTTCCGGCAGCGTGAGCTTGGAATAGGCGTTGCTCGCCTTGATCTGCAACGCATCGAGCAATTCGATGCGCGCCACCGGAATGCCCGACTGGATCGTGAGAATGGTCGCCTTGCAGGCGGCGTCGACCGATGGAAACGGGCAGACGCCGGAGGCGATCGCCTCGGGAATGCCCGACAGCTTGAGCGTGAGCTCGGTGATGACGCCGAGGGTGCCCTCCGAGCCGACCATCAGCCGCGTGAGATCGTAGCCGGCCGCCGATTTTTTCGCGCGCCGCGACGTGGTTAGCAGCTCGCCGTCCGGCATCACCACCTTCATCGCCAGCACATTGTCCTTCATGGTGCCGTAGCGCACCGCATTGGTGCCAGAGCAGCGCGTCGCCGCCATGCCGCCGAGCGAGGCGTCGGCACCGGGGTCGATCGGGAAGAACAGGCCCTGGTCGCGCAGCTGCTCGTTGAGCGCCTTGCGAGTAATGCCGGGCTCAATGACGCAATCGAGATCCTCCGCGTGTACGCTGAGCATCTTGTTCATGTCGCGGACATCGATCGACACGCCGCCGAGCGGCGCATTGACATGGCCCTCGAGCGAAGTGCCGACGCCAAACGGGATGACCGGCACGCCATTGGCCGCGCAGATGCGCACGATGGTCTGCACGTCGCCGGTGTTCTGCGGATAGACCACCGCGTCCGGCGGCTGGTTGGGCACCCAGGTCAGCGTATTGCCGTGCTGCTCGCGCACCGATTGCGAGGTGACGACGCGGTTGCCGAAGGCCGCCGTCAGCGCGGCAATCGCGGCCGCGATCGCGGAAGGATCGCGTGCCTGCACTGGTGCTTGCTTATTCACTGCCGCCGCGCCGGCCATCGGCTCTTGCCCCGGATAGTGCGGCGAACGTGGCGGGGATGGCGGACGAGGTCAAGCGCGCGGGACGCGCGTCGCAAGGAGAAACTTTCGTGGCGGCGCGTCAGGCATACCAGCGTTCTACCGCCGGCTCGTTCTTCGGCTCGGCCGGGCTGCTTTTGCTGGCCGATACGGCCCATGCGACGATCATGCCCGCTACGATCAGCATATACGCCCCTCGCGCCAACGTACCGAGAATTGCCATTGCCACGCCTCCCTTGGCTTTTCCTCAGGATAACCAAGCGAGGCCGCCACGGGCGAGCATCGTTAATTTTTGGTTAATGCCGCCAAGTCATTGATGTTCATCAATTTGCCCGCGCGATGGACGGGCAAACTTGGCTGGCGTAGGTTCCGCCGCATCCCGCCCCATCGAATCTGGAGCTCCCTATGGCCGGCCCTGTTATTGCTGTCACTGATAGCGTGTTTCCGTCGCTCGACCCCGCCAAGGCCGCGCTGGCGCGGCTCAATCCGACATTTCGCATGTCGAAAAGCGTGAATGCCGACGACATCCTCAGCGTTGCCCGCGATGCCGACGCCATCCTGGTGACCTATGCCAAGCTCACGCGCGACATCCTCACCCAGCTCACCAAATGCAAGGCGATCGGCCGCTTCGGCCTGGGCGTCGACAATATCGACCTGCCCGCCGCCAAGGAGAAAGGCATCGCCGTCAACTACGTGCCGGACTATTGCATCCGCGAAGTCTCCGACCACACCATGGCGCTGCTGCTGGCACTGATCCGCAAGGTTCCGCTCTCCAACAAACTGGTGCAAAGCGGCCGCTGGGAAATGCCGGCGGTGGTGCCGATCCGGCGCATCGAGGGCACGGTGCTCGGCCTGGTCGGCTTCGGCCACATCCCGCGCCTGGTGGCGCCGAAAGCGCAGGCCTTCGGCATCAAGGTCCTTGCCTACGACCCCTTCGTGAAACCGGACGTCTTCAAGGCGGCGAACGTCGAGGGCGTCGATCTCGACACCTTGCTGACGCGCGCCGATTACGTCTCGATGCACGCGCCGCTGCTGCCGGCGACGCGCGGCATGCTGAATGCGGCCGCCTTCGCCAAAATGAAGAAGGGTGCCTATGTCGTGAACACCGGCCGCGGCCCGCTGATCGACGAGCCGGCGCTGATCGCGGCGCTCGATGCGGGACAGGTCGGCGGCGCCGGGCTTGACGTGGTGACGACCGAACCGTTGGCCAAGGACTTCCCCCTGCTCGGCCGCGACAACGTCATCATCTCTCCGCACACCGGGTTCTACTCGATCGAGGCGCTCGAAGAGCTGCAGACCAAGTGCGCGTCCGACGTCGCGCGCGTGCTCAGCGGCGAGAAGGCCGTGTATCCGATCAGCGCTTGATGATGGGAGTCAGCCGCGAACACCGATGCGTCATGGCTGGGCTTGTCCCGACCATCCACGCTTTGCTTTGCAGCCAAAGCGTGGATGCCCGGCACGAGGCCGGGCATGACCGAGAATCCGGTCTTCGCCGCGCCGTTCGTCTCCTCGGTGATGCGGATCGAGCCGCAATGGATCGACTACAACGGCCATCTCAACGTGGCCTATTACAACGTGCTGTTCGACCGCGCGGTGGACGAAGTCTACGAGCTCATCGGGCTCGGCCCCGCCTATCTGGAACGGCACAAGCACTCGACCATGGTCGCCGAAGCCCATGTGCGCTATCTGCGCGAACTGCATCGGGACGATCCGGTGCGCGTGACCGTGCAGCTCATCGACTTCGATGCCAAGCGCATTCACCTGTTCGAGCAACTCATGCACGCGACCGAAAACTGGGTGTCGGCGACCTCGGAAAGCATGACCTTGCATGTCGACATGACGGCCAAGAAGGTGGCGCCGTTTCCCGAACCCGTCATGCGCGCGCTGGCGGCGATGAAAGCGGCGCATGCGGTGCTGCCGCGGCCGGAAGGCGCCGGGCGCAGCGTCAAGATGCCGGGTAAGAATTAGTCGTCCACCCGTCCGAATGACTCCTTCCCCGCACACTGAGAAAACGGGCTTCTTCGATGATGGCGTTCTTTGCAAATCGCGACATCAACCGCCTCGCCGTCCACCTCGCGCTGGTGTCGCTGGCGTGGAGCCTGGCCGGCATCTTCTTCATGGTGTTCCTATTTCGCGCCGGCCTGCCGCCGGCGCAAATTTTTCTGTTCGCCGCCGCGGTCCTTGCCTTGCGATTTGCGTTGCGCCCGCTGGTCGTGATCGTCGCGTCAAAAATCGGATTGCGCCGCACATTCATTATCGGGACACTATTGTCCGCCCTGCAATTCCCGGCCATTGCGCCTGTGCACGGCGTTGGGCCTGCACTGCTATTGTTCTGCGCCATCCTGTCGCTCGCCCAGGTCTTCTACTGGACCTGCTATCATGCCTTCTTTGCCTCGCTCGGCGACGTCGAGCACCGGGGCAAGCAGATCGGCGCCCGGCAGGCGATCAGCGCGCTCGCCGGCATGATGGGCCCGGTTGCCGGCGGGGTCATGCTGACAAACTTCGGACCCTGGATTGCTTTCGGCGCAGCGTTCGCGATCCAGGTGGCCGCCGTCTATCCGCTGCTTCATGTCGAGGAGCCGAAAATCACCCAGCCGTCTCCGCGCGGCGCCTTCGCGGCGGCAAAATCAGGCATTTTACTCTTTTTCGCCGATGGCTGGATTCAAAACGGCTCGGCGACCGCATGGAGCATTGTCATGTTCCAGGCGCTGGCCGAGCGGTTCGACAATTACGGCGGCGCGCTTGCGGTCGCGGCATTGGCGGGCGCGCTGGGCGGCATGGTTCTGGGCCGCTTCATCGACATGGGCCATGGCCGGCGCAGCGTGTGGCTCAACGCCGTGATCTTGGCGGCGGGTCTCATCCTCAAATCGATCTGCGGCAGCAATCCGGTTGCCGTCGTCGTCGTCGCCATCGCAACCACATTGTTCAGCGGACTCTACTTCCCCTATTGGATGACCGCGGTCTACAACGCGAGCAAGATCGCCCCGTGCACGTTTCGCTTTCAATTCGCTTCCGAAGGCGGCTGGGACGCCGGCGGAATCCTCGCGTGTCTGGTCGCTGCGGTCGTTTGCGCGGCCAATCTGCCTATCGAGGCGGTCATCGTGTTGGGACTTCCGATGGTCGCCGTGCAGGCCGTGTTGGTCGATGCCAGCCACCTTGCGCATGAACTAGCGGCGGCATCGGATTAGTCGGCATTGCCGTCGCCGCGCGCCGGCACATCTTGCCGGCGTCTACGCCGATTTCCGGTCGGCCGACATCACCGCGGTGCCGGACGTGCGGATATTGCCGGACGTGGGCGCTAAGTTCTTCGCACCACTATAAAACTCGCGCCAAGCGGCTGTATTTTTTGACGGGTGCCGCCGGCGCTTGATTGCTGCTCTGCGGAACGACGCTCAAATGTGCCGTCAATTCGCGCTGGCGTTTTGCAAAAGAGCGATCTAGCTTATTGGCAGTGAGGGAGTGGGGACATGAGAGCGCTTGTATTGGGTGCATTGCTCTTAGCCGGTCTTGCATCAACAGCCAAAGCCCAACTCGTAGTCGGACCAGTCCCAATCAAGAACAGCGTCAACGGCGTACCCATTACGGTCAGCACGACCTCCTGGATCACGATCAATTCCGCCAGCAACGAACTGATCGTGGACGCAAGAATCTTCGCCGATTTGATCGATCTTCAGCGAGAGTTCTCGAACGTGGTGGGCACATTCAAGCTGCCTACCGACAACTGTGCGAAGCGCGGCCTCGATAACCAGAGCGCCGTCGTGTCGCTCAAGCGTGGCTCGCTCTGGCCGCTCGACGATCACCTTGTCATGTCGATCCGTGGCGATATCGATATTTGGTCGTGCGTTGCCGGACCGCTGAAAACCGAGATCCGTTGGCAGAAGAAGACATTTGCATTTGTCAAATTGAAAGTTCCGCAGCTGCGCTCGTGGATAGATTTGGCAAAGAACAAGGACGGCAGTCAGCAATTCCATGGAAGCCTGCCGATCCATTTGGTGGAAAAAGATAGCGCGACCGTCGCGTTGAAAATCGCCAAGCCGGTCATCCTGCTGGACGGGCAGGAAGTTTCCGTCACCGATGCAAATCTGAAGCTGGCAAAGGCGGACATCAACCGGAAAGCCCTCAGCGCCCTGCAAAACGCCGTCGACCTGGCGAAGCTGAAGGAGGTCCTCCCCAGCGAGCTTCAGAAATTGAACATGACCATCGTTTCGGCGCGCTTCCGCGATCACGGCGGTCACGCCGTTGCGGAGATTAATCTGGCCGCAAGGGCCTCGGGAGAATTGATACCGCAGTTGCTTCAGCAGATCGCCGCAAGCACGGCGGACCGGCTCGAAAAGGCCAACTCAACGCTCTACTCACTGCGCTGACGAAGGATATCGCCGCACAATCGGGGCGGCCTGGCCGCCGATCGAAGCAAGACCCCGGGACATGTCCTGGGGTTTTTTGCTGCGGGCCATTCGGCGCGCGGCTTCAGTAAGCCTCTCAGCGGACCATGGCGGAATCGTCGAATGGGGTTCGCGTTCCAGGCATACATGACGATGTCCGCGGAGCGCATGTTGCAGCGCGCAAGACACGGATAACGCCATATTTTGTCACAAAATAAACATGGCAAATGCCTTTAAAAATGGCGTTAGCGACCAGTACAAGGACCAGCAATGCCAAAATTGCCCCGCCTCCCGGCGCGCGTTCCGATTGGCACGAAGTATGTTGTCGAAGGCCGTGGGCGATTTGTCCGCCGTTACATCGAATTCCCGGACGGCCGCAAAATACACCTGTCGACGCGCAAGGCGCTGTCGTGCGGGTGCGCGGAATTGCAGAAGCTCAGTATTGTCCCGGACGAGACGATTGCCGCGGCCGGAAGCCGGGCGACGGTTGACCCACAACCGACGTGAGCAAATTCGTCGGCTTTGGCCTGTTGCTCGCCATCAAATCCGGAAGTGATGTTGCACGCGCCGGCACCTGATTACCTGCATCACCACGCCGGCATCGATTTCACGATTATTATTGCGATGGCGCGGCGCCGAGAGTTATCCACAGCGCCCACTTGGGCGTTTGAGAAATCCAGAAAATCCCTATTATTCAAATAAGTTCAGGGTTCATCTGCGGAATCCTGACTAAGCGACCGCGTACTTGTTTGTGAGGTGAGTGCGATGAGTGAGGACAAAACAATTCCGATCGGTGTCACTGCTTTGAGAGCGGACAACTACTCACCCGACGGTAAGAACGTCATCATTTCATTGACGACAAAATACTCAACTGCCGAACGAAAATACTCCGTGCCGATCGAATGTTTCCGCGACCTCATTGTCGACCTGAAAAGGCTAAGTGCCGCTGCAAGCGCCACGTTAATTGAGTTTCCCGTTCGGCCCGATTTCGCGCCGAGCCCTGCCGACGATCAAGATCGATTGACGATTGCAGTCTAAGATACATTGGTGATTGCAACCGCGCCCGAGATACTAAGCGGCGAGCGTTCGCACGCCGGACGCGCGCATATTGCCGAGGATCGAACTGCACCGCGCAGATGAGTGCAGCCCCCTAATCGATCCGCCCGCCCGAAAACCTCCTTCCCGGCACGCTGAGGAAATAGCCGACCGCCTGGCCGCCGTCGGCGCCGACCACGCTGCCGGTCGTGTAGCGCGCGTCGTCGCTCGCCAGAAAAATCGCCGGCCCGGCGATGTCCTCGCCCGAGCCGACGCGGCCCATCGGCACGCCCTTGCGGCGGCCCTCGTAGATTTCCGCATCGGCATACATCGCCTCGGTGCCGGGCGTGCGGATATAGCCGGGCGTGATGGCGTTGGCGCGGATGCCGTAGGGCGCCCACTCCATCGCCTGCAGCTTGGTCAGCATGATGAGGCCGGCTTTCACCACCGAATAGGCGCCGGCCCAGTTGTACGGAAACAGCCCGGCGATCGAGGCAATGTTGACGATGCAGCCGGACTTCTGCGCGATCATGTGCCTGGCCGCCGCCTGGCTGACCAGGAACGCGCCCTTCAGGCCGATGTTCATGGTCGTGTCCCAGGCCGCTTCCGGCAGCGCTTCGAGTTTGCCGGGCACGATCTTCATGGCGTTGTTGACCAGGATGTCGATACGGCCGAATTCCTTCATCGTCGCATCGACCAGCTTGGCGATGTCGGACGCTTTCGAGACGTCGGTGGCGACGCCGATGCTGCGCACGCCGGTCTTGGCGGCGTCCTTCGCGGTAGAAGACGCGGTGGCCGGATCGATCTCCGCGATCACCACATGGGCGCCCTCGCGGGCAAAGCTAAGCGCGATGTCGCGGCCGATGCCGCGGCCGCCGCCGGTGATGACGGCCACTTTGTCTTTCAGACGCACGGGATTCCCCCCTGAATTGTTTTGAAACAGCGAAAAATGAGGCTAAAGCCGCAGGAACATGCGGACAAGTGCGGCCCGCGCCCCTCGAATTTGGGGCGCATGGATGCCATCTTTAGCGCTAGAAGATTCGTTTCCGGCGGCGCCTAAACCCGCCCCTTCCCTATGGACGAGATGGCCGAGCCCAAGCGTACCGAACCTGCTCAAGTGAGCCCGCAACCGGCGGCGGGCGGCATTGCCGCGCGCGCGCTAGAACAACGCGGGGCGCCCTATCTCGCCGATCTCAATCCCGGAACAGCGCGAGGCGGTGGAGACGCTCGACGGTCCTGTGCTCGTTCTGGCGGGGGCGGGAACCGGAAAAACCCGCGTACTTACAACCCGGATAGCGCACATCCTCAATCTCGGCCGGGCGCGGCCGGCCGACATCCTGGCCGTCACCTTCACCAACAAGGCGGCGCGCGAGATGAAGCACCGCGTCGGCCTCATGGTCGGGCAAATTGTCGAGGGAATGCCGTGGCTTGGCACCTTCCACTCGATCGGCGTGAAGATTCTGCGGCGGCACGCCGAACTGGTCGGCCTGAAGAGCAATTTCACGATTCTGGACGTCGACGACCAGATCCGGCTGCTCAAAATGCTCCTAGAAGCCGAGAAGCTCGACGAGAAAAGATGGCCTGCTCGGGTGTTCGCCATGTTGCTCGACGGCTGGAAAAACCGCGGGCTGACGCCCGACCAGGTGCCGGCCGGGGAAGCCGCCAGCTTCGCCAACGGCAAGGGCAAGAAGCTCTACCTCGCCTATCAGGAGCGGCTGAAGACGCTCAACGCCGCCGACTTCGGCGACCTGCTGCTGGAGAACATCCGGCTGTTCCGGCAGAACCCGGACGTGCTGCGGCAGTACCAGCAGCGCTTCAAGTTCATCCTGGTGGACGAATATCAGGACACCAACGTGGCGCAGTATCTGTGGCTGCGGCTGCTGGCGCAGGTCCTCACCCGCCTCGCCGCTGCGCGGTCGGCACCGCCGCTTCACCCTCTCCCCTTGCGGGAGAGGGTGGAGCGCCGGAGCGAAGCGAAGGCGAGCCGGGTGAGGGGGTCGAACTCGCCGACACATTTGATGCGCCTGCGCCGGTCAGCTTCCCCCTCACCCGGCGCGCTACGCGCGCCGACCTCTCCCACCAGGGGAGAGGTGAAGGAAGAAAGAGCGCAAAAAAACATCTGCTGCGTCGGCGATGACGACCAGTCGATTTACGGATGGAGAGGCGCCGAGGTCGATAATATTTTGAGGTTCGATCATGATTTTCCCGGCGCGAAGATCATCCGGCTGGAAAGAAATTACCGCAGCACCGGACATATTCTAGCGGCGGCGAGCCATCTGATCGCCCACAACGAAGGCCGCCTCGGCAAGACGCTGCGCACCGAAGACGTGCCGGGCGAAAAGGTGCAGGTCACCGGCGCCTGGGACTAGCGAAGAGGAAGCCCGCTCGATCGGCGAGGAGATCGAGCAGCTGCAGCGCGCGGCGCGCGAGTTGGGGCAAGACCATCCGCTCGACGAGATCGCCATCCTGGTGCGCGCCTCGTTCCAGATGCGCGAATTCGAGGACCGCTTCATCCAGCTCGGCCTGCCCTATCGCGTGATCGGCGGCCCGCGCTTCTACGAGCGCATGGAAATCCGCGACGCGCTCGCCTACCTGCGCGTGATCGCGCAGCCGGCCGACGATCTCGCCTTCGAGCGCATCGTCAACGTGCCCAAGCGCGGCCTCGGCGACGCCACCGTGCAGATGCTGCACGACCACGCGCGCAAGCAACGCATCCCGCTCTCCGAAGCCGCCGCCGCGCTCTCCGCCACCGACGAGATGAAGCCGAAGCCGCGGCTGGCGCTGCGCGACCTGATGGCGGGCTTCGAGCGCTGGCGCGGCATGAAGGACACCACGCCGCACAACGAGCTGGCCGAGATCGTGCTGGACGAGAGTGGCTACACCGCGATGTGGCAGAACGACAAAAGCGCCGACGCCGCCGGCCGGCTGGAAAACCTCAAGGAGCTGGTGCGCTCCATGGAGGAATTCGAGAACCTGCAAGGCTTCCTCGAGCACATCTCGCTGGTGATGGACCGCGAGAGCGGCGAAGGCGAGCAGGCGGTCAACATCATGACGCTGCATTCCGCCAAGGGGCTGGAATTCGACACCGTGTTCCTGCCCGGCTGGGAGGAAGGCCTGTTCCCGCATCAACGGTCTTTGGACGAGAGCGGCCGCGCCGGCCTCGAGGAAGAGCGCCGCCTCGCCCATGTCGGGCTGACACGCGCACGCAAGCGCGCCAAGATCTATTTCGCCACCAACCGGCGCATCCACGGCCTGTGGACCACGACCATGCCGTCGCGCTTCCTCGACGAACTGCCGGAGGCCGACGTCGAGGTGAAGGAGCCGGCGGGCGGCTCGGCGGCTTCGGCATGTCGGGCTACGGCGCCTCGCGCTTCGACGCCGTGAATGCCTTCGGCTCCAACTACACGACGCCCGGCTGGCAGCGCGCGCAGGCGCGCAAGGCGCGCGGCGACGTCGGCGGCTTCGACGAGAACGGGCAGCGCAGGTATGTGCCGGATGGCGTTTTGACGACGGATACGCGGATGGACACCTCTCCCGCTCTCCGCCGAAGGCTTCGGCGGGCAAGCGCGCCCTGCCCGCCATAGCGCGAAGCGCGGCGGCGGGAAGCGCGAAGGCGTGCTGATCGAAGGCGAACTGGTCGCCAAATCCACCGGCGCCGCCTCGCTGTTCGCGGTGGGCGAGCGCGTGTTTCACCAGAAATTCGGCAACGGCAACGTCACCGCCGTGGACGGCAACAAGCTGACCATCCACTTCGACAAGGCGGGGGAAAAGCGGGTGGTGGATAGTTTTGTGGAGAGGGTGTGAGAGAATCCCGAATGTATAATTTTGCGCAGATTAGAAAGCCTTCATTCGACAAGGCGGGCGAAAAGCGGGTGGTGGATAGTTTTGTGGAGAGGGTGTGAGGCTCATTCTCACCGCCCACGCAACGCGGTGGCCATGGCGCTATAGATTCGCGTCAGATTGCGAATTTATGAGGCATAAAATATGCTCCGCGACAGCCGTCATATCATCCGCCGCTTGCTGCAGGATGGCTTCGAGCGAGTTTCGGTGCGCGGTTCGCACCACAAATTCGTCCATAGGCGAAGCATCTGATGGTGATCGTGCCGCATCCGAAGCGGGACTTGCCGCCAGGCACTGTGCGCAGCATTTATAAGCAAGCGGGCTGGCCGAAGGACTAAACGAATGCCGCATTACATCGCTCTGATCCACAAGGACACTGACAGCAGCTACGGCGTTTCGTTTCCGGACGTACCGGGCGTGATCGCGGCCGGCGACTCGATTGACGAGGCGATGCAGAAGGCCGCGGAAGTATTGGAATTCGCCGCCGAGGACTGGGAGAACCGCGACGGCAACAAGCGCTTCCCCTCCCCGCGTACCATCGATGAACTGCGCGCCGATGCGGAGTTTCAAGAAGACGCCGTGGGCGCTGTGATCGCCGCCGTTCCCTTCCGCGCCAAGGCGGAAGCGGCGGAGTAGCTACCCCGCGCTCAGACTCTGCGGCTGCGCCCCCTCACCCGGATCGCTTCGCGATCCGGTCACGATGACGGCGGCTTCTCCAACATCAGCTGGCCCTTGTGCCCGATCACGCGCTGCGCGGCGGCGGCGAACTTCGCCAGCAGCCAGGGCAGCGTGACCTCGAGCCGCACCGCGCCCTCGTAGACGTCGATGAAGCCGCGCGCGGTTCTCAGCCGCCGCTGGGGGCCGCCGCCCATCTCCAAAATTCGACCAAATAATTTAACCGGGACGTAGGGAACGCACGCTATCCTCGCCCCCGCTACGGTCCGCGCCATCGAAGCTGACGTTTGATAAGCGCCAGCGCGGACAACGCAGAATGTCTCCGAAATTTCCGGGAGAATTCGGCTGAAAAATCTTGCTTTATGGGCACTGATCGTCGGCGTGCCCCTCGCCTTTGTCCTGTTCGGCGGCGTGCCGAACGCGGGCGTCGGCGGTGTGTCGAATGCCGACGCGCCCTCTGCCGTTGCCGCCGAATGCCGGTGCCGGGGCTGCGGCTGCAAGGGCGGACCGGGCTGGCGCGGCCCGAACGGACGATGTGTGTCGACCCGCGCATTGCACAGCGTGTGTGGGACGCCGCCGGACAGCCCCTGCAGCTTTGAAGGCGCGCCGCAGGTCTGCGCCAGTCCGGGGTGATCTCGCACGCAAGAGCGTCCGCTTGGCCGCCCCCGCGCTCGACCTCAGCTCCTACCGCGCCGCACACGGCCGCGCGCCGCTTGTGGCGAATGCCTGATTACTTCTTCTCCAGCATCAGCTGCCCCTTGTGCCCGATCACGCGCTGCGCGGCGGCGGCGAACTTCGCCAGCAGCCAGGGCAGCGTGACCTCGAGCCGCACCGCGCCCTCGTAGACGTCGATGAAGCCGCGCGCGCGCTGGCCGAGCGCCGAGGCCGCGAAGCTCAGGCGGTCGCCGCTCCATTCCTCCTGCTCGAGCGCGATCAGCCAGGCGAATTCGGCCTTGGCGCGGCCGAGCCCGTCCTTGAGGCGGCGCAAGGCCTCGTCCTTGCCGAGGCGGTGGGGAATGACGACGACGAGCGGCTCCGACATGACGGCCGATTTCCCTTGTGGCACTGCCTGGGCATGTAGGCACGCAGCCGGCGCGGGAAAAGGGCCGGTTCGTGGCCGGGGCGCAGCGCACCCGACCCGTCATTCCGGGGCGCGGCCGTTAGGCCGCGAGCCCGGAATCCATACGCCCGGAATCGAGATGACGACGAGACAGGGGTTATGGATTCCGGGCTCGCTCGCCATAGCGCGTCGTAGACGCGCGTGAACGCGCTTATGGCTCGCGCCCCGGAATGACAAGAAATTAGTGCTAGGATGGCCCCGCCATGCTGAAGCGCGAGAATTTCCCGGTCGACAAGATCTACGTGCCGATCAAGCGGCGCACGACGCTCGATCCGCAGCGCGTGCACGAGATCGCCGAAAGCATGCTCAAGGACGGCCAGCAGACGCCGATCCTGGTGCGCGAGGACGGCGCGCGCTTCGTGCTGGTCGAGGGCCTGCACCGGCTGGAAGCCGCCAAGGCGCTGGGCGAGGCGACCATCGTCGGTTTCAGGGTCGACGCGCGCAAGCACTGATGAAATTCAAGGCGCCGGCGGCGGCCGCTTGAAATTCGCGTGATCCGCCACAATCCCGCCGCCCGCCATGCTATGCTGCGCGGGCTGGGGCTTCGCGGGGATTTGTCATGCGTATCCGCCTTGCTGTCGCGCTCGCCGCCGGGCTCACGGCGCTGGCGCTCGACGCCGCCCGCGCCGACATCCTCATCCAGGTCGACAAGGCCGCGCAGACGATGACCGTCACGGTCGACGGCCAGCAGCGCTACGCCTGGAAGGTGTCGACCGGCATGGCCGCCTACGACACGCCGGACGGCCAGTTCCAGGCCTTCCGCATGGAGCGCGATCACTTCTCGCGCGAGTGGGACGACGCGCCGATGCCCTATTCGATCTTCTTCACCCAGGAAGGCCACGCCATCCACGGCAGCTACGACGTCAAGCATCTCGGCCGCCCGGCCTCGCACGGCTGCGTGCGGCTGGCGAAGGAGAACGCCGCCGTGCTGTTCGACCTGGTCAAGCAGCAGGGCCTCAAGGCCACGCGCGTGGTGCTGACCGGCGAGATTCCGAGCGGCGCCACCGCCGCGGTGGCGCGGCGCGAGCGGCCGGCGACGACCTATGCCGACGACGATGAGGATGCGGCGCCGCAGCGGCAACGCGTGCGCAACGCGCGCAACTGGCGCGAATATCAAGACCGGCCGGGCTATTATTATTATGACCGCGATCGCGCTTACGTGCCGCCGCGCCGCTACGAATATTACCGGCCCCCGTTCCGGTTCGGCTGGTGAGGTTTAGGCCTTTGCGCTAGATCAACGCCGGGTTGTGGAACCTTTGCTCTCGTTGCGCTTTATCCATCAGCGCATCGGGAGCTTGCCATGCCGAAATCCCGCACACGCCGCAGCAGCACACGCCGCGCCAAGCCGGGCGCGCGCGGCGGCGGCAAGTTCTTCCATATCCAGGTGCGGCCGCGCAGCGAGTTCGTCACCTTCCGCAATCAGGACGTCGGCAGCCGCGGCGGCATCGAGCGCGTCGCCGGTCAGCGCGCCAACGGTTCCTGGGACACGCAGAAATGGCTGCTCGGCAAGAGCGAGGCGCATATCGACGGCAACAGACTGGTGGCCGACAGCCTGGCGGCGGAAAAGGTGCTGGCGCAGCTCGGCTCGCTGCCGCGCCGTCTCGGCGGCGACCGCTTCATCGCCAAGCCGCGCCGCAAGATTCCGGCGAGCGAAAAGCCGACGCCCGCCATGCGGCGCGCCCAACTCGCCAACATCAAGAAGGCGCAGGCCGCGCTGCGCAAGCGGCGGCGCAAGCGCGCATGATCCGCAAGCTCAAATCCGGCAAGTGGCGGCTCTATTCGCGGAAGCTCGATCCGAAGACCGGCAAGCGGCGCAATCTCGGCACTTTCACCTCGCGAAAGGCCGCCGAGCGGCACGAACGCGCCATCCAGTATTTCAAGCGGCATTGATCGCGTTCGTTACTCCGAATCCGCCGTTCGCGCGGCGCGGCGCGTAACGGTGCGCCGCCGGTTCGGGACCCCGCTGTTTACGGGCGGCGCAACAAGCGTCTATCATTCACGCCGAAGCTTTAAGTCTACCGGGGAAATTCGGCTCACATGTATGTCACCAGCGGCAAGCGCCTGACCATGGACGGCGCCAAAAAGATGATGGCGACCGCCATCGCCAAGGCCAAGGAAGCCGGCGTCGCGGTTTCGGTCGCCATCACCGACGCGGGCGGCCATCTGATCCTGCTCGAACGCATGGAAGGCGGCCGGTTTCACACCGTGCATTCCTCGACCACCAAGGCCGTCTGCGCGGCGTCCAACAAGCGGCAAACCTCCGCGCGCGGGGCGCAGGCGCAACCGCTCGATGTCGCGCATGCGCTCGGCCTAGCGCTCGCCGCCGGACCGGAACGCTGGACCGCGATGGAAGGCGGCTGCCCCGTCATCGCCGACGGCGAATGCATCGGCGGCATCGGCATCGCCGGCGGCGACTGGGAAACCGACGAACGCATCGCGCAAGCCGCGGTCGAGTCGATCGGCGCCAGCTGGAAATAGCGCCATGGCCGAACCATTTCGCGTCGCCTGCATTGGCATGGGCTGGTGGTCGGATGTGCTGGCCGACGCCATCAAGCGTTCCGGCAAGATCAAGATCGTCGCGTGCTATTCGCGCTCCGAACAAAAGCGCCAGGCCTTCGCCGCCAAATATGGCTGCCGGCCGTTGCCGAGCTATGAGGCCATTCTCGCCGATCCGGACATCGAGGCCGTCATCAATACGACGCCGAACGACGTGCATCTGGAAACCACCCGCATGGCGGCGGCAGCCGGCAAGCATGTCTTTCTCGACAAGCCGATCGCGAACTCGGTCGTCCGACGGCCGCAAGATCACCGAATGTTGCGAGCGCGCCGGCGTCGTGCTCGGCATGGGCTATCAACGCCGGCGCGAAAGCCATTTCCGCTGGATCAAGCGGCAGATCGACGACGGCGTGTTCGGCAAACTGGTCAATGCCGAGGCCAATATCAGCCGCGACCGGCTCGGCCAATTCGATCTCAGCTCATGGCGCTACACCGCCGCCGGCATGCCGGGCGGCGTGATGCTGCAGATCGGCATCCACTACGCCGACGTGCTCACTTATTTGCTCGGGCCGGTCAAGGCGGTCAGCGGCCAATTCGTGCGGCTGGTGCTGCCGGGCGACAACCCGGATGTCGCCAGCCTCATTCTCGAGCACGAGAACGGCGCGCTCTCCACCCTCAATGCCTGCTACGCCTCGGCTTCCGAATATTATCTGATGAATATCTACGGCAAGACCGCCACCGCCTATTACGACATGCATCACGGCCTCAGCCTGCTCAAGCGCGGCGACAAGCAGCCGGTCAGCGTGCCGTGCGCGAAGAACGACACCATCGTCGAGGAGCTGGAGGAATTCGCGGCGGCGGCGCGCAGCGGCGGGCGTCCGGAAGTCGGCGGCGACTATGCGACGACGTCGCTCGCGGTCATTCGCGCCGGCATCCTGTCGGCGCGCGAGAGCCGCCGCGTCGAAGTGGCGGAAATCCTGGCCAACGACTGATCGGCCGTCGCTCATCCATTGATCTGGGTCAAACGCCGGCGGCCGGTAACGGACGACACTGTCTGTCTCCCGACGCCGGAGACGCGCCCGTGAAATATGAAGATCCGCGATGCGCCTATTGCCCGGAAACGATTCGCGCCTGTCGCGTTGGTGAATCGGCCGAGCGCGGTCCCGGCTATTGCCCGACTAATGTGGACCCGGACGGCATCGAGCTGGCGGCCGCCAAATACGACGATGCCGAGATTCGGCGCATCGCGCAGGTTTCGGCCGTGGTCGAGGCCGCAGGCTATTGCAAATGGACGCGGGTCGAGGAGATTTGCGAATTCGCCAAGCGCATGGGCTACAAGAAGATCGGCATCGCCACCTGCATCAGCTTTGTCGATCACGCCAAGATCCTCAGCCGCATCCTGGAGAGCCACGGCTTCACGGTCGCCTCCGTCGCCTGCAAGCACGGCGGCATTCCCAAGGAAGAGCTCGGCCTCAAAGACGAGGAGAAAGTTCGCCCCGGCGGCTATGAGGCGATCTGCAACCCGGTGAGCCAGGCCGAACTGCTCAACCGCGCCGGCTGCGACTTCAATGTCGTGCTCGGCCTCTGCGTCGGCCACGACAGCCTGTTCTTCAAGCACGCTGAGGCGCCGACCACGGTGCTGGTCGCCAAAGACCGGGTGCTGGCGCACAACCCGATCGGCGCGCTCAACCTGGCCGACACGTATTACAGCCGGGTGTGGGGACCCAATCGGCCGGAAAAGCTGCCGAATATACCGGCAGAGCCCCGCCGCAAAAACGCGGAAGTCTAAGCCGAGATAAAATCAAGCGTCGCCTTCGCTAGCGACGAGTGCGCAGCGGCGCGCGGTAGCAAGCCGCCTGAGGTAGGCGGCGACTAAGGCACCACCTCGCTCGCGGTTATTCGCGCCGGCATCCTGTCGGCGCGCGAGGGCCGCCGCGTCGAGGTCGCGGAAATTCTGCGCAACGATTGAGCCCCGCTACTTCTTGGACTCCGCCATCGCCGCCTGCAGGATCGGATGCCACTTGGCGATGTCGGCTTTGAGCACGGCCGCGAGATGCGCGGGCCCGCGCTCGGCCTTTCCCGGCACGCTGCCGCCGAGATCGACAATCCGCTTGGCGACCGCCGGATCGTCGAGCGCCTTGTCGAGCGCGCCGGCGAGCTTGTCGACGATCTCCTTCGGCGTCCCCTTCGGCGCATACATCGCGCTCCATATGCTGAGTTGAAATTCGGGGATACCGGCTTGCTTGGCCGACGGCACGCCCGGCAGAGCCGGCGACGGTTCATTGCCCGACACAACGTATGCCCTAATCGTTTTGCCCTTCACCGCCGGCGCAACGCTGACCACCTGATCGCAAAAGAAGTCGACGTGATTGCCGATCAGGTCGCCGAGGGCGGGCCCGGTGCCGCGATAGGGGATCAACTTGGGCTTAAGACCGAGCTCGGTGGTCAACAGCAGGCAGGCCATGTGCGACGAGGAGCCGACGCCGCCATGCGCCTGCTTCACGCCGTCGCCATTGGCCTTCACGTAGGCGATGAATTCCTTGAGGTCCTTGGCCGGGAAATCCTTGCGCGCCACCACCGCGACCGGCGCGTTGGCGGTCAACCCGATCGGCTCGAAATCCTTGATCGAATCGTAGCGGATGCTGGGCGTGAGCACGGGCGCCGAGACTTGCGATCCCATGCTGGCGGCCAGCACCGTGTAGCCGTCGGGCGTAGCCGCGGCGACGCGCGCGCCGCCAATGGTGCCGCCGGCACCGCCGACGTTTTCGATGATGACCGTCTGGTTGAGCGCGCGACCCATGCCTTCGGCGACGATGCGCGCGACGACATCGCTCGGTCCGCCCGGCGGGAACGGCACAACCATTGAGATGGTGCGTGACGGGTAGTCGTCGGCACGCGTCGCCGTCGTCAGACAACCCATGCCGGCGACAAAGCCGACGGCGAGCATGGCCGCCATTTTCCAGATATTCATCTCCACCTCCCTGATCGCAATTTCTGTTGTTTTTTGTGTATTGGTCGGCACCCATATCCGGCGCGGCCGGATGATATGGCCGATAACCGGCGGCGTCGAGGCGGTTCAGGCGGGCGCGGCAGCGCGCTGTGACGAGCGCCGGCGCGCGTTAGCCGTGATGGGCGACGCCGAGCGCGGCCTCGCCGCGGTCGAGGATCAGCGGCACGATCAGGTCCTCCTCGTCGTCGAGATGGCGGATCAGCCCCTTGATCAGCGCGCCGCTGGCTTGCGCATAGTTGTCCCCGCACCGGCGCAGCGCATCGGCGTCGCCGGCTAACGCGCGCAGCAGCGCGTTCGCGGTATCCGCCGTTCCAGCCATGTCGGCGTGGATGGCGTGGTGGTCGCCTTCCAGCACGTCGAAGCCGCGCGCCAGCCGCGCGTCGGCGGCGCGGAAGATCGGGAAATAATGCAGATCCTCGATCTGGTGATGCACGCCGAGCTGCGACAGCAGGAATTGCAGCCGCGGCACGAGCTGGCGCGGAAATTCCACCGGCGACAGCGCGCCATTGCGGAATTGCGCTTCGATGGCCGCGATCATGGCGGCCAGTTCGCGAAACATGGCGTGGCGCGACAGCCAGAAGCGCGCCATCTCGCCGAGATTGGCGTGGCCCTGCCACTGCTCGCGCGGGAAACGCGCGATCAGCACGCGCAAGCTCTCCGGCCAGCCGCTGCGTTGGGCCAGCGCGAGCGCCTCGGTATCGCCGGTGCTGGGCGTTTCGATGGTCATGCGTGCCCTACATAGCCATTGCCAGCGGTTTCACCAAACGCTGTAGACTGCGGCCATGAGCACCACCGTCGCCCGCCTGGCCTGCGACGAGCCGACCGCGCGGCGGCTGGCCGCTTATCTGGGCGAGATCTTCGGCGCCGAGGATGCCGTCTGCGCCGCTTTCGAGGGTGACGGCGGCCAATGGCAGGTAGCGATCCATTTTCGGGAGCCGCCGGACGAAGCGACCTTGCGCGCGCAGGTCGCGCTCGCGGCCGGCGATAGCGCGGCGGCCGCGCTCACCATCGAGCGGGTCGCGCCCGCCGATTGGGTCAAGCAAAGCCTGAGCGGTTTGCGGCCGGTGCGGGCCGGCCGCTTCATCGTGCATGGCGCGCACGACCGCGCCAGCGTCAAGCCCAACGATATCGGCATCGAGATCGAGGCCGCGCTGGCCTTCGGCACCGGCCACCACGGCACCACCCGCGGCTGCCTGCTGGCGCTCGACGATCTGGCGAAGCGGGGCGGCGCCCGCCGGGTGCTCGATGTCGGCACCGGCTCCGGTGTATTGGCGATCGCGGCGGCGAAAATGCTGCGCACGCGTGTCATTGCCAGCGACATCGACCGGGTCGCGGTGGAGGCCGCACGCGGCAATGCGCGGCTCAATCGGGCAAGCGCATGGATCACCTGCGTGCGCGCCACGGGCGTCAATGCCCGCGCCATCGCAAGCGGCGCGCCCTACGATCTGATTTTCGCCAATATCCTGCTCGGACCATTGATGCGGCTGGCGGTGCCGCTCAGCCGGCTCGCCGCGCGCCGCGCGCGCATCGTGCTTTCCGGCCTGTTGCCGGCTCATGCCAATGCCGCGCTCGCGATCTACCGGGCGCAGGACTTCGTGCTCGAGCGCCGGATTGCGCTCGACGGCTGGGTCACGCTGGTGCTGAAAAATTCGCAGGCGTTCGGGCACGGCGCGCGCCCGCTGAAATGACAATCAAAAACAAAACCGCCCCGGCGGGGGATGACCGGGGCGGCTCCGCTGGTGAGAAACTTAACGCGCTACCAGCCGCCGAACGGCATGTCGCCGGAATCGGTCTTGACCAGGCGGTTGCCGCGCTCATCGAAGGTGTAGGGCAGCAACTGGGTGTGCATCCTGATTTCGCGGCGCGCCTGCTCCATGCGCGCCTCGATCAGCGCATCCAAAACGCGGGCGAACCAGCTCTTGCGGGGCGCCGCCGCATCGGCGCGTGCAGCCTTGGCGGCAGGCGCGGCGGTGGGGACGCGGGCAACGCCATATGTGACAGCAACCATTTTGTCTCTCCTTTTTGCAAGTTAAGCGACAGCGAATTCCCTGGCGCTCATCCCTGACTATTGCGACGCAACATAAACTATATCGCGCCTGCGAACACCACATGACAATGCATAGAAGCCCACGTAAATCCGACATGAATCGATTAATAAGCTGGAAAGATCGGTGGCATCATTGCGGCGAATTTAATGCATTGCACAAATATGATTCAGAGAGGTGATTCGTTGCCGAATTGCTCGCCACGGCGACACAAATTTTTCGTCATGCTGCCTAAGATCGCGACGCGCATGCCTTGACCGGCGAATGGCGCATGCCTGCGTTGCTACCTATGGGGAGCGCGCTACAGTGCCGCCGATGTCCGAGGCCCGGTTCCAGTCATTCGACGATCCACACGAGCGCGCGGCGGCGCCGGCGCGCGTCGAGCGCTTGCGCGCCGAACTCAAGCGGCGCGGGCTTGACGGTTTCGTGGTGCCGCGCGCCGACCGCCAGCAGAACGAATACCTGCCGGCCAGCGAGGCGCGACTGGCCTGGCTCACCGGCTTCACCGGCTCGGCCGGCGCCGCCATCGTGCTGGCCGCGCGCGCCGCGCTGTTCGTCGACGGCCGCTACACCGTGCAGGCGGATGCGCAGGTCGACCAGACGATTTTTTCGATCGAGCATCTGGTGGACAGCCCGCCGCCGCAATGGCTCGAACAGAATCTCAAAGCCGGCGCCAAGCTCGGCTACGATCCATGGCTGCACACAGCCGAGAGCGCCGACCGGCTGCGGAAGGCCTGCGCCACGGCCGGCGCCGAATTGGTGGCGGTCGACGATAATCCGATCGACGCGCTGTGGACCGACCGGCCGCCGGCGCCCGCCGGCCACGTCAGCCTGCGCGATATCAAATTCGCCGGCGAGAGCGCCGCCGACAAGCTCAAGCGCATTCAAGCCGAGCTGAAACGGCTGCGTGCCGACGTGCTGGTGGTGTCGGACCCGCAGAACGTCGCCTGGGCGTTCAATATCCGCGGCGCGGACGTGCCGCATATCCCGCTGGCGCTCGCCTTCGCGGTCGATCCCGCGCGAGGGCCGGCCGGCGCTCTATGTGGACGGCGCCAAGCTCGACAACCAGGTGCGCTCGGCACTGGAGGAGATCGTCGCAGTGCGCGCGCCCGACGCGCTGGCCGCGCGACCTCGCGCAATTCAAGGACAAGACCGTCCGGCTCGATTCCGCGAGCGCCGCCGACGCGCTCACGCGTCTGGTCGCCGGCAGCGGCGGCAAGCCGGCATCCGGCGCCGACCCGATCGCGCTGATGAAGGCGGTGAAGAACCATGCCGAGATCGCCGGCAGCCGCGCCGCGCACAAGCGCGACGGCGCGGCGATGGTGCGTTTCCTCGCCTGGCTCGAGAGCGAAGCGCCGGCCGGCCAGCTCACCGAAATCGACGCGGTGGCGGCGCTGGAAAGCTTCCGCCGCGACACCGGCCTGCTCAAGGATATTGCGTTCCCGACCATCGCCGGTTCGGGGCCGAACGGCGCGATCGTGCACTACCAGGTCACCCGCTCCTCCAACCGGACGCTCGGCAAGAACGAGCTGTTCCTGGTCGATTCCGGCGCGCAATACGAGGACGGCACCACCGATATCACCCGCACGGTCGCGATCGGCACGCCGACCGAGGAAATGCGCGACCGCTTCACGCGCGTGCTCAAGGGCCACATCGCCATCGCCACCGCGGTGTTTCCGGAGAACACCAGCGGCGCCCAGCTCGATCCGCTGGCGCGCACGGCGCTGTGGCAGGCCGGGCTCGACTTCGATCACGGCACCGGCCATGGCGTCGGCAGCTATCTGTCGGTGCACGAGGGCCCGGCGCGCATCTCCAAGCTCGGCACGGTGGCGCTGCGGCGCGGCATGATCCTGTCGAACGAGCCGGGCTACTACAAAACCGCCGCCTACGGCATCCGCACCGAGAACCTGGTGCTGGTGATCGCCGCGCCCGAGCCCATGGGCGCCGAGAAGCCGGTCAACACCTTCGAGACGCTCACGCTGGCGCCGATCGACCGGCGGCTGATCGACACCCGCCTGCTGACCGCCAAGGAGCGCAACTGGATCGACAGCTACCACGCGCGGGTGCAGGAAGTGCTCGGGCCCCTGCTCGAAGCGCCGACGCAGCGCTGGCTCGACGCGGCGACCAGGCCGCTTGGAAACACTTGATGGACGCCAGGTCGTCCGCTTCGGAGCCGCAAAGCAAGCAGGCCACCCCCTGGCGGCTGCTGGCGCTGCTCATGGCGATGACCGCCATCGGGCCGGCGACGCTCAACATCCTGGTGCCGGCGCTGCCGGCGCTGGTCAAACAGCTCGAATCCGACACCGGCACGGTACAATTCACGCTGTCGCTTTATCTGCTGAGTCTGGCCACCGCCCAATTGCTGCTCGGGCCGCTGTCCGACCGCTTCGGCCGCCGGCCGGTGGTGCTGGCCGGGCTCGCGCTCAACGTCGCCGCGTCGCTGGCGGCAATTGCCGCCTCCTCGATCGGCGCACTCATCGGCGCGCGCGTCGTGCAGGCGGTCGGCGCCTCCTCCGGCATCGTGATCGGCCGCGCCATCATCCGCGATCTCTACGAGCGCGACCGCGCCGCCGCCATGATCGGCCTGGTCACCACCGCCATGGTGATCGCGCCGATGATCTCGCCGCTGATCGGCGGCATTCTCGACACGACCTTCGGCTGGGAAGCGATCTTCCTGTTCATCTCCGTGCTCAGCGGCGCGGTGCTGCTATGGGCCGTCATCGTGTTGCCGGAGACGCGTCCGGCGAATGTGGCGCACACGCCCGGCATGCTGATCCGTGAATGGCGCGCGCTGATCGGCAACGCGAAATTCCACGGCTACGTATTGTGCGGCGCGCTCGGTTCGGCGCCGTTCTTTACGTTTCTCGGTGGCGGTCCGCATGTGGTGGTGACGCTGATGGGGCGCACCTCGGCCGAATACGGCGTCTGGTTCGCCGTCACCTCGTTCGGCTATATGATCGGCAACTTCACCGCCTCGCGGCTGTCGCAGCGCTTCGGCGTCGACGGCATGATCATGGCCGGCATCGGGTTCGAACTCATCGGCGCAAGCCTGACCGCCGTGCTGGTCGCGACCTTGCCGGAGGCCGGGCCGGCGATCATCTTCCTGCCGCAGCTGGTGATCTCCTATGGCAACGGCTTGCTGCTACCGAACGCCATCGCCGGCGCCATCAGCGTGCGGCCGCAAGCCGCGGGCGCCGCTTCCGGCATGGCCGGTTTCGCGCAGATGGCGGTCGGCGCGGCCTCGACCCAGATTGTCTCGATCGCGCTCGCCGGCGCCAGCAACGCCATGCCGATGGCGTGGATGCTGGTGATCATGGTGGTGGCAACGGGCGTGGCCTACGGGACGCTAGTGAGAAGGTAGGGTGGGCTGAGCGAAGCGAAGCCCACCAGCAACGCGCGGTGGGCACGGCGCCTTCGGCGTCTTTGCCCACCCTACTGAATGAGCTTCAGCCACTCGTCTTCGCTCAGCACCTTGACGCCGAACTTCTTGGCGTCGGCGAGCTTGGAGCCGGCGCCCGGGCCGGCCACCACGAAATCGGTCTTCTTCGACACCGAGCCGGCCGCCTTGGCGCCCAGCCGCTCGGCCTGGGCTTTCGCCTCCTCGCGCGTCATCTTTTCCAGCGCGCCTGTGAACACCACGGTCTTGCCGGCGATTGCCGTTCCGGTCTTCGGCTTTTCGGCGTCGAGGATGGTCACCTCGCGGGTCAATCGCTCGACGATGCCCTTGTTATGGCTCTCGCCGAAATAGGCCTTGATGCTCTCGATCACGGTCTCGCCGATCTGATCGAGCGCGTCCATCTCGGCGATGGTCTCTTCGTCGCTTTTGGCGACTTTCAGGCAGGCGTCGTGGAACGACTTCCACGAGCCGTAGCCGCGCGCGAGCGCCAGCGCGGTGGTCTCGCCGACATGGCGCATGCCGAGCGCAAAGATGAAGCGGTCGAGCGAAATCTCGCGCCGCTGGTCGATGGCGGCGAACAGATTGCGCACCGAAGTCTCGCCGTAGCCTTCTTCCTCCAGCAGCTCGCTCTTGTGCTTCTTCTCCAGCGAGAAAATGTCGGCCGGTTCCTTGACCCACTCTTTTTCGAAAAAGAATTCGATCTGCTTTTCGCCCAGGCCCTCGATGTCGAAGGCACGGCGTGAGGCGAACAGCTTGAGGTGCTCGATCTTCTGAAACGGACAGGCGAATTCGCCGGTGCAGCGGGCGCGCGCGCCCTCCTCGCCGGTCGCAGTCTCCTCGCGCACGACTTTGGTACGCAGCGGACAAGGACAGTGGGTCGGGAAGCGATAGGGCTCAGAGCCGCGTGCGTGCTTTACGACATCCACCACCTGCGGGATCACGTCGCCAGCGCGCTGGATAATGATGGTGTCGCCGATGCGCAGATCGCGCCCGCCACGCAAGGGCTCGCCATCGCCGCCGATGCCCTTGATGTAATCCTCGTTGTGCAGCGTCACGTTCTGCACGATCACGCCGCCGACGCCGACCGGCTCGAGCTTGCCGACCGGCGTGAGCGCGCCGGTGCGGCCGACCTGGATCTCGATGTCCTTGAGCACGGTGATGGCGTGCTCGGCCGGGAATTTGTGCGCGATCGCCCAGCGCGGCGAGCGCGAGACGAAGCCGAGCCGCTCCTGCCAGTCGAGGCGGTCGACCTTATAGACCACGCCGTCGATGTCGTAGTCGAGCTCGGCGCGGGTCTGTTCGATCTCGCGGTGGAAAGCGAGCAGTTCCTCGACCGAGTGGCGGATCTTGGTCAGCGGATTGGTCTTGAAGCCGCAGGACGCGAACCATTTGATCATGCCGGACTGCGAGTCGGCCGGCATCTCGCTCATCTCGCCCCAGGCATAGGCGAAGAAGCCGAGCGGGCGCGCGGCGGTGACGCTCGGGTCCTTCTGGCGCAACGAGCCGGCGGCGGAATTGCGCGGATTGGCGAAGATCTGCTCGCCCGCCGATTTCTGCCGTTCGTTGAGCTTGAGGAAATCGGCCTTGGTCATGTAGACCTCGCCGCGCACCTCGCAGATTTTCGGCACGTGCCGACCCTTCAAATGCTGCGGCACGTCTTTCAGCGTGCGGATATTGGCGGTGACATCCTCGCCTTCTTGGCCGTCGCCGCGGGTGGCGGCGGTGACGAGTTCGCCGTCCTCGTAGCGCAGCGACATCGACAGGCCGTCGATCTTCGGCTCGGCGCTGAAGGTGATCTTCTCGTGCTCGCCGAGCTTGAGAAAGCGGCGGATGCGGGCGACGAAATCGCGCACGTCCTCTTCCGCCATGGCGTTGTCGAGCGAGAGCATCGGCACCGCGTGGCGGACTTTCTTGAAGCGGCCAGTGGGCGCAGCGCCGATCCGGCGCGAGGGCGAATCGGCGCGGATGAGTTTGGGGAAGCGTTTCTCGATCGCCGCATTGCGCTCGCGCAGCGCATCATAGGCGGCGTCGGTGACGGTCGGTTTGTCCTGCTGGTAGTAGCGCTTGTCGTGCGCGGCGATCTCGGCCGCGAGCCGCGCCAACTCGGCCTCGGCCTGCGCTTCGGTCAGGTCGGCGGGTTTGATTTTGGTGGGGTCAGACTTCGCCATCAGACTATTATCCGTCATCCTGAGGCGCGAGCGAAGCGAGCCTCGAAGGATGAACGGCCCGGGCCGTCGCCCACCGATCTCGGCTTTAGCCGAGATCGGAATGCAAGTGCGCAAGTCGGGTTAACCCGACTTGCGATGGGCCGCGCTGCGCGCGGCCGCCTCAGGGTGACGGGCATCACCCCGCCGCCTTGATCAGGCGCTCGGCGGCGGCGCGGGCCTCGTTGGTGATCTCGGCGCCCGCCAGCATGCGGGCGATTTCCTCGCGCCGTTTCTCGGCGGCCACCTCGGTGACGCGGGTGGCGACCCGTTTGCCCTTGTCCAGCGCATCCTTGCTGATGAGGTAATGGCGGTCGGCGCGCGCCGCCACCTGCGGGGCATGGGTCACCGCCAGCACCTGCACGCCGGCGGCGAGCTTGGCCAGCCGCACCCCGATGGCGTCGGCCACCGCGCCGCCCACCCCGGTGTCGATCTCGTCGAACACCAAAGTCGGCGCCGAGCCGCGGTCGGCCAGCACGACTTTCAGCGCCAGCAGGAAGCGCGCCAGTTCGCCGCCGGAGGCGACCTTCATCAGCGGCCCCGGACGCGTGCCCGGATTGGTCTGCACCCAGAACTCGACCCGGTCGATGCCGTTCGGCCCGGCCGCGGCGGCATCGCTTTCGATCTCGGTGGAAAATTTCGCCCGTTCCAGCTTGAGCGGCTTGAGCTCGCCGTTGACCGCCTTGTCGAGCGCCGCGGCCGCCTTGGCGCGCGCCTTGGAAAGCGCAAGCGCGGCGGCGCGATAGTCGGCTTCGGCCGCGCGCGCCGCCGCCTCCAGCGCCTTCAGCCGGTCCTCGCCGGCATCGATCAGCGCGATGTCGGATTTGTAACGCGCCGCCAGCGCCGCCAGTTCGTCGACCGGCACGTTGTATTTGCGTCCCGCCGCGCGCAGCGCGAACAGCCGTTCCTCGATGCGTTCGAGTTCGGCCGGATCGAAATCGGCGGCGCGCAGCGCCGCTTCGAGATGGCTGCGGGTTTCCTCCAGCGCGGTGAGCGCGGCATCGAGCGCCTTCACCGCCGGCTCGACCAGCGCCGGCGCCTGAGCGCTGCGCCGCTCCAGCCGGCGGATCACGCCGGCCAGCGCCGGCACGGACGAATTGGCGCCGGCGATCACCTCGTGGGCGTCGCGCAGGTCCTCGGCCACCTTCTCGGCCTGCATCATGGCGGTGCGCCGCCCGGCGAGCGTGGTTTCCTCAGCCTGCTGCGGCGAGAGCGAGCCTAGTTCCTCGACCGCGTGGCGCAGCCAGTCGCCTTCGCGTTTGGCGCGCTCGACCTCGGCGCGATGGGCATCGGCCGCGCCTTGCGCCGCGCGGCGCGCCTCCCACAGGCGTTCGACCTTGGCCGCGTCGGCCTCCAGCGCGCCGAACGCATCGAGCAGCCGGCGATGGGTGGCGGCGTCGACCAAGGCGCGCTCGTCGTGCTGGCCGTGGATCTCGACCAGCGCGGTGCCGAGCTCCTTCATCACCTGCACGCTCACCGGCTGATCGTTGATGAATGCGCGCGTCCGCCCGTCCGCGAACTGCACGCGGCGTAGAATAAGTTCGTCCTCGGCCGGGATATCGTTGGCCGCCAGAAGCGCGCGCGCCGGATGGGCGCGGGCAACCTCGAACACGGCGGTCACCTGCCCCTGCTCGGCGCCGTGCCGCACCAGCGCCTGGTCGCCGCGGGCGCCCAAGGCCAGCGCAAAGGCGTCGAGCAGGATCGACTTGCCGGCGCCGGTCTCGCCGGTGAGCACGGCCAGTCCCTCGGCGAAATCGATGTCGAGCCGGTCGATCAGCACGATGTCGCGGATCGAAAGTCGGGAAAGCATGGCGTCCTGCCGTGTCCTAGCCTTCGTCATGCCCGGCTTCATGCCGCGCATCCACGCCTTGTTGATTCTATATCATCAAAGACGGGAATGGCCGGCACAAGGCCGGCCATGACGCTGTGAATGAATTTGGCTTGGACGGGTTGGCGGAGCCGCCTAGCCCAGCCCGACCTTTTTGAACGCCTTGCTGATCCAGGAATTGCGATTCTCGGACGGTTCGCGGCCACCGCCGTTTTTCACCAGCGTATAGGCGTGCTTGTACCAGGCACTGTCGGGGAAATTGTGCCCGAGAACGGCGGCCGCGGTTTGCGCTTCCTCCACGATGCCGAGCGCCATATAGGCCTCGGTCAGCCGCATCAGGGCCTCTTCGACGTGCCGCGTGGTCTGGTACTTGGTGACGACGACTTTGAAGCGGTTGATGGCGCCGGTGTAGTCCTTCTTATCCAGATAGTAGCGGCCGATCTCCATTTCCTTGCCGGCGAGCTGGTCGCGGGCGACTTCGATTTTTTGCTTGGCGCTGACGGCGTATTCGCTGGTCGGGTATTTGCGGATCACCTCTTGCAGCGCGCCGAGCGCCCGCTCGGTGCGTGCCTGGTCGCGCGTGATGTCCGGAATCTCCTCGAAATTGGAGGCGCCGATCAGGTACTGCGCATAAGCGGCGTCCGGGCTGCCGGGGTGCAGCGCGATGTAGCGCTGGGCCGCGCCGACGCACTCGTCGTAGGCGTTTTCCTGATAATAGGCGTAGGCCGTCATGAGCAGCGACTTGCGCGCCCATTCCGAATAGGGGTGCTGGCGGTCGACTTCCTCGAACTTCTTTGCCGCCTCTTTCGGCTCGTGCTTGACGTTAAGTAGATAGAGGCCCTCGTTGTAGAGGCGGTCGGCGGCTTCGTCGGGCGGCGTTTGGTCCTTGGTAAAGAGGTTGGTGCCGCTACAGGCGCCCAGGCTCGCCGCCAGCAGCAGCATCGCCGCCGCACGCGCGAACCGGCGCGGGGCGGCGCGAACGGGCGACGTCATGGGCGCTGTAGCCACGGGCGCGATCGGCTTCGGCATGGAATTCTTGGTCGCAATATCCTTGGGCACAAACTTTACCCCACGCGTTCGTGTCCGGTCCCCTCGCAGGACCGCTGCGCAGGCTATGCGGCAACGTCCTCGACCGCGCAGGTGTAGACGAAAAAGCGCGGTCTGACCAAGCGATTAAGCCGACATTCGGCCGGGATTAAGGCGGCGGCTACAGCGGAATCCGCGCGGTTCGAGCGCGCAAGCGGCTTCGGTTTTCAAGTAAAATCCTGCGCCCAAATAGGGCTTTTCAGGACATTTCCGGCCCGTAGGCCACCGCCGACATTCCGGCGCCGACATCCACATGGCCGCGCGCGCGGCGGGCGGGCTCGGCCGCCTCGATCACCCGCCAGGCGGTGGGATCGGCCATCAGCGCGGACAGCACCGCGTGATTGAGCTTGTGGCCGCCGCGAACGGTGCGGTAGGCGGCGAGCAGCGGCTGGCCGGCCAGCGCCAGATCGCCGACGGCGTCGAGAATCTTGTGGCGCACGAATTCGTCGGCGAACCGCAAGCCTTCCGGATTGAGCACGCGATCCTCGGTGATCACCAGCGTGTTGGCGAACGAGGCGCCGAGCGCGTAGCCGGCGCTCCACAGCTTGGCGACGTCCTTCATGAAGCCGAAGGTGCGGGCGCGCGCGATCTCGCGGCGGAAGGCCTCCGGCTCGATGTCGAGCGCGAGCGCCTGGCGGCGAATGAGCGGATGGTCGAATTCAATTTCAGCTTCGACCCGGAAACCGTGCTGGTATGGCCGCAGCTCGCCGAAGGCGTCGCCCCTGCCGACGCGCACCGGCTTGATCACCTCGATATAACGGCGCGGCAGCGCGCGTGCGGTAAGGCCGGCCTGATCGATCGCATCGACGAATGGCGCGGCGCTGCCGTCCATGATCGGCACTTCCGGACCGTCGATCTCGACCACCACATTGTCCACGCCGAGCCCGCGCAGCGCCGCCAGCAGATGTTCCGCCGTCGAGCAGAGCGGGCCCTCGGCGTCGCCCAGCACGGTCGCGAATTCGGTGGCGGTGACCGCGCGCACGTCGGCGCGAATTTCGCGCTCGACCGAGCCGTCGGCGGCGATGCGCTGGAAAACGATACCGGTGTCGTCGTCGGCGGGATTCAAAGTGAGCGTGACGGGGCTGCCGGAATGCACGCCGACGCCGGAGACGGCAATCTGGTCGCGCAGCGTTGTCTGCTTAGCACCCTTCATCGAACCCGTTACCGCCGACCCGCAAGCAAGCCGCGCGTCCCATCCCAAGCCCCTGCGGGGGCCACATTTTGGCCTTCAATCGAAGGCCGCGCACGATCCGGAAAATCCCCCTAGGACCGAAAAGTCCCTTTCACGCCGGGAATTTAGGCTAATTCCCCTGCGGTCTCCAACTCACGTCTTCTTACCGAGTGTTACTCACTTTTTCGCCGTAATTGCCCGGCGAACGGCGGCGCGCACCGCAAATGACCGACCAGGCGAGCTTTACGGCCTCGCCGACCGCGCCTGGCAGGCCTCGTCCAGAAGCCAGGGTGACTATATAACCATTTTAATTCAATGGCTTAGGAAAATACTTGGTAGCAAATCGACGGCCCCGCCCCGGATTCGGGACGGGGCCGTCGCAGGTCTTGGGCGGCGTCAGTTGGCCTGGCGACGCAGGAAGGCCGGGATGTCGAGCTGGTCTTCCTCGGCCGAATTATGCACAGGCGCGGTGCGGCCATGCGGGTCGAGGCCCTGCGGTGCCGAGCGCCGGGCGTATTCCGATACCGGTTCGTCGGGGCGGCCCTCCGGATGGCGGGCGGTCGGCCGTGGCAGCCGCTCGAATTGCGGCATGGCCTGCGCGGTACGCGGCGCCCGCGGCGGCTCCGCCTCCTCCGCGCGCCGGCCGAGGCCGACCGCGGCCAGCCGCTGCATCAGCGACATACGGCGCTTTTCGGGGTGATCCTCGCCGAGTTCCCCGCGCTTGGCCTTGATCTCGTTCTGCGCCGGCAGCGGCAGTTCGTCGATGCGCGGCATGCGCGGCGTGCGCGCCGCCGGGCGCTCGGGCGCCGGCGGAATGAAGGTCCTCGGCGGCGGTTCGGCTTGCGCCGCCTCGGCCGGCACCGGCTCGAACAGCGACGGCTTCATCGGCATCGGCCGGATCGAGACGTCCTCGACCGCGGTCGGCGGCATGAGCGCGGCGGCGACCGCGGCGTGGGCGGCGGATTCGACCGACGCGGCGCTGGCGGCGACCGGCGCCGGTGTGCGTTCGATGCGGTCGGCGGCGCGGCGGATTTCGCCGCGCACCCGGCCGGCGAGTTCCTTGAGCGCGGCTTCCGGCTGCGCCGTCTGGCGCTGCGCGCCGGTGTGGTCGATGCCGGTGGCCACCACCGAGACGCGGATGATGCCGTCCAGGCTTTCATCGAAGGTGGCGCCGACGATGATGTTGGCGTCCTGGTCGACTTCCTCGCGGATACGGGTGGCGGCCTCGTCGACTTCGTAGAGCGTGAGGTCCTTGCCGCCGGTGATCGAGATCAGCAGGCCGCGGGCGCCCTTCATCGAGGCGTCGTCGATCAGCGGATTGGCGATGGCCGCTTCGGCGGCGGTGAGCGCGCGCTTCTCGCCGGAGGCCTCGCCGGTGCCCATCATCGCCTTGCCCATCTCCTTCATCACCGCACGCACGTCGGCGAAGTCGAGATTGATCAGGCCTTCCTTGACCATCAGATCGGTGATGCAGGCGACGCCCGAATAGAGCACCTGGTCGGCCATGGCGAAGGCGTCGGCGAAGGTGGTTTTCTCGTTGGCGACCCGGAACAGATTCTGATTCGGGATGATCAGCAGCGTGTCGACCACCTTTTGCAGTTCGACAATGCCGGCTTCCGCGTAGCGCATGCGGCGCTGGCCCTCGAAGTGGAACGGCTTGGTGACCACCCCGACGGTGAGGATGCCCAGTTCGCGCGCGATCTTGGCGATCACGGGGGCCGCGCCGGTGCCGGTGCCGCCGCCCATGCCGGCGGTGACGAACACCATATGCGCCCCGGTGAGATGATCGCGGATCTCGTCGATCACCTCCTCCGCGGCGGCGCGGCCGACTTCCGGCTGCGAGCCGGCGCCGAGCCCCTCGGTCACCTGCGCGCCCATCTGGACGATGCGCTCGGCCTTCGACATCGTGAGCGCCTGCGCGTCGGTATTGGCGACGACGAAGTCGACGCCCTGTAGCCCGGCCGTGATCATGTTGTTCACGGCATTGCCGCCGGCACCGCCGACACCGAAGACGGTAATGCGCGGCTTCATTTCGTGAATGTCTGGGATCTTCAGATTGATGGTCATTGGTCTACCTTTTTAATGCACGGGCAGCAGGCCTATGCGTCGCGCGGGTTGCGCGAACGCGATTGCACGCCGCCGCACAGGTCCGGTCCGCCACCGGCCCTGCATGGTTCTGGGGTTTCAGGGTCAGAAGCTTTCGCGCAGCCATCGTCCGACCCGTGCCATGTAACCGCCCGTTCCTGTCATCAATTGCCGCGTTCGCCGCGGTTCGAAGTGTTCAAGATGCGCCGCTTGCGGATAGACCAGGAGGCCCGCCGCCACGGCGAATGCCGGACCCTTGGCCGCTTCCGGCAAGCCCGCCAAGCCAAGGGGACGCCCGATACGCACCGGCCTACGCAAAATGCGCGCGGCGAGATCGGCGATGCCGGCCAATTGGCTCGCGCCGCCAGTGAGCACCACGCGCGCGCGCGGCTCGGCCGCGAACGGCGAAGCCTTGAGCCGGTCGCGCAGCATTTCCAGAATTTCCTCGACCCGCGGCTTGATGATGCGCACCAGCGCCGCACGCGAGACGAATTGCGGCGGCTCTCGCTCGTCATCCCCGACCGGAGGCACTGTGATCATGTCGCGTTCATCCGATCCGCCCGTCAAAACACTGCCATAAATCGCTTTGATTCGCTCAGCATCCGCGATTCGGGTGTTGAGACCGCGGGCGATATCCATGGTGATGTGGAGGCCGCCGATCGCGAACCCGTCGGCATGCACGAACTTTCCACTGGAAAACACCGCCAGAGTGGTGGTTCCGGCCCCCAGATCGATGGTGGCGGCGCCGAGATCGGCCTCGTCGTCGGCCAGCGCGGCCAGGCCGGCCACATAGGGAGACGCCACCATGGCCTCGACCGCCAGGTGGCTGCGTTCGACCGCCAGCATCAGATTGCGCACGGTCGCCACATCGGCGGTGACCATATGCATGTCCACGCCGAAGCGTTGGCCGAGCATGCCGCGCGGCTCGCGGATGCCGGTGGCGGCGTCGAGCGCATAGCCGATCGGCAGCGAATGCAATACGGCGCGGCCGTCGCGCACCGAATGGCGGCTGGCCGCCGCCAGCACGCGCGCGATGTCGCCATCGGTCACGGCGCCGCCGGCGAGTTCGATATTGGCGACGAAACGCTCGCTGCCGAGCCGCCCGCCGGAAAGCGATACCACCACGGATTCGAGCTGCACCTTGGCCATGCTTTCGGCGATGTCGATGGCCTGGCGGACCATCTCCTCCACCTCCACCAGATCGACCACGCCGCCGGCCTTCATGCCGCTCGCCGCGGTATGGGCGAACCCGAGGATGCGCACGCCGTGGCTGCGCCGGCGCAGCACGTCCTGCGGCGCCTGCGGCTCGAGCCGCGCGATCAGGCAGGCGATCTTGCTGGTGCCGATATCGAGACCGGCGACCACGGCCGCGCGCCGCGGCGAAACCGGCTTCATCTTGGGCGTGAGGCCAAAGTGCAGCACGGTCATGCGTCGGCCCCCTTGCGCTTGGCCTTCTTGTCCTTCTCGGCCGCCTTGAGCGCCTCCGCGCGCGCGGCGGCGGCGGCATCGGACTGGCGCACCGTGACGCGATCGGGCAGCCGCAGATCGACCGCGACGATGTCGCGCGACAGCAATTTCTTGGTCAGCGCGAGGTCGACCAGCATCCCCAGCGCATGCTCGGGCTCGCGCTCCGGCAACAGCACCTCGACGCCATCTTTCAGATGCAGGTTCCAGCGCCGCTCGGCGACCAGCACCGAGGCCTCGACCGACTTCGCGATCACCGGATAGCGTTTGAGCAGATCGAGAAATTCCGGCGCCGTATGCGCGGCGCCATGGCCGACCACCAGCGGCAGCGCGGCAAAGCGCGGCGGCACGGAGCTTTCCAGCACGGTGCCGTCGGCGGCGATCAGGTAAACGCGGCCTTCCTTCTGCCACAGCGCGAAGGCCTCGCGCTCCTTGATCTCGATGCGCAGCCGGCCGGGATAGAGCTTGAGCACGGCGGCCTGCTCGATCCACGGATTGGTCATCAGCCGCAGGCGCATCTGCCCGGCATCGAGAAACAGCAGCGACGAGCGGCCGGTGATGCCGGCCAGGTTGAGGATGTCCGCGCGGCTGACTTGATGCTCGCCGGCCAGGGCGATTTCGGAAATGCGAAAGCCGACGCTGTTGGCCGCGCTATCGCAGATGTCCTGGATCTGCGCGGCGATCACCGGCCCATGGCCGCCCCTGACCACGCCGTAATAGGTGCTGGCGAGAATGAGCATGGCGGCGGCGCTGGCGCCGGCGCCGCGCGGCACGTTCAATGCGAGCAGCGCGCAGCCCCAGCGGCGCGCCAGGCGCAGCACGCTCCGAGTCCGATGCCGACCAGGCATGCGCTGCGCAGCCGCCGGGCGGCCGCTGCCCGTCGTTGCAGTTTCAGCTTCAGCGATTGAGCGAGGCGGCCTCGATCATCCATCGCATCCTGCTCTTCAAACGTTGGCCCATCATGGGCAGCAAGCTTCGGCACGAACGAGGTTTCGCTCATGCCCGATTGGTATCCAGGCGGCCTCGTAGCGACACCGTCGCACGCGCGAATCCGTGGCGGCCGAGCGCCGAGAAACGCCGCCGACGCCTAGTCTTCGGGCTTTTTGGTAAATGATTAGTAAAGGTTTACGGATTGTGTGCAGGAGGCCTTAACTTAGGCCAGGTGTTGCAAATCCAGCACGTTTGGCAGGCGGCTCCGCCCTCATCCTGAGGGGCCCGCCGAAGGCGGGCGCACTGCGACCGTTATCCTGAGGCGCTTACTGCGGTTTCTGGTACTTCAGAACAAACTCGTCGATCGGCGTCGGCGCGCGGAAAACGATGACGTCGCGCGTGTCTTCCGGATGGCGCAGGAAATTGCCTTCGTCGACGAGCTTGAATCCGGCCGCTTCGACTTCCTTGCGCAACACACTTTCCTCGATGCGGTGGAAGGTCTTTCCAACCGATGTGCCGTCGCCCGCTTTTGCCGAGTGATCAGCGATCAACAGGTAGCCGCCGGGCTTAAGCGCCGCAAACAGCTTGCGGTTCATCTCCGCGCGATCGACCTGCATGTACGTCATGTCATGATAAGCGAAGAAGAAGGTGATCAGATCGAGGTTGCGCACGTCCGGCGGTAACGGATCGTCGTAATTGCGAATGACATGGACGACGCCCTTCATCGCAGGCTTCTGAGCCCGCAGATCGAACTTGTCCTTGACCTGCCGCTCCAGGACCTCGGCTGAATCCTGCGCGTAGACGACGCCATTGGGTCCGACGGCCCGCGCCAAGAGTTCGGTGCTATAGCCGGCGCCCGCTTCCATATCGAGCACCTTCATGCCGTCCTTCACGCCGACAAAATTCAGCAGTTTCACGGGATCGCGGCGCTTGTCCGTGTTGCGATCAGCGTCGCTGCGGTCGGGCGCCGCGACGATGGCGCCGTAATCCTGCGCGGATGCTTTCGGCGAAACCGAAACAATCAGGATCACAATCAATGCTGCGAACGCGTGTTTCACCGTGTCTTCCCTGCTGTGGCGTGGTGTTGGGTAGGGCTGGATCGACGATAGCAGACGACCGGATTGCCGGTAAGCCATAGGCGATCTCACCGCTCGAGCGAGGCGTCCTCGATCATCCAGCGCACCAGGTCTTCAAAGCCGATGCCGGCGTGGGCGGCGAGCTCGGGCACCAGCGAAACTTCGGTCATGCCCGGCTGGGTGTTGACCTCCAGGCAGGCCAGTCCCTTGGTCCCGTCGAGTGTGTCGTCGTAGCGGAAGTCGGCGCGGCTGATGCCGCGGCAGCCGAGCGCGCGATGGGCGGCGAGCGAGAGCCGGCGGACTTCCGCGTAGACCGGCGGGGCGATCGGCGCCGGCAGCAAATGCTTCGAGCCGCCGGGCGCGTATTTGGCCTCGTAGTCGTAGAATTTGGTATTGGCGACGATCTCGATGACGCCGAGCGCTTCCTCCCCCATCACCGCGCAGGTGAGTTCCTTGCCGGGGATATAGGGCTCGACCAGCAGCCGATCGCCGAAGCGACCAGTCGGGGCGCGTGAGTTCCTGCGGCGGATGCTTCATGTCCTCGCGCACGATGAACACGCCGACGCTGGAGCCTTCCGCCACCGGCTTGATCACGTAAGGCGGCGGCAGCAGATGGCCCTTGGCCGCTTGCGCGCGCGAGGCGAGCAGGCCGCCCGGCACCGGCACGCCGGCGGCCTTGAGCACGGTCTTGGCGATGTCCTTCTGCATGGCCATGGCGGAAGCCAGCACGCCGGAATGGCTGTAGGGGATTCCCAAGATTTCCAGCAGACCTTGCAGCGTGCCGTCCTCGCCGGGGCGGCCGTGCAGCACATTGAGCGCGACATCGGGCTTGAGCGCGCGCAAGTCCGCCGCCACCTCGCGGTTCACATCGAGCCGGCTGACGCGGTAGCCGGCGCGTTCGGCCGCATCGGCGCAGGCCTTGCCGGAGCGCAGCGAAATCTCGCGCTCGGCCGACCAGCCTCCCATCAGAACGGCGACGTGTTTCATCAACCTCTCCGCCGTCATGCCCGGCCTTGTGCCGGGCATCCACGTCTATCTTGTTTAAGCAAGTCGTGGATGGCCGGGACAAGCCCGGCCATGACGAATTACTGGATACCGATCCTCTTAATTTCCCATTCCAGCTCGATGCCGGAATGCGCCTTCACCCGCGCGCGCACGGTCTCGCCCAGCGTCTCGATGTCGGCGGCGCTGGCGTCGTCGAGACTGATCAGGAAATTGCTGTGCAGTTCGGAGACCTGCGCCTGGCCGACCTTGCAAGCCGCGGCAGCCGGCCTCGTCCACCAGCTTCCAGGCGCTGTGGCCGGGCGGGTTCTTGAAGGTGGAGCCGCCGGTGCGATTGCGCGGCTGGCTGGCCTCGCGTTTCGATTTGATCGCGGCCATCTCGGCGGCGATCGCATCCGCATCGCCGGCGCGGCCCTGCAACAGCGCGCCGGTGAAGATGACATCCTCCGGCACGCCGCAATGGCGATAGGAAAATCCCATCTCGGCATTGCTGAAGCGGCGCATCTCGCCCTGGCGGTCGACGCCGCGCGCCTCGATCAGAACGTCCTTGGTCTCGCCGCCATAGGCGCCGCCATTCATGCGCAGCGCGCCGCCGATGGTGCCGGGAATGCCGCTGAGGAAGGCGAGGCCCGCGATGGCGGCCTTCTGCGCCGCGCGCGCCACCAACACGTCGAGCACCGCGCTGCCGGCAGCGACGCGATGATCGTCTTCGATGGCGATCTCGTTGAAGCCGCGGCCGAGCCGCACCACCACGCCCGGCACGCCGCCGTCGCGCACGATCAGATTGGAGCCGGCGCCGATCACGGTGACGGGGATATCGGCCGGCAAATTGCGCAAGACATAGGCCAGATCGTTGTCGTCCTCCGGCATGAAGAACGCCTGCGCCGGACCGCCGACGCGAAACCAGGTGAATTCGCCGAGCGGCTGGTTCGCCAGCAGCCGCCCGCGCAGATTCGGAACGCGCGCTTTCAGCTCGGGAATGATGTCGGGGAAGCTCATAGCGCCTGCAACTCGCCGGGCAGCGCATAGGCCCATTGCGTGATCGAGCCGGCGCCGAGGCAGACCACGTAGTCGCCGGGCTTCGCCAGTTCCTTGATCAGGCCGGCGAGCTTCTCCGGGCCGTCGAGCGGGATCGCCTGCTTGTGGCCGTGCGCGCGCAGGCCGGCCACCAGCGCATCGCGGTCGGCGCCGGCGATCGGCGCTTCGCCGGCCGGATAGACCGGCGCCACGACAACGGCGTCGGCGTCGTTGAAGCAGGTGCAGAACTGCTCGAACAGGTCGTGCAGCCGCGTATAGCGGTGCGGCTGCATCACCGCGATCACCTGACCCTTGGCGCTCTCGCGCGCGGCGCGCAAGACGGCGGCGATCTCCACCGGATGATGGCCGTAATCGTCGATGATGACGGCGCCGTTCCATTCGCCCACGCGCGTGAAGCGGCGCTTGACGCCGCCGAAGGAGGACAGCGCCTTGCGGATGACGTCGTCCTTGATACCGAGTTCATGCGCCACCGCCACCGCCGCCGCCGCGTTGAGCGCGTTGTGGCGGCCGGGCATCGGCATCGTGAGCTTGTCGATGGCGTGGATGGTCTTGCCCTCGCGGTCGCGGAACAGCAGCGAGAATTGCGATTGCCCGTTGTGATGAACGATATCGTTGAGCCGCACATCGGCCTGCGGATTTTCGCCATAGGTAATGATGCGGCGGTCGGTGAGCTTGCCGACCAATGTCTGCACCACCGGATGATCGGTGCACATCACCGCGAAACCGTAGAACGGCACGTTTTCCACGAAGGCGCGGAAGGCGTCCTGCACCGCCTCGAAAGTGTGGAAGTGGTCGAGATGCTCGGGATCGACATTGGTGACGATGGCGATGTCGGCCGGCAGCTTGAGGAAAGTGCCGTCGGACTCGTCGGCCTCCACCACCATCCAGTCGCCGGCGCCGAGCCGGGCATTGGTGCCATAGGCGTTGATGATGCCGCCATTGATCACGGTCGGATCGAGCCCGCCGGCGTCGAGCAGCGCCGCCACCATCGAGGTCGTTGTCGTCTTGCCATGGGTGCCGGCGATCGCGACGCAGCTTTTCAGCCGCATCAATTCGGCCAGCATTTCGGCGCGCCGCACCACCGGCAGGCGTTTTGCGCGCGCGGCCACCAGTTCGGGGTTGTCGCGTTTGATGGCGGAGGACACCACCACCACGTCGGCGCTGTCGATGTTCTCGGCCTTGTGCCCGATGGCGACCTTGATGCCCTTATCGCGCAGCCGCTTGACGTTGGCGCTGTCGGCGACATCCGAGCCGGTCACCGTATAGCCGAGATTGGCCAGCACCTCGGCGATGCCGCTCATGCCGATGCCGCCGATGCCGACGAAATGCAGCGGGCCGATGTCGCGCGGCAGTTTCATGGAGTCGCCCTCGATTTCCTGGGTGCTTATTGCAAGAGGCGGAAGGCGGAAACAAGACCGGCCTGAGGTGATCCTTAAATTCCCGCCACTTTCAACACCAGCTCCGCCAGCCGTTCGGCGGCGTTGAGGGTGCCGGCCGATTTGGCGGCTGCCGCCATGGCGGCGAGCCGCCCGGAATCGCCGGCCAATGCCGCGATCTCGGAAGCCAGCCGCTCGGGGGTGAAGTCGCGCTGCTCGATGCGGATCGCCCCGCCGGCCTCCGCCAGCACCCCGGCATTGACGAACTGGTCCTGATCCAAGGAATGCGGCAGCGGCACCAGAATGGCCGGCCGGCCGATGGCCGACAGCTCGGCCACGGTAGAGGCGCCGGAGCGGGAAATCACCAGATGGGCGGCCGCCATGCGTGCCGGCAGATCGGCAAAGAACGGCGCGCACTCGGCTTCGATCCCGAGCCGGGCGTAAGTCGCACGCACCGCGTCGAGATCCTCGCCGCGCGCCTGCTGCACGACGGCCAAGCGCGCGCGCAAGTTCGCGCTCATCCGCTCGAGCGCCGCCGGCACGATCTCGGCCATCACGCGCGCGCCCTGGCTGCCGCCGAACACCAGCAGGCGCAATTTTCCGTTCGGCTCCGGCGCGGCATAGGGCGTCGCCGCCGCGGCGATCACCTCGCGCCGCACCGGATTGCCGGTGAAGGTGATCTTGCCCTGCAGGCGCGGGTCGAGCCGCGCCAGCGTGCGAAAGCCGGTGGCAATCGTCGTCACGCGCGCGGCCAGCAGACGATTGGCGCGGCCCATGACGCCATTCTGCTCGTGCAGCACGGTCGGGATGCCGCGCAGCGTCGCCGCCAGCAGCGGCGGCACGGTCGGATAGCCGCCGAAGCCGACCACCACGGCAGGCTTGACGCGTCCCAGCATCGACCAGGCCCTGGCGGTGCCGAGCGTCAGCAACGCGGCGGTGCGCGCGAGCGCCAGCGGGCTGCGGCCGCGCAAGGTCGCGCTCGGAATGACGTGCACGGTGCGGGCGGGAAATTTGAAATGGGCGGCGCGCGTGTCGGTGGCGAGCTCGATGACGGCGCCGCGCTTCTGCAAGGCGCCGGCGAGCGCCTCGGCCGGAAACAAATGCCCGCCGGTTCCGCCGGCCGCGAGCAGGACGAGTTTGTTGCGCTCACGTATCGACATCGCAAACCCTTACCGTCATTCCGGGGCGCGTGCGCAGCACGCGAACCCGGAATCCAGAAGCATGCGCAGTGGTTATATCTGGATTCCGGGTTCGCGCCTTCGGCGCGCCCCGAAATGACGGAAAAAATTCAAGCTGCGCTCCCCTCGCTCACCAGCTCCGGCGCGGTCAGCATGGCAGCGCGCGGCTGCTCGCGGGTGAGCGCCAGCAGCATGCCCATGGCGTAGGCGAGCGACAGCATCGAGGAACCGCCGTAGGAGATGAACGGCAGCGTCATGCCCTTGGCCGGAATGAGATGCAGGTTCACCGCCACATTGATGGCCGACTGGATGCCGAACAGGATGGCGAGGCCGGCGGCGGCAAAGCGGGTGAAGGCGTCGTCGTTGCGCATGGCGCGCACCAGCGCACGAATCACGATGAAGGCAAACAGCGCCACCAGCACCAGGCAGAGCGCGACGCCGAATTCCTCCGCCGCCACCGCGAACACGAAATCGGTATGGCTCTCCGGGAGCAGCCGCTTCACGGTGCCCTCGCCCGGGCCTTTGCCGAACCAGCCGCCGCGCATGAAGCTCTCGGTGGCGATGTCGATATTGAAGGTATCGCCCAAGGCCGGATTGACGAACTTCTGGATACGGCTCGCCACGTGCGGCACGGTGAAATAGGCGGCGGTCAGGCCGATGGCGGCGATGCCGGCGATGCCGAACACCCAGATCAGCCGCATGCCGGCCATGAAGAACAGCGCGCTCCACACCAGCACGACCAGCATGGTCTGGCCGAAGTCGGGCTGAATGACCAGGAGCGCCACCACCAGCAGCAGCAGCGCGAGCGCCAGCGCATTGGCCGGCATGTCGGCGCGCTTGCCCGACTCGCCGAACAGCCAGGCAATCAGGATGACGAAGGCGGGCTTGAGGAATTCGGAGGGCTGGATGTTGACGCCGAACAGGATCAGCCAGCGCCGCGCGCCCTTGATCTCGGCGCCGAAATAAGGCGTCGCCGCCACCAGGATGAGGCTGACCGCGAACACAATGAGCGCGAGCCGGCGGATCTGGCGCGGGTTGAGGAACGAGACCGCCAGCATGATGGCGACGCTCGGGATCAGATAGAGAATGTGGCGATTGACGAAATAGAACGGGTCGAGCCCGAGCCGGCCGGCGACCGGCGGGCTGGCGGCGAGCGAAAGCACCACGCCGGCCAGCATCAGCGCGCCGATGGCGGCGAGCGTGAGCTTGTCGACCGTCCACCACCATTCGCCGAAGGGTGTGCGTTGCGCGCGCGAAACCATGTCCCGTTCCCGTCCTCAAGCTGACGCGGGAGGGTTTACGAAGAATTAATTTTAGCCGTCATTGCCCGCGAATGCGGGCAATCCAGCGCTTTTGAAGGGCTGGATCGTCCGCCTTCGCGGACGATGACAGCCGTTGCTATTGGGCGTTCGGAGTAACCCCCGGCAGTGCCTGTACCAAATCGACGAATGCCTTCCCGCGTACCTCGAAGTTCGGGTACTGGTCGAACGAGGCGCAAGCCGGCGACAGCAACACCACCGGTTCCTTGCGGCCGGAGGCCGCAGCGTCGCGGGTGGCGGCTTCGACCGCCGCCGACAACACGCCGCTCATTTCGTAGGGCACCTTGCCGTCAAGCGTCTTGCCGAACTCTGCGGCGGCTTCGCCGATCAAATAGGCCTTCACGATGCGCGGGAAATATTCGGCGAGGCTCGCAATGCCGCCGGTCTTCGGCTTGCCGCCGGCGATCCAGAAAATGTCCTGGAAGCACGCCAGCGCCTTGGCGGCGGAATCGGCATTGGTTGCTTTCGAATCGTTGACGAACAGCACGTTGCCCTTGCGCCCGACCTGCTGCATGCGGTGCGCAAGGCCGGGGAAACGTCGCCAGCCCGTTCTGGATCGCCGGCAGCTCGAGGCCGAGCGCGACGCAGGCGGCGACCGCGCAGGCCGCGTTCTGCGCGTTGTGCTGGCCGCGCAAGCTGCCGATGCCGGCGAGCTGCGCCACTGCCTGAGCCTTGCCGCCGGCGGCGCTTAAGATTCGGCTGCCCTCGGCGTAGTAGCCGTCACGCAGCGGGCCGAGCACCGAGACGCGCACCACCGTCTTGCCGGCGCGCTCGATGCGGTCGGCGGCGGCGCGGGTGTAGCGGTCGTCGACGTCGATCACCGCGGTGCCGCCGGCTTCGACGCGCGCGGGCAGCAGCGCCTTGAGCGCGGCGTAATTTTCCATGCTGCCGTGGCGGTCGAGATGGTCCTCCGACACGTTGAGCAGAACGCCCACGCTGGCATGCAGCGAGGGCGCGAGATCGATCTGATAGGACGACACCTCCAGCACATAGTGGCGTCGGTGAGCGAACGGCTCGAGCGCCAGCACCGGCACGCCGATATTGCCGCCCATCTGGGCGTCGCGGCCGGCGCTCTTGATGAGATGCGCGATCAGCGCGGTGGTGGTCGATTTGCCGTTGGTGCCGGTGATGGCGACCAGCGGGCATTGCGCTGCCTGATTTCGCGCGCTCGCGGCAGAACAATTCGATGTCGCCGATGATTTCGACCTTGTGCCGTGCGGCGAGCGCGACCGTCCAGTGCGGCGCCGGATGGGTGAGCGGCACGCCGGGCGCCAGCACCAGCGCGGCGATTGTCCGCCAATCGAGTTCGCGCAGGTCTTGCGTCTTGCAGCCAGCCGCTTGCGCCTCGCTGAGTTTCTTTTTGTCGTCGTCGAAGACGACAACCTCGGCGCCGCCCGCGGCAAGCGCGCGCGCCGACAGCAGGCCCGAACTGCCGAGGCCGAAGACGGCGACTGTCCTACCCGCGAACGTGGTGACGGGGATCAATGATTATCTCAACTTCAGCGTCGCCAGCCCGGCGAGCGCCAGCACCACGGCGACGATCCAGAACCGGATCACGATCTGCGGCTCGGTCCAGCCGAGCTGCTCGTAGTGATGGTGGATCGGCGCCATCTTGAACACGCGTTTTCCCGTGAGCTTGAACGACACCACCTGCACGATCACCGACACCGCTTCCAGCACGAACAGCCCGCCGACGATGGCCAGCACGATCTCGTGCTTGATCGCCACCGCCACCGCGCCGAGCATGCCGCCGAGCGCCAGCGAGCCGGTATCGCCCATGAAGATCGAGGCCGGCGGCGCGTTGTACCAGAGGAAGCCGAGGCTCGCGCCGATCACCGCGCCGCACACCACCGCCAGTTCGCCGGTGCCGGCGACATAGTGCAGTTGCAGGTATTCGGAGAACAGCGCGTTGCCGACAACATAGGAAATCAGGCCGAAGGTGGCGGCCGCGATCATCACCGGCACGATCGCGAGGCCGTCGAGCCCGTCGGTGAGGTTGACCGCATTGCCGGCACCGACGATCACGAAGGTGCCGAGCAGGAAAAAGGCCCAGCCGAGATTGAACACCAGCTCCTTGAAGAACGGAAACACCAGCGAGGTCGCGATCGGCCCCTTGCCGAGATGCGCCAGCGCTATGCAGGCGACCACCGCGACCAGCGCCTCGGCGGCCAGCCGCGTGCGGCCGGCAAAGCCGGCATTGGTCTGCTTGGTGACCTTGAGGTAATCGTCATAAAAGCCGATCAGGCCGAAGCTCAGCGTCACGCCGAGCACGACCCACACATACGGGCTCGTCGGATTCGCCCACAGCAGGGTCGACACCAGCAGGCCGGAGAGGATCATCAGCCCGCCCATGGTCGGCGTGCCCTTCTTGCTGACCAGATGCGATGGCGGACCGTCGGCGCGGATCGGCTGCCCCTTGCCCTGCTTGAGGCGCAACAGGTCGATGATCGGGCTGCCGAACAGGAACACGAAGATCAGCGCGGTGACGACGGCGCCGCCGGTCCGGAACGTGATGTAACGGAAGACGTTGAGAAACGAAACTTTGTCGGAGAATTCGGTCAGCCAATAGAACATCGGATCGAACCTTGCCGGTCAGTTTTGCTGCGCCTGTTCAAGCGCGGCCGGTCTGGCAAATTGCCGTTCCAGCGCCCTGACGATCGGCCCCATTTTCGAGCCCAGCGAACCCTTCACCATCATGGCATCGCCGTCGCGAATGGCGGCAAGCACGGCCGGCTCCAGCGCCGCCGCGGTCTCGGCATAGCCGCCCCGGACGCCTGAGGGAAGGGCCTCCCATAGCGAGCGCATCAGCGGCCCGCTGCAGAACACCAGATCGACGCTTGCCGCCTCGATCGGCTCGATAAGCGCGCGGTGCAATGCCGGTCCTTGCGCCCCAAGTTCCAGCATGTCGCCCAGCACGGCGACGCGGCGGCCGGTCTTGCCGATCGGGGCCTGGCCGAGCAGCGCGATGGCGGCGGCCATGGAGGCTGGGTTGGCGTTGTAGCTCTCATCGATCAGCAGCGCGTTGCCGCCGGGCACCCGCAAGGTAATGCGCGTGCCGCGCCCGGTTGCCGGCTTGAGATTGGCGAGCGCGAGCGCCGCCAAGGCGAGATCCGCCCCGGCCAGCGCCACGGCCGCCAGCACCGCCAGCGAATTGAGCACCAGATGCTTGCCGGGCGCGCCGATCTTGTAGGTGACGTCCTGGCCGAGGATGCGCGCCTCGACGGTCGAGACGTCGGCATGCAGCGAATGGCGCTTGAGCCGCGCGTCCGCCTTGGCGCTTTCGCCGAACGACACGATGCGCGTGACGCCGGCAGCCTGGGCGGCCTTGGCGAGCTGGGCATATTGCCGGTTGTCGCGATTGAGGACGGCGGCGCCGCCCGGCTCGAGTCCGAGGAAAATCTCGGCCTTGGCGTCGGCAATCTTTTTCAGCGTGCCGAAATATTCCAGATGCACCGGCGCGATTGTCGTGACGATCGCCACATGCGGCCGCACCAGTTTGGCGAGCGGCGTGATCTCGCCGGCATGGTTCATGCCGATCTCGAACACCGCGTATTGGGCGCTCGCGGCCAAGCGGGCAAGCGACAGCGGCACGCCCCAATGATTGTTGTAAGAGGCGGCGGACGCATGGGTCTCGCCGTCGGCGGAGAGCGCCAGCCGCAGCGCCTCCTTGGTCGAGGTCTTGCCGACCGAGCCGGTGACGGCGATCACTTTGGCGCGGCTGCGCGCGCGCGCGGCGCGCGCGAGATCGCGTAACGCCTCCAGCACGTCGTCGACCACCAGCAGCGGCGCATCGGCGGGAAATTGCGGGCGGCGCTCGCGCGCGACCACGGCGAGACCAGCGCCGGCGGTCAGCGCCGCCTCGACGAAGTCGTGGCCGTCGCGATTGTCGCCCTTGATGGCGAAGAACGCTTCACCCTTGCCGATGCCGCGGCTGTCAATCGATAGACCGGGCACGTCGGCCGGCAGCGCGCCGGTTTTCTCAGCGCGCATGGCGGCGGCCATGGCGTCGAGGGTCCACAGGGCGGTCATGCCACCTTGCCTTGCAGGGCGGCAGCGACGGCGTCGTGGTCGGAGAACGGCAGCACGCGGTCGCCGATAATCTGTCCGGTCTCATGGCCCTTGCCGGCGATCAGCAGCACGTCGCCTTTCTGCAGCGCGGCGATGCCGGCGCGGATCGCTTGCGCGCGGTCGCCGATTTCGCTGGCGCCCGGCGCCGCGGCCAGAATGGCGGCGCGGATCGCGGCCGGCTGCTCGCTGCGCGGATTGTCGTCGGTGACGATGACGCGGTCGGCATGCTCCGCCGCGATGCGGCCCATGATCGGACGTTTGCCGGCGTCGCGATCGCCGCCGGCGCCGAACACCACTGTGAGCTTGCCGCTGGCATAGGGACGCAAGGCGGTGAGCGCCTTGGCCAGCGCGTCGGGCTTGTGCGCATAGTCGATGAAGATCGGCGCGCCGTTCTTGGCTCCGGCGAGTTCCAGCCGGCCTTTGGCGCCGGTGAGATGTTCCAGCGCGGCGAACACGCGCGCCGGCTCGGCGCCGGTCGCGATTGTCAAGGCCGGCGGCAACGCCTGCGTTCTGCACCTGGAAGGCGCCGACCAGCGGCAGCTTGACCTTATAGGCGCGGCCGCCATGGGCGATGCTGACGACTTGCGCGAAGCCGTCGATCTTGCCGTCGACCAGTTTGATGTCGGCGCCCTGGGTGCCGACCGTGAGAATCTTGAGGCCGCGCTTTTTGGGCAGCCTCGATCACCTGCCCGGCGTAACAATCGTCGACGTCGATCACCGCCGTGCCGTTCGGCGCGACCAGGTCGGTAAACAACCGCAGCTTGGCGGCGAGATAATCCTCGATGGTTTGATGATAGTCGAGATGGTCGCGCGACAGATTGGTGAAGGCGCCGGCCGCGATACGCACGCCGTCGAGCCGGTGCTGGTCGAGACCGTGCGAAGAGGCTTCGAGCGCCAGATGGGTGACGCCCTCGCCGGCCAGCCGGTCGAGCGTGCGGTGCAGTTCGACCGGATCGGGCGTGGTGAGCGAGCCGTATTGTTCGCCGCGCGGCGAGACCACGCCGATGGTGCCGATGCTCGCCGCCTGCAAGCCGAGCGCACTCCAGATCTGCCGCGCGAAGGCGGCGACCGAGGTCTTGCCGCTGGTGCCGGTGACCGCCGCGATGGTGCCGGGCTGGCGCGGGAAAAATTTCGCCGCCGCCAAGGCGAGCGCGCGGCGCGCGTTGGACACCTGAACGAACGCGACGCCGCCGGGCAGGCCGTCGGGCCGCTGCTCGGCCACCACCGCCACGCAGCCTGCCGCCGCCGCCGCGCGCGCGAAGTAGGCGCCGTCGGCCTTGGCGCCGGCAATGGCGACGAACAGAAAGCCCGGCTTGACCTTGCGGCTGTCGGACGTAACGCCGGCGAGTTCGAGCGCCGCGAAGCGCGGCTCGAAGCGGGCATTCTCCAGCGGCAGGTCGGCGAGCTTCATCGCAGTGTTTCTAGCGGCACGCTGAATTGCAAGCGAGGCGGAATTTCGGCAGCACGCACACGACAGCCACTTACTGGCTCGCGGTCGCCTTGGCCAGGATCAATTGATCGGCCTTGGGCAGATCGAACCGCGGCTCGAGATCGAGCAACGGCGCGATCCGCGCGATCACCTTGGCCGCGGTCGGCGCGGCGTTCCAGCCGGCGGTGGCAAAGCCATGGGTTTCCGGCGCCGGCTGCGGCTCGTCCAGCATGATCATCATCAGATATTTCGGCTTGTCCGCCGGCAGCACGGCCATGAAATCGGTCAGCAGCTTGTGCTTTGAGTAGCGGCCGTTGATCACCTTCTCCGCCGTGCCGGTCTTGCCGCCGATATAATAGCCGCCGACATTGGCCTTGGTGGCGGTGCCCTTCTCGGCATTGAGCCGCATCAGATAGCGCATGACGCGGCTGGTCTCGGGCTTGAGCACCGGCTTGGCCAAGGTCTTCGCCTCGCTTTCGCTGCGCTTGAGGAAGGTCGGCGGAATGAGCAGCCCGCCATTAAGAGTAGCCGCGATCCCCATCACCGCCTGTAGCGGCGCCACCGACAGGCCATGGCCGAAGGCGATGGTCACGGTGTTGAGCTCGCCCCACCGTTTGGGAACGATCGGCTCGGCGCTTTCCGGCAATTCGGTGCGCAGCCGGTCGAGCTGGCCCATTTTCTTCAGGAACGCCTGGTGCCCCTGCACGCCGACGGCGAGCGCCATGCGCGCGGCGCCGATATTCGACGAGTAGGTGAAAATCTCCGGCACCGAAAGGGCGCGGTGCATCGGCTCGTAGTCGTGGATGGCGAAACGGCCGTAGTGCAGCGGATGACTGGCGTCGAAGGTCGAGGCCAGCGTCGCCTTGCCGGAATCCAGCGCCATCGCCACGGTGAGCACCTTGAAGGTCGAGCCCATCTCGTAGACGCCGGTGGTGAGCCGGTTGATGCGGGTCGGATCGTTCGCCTCGCGCGGATTGTTGGGATCGTAGTCGGGCTCCGACACCAGCGCGACGATCTCGCCGGTATTGACGTTGAGGATCACGCCGGACGAGGCCTTGGCCTTGAACTTCTCGCGCGCGGCAACGAGCTCGTCGCGCAGCGCGAACTGCACGCGCAGATCGAGCGCGAGCTGCACCGGCCGTTGCAGCCGGTCGGTGGCGAGCCCCGCCAAGTGCAAGGCGGCGAGCCCCTGCCCGTCCAGCCACTTCTCGATGCCGGCGATGCCCTGGTTGTCGATATTGACGTGCCCGATCTCGTGCGAGACCACCGGCCCGTTCGGATAGACGCGCTTGTTCTCGGACAGGAAGCCGACGCCGGGAATGCCGAGCCGGTGAATCTCCTGCTGCTGCTTGGCGCTGATCTCGCGCTTGAGCCAGACGAAGCCGCGCTTCGACGACAGGCGCTCGCGCACTTCGGTGGCGTCGAGATCGGGCAGCACCGCGGTGAGCAGTTCCTCCGCCTCGTCCACGTCGATGAGCTTGCGCGGCTCGGCGAACAGCGACGGCGTCTTCACGTCGGTGGCGAGGATTTGGCCGTTGCGATCGAGGATGTCGGGCCGGGCGGTGGCGACAGCGTCCTGGCCGACGCTGCGCCGGGTGCCGTGGCCGTCGCTCTGCTCCGCGAACATCACAAGGCGCAGCGCGATGACGCCGTAGATGGCGGCGAAGGCGACAATGGCCAGGCCGAGCCTCGCCTTGGCCTTTACGTTGCGGTCGACGTCGCGGCCATAGAGAAACGAGCGCAGCCAGCGCTGCCAGCGGGTCTCCAGGGGTTTGCGCGCTGCGTTCATACGATCACCGCGGCGCCGGCACGCTGCCGGTGGTTTCGGGTGCCGGCGGGGCGAGCGCGGCGCCGATCGGATCGGCGGGCGCCGGCGGCGGCGCCACCGGCGGGCGCTCGGGCAGGTTATCGAGGTTGTCGAATTGCGTGGGGACGATCGGCCGCAGCGCCAGATGGCGGGAGGCCAGGCCCTGGATGCGGCCGGGCGTGTCGAGCTTGGCCCACTCGGCGCGCAGCGTGGCGATGGAGTTGCGTTCGCGGCGCAATTCGCCGGCGAGCTTGGCCACCTGCTCGGCCTGCAGCGTGGAATCGAATTTGATCTTGTAGACGACGGACGCCGCCAGGATGAGCGCCGCGATCACGAATATGTTGATGAGGCGCATGGTCAGCGCCCCTTCACAATGTCGGCCAGCGCCGGCAGCCGCGGCAGCAGATCGGACGGCTCGTCCGTGCGCGCGGGCGCCGGTTCGCGTTCGGCGGCGCGCAGCTTGGCCGAGCGGGCGCGCGGATTGCGCGCGACCTCGTCGGCATCGGCGGTGACCGGCCGCTTGGTGAGCACGCGGAAGGTCGGCGCCGGGCGCTTGAGTTCGGGCGCATGGCGCGAGCCGGCGCGGGTTTCGCCGCGGGACGCGAGAAAAGATTTGACGATGCGGTCCTCGAGCGAATGAAACGACACCACCACCAGGCGGCCGCCGGCTTTAAGGATGCGTTCGGCGGCGGCGAGCGCGGCGACCAGTTCGCCGAGTTCGTCATTGACGAAAATGCGCAGCGCCTGGAACGTGCGCGTGGCGGGATGGATATCGCCCGGGCGCGAGCGCACCACCGAAGCGACGATATCGGCGAGCGCGCGCGTCGTGACAATCGGCGCCTGCGCGCGGGCCTTGACGATGGCGCGCGCCACGCCGCGCGAATGGCGCTCCTCGCCGAGCATGAAGATGATATTGGCGAGATCGCGCTCGCTCGCGGCAGCCACCACATCGGCCGCGCTCGGGCCTTCGCCGCCCATGCGCATGTCGAGCGGCCCGTCGAGGCGGAAAGAGAAGCCGCGCTCGGCGCTGTCGAGCTGCATGGAAGAGACGCCCAGATCGAGCACCACGCCATCGACCGCGTCGAAGCCGGCGTCGCGCGCCACCGCGTCGAGATTGGCGAAGCGATCCTCGATCAAAGTGAGGCGGCCGTTCGCCGCCTGCACCAGATCGGCGCCGAGTGCGATCGCACGTTGGTCGCGGTCGATGCCGATGACCTTGCAGTCGGCGGCCGCGAGGATGGCGCGCGTATAGCCGCCGGCGCCGAAGGTGCCATCGATATAGACGCCGCCGGCGTGAACGTTGAGGAACTCGAGCGCGGGACGGCCGAGCACGGGAATGTGGAGAGCTGGTCCGCCAGCGACAGCCGCAAAGCCGTCGCCACCCGCCGTCATTCCCGTGCTCCGAGCGCGTCGCGCGCCGCCGACTGGGAACCGAGCTGGGCCTTGAGCGCGCGCACCTTGTCGGTGGCCTCCGCGAGCTCGTTGTGGAACCGGCCCGGCTCCCAGATCTGAAACTTGTGGCCGAGGCCGACGAAGGTCACCGCCTCGGTTATTCCCGCATGACGCTTCAAGCTGTCGCTCAACACCACGCGCCCCTCGCCGTCGATCTTCAGCGTCTCGCTGGTGCCGTAAAGCGCCAGGGCGAACTGCTCGCGCTCGTCGGAGAACGGGGTAAAGCGTCCAATCAGCGCCTCGATCTCCGCCATCAGCGCATTCCCTCCAGCATCGATCGCCAGGCGATCGAGCGCCGGATAGCAATAGAGCCCGTCGAAGCCGTCGCGGCCAAGCACCGAGCGGAAGGAAGCGGGAATCGAGACGCGCCCCTTGGAGTCGAGCCGCAGCGTCGTGTTCGACACGAAGCGGTCCATTTCCCGCACTCCACACCGACCGGACGCAACGCGTGAGAGCCGAACGGACTAAGGCCCCGGGGATTGCCGGGCCGCCCCAGGCATTTGAGCGGTTCGCAATCCTCGATGAGAAGTCGTGGGATATCATGGGATTTTATGGGCGTCAATGAAATGACCCGGCTCCGACGCCCCGCTAGCGGACGCCGGCGCGGCGCACCGTCGAAGCCTCATTAACGGCCCTTAAGCTTAAGGATTTGTTGCCGGCGGAGGCCCGGCGCACGCCCGCCCGAGTTGCTTTTTCGCCGCCGCGCGGCGAATGATGGGGCCTCCCGCGCCCCGCGCATCCAATGTGGTTCCGGCCCATGTCGGCATTTCCGCCGGATTCCTTCCTTGTCGCCGATGTCGCGCCCTCGCCCAACCGCGACGAGCGCAAAGACGGCCGGCGGCCCGACATGATCCTGCTGCACTACACCGGCATGCCGACCGGCGAGGCCGCGCTCACCCGGCTGTGCGCGCCGGACAGCAAAGTGTCGTCCCATTACGTGGTGTTCGAGGACGGCCGCATCGTGCAATGCGTGCCCGAGGCGTCGCGCGCCTGGCACGCCGGCGTGTCGTCCTGGGCCGGGGAGACCGATATCAATTCGTGTTCGATCGGCATCGAGATCGTCAATCCGGGCCATGAATTCGGCTATCCCGACTATCCGCTGCGGCAAGTCGCGGCGGTGATCTCGCTGTGCCGCTCGATTCTGACCCGCCATGGGCCGATCAGTTCCGCCCGCATCCTGGCGCATTCCGACGTGGCGCCCGGCCGCAAGCAGGACCCGGGCGAGAAATTTCCGTGGGAATTGCTGAGCGACTCCGGCATCGGCCATTGGGTGCGCCCGGCCCCGCTCAATGTTGACGGCCCCACGCTCAAGCCCGGCGACAGCGGCGAAGCGGTGACGCGGCTGCAGCGCGTGCTGCGCGGCTACGGCTACGGCATCGAGGAAACCGGCAGCTATGACGATGCCACGGGCGCGGTGGTCACCGCGTTCCAGCGCCATTTCCGCCCGGCCCAGGTGGATGGCATTGCCGATGCGTCCACGCTGCTGACGCTGCGCGCGCTGCTGGAGACGCGGCCGGCGCCGCTCAGCTAGCCGGCGCCGCCGCTCCGGTCAGCCGCCAGGGTGCGTGGCCGAAACGCTCGATCAGGAATTCGATGAAAACCGCGACGCGCGGCAGCCGCTGGCGACCGACCGGATAGATCGCCGCCAGCGGGAACGGCTCGACGTGATGGCTGTCGGTGAGCAGCGCGACCAGTTGTCCGTCGCGCAGCGGCGAGCCCACGATCACGTCGGACAGACGGATGATGCCGGCGCCTTCGATCGCCAGCCGCAGCGCGGCTTCCGCGTCGTCGGTGGAAACGCGCGGGCGCACCTCGACCACGTCCACGCTGCCGCGAGTCTTGAACGGCCAGCGGCTCAGCCCCGGCCCGGCAACGACAATGCAGTCATGATGTTTGAGGTCCGTCGCGGCTTTCGGCGCTCCGCGGCGCGCGAGGTATGCCGGCGCCGCACAGATCACGCGCTGCGAGGTCTGCGATCTTGCGCTGGATGAACGGCCCGTCCGGGATGTGGCCGGAGCGCACCGCGATGTCGGCCTGCTCCTCGATCAGGTCGACCAAACGATCGGTAATGGACAAATCGACGTCGATTTCCGGATAGCGCGCGAGAAAATCGGCCAATGCCGGGGCGAGCTGGTGCAGCCCGAACGCCGTGCCGGCATTGATGCGCAGCCGGCCGCGCGGCGCCCCGCGCACCCGCGCCACCTCGGCCTCGGCCTCCTCGATATCGGCTCACGATACGGCGCGCGCGCGCCAGGAACGTCTCGCCCTCGGGCGTGAGCGCCAGCCGCCGGGTGCTGCGCTCGAGCAGCCGGACGCCCAGGCGGTCCTCCAGGCGCGAGATCAGCTTGGAAACGGCCGACGGGGTGAGGCCGAGATCCTGGGCGGCGGCGGAAAAGCTGCCGCGATCCATGACGCGAACGAAGACCCGGAGATCGGACGCGGTATCCATGGAGAGGCCTCATATCTGGATGATTTTGCTCACGAATCATCGAAAAACGCCGAATATTGACGGCTATTCGTTCCTCCAATTCATAAAAGAATTGATACAATAGAGTATTATCGTTTTCAAACAAGATAATACTATGCAGATCAACGCATAGGGAAACACTGAATTTCCAACTCCCGCGTGCTTGGAGAATGCCATGAACAGCCAGAACGAATTTTCCTCCTTTTCCATCAGCCCGGCCGGCATCGACGCGATCGTGTCACAGGCGCGGGCCGAACGCGCCGAAGCGATGCGCGCGGCGCTCAGTCAGGTGCCGGTGCTGTTCAAGCGCCTCGTCGCACGGCTGCATTTCAACCGCGAGCCGCAGCCCCGGCGGCATTTCAGCGCTCGGACCTGACTTGCGCCGGACTTGGCCTGACTGACGACCTTTCCTCCCCCCTGGGCCCGGACCTGTCTTCCCCCGACAGGCCCGGGCTTTTTTTCGCAAACCATGCGTCACCGCTGACTTGACGCGCGCGCCGCGCCACCCCATCCCTATGCTGTCAGTCGGCCGGACGGCCGCTCCGCGCCAATGCCGAAAGGCGGCCGGGGAGGAAAGTCCGGGCTCCATGGACGAACGGTGCCGGATAACGTCCGGCGGGGCGGCCCTTCGGGGCGGCCTCAGGGACAGTGCCACAGAGAACAGACCGCCATGGGCAGCGTTGCGTTTGGCCCGCGGCAAGGGTGAAACGGTGCGGTAAGAGCGCACCGCGTTTCCGGCGACGGAAACGGCACGGCAAACCCCACCGGGAGCAAGACCGAATAGGAATGACGTTCGCGGCGCAAGCCGCGAGGTCCGTCCGGGCCAGTCATTCGGGTAGGTTGCACGATGCGCCGGGCAACCGGCGTACCAGAGGAATGGCCGTCACGTCTGCTGGCGCTTGGCCAGCGGGCCATACAGAACCCGGCTTACAGGCCGGCTGATATCTTGAAGGGGGGCTCGGCGGAAAAAACCGCCGGGCCCCCGCCAATTTTGGCATGGCTCGCGCCGCGCGGCGATGCGCGAGCATCATGGCCGAGCAGCCTTGCTCGGCGCCGAGCATCGTCGGCCGGCGTTTTCATGCTCGTAGCAGCGCCGATGCTCGGGGGTGAGCGCGGCGATGCTCGGTCGCTCGGCTGCCGGCCATGCGCAGCTATGCGGGCAGCGCCGGTTCGGGTTGCCGGCCAGAAGCGGCGGCGGTCTCCAGCCGGCCATCGCGCAGCCGGAAGATGTGATCGAACCGATCCAGGATCATTTCGTCATGGGTGACGACGATGATCGCGGCGCCTTGATCGACGGCGATCCGGCGCAATAGATCCATCACGATGCGGGCGCGCGCCGAATCGAGCGGCGCGGTCGGTTCGTCGGCGAGAATGATGCGCGGCTTGTTGGCGAGCGCGCGCGCGATCGCCACCCGTTGCGCTTCGCCGCCGGAGAGCTGCTTGGGCAAAGCATGCTTGCGGTGGCCGACCTCGAGATAGTCGAGCAATTCGACGGCGCGCGTGCGCGCGGCCGCCGCGCTGAAGCCGGCCAGATCGAGCACGACGGCAACGTTGTCGCTGCCGTCGAGAAACGGCAGCAGATTGGGGTATTGGAAGATGAAGCCGATCTTGTCGAGCCGCAGCCGGCGCAAATCGGACTTGAGCCAGCGCTGGTCATAGACCACTTCGCCGTCGAGCGTGACGCGCCCGCTGCTCGGCTCCAGAATGCAGGCGATGCAGTGCAGCAGCGTGGTCTTGCCGGAGCCGCTCGGTCCCATCAGCCCGACCACCTGGCCGGGATAGACGTCCAGATTGATTTCGCGCAGGGCGTCGACGCGCGCAGTGCCGGCGCCAAAATGCTTCGAGAGGTGCTCCACACGCACGACCGGCTGTCGGTTGGTCTCGGCCATGGCGCTACCCCGATGACGCCAGCGCTTCGGCCGGGTCCACCTTGAGGGCGAGCCGAATGCCCAGCGTGCTGGCGGCAAGACAGACCACGATGGTAATGGCAAACACGATTGCGACGTTCGTCGGATCTAACACTAGCCGCCGCGGAAAGTAGGGTTCGAAGGTGAGGACGAGCATCAGCCCGATGAAATAACCGAATATCCCCATCGATAGCGCCTGCTGGAGAATGAGGCCGATGATGGTTCGATCCGGCGCGCCGACAAATTTGAGCGTGGCAATCGAACGCACCTTGTCCATGGTCAGCGTATAGACGATCAAGGCAATGATGACCGCCGATACGATGATCAGCAACACCATGATGAGGAACTGCTGATTGCGCACTCTCTCAATGACAAACTTGCTCAACAATATTTCCTGCTGCTCCTGCTGGAGCGTGGTGAGGTGCTTCCATCGTGCCAGCGCCGCCGCGACTTCCGCAATGGGGACATAGGGCGATATCTTGGCCACGACGGCGTTGATCTGATCGTTGGTCTGCAACGCGCCGCCGCGCGCGAGTTCGCGCCGCTCGGCTGGAGGTGCGAGCTCGAACTGCAACGCTTGCGCGTCGCGCAAGGTGATGTAGCCGACCGGGTCGCCAGACGCCGTGACCTCCCTGGTCATCAAGCCGACGACGGTGAATTTGTGGCCATGCGTGCCGAGTGGCAATTCCTGCCCGAGCTTGAGACCGGCGGAGCGATCGACGATCATCTCATAATGGCCGCGCGTAATGTCGCGCCCGGCCGAGAGCTTGCGCGGGGCGCCAGGGCGGCCCGGCTCAAAGCCCACCAGGAACATGCGGAGCGGCTTGCCGTTCAGTTCGGTCTGCACCGATTGATAGGTTACGGAGCCGGCGCGTTCCACACCATAAACTCGGCTGACGAGTTCTCTGGTGTCGCCGGAGATACGCGAAGCCTCGGCAAAGGGCCCATTGGTTCCGGCCTCAACCACCCAGAGGTCGACGTTAGGGGCGCGCGCCTGCCGCAACGCTTCATCGATCATGCCGCCGTAGACACCGGTGATCATGATCACGACGCCGAGCAGCAGGCTCAATCCGAAATTGGTCAGCACGAAGCGCAGTAGATTGTGCTTGATGTCACGATAGGCCAGATTCATTTGCTTGGCCCTTGCGCAGTCTTGGCCGGGCGGCCGAGACGAAGTCCGTTGCGCAATTGCGCGACCACCATGGCCTTGTCCGGCACGCCGCCGGCGATCTCATAGCGGCCGTCGAGCAGCCGGTGTCCGAGCGTCACCTCGCGCTGCTGAAGATGTCCGTCTTCCACCGTCCATACCGTGCCGCGGCTCTTGCCGAGCCCGATAATCGCCGCTTCCGGCGCCAGCAATGCCCGCGGTAGCCGCACCGTGGTGATGTAGACCTCGGCCTGCTCGCCGAGATGGAAGTCCGCCGGCAATTTGTCGAACGCGATCTCGATCCGCCGCTCCTCGTTGACGCGATCGCTTTCGGGCTCGATGCGGGCAACCTGCCCGGCAAACCGCTGGCTGGGCCGCGATCGCAAAACGATTTCGGCCGGCTCGCCGACCGCAATCTCTCCGGCCTTGCTCTCGTCGATAAAGCCAAGCACCCAGACCGATTTCGGATCGATCAGCGTGAACACCGGCTCGCCGGCGCCGAGGGCGGAACCTAGCTCCTTCAGGCGCGCGGTCACCATGGCATCGTAGGGCGCCATGAGGGTGTGGAAATCCAGCGTCGCGGTTTCCTGCTGCAGCTGCGCCTTGGCGTCGCCGATGGCGGCACGCGCCACCGCGACATCGCTGGCGGCCAAATTGGCATCCGCAAAGGCGGCGTCTTGCGCCGTCTTTGCCGTCTCCGCCGTTTCGACCGAGGTGGTATTGCTTAGTACCAGCTTTTGCCGGCGCTCGTTGATGCTCTTGGCGTTGGCGAAATTTGCCTGCGCCTTTTGCACATTCGCCATCGCGCGCTGAAGATTTGCCTCGGCTTGCTCGGTGGCGGCTTTGGCTCTGCCGACGCGCGCGGTCTGTTCGCGGTCGTCGAGGCGGGCCAGAATTGCGCCTTTGGCTACCCGATCGCCGACATCCGCCCGCAGATCGACCAGCACGCCGGCAACCTTGAAGCCGACCTTGGAGGTGACGCGCGCCTCGACGGTTCCGAGCCCGAACACTTCGACCACGACATTATTCTCGACCGCGGCGACCGTCACCTCGACCGGACTCAAGAACAGATTCCAAACGGCCGAACCGACACCCGCGATAATGACAGCGCACACGACGAGCCAAACCGCGCGCGTCAGTTTGGTCGCGGCCGCCAATCGATTCCAAAAGGCGGCGAGCCCGAATCCCACGATGAAGCCGGCGGCCGCCGTCGCACTGATGATGAGCAACGCGGTCACCGGAAAACTGAGCGAGCCGATCGTATGGGGCTGGGCCCGGCCCAAGAGCACAAGCGTCACGCGGATAATATGAAATGCAGCGCCGAGGGCAGCGAAAGCCGCTCCCAACTTGACCGGATTGATGGATTTCATGCTGCAAGTCCTCCGCCCGAGCGACGGTAATGACACAAGCAAACTGGGCTCGCGCGCGAAAATAGCATTGAGAAATATCAATAAGTGCTTGCAACCTTGTAGGGCGCCGGCCTTTGCGATCGGCCGTTATCTGGTATCCAGCATGGTCGACGGCAGCCACAGCGCGATGCCGGGGAACATCGCCACCAGCACCACGGCGACGCACATCAGGAAAAACAGCGGCAGCGCGTAGGCGCCGATGGTGAAGATGTTGCGCCCGGTCATGCCCTGCAAGACGTAGAGGTTGAAGCCGACCGGCGGCGTGATCTGCGCCATCTCCACCACCAGCACGACATAGATGCCGAACCAGATCAGGTCGAAGCCGGCCTTTACCACCAGCGGGATGATGATCGAGGTGGTCAGCACCACCATCGAGATGCCGTCGAGGAAGCAACCAAGCACGATGTAAAACAAAGTGAGCACGGTGAGCAGGCCCCAGGGCGGCATGTTGTAGCCGCTGATCCATTCCGCCAGCGCGGTCGGAATGCCGGTGAAGCCCATGGCGGCGGTGAGGTAGGCCGCGCCGGCCAGGATGAAGGCGATCATGCAGCTGGTGCGCGTCGCGCCCATCAGCGAATCGCGAAACCCTTCTTTGGTGAGCGTGCCCGACCACCACGACAGCGCGAGCGAAAGAAACACGCCGACCACCGCCGCCTCGGTGGCCGAGGCGAGGCCACCATAGATCGAGCCGATCACGCCCAGGATAAGCAACGTCACCGGGATCAGCCGGCGCGCCGCCTTGATGCGCGCGACGAACGGCACATATGGCTCGGGCGGCGGCATGCGTGACTGGTTGAGCAGCGCCCAGCCGACGATGAAGCCCATGAACAAGCCCGCCAGCATGATGCCGGGGATGACGCCGGCGATGAACAGGCGGGCGATCGATTGGTCGGTCGCCGTCGCATAGACGATCATGATGATCGAGGGCGGGATCAAGAGGCCGAGCGTGCCGGAGCCGGCGAGCGTGCCGACCGCCATCTTCTCGTCGTAGCCGCGCTTGAGCAGTTCGGGCAGCGCGATGCGGCCGATGGTGGCGCAGGTGGCGGCCGATGAGCCCGACACCGCGGCGAAGATGGCGCAGCCGATCACGTTCACATGCAACAGCCGGCCCGGCAGTTTCTGCACCCAGGGCGCCAGGCCTTCGAACATGTCGTCGGACAATTTGGTGCGGTAGAGGATCTCGCCCATCCAGATGAACATCGGCAGCGCGGTGAGGTCCCAGGAATCGGAGGCCGCCCACATCGAGGTCGCCAGCACCTGCCCCGCCGGCGTCGACATCTTGGTGAGGATGGCGACGAAGCCGCAGAACGCCAGCGCCAGCGCGATCCACACGCCGGAGCCGAGCACGGCGAACAACAGCAGCATCAGGACGAGGGAGAGCTCGACCACGGTCATGGACGCGCCCTCATCTCTCCGTCATGCCCGGCCTTGTGCCGGGCATCCACGCCTTCCTGCCGCTCACGAAAGAAAGGCGTGGATGGCCGGGACAAGCCCGGCCATGACGATTCGGATGATGGCGCATGCGGATGGCGCGCCATTCTCACCCCTCCTTGCCCAAGGTGATGGCGTCCTCGGCGGTGCGGAAGCTCGGCCGGCCGCGCGTGAGCACGATGACGAATTCGTCGATGAGCGCGATGGCGAGGAAGAGCGCGCCGAGCGCCATCACAGCCTGCGGATAGGCCAGCGGCACCCGCACCACGCCGGCCGATACTTCATGGAAGCGCAGCGACACCCAAGCGAAATTGGCGAGTTGCCAGGTCATGTAGCCGGCGGCGGCGGCGGCGGCGCCGAACGCCCAGAGCTCGATGAAACGGCGTACACGCTCGCTGAACATGCCGAGCACCAAAGTGACGCGGATATGCGCGCCTGCCTTGAGCGTGCCGGCAAGCGCCAGGAAACTCGCGCCGGCGAGCAGATAGCCGCAGATTTCATTAAGCGAGAGGATGACGAAATCGGTGCGCGGCAGATGCAGCAGCGCCAGCGTGCCGTCGAGCAGCCGCCCGGCGAGCTGCGCGCCGACCAAAAGCGCGATCGCCACCAGGCAGAGCGCGGAGCCCCATAGTGCCGTGCGGTAGAGCGTGTCGAGTGCGCGGCGCATAGCGCACCCCACTCACGAACGTCGTGCTCTTCGTCCCTCTCCCCCCTTGCGGGGAGAGGGACGGGGAGGGGGGCTATTCCGAAAGCTCCGACATTTGGCAACGCCCCCTCCCCGAGTCGCCCTCGCTTCGCGACGTGCGACTCGACCTCTGCCCGCGCACGCGGAGCGACGACGCGTGAAGTTCTACTTCCGATACGCCGCCAGCATGGCGGCGCCGTCGGCGCCGGCGGATTTCTCCCATTCGGCGGTGATGGTGGCGCCGATCTTGGCGAGGCCGGCCTTGAGCGCCGGCGACGGCGGCAGCACGATGATGCCGGCCGCTTTCAGCGCCGCGGTCTTGATCTGCTTTTCCTCGATCGACATTTTCCAGCCGCGCTCTTCCGCGACCTTGGCGGCGTCGAGTGACCGCCTTCTTCTCGGCCGCCGTGAGCTTGTCGAACGCCTGCTTGTTGACGAACACGATGTTGCGCGGCAGCCAGGCCTCGGTGTCGATGTAATGGGTGAGGTAATCCTGCGCCTTGGTGTCGACGCCGGTGGAAGCCGAGGTGATCATCACGTCGACGCGGCCGGTGGCGAAGGCGGTCGGCAGATCCGGCACCTCGATCTGGGTCGGGATCGCGCCGGCGAGCGCGGCGATGCGGCCGATCATGGCGTTGTAGGTGCGGAACTTGAGGCCCTTGAGATCGTCGACCGACTTGATCTCGCGCTTGGCGTAGAGACCCTGCGGCGGCCACGGCACCGAATAGAGCAGCATCAGGCCTTCGGAGGCGAGCTGCTTTTCCAGGAACGGCTTCTGCGCGTCGTAGAGTTTTTTCGACGCGTCATAGCCGGTGGCGAGGAACGGCACCGAGTCGAGGCCGTAGACCGCCGCTTCGTTGCTGGCGAGCGACTCGAGAATTTCGCCGATCGGGGCGGTGCCCTGGCGCACCGCGCGCTTGATCTCCGGATGCTTGATCAGGGAGCCGGCCGAATGCACCGCGATGGTGAGCGAGCCGTTGGTCGCCTTCGCCACGTCGGCGGCGAACAGGGCGACGTTCTTGGTGTGGAAATTGCCGTCCGGATAGGGCGTCGGCATGTCCCATTTGGTTTGCGCCGAAGCCGCCGTCACTAAGCCGCCCGCGAGCAACAGCCCGGCGAGCGCGCGCACGAATAGGGTCATTTTATCCTCCATCAAGACCGCGTCGGGGCAAGGCACCCCCTCGCCTCGGTCCATCCTTTAAGGTTTAAGCATGGAGCTATCGGCCGGGCGGGGCAAGACCGCCGAAGGATGGGGAGGCAGCGTGAAAGAGCGAGCCACGGCAACCTGGGATTTCTGGATCGACCGCGGCGGCACCTTCACCGACGTGGTGGGCCGGCGGGGCGACGGCTCGCTGGTCGCGCATAAGCTGTTGTCGGAGAACCCGGAAGCCTATGCCGACGCCGCGGTGCAGGGCATCCGCGACCTGCTCGGCCTCAAAGCCGGCGAGCCGATCCCGCCCGGCCGCGTCGGCGCGGTCAAGATGGGCACCACGGTCGCCACCAACGCGCTGCTCGAGCGCAAGGGCGAGCGCACGCTGCTGTTGATCACGCGCGGCTTCCGCGACGCGCTCAAGATCGGCTACCAGGCGCGGCCGAAGATTTTCGCCCGCCACATTATCAAGCCCGACATGCTGTACGAGCGCGTCGCCGAGGTGGACGAGCGCGTGCGCGCCGACGGCACGGTGGAGCGCGCGCCCGATCTTGGCCTGGTGCGGCGCGATCTCGCCGCCGCCAAGGGCGGCGGCATCGCCGCGGTGGCGATCGTGTTCATGCACGCCTATCGGTTTCCCGAGCACGAGCGGCAAGTGGCGGCGCTGGCACGCGAAATGGGCTTCGCGCAGGTGTCGGTCAGCCACGAGGTCTCGCCGCTGATCAAGCTGGTCGGCCGCGGCGACACCACGGTGGTGGATGCTTATCTGTCGCCGATTTTGCGAAGGTATGTCGATCGGGTTGCTGGACAGCTTAAAAGCCCGCCCCATCCTTCGAGACGCGCCTTCGGCGCTCCTCAGGATGAGGCTTCTCTCCGCCCTCATCCTGAGGAGGCGCGCAGCGCCGTCTCGAAGGATGGGGGCGGCCCACGGCTGATGTTCATGATGTCGTCGGGCGGGCTGACCGCGGCGGAACTGTTCCAGGGCAAGGACGCCATCCTGTCGGGGCCGGCCGGCGGCGTGGTCGGCATGGCGGAGACCGGGCGGCAGGCCGGCTTCGACCGGCTGATCGGTTTCGACATGGGCGGCACCTCGACCGACGTGTCGCATTTCGACGGCGAATACGAGCGCGCCTTCGAGACCGAAGTCGCCGGCGTGCGCATGCGCGCGCCGATGATGCTGATCCATACGGTCGCCGCCGGCGGCGGCTCGATCCTGCATTTCGACGGCGCCCGCTTCCGCGTCGGGCCCGACTCGGCGGGCGCCAATCCCGGACCGGCCTGCTACCGCCGCCATGGGCCGCTGGCGGTGACCGACGCCAATGTGATGGTCGGCAAGCTGATCCCGGATTTTTTCCCGAAGATTTTCGGTCCATCGCAGAACCTGCCGCTCGACGGTGAGGCGGTGCAGCGCGGCTTTGCCGAACTCGCGCGCCAAGTCGCCGGCAAGACGCCGGAGGAGATCGCCGACGGCTTCATCAAGATCGCGGTCGAGAACATGGCGAACGCGATCAAGAAGATTTCCGTGCAGCGCGGCTACGACGTGACGCGCTACGCGCTCAACTGTTTCGGCGGCGCCGGCGGCCAGCACGCCTGCCTGGTGGCCGACGCGCTCGGCATGACGCGCGTCTTGATTCATCCGTTCTCCTCGCTGCTGTCGGCCTACGGCATGGGGCTGGCCGACATCCGCTCGACGCGCCAGCAGGCGATCGAGCTGGCGTTCGGCGGCAAGGCGCTCGCCGCCATCAAGCGCGAGGGCGGGCGGCTCGGCCGCGCGGCGAAGCGCGAAGTCGCTGGCCAGGGCGTGCCTTCGGCCAAGATCAAGATCTTCGTGCGCGCGCATATCCGTTACGCCGGGCGACCGATACCGCGCTGGTGGTCGGGCGCCGGTGCGCTGCCTGCGGAGATGAAATGCAGCGCGCCTTCGAGAAGGCGCACAAGGCGCGCTTCGGCTTCATCGACCGCAGCAAGCAGATGGTGGTGGAAGCGGTGTCGGTGGAGGCGGTCGGCGGCGGCGCCAAGTTCAACGAGCGCGCCGTTAAACGCACGCGCGGAAAATTACCGGCACCGGCGCGGCGCACAAGATTCTTCTCTGCGGGCGAATGGCACAACGCCAATGTTTACACCCGCGATCAGCTCAAGCCCGGCAGCAAGGTCAAAGGCGCCGCCATCATCATCGAGCCGCACCAGACCATCGTGGTGGAGCCGGGCTGGCAGGCCGAGCTCAGCGCCAAGAACCATCTGGTGCTCACGCGCGCCAAGAAGCTCAAGCGCAGCTACGCCATCGGCACCCATGCCGATCCGGTGATGCTGGAAGTGTTCAACAATCTCTTCATGTCGATCGCCGAACAGATGGGCGTGTCGCTGCAAAACACCGCCTACTCGGTCAACATCAAGGAGCGGCTCGACTTCTCCTGCGCGGTGTTCGCCCATGACGGCACGCTGGTGGCCAATGCGCCGCACATGCCGGTGCACTTGGGCTCGATGGACCGTTCGGTGGAGACCATCATCCGCGACAATGCCGGCCGCATTGCGCCGGGCGACGTCTACGCCATCAACGCGCCCTATAACGGCGGCACGCACCTGCCCGACATCACCGTCTGCACGCCGGTGTTCGACGACAGGAAGAAGAAGCATCCTGTTCTGGGTCGCCTCGCGCGGGCATCACGCCGATGTCGGCGGCATTTCGCCCGGCTCGATGTCGCCCAATGCCACCACCATCGAGCAGGAAGGCGTCTACATGGACAACTTCAAGCTCGTCGACCGCGGCCGCTTCCGCGAGAAGGAGCTGATGGCGGCGCTGACCGGCGCGAAATATCCGGCGCGCAATCCGGTGCAGAACATCAACGACATGAAGGCGCAGATCGCCGCCAACGAGAAGGGCGTCGCCGAGCTGCGCAAGATGGTGGCGCAGTTCACGCTGCCGGTGGTGCGCGCCTACATGCAGCACGTGCAGGACAACGCCGCCGAAAGCGTGCGGCGGGTGATCGACCGCCTGCACGACAGCGAGTTCAGCTACGAGATGGACCAGGGCACCGTGATCAAGGTGAAGATCACGGTCGACAAGCACAAGCCGCGAAGCCACCGTCGATTTCACCGGCACCTCGCCGCAGCAGCCGACCAATTTCAACGCGCCCGAGCCGGTGACGCGCGCCGCCGTGCTCTACGTGTTCCGCGTGATGGTGGACGACGACATCCCGATGAATGCCGGCTGCCTGCGGCCGATCAACATCGTGGTGCCGCCGCATTCGATGCTGACGCCGGAATATCCGGCCGCCGTGGTGGCCGGCAACGTGGAGACCTCGCAAGCCGTGACCAATTGCCTGTTCGGCGCGCTCGGCGCGCTCGCCGCCGCGCAGGGCACCATGAACAATCTCAATTTCGGCAATGCGCGCTATCAGTATTACGAGACGATCTGCTCCGGCTCGCCGGCCGGTCCCGGCTTCAACGGCACCGACGCCGTGCACACCCACATGACCAATACGCGGCTGACCGATCCGGAGGTGCTGGAGTTCCGCTATCCGGTGGTGCTGGAGGATTTCCACATCCGCAAAAATTCCGGCGGGCGCGGGAAATGGCACGCCGGCGACGGCATCCGCCGCACCATCCGTTTCCTGGAAAAGATGGAATGCACGATTTTGTCCGGCCACCGCCGGGTGCGGCCGTTTGGCCTGGCGGGCGGCGAAGCCGGCCAGGTCGGCGAGAACTGGGCGCGCCGCAAGGACGGCCGCATGGAGAGGCTGCAAGGCTGCGACGAGACCGTGATCGACGCCGGCGAGGCGGTCATCATCCAGACGCCGACGGCGGGGGGATATGGGACAGCCGGACTTGGGCCGCCGGATTAGCCGCGATTGAGCGCGGGCGCCCGCCACCCGCCAGCAAACTTGCCCCCGCCTTGACCTTGATCAAATCCCGGCGGCGGCGGCGACGCTACCTTGCCCAAATGCTAGCCCCTCCCCGCGCGGGCCGCCCAGCGTCGCCGCTCAGAGCGCTATTGGAGAATGCCCCGAGCGTCCTTTTGGCGCCGGTGCCGCTGGCGCTGCTGCAACCGATGTTCAACCGCATCGCCACCCATGTGGCGGCCTCGCGCCCCGAACTGTTCAACCGGCTTGGGGCGCACGCGGGCAAACGCTTCCTGATCGATCCGACCGACCTGCCCTTCGTGCTGGTGCTCACGCCGTTGCCGGAGCGGCCGCTGCTCACCGCGCATCGCCGCCACGAGCGCCCGGCGCACGACGCGGCCATCGCCGGCACCTTCTTCAATCTGCTCGACATGATCGACGGCTCGCTCGACGGCGACGCGCTGTTCTTTTCGCGCGATCTGCAAGTGAGCGGCGACACCGAAGCGGTGGTGGCTTTGCGCAACGCACTCGACGACTTCGAAGGTTCCGCGCTCGACAGCGTGGTGGCGAGCTTCGGGCCGCTGTCGGGGCCGGCGGCGCTCGCCTTGTCGGCGGTGCGCTCGATACGGGGACAAAAATGAATGAATATCGAGCGCCCGGAGCTGGTCTGCCCGGCCGGAACGCCGGCCGCCCTGCGCGCCGCCGTCGATGCCGGCGCCGACGCGGTCTATTGCGGCCTGCAAAACGAAACCAATGCGCGCAATTTTCCCGGGCTGAATTTCACGGTTCCCGAGGTCGAGCAGTCGCTCGCCTACGCGCACGCCCGCAACGCCAAGCTGCTGCTCGCGGTCAACACCTTTCCGCCGGCCGGCAAATTCCAGATGTGGCGCGACGCGATCGACGGCGCCGCCAGGCTCGGCGTCGACGCGGTGATCGTCGCCGATATCGGCGTGGCCGATTACGCCGCGCACCTCTATCCGAACTTACGGCTGCATCTGTCGGTGCAGGCCGGCGCCTCCTCGCCGGAAGCCATCCGCTTCTATTGCGAGCAATTCGGCGTCAAGCGCGTGGTGCTGCCGCGCATGCTGACCGTCGCCGAGATCGCCGAACTGCACAGCCAGATCCCGTGCGAGATCGAGGCCTTCATCTTCGGCAATATCGGGATGATGGCGGAGGGCCGCTGCTACCTCAGCAATTACGTGACCGGCCAGTCCACCAATATGGACGGCGTCTGCTCGCCGGCGGCCGACGTGCATTACGAAGAGGATGCCGCGCGCAACCTGACCACGCGGCTCGGCGACTACGTGATCGACCGCTTCGCCGGCGGCGAAAGCGCCGGCTATCCGACCATCTGCAAGGGCCGCTATCTGTGCGGCGCCAGCAACGACGCCTATTACGCCTTCGAGGAGCCGGTCAGCCTCAATCTGTCGGCGCTGCTGCCCGACCTGATGCGCGCCGGCGTCACCGCGCTCAAGATCGAGGGCCGCCAGCGCAGCCGCGCTTACGTGAAGTCGGTGGTCTCCGCCTTCCGCAAGGCGGTGGACGATCTCATGGCCGGCCGCGAAGCCGCCTTCGCCAGCCTGCTGGCGCTCACCGAAGGCCGCCGCGAGACCGAAGGCGCCTTCCCCAGCAAGCGATGGAGATAGCGGTGCAGGCAGTGGCAAGCGAGCTCACGCTGGGGCCGGTGCTGTTCAACTGGCAGCCGGAGGACTGGCGCGATTTCTATTTCCGCATCGCCGACGAGGCGCCGGTTGCGACCGTCTATCTCGGCGAGGTCATCTGCTTCAAGCGCGCGCCGCTGTTTACGCCCTATCTCGAGCTGGTGGCCGCGCGGCTCACCGACGCCGGCAAGACCGTGGTGCGCTCGACGCTGGCCGAGGTGATGTCCAAGCAGGAACGCAAATTGGTCGACGAGGTCTGCGCCGACCCGGCCGTCACGGTGGAGGCCAATGACGGCTCCGCCCTGCTGCACCTGCGCGGGCGGCCGCATCACGCCGGCCCGTTCATCAATGTCTACAATGAGCGCACGGTCGCGGTGCTCGCCCGCGGGGGCGCGCGCAACATCTGCTTGCCGCCGGAAATGCCGGCGACCGCCACAGCCGCGCTCACCGCGGAAGCCGCCAAGCTGGGGATCAGCACCGAAGTGCTGGTGTTCGGGCGGCTTCCGCTGGCTCTTTCGGCGCGCTGCTATCATGCGCGCGCGCACGGGCGCACCAAGGACAGCTGCCAGTTCATCTGCAATGAGGATCCCGACGGCATGACGCTGCGCACGCTGGAGGGCGAGCCGTTCCTGGCGGTGAACGGCATCCAGACCCTGTCGCACGATTATCTCAATCTGGCCGGCGAGCTCAGCGGTTTGCAGGACATGGGCGTCAGCCGTTTTCGCCTGTCGCCGCACAGTTGCGACATGGTGGAGGTCGCCACGATCTTTCGCGGCCTGCTCGACCGGCGCCTGGACGCCGGGGAAGCCGCGGCGCGCCTCGATGCGCTCAAGATCGACGCGCCGTTCTCCAACGGCTTCTATTACGGCAAGCCCGGCCATAGCTGGAACCGGCAAATTTAAGTAATTGCTCACGCCGGTTGTTAAGCATCCGCACCGCTTGTGCTTGATTTTGCGCGCCGCGGTACCATTTCTAAGCTATGCGCAAAACGATTCTGTCCGCGATGCTGTTGAGTGCGCTCGCCGCGCCGGCGCTGGCCGACAGCTATCCGGTCTCCGGCGCCTGGGGCCAGAACACGAGCTCGGCCAAAGACGCTTTCGATTGCAACGGCGTGCGCGTGATCAACTTCAACGGCAATCAGCGCACCGACAGCCAGGGCGGCGTGCCGGCCTTCCGCAACAAATCGGTGACCGCGACGGGAAGCTCGCAGTTTAGCGTCGTCGATCAGTTCACCACCGGGCAGATCAACAGCGGCACCGTCAATTATACGCTGCGCCGGATCGACGACGATCATATCGAGATGGTCATGCAGTCCGGCGGCACGCTGAAGCTGCAGCGCTGTCAGTAATTTCCCTTCGTCGTCCCCGCGCAGGCGGGGACCCATACACCATCTCGTGCCGAATCGTGAGGGCTGGCGTTATGGGTCCCGGCTCGCGCTCGCGTCGCTCGCTTTCGCGGGACGACGACAACACCTAATTCCTGGCGATGATCTCGCGTTCGCCGCGATAGACCGGCGTCGCCGCGGTGAGCTTGCCCGTGCGGCGGCGCAGCGGCAGCGCGGGCCGGCGGCGCTTGAGCGCGCTGCGGCGGCGCCGGCGCGGACGCACCTGCTCGATGCGCACGCCGCCGATGCGCGCGAACGGCTCGCGCAGAACGCCATCGTCCTCGGCGACCAGCAGCGGCAGGCCCAGCACATTGCCCCAAGCCCGCCATTCCGCGAACGCCTCGTCGGTTTCGCCGGAGACGAACAGCGGCAGCGCGAGCGAGGGATCCTTGTGTTCCAGAACGACGGTGACGGTCGCCCCGATTTCGCCCGCGCCCGCCACCACCCGGATGGCCACGCCGGCAAAGGCCGAGACCGGCATATTGAGCGCCATGCGCATGCCGGCGAGCGAACGGCGCACCACCACGCGCTCGCGATGGAGCTCGACATGGCGGACCCGCTCGTCGGCCGCGGCATCGCTCGCCGCAAAACGCGCCGGCAGGCTGAACGGGTCGAGCCGCAGCGCGCGGCTCGACCCGGCGGGCAATCCGCCACTTCGCATTTGACGCCTCGAAACTCTCCCGCGCCGGGCTTATGGGCCCGGTCGCGCGGCAATCATGGCGGAAAGGCGTCCAAATCCGCTTAATGTTCGCGGTTAATCGCTGGTCAGCTTCGCCCGCATCGCGTTGCATGATTGACGAGGCGTTGCGAACCATGATTGACGAGACCTTGCCGGTCTCCGGCAAAATGTTCGGATCGGCGGTTGAACCGCGCCGGATTTAGGCCCATCTCTTCGTCATTCCGGGACGGCGCGAAGCGCCGGGCCCGGAATCCAGATACAAGCACGGCATCAACCGCTGGATTCCGGATTCGCCCGCTTTGCTCGCGCCCCGGAACGACAAACAAGAAACGAAAGTGCCCATCATGCTCGCTCCCGCCGCATCCTTGTTCGACCAGACCCCCCTCGCCGACCGCGCCGAGCGGCTGGTCAAGGCCGCGCTCGCCCGTGGCGCCGACGCCGCCGACGCGGTGGCCATGCGCTCGATGTCGCTGGCGATCGAGGTGCGCGACGGCGCGGTGGAGGAGAGCGAGCGCGCCGAAGGCGACGATCTCGGCCTGCGCGTGCTGGTCGGCCGCCGCCAGGCGGTGGTCTCGACCAACGACATGGCGAGCGACGGCAGCGCGGCGCTGGCCGAGCGGGCGGTGGCGATGGCGCGCGTGGCGCCCGAAGACAAATTCGCCGGCCTCGCCGACGCGGCGCTGCTGGCGCATGACTTTCCCGATCTCGATCTGATCGATCCCGAGCTGCCCACGGTGACCCAGCTTGAAGCGATGGCGCATAAGGCCGAAGCGGCCGGGCTCGCGGTCAAGGGCGTCACCAAGTCGGGCGGCGCCTCGGCCTCGGCCGGCATTGTCGGCATGGTGCTGGTGACCAGCCATGGCTTTCGCGGCGACTATCTCGGCTCGCGCCACGGCGTGTCGATGACCGCGATCGCCGGCGAAGGCACCGGCATGGAGCGCGACTACGATTATTCCTCGACCCTGCACGCCGCCGATCTGGAGAGCCCGGAGAAAGTCGGCCGCACCGCCGGCGAGCGCGCGGTCGAGCGGCTCAATCCGCGCAAGGTGACGACCCGCAAGGTGCCGGTGGTGTTCGACCGCCGCGTCGCCGGCTCGCTGGTGTCGCACCTCGCCAGCGCCGCCAATGGCGCCTCGGTCGCGCGCAAGACCAGTTTCCTGCGCGACAAGATGGGCGAGAAGCTGTTCGCCGACGGCATCCGCATCATCGACGATCCGCTGCGCAAGCGCGGCTTGCGCTCGCATCCGTTCGACGGCGAAGGCGTCGCGGGCAAACGCATCGCGCTGATCGACGACGGGTGCTTGCGCTCCTGGCTGCTCGATTGCGCGACCGCGCGCGAGCTCGGTCTCGTCACCACCGGCCACGCCCAGCGCGGCGCGTCCTCGGTGCCCTCGCCGGGCGCCAGCAACCTGCATCTGGAAGCCGGCCGCGTGAGCCCGCAAGAGCTGATCGCCGACATCAAGGACGGCTTCTACGTGACCGACCTGATCGGCATGGGCGTCAACATGGTCACCGGCGACTACAGCCGCGGCGCCTCCGGTTTCTGGATCGAGAACGGCAAGCGCACCTATGCGGTGAGCGAGGTCACCATCGCCGGCCATCTCCTCGACATGTTCCGCAACCTCACGCCCGCCGACGATCTCGAATTCCGCTACGGCACCAATGCGCCGACGCTGCGGCTGGAGGGCCTGACCGTTGCGGGGCAATAAAGCGCATGATCCCGAAAAGTGGAAACCGGTTTTCGGATCAGATCATGCGCAATGAAATCGTCGCACTGCGCAGCCCGCTCGAAGCCGTGATGCGCGAGGCCGGCGATCTGGCGCGCGCGACCGCGCGCGGTCCCTTCAAGCGCTGGACCAAGGGCGACGACGATTCGCCGGTGAGCGAGGGCGACATCGCCGTCAACGATCTGTTGCGCGCGCGGCTCACCGAGCTCGCGCCTGCCGCCGGCTGGCTGTCGGAGGAGACCGAGGATCTGCCGGACGGCGTTTTGCCGCTGGCCTGGATCGTGGACCCGATCGACGGCACCCGCGCTTATATCTCCGGCCGCGCCGACTGGACCATTTCGGTGGCGCTGGTCGAGCACGGCCGCCCGGTCTTGGCGGCGCTTTACGCGCCGGTCACCGATGAGATGTTTCTCGCGGCCCGCGGCGAGGGCGCCGCGCTCAACGGCGCGACCATCGCCGCGAACCGCGGCGAGACGCTCGACAGCGCCAAGCTCGCCGGCCCCAAGCGCTATCTCGACCGGTTCGCCGGCCTTAACCGCGGCATCCTGGCGCAACCCAAGGTGCATTCGCTCGCGCTGCGGCTCGCGCGCGTCGCGCATGGCGAACTCGACGCCGCCTTTGCCTCGCCCGGCAGCCATGACTGGGACCTTGCCGCCGCCGACCTTTTGGTGCACGAAGCCGGCGGCCTGTTCACCGATTTCGCCGGCCGGCCGCTGCAATACAATGCGCCGCACGCCGCCCATGGCGCGCTGATTGCCGCCGGTTCCGCCCGCCATGGCGCCCTGATCGATTTGGTGCGCGACCGCCGCGGCGAGTTTGCATAAACTTGCCCCGTATAGCTTAATCCACGTCCACATATGCGCCATTTCGTCATCCACCAGCACTGCCGGCTCGATTGCGACCGCGCCGGCCGGGCGGTGCGCTGAGCAGGTGCCGATGCCGTTATTCAAACGGATTGTTACATCGCCTGCCTTCCAGGATGCCGTCGCCACGGCCGGGGCCTACTATCTTCGGCTGGTCTGGAACAGCACACGAACCATCATCGAGCCGGAGGCGATCTACGAAACGGCCGAACTGCCGGCGATCATCGCGCTGTGGCACGGCCAGCATTTCATCGCGCCGTTCATCAAGCCGAAGCACGGCGATTTCCGCGCCAAGGTGCTGATCTCGCGCCACCGCGACGGCGAGATCAATGCACTCGCCGCCGAAAAGCTCGGCATCGAGACCATCCGCGGTTCCGGCGCGCATAACGGCGAATTCTACCGCAAGGGCGGCGCCGCCGCGTTCAACGAAATGCTCGATGCGCTGGCGCAAGGCTACAACATCGCGCTCACCGCCGACGTGCCGAAGGTGGCGCGGGTGGCCGGGCTCGGCATCGTCAAGCTGGCGCAGCTTTCGGGGCGGCCGATCTACGCGGTGGCGATGGCGACGCAGCATCGCATTCAACTCAACAATTGGGATCGCACCGCGATCAATTTGCCGTTCGGCCGCTCGGCGATCGCGGCGGGCGGGCCGGTTCGTGTGCCGCCCGACGCCGACAAGGCGGCCCTGGAAGCGGCGCGGGCCGAGGTGGAAACAATTGCTCAACGCGGCGACCGCGCGCGCCTACGAGATCGTCGACGGCAAAGCGGAGCCGCGGCCATGAGCGATCGGCTGCCGGCAGCGTTGCGTGCCTACCGGCTGATTTCGGCGGCGGCGACGCCGCTCACGCCGCTGCTGCTGGCGCGGCGGCTGCGGCGCGGCAAGGAGCATCGCCTGCGCCTGCCCGAGCGGCGCGGCGTGAGCGGCGTGGAGCGGCCGCCGGGACCGCTGGTCTGGCTGCATGGCGCCAGCGTCGGCGAATTGATCAGCGTATTGCCGCTGATCGAGCGCATCCGCGCGCGCGAGGTCAATGTGCTGGTGACCTCGGGCACCGTCACCTCCGGCGGATTGGCCAAGCAGCGGCTGCCGCGCGGCGTCATCCATCAATTCGTGCCGCTCGACGTGCCGGTGTTCGTGCGCCGCTTCCTCGACCATTGGCGGCCCGATCTCGCGCTGTTCGTGGAGTCCGATCTGTGGCCGAACATCATGATCGAGACATCGCAGCGCGGCGTGCCGATGATCCTGGTCAATGGCCGGCTGTCGGAAAACTCGTTCCGGCGCTGGCGCTATCTGCCGGATGCGATCGTCAACCTGCTGCGGCGGCTCGACCTCTGCCTGGCGCGCACGCCGGCCGACGCCGAGCGGCTCAGCGAACTGGGCGCCCCGCATGTGGTCACCACCGGCGACCTCAAGCTCGACGGGCCGGCGCCGCCCGCCGATAGCGCCAAGCTCGCGGCCTTGGCCGGCGCCATCGGCGGCCGTCCGACGATCGCGGCGGCATCCACCCATGCCGGCGAGGAGACCGCCATGATCGACGCGCACCGGCGGCTGCGCGCGAATTTTCCCGGCCTGCTGACGCTGATCGCGCCGCGCCATCCCGAGCGCGGCGCCGCCGTCGCCGACATCGCGCGCGCCGGCGGGCTGAAAACGCGGCTGCGCTCGCGCGGCGAGCTGCCCGACGCGACCACCGACATCTATGTCGCCGACACCGTCGGCGAGCTCGGTCTGATTTACCGCCTGGCGCCGATCGTCTTTGTCGGCGGCTCGCTGGTCAAGCACGGCGGACAGAATCCGATCGAGCCCGCCAAGCTCGGCGCCGCCATCCTGCACGGCCCGCATGTCTGGAATTTCGCCGAAATCTACGCCGCGCTCGACCGGGCGCACGGCGCCGTGCCCGTTGCCGACGCCAGCAAACTCACCGCCGGCTTCGCCGCCTTGCTGGCGCAACCGGCCGTTCGCGTCCGCGTCGCCGACGCCGCGCGGGCGACGGTGGAAGGCTTGAGCGGCGCGCTCGAGCGCACCTTGCAGTCGCTCGACCCCTATCTGATGCAGCTTCGGCTGCGCCAGCGAGCCGGCCATGCGTGAGCCGGCCTTCTGGTGGCGCAAGCCGGGCTTGGCCTGCGGCCTGCTGGCGCCCGCCGCCGCCTGCTATGGCGCGATCGCCGCGCGGCGGATGCTGCGGCCAGGTACGCGCGCGGGCGTGCCGGTGCTGTGCGTGGGAAATTTCACCCATGGCGGGGCCGGCAAGACGCCGACCGTCATGATGCTGGTGAAAATGCTGCGGGACGCCGGCGAACGGCCGTTTTGTCTCAGCCGCGGCTATGGCGGCAGCCTGGCCGGGCCGAAACACGTCGATGCCCATAACGATGGCGCCGCGCTCGTCGGCGACGAGGCGCTGCTGCTGGCGCGGCTGGCGCCGACCATCGTCGCGCGCGACCGCGTCGCCGGCGCGCAAGCGGCCGCCGCGGCCGGCGCCAGCGTCATCGTCATGGACGACGGCATGCAGAATGCATCGTTGGCCAAGGATTTCACCCTGGCGGTGGTCGATGGCCGGCGCGGCCTCGGCAACGGCAAGGTGTTTCCGGCCGGGCCGTTGCGCGCGCCGCTCGATGCGCAGCTTAAGCGCACCGACGCGCTGCTGCTGGTCGGCGACGGCGCCGGCGCGGGCGACCTCATCGCCGCGGCACCCGGTCTGCCGGTTTTTCATGGCCGCTTGCAGCCGGATGCCGGAGCAATCGCGGAGCTGAAGGCGCGCAAGGTGCTCGCCTTCGCCGGCATCGGCGACGCGGACAAGTTTTTCGCGACCGCCGCCGCGGCCGGCATCGCCATCGCCGAGCGCCGGCCGTTTGCCGATCATCACCGCTACACCGCCGAGGAAGCCGCCGAACTGATCATGCAGGCCGAGCACGACGGCCTGGCGCTGCTGACCACCGAGAAGGATCGCGCGCGCATGGCGGGCGAGCCGCTGCTGGCGGCGCTGGCCGCGCGCGCGCACGTGCTGCCGGTGACAATGCTGGTGGACGAGGCGGACGCGTTGCGCGCGCTGGTGTTGGCGAAGCTGCGGCGATAGTTACTTTGCGGTCTGCGGACGCAGGCGCTGCATCACCGCCTGCGGCGAGGCATAGGCCTCCTGCCGGTCGACGCTCCAGTATTTGAGTTCCTCGAGCGGGATCGGCACGCCGGTCACCGCGCAGCGCACAAAGGCGCCGGGGCGCACCACGCGGAAATCGCCGTCGAGGTATTTCACCTCGGCTTCGCCGCTCATCGGCGAGGAGCGATCGGAGCGATTGAGCAAGGGCGGCCTCCTTGGACATCCGGCGGGGGTCAGGCTTTAAGATAGTCGTTCGGCCGCGCGGGCGAAACCCTCCAAATAGCTTGTTTTTGCGGCCGTTCACGCGTCATTATTCGGCCAGCGGCTTTGTAGTTAAGTCCGCGTCGGGGAGTGCAAGTGTGTTGCAGCCGCCGCCGTTCCGCGCCGACCACGTCGGCAGCCTGCTTCGCCCGGCCGGACTCTTGGAGCTGCGCCGGCAAGTCGCGCGCGGCGAAGCCAGTCCGCAATCCTTGGCGGCGGCGGAAGAAGCCGCCATCGCCGAAGCCGTGAAGCTGCAGGACCGCGTCGGCCTCAGGCTCGCGACCGACGGCGAGTTTCGCCGCCGCTCCTATCACAGCTATTTCTACCGCCAGCTCGGTGACGTGACGCCGGACGCCATTGGCAGCGCGGCCGGCGCAGCGGGCGGCGGGCGCGGTGCGCAGCCGCAAGCGGTCATCGACAGCAAGCTGAAATGGACGCATCCCATCCACGTCGACGATTTCCGCTTGCTGCGATCGCTCAGCCGCGCGGTGCCCAAGATCACCATCCCCGGCCCCTGCGCGCTGCACTTTCGCGGTGGCGACGCCGCCGTGACGGCAACCGCCTATGACGATGTCGATGAGTTCTGGAACGACATAGTAGCGGCGTTCCGCAGCGAACTCGAAGCCCTGGCCGCGGCCGGCTGCACTTACGTGCAGATCGATGAGACCGCCTTCGCCAAATTCGGCGATGCCGAAGTGCAGGCCCAGCTAGCCGCTCGCGGCGACCAATGGGCGGCCCTGATCGACCGCTATATCGCAGTCACCAACCGCGTGCTGAACGGGCTGCCGGATACGCTGCACATTGCCATGCACCTGTGCCGCGGCAACCGCGGCGGTCAGTGGCATTCGGAAGGCAGCTATGACGCGGTCGCCGAAAAGCTGTTCAACGATCTGGCGATCAAAACCTTTTTCCTGGAATACGATACGCCGCGCGCCGGCGATTTCACGCCGCTGCGCTTCGTGCCGCCGGGCAAGGCGATCGTGCTCGGCCTGATCTCGACCAAGACGCCGGTGCTGGAAGACCGTGATACGCTGCTTCGCCGTATCGGCGAAGCCGCCCGCTATGTGCCGCTCGATCGCCTGGCGCTGAGCCCGCAATGCGGCTTCGCCAGCGTGGAGACCGGCAATCCGATCCCGCCGGAGATGCAGGAAGCCAAGCTGCGCCTGGCCGTGGAAGTCGCTCGCGAACAATGGGGTACAGCATGAGGAGGAAATCATGACGATGCGGAAATCTGCGCTTGCCTTCAGCGATCGCCGCCTCCGCTCTGACGGCGGCCGTCCCGGCGCTGGCCGCCGACACGCTCAAGCTCGCCATCGGCCAGCGCGGGCTGTGGGACAGTTCCTTTGCCGAGGTCGGGCAGAAGCTCGGCATCTGGAAGAAGCACGATCTCGACGTCGAGGTGTTCTACACCTCGAGCGGCGGCGAGACGCTGCAGGTGGTGATCGGCGGCAGCTCGAATATCGGCGTCTCGGCGGGCACGCTCGGCGTGCTCGGCGCCTTTGCCAAAGGCGCGCCGCTGCGCATCATCGCCGGCGAAGCGACCGGTACCGCCGAATATTATTTCGTGCGCGCGGAGTCGCCGATCAAGTCGTTCAAGGATTCGAAACCCGACACCACCCTCGCCTATTCGACCAACGGCTCCGGCACGCACATTACCGCGCTGCGGTTCATGAAGGAGCAGGGCGTCAAGGCGAAACTGGTTTCGACAGGCACGGTGCCGGCGACTTTCACTCAGGTGATGAGCGGCCAGATCGATATCGGCTTCTCGACCCCGCCGTTCGGCCTGAAAGAGGAAAGCGAAGGCAAAATCCACATCATCGCGCTCGCCAACGACCTCGAGAGCATCAAGACTCAGACCGTGCGCACCATCGTCGCCAATGCCAGTGACCTGAAAGCGCGGCCGGCCGTCTACAAGCGCTTCGTCGCCGCCTACAAGGAGATCATCGACTGGATGTATTCCGATCCGAAGGCACCGGAGATGTATGCCGACTACGCCAAGATCACGCCGGCAGTGGCCAAGACGGTGCGCGACAAGTTCTATCCCAAGTCGATGCTGCAGATGGACGAAGTAAAGGGGATGGACGGACTGATGGCCGATGCGGTGGAGTTCAAATACATGCCCAAACCGCTGACGCCGCAGCAGCAACAGGAGCTGCTGCAACTGCCGGGCAAATATTAGGCGCGGGGCCGCCCGGGTCAGGCGCCGAACAGGCTGCCCTGCCCGCCCGAGCCTTCGCCGCCGCGCACGCGCGGCTTGGCGCGCGCGGCTGGCGCCGGCGCGCTCTCGCCGTCGGCGGTCGCCGCCACGCGGCCGTCGGAAAATTCGATCTCCAGCCGCATGCCGGCCGCTGACGGCGGCGGCCGCTGCGCAGCGGATGCCCCGCGCCGTCGCGCACCAGGGCAAAACCGCGCGCCAGCACGCCGCGATAGGAGAACGCCGCCAGCAATTGGCCGGCGCTGCGCAGACGCTCCTGGCGCCGCAGCAGATAATTCTCGCGCGCGCGCCTGCCGCGCTGTCCGAGCGCGACGACGATTTCGCTCGAGCGCGCCAGCCGCAGCTGCAACAGCCGCGGCGACAGCCGCGCGGCGACGCGGGTCAACTGGGTGTGATGGATCTGCGCATTGGCGCGCAGCGCGCGCGGCAATCGCTCGGCGCAGGCGTCGAGCCGCTGGCGCGGCATCGCCAGCAATTCGTCGGCCGCCGGCAGCGCGCGCGTCGCCGCCAGCAATTCGGTGCGGCGCATGTCCATGCCGCGCTGCCACGAGCCGATCTGGCGCGCCGCCAGCGCGGCAATCTGCGCCAGCAGTTCGGCGCGCACCGGCACCGCCCGCTCGGCGGCGGCAGTCGGCGTCGGCGCGCGATGGTCGGCGGCGAAATCGATCAGCGTGACGTCGGTCTCGTGGCCGACCGCGGAGATCAGCGGGATCATGCTCTCGGCCGCCGCCCGCACCACGATCTCCTCGTTGAACGACCACAGGTCCTCGAGCGAGCCGCCGCCGCGCGCGACGATGATCAGGTCCGGCCGCGGCAGCGCCCCGCGCTCGGGCAGCGCGTTGAAGCCGCGGATGGCGTTGGCGACTTCGGCCGCCGAGGCCTCGCCCTGCACGCGCACCGGCCACACCAGCACGCGGCGCGGGAAGCGGTCGGCGAGCCGATGCAGAATGTCGCGGATCACCGCGCCGGTCGGCGAGGTCACCACGCCGATCACGGTCGGCAAAAACGGCAACAGCTGCTTGCGCGCTGCGTCGAACAGGCCTTCGGCGGCGAGCTTCTTCTTGCGCTCCTCCAACAGCTTCATCAGCGCGCCGATGCCGGCGGGCTCCAGCGTGTCGATCACGATCTGGTATTTCGACGAGCCGGCGAAAGTGGTGAGCTTGCCGGAGACGATGACGTCGAGGCCCTCTTCCGGCTTCACCCGCATGCGGCCGTAGACGCCCTTCCAGATCACGCCTTCCAGCACCGCCTTGTCGTCCTTCAGGCGGAAATAGACATGGCCGGAGGGCGATGCGCCCCTGAAGCCCGACACCTCGCCGCGCACCCGCACATAGCCGTAGGCGTCCTCGACGGTCTTCTTGAGCGCCGCCGACAGCTCGGAGACGGTCCATTCCACGACGTTGTTGAGAACTGCTTCGGGCATCGGGGGCGAATCTCTTGCGGGGCCAAGGAGCCATGCTACACCAACCGGCGATCACTCCATAAAGGCCGTGGCGCGCCCCATGAATATCCTCATTCTCGGTTCCGGCGGACGCGAGCACGCGCTGGCCTGGAAAATGGCGGCGAGCCCGCTGGCCGATAAGCTTTATTGCGCGCCCGGCAATGCCGGCATCGCGCGCGAGGCCGAATGCGTGGCGCTCGATCTCGCCGACCACAAGGCGGTGATCGCGTTCTGCCAGGCCAGCAAGATCGGCCTCGTCGTGGTCGGGCCGGAAGTGCCGCTATGCGCCGGCATCGTCGACGACCTGGAAGCCGCCGGCATCAAGGCGTTCGGGCCGAGCAAATGGGCGGCGCGGCTGGAAGGCTCGAAAGGCTTCGCCAAGGATCTGTGCAAGGCCAACAGGATTCCGACCGCCGCCTACGAGCGCTTCAAAGGCGCCGCTGCCGCCAAGGATTACGTGCGCCGACAAGGCGCGCCGATCGTGGTGAAGGCCGACGGGCTGGCCGCCGGCAAGGGCGTGGTGGTGGCGGAAACCGTCGCGGAAGCCGAAGCCGCCATCGACATGATGTTCGGCGGCGGCTTGGGCGCGCCGGCCTGGGAGATCGTGATCGAGCAATGCCTGGTGGGCGAGGAAGCCTCGTTCTTCGCGCTGTGCGACGGCGAGACCGCGATCGCGCTCGCCTCGGCGCAGGACCACAAGCGGGTCGGCGACGGCGACAAGGGCCCGAACACCGGCGGCATGGGCGCCTATTCGCCAGCGCCGATCATGACGCCGGCGATGAGCGCGCGCGTGATGGACGAGATCATTCATCCCACCGTGCGTGCCATGCAGGCGCTGGGCGCACCCTACAAGGGCGTGCTGTTCGCAGGATTAATGATCACCGCGAGCGGCCCGCAATTGATCGAATACAATGTCCGTTTCGGCGATCCGGAAACGCAGGTGCTGATGCTGCGGCTGATGTCGGATCTGGTTCCGGCGCTGCTGGCCGCGCGCGACGGACAGTTGAAGAATTTCGATCTGCGCTGGTATGACGACGCCGCCCTCACCGTGGTGATGGCGGCCAACGGCTATCCGGGGAATTATCAGCGCGGCACTTTGATCGAAGGCCTCGACGCCGCCGCGCAGGTCGACGGCGTGGAAATTTTTCACGCCGGTACGAAAGCCGATGGCGATCACATTCTCGCGAACGGCGGACGCGTGCTCAATGTTTGTGCGCGCGGCAAAAGCGTGCGCGAAGCGCAACAGCGCGCCTATGCGGCGGTCGACAAGATCAAATGGCCGGGCGGCTTCTGCCGCCGCGACATCGGCTGGCGCGCGATTGAGCGCGAAATAAAAACTGCATAAAGAAATCGAGTTGATGGCGACTGTGGCAGAATCGTGCCTGTTCCATTTGCTTAGACCAATGTCTTAACAACATTCGACATGCGCTCCATGCATCGCCAGCGATAGCGCGCCCGCGAAAACAATCTATGTGTTGGCGCGAGGGCGATGCTTAGGAGATGCAAGAATGAAGAAGATGCTTTTGACCTCGATTGCCTTGACGGCTTTGGTGGCCTCACCGGCTTTCGCCAAGACCCACCATCCGCACCGCGCGGCCGCGCCGGCGGACGCCTATTCGAGCTACGCCGCCGCTCCCGGCTACGCCGCCGGCCCGAACGCGGTGATCGTCGACGGTACGGTGGTCGGCGCCGACCCGGATCCGAGCATCCGCTTCCAGCTCGAGCGCGATCCGCCGTGGAACATGCAGTAAAGCCGCTGCGGCAACTCGCAATCTGCGCAAAGCCCGGCCCCGCGCCGGGCTTTGTTTTTGCGTGGGCGGCGCCGGCCCCTGCGATTACCTGCCCGCGACAAGCCCGCCAACGACAGGTTAATGTGCGCCGGCTGCTGCCGGAGACCGACCTCATGCATCCCGTGTTGCGACTATACGAAGACGTGCTGTCGACCGCCGAAACCATCGATTTCCAGCTGCCGCCGCTGCCGCGCTTCATCTACGTGGTGCACGGCTCGGCGCTGATTGCCGGCGAGACGGTGAACGCAGGCGAAGCCTGGCAGGGCGAAGGCGCCGCGCTGGTGCGGCCCGGGCCGGGCGGCGTGACTTGCTGGCGCTGGGAGCTCTCGCGCGGCGATCAAGGCTCAACGGTCGCCAGCGCGCCCGGCATGATGTCGCACGAAAAACTCACCGCCTATCTGGAAACCATGCCGAAGGGCGAGTTGCTGATGCGCGGCGACAGCGTGAGCTTTCCGCCCGGCGGCTGCGCCTATCTGCACCGGCACCAGGGGCCGGGCATCCGTTGCCTGATCGAAGGCGGCATCCGCGTCGATACCCACGAGCGCTCGACCTCGTACGGGCCGGGCGGCGCCTGGTACGAATCCGGCCCCGACCCGGTGTTCGCGCAAGCCGCGAGCGACAAGCCGAGCCGCTTCATCCGCGTCATGATCCTGCCGCGCGCGCTCGCCGGCAAAAGCTCGCTTGAGTATCTCAACGACGAGGACAAGGCGAAGCCGAAGACGCAGAGCTACAAGATCTACGCCGACGCGCCGGTTTCGTTCGGGGCGAAGAAGTGAACGCGTCCGTCATTCCTGGGGGGAGGGCGAGCGAATCGATATCCCCCTCACCCGACGCGCTTCGGGTCGACCTCTCCGCCCGGGAGGTGAAGGAAGAGCCATGACCATCGACCGCCAGCAGGCGTTTTCCGGCACCAAGGAGGCGGCGGCCGCGCTGCGGCTCGATAGCGCGCGGCTGGAGCATTACCTGTCGACAAATGTGAAGGATTTCGCCGGCCCGCTGACCATCAAGCAATTCAAGGGCGGGCAGTCGAACCCGACCTATCTGCTGCAGACGCCGGCGCGCCGTTACGTGCTGCGCCGCAAGCCGCCCGGCAAGCTGCTGCCGTCGGCGCACGCGGTCGACCGCGAATACCGCGTGATCTCCGCGCTCCATGCGCAAGGCTTTCCGGTCGCCGAGCCGCTCGCCTATTGCGCGGACGAGCGCGTCGCCGGCACGCCATTCTATGTGATGAGCTTCGTGGACGGCCGCGTGTTCTGGGAGCCGCAGATGCCGGGCTCCAATCCGGCCGAGCGCACGGCAGTCTACGACGGCATGAACGAGACGATCGCGCGCCTGCATAGTTTCGATCCGGGAGCGATCGGCTTGGGCGATTTCGGCAAGGGCGAGAACTACGTCGCGCGCCAGGTCGAGCGCTGGTCGAAGCAGTATCGCGCGTCGGAAACCGAGAAGCTCGATGCCATGGAGCGGCTGATCGAATGGCTGCCCCGGCACATCCCGCCCGGCGGCCCGCCCCGTCTGGTGCATGGCGACTACCGGCTCGACAACCTGATCGTCGCGCGCGATGCGCCGAGGATCGTGGCCGTGCTCGACTGGGAACTGTCCACCCTCGGCGATCCGCTCGCCGATTTCACCTATCACCTGATGGCCTGGCACATGCCGCATTCGGAGAGCGCGGCCGGCACCGCCTCGCTGGTCGGCCACGATCTGCGCGCGCTCGGCATTCCGCCGATGGCGGACTATGTCGATCTTTACGTTAAGCGCACCGGGCTCGATCCGCGCCCGCATCTGCCCGCCTATCTCGCCTATAATTTTTTCCGCATCGCCGCCATTTTGCAGGGCATCATCGGCCGCGTGCGCGACGGCACCGCCACCTCCGAATTCGCGCCGGCCAAGGCCGAACTGATCCGCCCGCTCGCCGACCAGGCGTGGGAATTTGCGCGGCAGGCTTCATAGATCACCGCCGCGCCTGAAAGAACTCCTTCAGCAATCCGGCGCATGCGCTCTCGTTGATGCCGCCGTAGACCTCGGGCCGATGATGGCAGGTCGCAGCCGAGAAAAACCGCACGCCGTGTTCCACCGCCCCGCCCTTCGGATCGCTGGCGCCGAAATAAAGCCGGCGGATGCGCGCGAACGACATGGCGGCGGCGCACATCGCGCACGGCTCCAGCGTGACATAGAGATCGCAAGTTGCCAGCCGCTCGGAGCCGAGCGCGGCCGCCGCCTGCCGGATCGCCAGCAATTCGGCGTGCGCGGTCGGGATCGCGATCGCCGATGGTGCGGTTGCCGGCGCGCGCCACCACCGCGCCGTCGCGCACCAGCACGCAGCCGACCGGCACCTCGCCGCGTTCCGCCGCGGCGCGGGCTTCCTCCAAGGCGAATTGCATGAAAGACGGCGATGACATAGATCGTGCTCATGCCCGAAAAAGCCACCAATGACAAACCCGGCGAACGCATCGCCAAGGTGATCGCGCGGGCGGGGCTCGCCTCGCGGCGCGAGGCGGAAGCCTGGATCGCCGCCGGCCGCGTGGCCGTCAATGGCGCGCCGATCTCCTCGCCGGCGCTCAATGTCACGCCGACCGACCGCATCGCGGTGGACGGGCAGCCGTTGCCAACCGCCGAGCGCACGCGGCTGTTCCTCTACCACAAGCCGCGCGGCCTGGTGACCACCCATGCCGACCCGCAGGGGCGGCCGACCATTTTCCGCGCATTGCCCAAGACCCTGCCGCGGCTGATCAGCGTCGGCCGGCTCGACATCAACACGGAAGGCCTGCTGCTGCTCACCAATGACGGCGGTCTCGCTCGCGTGCTCGAACTGCCCGCCACCGGCTGGCTGCGCCGCTACCGCGTGCGCGCCTTGGGGCGGGTGACGCAAGACCGACTCGCCGCCTTGCGCGCCGGCATCACGGTCGAGGGCGTGCGCTACGGGCCGATCGAGGCCAGCCTCGACCGCGAACAGGGCGCCAATGTCTGGCTCACCGTTGGCATTCGCGAAGGCAAGAACCGCGAGGTGCGCAAGGTTCTGGAGACGCTCGACCTGAAGGTGAACCGGCTGATCCGGGTGGCGTACGGGCCGTTCCAGCTGGGCGAGCTTAAGGAAGGCGCGGTGAAGGAGATCGAGACGGCGGCGCTGCGCGCCGAGCTCGGCGAAAAGATCGTGGCAGAGGCTCATGCGGACTTCGCGGCGCCGCTGATCGATCATGATGCGCGGCCAGTTTCTACCCGTCATTCCGGGGCCGGCCGAAGGCCGGAACCCGAAATCCAGAAAAAGCCGCCGGGATCGCGTCTGGATTCCGGGTCCCCGCTTCGCGGGTCCCGGAATGACGAAAAGAAATTCGACGGCAAGCGCGACGACAAGAAGGAAACGAGCAGCTCACGCAATTTCAAGAAGCGATCTCAGAAACGCCGCGACCGCAGCGGCGGGCCGCGGCCGAAATATCCGAGGCCACGCGCATGAGAGTCGTTGGCGGCCGTCTGCGCTCGCGCCCGATCGCCGGGCCGAAGGGCGACGGCCTGCGCCCGACCGCGGATCGCCTGCGTGAGGCGCTGTTCAACATTCTCGTGCACAGTTATGGCGACCCGGTGACCGGCGCGCGCGTGCTCGACCTGTTCGCCGGCACCGGCGCGCTGGGTATTGAATCGATATCTCGCGGCGCGGCCTTCGCGCTGTTCGTCGACGACGGCGTTGAGGCGCGCGCCTTGCTGCGCGACAACACCGAGTCGCTCGGCCTCGGCGGCGTCACCCGCATTTTCCGGCGCGACGCCAGCAAGCTCGGGCCCGTGCATCCGCTCGAGCCGTTCACGCTCGCCTTTCTCGATCCGCCCTACCGCAAGGGCCTGGCCGAAAAGGCGCTAGCCTCCGCGCGCGCCGGCGGCTGGCTCGCGCCGGGCGCGCTGGTCGTGGTGGAGGAAGCCGCGGACGCGGGGTTTGTCGCGCCGGAGGGCATCGAGGAATTGGAACGGCGCCAGTACGACGACACGGAGCTGGTTTTTTTGCGAAGCATTTGAGCTGTCGTCCCGGCGAAGGCGGAGCCAGAGCCGTGACCTATCGAGGCTGCGGAGTATGGGTCTCGGGTCCCCGCTTCGCGGGGCGACGGCGAAGGGCGCTTCACCTCCCCGAACAGCCGTTCGATATCCGTCAGCTTCAACTCGACATAAGTCGGGCGGCCGTGGTTGCACTGGCCGGAATTGGGCACCTCCTCCATCTCGCGCAGCAGTGCGTTCATCTCCTCCGGCTTGAGCCGGCGCCCAGCGCGCACCGAGCCGTGGCAGGCCATGGTGGCCGACACGTGCAGCAGGCGGCGCTCCAAAGGCAGACTGTCGTCCCACTCCGCCATGTGCTCGGCGAGGTCGCGAACCAGGCCGCGCACATCGACCTCGCCCAGCATCGAGGGCGTCTCGCGCACCGCCACCGCGCCCGGGCCGAAGGCTTCGATCGCGAGGCCGAAACGCGCCAGCTCCGGCGCGCGTTGGCGCCAGCCGCGCGGCATCGGCCTCGTCCAGTTCGACGATCTCCGGAATCAGCAGAATTTGGCGCGCCACGCCGGTCTTGTCGATCGCCGCCTTCATGCGCTCGTAGACGATGCGCTCATGGGCGGCGTGCTGGTCGACGATCACCAGCCCGTCGCGGGTCTGCGCCACGATGTAGGTTTCGTGCACCTGGGCGCGCGCCGCGCCGAGCGGGCGCTCGATCAGCTCGGCCGCCGGCTCAAAGCTTTCGACGCGGGCATCGGCGGAAGGCTCGCCGACATCGAACGCGGCCTGCGCGGCTTCCGCGAGCCCGAGCGCGGTGGCGCTGCGCGTGGAGACGTAGCCGGACGGCCGCGCCGGCGAGCGCCGCCAGTCGTAGGAACCGCGGCGCGCGGTCGCCAGCGGACGGAACGCCGCGATGGTGGCGCTGCCGCCGGTCGAGGCCGCGCGCTGGCCCTCGCGCGCCAGCGCCTCCTTGAGCGCGCGCACGATCAAGCCGCGCACCAGGCCGCCGTCACGGAAGCGCACTTCGGTCTTGGCCGGATGCACGTTGACATCGACCTCGCGCGCTTCAAGCGTGACGAACAGCGCGAGCAACGGATGCCGGTCGCGCGGCAGGTAATCGGCGTAAGCGCCGCGCACCGCGCCGACCAGCAGCTTGTCGCGCACCGGCCGGCCGTTGACGAACAGATATTGCCCGAGCGTGTTGGCGCGCGACAGCGTCGGCAGCCCGGCGAAGCCGTCCACCCGCACGCCCTCGCGCTCGGCGTCGAAGCGGATGGCATTGGCGCGGAAGTCGGGCCCGAGCACGTCGCCGAGCCGCGTCAAGCTCGTCGTTGGCCGCGCCCCAGGTGACCGGCGCACGCTCCTCGCCGGCGAGCGTGAAGGCGACGTCCGGCCGGCTCATGGCCAGCCGCCGCACCACCTCGCGCACGGCTTCCGCCTCGGTGCGGTCGGTCTTGAGGAATTTCAGCCGCGCGGGCGTCGCGTAAAACAGATCGCGCACCTCGACGCTGGTGCCCTGCCCGAGCGCCGCCGGTTTCACCTCGGATTTCTCGCCGGCATCGACGGTGACGGTCCAGGCGTGCGGCTCGCTTTTGTGGCGCGTGGTGATGGTGAGCCGCGCCACCGCGCCGATCGACGGCAGCGCCTCGCCGCGAAAGCCGAGCGTGTCGATCGCCAGCAGATCGTCGCCGGCAAGCTTGGAGGTGGCGTGACGTTCGACGCTGAGCGCGAGATCGGCGCGCGTCATGCCCTCGCCGTCGTCGGTGACGCGGATCAGCCGGCGGCCGCCGCCGTCGGTGAGCACGTCGATGCGGCGCGCGCCGGCATCGAGCGCGTTCTCGACCAGTTCCTTGACCACGCTCGCCGGCCGCTCGACCACCTCGCCGGCGGCGATGCGGTTGACGATTGATTCGGACAATTGGCGGACGGGCATTGAAGTTCGGCCTGATTCGGATTCGCGCCGACTTTAGCGGCGCAATGCGGCGACCGCGAGGCAAAGGCCGGCAGCTACCCCCGTTATTCAGTTGCGTGTCGTCCCGGGCGACCGAGCGCAGCGAGGGAGGCCCGGGACCCATATCGCCGTGTCCTATCGAGACAGCTGCGGCGTTATGGGTCCCCGCTTGCGCGGGGACGACGGGAAATTCATTCAAACGCTGGCTTGCCCCGGCGCAGGCTTTTGATGGCGGAGCGGTGCTTTTTGCCCTCGATCCGCTTTCGTTTCTGGGCTTTCGGGACCTTGGTGGCGCGCCGCGGCACCGGCCTGACCGCCGCCTGGCGGATCAGGTCGAACAGCCGCTCGCGCGCGTCGGCGCGGTTGCGCGTCTGGTCGCGATGCTGCTGCGCGACGATGACGATGACGCCCTCTTTGGTCAGCCGTTTGCCCGCGAGCCGCATCAGCCGCACCGCCACGTCGTTGGGCAGCGAGGGCGAATGGCGCGCGTCGAAGCGCAATTGCACCGCCGACGACACCTTGTTGACGTTCTGCCCGCCCGGCCCGGACGCGCGCACGAAGCTTTCCGACAATTCGGAGTCGTCGATCGAGATGGTGTCGGTGACGCGAATCATTCGTCATTGACCGAAGCGCGAGCTTCAATCTCCGTTCGTTCCCGCCCCCGCCTGCGCGGGGGCAGGCTCCAGCGGGAACCCGGAGCCATAATTGCAGAGTCGGCAGGTTTTCGCACTGGGTCCCCGCTTGCGCGGGGACGAACGGTGGAGGCGTTAGGAAGTCAAATACTTCTTCGCCAGCACCTTGCCCTCTTCCACCGCCGGCTGGTCGAAGGCGTCGACGCCGATGAGGTGCGCGGCGATGATGGTCTCCAGCATGAAATGCATCAGCAGTTCGCCGAGGCTTTCCTCGTCGAGCCGTGCCAGGTGGATGGTGCGCACCGGGCAGCCGTTCCGGACAAGCGTCTCGGCGGTGGCGCGGGCTTCCGCCGCCACCAGATCGCCGATGGTCTTGCCGCCGAAGCCGGGCTCGCCGGCGAGCTTGGCGAGTTCGCTGTCGATGCGCGGACCCAAGCCCGCGCCGGCGACGCTGACGACGCTGAACAATTTGTCGCGCGGACCGCCGATGAACAATTGCACCTGACTGTGCTGATCGACCGGCCCGAGCGCCGCCACCGGCGTGGTGCCCTTGCCGTTCTTGCCGAGGCTCTCGGCCCACAACTGCACATACCAATGCGTGAAGCGTTCCAGCCGGTCGGCATAGGCCATCAGCACGCTGATCGATTTGCCCTTGCTCTCGGCCAGCGCCACGGCAAGCGCGGCGCCGAGCGCCGCCGGCACCTCGGCCGGCTTCTTTTTCGCCAGCACCGGCGCGAGCGCGGCGGCGGCACCCTTGCGGACGGCGGCGATGTCGAGGCCGAGCTGCCGCCGCCGGCAGCAGGCCGACATTGGTCAGCGCCGAGAAGCGGCCGCCGACGCCAACATCGTGGTCAAGCATCGCCACCTGGTGCCGGCCGAGCAGATCGCGCAAGCCGTTGCGTTTGCCGGCCTTGTCCGGCTCGCTGATGCCGAGAAACGCGTTGCGGGCGTCGAGGCCGGCGAGCTTGAGCGCCGTGAGCGCGGCGATGGTCTGCATCAGCGTTTCGGCGGTGCCGCCGGACTTCGAGATCGCGACAAAGCGCGTGCTGGCGAGCGGCAGCTTCGCCAGCATGGTCTCGAACGACAGCGGATCGAGATTGTCGATGAAATGCAAACGCGGCGGAGCGCGCAGTGCGCCGACGCCGGGAACCGCGTAGCCGGCCAGTTGCGCCAGCGTCTGCCCGCCCAGGCTGGAGCCGCCGGTGCCGAGCAGCACGATGTCGCTGGCGCCTTCCGCGATCCGGCGGGCGGCGTCGCGGATGCCGGCGAGGTCGTCCCGGCGTTCCGGCAGGCGCAGCAGCGGCAAACCGCCGTCGGCATGACGCGCGCGCAAGGCTTCGAGCGCGGCGCCGGCGCGGCCGAGCGCATCGTTCAGCGCCTTGTCGGCAACGCCGTGCGGCCCGATGTTTTTTTCAAGCGCACTGTCGATGGATTGGACGATGGCCATGGACAGTCACACTCCGTTGTCATGCCCGCGCTTGTCGCGGGCATCTACGCCTTTGGAAGCAGTGCCTACCTAAGCGTGGATGGCCGGGACGAGCCCGGCCATGACAGGTCGAGAATCGTGGACGCTATTTGGCCATAACGCGGGGCCAGCGCAACCGTTCACTCGCCGCTCGACGTCAGCCCCTTCGGCCGGCCGGCCACGGTGACCAGCATGCCGCCGCTGTACAGGCGCTTGGCCACCCGTTTGGCGTCCTCGATGGTGACGGCGTCGATCAGCGCGCCGCGGCGCTGGATATAGTCGATGCCGAGATTGTCGATCTGGATCTGCGTCAGTTGGGCGGCGATCTTGCCCGAGCTGTCGAGCGACAGCGCGTAGGAGCCCTTGAGGAACGATTTCGCCGCCGCCAGCTCGGCGGCGGTCGGTCCGTTTTCGGCCATGCGCTTGGTCTCGGCTTCGACGATCCCGAGCGCCTCGCCGGTGCGGTCGGCGCGGGTGGCGGTGTTGCCGAGCACGACGGCGGCGCGCCGGAACCAGACCAGGCTGTCGGAGACGCCGTAAGCGAGCCCGCGCTTTTCGCGCACCTCCTTATAGAGGCGCGAGGAGAAGCTGCCGCCGCCCAGGATGTGATTGACGATATAGCCGGCCATGAAATCGGGATCGTTGCGGGCAAGCCCCTGGCCGCCGAAGGTCACGACCGCCTGCGGCACGTCGAGATTGATCACGATGCGCCGGCCCAGCCCGCGCGGGCTGGCATTGGCGACCGGCTTGAGATCGTTCTTCGCCGGCAGGCCGGCGAAGGCGCGATCGATCAGCGCGCCGGCGGTCTTGGCGTCGATGTCGCCGACGATCGAGACGGTGAGCTCGTTGCGCGCGAAGGTCCGCCGCACATAGTCGCGCAGGTCGCCGGCGGCGATGCGCGGCACGGATTCCAGCGCGCCCTGGCTTTGGCGGCCGTAAGGGTGGTCGGGGAACGCCGTCGCCCACCAGCGGCGGCTCGCCAGATCGTTCGGGTTGGTGGTGTCGCGCTGCAAGGACGACATCACCTGGCCGCGCACCCGCTCAACGGCTTCGGCGTCGAAGCGCGGCGCGCTCAGCGCCAGCCGCAGCAGGTCGAACGCCTCGTCGCGGTGCTCGTTGAGCGTGCGCAGCGAGCCGTGGAAATAATCGCGCGCGACGTTGAAGGAAAGCTCGATGGCGTGGTTTTCCAGCCGCTCGTGGAAGGTCTTGCCGTCGAGATCGCCGGCGCCCTCGTCGAGCAGATCGGCGGCGAGATTGGCGGTACCCGCCTTGTCCGGCTCATCCTGGCTGGAACCGCCATGGAACGCGTAGTTGAGCGCGACCAACGGCACGGCATGCTCGCGCACCAGCCAGGCCGCGATGCCGGACGGGCTGACGATTTTTTCGATCGTCATCGCCGAGGCGGCCGGCACGAGGCCGAGCCATGCGAGCGCCGCCAGCGCGGCGGCGGCGAAAATCCGCGTCATGATTTTCTCTCCGCCTGCGGGCTGGTGTCCTTGATCAGATATCCGGTGACCGAGCGCCGCTTGTCGAGCCAGTGGCGGGCGGCGTCCTGCACCGCCTCGGCGGTGACCGCGCGGATGCGGTCCGGCCAGCGGCGCACGTCGTTGACGGTTGCGCCCGCCATCAGCGCGTTGCCGTACCAGCGCGCCAAGCTCATCTGGTTGTCCTGCGCATAGACCGCGTCGGCAATCATGCGGGACTTGGCGCGTTCCAGTTCCTCGGCCGACACGCCATGGGCGATCACCTCGGCGATCACCGCGTCGGCTTCGGTTTCCAACTGCGGCAGCGTGACGCCCGGGCGCGGCACGCCGAAGACGGCGAATTTCGACAGGTCGAGCGCCAGGCTGTCGTAGCCGGCGCCGGCCATCACCGCCACGTGCTTGTCCACCACCAGCGCGCGGTAGAGCCGGCTGTTGGAGCCGCCGCCCAGGATATGGGCGAGCACTTCGAGCGCTTCCGATTGGCCGCGCTTGGCGGTGGCGAATGACGGCACCAGATAGACGCGCTGGATAAGCGGCTGCTCGACCCGCGCGTCGGCGAGCGTCAACGAACGCGCCGCCGCCGGCGGCGGCTCCTGCGGCCGCTGGCGCGGGCGGATATTGGCGTGGCGGGCGAGCTTGCCGTAGGTCTCCTCGGCAAGCTTGCGGGCGGCCTCCGGCTCGACGTCGCCGGCGATCACCACCACCGCGTCGTTGGGCGCGTAGAAGCGCCGGTAGAAGCCGATGGCGTCGTCGCGCGAAAGCTGCTCCATCTCATGGCGCCAGCCGATCACCGGTTTGCCATAGGGACTGTTGAGGAACAGCGCGGCGTCGATCTGCTCGCCGAGCCGCGCGCGCGGATTGTTTTCCATCCGCTGATTGCGTTCCTCCAGAATGACGTCGCGCTCCGGCAGCACCACCTGATCGGTGAGCTGCAGGCCGGTCATGCGGTCGGCCTCGAATTCCATCACGGTCTTGAGCTTTTCGCTCGGCACGCGCTGGTAAAAGCCGGTGTAGTCGTTCGAGGTGAAGGCGTTTTCCTGCCCGCCGATGCGGGCGACCACCTGCGAAAATTGGCCGGCCGGATTCTTCGCGGTGCCCTTGAACATCAGATGCTCGAGGAAATGCGCCAGCCCCGACTTGCCCGGCGTCTCGTCGGCGGCGCCGACTTTGTACCAGATCATGTGGGTGACCACCGGCGCGCGGTGATCGGGAATGACGACCAGCTCCAGTCCATTCGCCAGGGTGAAGTCGGCGACCGGCGCGCCCGCGGGCTCGGCTGCCGCCGCGTTCGCAATAAGCGCCGCGGCGATGATCGCGGCGGCGCCAACGCGCGATTGGATAGGCCAGAACTGTCGCGATGACATGCGTTTCAAATCCGCCGCTGGCGGCAATCGACCGCCCGGTTCAGGCTGGCGGCGCGCACGGGCGCGCGGCGCCATACGTATCGACTTACTGTTCGCCCACCGGATGGTTGATCATGTAGTCGCGCGAGGTCGGCGCAACCGGCTTCGCCTTGCCGAGGCCATAAGGCTGCTCCGGCGACGGTGTCTGATAGCCCGGCGGCGGCTCCGTGAGCGCGGTCCGCGGCGGCTCTTGGGTGAAATTAGCGACGTCGTCGCTATCCTTCTTCTTATCCTTGCTGAACATCCTGTCGAACAAATTACCCTTGTAGCCAAGCTGCGAGGCCGACAATTTATCGCCATAGCCATAGCCCGAGGATTGCGACGTGTCGGGAGGCGGCGAGCGGCGCACGGTGCGCGGCTTCGGGCCGGGCGTCATCTCGGCCGGGCTCAGCCGGCTCTCGTCGCGTAGGATCTGCTCGCTGGTGGACAGGGTTTCTTTTTGCTCTTGCACCGCCTCGACTTTTCGCCGCTGCACGTCCGGATCCTTCGGCCAGGCCGGATTGTTGGCAATCACCGCATCGGATCGTTCCGGCGGCGGCAGAGCGCGGCTCGGCGGGATCACCAGCGGCGCGCGCTCCTCGTAGTTGATCCTCGCTTCGCCGTCCTTGTCGCAGGCCGATGCCCTCGAGGATGCTGCGAAGAATCTTGCTGTCGAGCGGCACGTCATCGTCGCCGGCCCGCGCCGGGGTGCCGGCCGCCAGCAGCGCTAGCGCCGAGCACGCCGCCGATGGCAGCGCGCGAAACCGTCCGCAGGCTGAATTTCGCCGCCCAGTCTGTCCGCAGCATATCGGTCATCCGCTCCCTGACGCCCCTGGAATTCCAAGGGGATACCGCGTTCCGATGGCTGACTGTTGCCCCGGATCAGGGCGCTTTTTGGGCGCCTTCCCCGGCCAGGGAGTCATATAGCAGGCCAATGACCCCGGCAACGATGGCCACATCGGCTAGGTTAAAAACATACCAGTTGAACCGCCAATTCCCGCTCGAAATGTGGAAAAACACGAAATCCGCGACCCAGCCATAGGCCAGCCGGTCGATGGCATTGCCGACCGCCCCGCCGATGATGAGGCCGAGCGCCAGCGCGGTGAGTCGGCCTTGCGCGCGCGCCAGCCACAGCCAGAGCAGCAGCACCGCCAGCGCCTTGAAGCCGAGCAGCACCCATTGGCCGACCGCCCCTTGCGTCTGGAACAGGCCGTAGCTGATGCCGGTGTTACGGGTCAGCACGAAATCGAAGAACGGGCCGAGGCGCAGCGGGTGGTTGGCGAGATCGAGCACGAACAGCAGATAAAGCTTGCTCGCCTGATCGATAAGGCAGGTGATGAGCGCGACCGCAAGACCGAAAAACGTGAGCGGGCCACGCAGATAGGACAATGGATTACTCCGCCGCCTTACGCATGGTTTCCCATTCGCGCAGTGCCTTGGCGTCGCGCGGCGAGACGTCCGGATAGTCGGGATCGGCGCCGATCGTGGTGAGAATTTTCCACGAGCGCGCGCATTTGGCGCCTTCGGCGAGATTGGGAATCACCGCCACGCCCGGCACGTCGGGCAAGCGGAAGGCATTGGCGGGTCCCTCGTCCTCGACCAGCGTCGCCGCCGAGGTGATGCAGATTTCGGCGAGATCGATGTCGAGCACGGCTTCCGCGAGTTCGGCATTCGACACGTGCACGATCGGATGCGCTTCCAGCGAAGAGCCGATGCGTTTCTGCGCGCGCTCGATCTCCAGGGCGCCGGTGACGACGCGGCGCACCGTGCGAACTTTCCGCCACTTGTCGGCGAGCTTGTCGTCGCGCCAGGCCGCAGGCACCTCGGGGAACTGTTCGAGATGCACCGATTTAGCCTCGGCGCCGTAGCGCGAGAGCCAGGCCTCCTCCGCCGTGAAGCACAGCATGGGCGCGAGCCAGGTGACCGTGCAGCGGAACAGATGGTCGAGCACAGTTAAGCACGCTTTACGAGTCAGCGAAGAATACGGATCGCAATAGAGCGCGTCCTTGCGGATGTCGAAATAGAACGCCGACAGGTCCGCCGTCATGAAGGCCGACAAGGCAGCGAAGATGCGCTTGTAGTCGAAATCGGCGTAAGCCTTGCGCACCAGTTCGTCGAGCTCGGCAAGCCGGTGCAGCATCAGCCGCTCGAGCTCCGGCATCTCAGCGAACCTTGACGCGCTCGTCCTCGTGGAAATGCGCGAGCGAGCCCAGCATCCAGCGCACGGTATTGCGCAGCTTGCGATAGGTGTCGACCGTGGTCTTGAGAATTTCCGGCCCGATCGCCTGATCGTCCCAATAGTCGGTCGCGCACGCCCACAAGCGCAGAATGTCGGCGCCCGACTGCTTGATCACGTCCTGCGGCGCGATCACGTTGCCGAGCGACTTCGACATCTTGCGGCCGTCCTCGGCCAGAATGAAGCCGTGCGTCACCACGATATCGAAAGGCGCGACGCCGCGGCTGCCGCACGATTCGAGCAGCGAGGACTGGAACCAGCCGCGATGCTGATCCGAGCCCTCGAGATAAACGACGCGATCCGGCCCGCCCTGATGTTTGCGGCGAATGCCGGCGAGGCCGGGAAAGTTCGCCGGATCTTCCAGCACGAAGGCATGGGTGCAGCCGGAATCGAACCAGACGTCGAGAATGTCGTCGACCTTCTGCCAGCCTTCGCTCGCGCGCTTTGGCCCAAGGAAACGCGCGGCGGCGCCTTCGGCATACCAGGCGTCGGCGCCCTCGGCCTCGAAGGCCTCGACGATGCGCACATTGACTTCCGGGTCGTCGAGAATATCGACCGAGCCGTCGCCCTTCTCCTTGACGAAGACGGTGATCGGCACGCCCCAGGCGCGCTGGCGCGAGATCACCCAATCGGGGCGATCGGCGACCATGCCGTTGATGCGGTTTTCGCCCTGCGGCGGCACCCAGCGCGTGGCTTGGATGGCCGCCAGCGCGCGGGCGCGCAAGGTGTCGCCCGGCTTGTCGATCGCCTTGTCCATGGCGATGAACCACTGCGGCGTGTTGCGGTAGATCACTGGCTTTTTCGAGCGCCAGGAATGCGGATATTGGTGCTTGAGGCGGCTGCGCGCGATGATCATGCCGGCGTCGATCAGCGCCTTGATCACCGCCTCGTTGGCGTCGCCCTTGGCGCCCTTGTCGTTGATGACGCGCTTGCCGGTGAAGCCGGGCGCCTGCGCCGTGAAGGCGCCGTTCTCGTCGACGGTGTAGGGGATGGCCGGATTGATGCCGCGCGCTTCCAGCGCGGCGCGGTTGGCGGTCCAGATCTCGAAGTCCTCGCGGCCGTGGCCGGGCGCGGTGTGCACGAAGCCGGTGCCGGTGTCCTCGGTGACGTGTTCTCCAAGGAGCAATGGCACTCTAAAATCATAATTTTTCGCACGGAGCGGATGGGAGCACTCCATTGCAAGGAGGTCCCTCGTCGAAACTTTTCGGAGTCTTTCAAATGATGTGACACGAGCCTGTCGGAAAACATCGGCAGCAAGTTTATCGGCAAGCACAAATAGGTCACCGGACTTTGCCCAGTTATCCGATGGCGCGTCCATGACCTTGTAGAGGCCGTACTCGATCACGGCGCGAGAAGGCGACTGCACGATTTCCCGGCAATGTCCAAGGAGTTGTGGTCCAGATCACAACCGAGGCTCTCATCAGTTCACGATCAAGCGTGACGGTCGTCGTGCCTATATGTCCGGGTAGGCCGTCGGTTCGGACAGTCTGTTGGTAATCCACGTTTTCGGCATGAATAATCGGAAACTTCACCCACACCGTATCCGACGTGTAGTCCTCGTATTCGACCTCGGCCTCGGCCAGCGCGGTCTTCTCCACCACGCTCCACATCACCGGCTTGGAGCCGCGATAGAGCGTCTTGTTGGCGGCGAACTTCATCAGCTCGCGCGCGATCTGCGCCTCGGCGGCAAAATTCATCGTGGTGTAGTAGTGGTCCCAGTCGCCGGTGACGCCGAGCCGCATGAATTCCCGGCGCTGCACCTCGAGCCAGTGCTGGGCGAAGGCGCGGCATTGGCGGCGAAACTCGTTGATCGGCACCTCGTCCTTGTTCTTGCCCTTGGCGCGGTATTCCTCCTCGATCTTCCATTCGATCGGCAGGCCGTGGCAGTCCCAGCCCGGCACGTAATTGGAGTCGAAGCCCATCATCTGATGGCTGCGCATGACCACGTCCTTCAGCATGGAGCCGAGCGCGGTGCCCATATGGATGGGGCCGTTGGCGTAGGGCGGGCCGTCGTGCAGGGTGAATTTGTCGCGGCCCTTGGAAGCCGCGCGCAATTGGCCGTAGAGATCGCCCGCTTCCCAGCGCTTGAGGATTTCCGGCTCGCGCTGCGGCAGCCCGGCGCGCATCGGGAAATCCGTCTGCGGCAGGAACAGGGTCTCGGAATAATCGCGTTCGGGCTTCGTCATGGGGGGCTTACTAGCAGGCGGATTCGGTGGCGGAAAGGCTGGCGTTTGCCGCCGAAAGGCTAAATCTCCCCCAGCACCGGGAACGCCTCGCCCGCCCGCTTGAGCACGTCGCGGGCCTGCACGGCGTCGGCCAGGATGTGGCGCTTGAGCGTCTCGATCGATTCGAACTTCTGCTCGTGGCGGATCCAGCCGACGAAGGCGACGTCGATCACCTGCCCGTAGAGGTCGCCGTCGAAGTCGAACAGGAACACCTCCAGCAGCGGCGCGCCGTTGTCGAACGTCGGGCGGCGGCCGAAATTGGCCACGCCGTCATAGCGCTTGGCCCCGACCGCGACGCGCACCGCATAGATGCCGTGCTTGAGGCCGCAGGACGGATCGAGCCTGAGGTTGGCGGTCGGGAAGCCGAGTTCGCGCCCGCGCTTGGCGCCGTGGATCACTTCGCCGGAGACGAACCAGGGCGCGCCCAGGAGTTCGGCCGCCTCCACCACCTTGCCCTGGGCGAGCGCCGTGCGCACCGCGCCCGAGGATACCGGCCGGCCCTCGTCCTCGAGCGGCGGCACGATATCGACGGCAAAGCCGAGCCGGCCGCCCTGCTCGGCCAGATAGGCCGGCGAGCCGGTGCGTTTGTTGCCGAAATGGAAATCGAAGCCGATCGCCGCGCCGCCGATGCCGAAGCGTCCGACCAGGATGCGCTCGATGAAATCGGCCGCGGTAGTGGCGGCGAGTTGCGCGTCGAAGGTCATGACGATGGCGCCGTCGAGGCCGCTCGCCGCCAGCAGGCGCAGCTTGTCGCGCTCGCTGGAAAGCTGGAACAGCGTGTCCTGCGGCCGCAGGAACAGCCGCGGGTGCGGCGCGAAGGTCAAGGCCGCGGCCTTGCGGCCAAGCGCCTGGGCTCGCGCAAGCGCGGCGCCGATCACCGCGCGGTGGCCGCGATGCACGCCGTCGAAATTGCCGATCGCCACCACGGCGCCGTGCAGCGGCCCGATGTCGGCGCCGCCCACGTCGCGCGCGATATGGAAGGCGGTGGCTGCCTGGCGGGGCTGGGTCATGGCGCGGGCGCACTATTACGGAAGCGGTTCACGGACGTCCTCGGTTTCGCAGCCTTGCGCGGCTGACGGGCGCGTGGATGGTTAGCGCGCCGTTAACAAACTTTCAAATTAACCGGATATTCAAAGCCAATGGCTACCTTCCGGCCCTTCTGGGGGGAGCCCGTTACAGGGCAAAGCACCATGGCTGTCGACGTTTCGATACCGATTCTGGTGGTGGACGATTACAACACCATGATCCGCATCATCCGCAACCTGCTGCGGCAGCTCGGCTTCGAGCATATCGACGACGCCAACGACGGCACGGTGGCGCTCGCCAAAATGCGCAGGCGCCAGTACGGCCTGGTGATCTCCGACTGGAACATGGAACCCATGACCGGCTACGACCTGTTGCAGGAAGTGCGCAGCGATCCCGGCCTCGCCGGCACGCCGTTCATCATGGTGACGGCGGAGTCGAAGACCGAAAACGTGATCGCGGCCAAAAAGGCAGGCGTGTCGAACTATATCGTCAAGCCGTTCAACGCGCAGACGCTCAAGAGCAAGATCGACGCGGTATTCGCGAAATAATCGCGCCGCTCACCACGTCAGTTCGCGCATCACCGCCTTCGGCAATTCGCCGGCCGCGGCGAACGCGGCGGCCAGCGCCTTGCTGTCGGGCCGTTCGCGGCCGCCCAGCTCCTCGGCGTGAATGCCCGACGTCACGAACAGGAAATCGACGCCGATGCGTGCGGGCGCCTTTGAGATCGGTGCGCACCGAATCGCCGATCGCCAGCACCCGGCTCGCCGCGACCTTGCGCCCGGCCGCGGCCTGCGCCTTGGCCAGCGCCATGTCGTAGATCGGCCGATAGGGCTTGCCGGCGTAAAGCACCTCGCCGCCCATGGTGGCGTAGAGATCGGCGATCGCGCCGGCGCAGTAGACCAGTTGCGGGCCGCGCTCCACCACCACGTCGGGATTGCCGCAGACCATGAACAGCTTGCGCGCCAGCATGGTTTCGAGCCGGCCGCGATAGTCATCCGGCGTCTCCACGTCGTCGTTGTCGAGGCCGGAGCACACCACATAGTCGGCGCTCTCCAGCGGCGCGAAGCGGGTATCGAGCCCGGTGAAGATCGAGCGGTCGCGCTCGGGCCCCAAGTGGAACAGGCTCTGCCCGGGGCGCGAGGCGACCACGCCGCGGGTGACGTCGCCGGAGGAGACGATGGCGTCATAGGCCTCGCGCGGGATGTGCAGCTTGTCGAGCTGGCGCGCCACCACCTCGCTCTGGCGCGGCGCATTGGTGATCAGGATCACGGTCGTGCCGCGCGCGCGCGCGCGCATCAGCGCGTCGCAGGCGTGCGGGAAAGCCGCGATGCCGTTATGCACCACGCCCCAGACGTCGCACAGCAGCACGTCGTAGTCGGGGACAAGCGTCGAGAAATGCGGGATCAGGGGCGGCAAGGTGGCGTCTCTTTCATTTGGCGTTGGTTCCGGGCCGCTCGCGTCCCGGCTAACAGGAAGCATGACAGGGAGCATGACAGGGAGAATGTACCGCATCGCTCCGCCGATGGCGAAATCAGCCGGCGCCGGCCGCGGCCAGTTCGCCCGGCAGATCGCGCGCCGCGCTTTGCAAGGCCTCGGCCCGCACCGGCCGCGGCGCGGAGAACAGAAAGCCCTGACCGAAGCGCACGTCGCAGTCGAGCAGCTCGACCACCATGTTCTCGCGTTCGATGCGCTCGGCAATGAGATCGATGCCGGAGCGCGCCAGCAGGTCGGCGAGATCGGCGGGGCGCAGGCCGCCTTGCGCGGAGGCGGCGGGATCGAGCAGCAGCTTGGCCGGCACCTTGAGGAAACGGAACGAGCGGTCGGCCAATTCCTTCGGCTCCAGGCGCAGGTCGCTGACATGATCCATGGAGAAGCGGAAGCCGCGTTCGGCCAGCGCCGCCAGGCTTTCATGCTCGAGCGGCCCGAACGTGCGATAGGCGCTTTGCGTGAATTCGAACATCAGCGCGGGCGCCAGCACGCGGTTGGCGTCCATGAAATCGAGGAACTGCCGGAAGAACGACGGATCGCTCAGCGTCGAGGCGCTGACATTGCAGAACAGGCCGACGTCGCGGCTTTTCAGTTGCAGGCGGCGCGTCACCTGCACGCAGCGGAACAGCAGGTGATAGTCGATCTTCGGCATCATGCCGGCGCTTTCGGCGTGGTCGATGAAGTCGCCGGCGGCGACGATGTCGCCCTCCTCGCTGCGCAGGCGCGCCAACGCCTCATAGTAGCGCACCTTGCGCTGCGGCAGCGTGACGATCGGCTGCAGATAAAGATCGATGCGGTCGGCGTCGAGCGCCTTGCCGATCAGCGCGACGACGCCGTCGCGGCTCAGACTGTGCAAGCGGCGGCCGCCCGCGGCGTCGCTTTCAACCAACGTCAGCGCGCCGTCGGCGGCGGGCGCGGCTCCGGGCGCTGCCGGCGCCGGCAAGGCGCCCTGCTGCTGCAACGCGGCGGCATGGCTCGCCACCGTGTCGGCGATCTGCCGCACCTGGGCGCCCAGTTCGCCGATCCCGGTGGCGAGCGGATCGACCGCGCCGCGCGCGCGGTCCGCGGTCTGCTCGAGGCGTCCCTCCACGGCGCTGAGCCGGCGCGAAATCTCGCCCACCTGGCGGGCAAGGTCGGTGGTGCCGCGCGAGAGGTCGGCGATCTGGTCGCCGAGATCGCCGCGGTCGCGCAAGCGGCCGCTCACGGTATTGACCAGCGCCATGCCGGTGAGCGCGGCCAGCGCCACGATCGCGGAGGTGCGGACATCGATCTGGAGGCCGAGAAAGAGCACGGCGCCGAGCGAGCCGGCGATGAGCACCATGCAGACCGCAATGAAGATGGCGCTGATACGGCGCATGACGTTAATCCTGGGAGCCCCCGCCAGGCCCCGCGCATTCCACCGGCGGACGCGATTCGCAGAGCCCGGGCCCCAATGTCCATGACGCCGCGGGTCCGCGCAACCGTGAACACCTGCTATGGTAACGAACGTTCGCCCGATTTTCGCGGCAACGCGAGCGGTTTTGGAACCTGAACCGATGCCGGCACCCCGCAGCATACCGCTTGTGGCCTGGATCGCTGCCCGTCCGGGGCGGGCCTTTGCCGCTTTCCTGGGCCTGCATGCCGCGGTCTGGACCGCGCTGCCGACGCTGCTCTACCCCAATCTGCCGCTCGACCTGATCGAGGCGCTGATCTACGGCCGCGAATGGCAGCTCGGCTACGACAAGCTGCCGCCGCTGCCCTGGTGGCTGGTCGAGATCGCCTACCGGCTGGTCGGCCACGATTTCGCCTATTACCTGTTGGCGCAGATCGCGGTGGTGGCAGGCTTTGCCTTGGTCTACCTGGCGGCGCGGCCGCTGGTTGGCACGCTCGGGGCGTTCGCCTGCGTGCTCATCATCGACGGCTTGCACTACCTCAACTACACCGCCGCCAAGTTCAATCATGACGTCATCCAGCTGCCGTTCTGGGCGCTGGCCGGCTTTGCCTTTCACCGCGCGCTGCGCGGCCGGCAGACGACGGACTGGCTGCTGCTCGGCCTGGCGGTCGGCCTGTCGCTGTGGGCGAAATATTTCGTGCTGGTGCTGGCGGTGCCCTTGGCGCTGTTTGTGGCTGATCGACCGCGACGCCCGCAAGACGCTGGCGACGCCGGGGCCTTACATCGCGCTCGCGGCCGCGCTGATCACCATGGCGCCGCATCTGGTCTGGCTGGTGCGGAACGATTTCCTGCCCTTCGCCTATGCCGAGCACCGCGCCCTGCCGTCGCGCGGACTGATCGACCATGTCTGGCACCCGCTGCAATTCGCGGTCGGCCAGTTGTTCTTCTTGATTCCGTCGCTGCTGATCGCGTTGCCGCTGGTCTATCCGCGCGCGCGCGCCGGCGAACCGGCGGTCGCGGCGAGCGCCGACGCCTTCGACCGGCGCATCGTGACCTGGCTCGCCTTCGGACCGGTGGCGACGGTGCTGGCGCTTTCCGCGTTAAGCGGCCGCGGCACCGTGGCGATGTGGGGTTATCCGCTCTGGCTGTTCCTCGGCCTCTGGATCGTGCTGACCGCGCGCCGCGCGCTCGATCGCGTGCCGCTTTCCCGCCTGCTCGCCACCTGGGCGATCGTGTTCACCTGCTTGAGCGCGGCCTTCATCGCCAATTACGCGGTGCTGCCGCATTACGATCACCGCTACCGCGCGGTGTTCTTCCCCGGCGGCGATCTCGGCCGCGAAATCTCGCAACGCTATCGCGCCGCGACCGGACAACCGCTGGTCTATGTGATCGCCACCATGTGGGACGGCGGCAATGTCGCGCATTATGCGCCGGACCATCCACGCGTATTGATCGACGGCAAACCGCAACGCGCGCCGTGGATCGATCTCGCCGATCTCAGGAACAAAGGCGCGGTGGTGGTGTGGACCGCCGGCGACCTTCACGCCATCCCGGTTGAGTTCAGGACCATCGCCGCCGACGCCGCGGTGCAGCCGCCGATCCTGCTGCACTACCGGCGCGGCGACTCCAGCCTCTATGTCGGCTGGGCGATCCTGCTGCCGAGGCCTTCCTACGCCCGCAGGTTCTAGCGCCTGGCCGTGACGCCGAGCCGATGTTGCGCGTCCGCGACCACTTGGCCGTCGAGCAATTCGATGTGGCGGTCCATGCGCTCGGCCAGCGCGAGGTCGTGGGTGACCGCCACCACGGTCTTGCCGTGGCTGTCGACCAGATCGCGCAGCACCTCGAACACCTGTTCGCTGGCACGGGAATCGAGCGAGCCGGTCGGCTCGTCGGCGAGAATGACCGGCGGCTCGTTGGCGAGCGCGCGCGCCACCGCCACGCGCTGGCGCTGGCCACCGGACAATTGATCCGGCAGCTTGTGCAGATGGTCGCCCAAGCCGAGCGAGCCGAGCAGGTCGCGCGCGCGCGTCCGCATGGCTTCCGGCGATAGGCGTCCGAGCGCGCGCATTGGCAGCGCGACATTGTCGAGCACGGTGAATTCCGGCAGCAGGAAGTGGAACTGGAACACGAAGCCGAGCTGGGTAAGCCGCGTGAGGGCGCGTTCCTCCTCATCCATGTGAATGGTCGAGCGGCCGCTGATCAAGACCTCGCCGGCGGTCGGCAGGTCGAGCAGGCCGAGCAGATACAACAGCGAGGATTTGCCCGAGCCGGACGGCCCGGTGATCGCCACGAACTCGTTGTGCAGGATGCGCAGATTTATGTCGCGCACCAGCGTGGTCGGCACGATGCCCGGCAGGATGCGGGTGACGTTGCGCGCCTCGATCAGCGCCGTCGTATTTGGCGCATTTTGCGCGTTTTGCGTCGCGGTCGCGCTCATGTGGCGCCCCGGATGATCTCGACCGGATTGCCGCGCGCGGCCTTGCGCGCCGGCTGATAGCCGGCGGCGACCGAGGACACCAGCGCCACCATGCCGGCCAGCAGATAGTGCACGTAAGTGTAGGCCAGCGGCAGGTGGTTGGAATCGATAAACGGATTGGAAATCGGGACCGAGCCGAGCGCGACGCAGAGCAGATAGCCGAGTGCAAAGCCGGTGAGCGCGCCGATCAGCCCGATGATCAGCGCTTCCACCACGAAAATCATCCGCACGGTGAACTCGCGAAATCCCAGCGACTTCATGATCGCGATGTCGCGCGCCTTCTCGTGCGTGATGGTGGAGATGATGTTGTAGGTGCCGAAGCTCGCCACCAGCAGAATGGCGCCGACCACCGCATACATGATGATGTTGCGGATGAGGAAGGTCGACAGCAGGTCCTCATAGGCCTCCTGCCACGACACCGACTTGTAGCCGGTGTCGCTCTCGATGCGGGCGGCGACCGCGCGCGCCTGCAACGGATCGGCGACCCGTATGCGCAATTCGTTGATCAGCCCGGTTTGCTGGGCGAGTATCTGTCCGGTTTTGACCAGCACATAGGCGGTGCCCTCGTCGATCTGGCGCACCCCGCCATGGAAGAAGCCGACCACCTGCGCGCTGACGCGCGCGCCCAGGCTGCTCTGCATCGTGATATTGGCGCCGATGCGGGCGCCGATCTTTTCCGCCAGCCGGTCCCCGAGCACGATGGCGTTGGTGGCGCGGTAGAGCGCGTTGAGGCTGGCGCCGCGCATCTGGTTGGGCAGTTCCGACACCTTGCTCTCGCGCCGCGGGTCGATGCCGATCACGCTGGTGGCGACGTCGTGGTTGGAATAGCGGATGATCGCCTGCACCTTCGCCGAGGGCGCGACGGCGCCCGGCAGCCAGGCTTCCAGCGCCGCCATGATGGCGAGCGGATTCTTGATGCCGGGCCGGCGCGCTTCCGGCGTCAGGCCGTGGATTTCGGCGGCGTCGAACATCGCTTCCGCCGGCTGCCGGGGCGGCAGGCGGCGCTCGTCGGTGACCGAGATGTGCGGCAGCGTATTGATCAGCCGCTGGGTGAAGTCGTCCTGCGAGCCCTGCATCAGCGAGGCCATCATGATCGAGAAGCCGACCCCGGTGGCGACGCCGGCGACGGCAAAGCCGGTCTGCCGCACGCGGGCGCGCACATGGGTCAGGGCGATATCGAAAATGAGATTCACGGCCGGGGTTCGATGACGCGGACGCGCGCGCCGTCTTCGAGGCCGGTCGCCGCCGGCGCGGCGACGCGCTCGCCGTCGGCAAGGCCGGAGAGCACTTCGACCGCGCGGGTGCCGCGAATGCCGATCTTGACTTCGCGCCTGCGCACCGTGGCGCCGTCGAGCACGAAAACCGCATTGCCTTGCAGCGCGTCGGCCGGGATCAGCAGCGCGTTCGGCTTTTCGCGCGTGACGATGTTGGCTTCCACGCTCATGCCGGGCTTGAGCGGGGTGTCGTCGGGCAGCAGCATCTTGACGCGAAAGGTCTTGGCGGCCACGTCGCCCATGGGCGTGATCTCGTTCACCTTGCCTTCCAGCCGCCGGTCGGGGAAGGCGTCGGTGCGGAACAGCCCGGTTTGCCCGATCTTGACGCGCGGAATGTCTTCCTCGTTCACCTCGGCCACCACCTGCAGCGGCTTGGGCACGCCGACGCGGTAGAGGATTTGCCCGGCTTCGGCGATTTCGCCGATCTCGCCGTCGCGGCGCAGCACCACGCCGTCCATCGGCGCGACGATGGTGTAGTCGTCGATCTTCTCGCCCTGCACCGTGATCTGCGCCTGCACCTGCTGCAAATCCATCGATGCCCGCTCGAACGACTGCGTGGTGGCGGCGCCGCGCGTGATCAACTCGCTCACCCGCGACATTTCGCGCTTGAGAAAGGCCTCGCGCGCCTTGAGATCTTCCAATTGCGCCTTGACCTCGCGGTCGTCGAGCCGCGCCAGCACGTCGCCCTTTTTGACGGTCTTGCCCTCGCAGTCGCAGATTTCGACGATGCGGTCGCGGATCAGGCTCGCCACCTTGGCCCAGCGCACCGGTTCCACGCCGCCGGTGGCGTAGACGATCTCGACCGCGGTGCCGCGCGTGGCCGCGGCGGCGGCGACCTCGGGGCCACGCCCGTACTGCCACCAGCCGGCCGCCGCCAGCAGCACAAGGATCGCAACCGCAATGAGAAGCTTTCTTTGTTTCATTTCAGCGAGCCTAGCCGCGTTAAATGGCCGGATATTGACGCAGCGCAAGCCGAGTTCGACCGTCGTCCCGGCCAAGCGAGCGGTAGCGCAGCGCGAGCCGGGACCCAGTAACCCCGGTGCGTCACGATGCATACAGACCGGGGTTACTGGGTCCCCGCTTTCGCGGGGACGACAGCCACGGCTCACGCCACCTGCTTGATGATCTTGCCGACCTTGTCGAAGATCTCGCCGATCTGGCTTTCGCTGACGATCAGCGGCGGGCTCAAGGCGAGCGTGTCGCCGACCGCGCGCAGCATCAGGTCGTGGTCGAAATAGGCCGCCTCCAGCGCCGCCAGCCCGCGCTTGCCGACGGCGTCGGGCTTGCTGGCGAGATCGATGCCGACGGTCAGGCCGACGGTGCGGATGTCGAGCACATGGGGCAGGCCTTTGAGCGCCATCGCCGCTTGCGCCCAGGGCGCTTCCAGCTTGCGCGCGCGCTCGAACAGCTTCTCGTCGCGATAGAGATCGAGGGTGGCAAGGCCGGCCGCGCAGGCGAGCGGATGCGCCGAATAAGTGTAGCCGTGGAACAATTCGATGACGTGCTCGGGCCCGCGCATGAAGGCGTCGTAGATGCCCTTGCGCACCAGCACGCCGCCCATCGGCACCGAGCCCGAGGTGATGCCCTTGGCGAAGGTGATCATGTCGGGCACCACGCCATAGCGCTCGGCGGCGAAGGCATGGCCGAGGCGGCCGAAGCCGGTGATGACCTCGTCGAAGATCAGCAAGATGCCGTGCTTGTCGCAGATCGCGCGCAGGCGCTGCAGATAGCCCTGGGGCGGCGGCAGCACGCCGGTCGACGCCGCCACCGGCTCGACGATCACCGCCGCGATGGTGGAGGCGTCATGCAGCGCGACCAGGCGGTCGAGCTCGTCGGCGAGATGGATGCCCCACACCGGCTCGCCGATGGTGAAGGCCTGCTCGGTGCGATTATAGGTGGTCGACAGGTGATCGACGCCGGCGATGAGCGCGCCGAATTGCTTGCGGTTGGAAACGATGCCGCCGACCGCGACGCCGCCGAAGCCGACGCCGTGATAGCCGCGCTCGCGGCCGATCAGCCGCACGCGCGAGGCGTGCCCGCGCACATTGTGGAAGGCGAGCGCGATCTTGAGCGCGGTGTCGACCGCCTCCGAGCCGGAATTGCAGAAGAACACGTGATCGAGATCGCCGGGCGCCAGCGAGGCGACGCGGCTCGCCAGCTCGAACGCCTTGGGATGGGAAAACTGGAACGCCGGCGCGTAGTCGAGTTCGGCGGCCTGGCGCTGGATCGCCGCGACGATCGGGTCGCGGTTGTGGCCGGCATTGGTGCACCACAGCCCGGCGGCGCCGTCGATCAGCTGGCGGCCGTCGGGCGTGAAATAGTGCATGTCCTTGGCGCGGGCGACCAGGCGCGGGCGCGCCTTGAACGCCCGGTTGGCCGTGAACGGCATCCAATAGGGCTCGAGGTCGTTGGGGACCGTGGCGGTTGCGACGTTCGACTTGCCTGTGGCCATGGGGCCGCCTCGCTGTTATTCGCTTGGGTAGCGCATATTGGATTATCCGCTTTCAGCGATAATGACAAAGCCGGAAACGGCTGCTACCACGCGGCCGATTAGCAATTGCAGCGACTCAGCATAAGCCGCCGATGGCCAAACCCAGCAAACTCAAAGCCCGCCTGCCGCGCGGCCTCGCCGACCGCGGGCCGGCCGAGATCGCCGCCACACGGCACATGGTGGAGGCGATCCGCCTGGTGTTCGAGCGCTACGGCTTCGAGCCGGTGGAGACGCCGGCGATCGAATACACCGACGCGCTCGGCAAGTTCCTGCCCGACCAGGACCGCCCGAACGAGGGCGTGTTCTCGTTCCAGGACGACGACGAGCAGTGGCTGTGCCTGCGCTACGACCTGACCGCGCCGCTGGCGCGCTATGTGGCGGAGAATTACGACACGCTGGCCAAGCCCTATCGCAGCTATCGCTACGGCTGGGTGTTCCGCAACGAGAAGCCGGGCCCCGGCCGCTTCCGCCAGTTCATGCAGTTCGACGCCGACACGGTCGGCGCGCCGAGCATGGCGGCCGATGCCGAGATGTGCATGCTGGCGGCGGACACGATGGAAGCGCTCGGCATTCCGCGCGGCAGTTATGTGGTGAAGGTGAATAATCGGAAAGTGCTCGATGGCGTGATGGAGGCGATCGGAATCTCGGCGGCGAGAAACAGCGCTCATCACCGTGCTGCGCGCGATCGACAAACTCGATCGGCTCGGGCTCGATGGCGTGCAGCATGCTGCTGGGCCATGGTCGCAAGGACGAAAGCGGCGATTTCACCAAAGGCGCTGGGCTTCGATCCGAACAATCGATGCAACGTCTTGCAGTTCGTTGGCGCACGGCATCGTCGACCGCAGATCATCTAGATGCGGAACTAAGCGAGTCTGAGCGCAACTCGAACGATGATTTCGGCGCATATACACGAGATTTCGTCAAGCCTAGATCGACGTTTCCGGCAACTGTGCGAAGCTGGCCTTAACGAGCTGAATGAGATTCGATCTTTGATGAATGCTGCGGGTACGACGACCGAATCAGAATCGATCGACTCCGTCGTCCGCGGTCTCGAATATTACACCGGCCCGGTCTACGAGGTCGAACTCACCTTCGAGATCGACGACGAGAAGGGCCGCCCCATCCGCTTCGGCTCGGTCGGCGGCGGCGGGCGTTACGATGGGCTGGTGTCGCGCTTCCGCGGCGAGCCGGTGCCGGCGACCGGCTTCTCGATCGGCGTGTCGCGCCTGCAGGCGGCGCTCACCGCGCTCGGCAAGCTCGGCGAAAAGCCGGAGCCCGGCCCGGTGGTGGTCACCGTGTTCGACCGCGACCGCGTCGCCGACTACCAGCGCATGGTGTCGCAACTGCGCGCCGCCAATATCCGCGCCGAGCTCTATCTCGGCAATCCGAAGAACAATCTCGGCACCCAGCTCAAATATGCCGACAAGCGCGGCTGCGCCTTGCGCCGTCATCCAGGGCGGCGACGAGAAGGCGAAGGGCGAAGTCACGATCAAGGACCTGATCGTCGGCGCCGAACTGGCGAAGCTGGAAAAGGGCCGCGACGACTACCTCAAGAAGCAGGCCGAGGCGCAGTTCGCGGTCAAGGAAGCCGACCTGGTCGAGGCGGTGCGCAAGCTGCTCGCGCGCCACGGCATCTCCCCGCATTGAACTTGTCTTAACCGTTACGCGGAATTAGCCGCCGCCGGCGCGGCGCCCGCGCAGCCCCGTCGAAATTCATTAACGACGCCAATCGTTTAGACGCCGGCGCGTTAAGCCCTTCGGGAGATCGGCGTCGAATCCTTAAAACTATCGTGCTAAAGCGCCGCCGCGACGGCCGAGTCTAGGACGAAAATGGATGCAAGCGTGACCACCAGAAGCGAAAGGGCCCGATGCGCGGGCGGAGGCGCTGGTCGCCTCCTATGAGCGCGCCGGCTATCGCCGCTGCGCGCCCGCCATCCTGCAGCCGGCCGAGCCGTTCCTCGACCTCTCGGGCGAAGACATCCGCCGGCGCATGTATCTGACCACCGCTCCCGGCGGGGCGGAATTCTGCCTGCGGCCCGACCTCACCATTCCGGTGTCGCGCGATTACCTCGCCTCACCCTTGGCCGGCCAGCCGGCGGGCTTCTGCTATCTCGGCCCGGTGTTCCGTCACCGCAGCGACGGCGCGGCCGAATTCCTGCAAGCCGGCATCGAATCCTTCGGCCGGCCCGACAGGGCGGCGGCCGACGCCGAAATGCTCGCGCTCGGGCTGGAGGCCACCGCGCATTACGGGCTCAGCGCCGCCGGACATCCAGATCGGCGACGTCGCGCTGTTCGCCGGGCTGATCGCCGGGCTCGAGCTGCCGCCGGCCTGGAAGCGGCGGCTGGTCAAGGATTTCAACCGCAAGACCAATCTGGCGCAGGACCTCGACCGCCTGGTGCTGGGCGGCAATAATTCGCGCCCCGAATATCAGGGCGTGCTGGCGGCGCTCGCCGGCTCCGATCCGAAGGGCGCGCATGCGCTGGTCACCGACCTGCTGTCGATTGCCGGCATCAACGCGGTGGGCGGGCGCTCGGTCGGCGAAATTGCCGACCGCTTCCTCGAACAATCGGCGCTCGGCGGCAGCGCGAAACTGCCGCGCGACGTGCGCGCGCTGATCGAGCGTTTCCTCGGCATTGCCGGCGATCCCGACGAGGCGGCGCACGAGCTGCGCGCGCTCGCCGGCGACAGCAATATGGCCGACGCGCTGGCGCCGGCCATCGACCTGTTCGAAAGCCGCACCGGCTTCCTCGCCGCGCGCGGCATCGACTTGAAGCGCGTGCGCTTCTCCACCGCGTTCGGGCGCGGCTTCGACTACTACACCGGCTTCGTGTTCGAGCTGACCGACCCCACGCGCACCGGCGATCCGCTGGTCGCCGGCGGGCGCTACGACGGATTGTTCAGCCGGCTTGGCTCGCCTGAGCCGATTTCTGCGGTCGGCTTCGCGGTGTGGATCGAACGGCTCAGCGTTTACGGAGGCGCGGCATGAGCGCCCTGGTGCTGGCCGTGCCGGCGAAAGGCCGGCTGCAGGAAAACGCGGAAGCATTCTTCGCGCGCTCCGGCCTCACGCTGATCAAGCCGCGCGGCGCGCGCGACTATCGCGGCGCCATTGCCGGGCTTGACGGCGTCGAGGTCGCCTATCTGTCGGCTTCCGAAATCACCGCGCAACTCGCGGCCGGCGCCGTGCATCTCGGCGTCACCGGCGAGGACCTGGTGCGCGAGCAGATGCCGGATGCCGAAAGCAAAGTGGTGCTGATCGAAGGGCTCGGCTTCGGCTTCGCCACCGTGGTGGTGGCGGTGCCGCAGGCCTGGATCGACGTGCGCACCATGGCCGACCTGGACGACGTCGCCACCTCGTTTCGCCACACCCACGGCCGCAAGATGCGGGTGGCGACCAAATACATCAATCTCACGCGCGACTTCTTCTCGGCCCACGGCATCGTCGACTACCGCATCGTCGAGAGCTCGGGGGCGACCGAAGGCGCGCCTGCCGCCGGCACCGCCGAGCTGATCGTCGACATCACCACCACCGGCGCGACGCTCGCCGCCAATGGGCTGAAGATCGTCGAGGACGGCATCATTCTGCGCTCGCAGGCCAATCTGGTGGCCGCGCGGGCGGCCTCCTGGGATGCCGGCACGCGCGAGACCGCGCGCGTGATCCTCGATCGGGTGGCGGCGCAGGCGCGGGCCAAGGCCTTCCGCGAGGTGCGCGCGCGCTTTGCCGCCTGCGACGCCAAGCTGGTGGACAGCGCGAAAGAGAAATTCGGCGTGGTCACGCCGTTCGGCGGGCCGACCTCTTCGGGCATGCTGACGCTTGCATTGCCCGCCCGATCAGGTTTACGCGCTCACCAGTTTCCTGCGCGACAACGGCGCCGAAGCGGTGGCGGTGGCCGATCTCGATTACGTGTTCTCGCGCGAGAACCCGCTGTACGCCAAGCTGGAAGCGGGACTCTAAACCGGCGTCGCGCGCGGGCGCCGCAGCATCACGGTCAACACCAGGGCGACCATCGAGACCGCCAGCATCGCCGCGAAGGCGATGTTGTAGGTGCCGGTCACGTCGAACACGGCGGCGCCGAGATAGGCGCCGATGCCGCCGAAGATCTGATGCACCATGGTGATCAGGCCGGTGAGCGCGCCCAGGTGGCGGGTGCCGAAACTTTCCGACACGAACACGACGGTGAGCGGCGCGGTGACCAGGAAGGTCAACCCGAACACCAGCGCGAACACCGCCACCGAGACGGTCGACTGATCCACCATGACCAGCGCGAACACCACAACGCGGGCGGCAAAGGCCAGCCCGGTCGGCCAGCGTGGACCGGCACGGTCGCTCAAGGCGCCGCCGGCCACCACGCCGATCAGGCCGGTGAGCCCCATCAACGCCAGCAGATTGCCAGCCAGGAAGGCATCGACGCCGCGGTCCTGCGCGAAGGCGACGACATGCGTGGCGACGAAGAAATCGTCGAAGCCGCAGATCGCGTAGATCGCCAGCAAGAGCCAGAATTGCCGCGAGCGCGCGGCTTCGATCACGCCAATGCCGGCGCTCGGCCGCGCCGCTTTGGCCTCGACCGGCGTCGTTTTCGGGATCGCGACGATCAGCAGCGGCACCAGCGCCAGCTGGGCGAGGCCGAGCAACAGGTAAACCGGGCGCCAGCTCAAAGTCAGCATGACCGCCGTCAGTATGGCGATCATCACCAGCTGGCCGGCGCTCATGCCCGACATCACCGCCGCATTGGCGATGCCGGTGCGCGCCGGGAAGGCGCGTGTCACCATCACGCCGACCGGGATCAGCGATGCCGCGCCGTTACCGAGCGCAAAGACCAAGCCGTAGAGCACCATCGCATGCCAGGGCGCCTGCATCGCGCTCATCAATCCGATGCCGACGGCGCTGATCAGCAGGCCGCCGCCCAACACCAGCCGCGGGCCGGTGCGGTCGGCGAAATGGCCGGCGATAAACATCGCGGCCGCCGACACGAACTGGAACAGCGCGACGGCTAGGCCAAGGTCGCTGCGTCCCCAGCCCAGTTCGTCGACGATCGGCCTGAGCGTCAGACCGACGGCAAAACGGGCGCCGCCGCCGATGAACAGCGTGAGGAAGCCGGCAAGCAGGATGAGCGCCGGACCGCGTTTCACAGGGCCGCGTAATCGATCGGCTTGTGGCGGTCCAGTTTGCGCTCGATCTTCGGCAGCGGATATTTCAAGCCGCTGGCGCAGTTGAACAGCACCACCTGGTCGGTTTTTTTGACGCGGCCGTCCTTGAGGCTCTGCTTATAGGCGGCGTAGGTGGCGGCGCCCTCCGGGCACTGCAGGAAGCCCTCCTCGCGCGCCATCTCGTCGAGCCCGGCTTGAATCGCGTCGTCCTCGACCGCGATAGCGAAGCCGCCGCTCTCGCGCACCGCGCGCAGAATCAGAAAATCGCCGATCGCCTGCGGCACGCGAATGCCCGGACGCGATGGTGTGGGCGTTTTCCCAGCGCGGCGCGTGTTCCTCGCCGGCTTCGAACGCTTTCACCATCGGCGCGCAGCCGGCCGCCTGCACCGCCACCATGCGCGGGCGCTTCTTGCCGATGAAGCCGATCGCTTCCAATTCGGCGAATGCCTTCCACATGCCGATCATTCCGGTACCGCCGCCGGTCGGATAGAAGATCACGTCCGGCACGTTCCAATCGAGCTGCTCGGCCAGTTCCAGTCCCATGGTCTTCTTGCCCTCGATCCGGTACGGCTCCTTCAAGGTCGAGGTGTCGAACCAGCCGACTTTCGCCTTGCCCTCGCCGACGATCTTGCCGCAATCGTCGATCAAGCCGTTGACGCGGTAGACGCTCGCGCCTTGCAGCGCGATCTCGCTGACATTGACCTCCGGGGTGTCTTCCGGACAGAAGATCGTGGTCCTGATGCCGGCATGCGAGGCGTAGGCCGCGAGCGCGGCGCCGGCATTGCCGTTGGTCGGCATCGCCATGTGCTTGATGCCGAGCGCTTTCGCCATCGACACCGCCATCACCAGGCCGCGCGCCTTGAACGAGCCGGTCGGCAGCCGGCCCTCGTCCTTCACCAGGATTTCGCCGCCGCCGAGCTTGGCTTGCAGCTTCGGCATGCGGATCAGCGGCGTGATCGCCTCGCCCAGGCTGACGATGTTGGCCGGGTCGCGCACCGGCAACAGCTCGCGATAGCGCCACAGATCGGGCGCGCGCTTCGCCAGCGTTTCCTTGCTCAGCGCCTTGGCGACCCCGGCAAGATCGTAGCGCACCAGCAGCGGCTTGCCCGCGCGCGAAAGATTGTAGACTTGATCGGCCTCGTGCCGCTCACCGGTCATCGCGCATTCCAGATGGGTGACGAAGCTCGGCCAGCGCGCGGTCAGATTGCTGTCGTGTTGCATTGATCCCTCAACTCATTTCAGCGTTGCATTTCTCTTGCGCATGATCTTGTCCGAAACCCGTCGCCCGCTTTCCGGGGTCATGCGCTATTCGCCTTGCGGCCGGCGCGCCCGGAATACCACGAAATGGGACAGCGAGAAGTTGACCACGAAGCTGACGAAGATCGCCGCCACTTTGGCGGCCCAGGCCGGAACCTGCAACAGTTCGACCATGCACCACACCGTGACGGTATTGGCTATAAAGCCGGCGACCTGCGATAGCGCGAAACCAAGGTAGCTCCGCGGACTGAGCTTGCGGCCGGATTCGTGGGCAAAAGTGATCGTCGAATTCAGGACATACGAGCCGGTGACGGCGACGACCCACGCCATGCTATTGGCGACGATGATCGGCAGGCCGAGATAATAATAGGCGAACGAAAACACCCCGAAATCGACGGCGGAGTTAATAATGCCGACCAGGCCGAAGCTGATCGCCTTGAGCGCGAGCGCGCGCTCATGCCAGGCCACGGTGAGACGGTCGAGGATGCTTTGCAGGGGCGCCGGAATCATCGTCCGTTCATAGCATTTTGAGGCGGGCGCGACAGGGCGCGTCCCATGCGCTATAGATCGCGCGAAACGGAGAGCGACAGGTTAACGAAAAATGCCGGTAAAAGCGACCAAATCAGCCGCCCGCGCGCGGCCATCGCCGAGCGCGCAGGGCCTGTCGATCGTCGTGCCGCTGTTCAACGAGGCCAAGGGCCTGGCCGCCCTGCACGAGCGCATCGCCGAGGTGGCGCGCGGGCTCGGGATCAAGCGCGACCTGCGCACCGAAGTCGTCTACATCGATGACGGCAGCACCGACGCCACCAACCGCATCGCCAATTCGCTGGTTGCCGATCCGCTCGACATCCAGGTGGTCACGCTGTCGCGCAATTTCGGCAAGGAGGCCGCCCTGCTCGCCGGTCTCGACCATGCCCGGCACGGCGCCGTGCTGTTCATGGACGGCGACGGCCAGCATCCGCCCGACCTGGTCGACACGCTGGTCGCGCGCTGGCTCGATGACGGCTATGACGTGGTCTACACCGCCAAGGCGCACCGCGAGAACGAACCTTGGCTGCGCCGCGCCGGCGTGCACTGGTTCTACGCGCTGATCAATCTGGGCGCGCGGCAGAGAATCCCCGAGGATGCCGGCGATTTCCGCCTGCTGTCGCCGCGCGCGGCGGCGGCGCTGCGGCAGATGCCGGAGCGCAGCCGCTTCTTCAAGGGACTGTCGAGCTGGATCGGGTTCCGGCAGGTGCGCGTCGATTACGAACCGGCCAAGCGCGTGCACGGCGTAACGACCTGGAACGTGTGGACGCTGATCGGCCTGTCGATCGAGGGCTTGACCTCTTTCACGGTGGCGCCGCTGCGCGTCGCCAGCATGCTGGGCCTGCTGCTCGCCGTCTCCGCATTGTTCTTCGGCGGCTGGATCCTGGTGCAGACGCTGCTGTTCGGCCAGGACGTGCCCGGCTACCCGTCGATGGTGGTCGGCCTGATGGTGCTCGGCGGCGTGCAGCTGATCATGATCGGCGTGCTGGGCGAGTATGTCGGCAAGATGCTGTCCGAGATCAAGGCGCGCCCGGTCTATTTCGTCGCCGACCACAGCCTGAAGAGCGCGGACCACTCCGTCGACGAATCGGCGAAGCCGCGGCCGGCGGCCACGCGCGCGGCGGAGTAAGGCAAAGGTGCTTAACGGTCGCCGCCAGATCTGGCTGTGCGCGGACGACTACGGCATCTCCCCTTCGGTCAATGCCGCCATCCGCGAACTGATCCTGCGCGGGCGCATCAATGCGACGTCGGTGATGACGGCGGCGCCGTATCTAAGCGCCGACGAGGCGGACGCGCTCGACCTGCTCAATTCCGGCGAGAAACGCGCCGCGCTCGGCCTGCATGTCACGCTGACCGCGCCGTTCAAGCCGCTGAGCGAGGGCTTCGCGCCGCTCCGCCACGGCCATTTCCTGCCGCTCCCGAAAATGATGCGCGCGGCGATCGCGCGCCGGCTGCGGCCCGAGCTGCTGACGATCGAGATCGCCACCCAAGTGCAAGCCTTCATCATGACATTCGGCCGGCCGCCCGACTTCATCGACGGCCACCAGCACGTCCATCTGTTTCCGCAGGTGCGCGACGCCGTGCTCAAGGTGGCCGCGGACGCCGCGCCCAACGCCTGGCTGCGGCAATGCGGCCGCCCGCGCTCGGCGCCGCGGCTGCATCTCGCCAAGGAGTTGCTGCTCGATGTCTTGAGTGTGGGCTTCCGCCGCAAGGCCAGGCAGCTGGGCGTGGCCACCAATCCGGCCTTTGCCGGCGCCTATGATTTCACCGGCAAGCCCGACTTCGCCGCGACATTTCCGCGTTTCCTGGCCGGCCTGCCGGACGGCGGGCTGATCATGTGCCACCCCGGCTTGGTCGACGACGAGCTCAAGCGGCTCGATCCGCTCACCCACCAGCGCGAACGGGAATTCGCCTATTTCAGTTCGGACGTGTTTCCGCGCGTGCTGGCCGAACATGGCATCGCGCTCGCCGTCCCCGCCGGCGATACTGTTTGACGCCGATCAGAGGACGACCACCTTGGTGCCGACCTTCACGCGCTCGTAAAGATCGATCACGTCGGCGTTGCGCATGCGGATGCAGCCGGACGAGACGTTCTTGCCGATCGTCCAGGGCTCGTTCGAGCCATGGATGCGGTAGAGCGTCGAGCCGAGATAAAGCGCGCGCGCGCCGAGCGGATTGTTCGGGCCGCCGGGCATGAAATGCGGCAGGTAAGGCTGGCGCTCGATCATTTCCTCCGGCGGCACCCAATCCGGCCATTCCTTCTTGGCCGAGACGGTGTGCGTGCCCGCCCAGGCGAAGCCGGGGCGGCCGACGCCGACGCCGTAGCGCATCGCCTTGCCGCCTTCCTCGACCAGATAGAGAAAGTGATGCGGCGTATCGATCACGACGGTGCCGGGCGCCTCCTTGCCTTGATAATCGACCTGCTGACGCAGGAACTGCGGATCGATCTCGAAGCCGGGCGAGCGCTGTTCCAGCGCGGGATCGACGGCCGGCCCGGTGCTGGCTTGGGTCGGCTGCGCGCCGCGCCCGGGATTGGAATAGTACACCGGCGGCGGTGCGGCCGATGGCGCCTCGCGATCGCCAAACAGAAATTCGATGAAGCCGCCGCCAAGATTGGCCTGCATCCGCGGCGGCTGCGCGGCCAGTACCATGGGTGGCGTCGCCGGCATGGCGTAGCCGGGAGGCGCGGCCGATATCGGCTGCGCCCAGGCGGCGGTGCTGGCGGAGCAGACGATGACGAAAGCCGAAATAATCGAACGCTGCATTGACGCACCCTCAACCATGTTTCGTCGGGTGCAGACAATACAAAGCGAAAGCAACACCGAATGGTAAATCTCCAGCCGGCGGCATGGCTTTGCCGCGCCGGCGCGCCCGCTTCGTCGTGTTAGAGTTTATTTTTCGTAAAATGCGCTGCATCATGGTAAACGCCGGGTTTCGATTTTCATCTTGGCGCATGATCTTTTCCCGAACACCGGTTCCCACGTTTCGGGATATGCACCGCACACCCGCAACCCAGCGTTAATCGCCGCTCCGGTAGAAACAGATCGGCTGGTTGCGAGGGCATGACGTGCAGCGCAAGGTTTTCCGCATCGAACGCATGCTCGACGGCCGCATGGCGGCGCAGCCCCTAGGCGCTGTGCCTACCGACCGATCCGACGCGGCCGATGGCGGCGAGCCGGCCCTCCGGCGCGAGCTCGCCCTCCTGCACGACGTCATCGCCCGCAATAGGCGTGAGCTTGCCACGCTCATCGGCGACGACCGCGAGCGCCGGCTCGCGCACGCGGCCGGCAATCTGGGCGCCGCCGTCGAGGGTATGGAAAAGGCCACGGTGAAAATTCTGAAATCGACCGAGGCGATCGACGACAGCGCCAAAGCGCTCGCAGCGGCGTTGCAGACCGATTACGCGCGCGGCCTTGCCCACGATATTCAGGATCACGTCGTATCGATCTACGAAGCCTGCAATTTCCAGGACCTCGCCGGCCAGCGCATCGGAAGCGTGATCGCGATCTTGAACATGATCGAGGACCAGGTGGCGGGCATCCTCGACCGCTGCAAAAACCTACCGGGCGACGCCGCCGCCAAGCCGTTATCCGGCAACGGGCTGCTCAACGGTCCCCGGCTCGACGGCGCTTCCGGCCACAACAGCCAGAGTGATATCGACATACTGTTCGACTAGCGCGTCGACTCATAAACGCGCAGCCAAGCGGACGTAGCGCACTGCGTATTTTGTGAGACCCTAGTTCGGTCTTTTTATCAGGATAAAACAAATCAGCGCGGCCGCGGCGAAGCTTGCGGCCAGCGCCAGCGCCGCCGGATCGGAGGCGCGATCCACCACAAAAGCCATCACCAGCGGCGCCGCCGCCTGCACCAGCAGAAACGGCCCGGCGAGCCGGCCCATCAGGCGCCCATAACCGGAAGCGCCGAACAGCGCCAGCGGCACCGCTCCCCGCGTGATGGTGACCAGGCCGTTGGCGCCGCCGAACATCAGCGCGAACGCGGCCGCCACCGGCACCGATACGCCGAGCAGCGTCAGCATGGTGAACGCGCAGAGCAGAACCGACAGCGCAAAGCGCGCCACCCACAAGGGATGCAGGTTGCGCCCGAAAGCGAATTCGATCAGCCGCGCGCCGACCTGCGCCGGCCCGAACAGCGCGCCGATCCAGACCACCGTTCCGGAATCGATGCCGGTCCGCGCGAATATCGCCAGCAGGTGCGCGGACAGGCCGGAGGGAACGAAGGCATAGGTCGCGAACGCGGACGCTACCAAAATGAACGGCAATCCATAGGGCGGCAACACCGCCGGCGGCGGCGGCGCATCGCTTCGGGCGACTAAATCCACTTCGAAGCGGCCGCGCGGCAACGCCATGGCATGCAGCGGCGCGGAGATGAAAGCCAGCAGCGCGGCATAGACCAGATAGGTGCCGTGCCAGCCGATGGCCTCCAGCAGGAAATGCGTCGTCGGCCAGCTTACGGTCGAGGCGAAACCGCCGGCCAGCGTGAGCGCGGTGATCGGCGCCCGCGCGCCGACGCCGAAGATGCGGCCGAGCGTGGCAAACGCGGAATCGTACAGGTTCGCCGCCATGGCGACGCCCAGCACCACCCACACGGCGCAATAGCTGACGCGGTCGGCGGCATGGCCGATCAGGACCAGGCCGAGCGCGCCGATCAGCGAGCCGATCGTCATCACCACATGGCCGCCGAAGCGATCGATCGAGCGGCCGACATACGGCGCGATCAAGCCGGCGGCCAACAGCCCGATCGAGAAGCCGCCCATGGCGAAGGAGATCGACCAGCCGCGCTCGGCCGCGATCAGCGGAACGATCAGCACCGGCGTGTAAAAAATCGTGCCCCAGGACAAAATCTGCGTGACGCCGAGCACCGGCACGGCGCGCCAGGGGCCTTCAATGAAATCGCGGGGAGCGGGCATGGGCTGCCAATCTCTACAGCATCATCGATGCGAGACGAAATGCTCGCGCCGGCGCGCCCTATCTTTCCGCTGGTGGGGAAAGGCGAAACACAATCGCCGCCATGCCGGGCAGCCCGTTACTGCGCCGGCTTGGGTATCGGTTTGGGCTTGGGCTTGGGTTTCGATTTGGCCTTCGGCTTGGCCGGCGGCTTGGCGCCTTCCGGCGGGCAGCGGACATAAACCATCGAGCCGTAACGGCCCTGCACTTCCGAATCGACCCAGTGCAGGATCAGCACGCGGCCGTCGAACGAAATCACTTCGCGATCCTGCACACCGGCGGGCGCGCCTTCCGGGCCGATATAGGTCTTGCCGCCCGGTGCACCTTTCAGGCGCAGCTCTTCCGGCTTGGGCTGGTCAGCGAGATGCATCATGACGCCGCCGGTGGGGCCGAGCGTGATGACGTAGGGCTGCTTGCATTGCGCGGCTGCGGCCAATTCGATGCGCGGGCGGTCCTCGTCCCGATGGTAGGCGGCCAGTCCCCAGCGTCCGACGATATCCTGCGGCGGGAATGCGGGCGGCAGCAGTGGAACCGGTGCGGCTTCCGGCTCCGCGGGCGGATGCGGGCCGCCGGTGGCGCAGCCGGCAAGGGCGAGCGCGAGTAACGTCAGTACCACAGCCTTTGAAAGGCTGGTTCGATTGGGATGGCGCATTCCGGCTCCTGCCCCGCTTCCAGGGAGACTTTGCGGGGCATTAGCCGCCAGTGCAAGCAGGTTGTAGGCAATCTGTTATAAAGCGCGGTCCAATCCGCCGGGCCCATGCCGACAGATCCCCTTTTCTATCTCATTGGCGTTCCGGCGGTTTTCCTCATCAGCCTGGGCCGCGGCGCATTCGGCGGAGGCTTGGCGATTCTCGGCGTGCCGCTGCTCGCGCTCGCCGTCGATCCGGTGACCGCCACCTTCATGATGGCACCCATCGTCTCCGCCTCGGATCCCTTCACCGTCTGGGCCTTTCCGCCGCGCACCTGGTCCATGCCCGACTTGAAATGGCTAGTGCCGGGCATCGTTGCCGGGCTTGCTCTGGGCGCGGTGTTCGTCGCCGAGGTCGATCCGCGGATCGTCGCGCTCGGCATTTCCATCGTCATCCTGTGGTTCACCGCGCGCTATTTTTTGCGCAACCGCAGCGCCCCCATGGTGCGCACGCCGGTCAATCCCGCTCTGGCGCTGATCTGCGGGGGCTTGAGCGGCTTCACCACTTTCATCTCCCACGGCGGCAACCCGCCGATCGCCTACTATCTGCTGCCGCGCGGCCTGCCCAAGACGGTCTATGCCGGCACCATGATCGCGCTGTTCCTGGCCGCCAACACGGTCAAGCTCGCGCTCTATCTCTGGCTCAGCGCCAACGACCTGCGCGTGCTGCTGATGGCGGTAGCGCTGATGCCGGCGGTGCCGCTCGGCGTCTGGGCCGGCAAACGCCTGCATGACCGCCTGGACGAGCGGCGCCTGTATTTCTGGTGCTACCTGCTGGTGGGCGTGGCGGGCTTAAGGCTGTTCATCGACAGCGCCATGAAACTCATCGGCTAGCTTGACACTCCGGGGCCAAGGCCATATGTCCCGGGCAGCCATTGGCACTCTCCGCTACTGAGTGCTAAGGGCTTAAAAAACCGACACTTTTTGTCACACGCAGGCGCTCAAGCGCCGACGAGGAAACCATGGCCAAGACCAAGTTTCGTCCCCTGCACGACCGCATCGTCGTGCGCCGCATCACCGCCGAAGAGAAGACCAAGGGCGGCATCATCATTCCCGACAGCGCCCAGGAAAAACCGTCGGAAGGCGAAGTCATCGCCGTCGGCCCGGGCGGCCGCGACGAGAACGGCAAGCTGACCCCGATCGACATCAAGGCCGGCGACCGCGTGTTGTTCGGCAAATGGTCGGGCACCGAGGTCAAGCTCGACGGCGAGGAGCTCCTGATCATGAAGGAGTCCGACGTCATGGGCGTGATCGCCTGATCCCGAATTAGAAACCATTGGAGTGAACTGAAATGTCTGCCAAGGAAGTCAAATTCGCCGTCGACGCGCGCGACCGCATGCTGCGTGGCGTGAAGATCCTCGCCGACGCGGTGAAGGTCACGCTCGGCCCGAAAGGCCGCAACGTCGTGCTCGACAAGTCATTCGGCGCCCCGCGCATCACCAAGGACGGCGTCACCGTCGCCAAGGAAATCGAGCTCGAGGACAAGTTCGAGAACATGGGCGCGCAGATGGTGCGCGAAGTCGCCCAGAAGACCAACGATCTCGCCGGCGACGGCACCACCACCGCCACCGTGCTGGCCGCCGCCATCGTGACGGAAGGCGCCAAGTCGGTCGCCGCCGGCATGAACCCGATGGACCTCAAGCGCGGCATCGACATCGCCGTCCACGCCGTGGTCAAGGACATCGAGAAGCGCGCCAAGAAGGTCAGCTCTTCGGCCGAAGTCGCGCAAGTCGGCACCGTTTCGTCGAACGGCGATTCCGCGATCGGCAAGATGATCGCGCAGGCGATGCAGAAGGTCGGCAACGAAGGCGTCATCACGGTCGAGGAAGCCAAGGCGATGGAGACCGAGGTCGAGATCGTCGAAGGCATGCAGTTCGACCGCGGCTACATCTCGCCCTACTTCATCACCAACGCCGAGAAGATGATCGCCGAGCTGGAGGACGTCTACATTCTCCTGCACGAGAAGAAGCTGTCCGGCCTGCAGTCCATGCTGCCGCTGCTGGAAGCGGTGGTGCAGACCAGCAAGCCGCTGCTGATCCTGTCCGAGGACGTCGAGGGCGAGGCGATCGCCACGCTGGTGGTCAACAAGCTGCGCGGCGGCCTGAAAGTGGCGGCCGTGAAGGCACCGGGCTTCGGCGACCGCCGCAAGGCCATGCTGGAAGACATCGCCATTCTCACCGGCGGCCAGCTCATCTCCGAGGATCTCGGCATCAAGCTCGAGAACGTGACCACGGCCATGCTCGGCCGCGCCAAGAAGGTCATCATCGAGAAGGAGAAAGACCACCATCGTGCACGGCGCCGGCAAGAAGGCCGACATCGAAGCGCGCGTTCAGCAGATCAAGGCGCAGATCGAGGAGACCACCTCCGACTACGACAAGGAGAAGCTGCAGGAGCGGCTGGCCAAGCTCGCCGGCGGCGTCGCGGTGATCCGCGTCGGCGGGGCGACCGAGATCGAGGTCAAGGAGAAGAAGGACCGCGTCGAAGACGCGCTCAACGCCACCCGCGCCGCGGTCGAGGAAGGCATCGTGCCGGGCGGCGGCGTCGCGCTGCTGCGCGCCAAGAAGGCGGTCGGCCGCATCCACGACGAGAATCCGGACGTCCAGGCCGGCATCAACATCGTGCTGAAGGCGCTGGAGGCGCCGATCCGCCAGATCGCCGAGAATGCCGGCGTGGAAGGCTCGATCGTGGTCGGCAAGATCATGGACCACAAATCCGAGACCTACGGCTTCGACGCTCAGGAAGATAAATATGTCGACATGGTCGAGGCCGGTATCATCGATCCGGCCAAGGTGGTGCGCACCGCGTTGCAGGATGCCGGCTCGGTCGCCGGCCTCTTGGTGACCACCGAGGCGATGGTCGCCGAACTGCCGAAGGAGCCGGCCCCGGCGATGCCGGGCGGCGGTATGGGCGGCATGGGCGGCATGATGTAAGCTTGGCCCGCAAGCGGATGAACGCAAAGGGCGGCCTTCGGGCCGCCTTTTTTTTGCGCCCCTAATGATCGCTCGGGCGGAACTTCAGCGTCTGCGCCCCGACCAGCAAGACCGCGCCGCCTTGCTGACGCCATTCGCTCACCTGCGCCAGTGCGGCGAGCAATTCCGCATCCGCCTGCACACGCTCCGGCGTGCACTGGCCGGAGCTCATATACTGCGGTAGTGCCTCCGGCAGCGGACCGGTTTCGATGTGGATCGCGTCGCCGGTGAATTGCACGCGCCCGCGCACGGTCTTGCACCACAGATCGATGGTGGCCTCGCCGCTCGGCTCCACCATAAGGATCGGCACGCGCTTGGCCGGGGGCATGGGCGCGACGTCGAGCAGAAGCTCCCGATCGAACGGGAACGGCTCGGCCGCGCGCCCGGTGCCGCCTGCGCCAAAGAGGCCCGCCGCCAGAACGCAAAAAGACAACGGCGTGCCGGCCTGCGATCAGGCGAATGAACGTCATCATGTGCTCCGGATCGGCGCGACGCTTTCGGGGCATTTGAAATGAAGGCTGGCGGACGCGCCGTCAAGCTGAATAAGATCGCAGCCACCGGCGATAGACCGATTGAGGAACGCGGAGGCGACATGGACCAGCGCATTATCGATCTTTACGACCGCTTCACCCATGGCGGCATCAACCGCCGCGAATTTCTCGACCGGTTGGCGGAAATCGCGGGATCGAGCGCGGCCGCGCTGGCGCTGCTGCCGCTGTTGCAGAACGATTACGCGCGCGCCGCGATGGTTGCGCCCGACGATGCGCGGCTCGCCATCGAAGCGGTGTCTTACGATGCGGCCGGCACGCCGATCCGCGCCACTCTGGCGCGGCTCAAAGCGAAAAGCAGACGCCCGGCGGTCATCGTCGTGCATGAGAATCGCGGGCTCAATCCGCACATCCAGGACGTGGCGCGGCGCTTCGCGTTGGAAGGGTTCCTCAGTCTCGCGGTGGATATGCTGTCCCCGCTCGGCGGCACTCCGGCGGACGAAGATCAGGCGCGCGACATGATCAGCACGCTCAATCCGGGCGACACCGCGCGCCGCATTGCCGCGGCGGTGCCGTTCCTGGAACAGCACGCGGAATCGACCGGCAAGGTCGGCATTGTCGGCTTCTGCTGGGGCGGCGGGATCGTCAATCGGGTCGCGGTATTGGCGCCCGATCTGAAAGCCGGCGTTATTTACTACGGCCTGCAGGTGCCGGCCGAGCAAGTCACGGCGATTCGCGCGCCGCTGCTGCTGCACTATGCCGGGCTCGACCAGCGCGTGAATGCTGGGATCGCGGCCTATGAAACGGCGCTCAAGGCCAACAACAAGCGCTACACGATCCACATTTATCCGAACGTCAATCATGCCTTCAACAACGACACCAGCAACCGCTACGATAAACCGGCCGCGGACCTGGCCTGGAGTCGCACGATCGCCTTCTTCAAGGAGAATCTGGGCGCGCCGGTGAAGTCGTGAATGGAAACGGAAAACGGTGGGTCAGCTTCAAATGGGAATATGATCCAGTTACTAGGATATAATTACTAATTCCGATTTTTATACTGCGTTTATATGATTTTTATGTGGTGTTTATATGCGCATTGGCTGATATTCCAGTCATGCTGATCGTAGCCATTACCCTCGCGTTCTTCGTCCTGAATGCCCTGCTTTGGTATGCGCGCCCAACCGGTGGGGTATGGCTGTTTGCTTCGGTTGTTCTGGGCGTAATTTGGGGCGCCATTTTCCTCCGGTTGATTACGACAGAGACCGGGAGGAAAGCCGAATGAGCCAAGACCTCTTGTTCGGCGCGCTATTGCTTGCTGTTGCAGCCGCCCTCTTTTTCATCGGACTGCCGAACAAAAGCGGGATTAGTCCGCGCTTCCTGCGATTCGAAGCGGCAATGGTTTTGTATCCACCTGTCGTCATGGTCTTCTTGGCGGCCGGCATTGCCGAACTCGTTACGGGACTTCTACGCATTCCCTAAGGGAGGCTGGCAATGCTCGTCACTGGACTCGCGCTGTTTGCAATAACGATTGTCGGGTTGTGGGTTTGCTTACCCGGCAAAGATTCCAAGATGAAACCGTATCTTCAGGGTGGCGTCGAAATATTGGCGGCAATCGCGATCACCGCCGGCTTGGGAATAAGCGGCATCTTTATCGTCGTGAGCCTCGCACGATATTACTAATTCTGGCGCTCATACCGCCCCCCGCGCGAGGCCGCTAGGGCTGAATTTGGGACTTAACTCCAGACTGACCCACTACCCAAAAAACGGTGGTGCAGGCGCTAGACCTACGTTAGAATAATGTTGCAAATGGCGGCCAAAGACCGCCGGGAGGAGATGTATGGCAGACGCAGTCACGGCATTGATCGGCGCAATCATCATGATCGGCTACATGTTATTGATCGCCGCCAAGCTGGCCGCGGGGCCGTTGTGGGTTTGCGTCCTGATCGGCCTTGCGTTGATGCTGTGGGGCTTCTGGTGGGAAGACTGGGAACCCGTCATCAAGCCCGCTAAAAAATAATCGCTCGGTGGCCGGGTCTCCGGCCGCAACGACTACCCTAGCCTGCCAATCAGCCAGTTCGCCGTGCGCAGCAGCCGCGCATCGTCGCCGGCCGGGCCCACGAGCTGCACGCCGAGCGGCATGCCGTCCTCGCCGCTGAGCAACGGCAGCGACAGCGCCGGCAGGCCGGTCAGCGACCACAGCGAGCAGAACATCGGGCTGCCGGTGGCCGTGCCCTTGGGCGCGACGCCGATGGTCGCCGGCGTCAGGATGGCCTCGTACTGCTTGAAAATTTCGTCGAGGCCGGCGGCATAGCGCCGCGCGCCATCGCGCGCCGCCAGATAGCGCACCGCGCTCACCTGGCGGCCCTCGGCGATAAGATCGCGCAGGGTCTTGCTCGCGGCATCGCCGCCGCGATCGACCACCGCGCCCAGATTGTGCGCCATGTCGGCGGCCATGATGACGCGCTGGTCATCCCAAGCCGCCGCATAGGCGTCCGGCAGATCGAGCGTCGCGGCAGTGTCGCCCAGTTGCTTGACGAAATCCTCGAATGCCGCACGGGTCTGCGCATCGGCTTTATCCCAGACCGGCGTGCGCACGAAGGCAAGCTGCGGCGGCAACGGCGGCTCTTCGGCTAGCGTTTCGAGAAATGCCGGCGCGGCAATCGGCCGCGTATCGCTGTCTTGCGGATCGTAACCGGCCAACACATCGAGAATCAGCGCGCTATCGGCGAGCGTGCGCGCGAATACCCCGACATGATCGAGCGCCCGCGACAGGATCAAGGCGCCATGGCGCGAGATGGTGCCGTGCGTCGGCTTGACGCCATAGACGCCGCAGAAGGATGCCGGCCGGATCATCGAGCCGTTGGTCTGCGAACCGATGGCGAGCGGCACCATGCCGGCGGCCACCGCCGCCGCCGAGCCGGAGGACGAGCCGCCCGGCGTGCGCTCGAGATCGTGCGGATTGCGCGCCGCACCGGGAGTAAAGTAGGCGAATTCGGTGGTGACCGTCTTGCCGATGATCACTGCGCCGGCCTCGCGCAGCCGCGCCACCGCGGTGCAATCGCGCATCGGCCGGCGCCCCTTGAGCAGGACCGAGCCGCATTCGGTCGGATAGTCCGCGGTATCGAAGATGTCCTTGATCGCGACCGGAACGCCGTGCAGCGGGCCGATCGGCTGCCCGTTGCGGCGGCGTTCGTCGAGCGCGCGCGCTTGGCGCAGCGCCTCGTCCGCATCGAGATGGGTGAAGGCGCGCACCTTGTCGTCGACCGCTTCGATGCGTTCCAGACAAGCGCCGATATAGTCTTGGGCGCTCACCTCGCCGCCGGCGATCTGCTCGGCGGCCTCGATCGCAGTGAGTGTTGTCAGCCCGCGTTCGTCCACCATCAGTTCGCGTACAGCTTGCTGGGAAGCCAGAGCGCAATCCCCGGGAAGACGTAGACCAGGGTCATGGTTATGAACACCATGAACACGAACGGCAGCGCGCCGGCAAAAATCTGGTTCAGCCTGACATGAGGGGGCGCCACGCCCTTGAGATAATACGCAGCCATGGCCATTGGCGGGGTATTGAACGAAGTTTGGATGTTGAGCGCCACCAGGATGCCGAACAAGGTTGGGTCGATATGGAAGGTTTTGACCAGCGGCAGGAAGATCGGGACGAAGATGATGATGATCTCGGTCCACTCCAAGGGCCAGCCGAGACAGAAAATGATGAATTGGGCGACGATCAGGAACCCGGTCGCGTTCAAATTCGCGGCGAGGACCCAGTGCTCGATCACCTCATGGCCGCCGAGATAGGAGAACACCGAGGAAAAGGTCCACGAGCCGATGAACAAATAGCAGACCATCGCCGAGGTGCGCGCGGTGAGGTACACGGCTTCCTTGAGCCGCTGGAAGGTCAGCGATTTATAGCCAGCGGCGAGTAGAACGGAGCCGAGCGCGCCGACGGCCGCCGCTTCCGACGGGGTGGCGAGGCCGAGCAAGATGGCGCCGAGCACCGACAAGATGAGGACGGCGAGCGGAAAGAACGAGGTCAGTAACGCTCCAAAAACCTCAGCAAAGGGTATATCGCGATCGAATTCCTTCGGCTTCGGCGCCAGGCTCGGATTGATGAGCACCCGCACTATAACGTAGACGCAATACAGCCCTGCTAGCAGGAAGCCGGGGAGGAAAGCGGCGGCGTAAAGCTGGACCACGGAAACAGACGTTGTGGCGCCGTAAAGGATCAGCAGCACGCTCGGCGGGATCATGATGCCGAGACAGCCGCCGGCGCAAACCACGCCGGCCGAGAGTTCGGTATTGTAGCCCGCGCGCAACATGGCCGGAAATGCCAGCAGCCCCATCAGAGTAACCACGGCACCGACGATGCCGGTGGCGGTGGCAAATAACGCGCAAGTTACCAGTGTGGCGACCGCGAGCGACCCCGGCACACGCCGCATCGACATTTGCAGCGAATAGAACAGCCGGTCGAGAATATTCGAACGTTCGACCACGTAGCCCATGAACAGGAACAACGGCACCGCGGTCAGCACGTCATTCGACATCACGTCATAGGTGTTGGTGACGAGCAGGTCGAAGATGCGCGAACCCATCGCGTAGTAGCCGAAGAACACGCCCATTGCGACGAGGGTGAAGGCGATCGGGAAGCCCAGCAGGATGATGATGATGAAAGAGCAGAGCTGGATCATCCCGAGTTCGGGATTGGTGAACATCATCGTGCAGCCCCCACGTGCATTTCTTCTTCGATACGCCGGCGATCCGCCGCTTCGGCCAGAATCGCGGATTCCATCTCTTCCACGTCATGCAAGCGTTGCGGCCACACGCCGTCGCGCAAACAAATGATGCAGCGAATGATTTCGGCCAAGCACTGGCACAGCATAAGGAACGCCGCGATCGGGATCAGCGTCTTGTGCGGATAGACCGGCGCGCCGGTCGGGCTGTAGATGCTAAGCTCGTGGATATGCCATGACTGCGCAGCATAAGGGATGCCGTAATAAAACAGCGCTCCAATACCCGGGCCCATAAAAATGATAAACAACACGAGGTCGATCGCTGCCTGCACCCGGTACGGCCACATCCGATAGACGAAGTCGCCGCGTACATGGCCGTTGCGCGACAGCGTGTAGGCGCCGGCCATCATGAACAGCGCGCCATACATGAAGTAGCTGACGTCAAACGCCCAGTTGGTCGGAGAGCGGAAGAGGTAACGCATAAACACGTCGTAGCAGGTGCCCAGCGTCATGATGACGATGCACCAGCCGAACGCCTTGCCGACGCCCGCGCTCAGACGGTCGATGAACAGGAGAAAATTTTCCACGGAGAGATTCTCGCCAGTTGGTGCCGGGCGCAAAGTCGCCGGGGCAGTTTGGCCGCCCCGGCGATTTTTGCGAAGTCTGATTAGACCTTCATCTTGCCGAAGTAGTGTTCGTAGGCGGACTTGAAGTCGGCTTCGTTATTGATCGCGTAGAAGCCAACCCGCTTGCCCCAAGCCTTTTGGCTTTCGAGCACCTTCTTGATGAACGCGCCCTGGTTCGCATCCGCGCTGATCTCATCGACCACCTTGTCCCACGCCACGAGTTGGGCCTTGAAGATCGCTTCCGACGTGCGCTTGACCTGCACGCCGTGCTTGGTCTGCAGCGTCTCAAGATCCTTCGAATAGATATCCCAGGCTTTCCAGATATCGTCGGAACACGCCGCTTGGCCCGCGAGACGCAGGATCTGCTGCTGCTCCTTGGCCAAACTGTCGTGCTTGGTCTTGTTGAACACGACCTCGATGGCTTCCGACGCCTGGTGGTAGGAACCGAGGTAATAGTACTTGGCCACGTCCTGCGCGCCGAAGCGGCTATCCGAGGTCGGGTTGTTGAACTCGAACGCCTCGATCACGCCCTTTTCCATCGCCGGCAGAATTTCCGGCCCCGGCAGTTGCGCGACGCTGGCGCCCATCGCTTGCATGACGTTGGAGGCGAGACCGACGGTGCGATACTTCATGCCCTTGAAGTCATCCGGGCCCTTGAGTTCCTTTTTGAACCAGCCGAGTGGTTGCGTCGGCATGGCGAAGACATAGAAGCCGGTGACATTGAGGCCGAGGATTTTCTGGGTCAGTTCGTCGTAGAGCGCCTGGCCGCCGCCGTAATAGAACCAGCCCATGAACTGGCTGGCGTCGGTGCCGTAACAGGGGCCGGTGCCGAACAGCGAGGCGGCGCGATGCTTGCCGTACCAGTAGGCCGGCACGCTGTGATTGCCGTCGAGCACGCCCGTGGAGGTCGCGTCCATCACCGAGAACGCTTTCACGATGGCTCCGGCATTGAGGTAGTCGATCTTCAGGCGGCCGCCGCCCATCTCGTTGACCTTGGCGGCATAATCCTTGCCGTAGTCGTTGAGAATGTCGGTGGCACCCCAGCCGCCTTGCATCTTCAGGGTGACCGTCTGTGCGCGCGAAACCTGCGGCATGGCGATGGTCGCCACGCCGGCAACCGCGGCGCCGCCAAGAAACTTGCGACGGGTCGCGGTCGTAGACAGCTTATTCTTAGCCATTTGTCTTACCCTCCCTTGGATTTTATGGTCTCTTTATTGTCGTATTTTTTGTGGTGCTATGTGCACATACACCGAGACATCACACTTTAGTCTGTAACTATTTTAGGGGCCAGGCAAGCCAAAATCTCGCGTTTTCATTGCAGTTTTCGCTGTGAGACGCGTGTTACTCATCGGCGCAGATCCCCCTGCGGTCAGCCGCAGCCGGCCGCGGAATGCTTGTGCCGCAGCGCTTAGACCAAAATGAAAAGAGGCTGAATTAGGCGGGCGAGCCGTGTTCTTCCCAGTCTTCGGCGCTGGCGCCGGCGAGCGCCCGTACGCGCGCCTCATCCTTGGCGAATTCGGCCGCGGGCCCGGCATAAACCACCTTGCCGTCGTCGAGAACGTAGGCGCGGTCGGCGATCTCGACGGCGGCGCGCACGTTCTGTTCGACCAGCAGCACGGAGATGCCCTGCTGCCGTGCCGAGGCGACCACCTTGAACACCTCTTGCACAATCAACGGCGCCAGGCCCTGGCTCGGCTCGTCAAGCAGCAGCAATTTCGGATTGAGCAGCAGCGCGCGCGCGATCGCCAGCATTTCCTGTTCGCCGCCCGAAAGCTGCCGGCCCTTGTTCGTCTTGCGCTGGGCGAGACGCGGAAACAGTTCATAGATACGGGCGATCGTCCACGGCCCGGGCCGTTCGAGCGGCACTTTCAAATTTTCCTCGACCGTTAGATTGGCGAAAATGCGCCGGCCCTCCGGCACGTAGCCGACGCCCAGCGCAGCGATGCGATAAGGCTGCCAGTCGGTGGTGGCGTGGCCGAAAATGCGCACGGCGCCTTCGCGCGCATGGGTTAATCCGACAAGGCTGCGCAACGTGGTGGTCTTGCCGGCGCCGTTGCGCCCCAACAGCGTGACGATTTCGCCTTCGCGCACCTCGAGGCCGACGCCGTGCAGGATGTGGCTCTTGCCGTAAAAGGTATGAAGGCCTTCCGCCTCAAGGGCCAAGCCGCTCATGCTGCCGCCTTCCCCAGATAAGCCGCCTGCACCGCTTCATTGGCGGCGATTTCCTGCGGGGTGCCTTCGGCCAGCATCTTGCCTTCGGCCAGCACCATGATGCGGTCGGCAAGATGGAATACCACGCGCATGTCGTGCTCGATCAACACGATGGTCAGCTTCTGGTCGCGGTGCAATTTTCGGATCAGTTGCGTGATGTCGTAGGTTTCCTGGTCGCCCATGCCGGCGGTCGGCTCATCGAGCAGCAACAGCCGCGGCTTGAGCGCCAGCGCCATCATGATCTCGGTGGCGCGCTGGTCGCCGTGCGCAAGCTCACCGACTAGCCGGTCGGCCTTCTCGATCAGGCCGCTCATCTCCAGCAGATCGACCACCCGTGCCTTGACCTCGCCATCCTCGTCGGACGATTGCCAAACGCGCAAGCGGAAGCCGCTCGCGCTCTCGACCGCAATGCGGAGATTTTCGCGCACCGTCAGCTCCGGAAACACCTCCGTGATCTGGAATGTGCGGGCGATACCGCGCCACACCCGGCGAGCGGGCAAGAGTGAGGTGATGTCCTCGCCGTCGAAGGCGATGCGGCCCGAACTCGGCATCAGGAAGCCGCTAATCATGTTGAAAAACGTTGTCTTGCCGGCGCCGTTGGGACCGATCACGGCGCGCAATTCGCCCGGCTCGACCGTCATCGATATGTCGTCGACGGCGACCAGGCTGCCGAAATGCTTGGAAACGTTTTCGACACGCAGCAGACTCATGACGCGAGCTTTCGCCGAACGACTCCGAGAAGCCCGCGGGGAAAGAACAGCACCACGAGCACAAACAACAACCCGACAAACGACATCCAATTGACGGTGATGCTCGAAAGATAGTCCTGCAGAACGACGAAGACGGCAGCACCGAGCAGCGGTCCCCAAAAACTGCGCATGCCTCCCATCACTGCCATCATGACGAAGTCGCCGGATTGGCTGAAGTGCAAGCCCCTCGGATCGGCGAAATTATTCAGCAGCGCGTAGAGCGCCCCGGCGAATCCCATGAAGAAACACGACAGCGTGAATACGATCCAGATGTGACGCTCTACCGGAATGCCGAGGAAACGGGCGCGTCGTTCGTTTTCGCGGATTGCGAGCATGGTACGACCGAACGGCGACCGCAAGATGAAGCCCATGACTGCCGCGATAATGGCGAAGCAAAACAACACGAAGAAATAGAAATTGTCGGCATTCGACAAGATGTCGATCGAGAAGAACCCGAGATCGAGCGGCTGCCGTGAAAAGCCGCGCAAACCATCGTCTCCGCCGGTGAGCGAGCTCCATTGGAATGCGATGTAATAAAACACTTGCCCGAAGGCGATCGTGACCATCGCAAAATAGACACCACGCCGGCGCACAATGAGCGTTCCGAGAACGGCGCCGGCAAGGCCGCCCAGAAGCATACCCATCACCAGGGAAATCGGCGTGCTCGGGGCCAGATATTTCAGCGACAACCCCGCGCCATAGGCACCGAGACCGAAATAGGCGGCATGGCCGAAGGACAGCACACCGGTGAAGCCTAAGAGAAAGTTCACCGACATGGCCGCAAGGCCAAGAATGAGAACGCGGGTGCCGAGCGCGGTATAGCCGCCGAGCGGCGGCATCCAAAAGGGCGCGAGCAGCAAGGCCGCCCAGATACAAACGAGTACGGTCAGCTTGCGGGCGGTGTCATTTTCGATCATGTCATCATGCCTTCTTCGCCCAGCAATCCGCGCGGGCGGATTAGCAGGACCACCGCCATCAGCACGTACATGATCGCTTCGCTGGCAGCTGGCAAAAACACTGCCGTGACGCCGGATGCCACGCCGATGAGCAGGCCGCCCAACAGCGTGCCGGTGAGACTGCCGACGCCGCCGACGATAATTGCAATGAAACTCGGCATCAAAAGCCCCGCGCCCATGGTCGGCTCCAAGCCGAGCTGGCCGGCCGCAAGCACGCCGCTGAGCCCGGCAAGGAAAATGCCGACGGCAAAATTGAGCGATCGCAGCGTGCGCACATTGACGCCCAGCGCGGAAACCGTTTCAAGGTCGAGCGTGCCGGCGCGGATGCGGATACCCAGACGCGTAAACCGCAGCAGGACGAACAGCACGCTCACCGCGATGATCACCACGACTACCATGAAAAGGCGGTAGCCGGTGATGAAGAAGAATTCATTGCTCAACGGCTGGGCCAAAATAGCCGGCACGGTCACCGGTTTACCTTGCGCGCCCCAGATAAAACGCGTGCCGTCTTCGAAGATGAATGCGAGGCCGAAGGTGAGCAGCAGGCTGTAAAGCGGATCACGCCCGTAAAGCGGGCGGATCAACACGCGTTCGGTGGCGAGGCCGATGATGGCGGTGAGCGGCGGCGCGATCAGCAGCGCGCCCCAGAAACCCACATAGGGCGTGATGGTATAGGCGATATAGCCGCCGACCACGAGGAAGCCGCCGTGGGCAAAATTGATCACGTTGCTGAGGTTAAGGATCAGAGACAGCCCGAGCGCCATGAGCACGTAAAAGGCGCCAATGATCAATCCGTTCGTGACGTTGAACAGCAGAAGTTGCAACATGGATCAATTCTCGGGTGCGCGAACCGGCATGCTGATATCGCACGCCTGGGAAGCGATATCAGCTCCCCAGGCGTGATGGACGGGCAGGTCTTAAGTTAGGCAGGCCACTTCAGGACGCAGCCGGTATCGCTCGTCGGCGGATTGACCTTATCGCCCGCGAGGACATGGTCGACGCGGAACAGGTCTTCTGGATCGCCCGCCGGCTTCGAGAGCGCTTCACCGACGAAGGACGAGGTCATCAACTGATGATCGCCTTCGCGGTAATAGCACTTATTGGGCTGAAGCTTGACATCAGCGGGCAGCTCGAAATTGCCGAGCGCCTTGGCGAGCTTTATCGCATCGAGCGTCTTTTCATGGTTGGCGGCCAGAGCGTAGGTGTGCACCGACGTATAGCCGAACCACGTGCGCGCCGTCGGCACTTTGCCGCTGGTGCGTTTGCGGATGTCGGCGACGAACTGTTCGACATTCGCCACGCCCGGCTGCTTCCAGTACCACTCAAACATCCAGATGCCGACGCGCGCCTCGGGCGGCATCGCTTCGAGCGACTCGAGCTCCTGCTGCAAGCCGGCGACATGGATTTGCTTGTCAATGCCGAACTGGGCGATCTGCTTCAGGCAGTTCACCATGTCGGAGCCCTGCGGCAGCACCAACAGCACGTCCGGGTTGGCGGCGCGCGCCTTGATGAGATACGCGGAGAAGTCGGTGGTGCCGAGCGGCGTGAGTTCGTTGCCGGTCATGGTGCCGCCGAGTTTCTTCAAGTTGGCTTCGCCCGCCTGCTGCAAGGTGTGACCGAAGGCGTAGTCCGGGGTAATGAAATGCCACTTCTTGCCGTACTTGGTGAACAGCAGCTCTGACACCGAGTTGGCCTCGGCGCGCGTTGTATTGCAGACGCGGTAGACGTTCCATTTGCAGTCCTTGCCGGTGATCCCGTCGGTGTGACCGCCGGAGACGACGTGCAACACCTTCTTTTCGGCGGTGACCTGCGCCATGGCCTGGGCAATACCGGAGTTGACGTCGCCAATGATGAACTGCACCTGATCGCGTTCGATCAACTTGCGCGTCTTCTGCACGCCGGTGCCGACGTCGTTGGCGGAATCCTCGACCAGCAATTCCAATGGACGGCCGAGTACGCCGCCCTTGGCATTGATCTGCTCAACGGCGAACTTGGCGCCGATCACTTCATTGTTCGCCACCGCCGCATAGACGCCGGTCAGCGGGTCCACCATGCCAATTTTGATGGCATCCGCGGCGCGCGCGGTGATGACGAAGGGCGATGCGATTTGCGCCACGCCGGCCGCAACCGCGGTCTTTAAGACCGTACGGCGATCAAGCTTCATCGAACGGATTTCATTGTTCATCTTCAACCCTCCCATGGATTTTTTGAACTGTGCCGCAAGCTTTGTGCGTTTGTCTGCCTTGATGGCCACACTAATGTGTGATGACGAAAAGATGCAAGACTGCCGCGATTCATCCGCGAAAAATGTTGGTTCAAACCATGATGTTAGGCTTTGCTCGCGTTCGTGCCGGCCATAGTCTTTCGTCTATAGTAGGCACATAACATCAACGATTTGAATGACTATTTTGGTCCGGAATCATTTCCCTGCCCATCGCGAAGATGAGATACCACGCCGCAGCAACGCCACGACTGCGTGCACCATAGCCGGCCAACGATGCGTCCCCGGCTGAAGCCAGCCGCAACAGGAGACTCCCCGTGAGAGGCATTTTCTTAAGGCTCGCCACCGTCTGGCGAATTGCCAGCCCTTATTTCCGTTCGGAGGATCGCTGGGCCGGTCGCCTGCTGCTGGCGGCGGTGATTGCCATCGAGTTGTCGATCGTGGCCATCACGGTGTTGTTCAACGAGTGGAATGCCCGTTTCTACAATGCTCTGCAGGACCGAAACTGGAACGTCTTCGTCTACCAGCTCGGCTATTTCTGCGTGCTGGCGACGGCCTTCATCCTACTCGCAGTCTATCAGCTCTATCTCAATCAATGGCTGCAAATCCGCTGGCGGCGCTGGCTGACCTCGAGCTACCTCGATCATTGGATGGAAGGCGCCAATCACTACCGCATGCAGCTCTTGGGCGACGCCGCCGACAACCCGGACCAGCGCATTTCCGAGGACATCGGCCAATTCATCGCCTTGACGCTGACCATCGGATTGCAGCTGCTCAACTCAACGGTCACGCTCGGCTCTTTTGTAATCATCCTGTGGTCGCTGTCGGCCGCGGCGCCGCTGCATCTGTTCGGGATGCATTTCAATATTCCCGGATATTTGCTGTGGGCGGCATTGATCTATGCCTGCATCGGCACCGCGCTCACCCATTTGATCGGGCGCCCGCTGATCGCGCTCAATTTCCAGCAGCAGCGCTACGAAGCCGATTTCCGCTTCAGTCTGGTGCGGGTGCGCGAGAACTCCGAGCAGATCGCCCTGCTTGACGGCGAGCGCGCCGAGCGCGACCGCCTGCTGATGCGATTTGGCAATGTCGTCGCCAATTGGCTCGCGATCATGTCGCGGCAAAAGAAGCTCACTTTTTTCACGGCCAGTTATGCGCAGGCATCCGTCGTATTCCCGTTCATCATGGTGAGCCCGGCCTATTTTGCCAGCGCCATTCAGCTCGGCGGCTTGATGCAGACGGCGAATGCGTTCGGCCGTGTGCAGGATGCGTTGTCGGTGTTTGTGAACCTGTACCGCAATCTCGCTGAATGGAGCGCGGTGATCGAGCGGCTCTCCGGCTTCGATCAGTCGGTGGCGACGGCCCGCGCGGTGGCGGTGACGCCGCCGGTGATCGGCGTTGCGGCCGGCGAAACGGGCGCCGTCTCGTTCAAGGATCTGGCGGTGCAACTGCCGAACGGCGTGCCGCTGGTCAATGCCAGCGACATCGCGATTCGAGCGGGCGAGCGGGTGCTGGTCAGCGGTCCCTCCGGCGCCGGCAAGTCCACGCTGTTCCGCGCGCTGGCCGGCGTCTGGCCGTTTGGCGCCGGCACGATCACGGTGCCGAAAAACGCCCGCCTGATGATCCTGCCGCAGCGGCCCTACTTTCCGATCGCGCCGCTGGCCGCCGCCGTTGCCTATCCGGCAGAACCCGGGAGTTTCGACACCGCCCGCGTCGCCGAACTCGTCGCCGCGGTCGGCCTGCCGGAACTCGCCACGCGTATCGAGGAGGAGGCGCATTGGAACCGGATGCTGTCGCTTGGCGAGCAGCAGCGGCTTGGCATCGCCCGCGCCCTCCTGCACGCGCCCGATTATCTGTTCCTGGACGAGGCCACCGCCTCGCTCGACGAGCCGGCCGAGGCCGCGCTCTACCATCTGCTGCAGCAGCGGCTGGCCGCGGCGACCATCGTGTCGATCGGTCACCGTTCGACGCTGGCTGCGTTCCATCGCCGCCGGTTGACGTTCAATCGCGAGGGCGACCGCTATTGGCTGCGCGAGGGCAATCTGATGCCGGCCTCGTAACGCCGCACCGTTACCGGAAACGAATCGTTTCCGGTAAGTGAGCGCGACGTGTTGCCGAATCGCATGCCGACTGCAAAAGCAAACGGGCGGCGGTTCCCGCAGGAGCCGCCGCCCGCCAATAAAGGGCAGAGTTAGAGGTTGCTTATTTGAGAGCCGACAGCGAGGTGTCGAACTTCAGAGTTGCAACGAAGCGCGAGCTGCAGAAGTTGGTGCCGGGAGAGATTGAATTGAGGCACTGGCTCGCGTACGAAGATGTCGGATTCTTTATGTTGGTATCCCAATAGCGCAGATCGAGGGTGATGGCCTTGTAAACGAAGTCGACACCAACATCCCAGTACGTGTCGCTGGAAAAGCCTAGATTGTAATTGACGCCAGAGCTGTAATATTCGCGACCAATCTCCGGATTGATCGAGATCGTGACGTCAGGCAACGGGTGCCACGGCAAGGTGATGACGGCATTACCGGCGAAGAAGTAATGCCTCGCATCGCCCACCCAAGTACCGTACACGAGCTTGTCATTGAAGTTGTCGAAGCCGGTTTCATACACACCGCCGATGGTCAGCCAATCGTTAAACTTGTACGACGGCTTGACATAGACTTCGCCGTAGTTGCCTACGAAATTTACCCCGCCGCCCGGGTATTCGTACTGGATATACCCGACATCGAGGCCGAAATTGCCAAAAGTGAACCGCGCGCCGGCGGTGATATCGAACTCGGCATCGGCAAATCCGGTATACAGGCTCGAACCCCAGATACCGGCATACAGCTTGAGCCAGTCGGCGGCCGTATAGTCGAGCTCGAAATAGCCCTGCACCGCCGGCTTATGATTCGACTGCGAAACGCCGCGCAGGTCATAGTCGGTGGTGAATGCAGTGCCGAATACAACGTCCCATGGACTTGGCGCCGCGGCCGGGGCTGGCGCCTTAACGGCTTTCATTGGCATGTCCGCCGCGAATGCGGGCGCCGCGGAGAACGCCAGCGCCGCGACTACCGACAAAACAACTTTTTTCATTGACCCTGCCCCTTTTTGGTTCGATCGACGTTTAGCCGATACAATTCGCCCATCACTCTTGCGCACTAAGCTAGGCCGCGGCCGCAACAGGACGTGCATTACACGCAAATTTACATCGCTAACCATGCAGTGCGGCAAGCGAAAAGCGAGGGCATTTGCTGCCTTTTTAGGCGATTCGGCCTTCTATCGACAGAAAGAAGCGGACTGTTGCGCTAATGTCACAATTTTCATATGCGTACCCCCATATTTTTCCTCGGTCGTCATCGATCGAGGCCAAGTGGCCGGAAATTCTATTATTTAATCGATCCTCCTGTGAATAACTGCGGGCAGCTATTCTAAGATTATCAAATACAAAAGAATTTCGGCGCCCGCCGAGCTGTCGGCGGGCGCCAAGGCTGGCCACGGCATGGCGGCACGGCGCGCCGATCAGCCGTTTGCCTTCTTGCGGTTGGCATCGAGTCGCGCGTCGACCAGCGCCACCGTGGCATCGATGACCGGATGGCTCAGGCCTTTTTGCCGCGCGATCAGTTGCACCAGCTTGTCGGCGCGTTCGATGTTGGGCGCGCCGTTGTTGAGCGCGCGCGCGGCCGAGGCCGGACGCGAGAGACTCTGCGCCGCGGCGGCATATTTCTCGAACGGCACCAGATCGCCCGGTGCGGCGCCGAGCTTCACGCACAGGTCGTTGACGAAATTATAAACCGAGCGCGACTCTTCGAGATTGGAATGCACCGCCTCTTGCGCGGTGCGCATGCCGTCCGCCGTGATGCAGCGATAATTGCCGGCGAGCAGCATCGCCCATTTGGCGAGCGGCACGAAAATCGAGTCGTGCACGCGCAGTTTCACCGGCAGCTCGATCTTGCCTTCCGGCGCGTCGAAACGCGCGGCGTCGACGTCTTTCTCGAGCCTGCGCACGATCGCCGTGTCCTTGTCGTCCACGAAGCGCGCGCATTTGAAGTTGGTCGGCAGCGTGACCAGAAGCTCATTGGCTTTGCCGTCGGGCGGACGAATGGCCTGCGGGTCGGGGCTATTGAGCGTGATCTTCTTGGGATCGAACGAATCCCAAACACGCGGATCGGTGTAGGCGGCTTCGAGCGCCTTGTGATCGAGCCCGGGGATGCGCTTGATATAGGGCAGCGGCGGCATGTTCATGATCGACATGCAGGGCACGCGCGACTTGCCGACCGCATCGAGCAATTCGCGCACGCCGGGCGAGCGGTATTGCGGTTCCTGCATGCAGAGGCCGACCAGGTCGTAGTCCGATGGGTTGACGCCGGTCGCGGGGCCGGCCGTCACCTTGCCCGGAAGCTTGCGCGATTCGAGCAGCACCGGTTCGCTGCGGCCGCGCACCGGCAAGCGAACTTTGAAGCCCTCGGCATTGATTAGATCGGCTTCAGCCGGCAGACAGACGAGGTGGATCGAGTGGCCGCCGAACAGCAATTTGGAAGCGAGCAGCGATCCGTAGGACGCGCCCATCATGAGGATTTTGTAGGTCTTCGGCTTTGCCGGCGCCGCTTTCTTGGCGATGGGCTTCTTCGTCTTGGGCTTCGTTGCCTTGGCCTTTCTGACGGCCTTCTTGAGCGGGCGCTTGCCCTTCTTGGGCTTAGCCGTGCGCGCGGCGACCGTGCGCTTTGCCTTCTTCACTTTGGTTTTCCGCTTTTTAGCCTTTGCCATGACAACCCTCCCAAATCGGTTCGCATCATTGTGGCGCTGGCGCCAAATGCTCCGGAGCAGCAACAGCTCCGATTTCCGCAAGGCCCTCCGGCACCGGGCCGCCGGTTGCCCAGTCGAGCAACTCGACCGTATGCACCACCGGGATGGCGGTGCCGGACGCAATCTGTGTGATGCAGCCGATATTGCCGGCCGCAATCACATCCGGCTGGAGCCGTTCGATATTGACGATCTTGCGGTCGCGCAACCTCTCCGCCAACGCCGGTTGGAGAATGTTATAGGTACCCGCCGAGCCGCAGCACAGATGCCCTTCGGGCACATCTTTGACCACGAAGCCGAACTTGCAAAGCAATTCTTTTGGCGCCTGTGTGATCTTCTGCCCGTGCTGCAGCGAACAGGCCGCGTGATAGGCGACGTTAAGCGGCCGCGGCGCCACGCCGGCCGGTAAATCGAGCGTGGCCAGATATTCCGAAATGTCCTTGGTAAGCGAAGAAACCCGCGCCGCCTTTGCGGCATAGGCGTTGTCGCCACGCAGCATGAAGCCGTAGTCCTTCACCGCAGTGCCGCAGCCGGACACCGTGATCAGGATGGCGTCAAGCCCCGCGCCATCGATTTCGCGCGTCCAGGCGTCGATATTGTTGCGCGCCTGCGCCAGTGCCTGATGCTCGCGGCCCATGTGATGGGCGAGCGAGCCGCAGCAGGCCTCGCCGGCGGCAACCACCACCTCGATGCCATTGCGGTTGAGCAGGCGGATGGCGGCCTCGTTGGTCGACGGCGCCAGCACCGGGCCGATGCAGCCCGACAGCAGCGCCACCCGGCCGCGGCGCTCGCCCTGCGCCGCATGCACTTTGCCGGTGCGTTCGCCCGGCGGGGCGAGCTTGCGGCTGGGGGTGAGGCGCAGCATGGCCGCCATCCGCGTCATGCCAAGCGCGCGCAAGACCGGCGCGAACGGCTTGCCGATGAGCCCCGCCACCACCCCGATCCGGAACAGCGCCGGATCGGACAGCACGCGCGCGAGCAGGCCGCGCATGGCGCGATCCAACAGCGGCCGCTTGTAGGTTTTCTGGATGTACTCGCGGGCGTGATCGACCAGATGCATGTAGTGCACGCCGGACGGACAGGTGGTCATGCAGGAAAGGCACGACAGGCAGCGGTCGATATGCTTGACCACCTCGCCCGTCGCCGGCCGGCTCTGCTCGAGCATGTCCTTGATCAGATAGATGCGCCCGCGCGGCGAATCGAGTTCGTCGCCGAGCAGCACATAGGTCGGGCAGGTGGCGGTGCAGAAGCCGCAATGCACGCAGGTGCGCAAAATCTTTTCCGATTCCGCGACCTGCGGATCGGCGAGCTGCGCGAGGGTGAAGCTGGTTTGCATCGAGCTACACCCCCGCCCACATGCGGCCGGGATTGAGCACGCCCTTGGGGTCGAAGCTCTCCTTCACGCGCTTGCTCAGTGCGCGCAAGGCCGCCTCCTGCGGCGCGAACACCTCGACCGACGCGCGCACCGCGGCGGGCGCGCGCACCAGCGTGGCGTGGCCGCCGACGCTGGCGACCGCGGCGCGGATCGAGCCGGCGTCGGGTTCGTCGGCGAACGGCATCGCCACCCAGAGCAGCCCGCCGGCCCAATCGTAGAACATCTGCGCCGCCGGCGTGATCGCGGCCGCGATCGCGTGGCCCTGGCTGGGCGCGGTCGAGATGCGCCACAGCGGCCGCGCGCGCGCCGTCTCGCCGGTAAACGGCTTCACCTGCCGCACGCTAGCCCAGAGCGCGCGCGATTCGTTTTCCTCCAGCAGCGCGACCGGCCCGAACGGCTTCATGAGCGCGGCCAGGGCCTCCTTGCGATGCTTGACCGACGGCGCGAAGCCTTCCAGCCGCAGTGCGGTGGCGGCTTCCGGCTTGGGCAGGCCGTCGAAATAGGACGCCACATGATCGGGCAGATGCGCCGCGCCGGAGACATCGCAGGACGAACCCATGGCGGCGGCCATGGCGGCGCAGGCGCGCGCGTCGTCGAGCCCTTCGACCAGCACGGTCGCCTCGGTCTCCGCCTTGGGCAGCACCTTGATGGTGACGTCGGTCATGGCGGCCAACGTGCCCCAGGAGCCGGCGAGCAGCTTGCACATGTCGTAGCCGGTGACGTTCTTCACCACGCGGCCGCCCGACTTGATGGTCTCGGCGCGGCCGGTGACCGCGCTCACGCCGAGGAAGTGATCGCGCGCGGCGCCGGCCTTGATGCGGCGCGGGCCGGAGAGATTGGCCGCGATGGTGCCGCCGATGGTGCCTTGGCCGGCGACCCCGCCGAGCAGCGGGCCGTAGTCCATCGGCTCGAAGGCGAGCTCCTGGTTGTTCTTGTCGAGCAGGGCCTCGATCTCGGCAAGCGGCGTGCCCGCGCGAGCCGACAGCACCAGCTCTTCCGGCTCGTACAGCGTGACGCCGGACAATCCGCTGAGGTCGAGCGTGAGATCGGTCTGGCTCGGCCGGCCAAGGCTGCGCTTGCTGCCCTGCCCCACCACTTCCAACGCCTTGTCGTTGCCGAGCGCCCAGGCACGGCCTCCTCGACCTCCTTGCCGTCGCGGGGTTTGAGTGATGTCGGTCCATTTCAGAACCGCGGAATATCCGGGAACGGCAGCTTGCCGCCGGAGATGTGGATGCGGCCGAGCTCGGCGCAGCGGTGCAGCACCGGAAACACCTTGCCGGGATTGAGCAGGCCCTTGGCGTCGAAGGCGCATTTGACGCGCTGCTGCGCGTTGAGATCGATCTCGGAAAACATGAACGGCATCAGGTCGCGCTTCTCGACGCCGACGCCGTGCTCGCCGGTCAACACGCCGCCGACCTCGACGCACAGCTTGAGGATTTCCGCGCCGAACCGCTCGGCGCGATCGAGTTCGTCGGGTTTGTTGGAATCGTACAGGATCATCGGATGCAAATTGCCGTCGCCGGCATGGAACACGTTGGCGCAACGCAGACCGAATTTTTCCGACAGCTCCTTGGTGCGCGCCAGCACCAACGGCAGCTTGGCGCGCGGAATGGTGCCATCCATGCAGTAGTAGTCCGGCGAGATGCGGCCGATCGCCGGGAATGCCGCCTTGCGTCCGGCCCAGAACAAGAGCCGCTGTTGTTCGGAGGTCGAGGCCTGGCACGACACCGCGCGGCATTTGCTGGCGATGATCTCGATGCGCTCGATCAGGTCATTGGCCTCCGCCGCCGGCCCGTCGACCTCGACGATCAGCAGGGCCTCGACCTCGAGCGGATAGCCGGCATGGACGAATTCCTCCACCGCGTGGATCGCCGGCTTGTCCATCATCTCCATGCCGCCCGGAATAATGCCGGCGGCGATGATGCTCGACACGCATTCGCCGGCGTCCTCCGATGATGGAAAGCCGATCAGCACGGCGCGCGCGGTCTCCGGCTTCTTCAGGATGCGCACGGTCACCTCGGTGACCACGCCGAGCAGGCCTTCCGAGCCGTTGATCAGCCCGAGCAGGTCGTAGCCTTCGGCGTCGAGATGCTTGCCGCCGAGGCGCAGCACTTCGCCGGTGATCAGCACGATCTCGCAGCCGAGCACGTTGTTGGTGGTCATGCCGTATTTCAGGCAGTGCACGCCGCCGGAATTCTCCGCCACGTTGCCGCCGATGGTGCAGGCGATCTGCGAGGACGGATCGGGCGCGTAGTAGAAGCCGGCATGCGCGACCGCGTTGCTCACCGCCAGATTGGTGACGCCCGGCTCCGCCACCACGACGCGGTTGTCGAAGTCGATATCGCGGATGCGGTTGAACTTGGCCATGCCGAGCAGCACGCCGTCGGCGAGCGGCAGCGCGCCGCCCGAGAGCGAGGTGCCGGCCCCGCGCGGCACCACCTTGATGCCCTCGTCGTGGCAATAGCGCAGCACCTGCGCCACCTGCTCGGTGGTCTCCGGCAGCACCACAACCATGGGAAGCTGGTGATAGGCGGTCAGTCCGTCGGTCTCGAACGGTTTCATTTCCCGCTCGGCGGCGATCACGCCCTCGCCCGGCACGATGCGCGCAACGCGGCCACGATGCCGTCGCGCCGCGCCAGCACCGCCCCGTCCACCTCGGGCATCCGCACCGACATTGTGACCGCTCCCGGCTATTGGGTAGATACAACGATACCAGCGATTTGACCGGTGACACATAGGGCTGGCAAAACCGCCGGCAACCGGGCCATGCCGGCCGGCATGGGCCCCGGAGGGCGGCGACGTCATCACGTCACACAAGGAGACCCCGATGAAGACAACACTGGCGATAGCGGGCTTGGCCGTAGCCGTAATGACGCAAACTGCGCAGCGCAGGACGTCGCCGCCGGCGAGCAGTCGTTCAGGAAATGCTCCCCCTGTCACGCCATCGGCGAAGGGGCGAAGAACAAGGTCGGCCCCGAACTCAACGGCCTCGACGGCCGCCATTCCGGCAGCGCGCCCGACTACCATTATTCCGACGCCAACAAGAACTCCGGCATCGTCTGGGGCGAGGAGACCTTCGAGAAGTACATCAAAGATCCGCGCGGCGAGATTAAGGGCACCAAGATGATCTTCCCCGGCATCAAGAACGAAAAGGAAATCGGCAATCTATGGGCGTACCTCAAGCAATTCGGCCCGGACGGCAAGAAGAAATGACCGTAAACACACGATTTGGCGGGATCGGCCGACCATGGGATGCCCGGCAATTGACCCTGGTCAATGTCGCAAGCAGCCGCAATGGCCATAATAAATGATGAAATTTTTCGTATGCGTATGATCTAATCCGAATAACGGTTCGTAGAGTTTTTCGGGATGATGTGCGCGCCAGCTCAGGAGAAGCCGTCATGATCAAGGATATCGTCGTCAATCTCGGGCTGGGCGAGCACGATCCGGCCGGTGATTTCGCCATCTCGGTGGCGAATACGTTCGAGGCGCACCTGCTGGGCGTGGCTTTTGTTTACGACCCGGTCATCCCCGGCTCGGTCATGGGCGGCATCCCGCCCGAGTTCATCGAATCGCAGCGCCGCGAATTGGAGAAAAATGCCAATGCCGCCATCGCCCGTTTTGACCAAGCGGCCAAGCGCGCCGGCATCTCCTTTGAAACGCGCAGAGTCAATGCCAGCGTCTCCGGTGCCGCCGACCGGCTCGGCCGCCTGGCGCGGCGTTTCGATTTGGCCATCGTCGGTCAGCCTGACCGCAAAAACTCGGCGCCGGCGGAAGTGGTGGACGAAGGCGTGCTGTTCGAATCCGGCCGGCCGGTCATCTTCGTGCCCTACATTCAGAAAGCGGGCCTGAAGCTCGACCGCATCATGGTGTGCTGGGATGGCAGCCGCGCCGCCACCCGCGCCATCGCCGACGCCATGCCGTTCCTGCATAAGTCCAAGCAGGTGGAAATCATCATTGTCGCCAGCAAGGCCGGCAATAATGATGAAATTCCCGGCGCCGATCTCGGCCAGCATCTCGCCCGCCATGGGCTGAAGGTGGAGGTCAAGCGCATCACCTCGCCGGATATCGATGTGACCTCCACGATCCTGTCATATGCGGCGGATGCGAGCGCCGACATGATCGTGATGGGCGGTTATGCCCATTCGCGCTTGCGCGAGTTCATCCTTGGCGGCGTCACCCGCGGCATCCTCGAAACGATGACGGTGCCGGTACTGATGTCGCATTGATCTTTCTGTCGTCCTGAGCGAGCGTCGCCGCCGCTCGGAACCCATAGTTGCTGGCCCGTCGGCGGGCCGCGGAGTATGGGTTCCCGCTCGCGCGGGAACGACAGGAGTGCGGCCTTGGACGTAGTGCGCCATGTCAAATTGCTGGACGGAACGCCGGTATTGCTGCGGCCGCTGGAAGTCGCCGATGCCGCGCTCTATCCCGATTGCCTGAGCGAGATCACGCCCGAGGATCTGCGGCTGCGCTACTTCGCCGCCATGCGCGAGGTGAGCCCCGAGCTGATCGACAAGCTCGTCCACTACGACACCAAACACGCGATGGCATCGATCGCCATCGAAGAGGCGACCGGCCGCATGCTCGGCGTGGTGCGCCTGCATAACGATCCCGGTGACGAAAGTGCGGAATTCGCCATCATCGTGCGCTCGCGGCTCAAGGGCCATGGCCTCGGCTGGCTGATGATGAAGCACATGATCGCCTACGCCAAGGCGAAGGGGCTCAAGACCGTGCGCGGGCAGGTGCTGGCGGAAAATCGCACCATGCTGCTGATGTGCGGCGAGTTGGGCTTCCATATCGCCGACGATCCCGGCGAACACGGCGTGAAGGTGGTCACGCTGCCGCTTGGCGAGGTGCCGCCAGAAGCGATGCATTGAGTTCGCCGGCGATGCGCGCGCCCGGCATGCCGCCTAGGGCAGCACGCATTGCGCCACCAGGCCGCGGGCGCGGGCGTCGACCACGCCGAGCGCGCGCAGCGCCAGCAGTGTCGCGGTCTGCACCGCCGCGCGTGCAGCGGCGTTGTCGCTTGGCGTCGGCGCCAGCGGCCCGAGCAGGCCTTCCATCAGCGCCCCGACGATGGCCGGCGCGGCGAGGCCGGCGTCCTGATCGGGCAGATGGCCGCCGTCAACCGCGGTCTTGATGCGAGCCTCCAGTTCGGCGGCGAGCGACTGGCGGAAATCGAGCCGCATGGCATCGACCTCGGCGTCGACCGGCTCGCCGATCACCGCCCAGGCCAGCCGCCGTTCGCCGAGCGCGCGGGCAGCGAAGGTGGCAATGGCCGCCGCCAGCGCCGACAGCGGCCCCGGCGCGGCATCGGCGGCGGCCGCCATGGCCGACAGCTCGCGGCCGGCGACGGCGGCCACCAGTTCGGCAATGAGATCGGTCTTGGACGGGAAGTAGCGGTAGACGGTGCCGGCGGCGATGCCGGCGCGCGCGGCCACCGCCGCGATCTGCACCGCCGCCATGCCGCCCTCGGCGGCGATGGCGGTCGCCGCCGCCATGATCGCCTCCTCGCGCTCGGCCAGGCGGCGAACCACGTTCTCGGTGCGGCGATAGGGCATGGCAACGAGTGAACGATGATTCAGGGGCGGGAGGCAAGCGCGCTTTCCCTCTCCTCCACCGGGAGGGCTTGCGAGCGCAGAGCTTAGCGAGCGCGAGCCGGGCGAGGGGAATTGGCATCGATAATAAAGGCAGCCCTCACCCGCCCTCACTTCGCTCAGGCACCCTCTCCCCGCTTCGCGGGCGAGGAAAACGAGGTCAACCCCGATGCGTGCCGGATTTTCCCCCGCCGCCGGCGAGCGCCTTTGCGCGGATGCCGGAGAGCGTCGCGGCCGGCGCGATCGCTTCCGGGTCGATCCTCAAATGGATGATCGACGGCTTGCCGGACTTCTGCGCGGCCGCAAAGGCAGCGGGGAAATCGGCGGTCTTTTCCACCAGCACGCCGAAGCCGCCGAACGCCTTTGCGTAAGCGACGAAATCCGGATTGGTCAGCGCGGTGGCAATCACGCGGCCGGGATAATGGCGCTCCTGGTGCATGCGGATGGTGCCGTACAGACTGTTGTCCGCGAGCACCACGATCACCGGCAAATTATATTGCACGGCGGTCGCGAAATCCTGCCCGGTCATCAGGAAATCGCCGTCGCCGGCGACGCACACGACCGTGCGCTCGGGATGCAAGAGCTTCATCGCCACCGCCGCCGGAAAGCCATAGCCCATGGAGCCGGAGGTCGGCCCCACATGGGTCGCGAATTTGCGGAAGCGGTAGAAGCGGTGAATCCAGGCGGCAAAATTGCCGGCGCCGTTGGTGATGATCGCCTGCGGCGGCAAGTTCTCGCGCAGCCACACCAGGATTTCACCGAGATTGACCGCGCCCGGCTGCGGCGTCGCCTCTTCCGACCAGGCGAGATAATCGGCATGGGCGACCGCGGCCTCGCCTTTCCACGCAATCTCGTTCGGCGGCTGCAAGCCTTCCAGCGCCGAGCAGAACGCGGTCGGCGCCGCCTGAATAGCGAGATGCGGGTGATAGACGCGGCCGAGCTCTTCCGCGCCCGGATGCACATGCACCAGTTTCATCTGCGGCTCGGGAATATCGAACAGCGTGTAGCCCTGCGACGACATCTCGCTCATGCGGCCGCCGATCAGCAGCACCAGGTCGGCGCCCTTCACGCGCGCCAGCAATTTCGGATTGGGACCGATGCCCATGTCGCCGGCGTAACAAGGGTGCAGCGCGTCGAACAAATGCCCGCGGCGGAAGGTGGTGGCGACCGGAAGCTGGAAGCGCTCGGCAAAGCGCATCAGCGCGGCGCAGGCGGCCTCCGACCAGCGGCTGCCGCCGACGAGCGCGACCGGGCGCTTCGCCGCCCACAACAGCTTTTGCAGGCGGCTCATGTCGGTCAGGCCCGGCCAGGTCTCCACCGGCTCGAAGCTCGCGGCGTCGGGCACAACCACGCGCTCGCCCAGCATGTCCTCCGGCAGCGCGATCACCACCGGGCCAGGGCGGCCGTTGCAGGCGGTATGGAAGGCGCGCGAAACCAGTTCCGGGATGCGCGCGGGATCGTCGATCTCGGTCGCCCATTTGGCGATCGAGCCGAACACCGCGCGGTAGTCGAGCTCCTGGAATGCCTCGCGCTCGCGCATGTGTCGGCCCACCTGGCCGACGAACACGATCATCGGCGTGGAATCCTGACGCGCGATATGGATGCCGGCCACGGCATTGCTGGCGCCCGGCCCGCGGGTGACGAAGCAGATGCCGGGACGGCCGGTCACCTTGCCGACCGCCTCGGCCATCATGGCGGCGCCGCTCTCGTGCCGGCAGACGGTGAGCGCGATCTCGCTGTCGTGGAAAGCGTCGAGCGCGGCCAGATAGCTTTCGCCCGGCACGCAGAACACATGGCGCACCCCGTGGATCGCCAATTGGTCGATCAGGATTTCGCCGCCGGTCCGCGTGCCGTCATTGCCGCGCATCGTTCCGCCCTGCCTTGGCCCGGTCTATTTCACGATCTTCGGCATCGGGATCGGCGGCGAGAAAGCGGTCGGGACCATCAGGCAGTTCTTCTGCTCGATGACGTTCCCGGCCTTGGCGTTTTCGGCGAGGAAAACTTTCCAGTCAGGGTCCGCCGCCATCTTGGCACGTTTGGCTTCGCGATCGGCCGCGCTCTCATAGACCCAGATATGGGTGAACGTGTTCAACTCGCCGCTTTCCGCCACCGCATAACAAAGCGGCTCGCCCATATAGCGAAGTTGCACCGGGTAACCAAATTTCTTGTAAAGCTCCAATTGCGCCGGGACGCGGCCAGGCAGCGTCCGATAGGTCCGAACATCTAAGAGCACGTTGCTCCTCCCTCGAATTGGCCGTTTTGGCACGGCGGTGCACGCACTCTTTCGAGCCCCCGCGCGCCGGTCAATAGACCTAGCATGCAAGGCTGGAATGTGCGGGCATGGAGCGTTCGCCGCTCAGATCGCCGGCTCGACCGCGGCCACCTTGTAGGTGTGCATCTCACCGTCCTCGTCGCGGATCGAGACATATTCGCCCGGGCGGAACGCATGGGTGCCGAAGCGATAACCGCTCTCGTCGTCGTCCGCCCTGGCCGGGTTGTAGTCGAAAATCCAGCGGCCATGCTCCGGACCGCCCGGCTTGTGCACGAGGAAACCGATTTCGTCGTCCTCGCCTTCCCAGAACCGGCGCACGCGGCAATGCTCGCGATTGGCGCGCCAGAGCGCCACGTCGATATGGCCGGTGCCGTCGAGCGGGGCAACGAATTCGTAACCATGACGCGCCGAGCCCTGCGGAAACTCCTTGGAGCGGGCGAGATTGAGCGTGATGCGCTTAAACGAATGCGGCAACGTGGTCACGGCGACCTCCATCCTCAAGCGAGTCCGTTTATTTGTCACATCATGAGCGCATTCGGCCGACCGGCGTATTGATTTGGATCAGTCCGGCGCTATTCGTCGGATCGATAGTAGCGCCAACCCGAGGACAAGGATGAGCCCGGCCGAGACCTCGCAGCAGGCGGTGATCGATTTTCTCGGGCGTCCCGCCACCCATGGCGGCGCGCCGGTCAAGCGGATCGACACCCATGCCGCTGCGGTTTTCCTGGCCGGCGAGCGCGCCCTCAAGATCAAGCGCGCCGTGCGCTTTCCGTTTCTCGATTATTCGACGCTTGACCGGCGCAAGGCCGCCTGCGCGGCCGAGCTCGAAGTCAATCGTCCCTATGCGCCTTCGATCTACCGCCGGGTGGTGGCGATCACGCGCGCGCCGGACGGCACGCTTGCCATCGGCGGCCAGGGTGAGCCGGTGGAATGGGCGGTGGAAATGCGCCGCTTCGACGAGACGCAGACGCTCGATCATCTGGCACAGGCGCAGCGGATCGACGGCGCGCTCGCCGACGCGCTCGGGCGGGCGGTGGCGCGCGCCCATGCCGCGGCGCCGGTGGTCGCGAATGCCGGATTTATCGATGCGCTCGCCGAGATCATCGCGCAAAACGATGCCGAGCTGCGCGCGGCGCCTGAACTTTTCCCGCCGCAGGCGGTGAACGCATTGACGGACGCGACGCGCGCCGCATTCGAGCGCGTGCGCGCGCTGCTGTCGCAACGCGAGCGCGCCGGGCGGGTAGCGCGCTGCCACGGCGATCTGCATCTCGGCAATATCGTCCTGATCGACGGCGCTCCGGTGCTGTTCGACGCCATCGAATTCAATCCGGCGATCGCCACCGGCGACGTGCTGTACGATCTCGCCTTCCTGCTGATGGACCTGGTTGAGCGCGGGCTGATGCCGGCCGCCAACATCGTGCTCAATCGCTATCTCAACGAGACGCGGCGGGCGGAGGACCTCGATGCGCTCGCCGCGCTGCCGCTGTTCCTGTCGCTGCGCGCGGCGATCCGCGCCAAGGTCACCGCGGCGCGGCGGGCGCTGACCACAGCACGCGCGGGCGCCGAGCAAAGCGCGCGCGACTATTTCGCATTGGCCGGCAAACTGCTGGCGCCGCCGCCGCCGCAACTGGTGGCGGTGGGCGGGCTGTCGGGCACCGGCAAGTCGCTGCTCGCCCGCGCGCTCGCGGCCGAAATTCTCCCCGCGCCGGGCGCGGTCGTGCTGCGCAGCGACGTCGAGCGCAAAGTCCTGTTCGGCATCGCCGAAACCGGCCGCCTGCCGGACACCGCCTACACGCCGGATGTCACCGCGCAGGTCTATGGCGTGCTCGCCGACAAGGCGCGGCGGGTGATCGCGGCCGGTCATTCGGCGATCGTCGACGCGGTGTTCGCCGATGCCGGCGAGCGCATGGCGATCACGCAAGCGGCGGCCGGCGTTGCGTTCCACGGGCTGTTCCTGACCGCCGACCTGGCGACGCGAATTTCCCGCGTCGGCGGACGCAAGGGCGATGCCTCCGATGCCGATGCGGCGGTCGCGCGCCGGCAAGAGGGCTACGATCTCGGCGCCATGCAATGGACGGCGGTCGACGCTTCCGGTTCGCCGGAACAGACGTTGCACCGCGCACTCTCAATTGTCGTCCCCGCGAAGGCGGGGACCCATACGCCGCTGCCTTCTCGATAGGACACGGAGTATGGGTCCCGGGCCTCCCGCGCGTCGCTCGGTCGCCCGGGACGACAGAAAGCGACACAGCTATGCATCAGGCGATCCGCTGCCCCGCCGCCCTCCCCCTTGGCCTGCGGTGCAAAACCGATAGCCTGACCCGCTACAGTCGCTCCTGCCCAGGCCGGGTCTCGATGAACGCTGCGCATCGTTCGAAATTCTCCGCGCGCCAACTGGCGGTGGGACTGGCCGGCTATTGCGCCTTCATCAATCTCTATTCCCCGCAGTCGATCCTGCCGCTGCTGAGCCAAGAATTCGGCGCCGGCGCGGCCGAGGTTTCCACCATCATCACCGCCAGCACCCTGGCGGTGGCGGTGACGGCGCCGTTCACCGGCGCGGTGGCCGACGTGCTGGGGCGCAAGCGGGTGATCGTGGCGGCGATGTTCGTGCTGGTGGTGCCAACCTTGATGGTGGGCATGGCGACGAGCCTGTCGGCGCTGATCTTCTGGCGCGCGGTGCAGGGTCTGGTGCTGCCGCCGATCTTCGCGGTCACCGTCGCCTATATCGGCGACGAGTGGCCGCCGCATGAAGCCACCACGGCCGCCGGCATCTACAGCTCGGGGTCGAGCATTGGCGGCTTCAGCGGACGGCTGGTGACCGGCATTCTCGCTGACCTGATCGGCTGGCGCGCCGGATTCGCGGCGCTTGCCGGCATAGCCTTGGCCGGCGCGATCGCGGTCGCATTTTTGTTGCCGCATGAACGTAAATTCGTGCGCTCGCAAGGACTGCTGGCATCCGGGCGGCAGATGCTGGCGCATTTCCGCAACGGTCAGTTGGTCGCGACTTACGCGGTCGGCTTTGGCGTGCTGTTTAATTTCATATGCACGTTCACCTTTGTCAGCTTTCATCTCGCCGACGCGCCCTACAATCTCTCCGCCAGCTGGCTCGGCGCGATTTTCGTCGTCTATCTGGTCGGCTCGGTACTGACGCCGTGGACCGGCTGGGCGGTCACCCGGTTCGGCCGGCGGCGCTTCATGGTGCGGATGATCGCGCTGTGGGTCGCCGGCATTGCGTTGACACTGGCACCCTCGTTGCCGCTGATCATTTTGGGTCTCGCCATCGGCGCCGGCTGCGGGCTGATCTGCCAGGCGGTGTCGACGGGTTATGTGACGATCACCGCCCAGGCCGGACGTTCCTCGGCGGTGGGCCTCTATGTGACGAGCTTCTATATCGGCGGCAGCTTCGGCGCCGCCGTCGGCGGTCTCGCCTGGACATTGGGCGGCTGGCCGGCCTGCGTCGCCTTGGTGGTGGCGATGCTGCTGCTGATGGCGGCGATCGTGTTCTTCGCCTGGGCCCGCGGCGTGCCGGGCGAGCCGTCGATGCCACCGATCGAGCCGGCGTGAGCGCGTTATCCTGAACTTGGGTGCCAGCGCGGCTGGTAGCCGCGCGCGAGCACGGCGAGGAGCGACGGCGGCGTGAGCACGGCAACTTGTACTCCGCGCGGGCGTGGCCGCGCCTGGCCGTAGCCCGACGGCGTCCAGCGCAGCAAGCGCTGCCCGCGCAGCGCGAAGGCGTCGTCACCGAGCGCGATCATCGCGCCGTCGGGCAGGCTGTCGATCATGCGCCGGTGCGTCCGCTTGGCCCTACCGTCGAGACGCTCGGCATGCAGTGCCTTGTCCATCTCGGCCGCAGTCGCGCGTCGCGCTTTGCCGGAAAACAAAGCGGCGAACGCCTCCGCGTCCTGGCGCCGGCATTCGAAGCAAGGCCGGTGACCGGCGGCGAACGCCGTCACCTCGTCGAGGAAGAACAGTTCGGTGTAGCCGTCGCCCCACACCTCGCGATGACGATTATTGAAGCTGAGCTTGCAGCAAATCCATTGCCGCGAGGCCCAGCGGCGGGCTCGAAGCGTCCGATCGTCGCGGTGAAACCTGCCGCCACGATTGCCCATCAGCGTTCCGCGCGCGCCGGCCGCGAACAGTTCGCCAAAGGGATCGACGCGATTTTGCAGGGGCATGGTCGCAGGTCAAAAAAAGGGTGGCCGGGATATTCAGAACCCGGCCACCATATCCGTTCCAGGAAGTCTCGGTTAACCCGGACGGATCCTGCTTGCTGTCGCACGCCGCCTATAATGGCGACGATGCCGCAATAGAGCCGAATCCGGCCGCCGGAATATTGATCGAGATCAAAACTCGGCTGGTGCAGGAGCCGCGCGGCCACTTGTGAAAACGCCCGCCAAGAGGGCGGGCGTTCCCTGGAAAAACGATGGCAAGTCTCAGCCCTGCGGCTGCGGGGCCACTTCGCCGGTCGGCGCGTCGGGGCGCGGACGCGGCTTACCGGCCGGCGGCACGGCGGAGGAGCGTGGCGCGGTCGGCTCGATCACCGATTCGCGCACCGGCCGCTTGCCGGCCAGCAGGTCCTTGATCTCGTCGCCGGACAGCGTCTCGAACTCGAGCAGGCCGCGGGCCAGCACTTCGAGATCGGCGCGCTTGTCGTTGAGAATCTGGGTGGCCTCGGCATTGCCCGCCTCGACCAGCTTGCGCACCTCGGCATCGATCGTCTGCGCGGTCGCTTCCGAGATGTTCTGCTGGCGCGACACCTGGTAGCCGAGGAACACCTCGTCCTGGTTCTCGCCATAGGCCACGGTGCCGAGCTTGTCCGACAGGCCCCAGCGCGTCACCATCAGGCGGGCGAGCTTGGTCGCCTGCTCGATGTCGGAAGCCGCGCCCGACGTCACTTTCTCCCTGCCGAACACCATTTCTTCGGCGACGCGCCCGCCCATCATGATGGCGAGGCGCGAGGTCATCTGCTCGCGGCTCATCGACAGCTTGTCGCGCTCGGGCAGTTGCATGACCATGCCGAGCGCGCGGCCGCGCGGGATGATGGTGGCCTTGTGCACCGGATCGGTCGCCTTGACGTTGAGCGCGACGATGGCGTGGCCGCCTTCATGATAGGCGGTCAGCATCTTTTCCTCGTCGGTCATCACCAGCGACTTGCGCTCGGCGCCCATCATCACCTTGTCCTTGGCGTCCTCGAATTCCGCTTGCGTGACCATGCGCTTGTTGCGGCGCGCGGCCATCAGCGCCGCTTCGTTGACCAGATTGGCGAGGTCGGCGCCGGAGAAGCCGGGCGTGCCGCGCGCGGTGGTCTTCAGGTTCACGTCGGGCGCCAGCGGCACCTTGCGCACGTGAACTTTGAGGATGTTTTCGCGGCCGACCACGTCCGGATTCGGCACCACCACCTGGCGATCGAAACGGCCGGGGCGCAGCAGCGCGGGATCGAGCACGTCGGGCCGGTTGGTGGCGGCGATCAGGATGATGCCTTCATTGGCCTCGAAGCCGTCCATCTCGACCAGCAATTGATTGAGCGTCTGCTCGCGCTCGTCATTGCCGCCGCCGAGGCCGGCGCCGCGATGGCGGCCGACCGCGTCGATTTCGTCGATGAAGATGATGCAGGGCGCGTTCTTCTTGGCCTGCTCGAACATGTCGCGCACGCGGCTGGCGCCGACGCCGACGAACATCTCGACGAAGTCGGAGCCGGAAATGGTGAAGAACGGCACATTGGCTTCGCCGGCGACCGCGCGCGCGATCAGCGTCTTGCCGGTGCCGGGAGGTCCGACCAGCAGCACGCCGCGCGGGATGCGTCCGCCCAGGCGCTGGAATTTTCCGGGATCGCGCAGGAATTCGACGATCTCCTGCAAATCCTGCTTGGCCTCGTCGACGCCGGCGACGTCCTCGAAGGTGATGCGGCCGTGCGCTTCCGCCAGCAGCTTGGCGCGCGACTTGCCAAAGCCCATCGCCTTGCCGGCGCCGCCCTGCATCTGGCGTGAGAGAAATATCCACACGCCGATCAGCGCGATGAAGGGCAGCCACGACACCAGCAGCGAGACGAACCACGGGACATTGTCCGACGGCGGCCGCGCGGTGATCGAGACGCCCTTGGCGTAGAGCTTCTGCACCAGGCTGGGATCGCTCGGCGCATAGGTCTGGAAGCTGGTGCCGTTGGCAAAGGTGCCGTGGATTTCCGGCCCCTGGATCACCACGTCGCGCACGCGGCCCTGGTCGACTTCGCTCAACAGCTGCGAGAATGAAATGTCCTGCGCGCTCGTGCGCTGTCCGGGATTTTGGAACAGCGTGAACAGCGCCAGCAGCAACAGGACGATGATCACCCAGAGGGCGAAATTGCGTAAATTAGCGTTCATCAGGCGTCCTTACCCGCCGCGGAGCGCGCTGCGGCCATTACACTACTTAATGCCGAAAATTCGTGGCAACTTCACGTCTGTCCCTTTGCCAATGTAGGCACCATGGGCCGGCATGAAAAGGGCTCGAATCTCAGATAATCTAGCGCGATTTCGTTGGTTTGGCGTTACCGCGTCCGCGCGTGGTTAAGGTTCTGCCACGGCGCGGCGGCGCCCGTTCCACCCCGATTTGGGGCCCCGTGAGCGTCACCAGGGCGCCGGCCAGACTGCGCCGAAACCGCGTCACACCGGCATTTTGGGCGGCATCGAGGGCCGCTTTCAGCGCTTCCAGCTTGGCCAATTCGACTGGGCCTTCGTCGCCGGCTTTTGTGACAGCCCGTCCCAGCAGGCGCAGCGCGATCTCGGCCGGCAATCGGGCATAGCCAGCCGCGTCGAAGGCGATGGCGCCCGGCGCGGGCGGCGGTCGCGCCAACTCGGCCTCGGCCCGGTCAACCGCGGTTTCGATCGCCATATCCGCCCGCTTGAGCCGCCGCGCCAGCAGCGCAAGCCGGCGGGCGTCGAGACCCTCGCGCGCGAGTTGCGGCATCAGGCCGCGCAGCCGCGCCCGCGTGAAGCGCGGATCGCGGTTGGACGGATCGTCGGCGAAGGCGATTTTCGCCGCCTTCAGCGTCGCGATCAGCCGCGCCTTGGGAATGTCGAGCAGCGGGCGGACCAGTTTAATCGCGCCCTGCCCGGCCCCCGGCAAAGCCGAGATCCGTGTCATCGCCCCTAGCCCGGTGACGCCGCTGCCGCGGCTCATGCGGATCAGCACGGTCTCGGCCTGGTCGTCGAGCGTATGGGCGGTGAGGATGTGCGAGGCTTTGGCCTTGCGCGCCGCGTCGGCGAGCAGCCGGTAACGCGCCGCGCGCGCCGCTTGCTGCAAGCCGGTCTTCGGCTTGGCTCCGGTCCAGCGCAACGTGCGGTGCGCCAGCCCAAGCTTGCGCGCAAGACGTCCGACCGCCGCCGCCTCGCGTTTGGATTCCGCGCGCAAGCCATGATCGACGGTGACGGCGATCAGGCTCGGCTTGACCTTAAGCGATTGGCGCCAGCGCGCCGCCAGCGCCATGAGCGCGGTGGAATCCGGCCCGCCGGAGACCGCCAGCACCAGCACCGGCACATGTTCGAGATCGGAAAAAAGCGCTTTGGCTTCCGTGGCCGAGATTGCCGAAGATTCTGGCGTGCGCATGATCTGTTCCGAAAACCGGTTGCCACCCCAGGGTCAAGCCCGAGGGCCTATTTTTCGGGATCATGACATTAGCGCATCGCGCATTCTTTCGGCGAACCGGTTCGCCGGATCGCGCGCTAGCAATGCGTACGCTTCTGTTCCTGCGCGACGCCGCGTTTCACGCTCGCCGCGGCGCGCGGAAATTTGCGCCCGACCTCGGCCAGCGTGGCGCAGGCGGCTTCCTTCTGATTGAGCGCGGCGAGCGACTGGCCGAGCCGCAGCAAAGCCTCCGGCGCCTTGCCGGAGCGTTCATATTTGGTCGAGACCGCCAGGAAGGATTCCGCCGCGTCGCGATAGCGCTGGCGCTGGAACAGGCTCTCGCCCAGCCAATATTGCGCCTCCGGCACCAGCTTTTCGTCCGGATATTTGCGCAGGAAATCGCGGAAGGCCTGCTCGGCCAACGCGTAGTCCTTGTGCAGCACATAGCCGTAGGCCATGTCGAATTCGTCGTGCGGCGTTGCCGAGGGCGGCAGCGTGGCCAGTTGCGTGCCGGGGGCGCTGGTGTTGCGCGCCGGCGGCGGCAACTGCGAGGGCGTCATCGGCCCGGCATTGGCCATCGGGACATTCGGCTGCGCCGGTGCATCGCCGTTGAGCGTCGAGAGATCGAGCGGAGCGCCCGCCGCGCGGCCGCCCGGCACGCCGACCGGCGGCACATTGTCCGCATTCGGCGCCGGCACGGCGACCGCCGCTTCGTTGCCGAGGACGCGCGGGACGCCGGGCGCATTCGGATGCTGCGCCGGGTCGAACACGTCGGAGCGTTTGCCGGGCGCGGCGGCCGGCGGCGGATCGGGCGGCCCCGGCGGCGACATTGCGCGCGGGGCAGCGGCGGCGGGCAGTCCGCCCTTGGAGCCGAGCTGCTGGAAGCGATACTCGGTGTCGTCCTGCAGGCGCTTGAGCTGCATTTCGAGCTGCTGGTTGCGGTACTGCAATTGCTCGAGGGTGCCGGTGAGTTGGCGCAATGCACTTTCCATGCGGTCGAGGCGGACCGACAGATCGCCGGGATCGGATTGCGCGACTTGCGGGTCAGCCTGACGCTGGCCAGCCGGGGGCTGCTGCGACGACGGCTCGCCACGGTTGAACAGGTTGTCGAGGAAACCGCCCGACGAGCGCCCCTCTTGCGCCGCCGCGGCGCCGGCCAACAGCAGAACGGTGAGCGCAGCGAGCGCCGCGGTGCGAATTGGGTGTCGAGAACGCGTCATAGAGTCAGCCCGGCAACGGTCGATACAGGTAGCATACGGCGGGCTGCGTCGAAATTGTGACTGGAACCCCGGCGCGGCCACGCGCGGCTCGTTTCCGTGCGCAAAAAAACGTCGATGCCCGGCACATGACCGGGCATGACGGATTTAAGCAAGGGCCACGTTCACGTTTTACGAACTGGCGCCGAGCACCGTGACCGCGCGGCGGTTCTGCGACCAGCAGGAAATGTCGTCGCACAGCGCGACCGGCCGCTCCTTGCCGTAGGAGATGGTGCGCATGCGGTTCGCTGCCACGCCGCGCGAGATCAGATAATCGCGCACGGTCTGCGCGCGGCGGGCGCCGAGCGCGATGTTGTATTCGCGCGTGCCGCGCTCGTCGGCGTGACCTTCGACGGTGAACTGACCGTACTGGCTGTAGGTGTTGAGCCACTGCGCCTGCTTGTCGAGCGTGCCGCGCGACTGCGGCGACAGCTCGGAGGAGTCGGTTTCGAAGAACACCCGGTCGCCGACATTGACCACGAAGTCCTGCTGGCTGCCGGGCGTCGCCATGCCCGCCGCGTTCGCTTGCGCGTTTTCCTCCGGCTTGCTGGCGCAGGCCGAAATCGCCAGCGCCGCGGCCAGAACGGCCGCCAGCCGGGCCGCGCGGACGAAATGCTTCACGTTGATCATCCCGGTGCCTCCATTCTCACTCACGCAACTGACCGGAGAATTTCTTGCTGCATGATCCGTCCCGAAAACCGGTTCCCAACCCCGATCAAGTCTGGGACATGCTTTTCGGGATCATGCGTTCCCTCATCGTCTACCAGCACGGTGGTTAAGCGAACCTTCCATCAACCTTGATCGAACCTTGCACGGGCCCCCTAAAACTGTCGGAGCCGCGTAAACCTATTGTGGTGGTTAACAGCCGGTGAAAATACGGCGTTGTCAAGACAGCAGCGGCGACCAGGCCGGATCCGAGGCGTAACTCGGCGTCGGAACTTTGAGTTCGTTGCGGCCGGTGATGTCGATCGTGAACAGCGAAGGGCCGCTGCCGGGATCGCGGAAAAACATCAGCACGCGCCCGTTCGGCGCGAAGGTCGGCCCTTCATTGTGGAACCCCTCGGTGAGGATGCGCTCGCCCGAGCCGTCCGGCTTCAGGATGCCGATCGAGAATGCACCGCGCGCCTGGCCGGTGAAGGCGATGTAATCGCCGCGCGGCGACCACACCGGCGTCGAATGATGGCCTTCGCCGAAACTGATGCGCTGCGCCGGACCGCCGGTGGCCGGCATTACGTAGATCTGTTGCGTGCCGCCGCGGTCGCTCTCGAAGCAGATCTGCCTGCTGTCCGGCGAATAGCACGGCGCGGTGTCGATGGCCGGCGTATCGGTCAGCCGCGTGGTCGATTTCGAGCGCAGATCCATCACGAACAGATTGGCGTTGCCGCCCTGCTGCAGGCTCATGATCACGCGCTGGCCGTCGGGCGAAAATCGCGGGGCGAATGTCATGCCGGGAAAATTGCCGACGATCTCGCGCTGGCCGGTCTCGATGTTGAGCAGATAGACGCGCGGATCGCCCTTCCCGTAGGACATATAGGTGATCTCTTGCGTGGTCGGATTGAAACGCGGCGTGAGCACGAGGTCGTCGCCGCGGGTGAGATAGCGCACGCCGGCGCCGTCCTGATCCATGATGGCGAGGCGCTTCACCCGCCGGTCCTTCGGGCCGGTCTCGTCGATGAACACGATGCGGCTGTCGAAATAGCCTTTCTCGCCGGTAAGCCGCTCATAAATTGCGTCGGAGATAATGTGCGCGATGCGCCGCCAGTTGTCGGGCGTGGTGAAATACTGCTTGCCGTCGAGCTGCTGGCCGGCGAACACGTCCCATAGGCGGAATTCGGCCTTCAGCCGCCCATCGCCTTGTTTGGTGATGCGGCCGGTCACCAGCGCCTGCGCATTGATGACGCGCCAGTCGGCAAAGCGCGGGACCGCGTCGGAATTGGTGATCTTCTCGGTGAACGCCTGCGGATTGATCGGCGCGAACAGCCCGCTGCGCTGGAGATTGTTGGTGATGATGGCGGTGACGTTGCGCGCGGTCTCCGTCTCGGCCGGCGTGCCGGCCAGAAAATCCGGCAGCGCGATCGGCATCGGCTGCACATTGCCTTGCGTGATGTCGAGGCGCAATGCAGCGACGACCGCGTTCGGCAACAGGCCGGCCATGAGCCCGCCGGCGGCCGCGGTGCCTTGCATCAGCAAGCGGCGGCGGCTCAGTTTCGATCGGCCATCGAATGAAGCAATTAATGAATTGAGCATTGTGGGTGTTGGTTTCTCGTTTCGGAAGCGCTGCTATCGGAACATCTCGCTCGGCCTGAACGCGAGCTCAATGTCTTTCCAGCTATCGTAGGTTTCTCGCCGCAGCATCGTATAGGGCTGACACTTCAGGATCGCGCGCCGGGCGCTTTCGGCGAACACCGGGCCGTTGACGTCGGGCTTGCCTTCGACCACATCGGGGCCGCTTTTCACGCTGCCGTCCGGATTGAAGATCACCCGGAACACCACCACCAATTCCTGCGCACTGTCCATGCCGACCGGCGGAATCCAGCAATCGCTGATCCGCCGCTTGAACGCATCGATTTCGCTTTGCGAAAGCCGGGCGGCGGAGCCATGGGCACGGCCGAGCGACGGCTTGTCGTTGAGTTCCTCGCCGGTGGCGGCGTTGCGCTGCGGATCGCGCTTGTCGAGCAGCGCCGCGATCTTGTCGGCGTCGAATTTCGGCTGCTTGCGCTCCGGCCGTTTCGGCGGCAGCGGTTGCGGCTGCGTCTTGGCTTCCTTTTTCGGCTCGTCCTGCTTCTTGATCTTCTCGGCGATCGGATCGGGCTTGGGAAGCGGTTCCGGCTCCGGCGCCATTTCCTTATTCAGCGCGACTTCCTTCTTCTCGCTGACCTTCGGCTTGATCTCCTCGACCGGCTTTAGCGGTTCTTCGCCCTTCTTCTCGACCAGCGGCTTCGGCTTTTCGACCGGCTTGGGCGCATCCTTCACGCCCTTGGTCATTTCGGAGAATTGCTTCTCGCTCACCAGATCGACCGGCAGCGACTCCGCCGGCGTGACCTCGAAGGTCTTGCCGGAAAACGACACCAGCGCCCACAGCAGCACTGCCGCGTGCAGGCCGGTCGATATCGCTGACGCCGTCTTCATCACTGCACTTTCGAGCCCTGCTCGAATTCGGTGACCAAGGCTACCCGATGGAAGCCGGCCGCCGACAGCCGTCCCATCACCCGCATCATGGTCCCGTAATCCACCTTTTTATCGCCGCGCACATAGACGCGCGCATCGGTGCCGCCGCGTGCCTGCGCCACCGCCTCCAGCTTCGGGATCAGATCGTTCACGTCAATTTCGGCATTTTGCAGGAAAATCTGGCCTTTTTCGTTGACCGACAGGGTGAGCGGCTCCTTGTCCTGCTCGAGGCTCTTGGCCTGGCTTTGCGGCAGGTCGATCGGCACCCCGACCGTGAGCAGCGGCGCCGACACCATGAATATGATCAGCAGCACGAGCATCACGTCCACCATCGGGGTGACGTTGATCTCGCTCATCACCTTGCGGCGGTGATGCTTCCTGCGCCCGATGACCGGCGTGCCGGCATTGGCGGCCATTAGAAGGCGATCCCTCTAGATTGAATCACTGTGCATCCCTGACATTTTGCCGGGCGCCTTGGCCCTTTCCGAAGGCCGGCTCCCGCTGGTCGAAATCATGCGCTGGTCCCCGGCCCGCGCTCGTCAATCTGGCGCGACAGGATGGCGCCGAATTCATCGGCAAAGCCTTCCAGGCGCTGCGCCTGCTTGTTCACGTCGCCCGCGAACTTGTTATAGAAAATGGTCGCCGGTATGGCGGCGACAAGGCCGATGGCGGTGGCAAACAGCGCTTCCGCGATACCCGGCGCCACCACCGCCAGCGACGTGTTCTTCGAGGCGGCGATCGACTGGAAGCTGGTCATGATGCCCCATACCGTGCCGAACAGGCCGATGAAGGGGCTGGCCGAGCCGACGGTGGCAAGCACCAGCAGGCGCGTTTCCAGGCGTTCGACCTCGCGCGCGATCGTCACTTCCATCACCTTCTCGATCCGCATCTGCAAGCCGGCGAACGAGCGCGGTGAACCCTCGAAGCTGCGCTTCCATTCCCGCATCGCCGCCACGAACAGCGCCGCCATCGAATGGTTCGGGCGCGAGGACAGCGAGCGGTAGAGTTCATCCAGCGACTGCCCGGACCAGAACGCCTGCTCGAAACGATCCATGGCGCGCTTGGTGCGCGTATAGAGCACGGTCTTGTCGATTGCGATCGCCCACACCCAGATCGAGCACACCAGCAGCCCGATCATGACCGCCTTGACGATCCAATGGGCGTGCCAGAACAGCGTGAACAGCGAGAGGTCGGAAGAAGTGAGCGGGAGCACCGACTGTGCCACGTCGGCAGGATTCATGGGCACGTCCTTTCCGCTTGATCCGGCTTAAGTCGGTCAAACCGGTGCGGCGCACAATGTTCGGACCAAATGAGCGCGCCGCGGGGTCCCGCTCACGCGCTCAAACGCCAACCGAATGTTTCGCGAAAACCCGGATGTCCCGCCACCGGCAGGACTACGAAATCCCCGCGAAACTTGGCCAAACTAGGGCGCAGAACGGGTCTTTAGCGCCCTAAACAGCGCTGATTGTGGTTAAGGATGGGTTACCGGACGCAACTCACCTCTCGCCCGTGTGCGGAGAGAGGGAGAAAAAGCAACGGCCGCCCGCCTCGGGGAAGGCGGACGGCCGCTGCGGGGGCAAAGCCGGAAATTCAGTTTTGCGGCGTTGCCGACTCGGGCCGGTTGCGGCGCTCGGCCATGAACGCATCGAATTCGGTCTTGTCCTTGGCGAAGCGCAGGCGATCGAGAAATTCGCGGAACTCTTTCTGCTCTTCCTCCAGGCGGCGCAGCGTCTCGCTGCGGTATTCGTCGAAGGCGTGATTGCCGCTGAGGGCGCGGAATTCCACGGCCCGGCGCCGCCCATGCGCGAACGCATCCAGTCCATCTTGCGCTGCATGCGCTCCATCTTGTGCTGCCAGCGGTCGTGACCGCCGTGAAATCCGCATCCCATTCTTCCGCTCCATATGGTGAAGGCGAGGATAGAGAGGCCCAATGGCCACCAGGCCACGAAGCCCAAAACGATCAGCGCGATCCAGGCCGGTTTGCCGAATTCATCCAGCTTGGCGGTGAATTCATCGAGCTTCGCGGCGATTGCCATGGTGAACCTCGCGTGTGAATGTAAATAACATTTACATACGTAAAGCCGGGGCGAACCTTTGTCAAGCGTCCGTCAGTTAGGAATTGGCTGGGTCAACCGCCAGCGGCTGGCGACGCCCGTGGGCAGCCCCAGCCCGCGCAAATAGATCAGGAAGGCGGCTTCCAGCAGTTCCTCCGGCGGCATCGGCAGCGCGCGCCGCGCCGCGTCGCCGCGCGAAAACAGCGAGGCGATGCCGTGGGTGAGGCTCCAGATATGCAGCGCCACCATCAGCGCCGGCGGCCGGCCCTTGGCCGGCATCAGCGCCACCAGCTTCTCGGCGGCGCCGCGCAGCACCGCGAAGGCACGCTCGCCCGCCTCGCGCAATTGCGGATCGGCATCGAGCGAAACGCCGGCCTCGAACATGGCCGAGTAGTAGGCCGGCTCGTGCTTGGCGAAATGCAGATAGGCCTTGCCCAGCCGGTCGAAGGCGGTGAACACGTCCGGCTTGCCGTCATCCCACGCGCGCAACTGCGCCGCGGTGAACTGCTCGAAGCCGCGCCGCGCCACGTCCGCCAGCAATTCGTCGCGATCGCGGAAATGCCGATAGGGCGCCGCCGGGCTGACCCCCGCCCAGCGCGCGGCATCGGCGAAGGTGAAGCCGGCCGGCCCCTTCTCCGCGATCAGCTCGAGCGCGGCGCGCACCAGGGCTTCCTTGAGATTGCCGTGATGATAGCCGCGCGGCCCGGCGTGCCTGCCCCATTTCATGTGAATGGCATTAACATGAGTCTCGCCACTACGCGAGCGATCATCCGCGACGGCGGCGCGCTTCCAAGGGCAAGCGATCGAACAGCGTCGGGCCGTTCGGCTGCGCGCCTTCGATGGTCAGCAGACGCAGCTTGGTGACCACACCGCCTGAGGCGGAGAAGCCGCCGGCCTTGCCGCCGGCCGCCAGAACGCGATGGCAGGGCATGATGATCGGCGTCGGGTTCTCGCCCATTGCCCGACCGACCTCGCGAGCCAGCGCCTTGTCGCCGAGCCGTTCGGCTATTTCGCCATAGGTCATGGTGGCGCCGGGCGGGATCATGCGCGCGATCGCATAGACGCGCCGATTGAACTCAGGGAAACCCTTGTCGTCGATGACTATGCCGGTAGAGGTCGCGCCGCTCGCCGCGCAACAGCGCCGTGATGGCCTCAATAGCTTGGCTTATTTCGGGCGAAGCTGACGCTTCCAGCGCGGACGGAAATCGCCGCAACACGCGCGCGCGCGTCGCCCTTTCATCTGCCTCGGGAAGTTGAACGCCGGCAATGCCGCGCGCGCTCCAAATCACGGCGCAGCAGCCGATGGCGGTCTCGAACAATGCGAAACTCTGTTCCGGCATGACGCGGACAGGCTAGCACGAGCCGTCAGGCAGCGCCGCCCGATTCCTGATCCGCCTTCATGGCAATACGCAGCGGCTTAGGGATCGGCCTTGCTCTGCCGCCGGAGACGAAGGCGACCTGCACATGCGCCTCCACCAGCAGATCGTCGCCGCGCATCACCTTCTGATGCAGCATGACGGAGGCGCCCTTCACCTCTTCCGGCGCGGTGACGATGGTGAGCACATCGTCCATGTGCGCCGGCTTGCGAAAAGCAATGTCCATGTGGCGCACCACGAAGGAAAATCCCGGCGCCTCGGCGGCGGCCGGCCTCGAACAGCGCGCGGTGGTCGGCGCCGATCAGCCGCAGATAGTTGGTGCGCCCGCGCTCCATGAAGCGCAGATAGCTCGCGTGATAGACGATGCCAGAGAAATCCGTGTCTTCGTAATAGACCCGCACCGGCTGCCGGTGCTGGCCGTTAACGATTTCGCCGTCGAGGGAGAGATTTTGCGCGCCGCTCATCGCTGCACTTCTTGATGCATGTCCATGCGCCCGTCTACCACGCGGACGATCTCAAATTCGACGGCTCATTCGGGTCAGCGCTAAGTCCGGCCGAGATCCCGACGAAGCCGCTCGTAGGCGGCGAAAACAATATCCTTGCCGTACTGCCGTTCAAGCCGGCGGACGGTAAAATGGCCGCGCGCGACGGATTGGAAGTGATCGATAAAGGCATAATTGATGGCAGCGCCACCGACCGCGCCGATGACCGGAATGGCTTGCGCGGCGGCCTTCTCGGAAACGACGAACCCAAACGGCGCGGCGATCTGCGCAATCAAACGCACCAGGATGGGGCTGCCTTCCTCGAGGACGCCGCGCTCGGCGATGAAGCGGGCGGCTTCGGTGACGGACATCGCCAGAACCCCGCGGGTGACGAAATAGCCGCTCTTGACTTCATCGTCAGCCGCGGTCCGGCCGCCGAGCCCAAGCACCGCCACGCATGACAGGGTCGCTTCCGGGTCGGTTAAATTCTCGCCCTCGCTACGCGCGATATCGAGAATGGACCGCAAGATGATGAGAGTCGAAACCGGAAGCTCGAACGGCAGCGACGCGATACCGAACGCCCCGCCGGCGGCGCCCGAGGCGACGGCCAAAGCTCTATGCAGCAGTTGCGAGCTTTTCTGCGGCTCATTGCGAATTGTGAGCAGCGCGAGCTTGAAAGCGGCCTCGAGGCTCTTGGCCGTGGCTGTTGCGATCGCCTGCGAAGCCGCCGCCGGCAGAGCCCGGCCGACGATTTCAACCGGTTTTCCAATCATATTGGTAAGGCGCGCAGCCAGGCTCGGGTGTTCGAGCAACCCAACCGCGTTGCGCAGCGCATCAGTATCGGCTTCGAGCATGGGCAAAGGCGGGTCAATCGTTTGAGGTTTTCGATAGACTACGAGACCGCCTACAACAAGAAGAGCGCCAAACAACAGCAATGACGCAATGATTTCCAGATGCATGCGGCCAATTCAAAGCCGGAACACATCGCTCACTGTGATTCCAAGCTAAGCCAGCCCGCGAAATGGTCATCGGCGCATGTCTTGATGAAGCTATCGTAACGATCGTGTTATGTCGCCACGACGTCAGCAGATGATCTGACGCGCGGCTACCACACACGCGCAGCGCGTATTCCCGTTGGCAATTCGGTGCCATAATGTTTCTCGCTGCGACTGCCGGCGCGGATCGATGCTGATACGTTTGATAACCTTTCTCGTATTGGGATTTGCGGCACCCGCGCAGGCGACGACGGTGCGCATCGTCGCGCTCGGCGCCAGCAATACCGCGGGCTATGGCGTATCGCGCGATCAATCGTTCCCGGCGCAATTGCAATCCATGCTCCGGCAGCAAGGCTACGATGTTCAGGTCAAGAATGCCGGCATCAGCGGCGACACCGCCGCCCGCATGCTGCGCCGGCTTTCGACGGCGGTGCCCGCGGGCACGCAGATCGTCATCCTCGATCCCGGCAACAATGACATCAAGGCATGCACCGAGCCGTGGCGGCCGCAAAAATGCGCGACACCGGCCGAGCATGACGCCCAGGTCGCCGCCATCGCCAGCCAATTGCACGCGCGCGGCATCGAGGTGTTCATGGCGAATATCGAATTCAGATCGATCCCGATCGCAGACTGGCAGGCGGACCGCCGCCACATGACGCCGGAAGGACATCGCATCATCGCTAGCCGCCTCGCTGCGCAGATCGTCGCGGCCATCGGCCAGCATTGAAATTCAACGGAACGCGCCGGCCGCCTAATCTTCGGCTTCCCCCTCCCCGAACAAGCCGAACTGGCTCGGGTCGCGTTGCGGTTCGGCGAGACCGAGATGCTTGAAGGCATGCGAGGTCAGCAGCCGCCCGCGCGGCGTGCGCTGGATGAAGCCCTTCTGGATCAGGAACGGCTCGATGATATCTTCGATGGCGTCGCGCGGCTCCGAAAGTCCGGCGGCGATGGTATCGACGCCGACCGGGCCGCCGCCGTAATTCTCGGCGATCATGCGCAGATAGCGCCGGTCCATGGCATCGAGGCCGCTGCTGTCGACTTCCAGTTCGCCGAGCGCGCGGTCGGCGATCTTGCGGTCGATCGCCTTGTCGCCGTCGACATGGGCGAAGTCGCGCACCCGGCGCAGCAAGCGGCCGGCGATGCGCGGGGTGCCGCGCGCGCGCCGCGCGATCTCGTTGGCGCCGTCCGCGGTCATGCCGATGCCGAGCACGCGGGCGCCGCGATTGACGATCTCTTCGAGCTCTTCCACGGAATAAAAATTCAGCCGCACCGGAATGCCGAAGCGGTCGCGCAGCGGATTGGTGAGCAGGCCGGCGCGCGTGGTGGCGCCGACCAGCGTGAACGGCGCGAGGTCGATCTTCACCGAGCGCGCCGCCGGCCCCTCGCCGATGATGAGGTCGAGCTGGAAGTCCTCCATGGCCGGGTAAAGGATTTCCTCCACCGCCGGATTGAGCCGGTGGATCTCGTCGATGAACAGCACGTCGCGCGGCTCGAGATTGGTGAGCAGCGCGGCGAGATCGCCGGCCTTGGCGATCACCGGGCCGGAGGTGGCGCGGAAGTTGACGCCCAGTTCGCGCGCGACGATCTGCGCCAGCGTGGTCTTGCCGAGGCCGGGCGGGCCGACGAACAGCACGTGGTCGAGCGCCTCTTTGCGCGCGCGCGCCGCCTCGATGAACACGCCGAGATTGGCGCGCGCCTTCTCCTGGCCGATGAATTCGGCGAGCCGCTGCGGGCGCAGCGAGACGTCCGCGTCGTCGTCGCGCTTCTCGGCGTCACCAGGCGGCGCGGGGTGGTGGTCATGTTGGCTGTCGTCCCGGCAGAGCGAAGCGAGAGCCGGGACCCATACTCCGCAGTCTCTCGATGAGAAACGGCGTATGGGTCCCCGCCTTCGCGGGGGCGACAGATCTGGTGGTCGCGAAATGTGAAATCACTTCGCCAGCTCCCGCAAGCCCTGCCGGATCAGCGTCGCGGTGTCGGCGCCCTCGCCGGCGTTACGCGTCGCCGCCGCGATGGCGGCGGCCGCCTGCGGCTGGCCGTAGCCGAGATTGACCAGCGCGGACACCGCATCCATCACCGGCCTGGGCGCGCGTTTCTCGTCGAGCGCGCCCGCCAGATGCACCATCGCCGGATCGACGCTCGCGAAGGCCGGCGCCTTGTCCTTGAGTTCGGTGACGATGCGCTCGGCCACCTTCGGCCCGACGCCGGGCGCGCGCGCAATCGCCGCCTTGTCGCGCATCGCCACCGCGGAGGCGAGATCGCCGACCTTCAGCGTGCCGAGCACCGAGAGCGCCACCTTGGCGCCGACGCCCTGCACCGTCTGCAACAGGCGGAACCATTCGCGTTCCACGTCGCTGGCAAAGCCGAACAGCTTGATCTGATCCTCGCGTACGTAAGTCTCGATCGACAGCGTGGCGGCTTCGCCCGCCGCCGGCAGCGCTTGCAGCGTGCGCGGCGAGCAATGCACCTGATAGCCGACGCCGCCGACGTCGAGGATGATGTAATCCGCGCCGTAAGCGTCGACGATGCCCTTGAGCTTGCCGATCATGACGCCGCCACCTTCAGCACCGCGCTGGTGCGATGATGCGCGTGACAGACCGCGATCGCCAGCGCGTCGGCGGCGTCCTCGCTCTGCGGATCGGCTTTCGGCAGCAGCACGCCAATCATCATGCGAACTTGCGCCTTCTCGCCGTGACCGGCGCCGACCACGGTTTTTTTCACCACGTTGGGCGCGTATTCCGCCACGATCAGTCCGGCCTTGGCCGGCACCAGCATGGCGATGCCGCGCGCCTGGCCGAGCTTGAGCGTGGCCACCGCGTTGGCGTTGACGAAGGTCGCCTCCACCGCCGCCTCGTGCGGCCGGTATTGCTCGATCACCTTGGCCAGCCCGTCATGGATGACCACCAGCCGGGCGCCGAGTTCGGCCCGTTCGCTGGTCTCCAGCGAGCCGCAGGCCACATAGATCAGCCGGTTGCCGTCAGCCTCGACCAGACCCCAGCCGGTGCGGCGGAGCCCGGGATCGATGCCGAGGATGCGAATCGGATGCCCGACCATGGCCCGTTGATAGCGCCACGACGCGGTCTCGGCCAGAACCAACCGTACTATCGCTCGTCCCCGCTAAAGCGGGGACCTAGGGCGATAAATTGCAAATTTTGTGATACGTAACACTGGATTCCCGCTTGCGCGGGAATGAGCGGGGTGTCTTACGCGCTCATCTTCTGCATCAGCGCGTCCGACACCTCGAAATTGGCGTAGACGTTCTGCACGTCGTCGCTTTCGTCGAGCGACTCGATCAGCCTGAGCAGCTTCTCGCCGGTTTCGTCGTCGACCGCGACGGTGTTCTGCGGCTTCCACAGCAGCGCCGCCTTGCGTGGCTCGCCGAACTTGGCTTCCAGCGCCTTGGCCACCTCGTTCAGGGTTGCCGGCGTGGTGAAGATCTGATGGCCGTCGGCGTTCGACACCACGTCCTCGGCGCCGGCCTCGATCGCCGCTTCCAGCATCTGGTCGGCGTTCGCCACCTTGGCCTCGTATTCGACCACGCCGACACGGTCGAACATGAACGACACCGCGCCGGTGGTGGCCAGGTTGCCGCCATTCTTGGTGAAGGTGGCGCGCACTTCGCCGGCGGTGCGGTTGTGATTGTCGGTGAGCGCCTCGACGATCACCGCCACCCCGCCCGGCCCGTAACCCTCGTAGCGGATTTCGTCGTAGTTTTCCGCGTCGCTTCCTTGCGATTTCTTGATCGCGCGCTCGATATTGTCCTTCGGCATGTTCTCGGCGCGGGCGGCGATGATGGCGGCGCGCAGGCGCGGATTGAACGCCGGGTCAGGCAGGCCGAGCTTGGCCGACACTGTGATTTCGCGCGCGAGCTTGCCGAACAGCGCGGAGCGCGCCTTATCCTGGCGCCCCTTGCGGTGCATGATGTTCTTGAATTGGGAATGACCGGCCATGACGGGACAAATACGCTGATGTTGAGGACTGGCGGCTATATAGGCTGACTGGCCGAGAAAATAAACTCCGCTCCATCTGCCTTTTTGGTCCGCGCCACGCGCGGCCATCTCAGGGCGATGGCGAGATGAACGGCTTTATTCCCAGAATTTCGGGCGCGCTTCTTCCAGGATGCCGCCGAGGCGGACCGCGGCGACCTTGCCGGCCAGCCCGCTGGCGTCGTCGGTTTCGACCGCGATGGCGCACAGCGTGGCCGGGCCGTTGGCCGGCTCGAATTTCGCACCCGGCACCTTGCGCAGGAAGCGGTTGAGCGGCTCGTCCTTGTTCATGCCGATGACCGATTGGAAATCCCCGGTCATGCCGGCATCCGACACGAAAGCGGTGCGGCCCGGCAGGATGCGGTGATCGGCGGTCGGACAATGGGTATGGGTGCCGACCACCAGGCTGACGCGGCCGTCGCAGAAAAAGCCCATGGACTGCTTCTCGCTGGTGGCCTCGCAATGCATGTCGAGCACGATGGCGTCGGCGCCGGTCATGAGCGCGCAGGCGGCAAGTTCGCGCTCGACCGCGGCAAACGGATCGTCGAGCGGGTCCATGAAGACGCGGCCCATGGCGTTGATCACCAAGGCGCGCTTGCCGTTCTTGGTCTCGACCAGCGCGGCGCCGCGGCCGGGCGTGCCCTTGGGGAAATTCGCCGGGCGGATGAGGCGCGGCGCCCGCTCGATGAACACCAGCGCCTCGCGCTGGTCCCAGGCATGATTGCCGAGCGTGATGGCGTCGGCGCCGGCGTCGATCAGCTCGTTGTAGATGACTTCGGTGATGCCGAAGCCGCCGGCGGCGTTTTCGCCGTTGATCACCACCAGGTCGAGCTTCCAGGCGGAGACCAGGCCGGGCAGGCGCTCAGCGACGATGGCTCGCCCGGAGCGCCCGACAATGTCGCCGATAAAAAGGATACGCATGCGCTATCGGACCCTACGGAAATCGATCACCTCGCGCTCCGTTAGCACGAGATCGAGGCGGGCGTCGCGCTCGGTTGCGGGAACGCGTTCAATTTCCTGTGCGGCATAGGCGATGCCGACGGCGACCACCTTCTTCTTCGCGCGCAGCGCGTTGATGGTCATGTCGTAATAGCCGGCGCCGTAGCCGATGCGATGGCCGGCGCGGTCGAAGCAGGCGAGCGGCACGATGAGAATGTCGGGCGCGACTTCGGCCGCGTCGGGCATCGGCTCGCGGATGCCCCATTGGCCGCTTTTAAGCGGCGCGCCGAAATGCCAGGTGCGCATGATCAGCGGGCGCCCGCGCCCGGCGATGGCCGGCAACGCCAGCTGCGCGCCCATGTCCGCGAGCTTGCGCATCAGCGGGATTGGATTGATCTCGCTCTTCATCGGCGAGAAGCCGGCGACTATCGTGCCCGCCGCGACCTCTACCGGAAACGCGCGGTCCGCGATCGCCTGCGCCGCCGCCGCGCGCGCAGCCGCCGGCAAGGCGTCGCGCCGCGCCAGGGCTGCGGCGCGGAGTGCGGCTTTCGTCTGTTCGGTTTCGGTTAAATCTGACATCAACAAGAGTAAAAGTGCGGAGCCGCAAAAGCCGTCGGAGTGTGATCCCGGGAACCTACATAAGTAGGTGGGCGCCATATGACCGAGCCCACGAGCCCGGCCAGGGACAGCTCCCGTTAGGATCGTAAGGCCCCGGGGAATTGTCTCCGTCGCGCCCCACAGCCCCGCTTGGGCAATGTAGTACTGCCCGATAGAATATGCCACTCACCCTGGGTAAACCCGCCGCAACATATTGACCGAGCCCCGCCCGAATGACCGTTAACTACCTAATCGATCTTGCCAACTCGAGCGACATTCCGGCCATCCTCGCGCTTCAGGAGCAAAATCTGCCCGACAGCGGCGGCACTTTGTCGGTGCGGCAGACCGCGGATTGGTTCAAGCGCACCATGGCCGAAATGCCGCTGATCGTCGCCCGACGCGACGGCAAAGTCGTCGGCTACCTGGTGACGACAACGCTCGCCGCGAAAGCGCATGTGGCGATCGTGCAAGCCATGTTGCGCAGTTTTGCCGCGCCGCCGGATTGCTATTCTTACGGCCCGGTTTGCGTGGCCGAGAGCGAGCGCGGAAAAGGCCTTGCCGGCGCGATGTTCGTGAGACTGCGGGCGGAATTGCCCGACCGGCCTGCCATGACATTTGTGGTGGCTGACAATCTTCCGTCGCTGAAAGCTCACCATAAAATGGGCATGCAGCGGCTTGGCGTTTTCACCCACGACGGTATTTCCTACACGGCCTTCCGCTATTGATCGCCCGTTCAATCGCGCAGGCCGGTGCCGGTGTCGACCACCATCATGGTCGCGGTGATGAGGGCAACCTGTTTGCGGGCGGCGCCATCCTCGGCGAACACTTCGCCGAGCGTGATGACCAGCTTCTTGCCGCTGCGAACGACGCGGCCGACCGCGCGCAGCCGCTCGCCTTTGGCCGGCGCCAGCAGGTTGATCTTGAACTCTGTGGTCAGCACCGCCGCCTCGCGCGGCATCACGGTGAGCGCCGCATAGCCGCAGGCGGTGTCGGCGATGGTGGCAACCGCGCCGGCATGGATGAATTCGTGCTGCTGAAGAATTCTGTCCGAGAACGGCAGCACGATTTCCACTTCGCCCGCGCGCACCGCGGCGATCTCGGCGCCCAGCGTCGCCATGATCGTCTGACGGGCGAAGCTGCCGCGAATGCGCGCCTCGATCTCCTTGCCATCCAACATCAAGGCATTACCCGATCGCCACGCCGTTGCCGAGCGACGCGTTGAGCTTCTTGGTGATGCCTTCGATGCGTTCGGCCGCCGAGTTGAAGGCGTTGACCACCGCGTTCGATGCCGCCTTGGCGCGGTCGGCGGCGACGACGCGGGCATCTTGCAGCGCGGTGGTCTCCTCCTCCAGGCGGCGCAGCTTGCGCGTGGCTTCCACCAATTCGTCCGCCACCATCAGCGCCGCCATCACCGTCAGCCGGGTGTCGCCGATTTCGCCGAATTTCGTGCGCAGCCCCTCGATTCGCTCGTCGATATCCTTGGCGAGCGCCTGCAAATGCTCTTCCTGCCCGTCCTCGCAGGCGAGGCGGAACTGGCGGCCGGCTATGCTGGCGTTGACCTGGGCCACGGCATCATCCCTTGCGCATGATCTTGCCGGAATCCCGCTGCCCACATTTCGGCATCATGCGCTACTCATTGGCGTCCAGCACCGACTGGATGCTGGCAATGGCGGCGTCCAATCGCTGCGCAATCTCGTGATTGGTCAACTCCAGCCGGCGCGCGCGCGCGGCCTCGCCGTCGAGCGCGGCGGCGAGCCGGCTGCGGTCGACGCCCAAGGCGTGAATCTGGCTCGTCAGCCCCTCCTCGCTGCGGTCGGCCTCGCGCCGGCGCTCGACCGCGGCATCGAGCCCGTCGAGCGCAAGCGCCAGACGCTTCACCGCTTGATCGATCGCGCTTTGGTCGGTTATCGCCATGGTCCGCACTCAAAAACGCTTGCGGGGGCAAAGATTTAGGCGAAGAAGCTTACGTGCTGCGCGATCCTTTCGTCAACGCTCGCCGCATCATTTACCCGGAAGTTTTCGAGAGCCTGTGCATGGCTGCCCGGCGGCCGCTCCGTCACATTGACTCAAGAGCCTCACATGCTATCCAGCCACGCAAACAGGCCATTTCCATGAGTGCAAACGCTTCGCCGACGGCCGCCGTGGCGCCCACAGCACGCCGCGAGCAAGCGGCCGCTAGTGCCGCCGTCGCCCCAGCTGGCGAACTTGCGCGCATGGCCAATGCCATCCGCGCGCTGGCGATGGATGCCGTCGAGCAGGCGAAATCCGGCCATCCCGGGCTGCCCATGGGCGCCGCCGACGTGGCGACCGTGCTGTTCACGCGCTTCCTGAAATTCGATCCCGCCGATCGCGGCCTGGCCCGACCGCGACCGCTTCGTGCTGTCGGCCGGCCACGGCTCGATGCTCATTTACGCGCTGCTCTATCTCACCGGCTATCCGGCGATGACGATCGGTGAGATCAAGCGCTTCCGCCAGCTCGGCTCGATCACCGCCGGCCACCCGGAATACGGCCACACCCCCGGCATCGAGACCACCACCGGCCCGCTCGGCCAGGGTTTGGCCAACGCGGTCGGCATGGCGATCGCCGAGCGGCATCTCGCCGCCGAGTTCGGCGGCGATGTGGTCGATCACAAGACCTACGTGCTCGCCTCCGACGGCGACCTGATGGAAGGCATCAGCCAGGAAGCGATCGCGCTCGCCGGCCATCTGAAGCTCAACCAGCTGATCGTGCTGTTCGACGACAACGGCATCTCCATCGACGGCGCGCTGTCGCTCACCGACAGCGTCGACCAGGTGAAACGATTCGAGGCCGCCGGCTGGTCCGCCTCGCGCATCGACGGCCATGACGCGGCCGCCATCGCCGCCGCGCTCGAGAAGGCGCAAACTTCCGACAAGCCGGTGATGATCGCCTGCAAAACGACCATCGGCTTCGGCGCGCCGAGCAAGGCCGGCAAGTCGTCGGCGCACGGCTCGCCGCTCGGCGCCGACGAGATCAAAGGCGCGCGCGAACGCCTGGGCTGGACCTCGCCGCCGTTCGAAATTCCCGCCGATATTTTGAGTGCGTGGCGCAAGGCCGGCGAGCGCTCGAAGGGCGCCCATGCCGAGTGGAGCAAGCGGCTCGCCGCGCTCGAGGCCGGCAAGCGCGCCGAATTCGAGCGCCGCATGCGCGGCGACCTGCCGAAGCCGGCGTTTGCCGATGCCGTCGCCGCGGTGAAGCAATCGCTCGCCGCCACGCCGAAGGAAATCGCCACCCGCACGGCGTGCGAGTTCGCACTCGAAAGCCTGATTCCGGCGCTGCCGGAGATGCTCGGCGGCTCGGCCGATCTCACCGGCTCCAACAACACGCGCACCAAGACCATGAAGGCGATGAGCGCCGCCGATTATTCCGGCCGCTTCATCCATTACGGCGTGCGCGAGCACGGCATGGCCGCCGCCATGAACGGCATGGCGCTGCACGGCGGCATCATCCCCTATTCCGGCACCTTCCTGGTGTTCTCGGATTACTGCCGCCCGGCGATCCGGCTCGCCGCGCTGATGGGCAAGCGGGTGATCCATGTGATGACCCACGACTCCATCGGTCTCGGCGAGGATGGGCCGACCCATCAGCCGGTCGAGCACCTGGCCGCGTTACGCGCGATCCCCAATCTGCTGGTGTTCCGCCCCTGCGACGCGGTGGAGACCGCCGAATGCTGGCAGCTCGCACTCGAAGCCGAACAACCGCCCGAGCGTGCTGGCGCTGACAAGGCAGAACCTGCCGCAGCTCAGCCAGAATTTCCTCGAGCGCAACCGCTGCGCGGCCGGCGCCTATGAGATCGCCGCCGCCGAGGGCAAGGCCGAGGTGTCGCTGTTCGCCACCGGCTCGGAAGTGGCGATCGCGGTCGAGGCGAAAAAGCTGCTCTCCGCGCGCGGCATTTCGGCGCGCGTGGTGTCGGTGCCCTGTTTCGAACTGCTGCTGGAAGCGCCGGAGGCGGCGCGCCGCGCGGTGATCGGCGACGCCAAGGTTAAAATCGGCGTGGAAGCCGCCGTGCGCCAGGGCTGGGACGCCATCATCGGTTCCGATGGCATCTTCGTCGGCATGACGAGTTTCGGCGCCAGCGCGCCCTACAAGGACCTTTACAAGCATTTTGGCATTACCCCCGAAGCGGTCGCCGACGCGGCTGTGCGAAAGCTCGGGAAGAGTTGACTTGGGTCAATACGCGTCATGGCCGATTGCGGCCATGACAAGACGAGAGAGCCGGGAGCGACAGCAATGACTATTCGCGTTGCCATCAATGGATTCGGCCGCATCGGCCGCAACGTCCTGCGCGCCATCGCCGAGGCCGGCCGCAAGGACATCGAGGTCGTCGGCATCAACGATCTCGGACCGGTGGAAACCAACGCCCACCTGCTGCGCTTCGACAGCGTGCACGGCCGCTTCCCCGGCGAGGTCACCGTCAAGGGCGACACCATCAGCGTCGGCAACGGCGCCATCAAGGTGACTGCCATCAAGGATCCGGCGACGCTGCCGTGGAAGGATCTCGGCATCGACATCGCGATGGAATGCACCGGCATCTTCACCGCCAAGGACAAGGCCGCGATGCATCTGACCGCCGGCGCCAAGCGCGTGCTGGTCTCGGCGCCCGCCGACGGCGCCGACCTGACCGTGGTCTACGGCGTCAACCACGACAAGCTGACCAAGGATCACAAGGTGGTCTCCAACGCCTCCTGCACCACCAATTGCCTGGCGCCGGTCGCCAAGGTGCTCAACGACGCCATCGGCATCGACAAGGGCTTCATGACCACGATCCACGCCTATACCGGCGATCAGCCCACGCTCGACACCCTGCACAAGGATCTCTACCGCGGCCGCGCCGCCGCGCTGTCGATGATCCCGACCTCGACCGGCGCCGCCAAGGCGGTCGGCCTGGTGCTGCCGGAGCTCGCCGGCAAGCTCGACGGCGTGGCGATCCGCGTGCCGGTGCCCAACGTCTCGGTGGTCGATTTCAAATTCGTCGCCAAGCGCGCGACCAGCAAGGACGAGGTCAACGGCGCGATCAAGCGCGCGGCCGAGCAGCAGCTCAAGGGCATCCTCGGCTACACCACGGCGCCCAACGTCTCCATCGACTTCAACCACGACCCCCACTCCTCGGTCTTCCACATGGACCAGACCAAGGTGATGGACGGCACGCTGGTGCGCGTGATGTCGTGGTACGACAACGAGTGGGGCTTTTCCAACCGCATGGCGGACACCGCCGTGGCGATGGGTAAGTTGATCTGAAAATCGCTCGTGCTGGGGCAGCCATGAGCGCGTTTCGCACCCTCGACCACGCCGACGTGAAGGGAAAGCGCGTGCTGGTGCGCGCCGATCTCAACGTGCCGGTGGAAAACGGCGTCGTCACCGACGCAACCCGCATCGAACGCATGGCGCCGGCGATCACCGAGATCGCCGACAAGGGCGGCAAGGTGATTCTGCTGTCGCATTTCGGCCGCCCGAAGGGGCGCGATCGCGAAGAATTCGCTCAAGCCGGTCGCCGCCGAGGTCGCCCACATCATCAAGCGGCCGGTCAAATTCGTCGACGACTGCATCGGCGAGGCGGCCGAACGCGCGGTCGCGGCGATGAAGAATGGCGACATCGTCTGCCTGGAGAACACCCGCTTTCATCCCGGCGAGGAGAAGAACGATCCCGCCTTCGTCGCCGCGCTCGCCAAGCTCGGCGACATCTTCGTCAACGACGCCTTCTCGGTGTCGCACCGCGCGCACGCCTCGACCGAAGGGCTCGCGCATCTGCTGCCGGCCTATGCCGGGCGAACCCTGCAGGCCGAGCTGGAAGCGTTCGAAAAGGTGCTCGACCATCCGGCGCGCCCGCTCACGGCCATCGTCGGCGGCGCCAAGATTTCCACCAAGCTCGACCTGCTCGGTCACCTGCTGCAAAAAGTCGATGTGCTGATCATCGGCGGCGCCATGGCCAACACATTTTTACTTGGCCTCGGCAAGAAGTATTGGGAAAAGCCTGGCCGAGGCTGACCTGGTCGACACCGCGCGCACGATCATGGACGAGGCCAAAGCGGCCAAACGCGAGATCGTGCTGCCGGTCGACGCGGTGGTGGCGGAAGAATTCGCGGCGAACGCGCCCTCGCGCGTGGTGGATGTCGACCATGTCGGCGCCAAAGACATGATCCTGGACATCGGCCCGCGCAGCGTGGAATACGCGGTCTCGGTGCTCGCCCGCTCGAAGACGCTGGTCTGGAACGGGCCGTTCGGCGCCTTCGAGATCGAACCGTTCGACAACGGCACCGTGGAAGTGGCGGAAGCGGCGGCGGAACTGACCGCGGCCGGCAAGCTGGTGACGGTGGCGGGCGGCGGCGACACGGTGGCCGCGCTCAATGTCGCGGGCGTGGCCGACCGGCTGACTTACGTATCGACCGCCGGCGGCGCCTTCCTGGAATGGCTGGAAGGCAAGGCCTTGCCGGGGGTAGAAGTGCTGAGAGTAAAATAGTTCAGGCTGTCATGCCCCGCGAAGGCGGGGCATCCAGTAATCACCACGGTGGCGGATTGAACATGCAGGGGTTACTGGATCGTCCGCTTTCGCGGACGATGACGCCAGAGAGAAGGAGAGCGCGACAATGAATCTCGATGAACTGAACAAGGTGGCGCGCGCCATGGTGGCGCCCGGCCGCGGCATCCTGGCGGCCGACGAATCCTCCGGCACCATCAAGAAGCGCTTCGACGCCATCGGCGTGGAGTCGACCGAGGACAATCGCCGCGACTACCGCGAGATGCTGTTCCGCTCGGCCGAGGGCATGAAGCACATTTCCGGCGTCATCCTCTACGACGAGACCATTTGGCAAAAAGGCAAGGACGGCACGCCGCTGGTCGAGTTGATCAAAAAGGCCGGCGCCATTCCCGGCATCAAGGTCGACGAAGGCACCAAGCCGCTGCCGATGTGCCCGGGCGAAGTGGTGACGGTCGGGCTCGACAAGCTCGCCGACCGGCTGCCGAAATATTACGAGCAGGGCGCGCGCTTCGCCAAATGGCGGGCGGTGATCGACATCGGCGCGCACATCCCGACCCACACCTGCATCTACGCCAATGCGCACGCGCTGGCGCGCTATGCCGCGCTCTGCCAGGCGGCGCAGATCGTGCCGATCGTCGAGCCGGAAGTGCTGATGGACGGCGACCACGACATCGACCGTTGCGTCAAGGTCACCGAATGGGTGCTGAAGGAGACCTTCCAGCAGCTCTACTACAACCGCGTCGCGCTCGAAGGCATGGTGCTCAAGCCCAACATGGCGATCGCCGGCAAGAAGAGCGCGAAGAAAGCGTCGGTCGAGGAAGTCGCCGAGAAGACGGTGAAGCTGCTGAAGGCCTGCGTGCCGGGCGCGGTGCCGGGCATCGCCTTCCTGTCCGGCGGGCAAAGCGACGAGGAAGCCACCGCCCATCTCGACGCCATGAACAAGATCGGCCATCTGCCGTGGCAGCTCACGTTCTCCTACGGCCGCGCGCTGCAGCACGCGCCGCAGACCACCTGGAAGGGCAAGAGCGAGAATGTCGCCGCCGCCCAGCGCGCATTTTCACATCGCGCAAAAATGAACAGCCTCGCCACCCTCGGCCAATGGAAAGCCGACCTGGAAAAGAAGGCGGCGTGATCACGCTTGCGTGTGCCGCGTGACGCGCGGTTCGATTTTCGATAAATGAAGCGTCGTGGCCGGGCCAATCCCGGCCACGACGTTGTTGTATTCCGCAATTCAAAGGATATTTCCGTGATCGATCTCTACACCTGGACCACGCCGAACGGCCGCAAAGTCTCCATCGCGCTGGAAGAACTCGGCCTGCCCTACAGCGCGCACGCCATCGACATTTCCAAGGGCGAGCAGTTCGCGCCCGACTTCCTCAAAGTCTCGCCCAACAACCGCATCCCGGCGATCGTCGACCGCGACAACAATCTGGCGCTGATGGAGTCGGGCGCGATCCTGCTCTATCTCGCCGACAAGACCGGCAAGCTCATGCCGAAATCGGGCGAGGCGCGCTACCGCGTGGTCGAATGGCTGATGTGGCAGATGGGCGGCATCGGTCCGATGCTCGGCCAGGTGCATCACTTCGTCAAATATCATCCCGGCAAGTCGCCCTATGCCGAAGAGCGCTACCTGAAGGAAGCGCACCGGCTCTACAAGGTGCTCGACACGCGGCTCGAAGGGCGCGACTTCGTCGCCGACGACTACTCCATCGCCGACATCGCGATCTGGCCGTGGATCGCGCGCTTCGAGTGGCAGACCGTCGACCTGAAGCAATATCCCGAACGTGCGGCGCTGGTACGAGACCATCGCCGCGCGCCCGGCCGTGCAGAAGGGCTACAAGGTGCCGAAGGACATGGGGCCGATCCCGATGCCGAAGTAAGGCAAAGGCCGCGCGGCAGAGCGGGCGATGTCAACTTTCCGCCCGATTGCGCTAGCATGCCGAGGCCATGGCTTCCCGACCCAAACAGGCCGACCCGCGCCCGGCGCCGCGTCTCTATCTGGTGACGCCGCCGCTCGCCGAGATGCAAGAATTTTCCGCGCAGCTCGCCGCGGCCTTGGCGGCCGGCGACGTCGCCGCCGTGCTGCTGCGCTTATCCGACGCGGACGAGCGCACGCAGATCAATCGCGCCAAGGCGCTTGGCCCGCTCGTCCAGGACACGGGCGCGGCGCTGCTGCTCGACGGCCATGCCGATCTGGTGGCGCGCGCCGGCGCCGACGGCGCGCATCTGACCGGCATGCCTGCGTTCATCGAGGCACTGGCGCGGCTCAAGCCGGAACGGATCGTTGGCGTGGGCGGCCTTGCCACCCGCCATGACGCCATGACCGCGGCCGAGGCCGGCGCCGATTACGTGATGTTCGGCGAGCCCGGCGCCACCGGCGAACGGCCGGGTTTCGAGGCGATCGCGGAGCGCGTCGCCTGGTGGGCGGAAGTGTTCGAGATCCCCTGCGTCGGCTTTGCCGCGTCGATGGACGAAGTGGCGCCGCTGGCCGCCGCCGGCGCCGATTTCGTCGCGCTCGGCGATTGGCTGTGGCGCGACGCGTCCGCGATCGCGGCGACGGTCGCGCGCGCCGCCGGGCACCTGCGTGCGCCGGAGAGCGCCGCATGAGATGCGTGCGGCGCGGCGCCATTGTCGGGCTGTGCGCACTCGCCGTCCTCGCCGCCCCGGCGCAGGCGCAACGCAAGCGGTTGCCGCCCAAGCCGCCCGCCGCCCCGCCCGCCACGCCCAATGCCAATAGCGGCGCTATCGATCTCGCCTACGGCGCCTTTCAGCGCGGCTATTATTTGAGCGCGCTCGCCGAGGCCACCAAGCGCGCGCAGCAGAACGATCCGATCGCGATGACGCTGCTCGGCGAAATCTACGCGCAAGGGCTCGGCGTCGGCCGCGACGACGCCAAGGCGGCGCAATGGTACAAGCTCGCCGCCGCGCATGGCGACCGCGGCGCCATGTTCGCGCTGGCGATGTTCAATCTGCAAGGCCGCGGCGGGCCGCGCGACCCCGACGAAGCCGCCCGCATGCTGGCGGCCGCCGCCAAGCTCGGTTACGCCCCCGCCGCCTACGATCTCGGCCTGCTCTATTTGGAGGGCCAGCGGCTGCCACAGGATTTCATGCGCGCCGCCGAACTGTTCCGGCAGGCCGCCGATGCCGGCAATGCGGAAGCGCAATATGCCCTCGCCACCATGTACAAAGACGGGCGCGGCGTGCCGAAGGATCTGGTCGAGGCCGCGCGCCTGATGGGGCTGGCCTCGGTCGCCGGCAATGTCGACGCCATGGTCGAATTCGCCATCGCGCAGTTCAACGGTCAGGGCACGCCGAAGGACGAAGCCGCCGCCGCCCGGCTGTTTCTGATCGCGGCGCGCCGCGGCAGCCCGATCGCGCAGGACCGGCTGGCGCGCATCCTGATGGCCGGGCGCGGCATGCCGGCCAATGCGACCGAAGCGGTCAAATGGCACATCGTCGCCAAGGCGGGCGGCGCCAGCGATTCCGTGCTCGACGTCTTTGCCGACCAGCAAACGCCGGCGGTGCGCGACGCCGCGCAAAAGGCCGCCGACACGTGGCTGTCGACCGCCCCGCCGCGCTCTTGACGGCAGGGCGCCGCGCGGGCAGACCCCACGCGCCATGCATCACTCCGCCCTGCTCAACGTCATGATCGCCGCCGCGCGCAAGACCGCGCGCGCGCTCAAGCGCGACTTCGGCGAACTGGAGAAGCTGCAGGTCTCGCTCAAAGGCCCGGCGAATTTCGTCACGTCGGCCGACCGCCGCGCCGAGGAGACGCTGTACCAGGAACTCTCCAAGGCGCGGCCCGGTTACGGCTTTCTCGGCGAGGAAGGCGGCAAACGCGAGGGCGCCGACCAATCGCATACCTGGATCGTCGATCCGCTCGACGGCACCACCAATTTCCTGCACGGCATTCCGCAATTCGCCATTTCGATCGCGCTCGAGCGCGAAGGCACGGTGGTCGCCGGCCTGATCTACAATCCGGCCAACGACGAGATGTTCATCGCCGAAAAGGGCAAGGGCGCGTTCATGAACGAGCAGCGCATCCGCGTCGCCGGGCGCAAGCGGCTCGCCGACGCCGTGATCGCCTGCGGGTTGCCGCATATCGGCCGCGGCGACCTCGATCTGGGGCGCCGCGAGACCGGCGCCATGCAGGAGCAAGTCGCCGGCCTGCGCCGCTTCGGCGCCGCCGCGCTCGATCTCGCCTGGGTCGCCGCCGGCCGGCTCGACGGCTATTGGGAACGCGACCTCAAGCCCTGGGACATGGCGGCAGGGCTCATCCTGGTGCGCGAGGCCGGCGGCTTCGTTTCCGATTGTGACGGCGGCGACGCCATGCTCGCCAAGGGTCATATCGTCGCCGGCAACGAGGCCATCCAGAAAGAGGTGCTGCGCGTGCTGAAAGGCGCCGGTAAGGGTTGAGTCCGACCGCAATTTAAACCCAATCCGCCGATTTATGCTGGCGGACCGGCGCAACCGCTTTTTCCTTGTCACGGGTCTGTGCCATATTGGCTGGCAAATCCGGTTCCGCCGTTAACATTTCAAGCTCATGGCAAAAGAACTCGATCCGCTCAAACTGTCATCGCCCCGCATCTTCCTGTTGCGGATGCTGGTGTTCGTCGTGCTGGGCGGCCTGGTCGCCTTCCTGCTGTACAAGCAGATCGAAGTGGCGTTCATGGCCAATCCCGGCCTGAACTCGCTGATCATCGGCGTGCTGGCGATCGGCATCGTTCTGTCGGTGCGCCAGGTGCTGCGGCTCTATCCGGAAATCGCCTGGGTCAACAATTTCCGCCTGGCCGATCCGGGCCTCGCGGTCGAGCGGGCGCCGGTGCTGCTGGCGCCGATGGCGGCGATCCTCGGCAGCCGCACCGGCCGCATGGCGATGTCGGCGCAATTGATGCGCGGCATTCTCGATTCGATCGCCACCCGCCTCGACGAGGCGCGCGACATCTCGCGCTACATGACCGGGCTGCTGGTGTTCCTCGGCCTGCTCGGCACCTTCTGGGGCCTGATCGAGACCGTCGGCTCGGTCGGCGGCGTCATCCAGGGCCTGAAGACCGGCGGCGATGCCGGCAGCATGTTCGACTCGCTGCGCGAAGGCCTCGCCGCTCCGCTTTCCGGCATGGGCATATCGTTTTCGTCCTCGCTGTTCGGTCTCGCCGGCTCGCTGGTGCTCGGCTTCCTCGATTTGCAGTCGAGCCAGGCGCAGAACCGCTTCTACACCGAACTGGAGGACTGGCTCTCCACCACGGTCTACGACCAGGCCACCGAGCCCGGCAGCGCCGGCGGCGTGCCGGTCGAGATGCGCTCGGCCATCGACCGTCTGCGCGACGCCATCAACGAGGCCGGCACCAGCCAGGGCGCCTCCACCGCCATGTCCAATCTGGCCGAGGCGATCCAGGGCCTGGTGCACCACATGCGCAGCGAGCAGCAGATGATCCGCGACTGGGTCGACAGCCAGGCCGAGCAGCAGCGCGAGATCAAGCGGCTGCTGGAAATCATGGTGCGCGAGAAAGTGGATCGGTAGCGGCAAAGCTGCGCGGTTGTTTTCCGTTCGTCCCCGCGAAAGCGGGGACCCAGGGCCAATAACTGGATGCCCGCTTGCGCGGGCATGAGCGGGGGAATGCAGGACGCGCCTTGAGCGCGGGAGAGTAAACAGCAATGGCCCTTGCACGAACGCGCCGCGGCGACAGCGGCATGAACTACTGGCCGGGCTTCGTCGACGCGCTGTCGACGCTGATCCTCAGCATCATTTTCATTCTGACCGTGTTCGTGGTGGTGCAATTCTATCTGCAGCAGGAAGTCGCCGGCAAAGACACCGCGCTCACCCGCCTCAACGCGCAGATCGCCCAGCTCACCGAACTGCTGTCGATGGAGAAGACCGGCAAGGCCAATATGGAGGACCAGCTCGCGCAGCTGCGCGCCTCGCTCGCCAATGCCGAGAGCGACCGCGACAAGTTCAAGGGCCTCGCCGAAGGGGCCGGCGCCGGCGCCGCCGTGGCGCAGGGCAAGGTTTCCGAATTGTCCGGCCAGCTCGAGGGCGAGAAGAAGATCTCCGCCAGGGCGCTGGCGCAGGTCGAGATCCTCAACCAGCAGATCGCGGCGCTGCGCCGCCAGCTCGCCGCGATCGAGGTGGCGCTCGACGCCTCCGAGAAGAAGGACAAGGAGGCGCAGAACAAGATCGCCGATCTCGGCCAGCGGCTGAACCTGGCGCTGGCGCAGAAGGTGCAGGAACTGACCAAGTACCGCTCCGACTTCTTCGGCAAGCTGCGCCAAATCCTCGGCAACCGGCCCGACGTGCGCGTGGTCGGCGACCGCTTCGTGCTGCAATCGGAACTGTTCTTCGACACCGGCAAGGCCGACCTCAAGCCGGAGGCGCAGGCCGAACTCGACAAGGTAGGCAGCGCGCTGGTCGAACTCGAAAAGCAGATCCCCACCGACATCGCCTGGGTGCTGCGCGTCGACGGCCACACCGACGTGCGCCCGATCAGCGGCGGGCAGTTCAAGTCGAACTGGGACCTGTCGGCGGCGCGCTCGATCGCGGTGGTGCAATATCTGGTGGCCAAGGGCGTCGCGCCGCAGCGCCTGGTCGCCGCCGGCTTCGGCGAATTCCAGCCGATCGACACCGCCACCACCGAGGACGCCTACAAGAAGAACCGCCGCATCGAGTTCAAGCTGACGGAGCGGTGAGCGCAGCGATGGCGGCCTATGTCGACGAAGCGATCTGGCACTGGCAGGGCCGCAAGTGGTGCCACTTGCTCGCCGACAGCATCGATGAGCTGCACCGCTTTGCCAGAACCGTTGGTCTGCATCGCTCGTCCTACCAGGGGCCGCCCAGGACTCCGCACCCGCACTACGACCTGACAGCGTTTGAACGCAGCCGCGCCGTCGCCTATGGCGCCAAGCCCTGCGACCGCACGGCTGTCGTCATGGTCGTTCGCAAGCTGCGCCGGCAGGCGGCCAAGAACGCCTGACGTGGCCGGCAGCGCAACCTTACGCCCCTACTCCGCCGCCGACGAGGACGCGGCGATCGAGCTGTGGCGGCGCACCTGGGCGCAGCACTATCCGCACATCGACTTCAACGCGCGCGTCGACTGGTGGCGCGCGCGCTGGCGCAACGAGCTGGTGCCGGCGGCGCGCATCGTGGTGGCGGAAATCGACGGCGCGCTCATCGGCTTCGTCACCGTCGATCCCAAGACCATGTATCTCGACCAGATCGTGGTGGCGCCCGAGCATTGGGGCTCGGGCGTCGCGCTGACGCTGCTCAACGAGGCCAAGCGCCTGTCGCCGCGCGGCCTCGATCTGCTGGTCAACAAGGACAACTTCCGCGCCATCCGCTTCTACGAGAAGCACGGCTTCGTTTACGCCGGCGAGGACAAGAACCCGGTGTCGGGCAAGCCGGTGAACAGGATGGCGTGGCGGGTGAAGAGTTAAGGCGCGCTGGCCAGCGCCTCGGCTTTGGCCGCGTCGAAGGATTTGGAATCCACCTTGAGATAGGCGAGCTTTTCCTCCGCGATCACCACGGCCTCGGCCACGCCCGGCACCTGGCGCAGCTTGGCGGCGAGGCTCTCGGGCATCGCCGGCCTGGCCGTCGCCGATCGGCACCAGCCTTGTGGTCAGATAGCTCGGTTGCCTCATGGTGGCCGCCGCCAGCAGCCAGAGCAGCGCGAGCGCCGCCGTCAGTGCAAAAACCGCGGCGCTGCCGCCGGTCTGATTGGCCCAGCCGCCGACCACGCCGCCGACGAAAATCCCGAGGAACTGCAGGCTCGAATAAAGACCCATGGCCGTGCCCTTGGCATCGGGCGGCGCCACCTTGGTGATGAGCGAGGGCAGGCTCGCCTCCATCACATTGAAGCCCGAGAAGAACAGCGTGAGCGCGGCCAGCAGGACGTACAGATTGTGCGCACCGAAGTAGAGCATCGCCTGGCTCACCAGCAGCGCGACCACCGCGCCGACGAACACGCCCTTCATGTGGCGATACTTCTCGGCGAAGACGATCGCCGGCACCATGACGGCCACCGAGATCAGCAGCACCGGCAGATAGATCATCCAATCGTTATGCGTCGCGATGTCGAGCGTGCCGCGCAACAGGCCGGGCACCACCAGGAAGCTCGCCGTCAGCATGGCGTGCAGCGCGAAGATGCCGACATCGAGCCGCAACAGTTCGCCGTTCCACAACACCGAACCGATCAATGCCGGCACCGCCTCGGCATCGCGATGCACGCTCAGGCGGCGCGGGTTGGGCACGACGAATTCGGTGATCGCCATGCCGACCAAAGCGAGCCCGACCATCAGCCAGAAGATGCCGGCAACGCCGATGAAAGTCGCAAGGATCGGGCCCGCCACCAGCGCGACCATGAAGGAGGCGCCGATGGTGATGCCGACCAAGGCCATCGCCTTGGTGCGGTTTTCCTCCGTGGTCAGATCGGCCACCAGCGCCAGGATCACGGAGCCGACGGCGCCCGCGCCCTGCAGCACGCGGCCGAAGATGACGCCGCCGATCGAGGTGGAGAGCGCCGCCACCGCGCTGCCGATCGCGAACAGGATCAGCCCGACGACGATCATGCGCTTGCGTCCGAACCGGTCGGACAACAGACCGAAGGGGATCTGCAGCAGTCCCTGACTCAGTCCGTAAATGCCGAGCGCCTCCCCGATCAGATAGGGCGTCGCGCCCGAAAGACCCTGGGCATAGGCCGCAAACACCGGATAGATCATGAACAGGCCGAGCAGCCTGACCGAAAACACCGCCGCGAGAGACCAGGCCGCTCGGAATTCCTGTCGTTCCATCGGATCCATTCCCAACACATGAAGGAGGCACGGCAATGCGAGCCATCGGCCCGACCGGGACAAGCAGGCCGAACGTTGCCGCCGGCGGGGCGACGCCGGAGGCTATTCGCCAAGTTCAAGGCACTATTGTGAAGGCCGCCGAGCGTATCTCAATAAGCGGAAAATCCGCTAGCGCACACAATGCCCTGCGGCCCTGATCCGGGTCAATTGCGGCGGCTTGCCGCCTACGCCGGGGTCCTGTATAGAGCCGCCAAATTCAGCCCCTTTCAGCGCGCGCAGGCGCGCCCCACGGAACCGAACCGATGAAGCAAGACATCCATCCCGGCTACCACACCATCAAGGTGGTGATGACCGACGGCAGCGAATTCACCACCCGCTCCACCTGGGGCAAGGAGGGCGATGTCATGCATCTCGACATCGACCCGAAGTCGCACCCGGCCTGGACCGGCGGCCAGCAGCACCTGGTCGACCGCGGCGGCCGGCTGTCGCGCTTCCAGAAGAAGTTCTCCGGCTTCCTGAAAAAGGACGAGACGAAAGCCGACGAGAAGAAGGCCGACAAGAAATAGCGCGCGAATTACTTGGGCATAATCTTTGTGCGTTAGGCCCCGCCATGAAAAATCCCCGCTCGCGCGGGGGTTTTTGCTTTCACGAGGAAAAATCAGATGCTGTCCGCGCCGAACGCCGCCTTCAACAGGCCGAGCTGGCGCTCGACCGGATTGACCGCCGCGGCCTGGTCGGGCGCGGCCTGATTGTGGATGGTGGCGTCGAGCCGGCGCACCTTGGCTTGCAGCTTGTGCGAACGCTCGATCAAGTCGCGCAAATTCGCGGGCAGCAATTCCATATTATTGGGATCGTGGAAGTCGGCGGCGGAGAGCCTGACCTTGCTCTTCTCCTTGTTGGCCTGGGCGAGCGACATCTCGCCTTCCTTCACCGCGCGATGCAACAGCAGCCAGGAGGCGAGCTGCATCAGCCGCGTGGTGAGCCGCATGCTTTCGGTGGCGTAGGCAAGGCTTGCGGCGCGCGCGAGTTTCTTGGATTCCTGCCGGCCGGCACCGTCGAGATAGGTCGCGGTTTCTTCCACCAGCGCCATGCCGTCGCGGAACAGATCGGCGAAGGCCTGCGAATTGGCGAGCCGCGCGCCGAATGACACCGGCTGCAATTCGCTGATCGACTTCTCGGACATAACGCTACGCCTCACCCACGTCCCGGGGTTGTTACGCGCCCCTTGTAACAACAAGCATCGCGCGCCCTGGCCCGCTCTGTCCAGACCGCGGATGCGCAAACTTTGCGACATAGTTGCCGGGCGAACTTAACAATGCGGCGACCGTAATCGGCGCAGCTGTCCCGAAATGGCACAAAAAAAGAGCCGCCGTCGCCGGCGGCTCGAAGTCGATAACAGGGAGGCGTCAAACAGAGTGGACAGGAGCCACTCAAGTCCATGAAAATGGACAATGCGAGTAATGATCGAGAAAGCTTACCGACAAGTTAAAAACTTTGCGCCAATGCCGAATTTTTGCGCGCCGGCACCGTCAGCGGCGGCCGCGAACGAGCCGCGAGGGGTGACGGGATTCAGCGCTTGAAAAATTGATCGGCGGCCGAGCGCGAGGCGCGCTTTTGCGCCATGTCGGCTTCAAGCCGGTTGATCTCGTCGTGCAGCAGTTGCACGCGCAGGCCGAGTTCCTCGACCGAGAGCAGGCTCAAGTCCTGCCCGATTTCGTGCGCGATCTTTTTCTTCGGCTTGTCGTCTTCGTCGATCGCCGCCATGGCCTTTTCTCCAACGGCAAATCTAGCCGCGCCGCATTGGGTTGTCACATCGGCATGGCCCGCCTAAACAGAGGCCCTGCCCTTAAACACGCGAGGTACCCATGACCGCACTTCCCGCCCGCATGACCGTCATCGGCATCAAGGCCCCCGGCGGGCCGGAAATGCTGGTGCCCGAGCAACGCGCGGTTGCCGACCCCGGCGCGGGCTGAGATCCTGGTGCAGGTCAAGGCCGCCGGCGTCAACCGGCCCGACGTGATGCAGCGGCAGGGCCTCTATCCGCCGCCGCCGGGTGCGCCGGATATTCCCGGCCTCGAGATCGCCGGCGAGGTCGTGGCGCTGGGCGCCGGCGTCAAGCGCTGGAAACTCGGCGACCGCGTGATGGCCTTGGTGGTCGGCGGCGGCTACGCCGAATACTGCCTCGCGCACGAAAGCCACGCGCTGCCAGTGAATGGATTATCGATGGTGGAAGCGGCGGCGGTGCCGGAAACCTTCTTCACCGTCTGGCACAACATGGTCGAACGCGGCGGTCTCAAGAGCGGCGAAACCTTCCTGATCCACGGCGGCACATCCGGCATCGGCACCACCGCCATCCAACTCGCCAAGGCGCTCGGCGCGCGCGTCATCACCACCGCCGGCTCGGCGGAAAAATGCCAAGCCTGCCGCAAGCTCGGCGCCGACCTCGCCATTAACTATAAAACCGAGGACTTCGTCGCCGCCACCAAGACGGCCACCGGCGACAAGGGCGCCGACCTTATACTGGACATGGTCGGCGGCGATTACATCGCGCGCAATTACGAAGCCGCCAGCGTGGAGGGGCGCATCGTGCAGATCGCATTCCAGGGCAGCTACAAGGCGACGGTGGATTTCCGCCGCCTGATGCTCAAGCGGCTGCATCACACCGGCTCGACCCTGCGCTCGCGCTCGGTCGCCGACAAAGGCGCGATTGCGCGTGCGGTCGAGGCCAATGCGCTGCCGCTGATCGCTTCGGGCAAGTGTCAAGCCGGTGATCTACAAGACCTTCCCGCTCGCTGACGCCGCCGGCGCCCACGCACTGATGGAAACCAGCAGCCATATCGGCAAAATCGTGCTAACCCTTTGAACGCATGGCCGCTTCTCTTGCCTAGGGAGAGCGAAATCGGTACTCCTGGCAGGCGCGCAATCGACGCCAAAGCCGCGAAATCGGCGCATTAGCGGACCTAAACTGAGCAGGGTGAATTTGATTGCAGATCTTCACCGTCGGCGAGGCCGCATCAGCACGATGACAAGCACCGCCGTGGGTTTTCGATCAATTTTGAAGCGCTGCGTGACGGCCGCCGCGCTCGCCGTCTCGCTGCTGGCGATGCCGGTGGCGCGCGCCGTCGAAGCGGTCAATGTGCGGCTTGACGCTGCGGCCATCGATCTCACCGCCGCCACCGAACTGCAAAAGACCGAGGGCGACCGTACCCAGGTCTCCACCGCGCCCGGTCCCGACGGCATCGTGCGCCGCATCGAGGTGCGCGCGCGCGAGCACAACAACAGATGGGCGGTGTTCGCGCTCGCCAATAGCAGCGACGAGCAGATCGACCGGCTGATCGTCGTGCCGCATTACCGCATGGTCGGCTCCGGCCTGTTCTGGCCCGACCTCGGGCTCTCGCGCATCGCCTCCATCACGCCCAGTTCCGGCGACCGCCCGCTGCGGCAGGAGAGCACGACCGCCGATATTTTCCGCGTCACGCTCGATCCCGGCACCGTCATCACCTTCGTCTCCGAATTGCGCACCGACAAGCTGCCGCAAATTTATTTGTGGGAACCGGATGCCTACAAGGACAAGGTCAATTCCTTCACCTTGTATTACGGCATCGTCATCGGCATCGCCGGCCTGCTGGCGCTGTTCCTCACCATCCTGTTCGTGGTGAAAGGCTCGGTGATGTTTCCGGCCGCCGCCGCGCTCGGCTGGGCGGTGCTGATCTATATCGGCATCGACTTCGGATTCTGGGGCAAGGTGTTCGACATGTCGGCCGGCGCCGAACGGGTGTGGCGCGCCTGCGGCGAGGCGATCCTGTCGGCGACCTTGCTGGTGTTCCTGTTCGCCTATTTGAATCTGTCGCGCTGGCATGTGCGCTATGCCCACATCACCATCGCCTGGCTCGCCGCGCTCGCCGCCCTGATCGCGGTGGCGGTGTTCGATCCCGCGATCGCCTCCGGCATCGCGCGCATGTCGCTCGCCGGCATCGCCGTGTTCGGGCTGGCGCTGGTGATCTATCTATCCACCCACGGTTTCGACCGCGCGGTGCTGCTGATTCCGACCTGGCTGCTGCTGGTGGCGTGGACCGGCGCCGCCGGACTTGCCATCACCGGCGCCGTCACCAACGACATCATCGGCCCGGCGCTGCTCGGCGGCCTGGTGCTGATCGTGATGCTGATCGGCTTCACGGTGATGCAGCACGCCTTCGCCGGCGGCATCACCCACGGCATCGTCTCCGACGTCGAAAGACGCGCTCTCGCGCTCACGGGCGCCGGCGATCTGATCTGGGACTGGGATGTCTCCGCCGACAAGGTCTACACCAGCCCGGAAACCGAACACCTGCTCGGCCTCAAGCGCGGCACGCTGGAAGGTCCGGCGGCAACCTGGCTCGACGTGCTGCATCCGCTCGACCGCGACCGTTTCCGCGCTTCGCTCGACAACGCGGTGGAACAGCGGCGCGGACGCCTCAGTCAGGGTTTCCGGCTGCGCGCCGCCGACGGCCATTACCTGTGGTTTTCGCTCAAAGCCCGGCCGGTGGTCGGCTCCGACGGCGAAGTGGTGCGGCTGGTCGGCACGCTCACCGATGTGACCGACTTCAAGAACGCCGAGGAGCGATTGCTGTTCGACGCGGTGCACGACAACCTCACCGGCCTGCCCAACCGCGAACTGTTCATCGACCGCATGGAGGCCGCCTTCGGCTTCGCCCGCTCCGATCCGCAGATCCGGCCGTCGGTGCTGGTGATCGATCTCGACCGCTTCAAGCAGGTCAACGATTCGGTCGGCATCGCGGTCGGCGATTCCATCCTGCTCACCATCGCGCGCCGGCTCGCCCGCCTGCTCAAGCCGCAGGATACGCTGGCGCGGCTGTCCGGCGACCAGTTCGCCTTGATCCTGCTGTCGGAGCGCGAGCCGGCGCGCATCGTGGCCTTCGCCGAGACCCTGCGGCGCACCTTGCGCGCGCCAATCGGCTTCAACGAACGCGAAATTTTCATCACCGCATCGATCGGCATGGCGCTGGCCGAAGGCCAGCTGCCACGCACCGATGAAGTGCTCAAGGACGCCGAGCTCGCGATGTACCACGCGAAAAGGATCGGCGGCGACCGCATCGAGATTTTCAAGCCGGCCATGCGCTCGCGCAAGACCGACCGGCTGACCTTGGAATCGGAATTGCGCCGCGCCATCGAGCGCGAGGAGATCAAGGTGCTGTACCAGCCGATCGTGCGGCTGGAGGATCGCGCCATTGCCGGCTTCGAAGCGCTGGCGCGCTGGGATCATCCCAAGCTCGGCCGCCTGTCGCCGATGGAGTTCATCACGATTGCCGAGGAAATCGGCTTGATCGTCGACCTCGGCCTGTTCGTGCTCGAACGCACCGCGCGCCAGCTCGCCGTCTGGCAGGCCGCCAGCCGCGCGCGCGAGCCGATATTTGCCAGCGTCAACGTGTCGTCGCGGCAATTGCTGCGCCACGACCTGATCCAGGACCTGCGCAGCGTGCTGTCGCGCTCGGCGCTGGCGCCCGGCACCTTCAAGCTGGAAATCACCGAATCGCTGGTCATGGAAAATCCCGAACATGCCGCGCAGATGCTCACCCGCATCAAGGAGCTCGGCGCCGGTCTATCGCTCGACGATTTCGGCACCGGGCATTCCTCGCTCGCCTATCTGCAGCGCTTCCCGTTCGACACCATCAAGATCGACCAGTCGTTCGTGCGCACCACCGCGCGCGGCACGCGGCCGGTGATCCTGCGCTCGATCATCGCGCTCGCGCACGATCTCGGCATGGAAGTGGTGGCGGAAGGCGCCGAGACCGACTCCGACGCGGTCGAGCTCTACCAGCTCGGTTGCGAATACGCGCAAGGATTTACCTTCGGCGAGCCGATGAGCGCGCAGGCGGCCGGCGGGCTGCTCGCCAGCGACCGGCTCGAAGTCGCGCGTTAGTCTATTTTCTGGCGCCCGCGACGCCTCTCCGAACAACCGGGGTCGACTTGGCCGGGATCGCGTGCTAGGCGTGGCCGGAGTCGCTCGACAGCATACTGAGATCGATGCCGATCTTGCGCATCGCCTTTTCGTATTTGCCGTCGGTGTCGGTGCCGAAGATCAATTCCGGGTCGGCCGGGCAATGCAGCCAGCCATTCTGCTGGATCTCGTTTTCGAGCTGCCCGGGCGCCCAGCCGGCATAGCCGAGCGCGAGGATGGCGTTCTCCGGTCCGTTGCCGCGCGCGATCGCCTTGAGGATGTCGAGCGTGGCGGTGAGGCAGATGCCTTCGTCGATCGGCAGCGTCGAGTTCTCGATGAAGAAATCGGCCGAGTGCAGCACGAAGCCGCGCCCGGTTTCCACCGGCCCGCCCTTGAGCACCTTGACGTCTTCCGCCCGCACCGGCAGTTCGATGCGCTCGGCCGCCGGGATCACCTCGAGCTGCACCAGCAGGTCGGGGAATTTGATGTTGCCGGCCGGCTGGTTGACGATGATGCCCATGGCGCCTTCGCTGGAATGCGCGCAAACATAGATCACCGCGCGCTCGAACCGTTCGTCGTTCATCGCCGGCATCGCGATCAGCATCTGACCGTCGAGGTAGCCGCGCGCCGATGTCTTGCCGGCCGATTTGCGTGGAAGCTTCATGCTGAAAGGTTACCCAATAGGTGCGCTTTTGCAAACAACGCCGGCTGCGGAAAGTTCAGTCACCCACCGTCATATTCAACCCGGCAATTGTGGCGAAATCGCCACGCTGCCGCTATCTTGTTCACCCCATGCTCACAATGAATTCAGTGGCGAAGTAGACCGTTACCGTCTAGATCGAGCGCCATGAAAATTAACAATAACCGATTGCGTGTGACACTGGCCGCCTGCGGCATCGCGACGCTGCTCGGCGCCCCGGCGCGCGCCGCCGACGCATCGCCCTGGGTCGAAGATATCAAGTCCGCCGTTCGCCTGATCGCCGGCGCCAACAAGAGCGACGCCGAAAGCCTGCGCGCCGGCATCGAAATCAAGATGCAGCCGGGCTGGCATACCTATTGGCGCTATCCCGGCGACTCCGGCGTGCCGCCGCGGTTTAGTTTTTCCGGCTCGGACAATGTCGCCGCCGTGAAGGCGCTGTTTCCGGCGCCGCATGCCTTTACCGACGAGGCCGGCACCACCATCGGCTACAAGGACAACGTGATCTTTCCGCTGCGCGTCGTGCCGCGCGACCAAAGCAAGCCGGTGACGCTCCGGCTCAAGCTCGACTACGCGGTGTGCGAGAAGCTGTGCATGCCGGTCGAGGCGAGCGCGCAATTGACGCTCGATCGCGCGGGCGGCGCCGACAATGCCGCGCTTGTCGCGGCCGAGGCGCGCGTGCCGCAGCCGGTCTCCGCCGCCGAGGCCGGTTTGACCGCGCGCCGCGCCAATGACGACAAGCGCAAGCCCTTGGTGTTCGTCGATCTGGCGGCGCCTAGCGGGGAGCCGGTCGAATTGTTCGTCGAGGGGCCGACGGCGGAATGGGCGCTGCCCATCCCGAAACCCGCGCCCGGCGCGCCGGCCGGCCACCAGCATTTCGGTTTCGAACTGGACGGACTGCCGCCCGGCGTCGATCCCAGGGGTCCGTTCGAGCTCACCTTCACCATCGTTCAAGGGCGGCCGCGCGAGCGAGGTCAAGACCCATCTCGACTAAGCGGGCGCAAGCGCGCTAGTTTGCGCCCCCGACATTCGACAAAACAGCACGCGAGAGGAAACCCATGGCTATCAAGGTTGGCGACCGTCTGCCCAATGCAACGTTCCGCGTGACGACCGCGGAAGGGCCCAACAAGCCGAAAACCACGGACGACATCTTCAAGGGCAAAAAGGTCGCGCTGTTCGCCGTGCCCGGCGCCTTCACGCCGACCTGCAACAACCTGCACATCCCGAGCTTCCTCAACAATGTCGACGCCTTCAAGGCGAAGGGCGTTGCCACCATCGCGGTGACCGGCGTCAACGACGCGTTCGTGATGGACGCCTGGAAGAAGGCGACCGGCGCCACCGGCAAGATCGATTTTCTCGCAGACGGCAACGGCGAATTCGCCAAGGCCATCGGCATGGACTTCGACGGCTCCGGCAACGGACTCGGCACGCGCTCGAAGCGCTACTCGATGCTGGTCGACGACGGCGTGGTGAAGACGCTCAATATCGAGGACGCGCCCGGCAAGTGCGACATCTCCGGCGGCGACGCGCTGCTCAAGCAGATCTAATCGCGAGCACGCCACATACTCCGTTCATTCCCGCCCCCGCTTGCGCGTGGGCAGGCTCCAGCGGGAATCCAGATTGTTTAAGCCGCTGGGTCCCCGCTTTCGCGGGGACGAACGGAGATGAATTGCTCGCCCTGGAATGACTATTTGGACTTCATCGCTCCGACCGCGCCGGCGCGCGCGGCGATAAGACCGGCACGCGCCAGCTCGTCGGCGCGCTCGTTCATGGCGTGGCCGGCGTGGCCTTTCACCCAGTGCCAGCGCACCTGATGAGCCTTGAGCGCTTCATCGAGCCGCTTCCACAGATCGACATTCTTCACCGGCTTCTTGTCGGCGGTGCGCCAGCCGTTTTTCTTCCAGCCCTTGATCCAGGCGGTGATGCCGTTCTTGAGATATTCGCTGTCGGTATGAAGATCGACCATGCAGGGCCGCTTGAGCGCCTCCAGCGCCGCGATGGCCGCCATCAGCTCCATGCGGTTGTTGGTGGTGTGCGGCTCGCCGCCGTTTAGTTCCTTCTCGTGGTCGCCGAAGGTCAGGATCGCGCCCCAGCCGCCCGGGCCCGGATTGCCCGAACAGGCGCCATCGGTATGGACGGTGACGCGCTGCTCGCTCATTTTATCGCCTTGCGCATGATCTTATCCGAAAACCGGTTCCCACTTTTCGGGATCATGCGCTATCAATGCCATAGTCGCTGACGCTTTTCACCGACTGGTGGAAGCGCAGCTTGCGGAAATATTCCAGCGGGTCCTTCGGCTTAACCAGCGCGCCGTCCGGCACCGCCAGCCAGTCCACCAGCCGGGTCAGCAGGAAGCGCATCGCCGCGCCGCGCGCCAGCACCGGCAGCGCCGCGCGCTCGGCCGCCGTCAGCGCGCGCACTTTCGCATAGGCCTTGAGCAGCGCGCGCCCCTTGGTGACATTGTAGGCGTGGTCCGGCTCGAAGCACCAGGCGTTGAGGCAGATCGCAACGTCATAGGCGAGCGTGTCGGTGCAGGCGAAATAAAAATCGATCAGGCCGGACAGCTTGTCGCCGAGGAAAAACACGTTGTCGGGGAACAGATCGGCGTGGATCACGCCGTCGGGCAGAGCGCGCGGCCAGGATTTCTCGAGCGCGCCGAGTTCCTTGGCGATCTCCGCGCACAGTCCGGGCCGCACGCTGTCGCCGCGCTCCTTGGCTTGCTCGTAGAGGGCGCGCCAACTGTCGATCGACAGCGCGTTCGCCCGGCGCATCTTGAAATCGGCGCCGGCGAGATGCAGGCCGGCGAGCGCCTCGCCGACCGCCGCGCAATGGCCGGCGTTCGGGCGGCGGATCCAAAGCCCGTCGAGAAAGGTGACGATGGCCGCCGGCCGGCCGGCGATCTTGCCGAGCACGCCGCCCTGTTTGTTCTTCACCGGCTGCGGACAGGTGATGCCGCGCGCCGCGAGATGCTCCATCAGCGCGAGAAAGAACGGCAGGTCGCCTTCCGCCACGCGCTTTTCGTACAGCGTGAGAATGAAATTGCCGGCGTCGGTGTGCACCAGAAAATTCGAATTCTCCACGCCCTCGGCGATGCCCTTGTAGGAGCGCAGGCTGCCGATCTCGTAACGGCTGAGAAATTCGGTGAGATCGTCGGCGGTGACGTCGGTATAGACGGCCATGAACGCGTCACTCCGCCGCCTGGCTCTCGCGCAGCGGGCGGGGCAACGGAAAGAACACCCCCTCCTCGGCGGCGGAGACGGTCTCGACGCTGACCGCGTAGCGCGCGGCGAAGGCGTCGATGATCTCCTCGACCAGCACTTCCGGCGCCGAGGCGCCGGCGGTGATGCCGAGCCGCGCGATGGCGCCGAATTCGTTCCAGTCGATATCGGCGGCGCGCTGCACCAGCGCGGCGCGCGGACAGCCCGCGCGCTCGGCGACTTCCTTGAGCCGCTGCGAATTGGACGAGTTGGGCGCGCCGACCACGATCATGGCGTCGACCACGGGCGCCACGCGCTTGACCGCTTCCTGCCGGTTGGTGGTGGCGTAGCAGATGTCTTCCTTGTGCGGCCCGACGATCTCCGGAAAGCGCGCCTTGAGCCTGTCGACGATCGCCGCGGTGTCGTGCACCGACAGCGTGGTCTGCGTCACATAGGCAAGATTATTGGCGTCGCGCGGGCTGAAATTTTCCGCGTCGGCCAAAGTCTCGATCAGCGTTACGGCGCCGGGGGGGAGCTGGCCCATGGTGCCGATCACTTCCGGATGGCCGGCATGGCCGATCAGCACGATCTGCCGCCCGCGCCGGTGATGAATCTCCGCCTCGCGGTGCACCTTGGTGACCAGCGGACAGGTGGCGTCGAGCGCGAACAGATTGCGGCGCGCCGCCTCCGCGGGGACGCTGCGCGGCACGCCATGCGCGGAGAAGATCACCGGGGCGCGGGTATCGGGCACCTCGTCGAGTTCCTCGACGAAAATGGCGCCCTTGGCGCGCAGGCTCTCGACCACATAGCGGTTGTGCACGATCTCGTGGCGCACATAGACCGGCGGCCCGTAAACGTTAAGCGCGCGCTCCACCAATTCGATGGCGCGCACCACCCCGGCGCAAAAGCCGCGCGGCGAGCATAGCAGCACCTTAAGGGCGGGCTTTTCGGGGGCGATGGCCATAATGTCCTCGAAATCGCGCCGGTTTTTCGCGAATTTCAAGCCCCGACATGGGCCGCGCCGCCCCGCCCTGTCAAGCCGGGGCGGTTGCATGGACCCGACCCAGACCCTATATTCCGGCCACTTTCCAGTCATCACCGATGATCTGGTGCTTCGCCCGACGGGCGGGCGAAGCGTAGAGGAGATATTGCCATGGCGACCCCAGCACCATTGATGCCGAAGGCGACCGCCGTCTGGCTGTTGGACAATACCGCGCTGTCGTTCGACCAGATCGCCGAATTCTGCAAGCTGCATCCGCTGGAAGTGAAGGCGATCGCCGACGGCGACGCCGCGCAAGGGATCAAGGGCCTCGACCCGATCCAGACCGGGCAACTCACGCGCGAGCAGATCACGGCGGCGGAAGCCAATCCCGACATCCACCTCACCTTGGCCAAACAGAACGTCACGGTTCCGCAGCCCGAGCGCGGCGGCAAGAAGGGCCCGCGCTACACGCCGGTGTCGCGCCGGCAGGACCGGCCGAACGCCATCCTGTGGCTGGTGCGCAATCACCCGGAGCTCAAGGACTCAGCCATCATGCGGCTGGTCGGCACCACCAAGTCGACGATCGCGGCGATCCGCGACCGCACCCATTGGAACGCGGCCGCGCTCGCGCCCATGGACCCGGTGACGCTCGGCCTGTGCTCGCAGATCGACCTCGATTTCGAGGTCAACCGCGCCAACAAGGAAAAGCCGGCGCCGGCCGCGACCGGCGCGACCTTGCTGCCGGCCGCGGAAACCACCGCGCGCAAGGAGGCGGAAGTTGCCGCCGCCGCCGCGGCCGAAGCCGAGAAGAAGCCGGGCGGCAGCGACCTCGACGTTTCCGCCGTGTTCGCCAAGCTCAAGCAGCTCGGCGGCAAGAGCGAGAAAGAGGAAGAATAATTTTTCCGTTCCTGCCGGCGCACGCCGGCATCCAGTTCATTTGTTCACAACGGCCAAAGCGCTGGGTCCCCGCTTGCGCGGGGACGAACGGTTTATTCGACAGCGATTCAATTCTCAAACAGCCAAGCTTCGCCACCCGTATTGTTTGGGCGGCGCCCGCCTTCGCCCTTGCGGGCGTCGGCGTGGCTGCCAGCGCATTCCCGTGCCGTGAGATGTGGGCGTGCGAAATCGCCCCTATTCTTTAACGGCGCGGGGACGCCGGCCTTCCCAAAGTCCCCCGCAAAAAGAGCGAGGGGAATGGAGCGCCGAGCGGCGCAACCATTGCCTTAGTGCCGCGTTCCCTTTTGGAGAACGCGGGCGCCTCTCGGCGCTCCATGGCGGCGTCGTTACGGCGCCGGGCCGCGCTTTTTGACGTTCCGTTTCGGCTTTGCCTTCGGCTCTTTCGACGCTGGCCCCTTCTGGGTGGCCCGTTGTCTGAGAACCTCGGGCAAGCCTGACGGCCCGCCGTCAGCCAGCTCCTGGCAGGGGATCCTAGTGTCCCCGGGCGGAGCCCCGGCGCCGCCCGGGAGCTTGGGGGGTTGCGTTCATCCCCCGCTCGCGGGCGCCGCACGCCGTCGGCTCCGATATCGCCCGTAAGCTGCCCCACTTCAAGATCGCCTCTAGAAGCGCCCCTCATTGGACAGGTGACGAAACGATGGTGGAAGATTTTGGCGGAATTATGAATTTATTCCTAGTTCGGCCTGTGGCCTTTTGCGCCGGCGGCGGCGCGGGCCAGCAGCGCCATCGATCCGTTCCATGAGCAAAAATGATGCACTGCGATATTCCCTTAACTATTTGCGACACAGGCACAACTTAATGTGATTACGGGGTCTCTTGTGCGCCGCAATATTCGGGGTATCTGCCCCCGACAAGAGACGGAAGCAGGAGACCTACAATGAAAACGTCAAACGCAAAATTTCTTTCGGCCGGCGTCATCGCGGCCGCCTTGGTTGCGACGGTGGCCATTGCCCGCACGGTGCACACCGGACCGGCGGCGGCCGGCAGCGAGCCCGCGCGTCACAGCACCATGAGCGCGGCCGCCGGCGTGATGGCGCGATCGCCGCTGCACGGAACCATCGCCTGCGGCAGCATGAGCTATACGGATTGCGAAAAGCTCGAGCAGATGTTGCCCATGTGAGGCGGCGGAATCCCGTTGCTCGCGGATGCGGGCAAGCTGAGAAATTCATCGAAGCCGGCGGCGAAATGCTGAACGGCTTAAGCGTGTGAGGCGGCTCCCTGAGCCGCCTCTTGCGTTTGTGGGGAACGACCGCGAGCGGCGCACCTACCCCACTTCTAGAGCGCGTCTAGAAGCGCCCTCATGCGGCAAGCGTCTTAAGCACAAAGCAAATTCCTGCAAAGTGTGCGCGAAAATGCTAAAGTGCAGGTCAGTTGAAGGGTGGATAAACGCGAGAATGAAGGTCCGCGACGCCATTCGCCTGATCGAGCAGGACGGCTGGTATCACGTCGCCACGCGCGGCAGTCACAGGCAATACAAGCACCCGCGCAAGCTGGGCCGCGTGACTGTCGCGGGAAAGCCATCGGACGACCTTGCGCCCGGCACATTGAACAGTATCTTGAAGCAGGCTGGCCTGAAGGAGCAGCGCTAATGCGCTACGCAATTGTGATCGAAAAAGCGGACGGCAATTATTCGGCCTATGTGCCGGACCTGCCCGGCTGTATTGCGACGGGCGAAACCGTTAAAGCCGTCGAGAGCGAGATTCGCGACGCGATCCGGTTTCACATCGATGGGCTCAAGGAGGATGGCTTGCCGGTGCCCGAGCCGACCAGCATTGCGGATTATGTTGAGGCGTAACCGACTGCCGTGAGACGAGCGCGTGAACAGGAATATGCACGATGGCACACGTCAAAAAGCGCCAGCTGACTGCCATCCGAGAATGGCGAAAGCATTTGCGATTTTGGAAAAGATTCTTTTGGCGGGCGGAGCGTCAAGAAGCGCGACGTCAAGCGAGAGAGGAAGCGAAAGCCCGGCCCCCGCGCCGGGCTTTTGATTTGTGCGTCTATAGGGTGAGTTAAACGAAGCGAGCCCACCATTTTTAACGGTGGGCTCGGCGCTGCGTGCCTTAGCCCACCCTAAGCTTGCTATAGGCGAGTCAAGCGGCCCGCCGACGGTCTCGCCCCTGTCGAATTTCGTGGTTGAGATCGTCAAGAGATCGCTTGGACATGTTGAAGGAGACGTTCAAAGAAACGTAGCCAAAATCGTCCACGTATGTTTTGTACCTAAATCCTGCATGCACCGCAGCAGCAATCAAGGCACCATTTGAGACATAATGTGGTCCAAGCGGTGCACCTTCCGGATAGGTGCAAATATAATTCTCTGCCATATGCTTAAGTCCGTAACTATTGCAGTTACGAATTGTTTTAACTGCCTGGACTCTTTGTACAAACGCGAGCGCACGCAGAAATTCCTCTATTGCAAAATCATGAGTTAGCTCCGCGTGCCATTTCAGAAAGCGGGCATGATACTCACTCCATGTTTCCAACGTACCATCTGGGTTTCGATTGCGGTGGCCCGCGCCAATCCCAGACGCCGTTAATTTTGGCACCTGCTCAAGCACTGTCCGCATCGCAACACGTGCCGCAACGCGATAAAAATGGATCGGCTCTATATCAAATCGATGATCCGCCAAGTAGCTAACAAATACTGAGCCGTTAGCATTGCCGAAAATCTGATGTTGAGATTGAGCAGCCGCAAGTAACGCCGCATGTGTTCTAAAACCAATGCCGCGAGCAAAAGCTTCAACTCGGTGAGATGACTTCACCTGCGGTAAGGCTTTAGCCAGATCCGTTTTGATTTCCACTAAATTGGCAATAGTAATCGGGGTTCGAAGTGCAAACACAGTTGCATCCTCCGTTTGGGGCCGTGCAGTTCGCCGATTACGCTGCAGCCCACAGGGAGGTGCAGAACCGTTATTGCGATGATTATTTGGACGTTTGACCCGGCGACAGGTCGAAGGTGCCCAACCCATTTTCAATATAGGCGAGTCGTACTCGCCCTTCAATAGCGCCGGCAAACTGGGCCGTCGCCCTTAGAGGCGTGGCTTCGCTAGGCACCATAAGGTGATGGATTATCCCCCCACCCCGTGCCCCTTCAGCGCGCTGCCGATCTCATCCAAGATCGCCGGGTCGTCGATGGTCGCCGGCATGGTCCACTGGTCGCCGTCGGCGATCTTCTTGATGGTGCCGCGCAGAATTTTGCCTGAGCGTGTCTTCGGCAGCCGCGCCACCGTGATCGCCAGCTTGAACGCCGCGACGGGGCCGATCTTGTCGCGCACCAGCGCCACGATCTCCTTCTCGATCTCCGCTCGGCGGGCGGTTGACGCCGGCTTTGAGCACGATGAAGCCGCAGGGCACCTCGCCCTTCAGCTCGTCCTTGATGCCGAGCACGGCGCATTCCGCCACGTCCTGGTGCGAGGCCAGCACCTCCTCCATGCCGCCGGTCGACAGCCGGTGGCCGGCGACGTTGATGATGTCGTCGGTGCGGCTCATCACGAACACGTAGCCGTCGGCGTCCTTGTAGCCGGCGTCCGCGGTCTTGTAGTAGCCGGGGAATTCGTCGAGATAGCTTTCCTTGAAGCGGTCGTCCTGCTGCCACAGCGTCGGAAAATTGGCCGGCGGCAGCGGCAGCTTGACCACGATTGAGCCGATCTTTCCGGCCGGCACCGGATGGCAGGCCTCGTCCACGATGTCGATGGCGTAGCCCGGCATCGGCACGCAGGCCGAGCCGTATTTCACCGGCAGCGCGCCGAGGCCGAGCGGATTGCCGGCGATGCACCAGCCGGTCTCGGTCTGCCACCAGTGATCGAGCACCGGCACCTTCAGATGCTCCTCCGCCCATTGGATGGTGGGCGGGTCGGCGCGCTCGCCGGCCAGGAACAGCGCGCGGAATTTCGACAGGTCGTATTGCTTGAGCAGCTTGGCGTCCGGGTCCTCCTTGCGGATGGCGCGGAACGCGGTCGGCGCGGTGAACAGCGAGACCACGCCGTGGTCGGCGCACACGCGCCAGAACGCGCCGGCGTCGGGCGTGCCGACCGGCTTGCCCTCGTACAGGATCGAGGTGCAGCCGTGGAACAGCGGCGCATAGACGATATAGGAGTGGCCGACCACCCAGCCGACGTCGGAGCCCGACCACCACACCTCGCCGGGGTCGACGCCGTAGAGATATTGCATCGACCATTTGAGCGCGACCATGTGGCCGCCGTTGTCGCGCACCACGCCTTTCGGGATGCCGGTGGTGCCCGAGGTGTAGAGGATGTAGAGCGGATCGGTGGCAAGGACCGGCACGCATTCGCTAGTCTTGGCGTAATTGACCGCCTGCTCCCACACCTTGCGCCAGTCGTGATCGCGGCCGGCGGTGAGCGCCGCCTCGCATTGCGGGCGCTGCAGAATGAGGCAGGTGGCGGGCTTGTGCCGGGCGAGCTTGATCGCCTCATCCAGCAAAGGTTTGTAGGGGATGACGCGGGCGCCCTCGATGCCGCAGCTGGCCGACAGAATGACTTTCGGCTTGGCGTCGTCGATGCGGATGGCGAGCTCCTTGGCGGCGAAGCCGCCGAACACCACCGAGTGGATGGCGCCGAGGCGCGCGCAGGCGAGCATGGCGAACACCGCCTCCGGCACCATCGGCATGTAGATGATGACGCGGTCGCCCTTGCCGACGCCGAAGTCGCGCAGCATGGCGCCCAAGAGCTGCACTTCCGACAGCAGGCGGCCGTAGCTGAAAGTCTGCTTGCTGTTGGTGACCGGGGAATCGTAGATCAGCGCCGCCTGGTCGTTGCGGCCGGCGAGCACGTGGCGGTCGAGCGCGTTGTAGCAGGTGTTGCAGACGGCGCCGGCGAAACCAGCGGCCGTAGATGCCGGCTGCGGGGTCGAACACCTTTTTCGGCGGCTCGATCCAGTCGATGGCCTGCGCGGCCTCGCCCCAGAAGCCTTGCGGGTCGCGCTGCCAGCGCGCGTAAACGTCGTGGTAACGGCTTGCTCGGGCGTCCATGGACCGGCCCCTCCCCATTTTTGGCTTTGGCCGCGATTGTGGAACGGCCGGCATGCGCAAACAAGGCTGGCGCGGACCCGCCGCCCCGGCTTTGATTTTAAGCAAGTCCGGCGTGCCCCATTGGTCGTAGAGAGCATTGCGTGAGGACGGGGAGGAAGGAAAGAGAGACCCGTGACGATCGTCACCGACCCCCTGTTCTATGCGCTGGCCATTCCGGCCGTGGTGGCGCTCGGCCTGTCGAAGGGCGGCTTTGCCGGCGTCGGCCAGATGGCGACGCCGATGCTGGCGCTGGTCATGCCGCCGCTGGAAGCCGCCGCCATCATGCTGCCGATCATGCTGGTGCAGGACGCCACCGCGCTGTGGGTCTACCGCAAGGACTGGAACGGGCGCATCCTCATCATCGTGATCCCGGGCGCGATCGTCGGCATCGGCGCCGCCTGGGCCTTGGCGGCGCATATTTCGGACGCCGCGGTGCGCATATTCATCGGCGTCACCACCATCGCCTTCGTGCTCTACAACTGGATCGGCTCGGCGCACATCGCGCGCGAGGTGGGCAGTCCGGCGGTCGCCAGCGGCGTGTTCTGGGGCGCGCTGTCCGGCTTCACCTCGACGCTGTGCCAGGCCGGCGGGCCGCCCTACCAGATCTACGTGCTGTCGCAGAAGCTGCCGAAGATGACCTTTGTCGGCACCACCGCGATCTTCTTCGCCACCATGAACTGGCTCAAGGTGATCCCTTATTTCGCGCTCGGCCAGTTCTCCGGCAAGGGATTGGCCACCTCGCTGGTGCTGCTGCCGCTCGCCGTCGCCACCAATTTGCTCGGCTTCTGGGCGGTGCGCGTCACGCCGCAGGCGCTGTTCTACAAGATCACCATGGCGCTGATGTTCCTGATCTCGATCGAACTGCTGCGTTCGGGAATGGTGGATATTCTGCACGGCTGACAAGCGGGCGCCCCTTGGCTACCTTTGGGTTCCGGGGGAAACGACCCAATGGCGAAAACGCCCTACGACACCGATCTCGACCGCAATCCGGCCAACTTCCAGCCGCTGACGCCGCTCGGATTCCTGGAGCGGGCGGCCGCCGTGTTCCCGGCGCACACCGCCGTCATCCACGGACCGCTCCAGCGCAGTTACGCCGAATTCTACGCGCGCACGCGCCGGCTGGCCTCGGCGCTTTCCAAACGCGGCATCAAGCGCGGCGACAGCGTCTCGGTGCTGCTCGCCAATACGCCGGCCATGCTGGAATGCCACTACGGCGTGCCGATGGCGCAAGGCGTGCTCAACACGCTCAACACGCGGCTCGACGCGCCGATCATCGCCTTTTCGCTCGACCACGCCGAGGCCAAGGTGGTGATCACCGACCGCGAATTCTCCGCAGTGATGAAGGAGGCGCTGGCGCTCTGCAAAGCCAGGCCGCTGGTGATCGACTACGACGATCCGCACTACAGCGGCGCGGGCGAGCGGCTGGGCGCGATCGAATACGAGGAGTTCGTGGCAAGCGGCGATCCCGCTTATGCCTGGTCGATGCCGGACGACGAATGGGACGCCATCACGCTCAACTACACCTCCGGCACCACCGGCGATCCGAAAGGCGTGGTCTATCACCACCGCGGCGCGCATCTGCTGGCGATGGGCAATGTCATCACCTGCGGCATGCGGCAGCATCCGGTTTATCTGTGGACACTGCCGATGTTCCACTGCAACGGCTGGTGCTTTCCCTGGACCGTGTCGATCGTCGCCGGCACCCATGTCTGCCTGCGCGCGGTGCGCGCGGCGGCGATGTATGACGCGATAGCCAGCCACAAGGTCACGCATCTGTGCGGCGCGCCGATCGTGATGGCGACGCTGCTCAACGCGACAGAAGCCGAGAAGAAGCCGCTGCCGCACGTGGTCAATTTCGCCACAGCCGCCGCGCCGCCGCCGGAAGCCGTGCTGGCCGCGATGAAGGCCGCCGGCTTCAACGTCACCCATGTCTATGGCCTCACTGAATGTTACGGGCCCGCGGTGGTGAACGAGTGGCACGATGCCTGGGACGCGCTGCCGCTGGCCGAGCAAGCGGCGAAAAAGTCGCGCCAGGGCGTGCGCTATCCGGTGCTGGAGGGGCTCGACGTGCGCGGGCCGGACACGCTGGTGCCGGTCGCCCGCGACGGCGAGACGCTGGGCGAAGTGATGATGCGCGGCAATGTGGTGATGAAGGGCTATCTCAAGAACAAGGCCTCGACCGAGAAGGCCTTTCTCGGCGGCTGGTTCCACACCGGCGATCTCGGCGTGATGCATCCGGACGGCTACATCCAGATCAAGGACCGTTCCAAGGACATCATCATTTCCGGCGGCGAGAATATTTCCTCGATCGAAGTCGAGGACGCGCTCTACAAGCATCCGGCGGTCGCCGCCGTGGCGGTGGTGGCCAAGCCCGACGAGAAATGGGGTGAGACGCCGTGCGCCTTCGTCGAACTCAAGCCGGGCACCAAGGCCAGCGCCGACGAGCTGCTGCAATGGTGCCGCAAGCATCTCGCGGCCTACAAGTGCCCGCGCTACGTGGTGTTCGCGGATATTCCGAAGACGAGCACGGGGAAGATTCAGAAGTTCAAATTGCGCGAGATGGCGAAGGCGGTGTGAACAGTATCCATCCGCTTGTCATGGCCGGGCTTGTCCCGGCCATCCATATCTTTCGGGTCAAATGACCTCGGGAATAGCGACATATCCATCTTTGGTTTTATCAATCCTGTAATAGGTGCCTTTGAGGCGAAACTCAGTCCATAAAGGAGCCTTCGCTTTTGGATTAGGCACTAATTGAAAATCCGCGCCCGTCTCGTCTGGTTGATTCACCACGTCAATGCGGGAACACAACAATCCGCTCAAACCCGAATATTCACTCTGTTGAAAAACACCCGTCGGAATTGGCTCGCGAGATGATTTTTCTATCTTGTCTCGAAATTCATAGCCGGTCCTAATCACACTCCCAGTTTGAGGATCGATCACTGCATAAGGATTGCCAATGGCAAAGGCAGCCTGGAGAATGCGTGGGGGTTTGGCGTCACCGACCTCAAAACCAAGTTGGCGGGGATTGATTGCTATTACAAAAGCGTCGCTTGGACTTACTATCTCTTGCTTAATCCAAGAGCTGTATTGGCGATGATACTTATCCGAAATGCTGTTTAGATATCGCAGCACCATTTTTTCATTGGGGACGTCTTGCACCACTCCATCTTGCCGCTCAGGCACCTGATCCGGAGATCCTTCCGCCCCTCTCGTAGGTGAGGTCGCTTCGAACCAAATACGGGAACCGTTGAAACGAATTCCGACGTCTGGACCCGGCTTCGGACATGAGACCTTGTATCCCTGATCAATCAGAGATGTCGTGAGGTACATCTCCCAATACCGCGCATCAAAGTGGCTCTTAATTTCAGTCAGGAATTCCGGATCAGCATATGGCTCATAGATTTCCCAAAGGCGTTCACAATTCTCGCGAGATTTACGGGCATAGTAATTGTCTATATCCCGCGTGTTGATGTAAGCAGGATCAGTTGCCGCACCATCGCTAAAGAACGCTATTTTAGCCATCGAAATGCCCGCAGGTTTGGCCGCGAGCTAACCTTACGCCGCCTCCATCACCCCCACCACCAGCCGCTTGCCGAGTGCGCGCAAGGCGGCGGTCAAAGCCGGCAGCTTGGTCGCGTGCTTGGGATCGAGGATGCGGCGGACTTCCTTCTCGTCCTTGCCGATGCGGCGGGCGAGTTCGCTCTTGCTGATGCCGGCGGCAACGAAAGATTCCAGCACCGCCAGCTTGGCCGCCACATCCGGTGCGACGGCGACGGACGCAAGGCGCTTGCCGCTGGCGCGCGCCTTCGGCAGCGGCAGTCCGCGCGCGGGGTACGTCAGCAGCGCCAGTCCCAGCGCTTCCTCGGCCATCGCCTGGGCGTCGGCCTTGCCGCGCCCCTGCGTGACGACCTCCGGCACATCGGGAAAGGTGACGACGACGTTGCCGCGCCGGTCGCCCGGCTCGAACAGCGCGCGATAGGCATAGGCCTTCATTTCATCTTCATCGGACATAATTGTCCGAACGTCAAGACGTCGAGAATACCTGACGCGAATGCAGCCGCCCGCGCTTTCGGTCTTTAAGACTTCGTCTGCACGACCGCCGCGGTGCAGGTGCGGCTCTGCTGGCCGTCGGGCAGCGTCCAGGCCTGCGTGCCGGTCAGCGTGCCGCCTTTGGCGCTGAGCGTGCCGCCATAGCTGCCCTGGTAGCTCGAGCGGCCGGCCTTCCAATTCGAGATCAGCTTGATCGTGCCGTCGTCGCCCACCGTGCCGGTGGCGATCTCGCTGCCGACCACGAGCGTGCCGGTGCGATTGAAGATCGGGCGCGCGGCGATCGCGGTCTTGCCGGCGATCGTGATGTTGAGTGGCGCGCGCAACATGTTCGGCGAGGTTTGCAGTTTCTCGCACACGATCATGCCGCGATAGGTGCCGTCGAACGGATCCGCGGCTGCCGGCAGGCAAGCCGAACCGAGTGCGACAATTGCCAAACCGATCGCCGTAATGCTTGCCCGTTGCATGCGCCGCCTCCTGTGTCAGTTGGCGGCAAGCATAATCTTGGCGTTCTCCGCCTTCAACGCGCGGGCGCGTCGCCGCATAAATTTGTCATTAAAGCTGCCATGGAAAGGCGTCGGGGCCCGTGCAGGGCCCCGTCACAATCGTCGGCGATGCAAAAGGCAGGAGCCGCAGAGGTTTAGCGGCTGTCGCCCGGCCGGCCGAGCGGATCGAACATCCGGTTGGGATTGTAGCGTTGATCGAACGAGCCCTGCTGGGTGCCGAACCGCAAGCTGGTGTTGCCTTGCTGGATCGTAGTCTGGCCGGTGCCGGACCCCGAGAAGCGCGCATCGGGATCGGTGTAGCGCGCCGTGCCGTCGCTGTTGGTATTGCTCTGGTCGTCGATGGTGAAGGCGTGCGCGGCGGGCGCGGCCAGCAGCGCCAGGCCGAACGCGGCGGCCAGCACGGCCAGGCGATGACGCGAAGGAGACGGCGGCAAATGCTTCATGACGGCCTCGACACGGTTGCGAGCGGCAAATCAGCCAGAACAATATGGCCGCAGCGCGGCAAATAGGCAATCCGGCCCGGCCCGGCCGCTGCTGGCGCGCTTCTTGCTTTAAAATCCGCATGTATGTGCGCGTGGTTGCGGTTCCGCCGGCACGATTACGATTTGTTAGGCGGTGCGGAACAGACTTGCGCCGAACATTAAGCCGCAACCGGTGTTGCGGGTCACGAGTGCCGGGGGGATAACCGACGGAGATGCTTCCGTGCCGACCACCTTGCCGCGCCGCATCGACAAAAAACCTTCGCTAGCGCGCACCGTCTTCGATTTCGTGTTCAACGCCGCCCTGGTGGTGAGCGCGCTGATCCTCACCTTCATCCTGCTGGTGCGCGAGGAGCAATATGCCTTCGGCCCGCCGCCAAGCCCGGATCAGGCGATCGAGCAGACGGCGCCTAGCAGCACGACGGAGATGAGCGGCGAAACCCGGATCGTTGCGCCGTCCAATTGAGCCCGCGCGCGAACGCGATCGCAGGCGATCAAAGCTTGAGATGCAGGGTGCAGGCGCGGATTTCGGTCTTGCCCTGATAGGTCACCGATTGCACGCCATTCAGGATGGCGGCGCCGCCTTCGAGCTTGCCCTTGTACGTCGCCTTCATGGTGCCCAGCCGTCCGCTCGAGCCGCCGCTGAGCGCGACGGTGCCGTCGGGCGCGACCGTTCCGGTCCCGGATTCCTGGCCGACCACCGTATTGCGGTCCGCGCCATAAAGCACACGGGAGTAGCTCACCTTGCCATCCCTGATCGCCACGCTGACCGGTTCGTTGGCCAAGGGCGCGCGCGTCCAGGATAGTTTCGCGCAGTTGAGCGTGCCGCGGTAAGCGCCGTCGAAAGACGCCGCCGACGCCGGCAACGGCGCGGCCGCCAGCAGAACAACCGCCACCGCCATGATCGGACGCAGCTTGCGCATGTCGCCTATTCCACTTTGAGCCCAAGCTTATGAACGAGCCTGGCCCACTTGGTTTCTTCCTTGTCGATGTCGGTTGCGTATTCGGCCGGCGTCGAGGTCAGCGGATCGCCGCCCTCGAAGTGGATGCGCTTCTGCACGTCGTCGGTGGCGACCAGCTTGCGCAGTTCGGCGCTGAGCCGCTCGACGATGTCGTTCGGCGTGCCGGCCGGCGCCAGCAAGCCGTAATGCAGCACCGCTTCGAAGCCCGGCATGCCGGATTCGGCAAACGTCGGCACGTCGGGGAGCAGGGAAAAACGTTTGGCGCTGGTGACCGCGATGGCGCGCAGCTTGCCGGCCTGGATATTGCCGAGCGCCGGCGGCAGCACGCCGAACGCGACCGGCACGTGCCCGCCCAGCAGATCGGTCATCAGCGGAGCGGTGCCCTTATAAGGAATGATGGCAACGTCGACGGCGGCCTCCGACTTGAAATGTTCGGCGGTCATGTAGCCGCCGGTGCCGAGCGCCGAGGTGCCGACGTTGAGCTTGCCGGGCTGCTGCTTGGCGAGCGCGATGAATTCGGCGACCGACTTGGCCGGGAACGAGGGATGCGCGATCAGCGCGATCGGCATCGAGGCGACCAGCCCGATCGGCGCGAAGTCCTTGCGCGGATCGTAGCCGGCGTGAACGTAAAGGCTGGGATTGATCGAGATCGTGCCGGTGTGGCCGAGCAGCAGCGTATAGCCGTCGGGCGCGGCATGGGCGACGAAGCGGGTGCCGATGGTGCCGCCGGCGCCGGCCTTGTTGTCGACGATCACCTGTTGATGAAACGCGTCCGATAGCTTCTGCGCTACGACGCGCGCCATGGCGTCGACGCCGCCGCCCGGCGGATAGGGCACCACCAGCGTGACGACGCGATTGGGATAGTCGGCGGCGCCGGCGCCGCCGGCGGCCGCCAGCACGTAAGCAAGCGCGGCGAGCGCGCGGATGACGGTCTTGTTTTTCGTGAACAGGCGCATGCACCTCCCCCTCAAATCGCTCGAATACGGGCCGCGAACCGGCCTTCTTTTATCGAGAACTATTACACCCCGATCCAAAACGCAAAAGCGCCACCGCCCGGCCAGGCCGGGAGAATGGCGCCGCAATATTGAGGTTTAGAGCGCGCGATCAGTGGACGCTGGCGTGTCCGTCGTGCCGTAATCGCTCGATCTCGTCCTTGACCAGTAATTTCTTACGCTTGAGTTCCACGATTTTTAGATCATCGACCGCGGGATGGGTGAGGCAATCGTTGATTTCTTCCTCGAGTGCCTGATGTTTTTTTTCAAGTTCCGCAAGGTGCGATTGCATCGACATCAATCATGTCTCCTCAATCAGTGGGCTCCAAGAACAGATAAGTGTAGCTCAGACTTAACTCAAGTGCGACGCTACACCCGGCTTTGCGCTGCGGCAAATTGAACCAAAGTCTTTGATTGGCTGGGTTTTTCCCGGCGCTTGAACCAGCTTGTGGAAAACGCGATAATTGTTGCGCTTTGCCGGGCCTGGGATGGCCAGCCCGATGCAAACCAGCGGTGGCGATGACACAACACGAAGAACGCGAGTTGCGGGAGCAGTTGGCGCGCCTGCAGCAGGAGCATCGCGACCTCGACGCCGCGATCGCCGCCTTGGCGATGTCGCCGGGCTCCGACCTGATCCAGGTCCAGCGCCTGAAGAAGCGCAAGCTGGTGCTGCGCGACAAAATCCGCGCCATCGAGGACCAGCTCACGCCGGATATTATCGCCTAGGCGTTTCGATGTTTCTGCCCACTCCGCGCATTGTGGGAGGCGACGAGGTGGGCCGCGCGCTCCTAAAACAAAACACGCTGCGCGCTATTTCCGCTCATCCCACCCAGACAGACATGCGCGTCATCCCACCGAAGCAAACACGCGCGCCTTCCCACTGAAGCAAACGGACATCTCGACTTCAGGTGACTAGCATGGTTGCTTCCTTGCGTGCTAAGCATTTGCCGCCGCAAACTAATCGCAAAAACCTTTGGCGCCCCGTTGGGAGGGAATGATGAAGAATAACCTTTCGCGAATCTTGCCGCCGCTGTGCCTCGCCGTCGCGTTTGCGTTCGGCGCATTGCTGCCCGCGCAAGCGCAAGAACTCAAAATCGGATTCCTGGCACCGCGCACGGGTATCTTCACCCAGCTCGGCACCGACATGGTCAACGGCTTTCAGATGTATCTGGACGAGCACAACGGCATGCTCGGCGGCGCCAAGGTGACCTTCATCGTCGAAGACGACCAGGGCAAGCCGGATGTCGACGTCACCAAGGCGAAGAAGCTGATCCTGCAGGACAAGGTGGATATGCTGGTCGGCGCCGTGCTCGCGTCCTCCGCCTATGCGCTGGCGCCGGTCTCGACCGCCGAGAAAATGCTCTACATCGGCACGGTGTCCACCGCCGACGACCTGGCGCAGCGGCAGGTCGACAAATATCCGTATCTCGTGCTCGCCGGCTGGGTGTCCTCGCAGCCCAATCATCCGCTCGGCCAATGGGCCTGCGACCAGGGCTACAAGAAAATTGCCGCCATCGCGGCCGATTACGCTTTCGGCTATGAGCAGATGGGTGGCTTCCAGAAGACCTTCGAAGACTGCGGCGGCAAGATTATTCAGAAGGTCTGGGTGCCGATCGGCACCAAGGACTTCGGGCCTTACCTCCCGACCCTGAAGAGCGACGCCGACGCCCTCTTCTCGCTGATGGTGGGACCGATGTCGCTGCAATTCCCAAAGCAGCTGCGCGCATCGGGCAACAAGAAGCCGATCGTCGGCGGCGGAACGAGCTATGACGAGTTCGCGCTACCCTTCATGGGCGACGAGGTGATCGGCGACGTCTCGGCGCTGCAATACAGCGCCGCGCTGGAGACGCCGGCCAACGAAGCCTTCGTCAAGAAGTACCGGACGCTGTTCGGCAAGGTGCCGTCCTACTATTCGGAGGTCAACTATGCGGCCGCGAAATGGATCGACCTGACGCTCGCCAAGCTCAAGGGCAAATATCCCGGACCGGTCGATTTCATCAAAACCATGTCGACGATTGAGCTCGATGCGCCGCGCGGGCCGGTGCGCCTCGATCTCGCGACCAAGAGCCCGATCCAGAACATCTACATCAAGAAGGTCGAAAAGAAGAAGATGTTCGGTTACGACAAGGACGAGCTCTGGAACACGGTCATCAAGACCTACCCCGCCGTCAGCACGTTCTGGACCTACGACAAGGCGAAGTTCTTGGCCCAGCCGGTCTACAGCCGCGATTTCCCGCCCTGCAAGTACTGCGAATAGCGACGGGCACGTTGGTGATGGGGCTGCTTCCAGCGCGGCGGCGCTGGACGGCCGTCATCGATTCAACGGCCGCGCAATAGCGGCTCGCGAAGAGCGGCGGACGCGACATCGCCGAATGTCCGCCTTGGGCCATTTTCGATGGAGATGGTCAAGGCCGAAGCTCGTGCATGTCATTTCATGAAGGTTAGCTGGGCCATCGAATTGGGGGCGAACTTGACCTTGGTAAGAGCGTTTTTCCGGTTATTCAGTTGAGAGCAACTATCGATTAGTCTGTGTCCCGGACGGGACATGCCAAGGCGACCGATGATTCCCCAAATAATCTTCGACTGGGCGAAACGAACGCCTGACAGAACGGCGGTGATCTATAATGGCCGGCCCTGGTCGTACCGTTCGTTCGCCCAAGCCATCGCGGTAGCGCGCGGCTACTTCGCCCGGCGGGGCTATGTCGGGCCGGGTTACGCGGTGCTGGCCGTCTACAACCTAATGGATTTTTGGATTCTCAGCCTGGCCCTGCGCAGCTTGGGCCTGACCACCGTGGCCGTGCCGTCGGCGGCGGAGGTGGGCAAGCTTGGCCTGCCCAACGTGCGCTGTGTCATCACCAGCGCAGACGAGACCTGGGCCGGTCTGGGCGACGTATGCGCCGAACTGGGCCTTTGTCTGCTGTCAGTGTCGCTGGCTGGCGAATCTGCCCTGGCGCTCGAAGCGTTTGAAGCGCCACACCCGGAGGGAGGTCATATCCTGCTGACCTCGGGCACGACCGGCATCGACAAAATGGTGCTGATGAGTCCCGCCATCGACGACAGTTTTCCTGCGGCGCAAAGTGGAAGTAAACGGCATAAACCAGGATACCGTGCTCTGTGTGTTCAACTTTGAGGCTTGGACCGCGGCGGGTTACCGGTGGGCGGCGAGCCCGTGGACCGTCGGCGGCGCCATCGTCATCGAGCAAGGGTGTGAATCATACCGGGCGCTATTGCGCCCTGGAATCACTCACGCGGTGCTCGTCCCTGCCGTGCTCGCCGCCGTCCTCGCTGCGCCTGCAGGTGCGTTCCCGCGCAACGATGCGATGCAGCTCGCTGTCGGCGGCGGAGCCATGACCCGAACCCAGGTCGAGCAGGTCAAGGCCCGCATCACACCCCGGCTCTTCAATTGGCTCGCTTCCACCGAGGCCGGCGGCATCGCCTTCACTCCCGTGGACACTCCCGAGGACCACAAATGGCAACGGCTTGTGCCCGGCCGCGTGGTCGAGATCGTCGATGAATCCGATCGTCCCGTGCTGGACGGCGAGATCGGGCGGGTGCGGGTCAGCACCGCCGGCGGGCCGACCGGCTATCTCAATGACGAAGCGGCGACGCGGGCCTTCTTCAAGGACGGCTTCTTCTATCCCGGCGATCTGGCCGTCATGCGATCCGACGGGCGGATGGCGCTACAGGGACGCGTCACCGACATCATCAATGTGCGAGGAGGCAAGATTTCTCCGGCGCCCATCGAGGATCGGTTGGGCGAGCTGTTTGGCGTCAGCGGCGTTTGCCTGTTTTCCACGCAGAACGACGGCGGCGAGGAGGAGATCCATGTCGTCGTTGAAGCCCCGGCACCGATCGATTCCGAGCGGCTGAATGCCGCTGTCAACCAAGAGCTCAAGGGGTTCCACCGAGCCCACATCCACTATATCGCGGCCCTGCCTCGCAATCAGATGGGCAAGGTTTTGCGTCAGGCCGTTCGAGCTAAAGTGATCGCCAGCCAATCGCCATTAGCCCGAATGGATTAGCATCGATTGTGAGCGAGACCTCGGTGCACAGGCGCCATGGAATTCCGGCTCCTCTTCGGCCTGCGCCACGCCGGCAAATCCTTCGTTTTTTGGTTGGACACGCCTGCGCCCGAAGTCTAATTTTGCGCCGACGAATATCCGACAGGATCGTGCCATTAATTATTCAGCCCCCATCGCCGTCAGCCATCTGCCCCGCGATAATTCTGGCGTTTGGGAGTTCCCGGTTCTCCATGTGCGCGGCGGCACCTCGACCGGGCTCATCATTTGGGAGCGCATCGCCCCCAAAGCGCTTGAGCTGCGCGAGGAATTGCTGCGCCACCTGATGGGGCTGCCCTTGGCAGGCAGTTCGGCGGACACCAAACAGATCACCGGCCTGGGGCGCGGCCATCCGACCAGCAATAAGGTCTTTTTCGCGGACATCGAGCCGAACGCGGCCGGCAGCCCGCAGATCGTCAGCACGCTGGCGCAATTGGCGGCGGGAAAATCCCAGATCGACTGGAGCGTGAACTGCGGCAACATGTCGGCCGCCCTGCCGTTCTGGGCCATCGACCAGCAATTTCTTCCGCGCCAGTTGAATGGAAACGGCGAAGTCGAAATCTTCAACACCAATACCAAAGTAACGATGGTTGCCCGTGTCGGCTTCACCGGCAACAGCTTTACGCCTGTTCAAATCCCCGGCGTCGACGGCGAATTTCCCGGCGTGGACTTGTTCCTCACCAACCCGGTCGGCGCAAAAACCGGCAAGGCGCTGCCGACCGGTTCGCCGGCGGACCGCTTCGGCAAATTTCAGGTGTCTTGCGTCGATGTCGCGGTTCCGATGGTCATCGCGCGGGCGTCGGACTTCGGCAAGACCGGGACGGAGCCGGTCCGCGAACTCAGGAACGATGACACGTTCTTCCAGGCCCTGAGGTCGCTTTGGGTGCAAGCCGGCCTCAAGATGGGACTGCGCAATCGCAATGGCAGCCCGATGACCGCCGACGAATTGGCCAACAGCGAGACCGTGCCGAAGGTTTGCATCGTCGGACCTCCGGTGAACGGCGGCAATATCTCGACCCGATATTTCACGCCGCAAACCGGCCATGACACGATGGCCGTCACCGGCGGCTGCTGTCTTGCCGCCGCATGCCTGATGCCCGGCACGGTCGCGCACGAACTCGCCCGGAATTTGCCGGCGCTCGGTTCGATGCCGACGGAAATTCAGGTCGATATCGAGAATCCGGCGGGGATATTGTCCGCGACGATTGAAGGCCAACTGATCGGCGGCGAGGCCAAAATCAATCGCGCCGCTTACAAGCGCTCGGCGCAAATTCTGTTGCGTGGCTATGTGCCGATTTATCGAGCCTCGGCCGGACTGAAGCAAGCGCTTGGCGAGATCGCCGCCAACCGCAATGCATTGGCCTTTAAGCCGTGACAGCCGCGTGCGGCATGGGCGGGCGATTAGGCGATATTCCTTGGACGAAAGCCGCGAGCCGAACCAGTCTCGGTTCGGGCTTTCCGGCGGTCGATAAATTGACTATGATTTAAAAGTTCGAATGCCCTTTTCAGAATTCCGATTTGACGCAGTAGCCCAGCGAGGCGACCGGGAATGAGGATGAAATGGCAAGGGGATTGTTGGTCGCGTTGTTCGGTATAGGCGTTCTGCTCGGCGGCTGCGGCCAGTACACCGTAGAGCCGCCGTCGGCAGCGAATCTAACCGCTCGCGACAAGAAGCTCTTGGCGATCGCGCCTTATGAGAATGCGGCGGTCCCCGAGGAATACCGGCGCCACATCGTCAGCTATGACCGCAAGGAGCGGCCGGGCACAATCCTGATCGATAGCGACGCCCGCTATCTTTATTATGTGCTCCCCGGCGGCCAAGCCATTCGCTATGGCGTTGCCGTCGGCGAAGAAGCAATGGCCTGGTCGGGCGTCGCAAAAGTCGGCCGCATGAGCGAATGGCCGCCCTGGATTCCGACGGCGAGTGAAAAAGAGCGGTTGGGTGTGCCGGATTATGTCGGCCCGGGTCCGCAGAATCCGATGGGCGCGCGGGCTTTGTATCTGTTCAGCGGCAACAAGGACACGCTGTACCGCATCCACGGCACCAACCAGCCGGAATTTATCGGCCAGGCGATTTCCTCGGGCTGTATCCGCATGACCAATGAGGACGTCATCGACCTCTACAAGCGGGTCAAGCCGGGCGCCGTTGTGGTGGTGCTGGCGCCGCACAGCGTTTTTCCATGGATCTGAGCGCATCACGTCCGGGGTAGCCCCCACGCTAGCCTCGTCTCTCCCGCTTGCGCACATACATGGCGCGGTCGGCGGCATCGAGCATCTGCGCCGGCGTGGCGGCGGCGGCGAGCGGGACGAAGCCGGCGCTGGCGCCGACCGAAAGCCGCGCATCGCCATGGGCGAGGCCGACCGCCTCGATGAGCTTTTCCAGCTCGTGCGCCTTGGCCGCGGCCGGCGCCGCGCCCAGGTTCCACAGCAGCACGCCGAATTCGTCGCCACCGAGCCGCGCCACCACGTCGGAGGCGCGCACATGGCCGGTGAGTTCGCGCGCCACCGCCTTGAGCAGGGCGTCGCCGGCGGCGTGGCCGTGGCGGTCGTTGACCGCCTTGAAGCCGTCGAGATCGATGAACAGCAGCGCGGCCTCGCCGCTGTAGCGTTGCAGGTAGGCGAGCGAGCGCTTGAGCTCGCGCTCGAAGCCGCGCCGGTTGAGGATGTCGAGCAGCGGATCGATGTCGGCGCGCGCTTCCAGTTCGGCGATCGTGCGCTGCGCGCGGGCGATGTCGGCCTTGAGGCGCGCGATCTCCGCCAGCAGCTCGGCCGCCGGCGCCCCCGCCGGGCTGGCGGTATCCGTATCGGGATTGTCTGCGGCCACGTCCGGTCCTAGCGCCATCGCACTGCGGTCAAAGCTGAATCGTGTTGACCGTGCGGTTTTCGATTTCACCGCGCACTTTGGCGTAGAGCTGTGGATTGCGGCCGGAGAGAATCTGCAAGGCGGCGAGCACCGCGTTGGCCGGTTCCAGCACCGTCATGACCGGAACCGCGCTCGGCGCCCGCAACGACGACCACAGATCGTCGGGGAACTCCTTGACGCTGGCCGGCACCGTGATGACGGGTATCGTCGACATGGCCGACAGCGTCGGGCCGGCGCCGTTCGAGCGCCCGATATAGGCGATCACCACGGTATCCGGGATCTCCTGCACCATGCGCTGGAAAATGCCCGCCGCGTTGACCGGCTCCTTGTGCACCGAGCAGGTCACCACGGTCATCAGATCCTTGAGTTCGCCGAGCGCTTCCGCGAACACATCGGTGTTGTCCTTGTCCGAGCCGCGCCAGAGAATGATGCGCTGGCGCGGCACATGGAAATGACCGGTGACCTCGGCGACGTGCCGGTACTTGGCCGCGACGTCGTCGAGCGCGCCGCCGTCGCGATAGACCTGCTTGTCGATGTAGGCGCCGCCCTCGATCACGCGCCAGGAATCGTTGTCGATCACGTCCGCGAGCAGCAGGTTTCCCTTGGCTGTCAAATCCGAACTCGACCTTGAGATCGACCAGCCTGCCGCCTTCCAGTTGCCAGGCCTTCTCGAGCACCAGAAACGCCTGCCGCACGAGGCGCCGCATCTCGGGGAAGAATTTCGCATTCGTCGGGGCGGGAAAACACCTCCGACGCCGGCAGCACGAGGAACGGCTCCTGCCCCTGCAACGGCTTGGCCGCGTTAAACAGCCGGATCTCTTTGCCGGCTTCGTCGAATTGCATGAACGGGTCGTCGGCGACGAGCGGCTTGCCGTTCCAGTTCTTGTCCTTGGTCTTGAGGTAGAACTCGACGAGCGCGTGCGGAAACAGCTGTCCCTTCGCGAAATGCGGATTGCGCTTGAGATAGGAGCCGTGCGCCTCGCGCCGCACCACCACCTCGTAGGGCAGCATGTGGCATTGCGGGGCGACGAAGGAGGTCGCGCTGTCCTGCTCGACAAAGGCGACCGGCAGGCCGCAGGCCTTGAGCAGACGGAACACGTTGCAGGTGGTGGCGGTGGCCAGCCGCCCCTTGTCCGGGATGATGTCGTGCTTGGCGCCGTCGCCGGCGGTGATGTCGTCCTTGGCGACCAGCGTCACCAGGCCGCCATCGCCGTCGAGCCGATGGATTTTCTTGGTCTTGCCCTCGGCGACCAGGGCGCCACGGGAGTGCTTCGCGCTAAAAGGTTTTGACATCGGGGCGTCCACAGCCTGTTTCCAGGTTCAGGTTGACGGGAAAAAACAACATTTAGCCACCCTACTCCCGAGGGCAAGTGGCAGCCGATGAACATCCACTGCCGCGGCAATGGTGAGGCCCGGCCCAGCCGCAAAACGGGGTATCTCAGGCGGGGTGCGGCCCGGGGACGGGCGATCCGCCGTTCGGGGAGGCCGAAAGGGCCGATCCGGAACGATATCGTGGACTCTTAAGCCCTTTTCTGCTAGAGCCGCGCGACTCAAAAGTCCGCGCCATTGCGGGGCTTTTGGCGCAAACCCGGTCCTTAAACAACGAAGGAGCAGCAGTGCAAGTTCTCGTTCGCGACAACAATGTCGACCAGGCCCTCAAGGCGCTCAAGAAGAAGATGCAGCGCGAGGGCATTTTCCGCGAGATGAAGCTCCGCGGCCACTACGAAAAACCCTCGGAAAAGAAGGCGCGCGAGAAGGCGGAAGCGATCCGCCGCGCCCGCAAGCTGGCGCGCAAGAAGATGCAGCGCGAAGGCCTGCTGCCGATGAAGCCCCGCATCGTTCCGGGCGCGGCCGGCGGTCCCGGTGGTCCTGGCGGCGGCGGTCGCGGCCGTGGCGGCCCGTCCCGTTTCGGCGGCGGCGGCGGCGGCGCGGGCTTCTAACGAACTCAGGTTCGATTGTTATGTGGCGCGGGCCGTCAAACGCCCGCGCTATTGCTTTTCCGGGCCGCGCGAGCGACTATCGCTGGACCGATGAAAGCCGTGAACGCGCAGATCTATGTCGAGGCCGAGAAGGCGAAGCCGCCGCGCAAGCGCGTGGGCGTCATGACCTGCGTGCTGAACGAGGTCGCCTGCGCGGCCTTCGTCGTCGGCGCCGTGATCGAGGCGGTCGATTGCTATGTGTTGATCGACACCGGCTCGACCGACGGCACCGCCGACTTGATCCGCGATCTTTATGCGGACGAATGCCGGTCCGGGCGGCTGATCGTGCAATCGATCGGGCGGCTCCCCGGCTACGACATGTCGATTGCGCGCAACCGGGCGCTCGAGCATTTGCGCGCCGCCGGCGTTGAATATTTCATCAAGCTCGATGGCGACACCGTCTTTTATGACGCCGGCATCCGCCACACCCTCGACGTGATCCGCTGGCTTCCGCCCGAAGTCACGGGCATGAGCTGCGGCACCTATGAGCTCTATCAGCACGAGATCGAGGACACCGCCGAATGGATCGCCGCCTTGCGCGATCGCCGCGACGTGTTCTGGGAAATGGCGTTCCGCCCGGTGGCGCCATTGGTCCATGCGATCGACGGCGCCCGCGCGGCCGGCAAGTGGGGCGACGAGCACGCCGGCAAGGCGCCGGAAGGCATTTTCTACAGCCGGCCTACGGTGACATGCACGGCCCCGGACATTGTCGCGGCTCACTACGGATGGGCGCGGCCGCTGCGGGCCAAGCGGGCCAAGCTTGCGGCCTGGAACTGCGGGCCGGGCGAGGATCCGCGCCTTGACCGGCTGCATCTTGGCGACGACTGGCGGCGGCCGGCCCAGCGTTTCACGCACCACCCGGAAATCATCGCCCGGCGGGTCGGTCAGGTCAGCGAGTGGCTGCAACTACGGTCGCCTCACCTGACTGGCTCGTCGCGGGCATGAATGCCTTAAGGCCCGATCGCTCGGTAGCCCGCAAGGCGAATGCGGGAAGCGTAATCCGCCATTGCGGTTTCCCACAAACCAACCGGCCTGAAGGCGGCCAACATGACTCTTCGCGCATGATGGTACGGCCGCTTGTGCGGCATTATAATAGCATGAGAAGTCGTGTGACTGCCGGACCCGCGTGTCAGGTCCGGGAGGATTGACGCAAAAGGCTTTGAGCGATGCGCGCCATAACAATTACCGGCTGGCAGCGGCCGCATTTATTTCGCAGCCTTCTCCGAATCGCTCGCGGCGAACGATTTGCGGGGTTGGAATATTTTCATCCAGCTCGAGCCGAGCGAATTCGTCGAGGATTTTCGCACCGCTGCCGCTGAAATATTATCGGCAACCCCGACTTCTATTGTGGTCAATGCCGAACGCCTTGGTGTCCGGCTCAATCCGTATCGTTTGCTGAGCCGCGTATTCAATGAGGGTGCCGATCTCGTCCTCTATCTCGAGGAAGATCTGCTGCTATCCGACGATGTGACCGCACTGGCCCTGTGGTATGCGAAAAATCATCGCCCTGAGTGGATGAGCCTTTCCCTGCTGAGCGGAGGCTGCGGATCGCAGGGCTTTATTTCGGATCGAAAATATCCGGATATCCTGTTTGCCGGCAAAAGCTTTAACTCGCTCGGCTTTGTGCTTCGCCGCGATGAATGGTGGGGGCACGTCCGGCCGGCATGGTTCGCGGATCAGCCGACGTTTTACGATATTCGAGGGGAGGAAATATCGGGTTGGGACTGGGCAGTTTACCGGCATTTGTTTGCGACACCGGGCCTCTACAGCCTGCAGGCTGCCGCCGCGCGGGCAACGCATAGCGGGCGCGAAGGCGGCGTTTATTGCCTGCCGGAATGGCACGATACCGCGTTTGAGGGCCTCGAACTCGCGGAAGCATCGGCAGGCAGCCGCAATTATCGCGTCCTGACCTTGGCGGAATTGCCGGCACCGCTGCGACGGCAGGCGGTTCTCTGGGACCAGGTGAACGGCGCTCTCAATATTATTGCCGAAAGAACGTCACAGCTAAATGCCCTGTTGCTTGCACGACCAGAACGCCCAACTTAAATCCGCCAAGACTTCGGCCCGAGAAATTCTACCGACGCTGCCACGCCGCGCCGACGACGCGATCGAATAGCGATGCTATTTGCTGCGGTGCCGGGGCCGGCTTCTGCCTTAAAGCGGAGATGCACGAACCCACGGTCAATGTCCGCTTTCGGCCACCCCGCAACGGACATCGCGGCGGCGGATGACCACACGCGGCTCGCTCAGCGCTTCTGGCGGCCCATATCCGTCGCCCTCGAGTATGACTACAATTGCGCTGGGGCCGCTCCCTATGGTTACGATGCGGTTTGGATGCGTGCCGATGCATGTTCGAAGAGAATCGAATGGCAACCGAATATCAATTCACCCATGATTGGTTTTCAAATAGTGCGCAGATCTGGCGCAGCATTTTTAGCGCGTCGTCGCTACAGCCGCGGAGGATTCTTGAAGTAGGCTCCTATGAAGGACGGTCAGCCTGTTTCCTGCTTGACGAATGCCCGACTCTCGAAGAATTGGTTTGCGTCGACCCTTGGCAGGGAATGGCGGAGGTGGAAACGAGATTCGACGGCAATATATTGATTGCTCTGAAGGCCCGCACAACACCCGCCAGAGTTCGCAAAGTAAAAGACACCTCGCTGCACGCATTGGCGACATTGATCTCCCAAAATGAAAAATTCGATTTGATCTATATTGACGGCTCGCATAAGGCGCCTGACGTGCTTGCCGACTCAGTCAACGCGTTTCATCTTCTGCGTGTTGGAGGCTTACTTATCTTCGATGATTACCTCTGGACCGATGATGTCACCAAGGGCAAAGACATCCTCAATTTGCCGAAGATCGCCATCGATTCCTTTGTGAATATTTTTCATCGCAAGCTGGCGATATATAACGCGCCGCTTTACCAGCTCTATGCGCAAAAACTTGCTGATTAGAGCGCCGGGCCAATTCAGCCCGCCCCTGCTCTGTTGACGATTTCCGCCATTGCCTGCCGCGGCCATCGCAGCGGTCCGGTCGGTTTTGGCAATTGCAACTATATCGAATATTTTTGCAAAATTGATCTACGCCAAAGCATCGGGGTTAAGCGACCGCTATATGCAAAAACAAATCGCTCGAATTTGGGAGCGCGCCATGTTTCGACGATTTGTTATCGCCATCGGCGCCGTTGCCGCGTTCGGTATCACGCTTGCTGCCACCGCCTCTGCCGACCCTTACAGGTGGTGCGCCGTTTACAGCTTTGACGTTGAGATAAGAAACTGTGGGTTCGTCACCATCGAGCAGTGCCGGGCGGCGGTCAGCGGCGTCGGCGGGTACTGCGAGTCAAACCCGTTCTACACCGGGCCCGACGAAAAGCCGGCCAAGCCCGCGCGCAAGCGCCATCAGTGATCGACAGGTTGTTTGTCCGTCAGCTGGCAAGCGGACATGCACGAGCCCGCGGTTCATGTCTGCTTGCAAGGGCAAAGCCGGCGTCCGCCAGTCGTTGCTCGCCAGCTTCAATCAATGGGTGCGCTTGCTATTTTGCTTCGAACACGAAGCGCATGCCGACCGCCGAGTGGATCACCTTGTCGCCGAGCGCGGCGCGCGCCAGATCGTAGAAGCGGTCGCCGGTGCAATGGCCGACCATCAGATAATCCGGATCGATCTGCCGGAACTCCTCGATCGTCTTCCCGATGTAATCGTCGCCGAGCGGCGGCACCACGTGGAAGCCGCCGATCACGGCGTGCACCTTGCTCGTGCCGGAAGCGGCCATCGCCTGCCGCACGGTGTTGATCACGCCGCGATGGCTGCAGGAGGTGAGCACCACCAGGCCCCTGCCCTTGACCAGGTAGACGGTGGCGAGTTCGTGCTCGAAATCGTCGGGGATGTAGCCGCCGGTGTTTTTCTCGGCCGGCATCTTCTCCGGGAAGCAGCCGAAGCCGTCGAAAATGCCGACGATCTCATCGGTCGCCCGCAGCGGCGTCTCGAACGAGGTCTGCCCGATGCGCCCGGTGGTGAAGGCGTGATCGGCGACGATGGCCGGCTCGGCGGCCATCATCAGCGTGAGATCGGCGTCCAGGATCGCCTTGCGGTCGAGCGCGCCGAAATTGCCGCCCGGATTGCGGCGCAGGCAGAAGCAATCCTCGCCGCCGACATAGAACGGCAGCCTGGGCTTGAGCTTGCCCTTGTTGGCGTTGAGGAAGCCGACCATGCCGCCGAAATGATCGTAATGGCCGTGGCTGAGCACCATGGCGTCGAAGCTCGCGGGGTCGACGCCGAGAATGGCCATGTTGTTGGTGAGCACCTCCGGCGTATAGCCGAAATCGATCATCACATTGCGCTCCTCGCCGCCCCGGTGCGATTGCGCGTGCATGGCGAGGCCCCATTCGCCGTTGAGGATGGTGCGCGGCGGGGCGTCCGGCTTGGTGTTGCCGCTGCGGCGCTCGATGGTGAGGCCGTCGCGCTTTTCCGTCGGCACGAACTGGATCACGATATTGTCGGTGACCATGCGCACCGCCAGTTTGTCGACCTGCGGCACCGCGCGCCCCAGGGTTTGCGCGGGCGCGGTCCTGGCGCTGGCGGCGAGCGTGCCGATCACCGCCGAGACGAAGCCGGCGCCGCCGCCGCAGAGCGGCGCGACCCCGGTCAGGAACGAGGCGCCGGCATCCTGGACGCAGGGACCGAACAGCATGCGTATTCTCCTTCGGTGAAGAGCGGAGCGCGCGGGCGCGGGTTATTTCCAGCAGAACTTGGCATCCATATCGTTTTTCTTGCGCGTGGCGTAAAACGCTTCGCGGTTTTTGGCGTCGTCGAAATAGCCGCGCTCCTTGGCGGCGCGCTCTTTGGCGTTGGCGAGCGCGCGTTTGTGGTTCGCGGCCCGATCGCCCGGCAGGGCCGGCATTTGCGCCATGAACATCACCTCGTACGGGTTGCTTTCGACCCATGCCACCGCCTTGCCATGCAGCTCTTTTTGCTTGGCGAGATCGCAGAAGGCGTAGCCGTTGATGATGGGGCCGGCCAGCACGGCGAAGCTGCCCACGGCGTCGGCGGCTTGCGCCAGCGCCGGCGTTTTCACGTCGAGCACTTCCGACATCACGATGTAGCGGTCCTTGGCGGCATAGAACCAGAACACGGCGTCGTCGCGCAAACCGATGTCGTAGAACCGGATGGCGAGCACCATCAGCGTCATCGGCGTGACCCGCTGCGGCTTGGCGGCGATCAGATCGCGCGCGGCGACAATATCCTCGCGCCGATTGGACGCGAGCAAGTCATTGTACTGCTTGCCGACCGCCACCCGCGGCTGCCCGTCCGGCGTTGCCGCCGAGCGGTAGAACGGCTCGACATAGATGCCGACCTGACGGACCGGCTCGGCCGCGGCGGCGGCGCCCGCGAACGCCAGCAGCGCGGCGGTCACGGCGAATGGCTTGCAGGACATCGGCATCGGCAAGTCTCCCTGGGCCGATCTTTAAGGCAATTCTGCCAGAAATTTCTTCACCACGTCGATGGCGCCGTGGTCGTCGAGGTCGACATGCCCGCCCGACGCAAAGCGCACGAAGCGCTTGGGCTCGCGCGCCAGTGCGAACAGCCGCTCGGCAAACCGGATCGGCACGATGCGGTCCTGCTCGCCGTGCAGCACCAAAAGCGGCGCCGACACCCGCCCGATGCGCTCGTCGGAGTGGAACGCGTCTTTCATCAGCCAGCGCACCGGCGCGAACGGATAGGCGGCGGCGCCCACGTCGGCGGCGGAGCTGAACGGCGCATCGAGGATCACGGCCGCGACCTCGTGCCCGGCGGCCAGCGCCACCGCCACCGCGGTGCCGAGCGACTCGCCGAACAGCACGATGCGCCGAGGCGCCCAGCGCGCACGGGCGAAGCCGTAGGCCGCCACTGCGTCGCGGATCAGCCCGGCTTCGCTGGGGCGGCCGGTCGAGCCGCCATAGCCGCGATAGCACAGCGCCAGCAGCCCGGTGCCATCGGCGGTGAGCCAGGTGAAACGCGCGGCGCGGGCGGTGAGCCCTTCGGCATTGCCCTGGAAGTAAAGCACCAGCGGCTTGTCGCCGCGCGGCGGCACGAACCAGGCCAGCAGCTTTTCGCCGTCCGAGCTTGTGAGCGTCACTTCCTGCGCCTGTCGCAGCCCGGCCTGCGCCGGCGGTCTGCGCGCGCGTGTCGGGGAAATACAGCAATGCGCGCTGAAAGACGTACATCAGCGCGAGCAAGCCGCCGTAGCCGAGCAGCGCGAGGATCAGGAGCCATGCCAGAATTTTCATGCCGCGGCGGACCGGCGCACCGGCTTCCAGACACCCTCCGCGATCAGAGCGGCGGCCTGCGCGCGAATCATCGCGGCGAGCGCACGCACCGCCGGCCGCTGCGCGCGCTCGCGGTTGACCGCCAGTGTCCAGGTCACCGACATCCCGCGCAAGGGCGCCAGCGCGATGCGCGTTCCCGGGACCACGCCGCTCTTCGGCAACAGCGTGTAACCGACGCCGCGTTCGACCATTTCCAGCATCAAGGGCAGCGTCTCCATTTCGACCGCCACGTTGAAGGCCAAGGACCGCTTGCGCAGCGCGGCTTCGGTCAACAGCCGCAGATAATTGGGCGGACGATAGGTGAGCAGCGGCAGTCCGGCGAGCGCTTCGATGCCCAACGGCTTGTTCGGATCGAGACGCGCGCCGGGCGGGCCGGCCAGCAGCAGCGGATCGATCGCCAGCGGCGTCAGCGCCACGTTGCGCAGCACCTTGCGGTCGCCGATCAGCACCGCGAGGTCGGCTTCGCCGCTGCGCATCAGCTCCTCGAGCCCCTGCGCGATCGTCTCATGCACGTGCAGCAGCACGCGCGCATGCGCCTTGGCGAAGCGCTCGAGCACCGGCGCGCTCAGCACGGCGCGCAGCGAGGGCGGCAAGCCGATCGAGACGGTGCCGCTCGGCTCCTGCGCCTGCGAGGTGAATTCCGCCTTGGCCTGGGCCAGCCCGCGCAGCGCCTGCAAGGCGCGGTCGCGGAATTGCACCCCGGCCGGGTTCAAGGTCATGCCGCGGCGGTTGCGAATGAACAGCGCGCCGCCGAGGTCGCGCTCGAGCGCGGCGATCTGCCGGCTGATGGTGGGCTGGGTCTGGTTGAGCACGAAGGCGGCGCGCGCGATGCTGCCGAGCTCGGCGACCCGAATGAAAGCCTGCAGAACGCGGAGATCCATCGGTTTCTGCCATACAGATTTTGTATGAGCCTAATACAAACCATTCAATTTACGCAAGGCAACGCCTTTCCCTAAGCTGCCGCCATTCGTCCGCCACAGAGGCTCGCCAACAGGAGGGAGACGTCCCATGCCGCGCTTGCGCTACATCGAGGAATCCGAAAAGACGCCGGCGATCAACGCGATGATCGAATCCGCCAAGAAGACCGGCGCGCCCGATCCGCGCGTGGTCCAGATCATGACGCGCAGCGAAGTCGGCGCCGCCTGGGTCGAGTGCTGGAACAAGGTGCTCTACAAGGGCCTGCTGCCGCACAAGCTCAAGGAAATGGTCCGCATCCGCATTTCGGTGGCGCACCAGTGCGGCTATTGCTCGACCGTGCGCTCCAATGTCGCCAAGGCCGAAGGACTGACCGAAGACATGGTCAACGACGTGCTCAACGTGTACCAGGCCAGCCGATATTTCACGCCGCGCGAGAAGGCCGCGCTGCATTACGCCGATCTGTTCAAGCAGGGCGAGCATGCGATCGACAAGGACGAGGTCTATCGACGATGCTCGCAGAAGCATTTCAGCGAGGAAGAGATCATCGAGCTCGGCATGCTGTGCGCGCAGACCGACGGCGTCGGCAAGCTGGTGAAATCGCTCAACGTGATCAGCTGGGAAGAGGCCTGCGCGCTCAATCCCAAGCTGATGCACACCACCGTGCCGCAGGCGGCGGAGTAGACGCGGTATCCGGGACGGCGTTTTTCCCGGACCCGGATCCCCACGCCCGATCGATTCGGGCCAGGCCCCGGTGACATGCGCTAGAACGCCACGCACACCGCGCGCGTGACGATGGCGACCGAGTCCTGCTTGAAGCGCTGCTTGTAGGCGGCGGCGGCGGCCGCGATGCGTTCGCGCAGCTCGCTTCGTCCGGCACGAACACGATCACGATCTTGCTCGGCTCGTGCACGATGGAGCCGGATGGTGTCCGCGCCACTGCCCTTGGGCCTCGATCACCGTGAGCCCGTCGGGAAAGCGCGGGGTCAGCTCGCGCGCCACGAAACGCGCCCATTGCCGCTCGCCGACGCCGAGGCGGCCGCCGATATTGCGGCCGAAATAGATTTCCGCCCGCAGCATCGGCTTGGCCGGCGCCGCACAGGCGGTCTCCTGCCCGTGCGCGGCGGAGGCGAGCGCGAGCATGGCGGCGGCGAGCAAGTACTTCAGCCCTGGCATGAGAAAATGATAGCACAGCGGGCATGAACGCAGCGCCCGCCATTCGGCCCGCCACGCCCGCCGACGACGACGCCATCTGGGCGATCCTGGAGCCGACCTTCCGCGCCGGCGAGACCTATCCGATCCCGCGCGACGTCTCCCGCGCCGAGGCGCTGGCCTATTGGCGAGCCCCCGGCAACGCGGTGTTCGTGGCCGAAGCCGGCGGCCAGATCGCCGGCACCTATTACCTGCGCGCCAACAACAAAGGCGGCGGCGCCCATGTGGCCAATTGCGGCTATATGGTCGCGCCCGCGGCCAGCGGGCGCGGCGTGGCGCGCGCGATGTGCGAACATTCGCTGAGCCAAGCGCGCGAGCGCGGCTTTACCGCCATGCAGTTCAATTTCGTGATCGCGTCGAACGAGCGCGCCGTGCGGCTGTGGCAAGCGTGCGGATTTGAAATCGTCGGCACCCTGCCCGGCGCGTTCGAGCACCCGGCGCGCGGTTTGGTCGATGCCTATGTGATGTTCGGCAGCTCTAGACTTCCGTTTGCACACGTTGCCGTTCGTCCCCGCGAAAGCGGGCCCAGGGCCGCATCTTGCGGCATCAGCGAACAGGTTCATTCCGCTTGCGCGGGAATGAACGGAGATCGAGGCGACGCGACCGGATGGTCCCCTGGATGGCTGGGACGAGCCCGGCCATGACATTCGAATCGTTGCCAGCGCTACATCGCCTTGACGATGCTCTCGGTCATCTTCTTGGCGTCGCCGAGCAGCATCATGGTGTTGTCGCGGTAGAACAGCGTGTTGTCGATGCCGGCGTAGCCGGACGCGAGCGAGCGCTTGATGAACATCACAGTACCCGCCTTCCACACCTGCAAGACCGGCATGCCGTAGATCGGCGAGGTCTTGTCTTCTTCCGCCGCCGGGTTGGTGACGTCGTTGGCGCCGATGACGAAGGCGATATCGGCCTGGGCGAATTCGGAATTGATGTCTTCCAGCTCGAACACTTCGTCGTAGGGCACGTTGGCTTCCGCCAGCAGCACGTTCATGTGGCCGGGCATGCGGCCGGCGACCGGATGGATGGCGTATTTGACCTCGACGCCTTCCTTTTTGAGCTTGTCGGACAGCTCGCGCACCGCGTGCTGGGCCTGCGCCACCGCCATGCCGTAGCCCGGCACGATGATGACCTTCTGCGCGTTCTTCATGATGTAGGCGGCGTCATCGGCCGAACCGAGCTTGACCGGGCGCTGCTCGGCGCCGCCCGCCGGGCCCGCCACCTCGCCGCCGAAGCCGCCGAGGATGACGGAAATGAACGAGCGGTTCATGGCGTGGCACATGATGTAGGACAGGATCGCGCCCGAGGAGCCGACCAGCGCGCCGGTGATGATCAGCGCCGAGTTGCCGAGCGTGAAGCCGATGCCGGCGGCCGCCCAGCCCGAATAGGAGTTGAGCATCGAAATGACGACCGGCATATCGGCGCCGCCGATCGGGATGATGATCAGCACGCCGAGCAGGAACGCGATGCCGGCGATCAGCCAGAAGTCGAGCGCGGTCTGCGCGGCATAGAAGTGGTAGATGAAGAAGACCAGCGCCACGGCAAGCGCGATATTGATGACGTGGCGGCCGGGCAGCGTGATCGGCTTGCCGCTCATGCGGGCGGACAATTTCAGGAAGGCGATTACCGATCCGGTGAAGGTGATGGCGCCGATGGCGACGCCGAGCGACATCTCGATCAGACTGGCGCCATGGATATGCCCTTCGGTGCCGATGTCGAAGGCCGCCGGCGCGTAGAACGCGCCCGCCGCCACCAGCACCGCCGCCATGCCGACCAGCGAATGGAAGGCGGCGACCAGTTCCGGCATCGAGGTCATCGGCACGCGCCGCGCGATCACCGCGCCGATGCCGCCGCCGATGGCGATACCGCCGATCACTAGCGCCCAGGCCAGGCCGCCCGCCGGCGGATGCGAGCCGAGCGTGGTCAGCACGGCGATGGTCATGCCGATCATGCCGAGATAGTTGCCGCGCCGGCTGGTGTCAGGGCTCGACAGTCCGCGCAGCGCCTGAATGAACAGGACGCCGGCGACCAGGTAAAGTAGTGCGACGAGATTCGGGCTCATGCGGCGCTCACTTCTTTTTCTTTTGGTACATCGCCAGCATGCGCTGGGTGACCAGGAAGCCGCCGAAGATATTGACCGAGGCGAATACCAGCGCGACGAAGCCGAGCGCGCGCGCCAGGATCGTGCCGTTGTCGTTGGCGATGAGCGCGACGCCGACTGCCAGCAGCGCGCCGACCACGATCACCGAGGAAATCGCGTTGGTCACCGACATCAGCGGCGTGTGCAGCGCCGGCGTCACCGACCACACCACGTAGTAGCCGACGAACACCGCCAGCACGAAAATCGACAGCCGGAACATGAAAGGATCGACCGCGTTTGCGACGTGTTCCATACCGGTTCTCCCTCAGGCCTTCGGCTTGAAATTCGGATGCACGATCGCGCCGTCGCGGGTCAGCAGCGTGCCCTTGATGAGCTCGTCGTCCCAGTTGACCGCGAGTTTCTTTTCTTTTTTGTCGATCATGGTGTCGAGGAACGTCAGCAGGTTCTTGGCATAAAGCGCGGAGGCGGAGGCCGCCAGCCGCCCCGGCACGTTGAGATGGCCGACGATCTTGACGCCGCCGACCTTCGCCACCTCGCCCGCCTTGGCGCCTTCGACGTTGCCGCCGCGCTCGACCGCGAGATCGACCAGCACCGAGCCGGGCCGCATCGAGGCCACCATCTCCTTGGTGATCAGCCGCGGCGCCGGGCGCCCGGGAATCAACGCGGTGGTGATGACGATGTCCTGCTTCTTGATGTGCTCGGCGGTCAGCGCGGCCTGCTTGGCCTGGTATTCCTTCGACATTTCCTTGGCGTAGCCGCCGGCGGTCTGCGCGTTCTTGAATTCCTCGTCCTCGACCGCCAGGAACTTGGCGCCCAGGCTTTCGACCTGCTCCTTGGTGGCGGGACGCACGTCGGTGGCGGTAACGATGGCGCCCAACCGGCGCGCGGTCGCGATCGCCTGCAAGCCGGCGACGCCGACGCCCATGATGAACACCTTGGCCGCCGGCACGGTGCCGGCCGCGGTCATCATCATCGGCAGCGCGCGGCCATATTCTTCCGCGGCGTCGATCACCGCGCGGTAGCCGGCGAGATTGGCCTGGCTGGAGAGCACGTCCATCGACTGCGCGCGCGTGATGCGCGGCATCAGTTCCATGGCGAAGGCGACCAGGCCGGCGTCCGCCATCTGCTTGAGCGCGGCCTCGTTGCCATACGGATCCATGATCGCGATGACCAGCGCGCCCTTCTTGTAATTGGCCAGCTCGGCCGGCGCCGGGCGGCGCACTTTCAGCACCACATCGGCGTCCTTGGTGACGTTGTCGCCGACGGTGGCGCCCGCCGCCTCGAAATCGGCGTCGGGAATGCCGGAGGCGATGCCGGCGCCGCGCGCGACCACGATCTCGGCGCCCAGCGCTTTCAGCTTCTTGACGGTTTCCGGAGTGGCTGCGACGCGCGGCTCGCCAGCCTCGGTTTCGTGCGCTACGGCAATTCGCATTCGCGTCTCCACATTATCATCGCGAGTGATTGCCTTAGGACGAAAGTCCGGCAAAGGCGAAAATCAGGAAGCAGATCACGAAGGTCACGTAGCTCGGCGCCTTCGATCCGCTTGCCAGGGCCGGCACCGCGCCCAGCACGCCGATGACGAAGATCGCCGCTGCCATGAACCAATGGCCCGCCACCCCGCCGGTGGCCAGGCCGAACAGGATCGTGACCACATAGAGAATGCCGACGACGGTGAAATGGACGAAGCGCTCGTAGGTGCCTTCATGCGCCGGGTAATCGTTTCCGGTCGCGGTGGCGTATTCGACGGTGCCGTGGTCAGCCATGCGGGGAGGTCTCCAGATCAAGAATGCCGGGCGGCAGTCAGGTAGCGCAATTGGGCGCCAAGGGCAACGGCTGCGGCCGTCAGAGGTGTCCGTCTCGTTCGTCTACAAACAGGGGCCGCATAACATTTCGCTTGGGGATGATTTTGATCCGGATCAAATCCGGGACAGGCTTTTTCGCGCTCGCGCGCTAGCCGTCGAGCGAGGGCTTGAGACTCACCTTGGCGAGCGCCGCGGTCTGCCGCGCGGCCACCTCACGAATCGAGAAATTCTCGATCGCCTCGTTGAACAACCGATGGAAATTCAGTTCCGCCGCCAGATGCAGGAATACCGCCCCGAGCCCGAGCGCGGCGCGGTCCATGAACACGAATTCGCGCGGCACGGTGACCGGCCCGCGTTTTTTCAGCGCCTGATGCACCTGGAACGCTTCCTTGCGCCCGTAGGCCGATGGGCTAACGCCATCGGCGATGCTGCGCACCCGGTCGTCGAGCAAAGGGCCGTAGATGAAGCGTGCCCAGATATTGAGCGTCTCGATCAACTCGCGGTTGAGCCGCTTGAAGCCCCAGACCTCATAGGCGTGCACCACCAGATCGTCATCGCCGTGCAACAGTCCGCGATAGAGGTCGACCACCCCGCCGACGAAGCTGGGCGGAAAGATGCGGATGCAGCCATAGTCGAGCAGGTTGATGCCGCCCGCCTTGCCCTTGGCGTTGTCGAACACCGTGTAGTTGCCGAGATGCGGGTCGCCGTGGATGACGCCGAAGCGGCTGAACGGAAACCACCAGGCGGTGAACATGGCGGTGGCCAGCCGGTTGCGCACGGCGAGCGGATCGTCCTTGTGCTCGAGCAGCTTGCGGCCGGTGAGCCAATCCATGGTGAGCAGCCGGCCGGTGGAGAGCTCAGGCCAGACCTTCGGCACGCGGATGGCGTCTTCGCCCTTCAGCATGGCGCTGTAGAGCGCGACGTGCTTGGCCTCGCGGATATAGTCGAGCTCCTCGCGCAGGCGCGCGGCGATCTCCTTGGCGATCTCGGTGGTGTCGAGCGCCGGATCGAAGCGCTTGCGGATGGCGAACAGCAATTTCAGCTGGCGCACATCGGCTTCGACCGCCGACTGCATGTCGGGATATTGCAGCTTGCAGGCCAGTTCGCTGCCGTCGAGCGCGCGGGCGCGGTGCACCTGACCGAGCGAGGCGGCCGCCGCCGGATGATGCTCGAAGCTCTTGAATTTGTTTTCCCAAGCTGCGCCCAGTTCCGCGCTCATGCGCCGCTTGACGAAGGCCCAGCCCATGGGCGGCGCCTGGCTTTGCAGCTTCATCAGTTCGCTGGCGTATTCCGGCGGCAGCGCGTCGGGAATGGTGGCGAGCAGCTGCGCCACCTTCATGATCGGGCCCTTGAGGCCGCCGAGCGCGGCGGCGAGCGCGAAGGCATTGGCGTTGCGGTCTTGTTTCACGCCCAATAGGCGCGCACCGGCCATGCGCGCGGCCACGCCGCCGACCTTGCTGCCGACATTGGCATAACGCTTGGCGCGGGCGGAGAAGCGGTTTTTTTCGCGGTCGGTGGGGGACATGGAGGTGATCTAATGGCTGGCGGCGGGGAAGATAAGGTGCGCCTGCCCTACTTCACCTTGTCCAACGCCTCCAGTTCCTCGATCAGTTCGCAATCACCCCCAACCCGCCGTCCCAGAACTTGGGATCGCGCGCATCCAGCCCGAACGGCGCCAGAAGCTCGGTGTGGTGCTTGGTGCCGCCGGCCGCAAGCATGTCCAGATAGCGCTCGGCGAAGCCGGCGGCCGACCGCTCGTAGACCGCATAAAGCGAATTCACCAGGCAGTCGCCGAACGCATAGGCGTAGACATAAAACGGCGAATGGATGAAATGCGGGATGTAGCACCAGAACGTCTCGTAGCCCGCCTTCAATTCGATCGCCGGGCCGAGGCTCTCGCTCTGCACCGACATCCACAGTTCGCAGATCTTGTCGGCGGTGAGTTCGCCGTTGCGCCGCTCCAGATGCACCTTGCGCTCGAAGGTGTAGAACGCGATCTGCCGCACCACCGTGTTGATCATGTCCTCGACCTTGGCGGCGAGCATGGCCTTGCGCTGCTTCTTGTCGGCGGTGTTGGCGAGCAGCTTGCGGAAGGTCAGCATCTCGCCGAACACGGATGCCGTCTCGGCCAGCGTCAGCGGCGTCGGCGCCATCAGCGCGCCCTTGGGCGCCGCCAGCACCTGATGCACGCCGTGGCCGAGCTCGTGCGCCAGCGTCATCACGTCGCGCGGCTTGCCCTGATAATTGAGCAGCACGTAAGGATGCGCCGACGGCACGGTCGGATGCGAGAAGGCGCCCGGCTGCTTGCCCGGCCGCACGGCGGCGTCGATCCAGCGCTTCGTGAAAAAACGGTCGGCGATTTCCGCCATCTCGGGCGAGAACGCGCCATAGGCGGTGAGCACGGTCGCGCGCGCCGCTTGCCAAGGGATCGTGCGCTGCGCCACCTTGGGCAGCGGCGCGTTGCGGTCCCAAAAGGGCAGCGTCTTCCTGCCGAACCATTTCGCTTTCAGCGCGTAGTAGCGGTGCGACAGTTTCGGATAGGCGGCGCGCACGGCCGAGACCAGCGCCTCGACCACTTCGGGCTCGACGCGGTTGGACAGATGGCGGGCCCCGGCGACGTCCTTGAAGCCGCGCCAGCGGTCGGAAATTTCCTTGTCCTTGGCCAGCGTGTTGGTGATCAGCGTGAACGGCCGTAAGTTTTCCTTGAAGGTCTTGGCCAGCGCCTGCGCCGCGCTTTTGCGCTTTTTGCCATCGGCGTCCTGCAACAGATTGAGCGCCGGCTCGATCGAGAGCGCCTTGCCGCCGATCTTGAAGCGCAAGGACGCGATGGTCTCGTCATATTGCCGGTTCCAGGCCGAATAGCCGGTCACCGATTTCTCGTGGAACAACTGCTCGACCCGGTCTTCGAGCTGATAGGGCTTCTCCTTGCGCACGTCCTCGAGCCAAGGCCGGTAATGGCCGAGCGCCGGATCCGCCATGGCGGCTTCCAGCGCGGCATCGTCGATGCGGTTGAGCTCGAGCGTGAAGAACAACAGGTGCAGCGAGGCGGCGGTGATGCGCTCCTGCATATCGCCGTAGAATTTGGCGCGCGCCGGGTCGGTGGTGTCGCCGGCATAGGTGAGCGAGGCATAGGACATCACCCGGCCGAGCGTGTCGTCGAGCGCCTCATAGCGCCTGACCGCCGCGGCCAGCGCCTCGCCGGCGGATGGCCCTTCGGCCAGCTCGGCGAGCCGACCTTTAAAGTCGGCCTCAAAAACGATGCAACGGTTTTCGGCGTTCTCCAGGTCCCATTTGAGTTCCGGGCTGTCGAGGCCCGGATAGAGATCCTTGAGGTTCCATTCCGGCAGGTCGCCGAGCTTGGGCGTAACGGCCGGCTTTTTGCGGGACGAGCTTTTGGCCATGGCGCGGACAGTCATGTTTTCCAGGGAAATAGCGGCGGTCGGGCGCTCATTTATGCCGCCGCTCGTGGCGATGCGATAGCAAAGCGCGAGTTTTCAACATAGCGCCCGCCGCGGCCCATTTAACACCCCCTTAAGCCAGACCGGCGACATTGCACCAAATCGGCACAGTGCCGCGCGTTGCGAGGTCTTAATGTCGGAAACCGTGCTCATCGTCGACGACGATCCGGTCCAGCGCCGCCTGCTCGCAGGCCATGGTCGGCCGCTTCGGCTATCAGGCCATGGTCGCCGAGGGCGGCGACGCGGCCTTGGCCGCGCTCGGCGGGGAGCAACGCATCGACTGCGTGATCCTCGACCTGGTGATGCCCGATCTCGACGGTCTCGGTGTGCTGGCGCGCATGCGCGAGGCCGGCCTCGATATGCCCGTGATCGTGCAGACCGCCCATGGCGGCATCGACAATGTGGTGTCGGTGATGCGCGCGGGCGCCACCGACTTCGTGGTCAAGCCGGCCGGCGCCTGAACGGCTGCAGGTCTCGCTCGGCAATGCGCTCGCCACCAGGCGGCTCGCCGGCGAATTGCAGCGGCTCAAGCGCAGCCGCGACGGCACTTTGACGATCGCCGACGTGATCACCCGCTCCGACGCCATGCGGGCGGTGTTGCGCGCGGCCGAGAAGGCGGCGGCCTCCGCCATTCCCGTGCTGATCGAAGGCGAATCCGGCGTCGGCAAGGAATTGATCGCGCGCGCCATCCACGGCTCGGGCGCGCGCCGCGCCAAGCCGTTCGTGGCGGTCAATTGCGGCGCCCTGCCGGAAAATCTGGTCGAGTCGATCCTGTTCGGCCACGAGAAGGGCGCCTTCACCGGCGCCACCGACAAGCACCCCGGAAAATTTGTCGAGGCCGACGGCGGCACGCTGTTCCTCGACGAGGTCGGCGAATTGCCGTTGCCGGCGCAGGTCAAGCTGTTGCGCGCGCTGCAGGACGGCGAGGTCGAGCCGGTCGGCTCCCGCAAGTCCGTGAAAGTCGACGTCCGCATCGTCTCCGCCACCAATCGCGACCTGGTCGCCGACGTGAAGGCCGGGCGCTTCCGCGAGGACCTGTTCTACCGCCTGCATGTGTTCCCGATCTCGGTGCCGCCGCTGCGCCAGCGCACTGAGGACATCGCCGAGCTCGCCCGTCATTTCCTCGCCCGCATCGCGGCCGAGGAAGGCAAGCGCGTGCGCGGCATCGAGCCCGAGGCGCTCGCCCTGCTCGCGGCCTACCGCTGGCCGGGCAATGTGCGCCAGCTCGAGAACGCGATCTTCCGCGCGGTGGTGCTTGCCGACGGCGAGCGAATCGGCGTGCACGAATTCCCGCAGATCATCGCCCAGGTCGGGACCGAATTTATTGCCGCCCAGCCGCTGATCGATCCATCGCCGGCGATCGCCGCCACTTGGCCGGACGCGCGCGAGGCCGCCGACAGTTCCGGTCAACTTGCGGCGGAACCGACCACGCCGGCCTTGCGGCTGACCGACGCGCAAGGCGAGGTGCGGCCGCTCGAGGAGATCGAACGGGACGTGATCCGTTTTGCCATTGCGCATTACCGCGAGCAGATGTCGGAGGTCGCGCGCCGGCTGAAAATCGGGCGGTCGACGCTTTACCGCAAGCTCGAAGGCCTCGGTCGCGAAGACGGGCCGCGGGAAACCGCGGAACAGGAAAACGCGACGGTGTAACATTGGTAAACGGCGCGCTTTAACCGATCGCGCGCCGCGTTCGCCGCGATCGGAACCAGCCGCGCGCGGCGGTCAGACTTCATTCATCCTGTCACACAATTAGCCGCATATTGACGGCCCGGAGGCGTGCGCGCCGCGCGCGGGTAAGCGCCGGTTAACGCGTCACGGACATTTTGACCGACTGTGGTGACGTTGCGTGATGCGGGGTGGGCGTGATGCGTAACATTGCATGCGACTGTCTGTTTGCCGGAGCGGCGCTGGCGCTGAGTGTCGCCATGCCGACGCTGACAAACGCGGCGCCCGACCGAGGCGAGTCGGTGGTGGTCCCGCTGCCGCCGGCCGTCAACGAGCAGCCGCCGCAGCACCAGGACGCGGCGCCGGTGCCGAAAACGCCGCCGGCAGCCGCCGCGTTGCAGAATTCCGACGGCGACAAGCTCGACCTCAGGGGCACGCTCGACAAGCCGTCCGCCAGCCTCGATGCGCAAATTTCCGACCGGCTGCGCGAGATCGCCACCGGCAAAGAACTCGAGCGGCGCGTCGAGCGCGCGCCGGAACGCCAGGCGATCGAGGCCTTCTATGCCGCCCGCAACTTCGCGCCGCTATGGATCGGCGACGGCCGCCTCAATGCGCGCGCCACATCGGTGATCGACCGGCTGAAGGACGCCGCCGCCGACGGGCTCGACCCGGCCGATTATCCGGTGCCGGAATTGGGCGCCGCCAGCAGCGCCGAGGCGCTGGCCGACGGCGAGATCGAGCTCACCAATTCGATGCTCACTTACGCGCGCCACCTGGCGGCCGGCCGCATTGCGCCGACCCGCGTGCTGACGGAAGTCGCCTACGGCAATCACACGCCGGAGCCGGCGGATATCCTAAGCAAGGTCGCCGAGGCCGGCGATGCCGGCGCGGCGCTCGAAAGCTTCAATCCGCCGCATACCGGCTTCCGGGCGCTGAAAGCCAAGCTCGCCGAGCTGCGCGCTGCCGCCGCACCGGCCGACACTTCCATCGCCAAAAGGCGGAAACCGGACCCGCAGATCGAGCGCGTGATCGCCAACATGGAGCGCTGGCGCTGGCTGCCGCGCGATCTCGGCGAGACCTACGTGATGGTCAATATCCCGGACTATACGCTCACGGTGGTGCACGACCACGAAACGGTCTGGCGCACCAAGATCGTCGCCGGCAAGCCGCAGACGCCGACGCCGCTGCTGACCGCGTCGATGCAGCAGATCATCGTCAATCCGTCCTGGCACGTGCCGCAGTCGATCATCCGCAACGAACTGCTGCCGCGCTATTCGCGCGATCCGAACATTTTTGCCCGCATGGGCCTGGTGGTGAAGCACAGCCACGGCCGCATCGAAGCGGTGCAGCCGCCCGGCGCCCGCAACGCGCTCGGCCGCATCAAGTTCGACTTCCCCAACGAATATTCGGTCTATCTGCACGACACGCCGGAGAAGCGGCTGTTCGCCTCCGACAAGCGCGCCTTCAGCCATGGCTGCATGCGGGTGGAGAACCCGACCAAGTTCGGCGAGGTCATCATGTCGCTGGCGCTGCCGGCGCCGGCGCCGAACGAGCAGCAGATCAACCGCATGTTCGGTCGCAACGAGCGCACCTTCGGTCTGGTCAACCGGCCCATGGTGCACCTCACCTACCAGACCGCCTTCGTGGACGATGCCGGCGAGCTCGCGCTGCGCGACGACATCTACGGCTTCGATGCGCGCATCGAGGCCATTCTGCACGGCGGCGCGGCGCGTATCGCCGGCGCGGCGCCGCCGCAGGCGCTCAAACCCACCCAGGCCAGCGCCAGGACCCGCCTCGACATCCGGCGCCGGGCCGAGCAGCGCGCGGCGAGAAACCCAGCGAACGGCGCCCGCGCCTGGCCGGTGGCGGCCGCCGCGCCCGGGTTCCGTGCCGAGGCCCCGCCATTGCCCTTGCTAGGGCCATTTTTGGCCATTTTCAGCCGCTAGGAAACGGGCCGTCGGGGGGCGACGGCTAAGCACACGTTAACCCTTCCCGATAAGACTGCATGATTGTCGCTCCCCGGAGCCGATCGCTTTGGGTAAAGCGGCAGTGGGACGCACAATTCGGGGACGGTAGCATTGACGGTTGGCGCGTGGCGCGAGCTCCCTCTCGTATTGACCTTGTCACGCGCCGGTCTCCGGTTCGGCGTAGCGGGGCTGGTGCTGCTGGGCGCCAGTAATTCGCTGCAAAACGCCATCGCCGAAGGCGACACCCGCACGCTGTCCTTCCATCACGTCCATACCGACGAAAACATCACCGTCACCTTCAAGCGCAACGGCCGCTATGACGAGGCCGCGCTGAAGAAGCTCGACTGGTTCATGCGCGACTGGCGCAAGGAACAAGAAACCCACATGGATCCCCATCTGTTCGATCTGTTGTGGGAGGCCTATCGCGACGTCGGCGGCAGCGAGCCGATCCAGGTGATCTGCGGTTATCGTTCGCCGGGAACCAACGCCATGTTGCGCGCGCGCTCGAGCGGCGTCGCGCAGTTCAGCCAGCACATCAACGGCAACGCGATGGATTTCTATATTCCCGGCGTGCCGCTCGCCAAGGTCAGGGCCGAGGGCCTGCGGCTTCAGCGCGGCGGCGTCGGATTCTATCCCACCTCGGGCTCGCCGTTCGTGCACATGGACACCGGCAGCATCCGGCACTGGCCGCGCATCCCGCGCGAGGAACTGGTCAAGATCTTCCCCGACGGCCGCACCGTGCACATTCCCGCCGACGGCCACCCGCTGCCCGGCTACGCGCTGGCGCTGGCCGATGTCGAGCGCCGCGGCAATGCGCCGAACGGACAGTCGCTGGAAGCCGCGCGCGAGGCCGGTGTGATCACCGCCAGCCAGGAGCAGGCGGCCGAGAAGCCCAAGCGCAGCCTGCTCGCCAGGATTTTCGGCATCGGCAAGGATGCGGACGAGCAGAGCGAACAGCCGGCATCCAAATCAGCCAACGCGCGGACGCGCACGCCCGTGGCGGTCGCCAGCCTGGGCCCGCGCAAGCCGGTCGCCGGCGAGCATATAGTTCCGCTGCCGGCGGCGCGGCCGAAGCCGGTCGCGGTCGCGGCGGTGCTGCCGAAGCCAAGACCAGCCGAGCAGAGCATTACGACGGCGGCGCTGCCGAATCAGGCGTTCGACGACCGCGGCTATTGGCGCGGCCCGGCCGAGGCGAGCCCGGCGCTCCCGGCGCCGCTCGCGGTCGGCACGCGGTTTGAGACCGCCTCGCTCGATCCGGCCAGCACCGGCAGCACGGCGAGCCAGGCGCTCGCCTATGCCGCCGAACCAGAACGCCCGCTCGTCGCGCGCGCCCGCCCGATGGGCTCGCGCCTGCCCCGCATGCCGGCGGAAGCCCGGGTGATTCCGGCCTCGCCCAACAGCAGCGTGGTGGAGAAACCGCCGCTGACGCCGCCTCCAGCGGTGGGCGGCGGCGAGCGCTCCGACAGCCCGTGGCTGCGCGCCGCCATACTGACGCCGAGCGTGCGCGACTTCATGACGGCAAACCGGGTCGGCGCGGTCGATCCGCGCTGGCTGTACGATCTGCTGCATAAGCCGTCGCTGTCGCTGACGATGAGTTTCTCGGCCGATCCGCATCTCGGCATGGTCGCCGACCGCTTCTCCGGCAGCGCGGTGGTGTTCCTGGCCACCACGACGTTCGCGCCGCAGACCACGGCGTCGTTGCGGTAATCGCAGCCGTCGTCCCCGCGACGGCGGAGACCCATAATCCGCGCACGCTCGATAGTTAAGGGGCTATGGGTCCCGGGTCTCCCCCCGATCAGGTCGGGGGTCGCCCGGGACGACAGAAAAAATCAGTTCAACATCCCCAGCGCGTGCATGTAGGTCTCCAGCACGGCCTGCTGCTCGCGCCGCTCGTCGGTGTCCTGCTTGCGCAGGCTGACGATGGTGCGCAGCGCCTTGACGTCGTAGCCATTGCCCTTGGCCTCGGCATAGACGTCGCGGATGTCGTCGGAAGTCGCCTTTTTCTCTTCCTCGAGCCGCTCGATGCGCTCGACGAAGGCTTTCAGCTGGTCCTTGGCGAAGCGGGTTGCGGGTTGTTCTTTTTGGGCGGCGGCGGTGGCAGGCATTGCAGTCTCCTGAATGACCAAAGGCGGATTTCCCACCATGTCATACGGAGAATTGTGCGCCGAAGCTCAATGCGTCGAGGGAAAGCCCCCGACATTCACACCTGTGCACAAGTATCTTTTTTACGCATGATCTTAACCGAAAACCGGTGCCCATCCCCGATCAGGTCGAGGACAAGCTTTTCGGGATCATGCGCTAATGCTTGGGGCTTGCCTTTTCGAAAGCCGCCTTTTGCTCGGGGCTGGCTTCCTTCTGGTACTTCTTGCGCCATTCGTCATAGGGCATGCCGTAGACGATCGCGCGGCTCTCGTCCTTGCTCATGGCCACGCCCTTGGCGTCGGCGGCGTCCTTCATCCAGTTCGACAGGCAATTGCGGCAGAAGCCGGCGAGATTCATCATGTCGATGTTCTGCACGTCGGTGCGCGCGCGTAAGTGCTCGACCAAGCGGCGGTAGACGGCGGCCTCCAGCTCGGTGCGGGTCTTGTCGTCCATGGCGATGAATCCTTGTTGCTTGTCACCCAAACATAGTGCCGCGGCGCCAGCCTTGCCATATCGGCCAGATCGGCAGACTTTCGAGCGCCGGAAACGCTATGGTGCGCCCATGAGCACGCCCGCACCACGCGCCTTCTTGCCATCGCTGTTTCGCACTGCGGTAGAGGCTGCGCACCCCGCCAGCTGCCTGCCGCCGCTGTTGCCGCCGCCGCCGACGCGGCGGCTCATTCTGCTCGCCGCCGGCAAAGCCGCCGGTTCCATGGCGGAAGTCGCGGAAGGTTTTTACCTCCATCAGTTAAAGCTTAATCCCGAACACCTCTGTGGAATCGCAGTGGCGCGCCACGGCTACGGCCGCCCGTTGCAGGTTGCGACCATGGTCGAGGCCGGCCATCCGGTGCCGAACGGCGCGGGCCTGGAAGCGGCCTTGCGTGCCATCGAATTCGCCGAAGGCGCGGACGCCGGCGACCTGGTGCTGGTGCTGATATCGGGCGGCGCCTCCGCCAACTGGATCGCGCCGGCGGCCGGCCTTTCGTTTGCCGACAAGCAGGCGGTGACGCGCGCGCTGCTGCGTTCGGGCGCGACCATTGGCGAGATCAACACGGTGCGCAAACATCTCTCGCGCATCAAGGGCGGCCGGCTGGCGCGCTTCGCTTTTCCGGCGCAGCTTGTCACCATCGCAATCTCCGACGTGCCGGGCGACGACCCGTCGGCGATCGGCTCGGGGCCGACCGTGCCGGATCCGACCACGCTCGCCGACGCGCGCGCCATCGTCGCGAAATACCGGCTCGAGCTTCCGACAAGCGTGACCGCCGCGCTCGCCGATGCGCGCAATGAATCGCCGAAGCCGGGCGATCCGGTGTTCGCCGGCAGCCGGTTCGCGCTGGCCGCGCGGCCGGCCGATTCGCTGCGCGCGGCGGAAGCCGCGGTGCGCGCCGCCGGCTACGATTGCATCTCGCTGGGCGATCGCGTCGAAGGCGAGGCGCGCGCGGTGGCGGCGGCGCATGCCAAGCTCGCGCGCGAGCTGCGCGCAAAGGCCAAGCGCACGGTGATCCTGTCGGGCGGCGAATTGACCGTCACCATCCGCGGCAAGGGCCAGGGCGGGCCCAATCAGGAATACGCCCTGGCGCTGGCCATGGCGCTCGACGGCATGCCGGCTATTGGCGCGCTGGCCGCCGACACCGACGGCACCGATGGCGGGATCGGCGCCGCCAGCGATCCGGCCGGCGCCATCATCGATGGCGAAACCGTGGCTCGCGCCAAGGCGCTGGGCCTCGATCCCGCCGCGTTTCTTGCCGACAATAATTCAACGGGATTTTTTGCCGCCCTTGGGGACTTGGTGACGTGCGGGCCGACCTTTACAAACGTGAACGACTTCCGTGCCATCGTCGTTGACAGGCCGTGACGGATCACGCCACAACCAATGCCACAGTATCGCCACGGAATGGATCAGGACCTGGCCCTAACATTTTGCTCGCGCATGATCTTTTCCGGAATCCGGTTCCCGCTTTGCGGGCTCGTGCTCGAATCATAGCCGACGATAGCTTGACCGCATTGTTCCGCCATTCCGCCACGCGCTGCATCACCGGCACGGTTGCGCTCGCAGCCAGCCTGCTGGCGGCTTCGGCCTATCCGGCGCTGGCGGATTTCCGGCTGTGCAATAACACCGGCAGCCGGGTCGGCGTTTCGCTGGGCTATAAGGACGCCGAAGGCTGGACCACCGAAGGCTGGTGGAACGTGTCGGCGCGATCTTGCGAAACCCTGCTACGCGGTGCGCTGGTTGCGCGCTACTATTACATCTACGCGGTCGATTACGACCGCGGCGGCGAATGGTCCGGTCACGCTTTCATGTGCTCACGCGAGAAGGAATTCACCATTCGCGGCACCGAGAACTGCCTGACGCGCGGCTACGATCGCACCGGCTACTTCGAGGTCGATACCAGTGAGCAGCGTTCCTGGACAGTGCAGTTGACCGACAGCGCCGAGCAGACGCCCGCCCGCCCCTCGCCGCCGCGCACGCCACCCGCAACGCAGCGGCCGCCGTCCGCGGCGCCATCGGCGCCCGCCGAAGGCGGCAAGCGATGAGACGCCTGCGCCGCGCCAAGATCGTCGCCACGCTGGGGCCGGCCTCCTCCGACGCCGCCATGATCGCGCGGCTTTTCGCCGCCGGCGCCGACGTGTTCCGCATCAATATGAGTCACACCAGCCAGGACCGCATGCGCGAACTGGTCGCCATGATCCGTGCCATCGAGCGCGACAGCGGCCGGCCGATCGGCATCCTGGTCGACTTGCAGGGACCCAAGCTGCGGCTCGGCACTTTTGCCGGCGGCTCGGCGACGGTGGCGAACGGCGCGAGCTTCGTGCTCGATAGCGACCCGGCCCCCGGCGACGCCACGCGCGCGTTTCTGCCGCATCCGGAAATTTTCGCCGCGGTCGCGCCCGGCCGCACCCTGCTGATCGACGACGGCAAGGTCCGGCTCACCGTCACGCAAGCCGAGCCCAAGCGCATGACCACGCGCGTCGAGGTCGGCGGAAAGCTGTCGGACCGCAAGGGCGTCAGCCTGCCGGATTCGACCATTCCGTTCTCGGCCCTGGCCGAGAAGGACCGCTCCGATCTGGAAGCCGCGCTCAATGCCGGCATCGACTGGGTGGCGCTGTCGTTCATCCAGCGGCCGGAGGACATCGCGGAGGCGAAGAAAATCACCCGCGGCCGCGCCGCGGTGATGGCCAAGATCGAGAAGCCGCAGGCGGTGACGCGGCTCGCCGAGATCATGGATCTGGCCGACGCGCTGATGGTGGCGCGCGGCGATCTCGGCGTCGAAATGCCGCTGGAAAAAGTGCCCGGCGTGCAGAAGCAGATGACGCGCATGGGCCGCGCCACCGGCAAGCCGGTGGTGGTGGCGACACAAATGCTGGAATCGATGATCAACTCGCCGGTGCCCACGCGCGCGGAAGTCTCCGACGTCGCCACCGCCATCTTCGAGGGCGCCGACGCGGTCATGCTGTCGGCGGAATCGGCGGCCGGCAAATATCCGGTGGAGGCGGTGGCCACCATGAACCGCATCGCCGAGGAGATCGAAAGCGATCCGATCTACCGCACCATCATCGACGCCCAGCGCGCGGTGCCGGAGGCGACCGGCGCCGACGCCATCGCCGATGCCGCCCGCCAGATCGCCGATACGCTCGATCTCGCCGCCGTGGTGTGCTGGACCTCGTCGGGCTCGACCGGCCTGCGCATGGCGCGCGAGCGGCCGCGGCCGCCGATCGTGGCGCTGTCGCCCAGCATCGCCACCGGGCGCCGGCTATCGGTGGTGTGGGGCGTGCATTGCGTGATCACCGAGGACGCCCACGACCAGGACGACATGATCGAGCGCGCCAGCCGCATCGCCTTCAAGGAAGGTTTCGCCAAGGCCGGCCAGCGCGTGATCATCGTCGCCGGCGTGCCGCTCGGCACGCCGGGCGCGACCAACATGCTGCGCATTGCCTATGTGGGGAGCGAGGCGGCGGGGGATTAAATATCCCGGCCCTCGATCTTTTCCTGCAGCGTCTTCACCAAATCGGGGATGTGCTGCAAGCGCGGATGGACCGCGAGCGCGCGGCGATAGACTTCCAGCGCCTGCTTGTCGTCGCCGATGTCCTGCATGATCAGGCCGAGGCCCGCCAGCGCGCCGAAATGGCGCGGCTCGCGGCGCAGCACCTCGCGAATGTCGGCAAGCGCGCGGCCGTAATCCTTTTTCATGTAGTAGAGGGTGGCGCGCCGGTTCCAGGCTTCCACGTATTTCGGTTTGATCTTGACGATGGCGTCGAGCAGCTTGATGGCGAGATCGAGATCGTTCTGGTCGATCGCGGTCTGCGCGCGCGACATCAGCAGCATGGTGGTGTCGCTGCGCGAGGTGGTCCACAGCGCCCAGATGCGCTCCTCGATCGCCTTGGCGGTGTCGTCGTCGGGCGCGACCTTGAGCGCGCCGAACAGGAAATCGAGATTGCGCGTGGAATCGCCGTGCCGCACATGGGGCAGTTTTTTCGGCGGCTGCACCCAGTCGCCCGGCGCCGCGACGGCGGGCGCGGCCAAGGCTGCGGCCAAGACGGCGGCAAACAGGCTTGCGATGAATCGCGGGCGCATGGGCGAAGTCTAATATCTCCGCCGGCTAAGGCAAATATGCGGCGATGGAAGAGACACCCGGCCAACGCCGGTTTTCAGGCTTTCGCGTTCAGCCTTGGCGCGCCTTAAAGCGGCGGTTGGTCTTGTTGATGATATAGACCCGGCCCTTGCGCCGCACGAGGCGGTTGTTGCGGTGGCGGCCGCGCAGGGATTTCAGGGAGTTACGGACTTTCATGACAATCTCTGGGTTCTCTGGTTGCCGGGTTCATAAGCAGCCCACCCGCCCCTGTCAACGCAACGCGCCGACCCGCGGTTGGCGGCCCAGGCCGCCGGTCCCTTTGCGAAAAATCGAGCCCCGTGCGCTGATTTGATGGTGGGCGCGACAGGGATCGAACCTGTGACCCCTACCATGTCA
>CAVXKE010000014.1:0-140352 GCA_963762285.1 uncultured Alphaproteobacteria bacterium | reverse complement strand
TCGCTCAAGGATTTCCGCCGCATCGTCGTGAAGGTCGGCTCCTCGCTCCTGGTGGACGCCGCCGCCGGCAGCCTCAAGCGCGACTGGCTGGCCTCGCTCGCCGCCGACATCGCCGCGCTCCACAAGGATAAGCGCGACATCATCGTGGTGTCGTCGGGCGCCATCGCGCTCGGCCGCGCCGTGCTCAAGCTGCCGGCGGGCGCGCTCAAGCTCGAGGACAGCCAGGCCGCCGCCGCCGTCGGGCAGATCGCGCTGGCGCGCGCGTGGTCGGAACATCTTAGGCGCGCACGGGCTCACCGCCGGGCAGGTGCTGGTCACGCTCGGCGACACCGAGGAGCGCCGGCGCTATCTCAACGCCCGCTCCACCATCGCCAAGCTGCTGGAATGGCGCAGCGTGCCGGTGATCAACGAGAACGACACCGTCGCCACCAGCGAGATCCGCTACGGCGACAACGATCGCCTGGCCGCGCGCGTCGCCACCATGATGAGCGCCGATCTGCTGGTGCTGCTCGTCCGACGTCGACGGGCTGTACGACAAGCCGCCGGCTTCGGGCGGCGCCAAGCGGGTCGCCGTGGTCGCGCGCATCACGCCGGAGATCGAGGCGATGGCGGGCGCCTCCGCCTCGGCGCTGGCGCGCGGCGGCATGCTGACCAAGATCGAGGCCGGCAAGATCGCCACCACCGCCGGCACGCACATGCTGATCGCCTCCGGCCACGTGGCGCATCCGTTGCAGGCGGTCGCCGACGGCGCGCCCTGCACCTGGTTCCTGACGCCGGCCAATCCGGTGACCGCGCGCAAGAAATGGATCGCCGGCTCGCTCGAGCCGCGCGGCGCGCTCGTCATCGACGCCGGCGCGGTCAAGGCGCTGCGCGGCGGCAAGAGTCTGTTGCCGGCCGGCGTGGTGCGCGATCGAAGGCGCGTTCGGGCGCGGCGACGCCGTGGTGGTGCGCGGGCCGGACGGCGCCGAGATCGGGCGCGGGCTGATCGCCTATGACGCCGAGGACGCCGACAAGATCAAGGGCCGCTCGTCGGCGGATATCCTCTCGATTCTCGGCTTTGGCGGGCGCACCGAGATGATCCACCGCGACGATCTGGTTCTGGGCGGGGAATAACCGATCCTCGGAGCCGAGGATCGCCGAGCTTGCGCGCTTCTACGAGCATGACGGCGGGTTATCCGGCAGTTTATCCCCGCCGGGCCGCGGCGCTTGAAAACGCCGTGTCGGCCATTGGCCGACCGCACACGGCGGTTATCGTCCGGGGCGCTAACCTCGGCCAGTGGCCCAGTCAGTGCCGGCGGGAGCGCGACTTGCGTGACCGGCGGCTGGCGCCCGATTTACGCTGCACCGGATGGGTCGGCAGCGGGAAAAACGTGCCGTCGGGGAATTCGAGATATCGGTTATAGACCTGCACTTGGCCTTCCCCGCCGCGCCGGCCTTCGATCACGAACTTGGTGCCGACCGGAAAACGGCTGGGCAGACGACTTGAACCATACGCCATGACACCCTCCACGCGCATGACCCCGAAACGCGGGAACCGGTGTTCGGAATAGATCATGCGCCATTAAAGTTGCCGCACCCTGGCAGCCCAATGTGTAGGTCAATTGACCGGTTCCCGCTGGTGGCAAGTTATCCACGCTATCCCCAGTTATCCCGCCAAACCCGCAAAACCGGATAATGTCAGGGAAATTGTCCAAAACCGGCCTCGCTCGCCCCCGGCACTTCGGCGTGTTAGGAACCAGCCGGTTCGGGCTTCGACGGGCCTTTTCAGATGAGCGCACCGCTAAAAAGCATTGAAGGGACAGGCGATATCGCCGCCGCCATGGGCGAGATCGGCCGGAAGGCGCGCTCGGCCGCGCGTACCCTGGCGCTCGCCTCCAGCCGCCCAAAAAGACCGCGCCCTGGAGCTCATGGCCGGCGCCATCCGCGGGCAGATCTCCCGCATTCTGGCCGCCAATGCCGAGGATATCGCCGAGGCGCGCGCCTCCGGCGTGACCGGCGCCTTCCTCGACCGGTTGGCGCTCGACGCCGCCCGGGTGGCGGCAATCGCCTCGGCAATCGACGCCGTGCGCGCGCTCAAGGACCCGGTCGGCGTGGTGACCGAATCCTGGACCCGGCCCAACGGCATGACCATTGAACGCGTGCGGGTGCCGCTCGGCGTCATCGGCATCGTCTACGAGAGCCGGCCGAACGTGACCGCCGATGCCGGCGCGCTCTGCCTGAAATCGGGCAATGCCGCGATCCTGCGCGGCGGTTCCGACAGTTTGCGAACGAGCCGGGCCATCGTCGCCGCGCTCGGCCAAGGCTTGCGCGAGGCCGGCCTGCCCGAGGCCGCGATCCAGCTGGTGCCGACCCGCGACCGCGCCGCGGTCGGGCTGATGCTGAGCGGGCTCGACGGCAATATCGATGTTATAGTTCCGCGCGGCGGCAAGAGCCTGGTCGCCCGCGTGCAGGCGGAAGCGCGCGTGCCGGTGTTCGCGCACCTGGAAGGCGTCTGCCACGTCTATGTGGACAAGGCGGCTTCGCTTTCTATGGCCAAGAAGATCGTGCTCAACGCCAAGATGCGCCGCACCGGGGTCTGCGGCGCGGCGGAAACCTTGCTGGTCGACCGCGCTGCGGCGGCGACGCTGCTCAAGCCGCTGGTCGAGATGCTGCTCGATGCCGGCTGCGAGATCCGCGGGGATAAGGCGACGCTGGCCGTGGATAGCCGCGTGAAAGCGGCCACCGAGGAAGACTGGTCCACGGAATATCTCGACGCGATCATCGCCGTCAAAGTGGTGGATGGCGTTGCCGCGGCCATTGAGCACATCGAGCGCTACGGATCGCACCACACCGACGCCATCGTGACCGACGACGCGGCGGCGGCTTCGAAGTTCCTGCGCGAGGTGGATTCGGCGATCGTGCTGCACAATGCCTCGACCCAGTTCGCCGACGGCGGCGAATTCGGCTTCGGCGCCGAGATCGGCATCGCCACCGGACGGCTGCACGCACGCGGGCCGGTCGGCGTCGACCAGCTCACCACTTTCAAATACCGCATCCGCGGAAGCGGTCAGATCCGGCCGTGACCGCGCAAATACCCGCCCGTCCCGAGCGCGTTCTTCCACCCCACGCGCCCGGCATGAAGATCGGCCTGTTCGGCGGAACTTTCGACCCGCCGCACCAGGCCCACCTCGCTGCCAGCCTGCTCGCGCTCAAACGGCTCCATCTTGACCGCGTCTGGTGGCTGGTCACCCCGGGCAATCCGCTCAAGAACACCAGCGGGCTCGCGCCGCTGAAGCAGCGAATCGCCGCCGCCCGCGCGCTCACCCATCATCCGCGCATCGACGTGACCGGTCTCGAAGCCGTCATCAAGACGAGACACACGTACAAGACAATGAAGTGGTTGATTGCCCGCTGCCCGCGGGTCCGCTTCGTCTGGATCATGGGCGCGGACAATTTGCGAAGCTTCCACCGCTGGCAGAAATGGCGCGGCATAGCGAAGCTGGTGCCGTTCGTGGTGGTCGATCGCCTCGGGCCGAGCCTCTACGCCGCCGCCAGTCCGGCCGGCCAGGCGCTGGCCGGCGCGCGCATCGCGGAACCCGAAGCGGCCTCGCTGCCCTACCGCAAGCCGCCGGCCTGGACCTTCTTGCACGGCCTCAAATCGCCACTGTCCTCCACCGCGCTGCGCGCCCTGCGTCAGCGCGGGGGAAATTCCGGCGGCAGCGGCAGAAAGAAGAAGGCCAAGGGTGGAAAGAATCGAGCGAAATAGCTATCTTGATTGCGTCCCCGGCGCGCGCCGGGGCGAGTGCAACGAACCCAAAGGACAACAACCTCTGACCAAATCTGCACTCTCTCGGGCGCCGCGTCGCGCGCCCGAACCCGTCTCCCGGCACCCCAGTGCCAAGGAGACGCTCCGCATCGTCCTCGCGCGGCTGGAAGACATGAAAGCCGAGGACAATGTCACCATCAATCTCACCGGCAAATCCTCGATAGGCGATTACATGGTCGTGACCTCCGGCCGGTCGAACGTCCATGTGGCCGCTATCGCCGAAAACCTGGTCAAGGACCTGAAGGGCGCCGGCGTTGCCGGCATCCGCGTCGAAGGTCTGCGGCAAGGCGACTGGGTGCTGATCGATGCCGGTGACGTGATCGTCCACGTGTTCCGGCCGGAAGTGCGCGCCTTCTATAACCTGGAAAAGATGTGGTCGGCCGGAAGAGCCTAGTTCGTTTGCGCGCGGACGGACGGCAATCGACCTGATAGTCTCGCCGGCCTAGTGCGGCGGATTTGAAGTTCCTGCTAATTTGGACGCTTGCCCGAATAGGAACTTCAAATCCAAAGCCGCACTAGAATTGTAATACTGCTAGTGTCCCTGTAATTCCGAAGTTCGTATCCGAGGGTGCAGCAAGGGATGTGCGAACTTCGGAATTGGGACACTAGATGCGTATCGTCGTTGCCGCCGTCGGACGCTTGAAGCGGGGCCCGGAAACCGAGCTTTCCGAGCGCTACCGAAAGCGTGCGGCGCAAACCGGCCGCAATCTCGGTCTGCGCGACGTCGAAATCGTCGAAATCCGAGAAAGCCGCGCCGACGAAGCCGGCAAGCGCATGCTCGAGGAATCGATCGCGCTCGCCAATATCATCCCGCAAGGCGCGGCGGTCGTGCTGCTCGATGCGCACGGCGAGAACCTCGACAGCGCCAGCCTCGCCGCTCAACTGGCGAAATGGCGCGGCAATGACCGGCCCGCGGCGGTCTTCATGATCGGCGGCGCCGACGGTTTGGCGCCGAGCTTGCGCGCCAAGGCCGAGCTGCGGCTGGCATTCGGCGCGGCGACCTGGCCGCACCAGTTGGTGAGGGTCATGCTGCTGGAACAGCTTTACCGCGCCGCCACGATCCTCACCGGCCACCCCTACCATCGCGCTTAGCGCATGATCCCGAAAAGTGGGCACCGGTTTTCCGAATAGATCATGCGCCCCCAATGAGGCCGCAGATTGGACTTAATCCGACGGCATTAGTCCGGATGAAACAATAGTCTTGCCGTCCCAAACCGCGGGCGTAACGTGGCTGCGATGATCTGCCTTGGGGGATTCGATTCGCGCTCCGCACTTATCGCGGCGCTGGCGCTCGGATTGCCGTTCGCCGCCGCGGCGCTGGCGCAGGAGCGGCCGGTTCAAGCGCCTAATCCCGAAAAAGGGAAGCCGGTTTTCGGAAATGATTATGCGCCATTTAAAGTGGCGCAAAACGGCAAAGCGGAAAAGCTTGACGCGCTCAAGCAGCACGACCAGGACCTCAAGGCTGTGCGCGATGCGCAGAGCAGATCGATCGAGACCGAGGCCGCGCTCAAGCGCGAGATCGAACAGCTGGGCGCCGATCGCCGCAAGCTCAACCAGGACCTGATCAATACCGCCAGCCGCATCCGCGGCGTTGAGGCGCAAGTCACGGCGACGGAAGCGCGGCTCAAGCCGCTCGACGACAATGAACGCAGCATTCGCAAATCGCTCGACGGGCGCCGCGCCGTGATCGGCGAAGTGCTGGCCGCACTCCAGCGTATCGGCCACCGTCCGCCGCCGGCGCTGATCGCCAGTCCTGAGGATGCTTTGCAATCGGTGCGCACCGCCATGCTGCTGGGAGCGGTGCTGCCCGAGATGCGGCATGAGGTGGAGGCGCTCGCCAACGACCTCACCGAGCTGCTCAATGTCCGCAAGCAGATCGCCGCCGAACGCGACCGGTTGAAAACCGAGATCGCCTCGCTCGACAACGAGCGCGCGCGTATGACCGCGCTGATCGAGGAGCGCCAGAAGCAGCAGGCCGCGCGCGAGAAAGCGCTCGACGCCGAGCGAGTGCGCGCCAGCGAATTGGCGCGCCAAGCCGACAATCTCAAAGATTTGATCGCGAAACTGGAACAAGGGCTCAGTCCCGCGACGCGCGCCGCCCGCGAGGCGGCACACGGCGATATGCGGCCGGCAATGTCGGCGCTGCGCGATCCCGGACGGCTAGCGCCGGCGGTCGCCTTTGCCTCCCTGCGCGGACAAGTTCCGATTCCGGTTAATGGCGTCAAATTGAAGGAATATGGGGCTCCCGACGGCGTCGGCGGGGTGGAAAAAGGCGTTTCCATCGCAACCCGCGCCGGCGCCCAGGTGACCGCGCCAGCCGACGGCTGGGTGGTTTATGCCGGTCCGTTCCGCTCCTACGGGCAACTCTTGATCCTCAATGCCGGCAACGGGTATCATGTCTTGCTCGCTGGGATGGAACGGATATCAGTTGATCTCGGACAGTTCGTGCTGACCGGAGAACCGGTTGCGATGATGGGGAGCGGCTCCCATATCGCCGCTATTCTCGCGACGGGTTCCAGCCAGCCAGTGCTCTATGTCGAGTTTCGAAAGGACGGGGTTCCCGTCGATCCAGGCCCATGGTGGGCGGCTGGCGAAGGCGAAAAGGCTCGTGGATGATGCGCAAGACCACACTCATTCTACTCGGCGCGGCAACCGGAGCGGCATTGACGCTGCTCGCGACTCAACCGCGGATGATCTTTGCCGGCGCTTCGGCCCAAGCGGCGGCTGCGGACACCTATCGGCAGCTCAATCTGTTCGGCGACGTTTTCGAGCGCGTGCGCGCCGATTACGTCGAGAAGCCGGATGACAGCAAGCTGATCGAAACCGCGATCAACGGCATGCTGGCCGGGCTCGACCCGCATTCCAGCTACATGGATTCGAAGAGCTTCAAGGACATGCAGGTGCAGACCCGCGGCGAATTCGGCGGGCTCGGCATCGAGGTCACCATGGAAGACGGCCTGATCAAGGTGGTGGCGCCGATCGACGAAACGCCCGCCGCCAAGGCCGGCGTCATGGCCAACGACATCATCGTCAAACTCGACGGCGAACAGGTGCAGGGTCTCACCCTGAATCAGGCGGTCGAGAAGATGCGCGGCCCGGTGAACACCAAGATCAATCTCACCATCATGCGCAAGGGCCAGGACAAGCCGCTCGAAGTGTCGATCACGCGCGACATCATCCGCGTGCGCTCGGTGCGCTCGCAGGTGGAAGGCGACGACGTCGGCTATATCCGGCTCACCCAGTTCAACGAGCAGACGACCGATGGGCTGAAGAAGGCGATCACCGACATCACGGCGAAGGTGAGCGAAGACAAACTCAAGGGCTACGTTCTCGACTTGCGCAATAATCCGGGCGGCCTGCTCGACCAGGCGATCTCGGTGTCGGATGCGTTCCTGCAAAAGGGCGAGATCGTGTCCACGCGCGGCCGCAATGCCGAAGAGACGCAACGCTTCAACGCGCGGCCGGGCGATCTCACCAAGGGCAAGCCGGTGATTGTGCTGATCAACGGCGGCTCGGCATCGGCATCGGAAATCGTCGCCGGCGCATTGCAGGATCACAGGCGGGTCACGGTCATCGGCACGCGTTCGTTCGGCAAGGGTTCGGTGCAGACCATCATTCCGCTCGGCTCCGGCAACGGCGCGCTGCGACTGACCACCGCGCGCTACTTCACGCCGTCCGGCCGCTCGATTCAGGCCAAGGGCATCGTACCCGACATCGAAGTGCTGCAAGACCTGCCGGATGACATTAAGGCCAAGACCGATACCAGCACCAAGGGCGAGGCCTCGTTGCGCGGCCATCTCAAGGGCGACGCCGGCAAGGAGCAGACCGGTTCGCAGTCTTACATTCCGCCGGACCCCAAGATGGACAAGGCGCTCATCATGGCGGAAGACCTGTTGCGCGGTACCCAGGTCAATTCGGCATTCCCGCCGAGTGCTAAGGCCCCGGTGCCGAATTAAGCGCGGCCTGACCAACGAAGCCAAGTTCCAGCGGGGCGGCCGAACGGTCGCCCCGATCGTTTTTGGCGACCCCTGCCGAATCGCCCCCGTGCTAAACTCACCGCATGATTCGCGAGGACGTTCGTCGTGACATCGGATGATCTGGACGCCCCCCTCGGTCAGGACACACGAAAGCAACCGTCGAAGCTGCCGGGCGCCATGCCGCAAATCCTGGCGGGCCTGCTCGGGCTGTTCGGTATCGCGGTGGTGGCCTGGGCGATCTTCGCCAATGATCCTCTGGGCGGCGAGCCGACAGCGGTGGCCACGACCGGCTCGATAGCCAAGCTGCCAGCCAAGCCGGACACTGACAGCCAGCAGCATTCGCGTTCCGACGAGCAATCTTCCGGCAAGGCTACAACCGCCAAAGTGGTCATACTTCCGGCGGTGACCCCGCCGCCGGGCAGCAAGACCATCACCATCATCGATGGCTCCAGCGGCAAGCGTCAGGACGTGATCATTCCGGGTCAATCGAGCGGCAAAGCACAGAAGCCGCCGGTCGATTAGCGGTTCCTGGAATCCACCCGCCATGGCGCCATCCCGAAGATCGCGCCGCAGAGTGGACCGTCAAATTTCATTTCTTGACGGTATCGGATCAGCGGTGCACCGCTATCGCACTGCATCGCATCCGGGACACGCAATCATGCCATCCTTCGAATCCCTGCCCTATCGCCCGTGCGCCGGCATGATGGTGCTCAACCGCGCTGGCCTGGTGTTCATCGGCCGTCGCTCAAGCGGGCCCGAGCACATCGACGCGACGCATGTGTGGCAGATGCCGCAAGGCGGTATCGACGAGAACGAAGACCCCTACAAAGCCGCGCTGCGCGAGCTCTACGAGGAAACCAATATCCGCTCGGTGGAGAAACTGGGCGAGATCGCCGAATGGATCGCCTATGACATTCCGCGCGACATCGTCGGCGAAGCCTGGGGCGGCAAATATCGCGGGCAGAAGCAGAAATGGTTCGCACTGCGCTTCACCGGCAGCGACGGCGAAATCGACATCGCCAATCCGGCCGGCGGGCACGATCCGGAATTCATCGCCTGGCGCTGGACGCGCTTAAGCGAATTGCCCGACCTGGTGGTGCCATTCAAGCGGCAAACTTATGAGCGGGTGGTGAAGGAGTTTGCGAAGTTCGCGAAGATTTGACGCCTACTCCGATTATCCCCGCGCAAGCTGGAATCCACAGATCCAATTTCAGGTTCGAGTGATTGTTACCTTGGGTCCCCGCTTTCGCGGGGACGAACGGGCTTGAATTAATGCATCGCCGTGCCGGTGAGGTGGCGGTCGACTTCCTTGAAGTGGTCGAGCCGGGTGATCGCGTTGTCGAGCTCGAAGCCGGGCTCCATTTTCTCGATGCGGCGTTCCATGTCGGCGATACGCGCGGCGACGACCGCGCGATCGATATCCTCGACCGCCTCCGCCACGTCGGCCAGCACGGTGAGCCCTTGCGCCGACACTTCGGCAAAGCCGCCGAGCACGACGATCTTTTGCGCGCCGCCCGCGCCATGCACGGTCAGAATGCCCGGCCGCAGCGTCGCGACCATGGGCGCATGGCCGGCCAGCACGCCGAAATCGCCTTCGGCGCCGGGCACATCCACCTGTTCGACGTCGCCGGAAAACAGCAGCTTTTCCGGCGAGACCAGATCGAAATGAAACGTGGCCATGACGCGTTCCTAGTCCGGCGTTACGCCGCTTCCGCCGCGAGCTTCTTGCCCTTCTCGACCGCTTCTTCGATGGTGCCGACCATGTAGAAAGCGGCCTCCGGCAGGTTGTCGTACTTGCCTTCGCACAGGCCCTGGAAGCCCTTGATGGTATCGGCGAGATCGACCAGCTTGCCGGGCGAGCCGGTGAACACTTCGGCGACAAAGAACGGCTGCGACAGGAAGCGCTCGATCTTGCGCGCGCGCGACACCGTCAACTTGTCCTCTTCCGACAACTCATCCATGCCGAGAATGGCGATGATGTCCTGCAGCGCTTTATAGCGCTGGAGAATCTGCTGCACCTGGCGCGCCACCGCGTAGTGCTCCTCGCCCACGATCAGCGGCGACAGCATGCGCGAAGTGGAATCGAGCGGGTCCACCGCCGGATAGATGCCCTTGGCGGCGATGTCGCGCGACAGCACCGTGGTCGCATCCAAGTGCGCGAACGAGGTGGCCGGCGCCGGATCGGTCAAGTCGTCGGCGGGCACGTAGATTGCCTGCACCGAAGTAACGGAGCCCTTGTGCGTCGTAGTGATGCGCTCCTGCAGCGCGCCCATGTCGGTGGCGAGCGTCGGTTGATAGCCGACGGCGCTCGGGATGCGGCCGAGCAGCGCCGATACTTCCGAGCCGGCCTGCGTGAAGCGGAAGATGTTGTCGACGAAGAACAGCACGTCCTGGCCCTGGTCGCGGAAATGCTCGGCCACCGTCAGTCCGGAGAGGCCGACGCGGGCGCGGGCGCCCGGCGGCTCGTTCATCTGGCCGTACACCAGCGCGCACTTCGAGCCCTCGACCGAACCCTTGTGCGGGTCCTTGTTGACGCCCAACTCGATCATCTCGTGATAGAGGTCGTTGCCTTCGCGCGTGCGCTCGCCGACGCCGGCGAACACCGAGTAGCCGCCGTGCGCCTTGGCCACGTTGTTGATCAGTTCCATGATCAGCACGGTCTTGCCGACGCCGGCACCGCCGAACAGGCCGATCTTGCCGCCCTTGGCATAAGGCGCCAGCAGATCGACCACCTTGATGCCGGTGACGAGAATCTGCGCCTCGGTGGACTGGTCGGTGTAGGTCGGCGCCTCCTGATGGATCGCACGCTTGGCCTTAGCGTTGACGGGACCTGCTTCATCGACCGGGTCGCCGATCACGTTGATGATACGGCCGAGCAATTCCGGGCCGACGGGGACGGAAATCGGCGCGCCGGTATCTAGAACTTCCTGACCGCGCACGAGACCTTCCGAGGAATCCATGGCGACGGTGCGCACGGTCAATTCGCCGAGATGCTGGGCGACTTCCAGGACCAGCCGGTTGCCGTGGTTTTTGGTCTCTAAGGCATTGAGAATGGCGGGCAATTCGCCTTCGAACTGCACGTCGACGACGGCGCCGATGACCTGGGTAATGCGTCCGACTTGGTTGGCTTGGGCCATGTTTAATCCTCTTAGAAGCTCTATTCCTCGGGGTCAGAGCGCCTCGGCTCCGGAGATGATCTCGATCAGTTCCTTGGTGATCATCGCCTGGCGCGTGCGGTTATAGGTCAGCGTCTGCTTGCGGATCATGTCGCCGGCGTTGCGGGTGGCGTTGTCCATCGCGCTCATGCGCGCGCCCTGCTCGGAGGCGGCGTTTTCCAGGAGCGCGCGGAACACCTGCACCGACAGATTGCGCGGCAGCAGCTCGGCGAGGATTTCCTCCTCGTCCGGCTCGTATTCGTAGGCCGCGGCGGGCCTGGCCTCTTTGCCCGGCTCGAACAGCGGCGGGATGATCTGCTGCGCGGTCGGGATCTGCGCGATCACCGACTTGAAGCGCGAGAAAAACAGCGTGCAGACGTCGAAGTCGCCGGCCTCGAACAAAGCGACGATCTTTTTGGCGATCATGTCGGCCTGCTCGAAGCCCATCTGCTTCACGCCACGCAGCTCGATGGTTTCAATAATGTACTTGCCGTAGAGCCGGCGCAGCTGGTCGAAGCCCTTGCGGCCGACGCACAGAATCTTGACGTCCTTGCCCTCGCTGATCAGCGCATTCGCCTTATCGCGCGCGAGCCGCACGATCGACGAATTGAACGGGCCGCACAGGCCGCGCTCGGCCGTGCAGACCACCAGCAGGTGCACCTTGTCGTTGCCGGTGCCGGCCAGCAGCCGGGGCGCGGAATCGCTGCCCGCCACCGCAGCGGCGATCGAGCCCAGCACCTTGCTCATGCGCTCGGCGTAGGGACGCGCGGCCTCCGCCGCCGCCTGCGCGCGGCGCAGCTTGGACGCCGCGACCATCTGCATGGCCTTGGTGATCTTCTGCGTCGCCTTGGTGGCGGCGATGCGAACGCGCATGTCCTTGAGGGAGGCCATTTCTTCTCAGTCGCCCTTAGTCAGTTCGCTCGTCTCTATCCTTCGTCATGCCCGGCCTTGTGCCGGGCATCTCGCTTAGGTGGGCACGGTGCCCAAATTATCGGGATGGCCGGGACAAGCCCGGCCATGACACCGAAATCACGTAAACGTCTTGGCGTAGCCGTCGACCGCGTCCTTGAGCTTGGCGAGTCGGCATCGGAGAGATCGCCGCTCTTGCGGATCGAGTCGAGCAGACCGGCGTGCTTGGTGCGCAGCAGCGTCAACAGGCCCTGCTCGAAGGCGCGCACGCGCGCCACCTCGAACTTGTCGAGATAGCCGTTGACGCCGGCATAGATCACGCAGACCTGCTCTTCCATCTTCAGCGGCGAGAACTGCGGCTGCTTGAGCAGTTCGGTCAGCCGCGCGCCGCGCGCCAGCAGGCGCTGGGTGGTGGCGTCCAAATCGGAGCCGAACTGCGCGAAGGCGGCCATTTCGCGGTATTGCGCGAGCTCGCCCTTGATGCGGCCGGCGACCTTCTTCATCGCCTTGGACTGCGCGGCCGAGCCGACGCGCGACACCGACAGGCCGACGTTCACCGCCGGACGGATGCCCTGATAGAACAGATCGGTCTCCAGGAAGATCTGGCCGTCGGTGATGGAAATCACGTTGGTCGGGATATAGGCCGACACGTCGTTGGCCTGGGTCTCGATGATCGGCAGCGCGGTCAAGGAGCCCGCCTTGTAGTCGTCGTTCATCTTGGCGGCGCGCTCGAGCAGGCGCGAATGCAGGTAGAACACGTCGCCCGGATAGGCTTCGCGGCCGGGCGGGCGGCGCAGCAGCAGCGACATCTGGCGATAGGAGACCGCCTGCTTCGACAGGTCGTCATAGATGATGACCGCGTGCATGCCGTTGTCGCGGAAATATTCGCCCATGGTGCAGCCGGCAAACGGCGCCAGGAACTGCATCGGCGCCGGATCGGAAGCGGTGGCGGCGACGATGATCGAATAGTCGAGCGCGCCCTGCTCCTCCAGCACCTTGACGAATTGCGCCACGGTGGAGCGCTTCTGGCCGACCGCGACGTAGACGCAATAGAGCTTGATCTTCTCGTCGGTCTGCGCGTTGAGCGGCTTCTGGTTGAGGATGGTGTCGAGCGCGATGGCGGTCTTGCCGGTCTGGCGGTCGCCGATGATCAGCTCGCGCTGGCCGCGGCCGATCGGGATCAGCGCGTCGATCGCCTTCAGGCCGGTGGCCATCGGCTCATGCACGGATTTGCGCGGAATGATGCCGGGCGCCTTCACGTCGACGCGCTTGCGCTCGTCGCTCTTGATCGGGCCCTTGCCGTCGATCGGATTGCCGAGCGCGTCGACCACGCGGCCGAGCAGGCCCTTGCCGACCGGCACGTCCACGATCGAGCCGGTGCGCTTGACGGTCTGGCCTTCCTTGATTTCGCGGTCGTTGCCGAAGATCACGATGCCGACATTGTCGGTTTCGAGATTGAGCGCCATGCCGCGCGTGCCGTTCTCGAACTCGACCATCTCGCCGGCCTGCACGTTGTCGAGGCCGTAGACGCGGGCGATGCCGTCGCCGACGGACAGCACCTGGCCGACCTCGGAGACTTCGGCTTCCTGGCCGAAGTTCTTGATCTGCTCTTTCAGGATGGCGGAAATTTCTGCGGCGCGGATATCCATCAGCGGGCCTCTTTCATCGCGATCTTGATCGCATTGAGCTTGGTGCGGAGCGAACTGTCGATCATGCGGCTGCCGACCTTGACGATGAGCCCGCCGATGATGGCGGGCTCGATCTTGACGTCGAAGTCGATGTCCTTGCCGCCGGTCACCGATTTGAGCGCATCCTTGAGCGCATCGAGATTGTTGTCGCTGAGCGGCTCGGCGACGGTGACTTGCGCGGTGACCTCGCCCTTGTGGCGGGCGGCCAGCGCGCGGTAGGCGCGGATCATGTCGCGCACGGCGAACAGCCGGCGGTTGGTGGTGATGACGCGCAGGAAGTTGGCGGCGAGCCCCTGTGATGCCGGCCTTGTCGAGGATCGCGGCCAGCGCGCGCAACTGCGAGTCGGCGTCGAACACCGGGCTGCGCACCAGCCGGTTGAGATCGGTGCTGCTCGGCGATCATGGCGTCGAAGCGATCGAGATCGGCTTTGACGGCGTCGACCGCCTTGTTGTCGAGCGCCAGCTCGAACAAGGCATTGCCGTAGCGCCCAGCCATGCCGGAAATGATCGGGTCTTTGCCTGCCACTGGACGCTCGTTCTGGTTACTTCATTCACAGGCCGGGCGCCGTCGCCGAACGGCGGCGCAAATCATTGGAATCCAAGAGGGAATTCCGATTCACGAGGACGTCGCGGGAGCCCGCGGAAACCCCCATGAATTCGAGGCGCTAGCTAACATAGGGGCGAGGGCGGTGCAACATGGCGAGCGTGGCGCGCCTTTCGGCGTCATGCCCGGCCTTGTGCCGCGCATCCACGTCTTACTACCCGGCTAAGCAACCAAGGCGTGGATGGACGGGACATAGGCATTCTTTAGAACGCCGTTCTTCGAACGGCTATGCCCGGCCCTGACGGTGAAGCTATTCGCGACCTGGCACGCCCACAATTTTGCATCACAGGGATGCCTCGCCAGAGACGCGCGTCGCCCTATAGCGTGCGCGGCGTTTCCTGCCGGGAGCCGACGGCACCATGTCGCATGCGCATGCCAAAAGCGACGTTGCCGCCACGGCCAAGCTGCTGGTCGTGCTGCTGGCCTTCGCCTGGGGGCTGAACTGGACCGCGGCGGCGGTGGCGCTGCGCGAGATATCGCCCTGGAGCCTGCGCGTGGCCGGTTCCGGCATCGGCGCCGCGACCCTGTTCGCCGCCGTCATCCTCACCGGGCACAAATTGCGAATCCCACGCGGCGAGCACCTGCACGTGATGATCGCCGGCTTTTTCAACGTCGCGGCGTTTCAAATCCTCTCCGGCTTCGCGCAGCTCTCCGGAGCGACCTCGCGCGCCATCATCATCACCTATTCAATGCCGATCTGGACCACAATGCTCAGCACGGTCGTGCTCGGCGAACGGCTTGATCGCATCCGCGTTATCGCGTTTGGTTTATGCGTGGCGGGTCTTTCGGTCCTGCTCTGGCCGCTGTTCACAAACGGTTTTCCACCCTTTGTATTTTATTCGCTCGGCTGCGCGCTGAGCTGGTGCGTGGCGACGGTCTATATCAAATGGGCCAAGGTCAAAATCGAACCGCTGGCCAACGCGGCCTGGCAATTGCTGTTCGGGCTTTTTTTCATCGCCGCCGGCGCGCTCGCGTTCGAAAGGTCGCCGCACCTGTGGCCGGTCAATAACGCTACGGTGCTGGCGGTGCTGTTTGTCGGTCTGATCGGCGTCGGACTGGCGCATTTCCTGTGGTGGTCGATCATCGGGCGGCTGCCGGCCATCACGGCCTCGCTCGGCTCGCTGATCGTGCCGGTGGTCGGCGTCACCGCTTCCACCATATATCTTGGCGAACGGCTGACCGTCCCCGACATTATCGGATTCGCGATGATCTTCGCCGCCGCTGCCTGCGTGCTGCTGCAGCCGAGCGTGAAGCACGTCGAGATGCCGGAGTAGGAAGAGTCCTCATGGTGAGGAGCGTCGCGCAGCGACGCGTCTCGAACCATGAGGGCTGAATGCCTTTCGCCTTTGCGACAATCGAGTTACTAGCTCAAAATCCGCAGCGATCAGCGCTTGCTTCTTCGCGCGCGACCAGCCCTTTACTTGGCGTTCAGCGGCAATCGCATCGACGATTTGTTCGAAGTATTGGCTGTACACAAGCGCTACAGGCCGCCGTTTTAAGGTAAAGCCGGGAAATTTGCCGGCTTGGTGCTCTGCAACACGCGTCTCAAGAGCAGCGCGAGTCGTGCCAGTATAATAGAGGCCATCCGCACATCGAAGAATATAAAGCCACGCGCCCATACGCACGCCTCGTCCTTCGAGACGGCCGGCTGCGCCGGCCTCCTCAGGACGAGGCTACTAAAAAAAACTCTGCGGATCGACGTCGACCTCAAGCCGCACATTGCCGCGTGGCTTCGGCGCGGCGGCAAGCCATTGCCGCAAATAGGCCGACAGGTCGAAGCCGCGCGGCGCTTTCACCAGCACGCGGAAGCGATGCCGCCCGCGCACCACCGCGATCGGCGCCTCGGCCGGCCCCAGCACGCGCACCGCTTCCTCGCGCGGCGCGGCGGAGACCAGGGCGCGGCCGTAGGATTCCGCCGCGTGGCGCTCGTTGGCGGTGACGACAAGACTGGCGAGCCGCCCGAACGGCGGGTAGCCGGACTTTTCGCGCAGTGCGATCTCGCTCGAATAAAACGCCTCGCGGTCGCCCAGGATGAGCGCCTTCATCACCGGATGCTCGGGCTGATGGGTCTGCAGAAAGCCGATGCCGCGCCCCTCCTCGCGGCCGGCGCGGCCGACCACCTGATGCAGGAGCTGGAACGTGCGCTCGGCGGCGCGCGGATCGCCGTTGCCGAGGCCGAGATCGGCGTCGACGATGCCGACCAGATTGAGCTTGGGGAAGTGATGGCCCTTGGCGACCAGCTGCGTGCCGATCACGATGTCGAAGCGCCCTTGCGCCACGTCGTCGAGTTCCTGGCGCAGCCGCTCCATGGATTCCACCAGGTCGCTCGACAGCACCAGGATGCGGGCGCCCGGGAACAGCGTGGCCGCTTCGTGCTCCAGCCGCTCGACGCCGGGGCCGATGGGGGCGAAACTTTCGCTGGCGTGGCAGTTCGGGCAGGTCGCCGGCGGCGGCATGGCAAAGCCGCAGTGGTGGCAAACCAGGCGCTTGCGGAAGCGGTGATCGACCAGCCAGGCGTCGCAGTTCGGGCATTGCAGGCGGAAGCCGCAGGCGCGACAGAGCGTGAGCGGCGCATAGCCGCGGCGGTTGAGGAACAGCAGCGCCTGCTCCTTGCGCTCGAGCGCGGTCTGCACCGCCTCGGCCAGCCGCGGCGCGATGAAGCGGCCGCGCGGCGGGCCCTCGCGCCGCATGTCGATCGCCTCGATCATCGGCAGATGCGCGCCGCCGAACCGCTCCGGCAGATGCAGGCGCTTGTAGCGGCCGCGCCGCGCGTTGACTTCCGATTCGACCGACGGCGTCGCCGAGGCCAGCACCACCGGGATTTTCGCCACGCTGCCGCGCACCACCGCCATGTCGCGGGCGTGATAATGCGCGCCATCCTCCTGCTTGTAGGCGGGGTCGTGCTCCTCATCCACCACAATGAGGCCGAGATCGGCGTAAGGCAGAAACAGCGCCGAGCGCGCGCCGACCACCACCGACACTTCGTTGGCGGCGACCGCGGCCCAGGTGCGCGCGCGCGTGCGCGGCGAAACTTGCGAATGCCATTCCGCCGGGCGCGTGCCGAAGCGCGCGGTGAAACGGTCGAGCGACTGCGCGGTGAGCGCGATCTCCGGCATCAGGATCAGCGTCTGCCGTTTCTTCCGGATGTTCTCGGCCACGGCCTCGAAATAGACTTCCGTCTTGCCGGAACCGGTGACGCCGTCGAGCAGCGTCACCGTGTAGCCGCCCTGGTCGACCGTGGTGCGCAGGGCGTCGGCGGCGGCGAGCTGGCCGAGCGAGAATTCGGCCTTGCGGAACTCCGCATCGGGCGGCCGCGTCACCGGCTCGGCCGGCAGCACCACCGTTTCCAGCGTGCCCTCGTCGATCAGCCCGTCGATGACGCCCGCCGAGACGCCCGCTTCGCGCGCGGCGTCGCCCTTGGGCCGCGTGAGCCGGTCGGCAAAAAGTTGCAGCACGCGGGCGCGCGCCGGCGTCATGCGCGGCGGCGGCGGCCCGGCGAGCCGCACGCCGATACGCTCGCGCGCGGGCCCAAGATGTTCGCCCATGCGCAGCGCCATACGCAGCACCATGCCGCGCGAGGCCAGCGTATAATCGGCGACCCAATCGACGAATTGGCGCAGTTCGGATTTCAGCGGCGGCAGGTCGAGCTTGCCGGCCACGTCCTTCATGCGGTTGTGCAGGCGCGGATTGGGCTTGGCATTGTCCGCCCAGACCACGCCCATGGTCTCGCCGCGGGCGCCGAGCGGCACGCTCACCAGGTCGCCGGGCGCGAGCTCGAGCCCCTCCGGCACCCGGTAGGAATAGGTCTGGTCCAGCGCCACCGGCACCAGAACGTCGACAAAGCGGGCGCTCATACGATTGATCTAGGCCGATTCCGCGCGCTTAAGGAAGGGTGAAGAAAGCAGTGACACTCTCCCCGCCATGAGCACGATTGCCGCAGCCCCCGACGTGACCGCCGAAATCGGCCGCTGGCTAAGGTTTCTCGGCGCCGAACGGCGCATGTCGCCCAAGACGCTGGAAGCCTACTCGCCGCGACGTCGGCCAATTCCTCGATTTCCTCACCCGGCATCTGGGCGGGGCGCCCTCGCTTAAAACTTTGGCCAAGCTCGCGCCGGCCGATGTGCGCGCCTTCATGGCGGCGCGGCGCGGCGAGGGCCTCTCCGGCCGCTCGCTGATGCGGGTTTTGGCCGGCACCCGCTCGTTCGCGCGCTTCCTGGAGCGCAACGGCAAGGGCAAGGTCGGCGCGCTCGCCGCCGTGCGCGCACCCAAAGTCGGCAAGACGCTGCCGAAGCCGCTGACGATCGCCGCCGCCAAACGGATCACGGACACGGAATTGCGCGCCGGCGAAGCGCGCGCGCCGTGGATCATCGCCCGCGATGCCGCCGTGCTGGCCCTGCTTTACGGCTCCGGCCTGCGCATCTCGGAAGCGCTCTCGCTCAAGCGCAAAGATATCGGCGCAAACGACGCCATCACCGTCACCGGCAAGGGCAACAAGACGCGCATGGTGCCGGTGCTGCCGCAGGTCGCCAAATTGGTCGCCGACTACGTCGCGCTTTGCCCGCTCGATCTGCCGGACGACGGCGCGCTGTTCGTCGGCGCGCGCGGCGGCCCGCTGCAGGCCCGCATCGTGCAACTGGCGATGGCGCGCCTGCGCGGCGCGCTCGGCCTGCCCGACACGGCGACCCCGCATGCCTTGCGCCATTCCTTCGCCAGCCACCTGCTGGCGCGCGGCGGCGATCTGCGCGCGATCCAGGAACTGCTCGGGCATGCCTCGCTGTCGACCACGCAAATCTACACCGCGGTCGATTCCGAGCGTTTACTCGAAGTTTATGCCAGCGCCCATCCGCGCGCCTAGCCACGAAACCGTCATACGCCGGCTTGACCCGGCAATGCCTCTTGCACTTGGCCGTGCTCTGCTATCATCGTCATCCTGAAATTGGAGGGGGCGATGAGCGCACACGAAAATCTGGAACACGCCGAGCATGCCGAGCATGCGGCACATTCCAACAAGAAGATCGCATTGCTGATTGCGGTGCTGGCGCTGTTCCTGGCGTTTTCCGAAACGCTGGGCAAGAGCGCGCAGACCGCCGCGATTACCTACAATGTTACGTCGAATGACCTGTGGGCGTTCTTCCAGGCCAAGACCATCCGCATGACCGTGCTGCGCACGGCGGCCGAGCAAATGCAGATCGAGGCCGACCGCGCCACCGATGCCGATCTGAAGGCGCGGCTGAGCAAGACCATCGATAACTGGAAGAAAACCGCCGACCGCTATGACGACGAGCCGTCAACTAACGAAGGGCGCAAGCAGCTCGCCGAGCGCGCCAAGGAGGCCGAAGAAAAGCGCGAACTGGCGATGGCGCGCTATCACAACTATGAATTTGCCTCGGCCGCGTTCCAGATCGGCATCGTGCTCGCTTCGGCGCAAATCATCACCGCCATGACCGTGATGGGGTGGTTATCCGGTCTGCTCGGCATCATAGGCTTGGCTTTCACAGGCGTCGGCCTGTGGGCGCCAGAGGTCGTGCATTTGCTGGTGCACTGACTACGCCGCGCGGCTGCGATAGGCGCGGCGGCGCAACCGGATCAGCCGGCGCAAAAAACGCGCGGCGCGCTGCGGTTTCAGCAGCCATAGCATCCGATGCAGCCGTTGCCGGATCGGCTCGGTCTGTGCGCGCGCCCAATCGCGTGCCCACAGGAACCAGTCGTACATCCGGCGGAACCAGGCCATCTCGAGCAGCTTCTCGCGCGTGACCTCGAAAATAAAGGCGGTGAGGCCGAGGCCGAGCAGCTTGATCAGGACGATGACGCTGACCGCGCCGAGCCAATTGCGCGTCGCCAGAAAATACACTTCGAGAAACTTCAGCGGCGCCATCACGATGAAGGGAATGGCGAAGACGAACAGCACCGCCCAGGGCGGCAGCCGGTCGATCAACCGCGCGAGCGTGACTTTGAGCCTGCCCCAGGGAACGAGATTGACGACGCGCTCGACGATGGGCTCGAGATGATCCCACAGCCATGCTTCCAGCAGAAACAGCAGCGCGAGAGCGATCCAGAGCGGGCGGAGCCAGCGGCGCATGGTCGAACAATAGCCTTTTCCGCGGACGTAAATAAGGCGCCTACGTCCTTACCCGGCCACCGTCCACATTCAGCGTCTGCCCGGTGATGAAGGCGGCATCGTCGCTGGTCAGGAACGACACGGCGCCGACCAGGTCCTCCGGCACTTCCGGCCGCTTGATCGCCTGCATGGCGGCGACCGCGGCAAATTCCTCATCCATATTCTTGAATTCCGGGCGCGGCGCCCGCGTCAGCGTGCCGGGCGAGCGGGTGAGACCCGGCGCGATGGCGTTGACGGTGATGCCGTACGGCGCGAGATCGGTCGCCGCCGCGCGGGTGAAGCCGACGATGCCGCCTTTGCTGGCGACGTAATGCGCGAAGCCGGTGACCACCGAGCCGAGCGTGCTGGAGGCCAGATTGACGATGCGGCCCCATTTGCGCTCGATCATGCCGGGCGTAAACGCCGCGGTGACCAGGAAGGTGCCGTCGAGATTGGTCGAGAGCACCTTGCGCCAGTCGGCGAAGGTCATCTCCGGAAAGTTCTTCTGCGGAAAAATTCCGGCGCAATTGACGACGATATCGGCATGGCCGAATTGTTTTTTCACCTGTTCGGCCATGGCGGCGACCGACTCGGGCGAGGATACGTCGCATTTGATCGCGATCGCCTGGCGCCCGGCCTGCTCGACCATTTTCGCCGTGGCGGCGCCGTCGCCGATATCGATCACGGCGACGTGCACGCCATCCGCGGCCAGCCGCTTGGCGAAGGCCTGCCCGATGCCGTTCGCCGCGCCGGTGATGACGGCGATTTTGTCCTGGTGACCTTTGGCCATGTTTCCCCCGATTGAACGCTTTTTGTATCGCGCAGAATTCTAATCGGCCTCATAGTGAGGAGCATCGCGCAGCGATGCGTCTCGAACCATGGGGCCGCCCCATCCTTCGAGATGCCCGCTGCGCGGGCTCCTCAGGATGAGGGCGGAGGAAGAATTACATATGAATCGCGCGTTTCGCCACCGCCATGGCGGCTTCCTTCACCGCCTCGGGCAGCGTCGGATGCGCGTGGCAGGTGCGCGCGATGTCCTCGGCCGAGGCGCCGAATTCCATGGCGAGCACGGCTTCCGCGATCATGTTGCCGGCGTCGGCGCAGACCAGATGCACGCCGAGCACGCGGTCGGTCTTGGCGTCGGCAAGGATCTTCACGAAGCCTTCGCTCGTCATGTTGACCTTGGCGCGGCCGTTGGCGGTCATCGGAAACTTGCCGACCGTATAGGCGACGCCGGCGGCTTTCAGCTCTTCCTCGCTTTTGCCGACGGTGGCGATTTCCGGATAGGTGTAGACCACGTTCGGAATGGCGTCGTAGTTCACGTGGCCGGCCTGCCCGACCAGGATTTCGGCAACCGCGACGCCTTCGTCTTCCGCCTTGTGCGCCAGCATCGGCCCGGCGATCACGTCGCCGATCGCCCAGATGCCGGGCACGTTGGTGGCGTAATAGTGATCGACCACGACGCGGCCGCGCTCGTCGCGCTTGACGCCGACCTCGTCGAGGCCGAGCCCGTCGGTGTAGGGCACGCGGCCGATGGCGACCAGCACGACGTCGGCCTCGATGGTTTCCGCCGCGCCGCCTTTGGCCGGCTCGATGGTCGCCTTCAGCCGCTTGCCCGAGGTGTCGACCGCGGTGACCTTGGACGACAGCTTGAACGTCATGCCCTGTTTCTCGAACAGGCGCTGCGCCTGCCGGCGCACCTCGCCGTCCATGCCGGGCAGCACGCCGTCGAGAAATTCCACCACGGTCACCTTCGAGCCGAGCCGCCGCCACACCGAGCCGAATTCCAGCCCGATCACGCCGGCGCCGACCACCAGCAGATGCTCGCGGCACCGTGTCGAGCGCGAGCGCGCCGGTCGACGACACGATGCGCTGCTCGTCGATCTCGATGCCCTTGAGCCGCGCCACATCGGAGCCGGTGGCGATGACGATGGATTTGGTTTCCAGCGTTTGCGTCTTGCCGTCGGCGCCTGTGACCTCGACCTTGCCGGGCGCGGCGATGCGGCCGGCGCCGTGAAAGGTATCGACCTTGTTCTTCTTGAGCAGGAATTCGACGCCCTTGACGTTGCCGTCGACGCCCTGGTCCTTGAACGCCATCATCGCCTTGAGGTCGAGCTTGGGCGCGGACACGCCGATGCCCATTTTGCCGAACGTGTGCCCGGCCTCCTCGAACAATTCGGAGGCGTGCAGCAGCGCCTTCGACGGGATGCAGCCGATATTCAGACAGGTGCCGCCGAAGGTGGCGCGCTTCTCGACCACGGCGGTCTTCAGGCCGAGCTGCGCCGCGCGGATGGCGCAGACATAGCCGCCGGGGCCGGTGCCGATGACGATGAGGTCGTAGAGGCATGAAAACTCCGCACTCGCATCGTCATGGCCGGGCTCGTCCCGGCCATCCACGTCTTACTTAGCAAGAAAGAAAGACGTGGATGCCCGGCACAAGGCCGGGCATGACGGAGAAATTACAAGTCCAGCACCAGCCGCGCCGGGTCTTCCAGGCATTCCTTCACCCGCACCAGGAACGTCACCGCCTGCTGGCCGTCGACGATGCGGTGGTCGTAGGAGAGCGCGAGATACATCATCGGCCGCGCCTCGATCTTGCCGCCGACCACCATCGGCCGCTCCTGGATCTTGTGCATGCCGAGGATGCCGGACTGCGGCGCGTTCAGGATCGGCGTCGACATCAGCGAGCCGTAGACGCCGCCATTGGAGATGGTGAAGGTGCCGCCCTGCATTTCCTCGATCTTGAGCGCGCCGTCGCGCGCGCGCCTGCCGAAATCGCTGATCGTCTTTTCGACCTGCGCCAGCGACAGCGCATCGGCATCGCGCACCACCGGCACCACCAGGCCGCGCTCGGTGCCGACGGCGACGCCGATGTGGTAATAATTCTTGTAGACGATGTCGGTGCCGTCGATCTCGGCATTGACGGCGGGGATTTCCTTCAAGGCCTGGATGCAGGCGCGCACGAAGAAGCCCATGAAGCCGAGCTTCACGCCGTGCTTCTTCTCGAACAGTTCCTTGTATTGATTGCGCAACGCCATCACCGCGCCCATGTCGACCTCGTTGAAGGTCGTGAGCATGGCGGCGGTGTTCTGCGCGTCCTTCAGCCGGCGCGCGATGGTCTGGCGCAGCCGCGTCATGTGCACGCGCTCTTCGCGCGCGGCATCGTCGGGCGGCGACGGCGCGCGCATCTGCACGGCAGCGGCCGCGACCGGCGTCGGCTGGGCGGCGGCGCGCTCGATCGCCGCCAGCATGTCGCCCTTGGTGACCTGGCCGTGCATGCCGGAGCCGGCGACCTTGCCGGCATCGAGGCCGCTTTCGGCCGCCATTTTGCGCACCGACGGCGGCATTGGCATGGCGGACACGCGCGGGCGGAGCCGGCGCCGGTTTCGGCGTTTCGGCGGGTTTGGCGGCGGGCGGCGCGGCTTTGGCGGGCGCGGCAGCGGCGCCGTCCTTGATGCGGCCGAGCAGCGCGCCGACCGCGACGGTCTCGCCGTTGTTGGCCGCGATGTCGGACAACACCCCGGCGGCGGGCGCCGGCACTTCCAGCGTGACCTTGTCGGTTTCCAGCTCGACCAGCGGCTCGTCCACCGCCACCGCCTCGCCCGGCTGCTTGAACCATTTGCCGACGGTCGCTTCGGCGACCGATTCGCCAAGGGTGGGCACGCGGATGTCAGTCATGGTTAGGTCTCTCGGTTCGTCATGCCCGGCCTTGTGCCGGGCATCCCGCTTAGATGGCCAGGGTCTATACGTTCCTTATCGGGATGGCCGGGACAAGCCCGGCCATGACAGATCATTCGACTAGCCCAATGCCTCTTCCAGAAAATTCTTGAGCTGCGCGAGGTGTTTCGACATCTGGCCGACCGCAGTCGAGGCGGAGGCCGGACGCCCGGCGTAGCGCAGGTGGCGATGCTTGGCGCCGATCTGGTTGAGCACCCATTGCAGGAACACATCGACGAAGAACCAGGCGCCCATGTTGCGCGGCTCCTCCTGGCACCACATCATCTCCGCCTGCTTGAAGCGCGCCAATTCGGACACCAGCGCCTTGGTCGGGAACGGATAAAGCTGCTCGACGCGCAACAGATAAATGTCGTCGATGCCGCGCTTCTCGCGCTCCTCGTAGAGGTCGTAATAGACCTTGCCCGTGCACATGACGACGCGGCGGATCTTGTCGTCGCCGACCAGCTTGATCTTTTCGTTCGGCAGCGCCTGCGCGTCGTCCCACAGCAAGCGGTGGAACGCGGTGCCGGCCGCCATCTCGTCGAGCTTGGAGACCGCGCGCTTGTGGCGCAGCAGGCTCTTCGGCGTCATCAGGATCAGGGGCTTGCGGATTTCGCGCTTCAATTGCCGGCGCAGGGCATGGAAGTAGTTGGCCGGCGTCGTGAGGTTCGCCACCTGCATGTTGTCTTCCGCGCACATCTGCAGGAAGCGCTCGAGCCGGGCCGAGGAATGCTCCGGACCTTGGCCTTCGTAGCCGTGCGGCAACAGGCAGACCAGGCCCGACATGCGCAGCCATTTGCGTTCGCCCGAGGAGATGAACTGGTCGAACACCACCTGCGCGCCGTTGGCGAAGTCGCCGAACTGCGCCTCCCACAAGGTCAGCGCGTTCGGCTCGGCGGCGGAATAGCCGTATTCGTAGCCGAGCACGGCCTCTTCCGACAGCATCGAGTTGAGCACCTCGTAGCGCGCCTGGCCCTCGCCCAGATGATTGAACGGCGTGTGGCGTTCCTCGGTCTGCTGATCGAACAGCACCGAATGGCGCTGCGAGAAGGTGCCGCGTTCCGAGTCCTGGCCGGACAGCCGGACGGGATGGCCTTCCTTGAGCAGCGCGCAGAAGCCGAGCGCCTCGGCGGTGGCCCAATCGATCCCTGCGCCGGACTCGATCGCCTTGGCGCGATGATCGAGAAAGCGCTGGATGGTCTTGTGGACGTGGAAGCCCTGCGGGACGCTCGTGATCTTCCTGCCGATCTCGCGCAGCTCGGCGATATCGATGCCGGTATTGCCGCGCCGCGGATCCTCGGGTTCGCGCGAGGCCTTGAGCCCCGACCAGCGGCCGTCGAGCCAGTCGGCCTTGTTCGGCTTGTAGCCCGACGCAATCTCGAATTCGGCGTCGAGATGGGCGCGCCAGCCGGTCTTCATCTTCTCGACTTCGTCGGCGGTGACGACGCCTTCCGCGATAAGCCGCTTGCTGTAGATTTCCAGCGTGGTCGGATGCGAACGGATTTTCTGGTACATCAGCGGCTGGGTGAACGAGGGCTCGTCGCCTTCGTTGTGGCCGAAACGCCGGTAGCAGAACATATCGATGACCACCGGCCGCTGGAATTTCATCCGGTATTCGGTCGCGACCTTGGCCGCGTACACCACCGCTTCCGGATCGTCGCCGTTGACGTGGAAGATCAGCGCCTCGATCATCTTGGCGACGTCGGACGGATAGGGCGAGGAGCGCGAATAGCGCGGATAGGTGGTGAAACCGATCTGGTTGTTGACGATGAAATGCAGCGAGCCGCCGGTGCGGTAGCCCTTCAAATCCGACAGTCCGAAACATTCCGCCACCACGCCCTGGCCGGCAAACGCGGCGTCGCCGTGCATGAGCAGCGGCAGCACCATGGTGCGGTCCTCGGGCGTCGCGCCGTGCTGATCCTGTTTGGCGCGCGCTTTGCCGAGCGTCACCGGATCGACGATCTCGAGATGCGACGGGTTGGCGGTGAGCGACAGGTGCACCTTGTTGCCGTCGAACTCGCGGTCCGAGGAGGCGCCGAGGTGATATTTCACGTCGCCGGAGCCTTCGGTCTCGTCCGGCGTCGACGAGCCGCCCTTGAATTCGTGGAACAGCGCGCGGTGCGGCTTGCCCATCACCTGCGTGAGCACATTGAGGCGGCCGCGATGCGGCATGCCGATGCAGATTTCGCGCACGCCGAGATTGCCGCCGCGCTTGATGATCTGCTCGAGCGCCGGGATCAGCGATTCGCCGCCGTCGAGACCGAAACGCTTGGTGCCGGTGTATTTGACGTCGATGAATTTCTCGAAGCCTTCGGCTTCCACCAGCTTGTTGAGGATGGCGCGCTTGCCTTCGCGGGTGAAGCTGATTTCCTTGTCGCGGCCTTCGATGCGCTCCTGGATCCAGCCCTTCTGCGCGGCGTTGGAGATGTGCATGAACTCCACGCCGAGCGTCTGGCAATAGGTGCGGCGCAGGATGGCGAGAATCTCGCGCATGGACGCGAATTCGAGGCCGAGCACCTTGTCGAGGAAAATCTTGCGGTCGAGATCGGCTTCGGTGAAGCCGTAGGAGCGCGGATCGAGCTCCTCTTCGTTCTTCTCCGGCTCCAAGCCGAGCGGATCGAGCTTGGCGTGAAAATGGCCGCGCATGCGGTAGGCGCGGATCAGCATCAGCGCGTGGATGGAATCGCGCGTGGCCTGCTGCACGTCGGTCGCGGAAAGCTCGACGCCCTTGCCCTGCGCCTTGGCGGAAATTTTCTCGGCCAGGCGCTTTTCGGTTTCCGCCCATTGGCCGTCGAGCGCGGCCACCAGGTCGCCGTCCGGCCGCAACGGCCAATTCGGTTTCTTCCAGGAGGCGCCGCGCGAAGCTTTGACGACGTCGGCGGCCTCGTCCTTCAGGTTCTGGAAAAACTCGCGCCACTCGGCGTCGACCGCGGCCGGGTCGGCTTCGTATCTGGCGTAGAGGTCTTCGATATAGGCGGCGTTGCCGCCGTAGAGGAAGGAGGTGCGGGCGAAGGCGGCATTGGCGTCCTGGCGGGACATGGCTGTTCGATCCTTGCGCGGCTTAAATGGCGCGTTGCTGGCGGCAACGGCCTGAGGGACCGGCATCCAACGGCGATTGCTGTTTTAACTCTATTTATGACGGCTGTAAGTCTACGAAAGACCTAAGGACTGAATCAGGATTTCAATACTTCCACCAGGGTTTTCCCGATCCGGGCCGGCGACGGTGATACCTTAATTCCCGCCGATTCCATTGCCGCAATTTTAGACTCGGCGTCGCCCTTGCCGCCGGAAATGATCGCCCCGGCATGGCCCATGCGGCGGCCGGGGGGCGCGGTGCGCCCGGCGATGAAGCCGACCATCGGCTTCTTGCGGCCGCGCCTGGCCTCGTCCTTGAGGAACTGCGCGGCGTCCTCCTCGGCCGAGCCGCCGATCTCGCCGATCATGACGATCGACTCGGTCTTCGGATCGGCCAGGAACATCTCCAGCATGTCGATGAATTCGGTGCCCTTGACCGGATCGCCGCCGATGCCGACCGCGGTGGTCTGGCCGAGGTTCTCGCGGCTGGTCTGGAACACCGCCTCGTAAGTGAGCGTGCCGGAGCGCGACACGATGCCGACCGTGCCCGGCTTGAAGATGTTGCCCGGCATGATGCCGATCTTGCATTCGCCCGCCGTCATCACGCCGGGGCAATTCGGACCGATCAGCCGCGACTTCGAGCCGGCGAGCGCGCGCTTGACCTTGACCATGTCCATCACCGGAATGCCTTCCGTGATGCAGACGATGAGCGGGATCTCGGCCTGGATCGCTTCGCAAATGGCATCGGCCGCGCCCGGCGGCGGCACGTAAATCACGCTGGCGTCGCAGCCGGTCTGCTCGCGCGCTTCCGCCACGGTGTCGAACACCGGCAGATTGAGATGGCTGGAACCGCCCTTGCCGGGCGAGGTGCCGCCGACCATGCGGGTGCCGTAGTCGAGCGCGGCCTGCGAGTGGAAGGTGCCGTTCTTGCCGGTGAAGCCCTGGCAGAGCACCTTGGTGTTCTTGTCGATGAGGATGGCCATTACGCGGCCTCCTTCACGGCTTTGACGATCTTCTGCGCGGCGTCGTCGAGATCGTCGCCCGACGTCACGTTGAGCTTGGACTCGGCGATGATCTTCTTGCCGAGATCGACATTGGTGCCTTCCAGCCGCACCACCAGCGGCACCTTCAGGCCCACTTCCTTCACGGCGGCGACCACGCCCTCGGCGATCACGTCGCATTTCATGATGCCGCCGAAGATATTCACCAGGATGCCCTTCACGCTCGGGTCGGAGGTGATGATCTTGAACGCGGCCGCGACTTTCTCCTTGGTGGCGCCGCCGCCGACGTCGAGAAAGTTGGCCGGCGTCATGCCGTAGAGCTTGATGATGTCCATGGTGGCCATCGCGAGGCCGGCGCCATTGACCATGCAGCCGATCGAGCCGTCGAGCGCGATGTAGTTGAGGTCGTATTTCGACGCCTCGGTTTCCTTCTCGTCTTCCTCGCTGAGATCGCGCAACGCGACGATATCGGCATGACGATAGAGCGCGTTGTCGTCGAAGCCGACCTTGGCATCGAGGCAGATCAGCTTGTTGTCCTTGGTCACCACCAGCGGATTGATCTCCAACAGGCTCATGTCCTTGCTGGTGAAGGCGGCATAAAGCTTGGGCAGGATGACCTCGACCTGCTTGGCGAGATCGCCGGTGAGCTTGAGCGTCTGCGCCACGCGGCGGCCATGATGCGGCATGATGCCGGTGGCCGGATCGACCGAAAACGTCAGGATCTTCTCGGGCGTCTTGTGCGCCACTTCCTCGATGTCCATGCCGCCTTCGGTGGAGACCACGAAGGCGACGCGCGAGGTCTCCCGATCGATCAGCGCGGAGAGATAGAACTCGCGGTCGATGGCCGAGCCTTCCTCGATATAAAGGCGGTTGACCTTCTTGCCGTGCGGGCCGGTCTGATGCGTGACCAGCGTCGAGCCGAGAATGCGCGTGGCTTCCTTCTTCACGTCGTCAATGGATTTCACCACCTTGACGCCGCCGGCCTTGCCGCGCCCGCCGGCGTGAATCTGCGCCTTCACCACCCAGACCGGACCGCCCAGTTCCTGGGCGCCTTTGAGCGCCTCGTCGACGCTGAATGCCGGCACGCCGCGCGGCACCGGCACGCCGAATTCGCGCAATACCGCCTTGGCCTGATATTCGTGAATGTTCATGAAATTCTCCGGGCCGCGGCGGGTCCGTCCTAGTTGGCGAGCGTGGGTGCGATCTTCTTGCAGGCTTCGACCAGGCTTTGCACCGAGGCCACCGACTTCTCGAACATGGCGCGTTCGCCGCCGTTGAGCTCGATCTCGACGACGCGCTCGACGCCCTTGGCGCCGATCACCACCGGCACGCCGACATAGAGATCCTTGACGCCGTATTCGCCGTTGAGCCAGGCCGCGCAGGGCACGACGCGCTTCTTGTCGAGCAGATAGCTTTCCGCCATCGCGATCGCCGAGGCCGCCGGCGCGTAGAAGGCCGAGCCGGTCTTGAGCAGGTTGACGATTTCGGCGCCGCCATTGGCGGTGCGCTTGACGATTTCGTCGACGCGCGCCTGCGTGGTCCAGCCCATCTTCACCAGATCGGGCACCGGAATGCCGGCGACCGCCGAATAACGGATGAGCGGCACCATGCTGTCGCCATGGCCGCCGAGCACGAAGGCGGTGACGTCTTCCACCGAGACGTTGAATTCGTCGGCGAGGAAATAGCGGAAGCGCGCCGAGTCGAGCACGCCGGCCATGCCGACCACCTTCTGCTGCGGCAGGCCGCAGGATTTCTGCAGCGCCCACACCATGGCGTCGAGCGGGTTGGTGATGCAGATCACGAACGCATTGGGCGCGTATTTCTTGATGCCGGAGCCGACCTGCCCCATCACCTTCAAATTGATGTCGAGCAGATCGTCGCGGCTCATGCCGGGCTTGCGCGGCACGCCGGCGGTGACGATGCAGACGTCGGCGCCTTCGATCGCCTCGTAACTGTTGGTGCCGGTGATCTTGGCGTCGAAATCGTTGACCGGCGAGGACTGGGCGATGTCGAGCGCCTTGCCTTGCGGGATGCCTTCCATGACGTCGAACATCACGACGTCGCCGAGCTGTTTGAGGCCGATGAGGTGAGCGAGCGTGCCGCCGATCTGGCCGGCGCCGATCAACGCAATTTTATTACGCGCCATGGTGGGAAAACTCTCGAATGGCTGAAGCCGCAGGACGCGGCCAAGCGTGGCTTATCGAGTTTGCTGTATTGCAGCAATACGGTCGTCTACTTAAACGGGGTCGCTTTGTATACATTATACCAGCAGAGGCGCCGCCGCGAGTCCAGAGGCTATTTCACCTCCGCACGTTATGGACTTCCGCGCCGGCATGGCGCCAAGATCGCCGCGGGCTATTCGGGACTTAAGCCGTGAACATTTGGCGTTTTTCCGACGCGCGGGGTCTGGCGCGCGCTCGGGCCGGGGCTGGTAACCGGCGCGGCCGACGACGATCCGAGCGGGATCGCGACTTATTCGCAAGCGGGCGCCCAATTCGGTTTTGCGCTGTTGTGGACCGTGTTCCTGACGCTGCCGTTCATGGCGGCCATCCAGATCATCAGCGCCTGCATAGGCTGGGATACACGGCGAGGGCTTAGCCGCAATATCGCGCGGGTGCTGCCGCCGCTCGCGCTATATCCGCTGGTGGCATCGCTACTGGTGGCCAACACCATCAACATCGCCGCCGACCTCGCCGCCATGGGCGAGGCCTTGCGTCTGGTCGCCGGCGGCTCCGCGCTCGCCTTCGCGGTTTTATTCGGAATCGCATGCCTCGTCGCCGAAGTGCTGATTCCGTATCACCGCTATGCCGGCTATCTGAAACTGTTGACCCTGGTGCTGCTGTTCTACGTCGCGGCGGCCTTCAGCGTGCGCATTCCCTGGGGCGAGGTCATCAACGCAACGCTCGTTCCGAAAATAAGTTTCGATCGCGATCAGCTGTTGATGATCGTCGCGGTCTTCGGCACGACCATCAGCCCCTACCTGTTCTTCTGGCAGGCTTCGCAGGAGGCCGAAGAATCAAGGCTGAGCCATCGCCGCATGTTTGCGGGGCAGCCGCATCTCAAGGAAAATTCATTCCGCAGCATCTCGATCGATACCTGGGTCGGCATGATCTTCTCCAATCTTATTGCCTTCTTCATCATCGTGACCACGGCGGCCACGCTGCACGCGCACGGAATCACCCATATCGACACCGCGGCGCAGGCCGCCGAGGCGTTGCGGCCAATCGGTGGAGCACTGACATTCGCGCTGTTCGCCGCCGGCATAATCGGCACCGGTTTGCTGGCGGTGCCGGTGCTGGCCGGATCGGCCGCCTACGCGGTCGCCGAGGTGTTCAAATTGCGCGGCAGCCTGGAGCTGCCGGCCAGCCGCGCCATCGGCTTCTATGCCATCGTTGCCGCGGCCACGATCGGCGGCTCGGCGCTGCTCGTCACCAATATCGATCCGATCGCGATGCTGTTCTGGACCGCGGTGATCAATGGCATCGTCGCAGTGCCGATCATGATCGCGACGATGCTGGTGATCTCCAGCAAGCGCGAAGCGCGGCTGGTGGCGCTGCCGCGCTGGCTGTTGATATTGGGCTGGCTCGCCGCGGCGCTGATGGGGCTCGCGGTCGTATTGCTGATCGGATCGAGCCTCAGCTAACGCTTCATTCCGGCTTAACCGCGGTGCTCGGCGCTTGCGGATCAATTGGCAACGAAAAACCGACGGCGCCGTTAATGTTCGTTGCCCTCAGGTTTCCACGATCTTGCCGGTGTTGATCGCGGGCCCCTGGCGCGGACCGTGCGGCAGGCCGAGATAGGATTGCGAGCGCATCTCGATCAGGCGCGAGGCGGTGCGCTTGAATTCATTCGCTTCATAGCCTTCGGTGGCGGTGTAAAGCTGGTCCGGCTGCGCCTGCGCGGAGGCCAGCAGTTTTACCGCGTGGTCGTACAGCGTATCGATCAGGATGATGAAGCGCTTGGCCTCGTTGCGGCGGGCGTGGTCCATGACCGGAATGCGGTCGAGGACGACGGTGTGGAATTCGTGCGCGATCTTGAGATAGTCGGCGGCCGCCAGCGGCTGCGCGCAGAGATCGTCGAATGAAAAGCGGGCGACCCCCATGGCCGCCTCCGGCACCCGCACGCTATGGCCCTTCACCATAAGTTCATGCGGCGCGCCGGCATGGTCGCCGACCAGACGCCGCCAGGCATCGTCGAGCGCGGCGTCGGCCGCCGCATCGGCCGGCGCATACCAGGTCGGCATGCCGGTGAGCTTCTCCAGCCGGAAATCGATGCGCGCGTCGAGCCGCACGACCACGCATTGCCGTTGCAGCAGCGCGATGAAAGGCAGAAACAGCGCGCGGTTGAGCCCGTCTTTGTACAGCTCGCCCGGGGCCAGATTCGACGTCGCCACCACCACAATGCCGAGCTCGAACAGCCGCGTGAACAGGCGGCCGAGGATCATGGCATCGGCGATGTCGGTGACGTGAAATTCATCGAAGCACAGCAGCCAGGTTTCCTCGGCGATGGCCGCGGCGGCGCGTTGAATCGGATCCTGCTCGGGCAGCGCGCCGTTCTTGATGTCCTGCCGATAGACGTGCACGCGCTCGTGCACGTCGGCCATGAACTCATGGAAATGCACGCGGCGCTTGCGCTTCACCACGCTGGTCGCGAAGAACAAGTCCATCAGCATGGTCTTGCCGCGGCCGACCTCGCCGTGGACGTAAAGCCCTTTCAGCGGCGGTCCGGCCTGCTCGCGCTTGGCGAACAGCCAGCCGAGCGAGGACGATTTGCGCGCCAGCCGGCGCTGCTCGAGCCGGTGCCCGAGCGCGGTGAGCTGGGCCACCAGCACCGCCTGGCCGGGATCGGCCTCAATTTTTCCGGCGGCGACAAGCGCCGCGTAGCGCGTACGGAAGGTTTCGGGCATGACGCCTAAGACATTGCGGGCGAGCGGGGTGCCGCCGGAGAGCTTTGCAGGCCGGGCGCGGCCTGGCTGAGAACTAGGGTGATCCGCGCCGTCTGTAAATCGACCGTCAATGCGAATCAGCTCTTCTGGTGCAGGAAATGCTGCGGCATTTAGCGCGCAAAAACTAGGTTAATACCTTGTCAGCTATGCATTTTTTGCAGGAAAGGGTCCCGCCATTCAGAATTCGGTCGTCTTTTTGCTGCATTGCACCATATAGGGTGGGAATAGGCGATTCGCTGGGCCGCGGCAGGCCCTAGCGGGAGAACGCGACGATGCAGGGCGATGCGAAAATTAGGAGACCCGACATGAACGAGCTTTTGCCCGACGGCGGAACCATCCGCAAATTGTGGATCGGCGAAACCGACGCCTATCGCGACCACCTGCTGCGCCTCGACCGCGAAAGCCGCTATCGGCGCTTTTCCGGCGCGGTCTCGGACGAAGTCATCGCCCGCCATGCGGCGACCGCCGACGAAGTCGGCGTCGTGGTGCACGGCTTCTTCGTCGACGGCGTGCTGCGCGGCGCCGCCGAGCTGCGGCAGAATGGCTCGCTGTTCTCGCGTGAGGCGGAAGCCGCCTTCAGCATCGAGCAGCCGTGGCAAAGCCACGGCGTGGGCACCGAATTGCTCGAGCGCACGCTGCTCTCCGCGCGCAATCGCGGCATCAAGTCGCTGCGCATGGATTGCCTCGCCGAAAACCAGCGCATGCAGCAGCTCGCCCGCAAGTTCGACGCCGAATTTTCGTTCGACTTCGGCAGCGTGACCGGCGAAGTCGATCCGCCGCGCTCGACGCCGCTCTCGCTGATGCGCGAGGCCATCGCCGACAATTACGGCATCGCCTCCGCGATCTTCGAGGTGCAGTCGCGCCTGTTCCGGCCGGCGTGAACATTAGTCCGTCATTCTGAGGAGCGTCGCGCAGCGAGCCCGATCTCGGACCGTGAGGGCCGGCCTCGCATCCTTCGAGGTTCGCGCGCTTCGCGGGCGCCTCAGGATGACGGTGGTCAGATCAGCGGATAGCTCGCCTCGACCACGTAAGGGCCGCCGCCGACCGAGGCGCGCGAGGAGAACAGCACAAAGCGCGAGACGCGGAACGCCGCGGTGCGGAAAAGCCCACGCGCCGCAAGATAATCGGCGACCGCGCGGCTCGAGGAATCGCGCAAGCGCGCCAGCGTCACGTGCGGGGTATATTTGCGCCCCTCCGGCTGCAATCCGATGCGCTGCATCAGCCGTTCATGCTCGGCCTGCACGTCGAGCAAGGCTTGCGCCTGCGCGACCGAGGCGACCACCGCGCGCGGCTTGCGGCCGCCGAACGACGTCAGCCCCTCCAGGTAAAGATCGAACGCGCCGCGCTTGACGCGGCCGAGCATCAAGGCGACCTCCTGGGCGATCAGGTCGTCGACGTCGCCGATGAAGCGCAGCGTCAGATGATAATTCTCCGGATCGATCCAGCGCGCGCCCGGCAATCCGCCGCGCAGCATGCCGAGCGCCTGTGCAACGTCGGCGGGAATTTCGACACCGGTGAAGAGACGCGGCATGGCAGTCCACTTTTTGTTTGCGCGTGATCTTTTCCGAAAACCGGTTCCCACTTTTCGGGATCACGCGCCCCACCTAGGACCCGCGCGCACGGCGCGCACGCGCGACCAGTTCTTCGACCTGCGGCAGGATACGCGCCACGATCGCGTCGACGCCGGCGGCATTCGGGTGCAGGCCGTCGCCCTGGTTGAGTTTGGGATCGGTGGCCACCCCGTCGAGGAAGAACGGATAAAAGACGACCGGATGGGTCGAGGCAAGCGCCGGAAAAATGGCATCGAAGGCGCGCACATAATCGGGGCCCATATTGCGCGGCGCCTGCATGCCGGCCAGCAGGACGGCGATATGGCGGTCTTCGAGTTTGGTCAGGATGCCGTCGAGCGCGGTCTTGGTCAGCTTCGGGTCGAGCCCCCGCAAAGCGTCGTTGGCGCCGAGTTCGACGATCACCGCCTCGGTTCCGTCGGGAACCGACCAGTCCAGGCGGCCGAGCCCGCCCGAGGCGGTATCGCCCGACACCCCGGCATTGGCGACGCGTGGCGGCGATGCCCTTGGCTTTCAGCGCCTGCTCCAGCTTGGCCGGAAAAGCGGCATCCACCGGCAGCCCAAAGCCGGCGCTCAGCGAGTCGCCCAGCACCACGATTTTCACCGGCCGGTCGGCGGCATGGACAAGCGCCGGCATCGAAACGCCAGCAAACGTGAGCAAGAGCGCCAGCAAAAGCTGGACCCGGGCCAAGGTTTCCCCATATGAGCGTGATCGTGAACGGTGGAACACCATGAAAGCACCTTCCCAGGCGGCGCCGGCCATTGCGCTTGCCGGCGTCAATCTCTCGCTCGGGCAGGGGGCGGCCCGCGTTCATATCCTCAAAGACATCGACCTGAATATAGGTAGCGGCGAGGCGATTGGCCTGGTCGGGCCGTCCGGGTCGGGCAAATCCACCCTGCTGATGGTGATGGCCGGGCTGGAGCGGGCCGACACCGGCGCGGTGGCGGTGGCGGGCGAGGACTTGAACGCGCTCGACGAGGACGCGCTGGCGCGCTTCCGCGGCCGCAATGTCGGCATCGTGTTCCAATCGTTTCACCTGATCCCGACCATGACCGCGCTGGAAAACGTGGCGGTGCCGCTGGAACTGGCCGGCATCGCCGACGCGCAGGAACGCGCACGCGACGAACTCGGCGGCGTCGGCTTAGGCGAGCGGCTGCACCATTATCCGGCGCAACTGTCCGGCGGCGAGCAGCAGCGCGTGGCGGTGGCGCGCGCGCTGGCGCCCAATCCGGCCATCGTGGTGGCCGACGAGCCGACCGGAAACCTCGACGAGGACACCGGCAAGCAGATCATCGATCTCTTGTTCGCGGGCCACGCCAAGCGCGGCTCCACGCTGGTTCTGGTCACCCATGATTCCGCGCTCGCCACCCGCTGCGGGCGGATCGTGCGGCTGCGCTCCGGTCGCATCGACAATCTTTCTTCTACCTCCCCCTCTAAGGGGGAGGTCGGTTCGCGAAGCGAACCGGGTGGGGGTCGCTTTGATAAATGACCCCACCCGACCCGCCGTCGCTTTCGCTCCGGCGGGCCACCCTCCCCTTTCAGGGGAGGGAAGAGGAAGAATGCTGCCGTTGCGTTTTGCGCTGCGCGAAATGCGCGGCGGTTTGCACGGCTTCTATGTCTTCATCGCCTGCATTGCGCTCGGCTGCATGGCGATCGCCGGCGTCGGCTCGCTGGCCGCCAGCCTCGCCGACGGACTGGCGCGGCAAGGCCAGGTCATTCTCGGCGGCGATCTTGGCGTTCACGCTGATCCAGCGCGAGGCCACGCCGGGCGAGCGGGCGTTCCTCGACAATCACGGCAAGGTTTCGAGCGCCGCCACCATGCGCGCCATGGCGCGAACCGCCGATGGCAAGGCCACGCTGGTGGAAATGAAAGCCGTGGACGGCGCCTATCCGCTGTTCGGCGAGGCCGTGCTCGATCCGCCCGGCGCGCTCGGCGACGCGCTGGCACAACGCGACGGAACCTTCGGCGCCGCGGCCGATCCTGTCCTGCTGACGCGGCTCGCCATCAAGCCGGGCGCGCGGCTCACCATCGGCAATGCCACGTTCGAAATCCGCGCCACGCTCGCGAGCGAGCCGGACAAGCTCGCCGGCGGCATCGGCTTCGGGCCGCGCCTGCTGGTGAGCCAGGACGCCTTGCAAGCCACCGGCCTGTTGCAGCCCGGCAGTCTGGTGCGCTGGCACTATCGCCTGCGTCTGGCGGCCAACGACAGCAGCGATGCCGCCGCCAAGGCGGTGAGCGCGCAGGCCCGCGCGCAATTCCCCGAAGCCGGCTGGGACATCCGCAGCCGCAGCAACGCCTCGCCGCAACTCGAGCGCAATGTGGAGCGCTTCACCCAGTTCCTCACCATCGTCGGCTTGACCGCGCTTTTGGTCGGCGGCGTCGGCGTCGGCAACGCGGTGAAAAGCCATCTCGACCGCCGGCGCGAGACGATTGCCACCATGAAGGCGCTCGGCGCCAGCGGCCGGCGCGTGTTCGCGATTTACCTCACGCAGGTGCTGTTGCTGGCGGCGGTCGGCGGCGGCATCGGCATGGTGCTGGGCGCGATCCTGCCGTTTGCGATTTCCTGGATCTTTGGCGCGATCATTCCGCTGCCGATCGAGCCGGCGCTGCATCCGGCGGAACTGATGCTGGCGCTGCTCTATGGGCTGATGACGGCGCTCGCCTTCGCGCTCTGGCCGCTCGGCCGCGCCCATGACGTGCCGGTCGGCGAATTGTTCCGCGACGCGGTGACGCCGCAGCCGCGCTGGCCCCGCAAAACCTATATCGCGCTGACCGCCGCCGCGGTGCTGGCGCTGGTCGTGCTCGCCATTGCGCTGGCTTACGACCGGCACGTCGCGATCATCTATGTCGCCGTCGCCGCCGGCGTGTTCGTTGCCCTGCGGCTGATCGCCGGCCTGCTGATGTGGCGCCGCCCGCCACGCGCCGCGCGCGCGCTCGACCGGGCTGCGCATGGCCATCGCCAATATCCACCGGCCGGGCGCCTTGACGCCGACCATCGTGCTTTCGCTCGGCCTCGGCATCGCGCTGCTGGTCACCGTGATCGAGATCGACGGCAACCTGCAGCGGCAATTCTCCAACGAACTGCCGGCCAAGGCGCCGTCGTTTTATTTCCTCGACATTCCGGCCGAGCAGGCGACCCGCTTCGACGCCTTCGTGCGCGCGCAGGCGCCGGGCGCCAAGCTCGAGGAAGTGCCGATGCTGCGCGGCCGCATTATCTCCGCCAACGGCATTGCGGCCGAGAATCTCAAACCGAAAGAAGGCGCCGCCTGGGTGCTGCAAAGCGACCGCGGCATCACCTATGCGGGCGAGATCCCGTCCGGCTCGCGGCTGGTCGAGGGTCAATGGTGGGGGCCGGACTATGCCGGGCCGCCGCTGCTCTCGTTCGAGAAGAGAATTGCCGACGGCCTCGGCCTCAAGCTCGGCGACCCGGTCACCGTCAATGTGCTCGGCCGCAACATCACCAGCCGCATTGCCAACATGCGCATCGTCGACTGGGAGAGCCTTGGCATCAATTTCGTGATGGTGTTTTCGCCGCACGCCTTCGACGGCGCGCCGGCGACCCATCTCGCCACCCTCACCTATCCGGATGGCGGCACGCCGGCGCAGGAAGGCGCTATCGTGCGCGCGGTGGCCGAAAGCTTTCCCATGGTCACCGCGGTGCGGGTGAAGGATGCGCTGGAAGCGATCGGCGCCATCGTCGGCAATCTGGTGCTGGCGATCCGTGGCGCCAGCGCGCTCACGCTGCTGGTGGCGGCCCTGGTGCTGGGCGGCGCGCTCGCCGCCGGCCACCGCCATCGGGTCTATGATGCGGTGATCCTCAAGACGCTCGGCGCCACAAGGCTCCGGCTGCTCGCCGCCTATACCATCGAGTACCTGCTGCTGGGGACCGCCACCGCGGCATTCGGTGTGCTGAGCGGTTCGCTCGCCGGCTGGCTGATCGTCAGCGACCTCATGCACCTGGCGTTTGCCTGGCTGCCGTTACCCGCCCTGGCGGCGGCACTGGCCGCGGTCGTGGTCACAGTTGCGTTAGGACTTATCGGCACCTTCACGGCTTTGGGCCAGAAACCGGCGCCGGTATTGAGAAACCTATAGTTTTGCGACATTCCGCCGCGCGGGCCGTCCCCCCTGATACGGGCCGGCCTTTTGGTCTATAATGCCGCCACAGGATCGTTAACGATCGGCAATGATGCCAAGTCATGATCGAGCCATATCTGGCGTACAGGCTTGGCCCACACTAGATTCAGTCCACGAACGCGACGGCTTTCGCCGCCGCGCCTGACGTGACCGGCGCCAAGCCGGGACAGAGAGAGGGAACTTCGATGTCGGACTTCGACCGTAATATCGCTTCCCGCGGCTTCGGCGCCGGGCGGGCGGCCGTGATCGATGCGGGCCTGCGCGCCTACATGATCCGGGTCTACAATTACATGGCCGCCGGCGTCGCTCTGACCGGCGTTGCCGCCTGGCTCACTTACACCCAAGCAGCCGTCACTGATTCGGCCGGCCGTCTGGTCGGACTGACCCCGTTCGGGCAAACGCTCTACGGCGGGCCGGCCATGATCGTGCTGTTCCTCGGCACGCTCGGCTTGGTGTTTTTCATGAGCTTCCGCATCAACAAGCTTCAGGTCGGAACGGCGCTGATCTTGTTCATGGTCTACGCCGCCCTGCTCGGGCTGATGCTGTCGTCGGTACTGCTCACCTATACCCATGCCTCGATCGCCCGCACGTTCTTCATCTCGGCGGCATCGTTCGGAGCGTTAAGCCTGTACGGCTACTCCACGCAGCGCGACCTTTCGCCGGTCGGCTCGTTCCTGGTGATGGGCCTGTTCGGGCTGATCCTGGCGATGATCGTGAACATCTTCCTGAAAAGCTCCGGGCTCGACTTCGCCATCTCGGCGATCGGCGTGCTGATCTTCGCCGGCCTGACCGCCTGGGATACCCAGCGCATCAAGGAAATGTACAGCGCGAACGACGACGGCACCGCCTCCGGCCGCAAGGCGGTGATGGGCGCGCTGACGCTCTATCTCGACTTCATCAACCTGTTCCTGTTCCTGCTGCGCTTCATGGGCGACCGCCGCTAAGCGACGCGGAACAACAAAACCGCAAGCGCCCGGGCCTAGTGCCCGGGCGTTTTGTTTTGGTAGCATTGCCAGCGCATGACCCTTTTCATCCGGCCCGCGAAAACCTCAGATATTCCGGCCATTGCCCGCATCTACGCGCATGGCGTCGAGCATGGCACGTCGTCGTTTGAACTAAGCCCGCCCGACGAAGCGGAGATGGCGCGCCGCATGAGCGAACTCATGGGCAAAGGCTTTCCCTATCTCGCGGCGGAAGTCGACGGCGCGCTTGCCGGCTATGCCTATGCCGGCCTCTATCGCACGCGCCCGGCCTATCGGTTCACCCTGGAGGATTCCGTCTATGTCGCGCCGGACCGGCAAGGCCGCGGTGTCGGCCGCGGGCTGCTGACCGCGTTGATCGACGCCGCGCAGGCGCGCGGCTTCCGCCAGATGATCGCGGTGATCGGGGATTCGCCCAACCAGCCGGGCTCGATCCGCCTGCACGAGACGGTCGGCTTCCGTCGCGTCGGCATTCTGCAGGATGTCGGCTTCAAGCACGACCGCTGGCGCGACACGCTGCTGATGCAGCGCGCGCTTGGCGCCGGATCAACGACAACGCCGTAACGCGACGTGCTTGACCCGCTCATCCCCGCGCGAGCGGAAATCCAGGACAACAATCGCAGGCTTGGTAATTTTCTGCACCGGGTCCCCGCTTGCGCGGGAAGGAGCGGGGTTGATTCAGCTCGCCACCAACGACAGCGACACGTCGATCGCGCGCAGCACGCGGTCGAGCTCGTGGCCGCGGCGCACGATCAAGCCGGTCGCCGAGATCACGCTGTAGGCGCCTTGGCGGCGCGCCAGTTTCGGACTTTTTTCGATGCGGTAAATCGGAACTTCCGAGGCGCGGCGGAACACCGAGAACACCGCGCGGTCTTTCAGGAATTCGATCGCGTAATCGCGCCATTCGCCGGCGGCGACCTTGCGCCCGTAGAGATCGAGAATGCGGTTGATCTCGCGGCGGCTGAAGGTGACTTGGGGGGCGGGTGTGCGCGGCGCCGGGGATCCGCCCCCGAGGGACTGGCTGGGCTCGATTTCGCCGGAACCGAACGTCATGCGGCGCCTCCTTTTGTTGCGACAATGATCGCGCCGGGAAACGTCCACCGCAAGAGCCTCGTTTTGGCAAAAATCGGCGAGAAACGGCCAAAACGCCGGCGAGCGATCACGAACTCGTTAAGAGAACCATAATACCGCCCTATTTCGGTCAATCGCCGGTCACTCTGGCTTGGCATAACGCCAGCGTTGCCTCAAAGGCCCGGTCCGGTTTGAGCACCGGATTCCTCAGCCCCCCAGCCCCCCGGGGCTCAGCCGACCGGGCCAAGTTGAGTGCCGCGTACGGTTCAATCCCCTACCCCTTCGGGCCGGCTTGCCGCCGACCCGAATTTTTTTGTGCGCCCTGCATTGTCGATTTGGGATACGAGCCAACGGGTCCGCGCAAAGCGCGGCTCGGCATGACAAAGAAATAATTTTAATGCAGTTCGGCCGTCGCGGCGCCGAGCATCAGGCCGGGCTCGGCGGCAATGCCGCTTTGCACGATCACGGCCACGCGGTCGATGTCGCGCAGCGATAAATTGCCGTTCGGAAGATCGGCCACCGGCACGCTGAAAGTCTCCGCCTTGCCGCTCCAGTCGCCGAGCTTCACCCAGCGGCGCACCACGTTGGTGTAGGCAATCGTGTGGCCGCCGTTCTCGCCGCGGCCGATCGCAACCTGCACACTGCCGGTCAGCGGGCAAAGCCAGACCTCCGCGCTGTGCTGGACGCCATCGGCGGCCGGAACGTTCACGGACACCTTGCCGTCGGCGACGGTCATCGTCACCGGCAGCGTTAACGGCGCCGCGCTGCGGTGGGTCTGCGCGATGGCCTGCTCGATCGCCGCCTTGTCGCTGCCGAGCACATGCGTGATGCCGTTAACCACCACCTGCGGCGTATAGACCTCCCGGTCGCCGCGCGTATCGGCATAGGCTCGCTCGCGATTGGAATGACCGTGCAGCGCGAGCGTGTCCTTCCAGCCCAGATAGTCCCAGTAGTCGACGGGCAGGCTCATGGTCACCAGCGTCGGATCGCGCGACAGCTCGCCGAGCACTTTGTCGGCGGCCGGACAGGACGAGCAGCCTTGGCTGGTGAACAATTCGATGACCGCGCGCGGTTCGCCCGCGGTAGCGGGCAGCGGCAACATCGAGACGGTGGAAATCAGAGCGGCCGCGAAGGCGATGTGGCGACAATTCATGACAAACCCACGATCCCCCTGCCCGGCGCAGCATCATATAAAACGCTACGCCGATCACCCGCCACTCACTTCGCGGTGAGCGGCTCGCTGCGCTGAACGGCTCGCCGAATGGCCGGTCAACCGGCCAATTGGCGCAGCACGTACTGCAGAATTCCCCCGTTCCTGAAGTAATCCAGCTCGTCCAAAGTATCGATGCGGCAGAGCAAAGGCACACGTTTGAGCGTGCCGTTACCGGCAACGATTTCGGCGATCAGCCGCTGACGCGGCTTGAGTTCGCCATGCAGACCGCGAATCGTGACCTGCTCGTCGCCCTTCATGCCCAGCGATTGCCAGGACGTGCCTTCCTCGAATACCAGCGGCATCACGCCCATGCCCACCAGGTTGGAGCGGTGGATGCGCTCGAACGACTGCGCGACCACCGCGCGGACGCCGAGCAGCAGCGAGCCCTTGGCCGCCCAGTCGCGCGACGAGCCGCTGCCGTATTCCTTGCCGGCGAACACCACCAGCGGAACATGGTCCGCCTTGTAGCGCATGGCGGCGTCGTAGATCGTCATCCGCTGCTTGGATGGGAAGTGAACGGTGACGCCGCCTTCCACGCCCGGCACGATCTGGTTCTTGATGCGGATATTGGCGAAGGTGCCGCGCATCATCACTTCGTGATTGCCGCGGCGCGTGCCGTACTGGTTGAAATCGGCCGGCTTGACCTTGTGGTCGACCAGATATTTGCCGGCCGGCGAATCCACCTTGATCGAACCGGCCGGGGAAATGTGGTCGGTGGTGATGGAGTTGAGCAGCAGCGCCAGCACGCGCGCGTCGACGATATCCTCGAGCGGCTTCGGCGCTTTCTTCATGCCGGTGAAATAAGGCGGGTTCTGCACATAGGTCGACTTCTTGTCCCAGGCGTAGGTCATGCCGCCCTTGACCGCGATCTTGCGCCAGTTGGCGTCGCCCTTGAACACGTCGGCGTATTTCTTGGTGAAGATCTGCCGGGTGATGTTCTTGGAAACGAACTCGCCGATCTCCTTGTTCGACGGCCAGATGTCCTTCAAAAAGACCTTCTTGCCTTTCGCATCGACGCCGAGCGCGTCCTTCGCCATGTCGACATTCATCGAGCCGGCGATCGAATAGGCGACCACCAGCGGCGGCGAGGCGAGATAGTTGGCGCGCACGTCGGCGTTCACGCGGCCTTCGAAGTTGCGGTTGCCCGAAAGCACCGCGGCGGCCACCAGATCGCCGTCGTTGATCGCCTTGGAATTCTCCGGCGGCAGCGGCCCGGAATTTCCGATGCAGGTGGTGCAGCCGAAGCCGACCAGATTGAAGCCGAGCTTGTCGAGATCCTTCTGTAGCCCGGACTTGTCGAGATATTCGCCCACCACTTGCGAGCCGGGCGCCAGCGAGGTTTTCACCCACGGCTTGGCGCTGAGCCCCTTGGCCGCGGCCTTGCGAGCGAGCAGGCCGGCACCGATCATCACGTTCGGATTGGAGGTGTTGGTGCAGGAGGTGATCGCCGCGATCACCACGTCGCCGTGGCCGATGGTGTAGTCCTTGCCCGCCACCGGCACGCGCTTCTTCATTTCCGCGCTCTTGCCGAATTCCTTGTCCATGGAACCGGCAAACCCGGCCTTCACTTCCTTCAGCGGCACGCGGTCCTGCGGACGCTTGGGGCCGGCAAGCGAGGGCTCGACCGAGCCGAGCTCGAGCTTGAGCACGTCGGTGAACATCGGGTCGGGCGTGGTCTTGACGCGGAACATGCCCTGCGCCTTGGCATAGGCCTGCACCAGCGCAATCAGCTCCGGCGGGCGGCCGGTATCTTTCATGTAGTGGATGGTGTCGTCGTCGATTGGCGAGAAGCCACAGGTGGCGCCGTATTCCGGCGCCATGTTGCCGAGGGTGGCGCGGTCCGCGATGGTGAGATGGCTGAGACCGGGCCCGAAGAATTCAACGAACTTGCCGACCACGCCGCGCTTGCGCAGCGTTTCGGTGACGGTAAGCACCAGGTCGGTGGCGGTAACGCCTTCCTTGAGCTTGCCGGACATTTTGAAGCCGATCACTTCGGGCAGCACCATCGACAGCGGCTGGCCGAGCATGGCGGCTTCCGCCTCGATGCCGCCGACGCCCCAAGCGAGCACCGACAGGCCGTTCACCATGGTGGTATGCGAGTTGGTGCCGACCAGGGTGTCGGGATAGGCGACATCCATGGTGGCGGCCTTGCCGTCGATCTTCACTTTATCTTTGCGGGTCCAGACCACGCGCGACAAATATTCGAGATTGACCTGGTGGCAGATGCCGGTGCCCGGTGGCACCACGCTGAAGTTGTCGAACGAGCGCTGCGCCCATTTCAGGAATTTGTAGCGTTCCTGGTTCTGCCGGTATTCCTCATCGACGTTCTTCTTGAACGCGGTATTGTTGCCGTAAAAGTTCACCGCCACTGAATGATCGATGACGAGATCGACCGGCACCTGCGGATTGATCTTCTTGGGGTCGCCGCCGAGCGTCTTCATGGCGTCGCGCATGGCGGCGAGATCGACCACCGCCGGCACGCCGGTGAAATCCTGCATCAAGACGCGCGCCGGGCGGAAGGCGATCTCACGTTCCGAGGATTTTGTTTTCAGCCATTCGGCGACCGCTTTGATGTCGTCCTTGGTCACCGTGCGCCCGTCTTCGTTGCGCAGGAGATTTTCCAGCAACACCTTCATCGCGAACGGCAGGCGGGAAATTCCCTTGAGGCCGTTTCGTTCGGCGATCGGAAGACTGAAATAGGCGAAAGTTTTGCTACCAACCTGCAGGGTCTTGCAGCATCTAAAGCTGTCGAGCGAAGTCATGGGGGCTGTTTCCATTCCCGGCCGGGACATCGGCGCTGGCTCGGTCTAAGCTCTTAGCAAGACAAGACTTTTCTCGCCGGGGAGACTTGCGCCCGAATTCCACTAAATTAACGCCGCAACGGCGGGCTTATAAGGTCTTTTTGCGCCGGACGCCATATTTACGAGGGAACTTCGCAAAAATGCTCAGAATATCGGGGTTTTCCGCGGCCCATATGGCTTTCCCGCCGGCCGCGGGCAGGCTAAAGCGCGCCTGATGCAGCTCAAAGCCGACAATCTGGCCTGCAACCGGGGCGGGCGCGAGGTATTTGCGGGCCTCAATTTCAGCCTGTCCGGCGGCGAAGCGCTGGTGGTGACCGGACGCAACGGCGCCGGCAAATCCTCGCTGCTGCGCGTGATCGCCGGCCTGGTGCGCGTGGCCGCCGGCCGGCTGCAACTCGATGGCGGCGGACACGAAGCCACCATCGGCGAGCAGTCGCATTATGTCGGCCACCAGGACGCGGTGAAACCCTCGCTGACGGTGCATGAAAACCTGAAATTCTGGGCGCAATATTTCGGCGCCGGCGCGGCGGCGATCGGAACCGCGCTGGAAGCGGTCGACCTCGCGCCGCTCGCCGAACTGCCGGCGGCCTATTTGTCGGCCGGGCAGCGGCGGCGGCTGTCGATTGCGCGGCTGGTCGCCGTGCCGCGGCCGCTCTGGCTGCTGGACGAGCCGACCTCGGCGCTCGATGTGCCGTCGCAAAACCGGCTCGCCGACTTGATGCGCCGTCATCTCGCCGGCGGCGGCATGATCGTGGCGGCGGCGCATGGGCCGATCGGACTTGAACGCGCCCGCGAACTGAAAATGGGGCCGGCATGAGCGCGTTTATCGCTTTGGTGGTCCGCGACATGCGGCTCGCCATCCGCGTCGGCGGCGGCGCGCTGATGGGCGCGCTGTTCTTCCTGATCGTGGTCACCATGATGCCGTTTGCGCTCGGCCCCGACCTCGCGCTGCTCGCCCGCATCGGCCCGGCAATCCTGTGGCTCGGCGCGCTGCTGGCGAGCCTGCTCGCGCTCGACCGGCTGTTCGCCACCGACCATGACGACGGATCGCTCGACCTGCTGATGATGGGCCGCATGCCGCTCGAATTCGCGGTGGCGGCCAAGGCGATCGCGCACTGGCTGACCACCGCGCTGCCGCTGGTGGTGATCACGCCGGTGCTCGGCCTCATGCTTAATATCGAATTGCGCGCCACGGGTGCGCTGGCGCTGACACTGTTCGCCGGCACACCGGCGCTCACCTTCATCGGGCTGATCGGCGCCGCACTGTCGGTGGCGCTGCGGCGCGGCGGCTTGCTGCTGGCGGTATTGGTGCTGCCGCTCACGATTCCGGTGCTGATATTCGGCGTCGCCGCGGCCAATGCCGCCATCGTGGGCCCCGCGCCATTCGGCCCACCTTTCACCATTCTTTGCGCGTTATCCTTGGCCAGCCTGGTGCTGGGGCCGGTTTTCGCCGCGGCCGCGTTGCGCCATGGCTTGGAGTGACCGTTTTGCCACGGAAATACCGGGCCGGCCGCATGATGCAGATCAAACCACCGGGCCCGCAAACCCGCATATTTTGCCGCCGGCCGCCATTGCCCGTGCCGGCGCGTCTGATTAAAAGGCTGCCGATGGCTGTGATCGATCTCGCCAACCCGACGCGCTTCCTGACGCTGGTCAACCGCCTGCTGCCCTGGCTGGCGGCGGCGACCATCCTGCTGTTCGCGTTCGGGCTCGCGCGCGCCATGAATGCGCCCGACGACTATCAGCAGGGCGCCACCGTGAAGATCATGTTCCTGCACGTGCCGGCGGCCTGGCTCGGCATGATGGGCTGGGGCGTGATGAGCGTCGCCGCGCTCGGCACGCTGGTCTGGCGCCATCCGCTGGCGGATGTGGCGGGCAAGGCGGCCGCGCCGATCGGCGCCGCATTTACGTTTGTATGTCTGGTCACCGGCTCGCTTTGGGGCCGCCCGACCTGGGGCACCTATTGGGTGTGGGACGCGCGGCTCACCTCGGTGCTGGTGCTGTTCCTGCTCTATCTCGGCGTGCTCGCGCTTTATTGGACCGCCGAGGATCCGGGCCGCGGCTCGCGCGCGGCGGCGATCCTCGCCTTGGTCGGCGCGGTGAATATTCCGATCATCAAGTTTTCGGTGGAATATTGGAACACGCTGCATCAGCCGGCCTCGCTGTTTCGCAAGGGCGGCTCGGCCATCGACCCTACCATCCTGTGGCCGCTGCTGATCATGGCCGGGGCCTTCACGCTGCTGTTCTTCACCTTGCATCTCGCCGCCATGCGCAACGAGATTCTGCGCCGGCGCGTGCGCAGCATGCGGATCATCCAGGCGCAGGAAGCGCGCGCATGAATCTCGGACCGCATGCCGATTTCATCGTCGCCGCTTATGCGGTGACGGTGTTCGTGGTGGCCGCCCTGGTGGCTTGGGTCGTTCTCGATTATTCGGCGCAGCGCCGCATCCTCGGCGATCTCGAGGAGCGCGGCGTGACACGGCGCTCGCAGCGCAAGGACGACCGATGAGCACGGCATCCAGCGAAGCGTCCGGAAAATCACGGCGCAATATTCTGGTGCTGCTGCCGCTGATCGTGTTTCTCGCGCTGGCGGCCCTGTTCCTGGTGCGGCTGTGGAGCGGCGATCCCTCGAACCTGCCGTCCGCGCTGATCGGCAAGCCTGCGCCGCAGACCGATCTGCCGCCGCTGGCCGGGCTTGAACGCGACGGCAAGGCGGTGCCCGGCCTCTCCAATGCGGCGTTCAAGGGCGAACTGACGCTGGTCAATGTCTGGGCCTCGTGGTGCATCCCCTGCGCCGACGAGGTGCCGTTCCTGGAGAAGCTGTCGAAGGACAAGCGCGTCCGGCTGGTCGGCATCAACTACAAGGATCCGACCGACAATGCGCGGCGTTTCCTCAATCGCTATGGCAATCCGTTTGTCGCGGTCGGCGTCGACGCCAGCGGCCGCACTTCGATCGATTGGGGCGTCTATGGCGTGCCGGAGACCTATTTGATCGGCCGCGACGGCACCATCGCCTACAAGCTGGTCGGGCCGGTCACCGCCGACAATCTCACCCAGGTGATCGAGCCGGAAATCGTCAAAGCGCTCAAGCCTTGAAGACGCTGCCGCTCTCCAAGGTTTATCAGTTGCTCGAGCCGGGCCCGGTCGTCCTGCTGACGACCGCGCGCAAAGGCCGCGCCAACGTGATGACCATGTCCTGGCACATGATGGTCGAGTTCGAGCCGCCGCTGGTGGCCTGCGTATGCAGCGGCGCCAATTACAGTTTTGACGCGCTGCGCGCGACCGGCGAATGCGTGATTGCCGTGCCGGCGCGCAAGCTGGCGGCGAAAGTGGTGAAGGTCGGCAATTCGTCAGGCCGCGATCTCGATAAGTTCGCCGCGTTCGGCCTGACGCCGCTGCCGGCCGAACGCGTGGCGGCGCCGCTGATCAAAGAGTGCTTCGCCAATCTCGAATGCAAGGTCGCCGATCGGCGGCTGGTGAACCGCTACAACCTGTTCATTCTCGAGGTGCTCGCGGCCTGGATCGATCCGGCGCAGAAGAATCCGAAGACCATTCACCATCACGGTTACGGCAAATTCGCCGTCGATGGCGCGACCATCACGCTGCAATCGAAAATGCGGTAACCACTATTCTTTCCGCTCAACACTGTATCTGTTGATCAGCGGCATTTGCAGCGCACCGAACAGGAACGTCAACGGCACCACGCCGAACAATTTGAAGCTGACCCAGAAATCCGTCGTCTGCGTGCGCCAGACGATTTCATTGGCGACGGCCAGCGCGAAGAAGAACAGTGCCCAGCGCCAGGTGAGCTTGCGCCAGCCTTCCTCGGTCAGTGGAACATCTGATCGAACAGCATGCCGAGCAGCGGCTTGCCGAGCGCAAGGCCGCCGAGCAGCGTGCCGCCGAACAGCAGGTAGATGATGGTCGGCTTGAGCTTGATGAACAGCTCGTCGTGCAGCACCAGCGTCAGCGAGCCGAACACCAGCACGATCACCGCGGTCACCAGCGGCATCACCTCGATGCGCCCGGTCATCGCATAGGCCACGGCGAGCGCGATCAGCACCGCCACCATGAAGGCGCCGGTGGCGGCGAAAATGCCGAACTTCGCATTGGCGGCGAAGAACAGCACCAGCGGCCCGATGTCGAGCACCAGCTTGAGGATGGGGTTGAGTTGCTTCTTTTCGGCCATGGCTTTCCTTCTCGTCATGGCCGGGCTTGTCCCGGCCATCCACGCCTTCGCTTCGTTGCAACCATTAAAGACGTGGATGCCCGGCACAAGGCCGGGCATGACGTCTTAGTCTTCCAGCCCAACAATGGCGCGTGCGAATTCGCGCGCGGTGAACGGCGCCAGGTCCTCGACACCCTCGCCGACGCCGATGAAATGCACCGGCAGGCCGAACCTTGACGCAATCGCCACCAGGATGCCGCCGCGCGCGGTGCCGTCGAGCTTGGTCATGACCAATCCGGTCACGCCCGCGATCTTGCCGAAGATGTCGACCTGGTTGAGCGCGTTCTGGCCGACGGTCGCGTCCAGCACCAGCAGCACGGCGTGCGGCGCGGCCGCATCGACCTTGCGCATGACGCGCACCATTTTTTCCAACTCGCTCATCAGCTCGGCGCGGTTCTGCAGGCGGCCGGCGGTATCGACCAGAACGATATCCGTGCCTTGCGTCTTGGCGGCGCCGAGCGCGTCGAAGGCGAGGCCGGCCGCGTCGGCGCCCGGTTCGCGCGCCATCACGCTGGCCGCCGTGCGCTCGCCCCAGATCTTGAGCTGATCGATGGCGGCGGCGCGGAAGGTGTCGCCCGCCACCAGCATCACCGTCTTGCCCTCGGCGCGGAACTTGGCGGCGAGCTTGCCGATGGTGGTGGTCTTGCCGGAGCCGTTGACGCCGGCCACCAGAATGACGAACGGCTTGGCCGTCACCTCCAGCGGCTTGGCCACGGGCGCCAGCACCTTCTCGATTTCGCCGGCGAGCGCCGTCTTCACTTCCTCGGTCGACGCGCCCTTCGTGGAAGCGGGTTTCGCTGAACACGTCGGCGATGCGCTGCGCGAATTCGGGCCCGAGATCGGCGCGGATCAGCTCGTGTTCCAGTTCCTCGATCGCGGCGGCATCGAGCCTGCGCTTGGCCAGGCTGGCGATCGCCTCGCCGAGCGAGGACGAGGTGCGCTTGAGCCCGCCGCTCAGGCGCTTCCACCAGCTTCCGCTTTGTGTGCTGTCGTTCATAGTGCGTCCTTGGCGCGCCCGTGATAGCCGTTTCGGCAAATCTTGGACAGTGACGATGACACCGGAACAGATGCTCGCCCGCCTGCTCTACCGCGACGGGCTGATGCTGGTGATCGACAAGCCGGCCGGCTTTGCGGTGCATCGCGGGCCGAAGGGCGGCGAGAGCCTGGAGGACTATTTCGACGCGCTGCGCTTCGGGCTGCCGCGTAACCCGGCGCTGGCGCACCGGCTCGACAAGGACACCTCCGGCTGCCTGGCGCTCGGCCGCCACCGCAAGGCGCTGGCGCTGCTGGGCAAGCTGTTCAAGCAGGGCAAGATCGGCAAGACCTATTGGGCGGTGGTCGAGGGCGGGCCGGAGGGCGAGGCAGGCCGCATCGACATTCCGCTCGGCAAGCTCGACGAGACGCGCGGCTGGTGGATGAAGCCGGACCCGCACGGGGCGCCGGCGGTGACCACCTGGAAGGTGATGGGCCGCGGCAGCGGCCTTGACCTGGCTCGCGCTCGAGCCGCTGACCGGGCGAACGCATCAGCTTCGCGTCCATTGCGCCGAGATGGGCTTTCCCATCCTCGGCGACAACATCTACGGCGGCGCGCCGCGCGTGGGCGGTCCGCCGCTGCACCTGCATTCGCGCGAGATCGTGGTGCCGATTTCCAAGAACAAGCCGGCGGTCAAGGTCACCGCGCCGGTGCCGGAGCACATGCGCGAGGCGCTCAGCAAGTGCGGGTGGAAGGGAGAATCAGGCGGCTAGTAACTGCCGGCCGTCATGGCCGGCAATGGTGAGATCGAAAATCACGCCCGGCTCGATCGGCGCCGCCAGCCGCACCGCGGTGAATTGCTCGGTGCGGCCGATGCCGCCGCGTTCGGTCAGCACGCACCGCCGGTGGCCGACTTGCGCGTCGAGATGCGCGCGTAACGCCGCCTCGCCCTTTGCGCGCAAGGCGCGGGCGCGTTCCTTGACGATCTCGCGGGCGACCGGCGGCATGCGCGCGGCCGGCGTGCCGGGCCTGGCTGAGAACGGGAACACGTGCAGTTGCGTCAGGCCGCACTCGTCCACCAGTTCGAGCGAGCGCGCGAACATGGCCTCGGTCTCGGTCGGAAAACCGGCGATGATGTCGGCGCCGAACGCCACATCGGGGCGCAGCTTGCGCACGCTGTTGCAGAACGCAATGGCCTCGCGCGCGCGAATGGCGGCGCTTCATGCGCTTGAGAATGAGATCGTCGCCGGCCTGCAACGACAGATGCAGATGCGGCATCAGCCGCGATTCGTTGGCCAGGGCATCGAGCAGATCGTCATCGGCCTCCACCGAATTGATCGACGACAGCCGCAGCCGCGCCAGTTCGGGCACGCTCTTTCAGAATGCGCTTGACCAGCGCGCCGAGCCGCGGCGCGCCGGCAAGCTCCGCGCCGTAGCTGGTGATATCGACGCCGGTGAGCACCAGTTCGCGATAGCCGCGCGCGGTGAGCCGGCGCGCCTGCGCCACGCCTCGTCCATCGGCAGCGAGCGCGCATTGCCGCGCCCGAACGGAATGATGCAGAACGTGCAGCGATGGTCGCAGCCGTTCTGCACCTGCAGGAAGGCGCGCGTGTGACCCTCGATGCTGTCGATGGCATGGGCCGCGTGCCGTTTCACCGCCATGATGTCGCCGACGGCGATGCGCCGGTCGTCAGCGGCCCACATGCGCGGGTCGAGCTTTTCCTCGTTGCCGATGACGCGGTCCACTTCGGCCATGCCTGCGAAAGTGGCCGGCTCGGTCTGCGCCGCGCAGCCGGTCACCACAATGCGTGCCTGCGGCCGCTCGCGCTTGATGCGGCGGATGGTCTGGCGCGCCTGCCGCACCGCTTCCGCCGTCACCGCGCAGGTGTTCACCACCACCGTATCGTCAAGCCCGGCCGCGCCCGCGCGCGCCGGATCACTTCCGACTCGGTGATGTTGAGCCGGCAGCCGAAGGTATGGACGTCGACACTCATGCGGCGCCTGCCTTACCGAACAGCGCCGGATCGAACTTGCCGGCAAATTCGAATTGCACCGGCCCGGTCATCAGCACGTGGTCGTCGCTTTCGCGCCACTCGATGGTCAGTTCGCCGCCCGGCAGCGTCACCTTCACCTTGCGGTTAGCGCGCTTGAGCCGCGCGGCGGCGACCGCGGCCGCGCAGGCGGCCGAGCCGCACGCCTTGGTGAGCCCGGCGCCGCGCTCCCAGGTGCGGATAACGATGTGATCGCGCGAGACGATCTGCGCCAGCGTGATATTGGCGCGCTCGGGAAAGATCGGATGATTTTCCAGGAGCGGCCCGAACTTATGGAGATCGTAGGCATTCACATCGTCGACCCAGAAGATGGCGTGCGGATTGCCCATGTTCACCACCGAGGGCGAATGCAGCACCGGCTTGTCGATCGGCCCGATCTGCAGTTCGATGGCGCGGGTGTCGCGGAATTCCTCCGCCAGCGGAATCTCGTTCCACTTGAAGCGCGGCGGCCCCATGTCGACGGTGAACATCCCGTCGGCGCCTTTCCAGCAATTAAGAATGCCCGTGGTGGTCTCGAAAGTGAGCGCGGTCTTGCCGCTTTGCTTCGACAGCAGGTCGGCAACGCAGCGCATGCCATTGCCGCAGGCGCCGGCTTCCGAGCCGTCATTGTTGTAGATGCGAACGAAAGCGTCGGTGCCGGGCGTGCGCGGCGGATAGAGCGCCATCAACTGATCGTAGGGCGCGCCTTGCGGTGCGGCCGCCGCGCGCGCTTCCTCGGGCGCAATCGCAGCCGCAGCGCTGCGCAGATCGACCACGACGATCTCGTTGCCGATACCGTTCATCTTCACGAAGGATTGGTTGGCGAGCGCGCCCAAATAATTGCCCAAATATGCCTATGAATTCGGAGCCCCAAGCCTTTTTGCCCGGGGTTTCGCCCCGGTTTATATGGCGAATAAACGCGGATTGGCCAGTAGCGTATGATATTATAATGCCAAGACCGCCCCGACGACGGAGAACCCTGATGTCGTGCCTGCGCCTGGCGGCGCCGATATTGCTCGCTCTGGCCTGCGCTCTCGGCACGGGCCCGGCGTCCGCGCAAAATCCGCCGCCGCCGGCCGGTTCGCCGGTACCGCCGCGTGCGGGCGACGCCTTTGGCGAGGAAGTGACGCTGCCGGAGCGGATGATCGTCTATCTCAAGGGCCACAGCAATTGGGATGTCGCCTTCGACACGCTGGTCGACGCCTTCAAGTCGCTCAACGAGTATCTAAACAAGCAGGGCATCAAGCCGAACGGCCCAGCCATGACCATCTACACCCAGACTGACGACACCGGATTCCAGTTCGAAGCCGCCATGCCGATCGCGGCAGCGCCGGACAATCCGCCGAAAGGCGATATCGCCATCGGTCAGGCGCCCGCCGGCAAGGCGCTCAAATTCGTCCATCGCGGCTCCTATGACGCCATGGATTCGACTTACGAGGCGATTACCAATTATCTCGACGACAAACATCTCGAGTCCAAGGATGTGTTCATCGAGGAATATGCGTCCGATCCGGTGAAGGCGAACGCGGACAATATGATAATTACCGTGTTCGTGCCGCTGAAATGATGGTGAAATGACAATGTCAAAGCCGCGTATCCTGTGTTCCGCTTTCGTCATCGCCGTCGCAGCGATGGCGCCGCTGCCGGCCGGCGCCGCCGAGAAGCTCGATCGCCTGGTGACGGTTACCGGCGAGGCGACGGTGACGGCCGCGCCCGATGCCGCGGTGATCCGCGTCGGCGTCTCCAGCCAGGGCAAGACCGCGCGGGCGGCGAGCGACGCCAACGCCAAGGAGATGACCGCCGTGCTGGCGGCAATCAACCAGTCCGGCGTCGCCGACCGGGATGTGCAGACCTCGTGGTTGTCGCTGCAGCCGCAATACGATCCGAGCAAGGCCGGCGCCGCGCGCCTGATCGGCTTCCAGGCGAACAATCAAGTCACGGTCAAGATTCGCGACATCGGCAAATTGCCCGCCGTGCTCGATCGCGCCATCGCGGCCGGCGCCAATGAAATGTCGGGCATCGAATTCGTGGTGTCGGAACAGTCGAAACTGCTCGACAAGGCCCGCGCCGCGGCCATCGCCGACGCCTATCGCAAGGCCGAGCTTTACGCCAATGCCGCCGGCATGAAAGTCGGCCGCGTGGCGGCGATCGCGGAAGAAGGGTCGGCGCCGCCGTCGCCCGTATTCAGGACGATGCGCGCCGCCGCCAGCCCGATCGCCCCCGGCGAGCAGACGCTGCGGGCCGTGGTCACGGTCAGCTACGAATTGACGTCGTAAATAGGGCCGCCTTGACTTGCAAGCGGCCCAACCCTAGGTTCCGCCCGCTTTCGATAGAGACGTAAATACCAGCTCTGCCGCCCGGTCCTTGAGAGGCCGGAGGCCACCGCCCGACAGCGCAATGCGCCCTCGGGCGTAGTTTCGTTTTCCCTCTCCCCGCAAAAATGGGGAGAGACAAAAAGGCAGATGATGTTCGACACCCTGTCGGAAAAACTCGGCGGCATTCTCGACCGCCTCACCCGCCGCGGCGCGCTCAGCGAAGCCGACGTCGATGCGGCGTTGCGCGAGGTGCGCCGCGCGCTGCTGGAGGCCGACGTCGCGCTCGACGTGGCGCGCGCCTTCACCGACAACGTCAAGCAGCAGGCGGTCGGCGTCGAGGTGATGAAGTCGGTCACGCCCGGCCAGATGGTCGTCAAGATCGTGCACGACCAGCTGGTCGCGACGCTGGGCGCCGACAGCCAAGGCATCGATCTCGCCGCCGCGCCGCCGGTCGCCATCATGATGGTCGGCCTGCAGGGCTCCGGCAAAACCACCACCACCGCGAAAATCGCCCGCCGGCTCGCCGACCGGCAGAACCGCAAGGTGCTGATGGCCTCGCTCGACGTGCGCCGGCCGGCGGCGATGGAGCAGCTCGCCGTGCTCGGCCGCGAGGCGCATATCGACACGCTGCCGGTGGTCGAAGGCCAGCAGCCGCCGCAGATCGCCAAGCGCGCGCTGGAGGCCGCCCGCCTCGGCGGCTACGACGTGGTGCTGCTCGACACCGCCGGCCGCATCACCCTCGACGACGCCATGATGAACGAGGCGGCCGAGGTCAAGAAGGCCGCCAATCCGCACGAGGTGCTGCTGGTGGCCGACGCGCTCACCGGCCAGGACGCGGTCAATCTGGCGCGCGCGTTCGACGAGCGCGTCGGCCTGACCGGCATCGTGCTCACCCGTGTCGACGGCGACGGCCGCGGCGGCGCCGCGCTCTCCATGCGCGCGGTCACTAATAAGCCGATCAAGCTGATCGGCACCGGCGAGAAGCTGGACGCGCTGGAGGAATTCGACCCGGCGCGCATCGCCGGCCGCATTCTCGGCATGGGCGACATCGTCGCGCTGGTGGAGAAAGCCGCCGCCACCATCGACACCGAGAAGGCGATGCGCGCGGCTGAGAAGATGCGCAAGGGCAAGTTCGATCTCGCCGACCTGCGCGAGCAGTTGCAGCAGATGCAGGGCATGGGCGGCATGGGCAGCCTGCTCGGCATGCTGCCCGGCGTGGCCAAGATGAAAAACCAGATTGCCGCCGCCGGCCTCGACGACAAGCTGGTGAAGCGGCAGATGGCGATCATCGATTCGATGACGCCGCAGGAGCGCCGCAACCCGGACATTCTCAAAGCCAGCCGCAAGAAGCGCATCGCCGCGGGCTCCGGCACCACGCCGGAGTACATCAACAAGCTTCTCAAAATGCACCGCGGCATGGCCGATATGATGAAGGTGATGGGCAGCGGCAAGCGCGGCCCGCTCGCGGGCCTGGCGCAAGCGATGGGCTTCGGCTCCGCCATGCCGACGCCGGAGCAGATGGCCGAACTGGCGAAGAAAATGCCGGGCGGCGGATTGCCGCCGAATATGCCCGGCATGCCGACACTGCCGCCGAATTTCCCCGGCACGCCCGGCTTGCCGGGCTTGGGCGGAAAGTTTCCCGGATTGCCGGGCCTGCCCGGCCTCGGGAAAAAGAAATGAAAACGTGCCCACCGTCATTCCGGGGCGCCGCACAGCGAACCCGAATCATACTCCGCAGCGCTGCGGATTATGGATTCGGCTCTCGCTCGCTCGGCCGGAATGACGATTTTTGGAAAGGAAACTGAAATGTCTCTCGTCATCCGCATGGCCCGCGCCGGAACCAAGAAGCGGCCGGTCTATCACATCGTCGTCGCCGACTCGCGCAGCCCACGCGACGGCCGCTTCATCGAGCGGCTCGGCTTCTTCAATCCGCTGCTGCCGAAGGAAAAGACCGAGCGGCTCAAGCTCGATCTCGACAAGGTGCAGGCCTGGATGAAGAAGGGCGCGCAGCCGTCCGACCGCGTGACGCGCTTCCTTGATGCCGCCGGCATCGTGAAACGCGAAAAGCGCAACAATCCGGAAAAGGCGGTCCCGCGCAAGGAGCGCAAGGCCAAGGCCGAGGAAGCCGCCAAGGCCAAGGAAGCCAGCGACGCCGCCGCCAAGACTGCCGCAACCGCTAAGGCCGCCGCCGACAAAGCCAAGCCGGCCGAAACGCCGGCGGCGAGCTGACGCTCCGCCTCGCCGTGGCCGATCGCATCCGCGTCGCCCGCATCGGTGCCGCGCACGGCATTCGCGGCGAGGTCAAGCTGTGGTCATTCACCGAGGATCCGCTGGCGGTGGCGAATTACGGTCCGCTGGAGACCGAGGACGGCGCGCGGCGTTTCGAAATCGAAGCGGCGCGGCCGGCCAAGGATTTCCTGGTCGCGCGCATCGCCGGGGTCAGCGACCGCGACGCGGCGGAGAAATTGCGCAACACCGATCTGTTCGTGCCGCGCGACCGTCTGCCGCCGATCGAAGAAGACGATACGTTCTATCACGCCGACCTGGTCGGCCTGTCGGCGGTGAACGAAGACGGCAGCGCGCTCGGCACCGTCATCGCCATCCATAATTTCGGCGCCGGCGATCTGATCGAGATCGCGCCGACGGCCGGCGGCGAGCCGCTGCTGCTGCCGTTCAACGAGACGACCGTGCCGACCATCGATCTGAAGGCGGGACGCATGGTGGTCGTGCCGCCGGTCGAGACCGAAGCGAAAGACGAGTGAGCATGTTGCGCGTGCCAAAAACTCCGTTCATTCCCGCGCAAGCGGGAATCCAGTTCTGGGTCCCCGCTTTCGCGGGGACGAACGGGAGGGGCTGAGCCATGTGGCGCGCATCGGTGCTGACGATCTTCCCGGAAATGTTTCCCGGGCCGCTGGCGTTGAGTCTCGCCGGCAAGGCGCTCGTTTCCGGCATCTGGTCGCTCGACACCCACGACATCCGCGACGCGGCTACCGACAAGCACCGCACCGTCGACGACACGCCGGCCGGCGGCGGGCCCGGCATGGTGATGAAGGCCGATGTGCTGGCGCGCGCGCTCGACACCGTCCCGCACGATAAGACGCCCGCGCCTGCTGATGAGCCCGCGCGGCGCGCCGCTCACGCAAGCGCGGGTGACGACGCTCGCCGCGGGTCGCGGGCTGCGTGATCGTGTGCGCCCGCTTCGAGGGCGTCGACGAGCGGCTGATCGAGGCGCGCGGATTGGAGGAAGTCTCGCTCGGCGATTTCGTACTGTCCGGCGGCGAAATCGCGGCGCTCGCCCTGCTCGACGCCTGCGTGCGGCTATTGCCGGGCGTCATGGGCAAGGAGGCCTCGGCCGCCGAGGAGAGCTTCGCCGATGGCCTCTTGGAATATCCGCAATACACCCGGCCGCCGGTATTCGAGGGCGAGCCGATCCCGGAGGTGCTGCTATCCGGCGACCACGGCAAAATCGCCCGATGGCGGCGGGCCGAAGCCGAGCGGCTGACCGCCGCGCGCCGGCCGGACCTGTGGGCGGCCTATTTGGCCCGGAAGAAGCCTTAACCCTGTCATTTCGGGGCATCCCGGAAAGACCGGCGGTAAAGGGTGACAAGCCACAATTCTTAGTCTAAAAGCCCGCCAACCCATTAAAGACCAGACAAGACCGCGCGCCGGTTGCTGGCGCTGCCGACGGAGACTTGAAGCCATGAATATCATCCAGCAGCTCGAAAAAGAGCAGGTCGAAAAACTCTCGGCCGGCAAGGACATCCCCGACTTTGCGCCGGGCGACACCGTGCTGGTCAACGTCAAGGTGGTGGAAGGCGACAAGAGCCGCATCCAGGCCTACGAGGGCGTCTGCATCGGCCGCGCCGGCGGCGGGCTGAACGAGAACTTCACCGTGCGCAAGATTTCTTACGGCGAGGGCGTCGAGCGCGTGTTCCCGCTCTACTCGCCGATGATCGACTCGATCAAGCTGGTGCGCCGCGGCAAGGTGCGCCGCGCCAAGCTCTATTACCTGCGCGGGCTGCGCGGCAAGAAGGCGCGCATCGAGGCGCAGGCGACCAGCGCGCCGGAAGCGGCGGCCGCGACCGCCGGCAAGGAATAGGCTGCTACCCCATTCCGCAATGCATGAAGGGGCCGCCGTTCGGCCCCTTTTTCTTGGGCGCCGCCGGGGTTAGATAGCGCACGATCCCGCAAAGGCATGTCCTCGGCTTGATCGGGGACGGGATACCGGATTTCGAATAAGATCATGCGCAAAGTAAAATGCGCCGAGTGATGGAGACTTCGACGATGGCCAAGCCGCGCACCCTCTACGACAAGATCTGGGAAGACCATCTGGTGGACGAGCAACCGGACGGCACTTGCCTGATCTATATCGACCGCCATCTGGTGCACGAGGTGACCTCGCCGCAAGCCTTCGAAGGCCTGCGCACGGCGGGACGCAAGGTGCATGCGCCCGACAAGACGCTGGCCGTGGTCGACCACAACGTGCCGACCTCCGACCGCCACCAGCCCAATCCCGATCCGGAATCGACCGAGCAGATCGCGGTCATGGCGCAGAACGCCAAGGATTTCGGCATCGAATATTTCAACGAGTTCGATAAGCGCCAGGGCATCGTTCACATCATCGGACCCGAGCAGGGCTTCACGCTGCCCGGCACCACCATCGTGTGCGGCGACAGCCACACGGCGACGCACGGCGCCTTCGGCGCGCTCGCCTACGGCATCGGCACGTCGGAAGTCGAGCACGTGCTGGCGACGCAGACGCTGATCCAGAAGAAATCGAAGAACATGCGCGCGGTGGTCGACGGCGCGCTGCCGCCGGGCGTCACCGCCAAGGACATCATCCTCGCCATCATCGGCGAGATCGGCACCGCCGGCGGCACCGGCTATGCGCTGGAATATGCCGGCGAGGCGATCCGCGCCTGCTCGATGGAAGGGCGCATGACGATCTGCAACATGTCGGTGGAAGGCGGCGCCAAGGCCGGCTTCATCGCGCCCGACGAGAAGGCCTATGCCTATCTCAAGGACCGGCCGAAAGCGCCCAAGGGCAAGGCCTGGGACGAGGCCATGCGCTACTGGGAAACGCTCTCCTCCGATGCGGGCGCGCATTTCGACCGCGAGATCAGGCTCGATGCGGCGAAGCTGCCGCCGCTGGTCACCTGGGGCACCAGCCCCGAGCAGGTGGTGTCGATCACCGGCCGGGTGCCGGTGGCGGCCGAGATCGCCGACGAGAAAAAGCGCATCGCCGCCGAGCGCTCGCTCGGCTACATGGGGCTCTCCGGCGGCGAGAAGATCACCGACATCAAGCTCGACCGCGTGTTCATCGGCTCATGCACCAATGCGCGCATCGAGGATTTGCGCGAGGTGGCGCGCGTCGCCGCCGGCAAGACGGTGAATGCCAATGTCTATGCCATGATCGTGCCCGGCTCCGGGCTGGTGAAGGAGCAGGCGGAAGCCGAAGGGCTCGACAAGATTTTCAAGGCCGCCGGTTTCGACTGGCGCGAGCCGGGCTGCTCGATGTGTCTCGCCATGAATCCGGACAAGCTGAAGCCGGGCGAGCGCTGCGCCTCCACCTCCAACCGCAACTTCGAAGGCCGCCAGGGCTACAAGGGGCGCACGCACCTGGTGTCGCCCGCGATGGCGGCGGCGGCGGCGATCGCCGGCCATTTCGTCGACGTGCGGGAGTGGAAGTAGCGGTCCGCAAAAATTAGGCCCGTGCACTCATAAACCGAGTTGGTCGGTAGCCGCTAGCTAATCCCAACGTGACAGACAGTCACCAACAGCACAGTGACCATTGCGCCTACGACATTACGATGATCTCGACTGCGTCTGCACGACCAAAGTCCACCTCTATTCGCAGACCAATGTGCGAGCTATGCCGCTCGCTATACCTACACGTATTCACGCACGCTGCCGCCGCACCACGCTCAACGCCTCGACCGGCACGGTCTCGGCACGCCAACGACGCGGGCGGTTTCAGCTACAGCATCAGGCTACCGACAGCGGCAGCCGCACAGACGTCACCAACGCACAAGTGACCATTGCGCCTGCGACATTACATGATCTCGACCGCGTCTGCGACACGCAATTCAGCCTATTCGCAGACCAATGTGCAGTGTGAACACGCCTACAGCTATACGCTGCCTCGCCGCTGCCCCGCACACGCTCAATCCTCAACCCACTCTCCACCCCCGACCGTCGCTCGACCGGCAACGACTTGAAGGGTGACCAGATCAATGCCACCGCCGGGCTCACGCGCAAGCTCACGCCGGACTTCCTGATTGGCGCTTTCGGCGGTTACGAGCATTTCGATTATAGTTCGGACGCGCTCAACGGCCGGCTCAAAGGCGACGGCTGGACGGTCGGCAGCTATCTCGGTTGGCGATTGAACTCGGCAGTGCGCTTAGACCTCGCGGTGGCGCGCTCGGGCATTGACTTCAATGGTACGGCCGGCACGGCAACCGGTACATTCCCGGCCGGCCGCTGGCTGGTCTCCAGCGGATTGACCGGCACCTATCGATGGCAAGCGCTGGTTCTCCAGCCGTCCGCGCGTGTTTACGCCTTGTGGGAGCATGAAAGCGCCTACACGGACAGTCTTGGCACCTTGCAGACCGAACGTAACTTCTCCACCGGCCGAGCGAGTGCAGGCGCCAAAGTGGGCTATCCCTTCGTATGGACGTCGACCATCAGCCTTGCGCTTCGTCGACGTGCGCGAGTGGAAGTGAATGAGCTGCTGGCATGCCCCACGCAAGCGGGGCATGCAGCATGCCTATGCATCAGTGACGACCGGATCGCGCGGCTTTCGCGGGCGATGACGTCAGGGCCTCACCAGCAGCGCCACGCGCGGCGCCAGACCCGGTGGTGGTTGCGCCACACGCGCACGCGCACCCAGCCGCAGTCTCCCGGCTCGTCGTAGTAGTAGCCGCCATAGTACGGACCGCCGAAGCCCCAAACAAAGCCGGGGCCCCAACCCCATCCGCCACCGCGCCAGCCGCCGCCACGCCAGCCACCGCCGCCGTGCCAGCCACCACCGTGGCCGCCACCGCCGTGCCAGCCGCCACCATGGCCGCCATGGCCACCGTGACGTTGCGCTGCGGCAGGTCCCGGCGTCATGGCGAGGGCGCCGACGATCAGCGCCGCGATTGCGATAAATCTTGTGAATTTCGACATCGATGAACCTCCGATGCCCCCAGACTGACGAATTATAGCCGAGAAAGCCGCGAACGGAAATTATTGTTCGCGCCAGCTATGCGTGAAGGCCAACCTTCCATGCTCGGATTAGTTCCGCGGGCTGGCTATTTGGAACTTTGCTAATCCCACCAGCAGCGCATCTGCGGCACGATCACCGGCCCGCTGACGCGGTATTCCTTCGCCAGCCAGGACCGGCAATGCCGCTTGGCATTGCGGCCGGGATAAGCCCGGCGCGGATGGATGGTGATGCGCGGGCGCGATTGCGCCGCGAATTCATAGGTGTAACGGCCGCCGTCGCTGGCGAGCGCGCCGGCCGGCCGGTCGTTCGAGCGGGCCGAGGCCGGCGCCAAAGAACCGGCGGAAATGGCGACGAGCACCGCCAGAAGTGCGAAGAAGCTCCGGTTGTTCGGCATATTCTCAGGCCCACCCGGTCACGCCACCATGATTAACGCTCGCGCATTCCGGCCCTGCGGTCAACGGTTGGTTATATCGGCAACCTGCCCTAGAACGTTGGCATGAAACGGCAATTTGACGATCCGCGGGCCTGGCGGGGGGCGCCGGCGCCTTCGCTGGCGGAAATCGAAACGCTGGCGGCGGACGCCTATGCCCGCTTGCCCGAACATTTTCGCGCGCTGTGCGACAATCTCGTCATCCAGGTGGCCGACTTTCCGACCGAGGAAGTGATGGACACCATGCAGGTCGAGACCGAATTCGATTTGCTCGGCCTGTTCCAAGGCGTTGGCCTGCCATTTCGTTCGGCCACCAACCCGGAACCGCTGCCCAACCTGATCTGGCTCTACCGGCGGCCGATCCTCGACTACTGGGCCGAGCACGAGGACAGCCTGGGCGCCATCGTGACCCATGTGCTGGTGCACGAGATCGGCCACCATTTCGGCCTTTCGGATGCGGATATCGAGGCGATCGAGGCGAGCGCCGAGTGAAGCGGCGGATCAAGCGGCTGAATGAGTGCAATCGCAAGCTTGCGTTTGACGGCCGCAAGCGCCGGTGGAATAGCTGGTGCGGTCGCAAACAACTCAAGAAGGACCGGCGGCATGATCGTCACCGTATTCCGTTCCCGCTTGCTGCCGGGTCTGCGCGACGACTACGTGAGCCTGGTCGATCGCATGATCGAACTGGCGGCCACCATGCCCGGCTATATTTCGCACAAGGGCTTCTTTGCCGACGACGGCGAGCGCGTAACCATCGTCGAATTCGAGTCGGAGGAGGCCCAGCGCGCCTGGCGCATGCACCCGGAACACCGCGAAGCGCAGCGCAAGGGGCGTGAGATTTATTACGCCTCCTACAGCGTGCAGGTCTGCGAGGTTAAGCGTGCGTCGAAATTCGACCGCAACGCGCGCGTGGCGGCCGAATGACACGCCGAACCGGTCCAATTCCGGGCTAAACCTGCGGTCGCTGGCGGCGCCCTTGACCGGCGCCGCCCGAGCCGCCATGAAATTGCGCGCCGGCGCCTGATCCGGCCAGAGCCAAGAGAAGCCACGATGGAAAAATTCGACCACCTGGAAGGGGTCGCCGCGCCCTTGAAGATGATCAATGTCGACACCGACATGGTCATCCCCAAGCAATACCTGAAGACCATCAAGCGCACCGGCTTGGGCAAGGGCCTGTTCTCCGAGATGCGCTACAAGGACGACGGCAGCGAAAATCCCGACTTCGTGCTCAACAAGCCGGCCTATCGCAAAGCCAAGATCCTGGTCGCCGGCGACAATTTCGGCTGCGGCTCGTCGCGCGAGCACGCGCCCTGGGCGCTGATGGATTTCGGCATCCGCTGCGTGATCTCCACCTCGTTCGGCGACATTTTCTACAACAACTGCTTCAAGAACGGCGTGCTGCCGATCCGCGTCAGCCCGCAGGACCTGGAGAAGCTGTTCGATGACGCCGAACGCGGCGCCAATGCCACGCTCAGCATCGATCTGGAAAAACAGGAAATCCGCGGCCCCGACGGCGGCACGATCAAGTTCGAGATCGACGCGTTCCGCAAACACTGCATGCTCAACGGCCTCGACGACATCGGCCTGACCAAGCAGAAGCAGAACAAGATCGTCAGCTACGAGGAGAAGGCCAAGGCGGCGCGGCCGTGGGCGTGAAGCTCGCAAGCGTCGCGGCGCTGTGCGCGCTCGCCGCCTGGCCGGCGTTGGCGCAGAAATCGACGGAAGACGGCCTGCGCGATTGCGAGAAGCTCGCCGCGGTCAAATTCAAGCAAGAGAACCCGGCATTCAAGAAGTTCGCCATCGACCGCGCCGGCGTCGAAGAAGACAAGTTCGCCGACAAGGTCGGCACGCAATTCGTCTCCACCGTCTATCACGGCAAGGCGGTCTATCAGGCCGGCGGCGAACCGGCCGACGTGCGCTTCATCTGCCTGCATGGCGGGCTCGGCAAGGGCGCGGTGTTCGTCTACACATTGCCGCGCTGAGCAAGCGCGCGAGCTTATAAACATGCGCATGAATTAAGCCCGCGCGGCGGCAACCGCGCGGGCCTGTGGCAATGCTCAGCGTCACTGCGACGTCCGCTTAGCCGTTGTCGCGGCGGAAGGCGCCAGTGTGGCGGTTGAAGATGAAACGCTCGACCAGGGAATTGTCCTTGGTGACCACATCGGCCGTGATCGAGTTGGCGTCTTTCTCCTTCACCTCGCCGAGTTTGAGCCGCGTATTGCCTCGCCAGCTGAGCCAACGTTCCATACGGCTCTTCACGTCGTCGGTGCTAAGAGTGGCGATCTGGTTTGTGTTTTGGTTGGTGTTCTGGCTTGGCGCTCTGATCGCCTTGGACCACACCGCGCGGGCCATAACCGGGGCCGTATCCCCGCATCATGCCGGGTCCGTATCCGCCGCCCCAACCGCGCATGTGATAACCAGGACCATAGCCTTGTCCCTGCCTGTCGGCGGGACCGGACTCGTCGTTTTGTCCGAAAGCCGGGCAATTCCATTGTCCGCCGTCGGGTCCGCCGCCCCAGCCGCGCATGTGACCGGGGCCGTAGCCGCCGCCCATCATCCAGCCAGGACCATAGCCCGGGCCGCCTTGCGCGACCGCGCTATAGCTGTAGGCCCCAACTCCGGCCGCGAGCGCGGCGGCAAGGCCGAGACCGATCAAGGTTCGTGCGCGCATTTTAGTTCTCCTGTGTGTTTATCGAATTGGAATTGGTTGAAGGGAGCCGCCGCGCTTCGCGCTACCAGCCCATCATTCTGCGGCCGTAACCACGGCCGTAGCCGGGGCAATATTCGCCGTCCCAGCCGCGCATGTAGTAGCCGCGGCGGTAGCCACGCATGTGCCGATAACCGGGGCCGTAACCGCGCCTCCAGCCATCGCCGGGGCCGCGGCCGTAACCCGGTCCGTAGTCATCCATCATGCGCGGGCCGTAACCCGGGCCGCCTTGGGCCGAGGCGGTAGAGCCGAAGGTCCCGACCCCGGCCGCCAGCGCGGCCGCAACGCCGAGGGCGATCAAAATGTTTCGTGTTGGCATTGGATTGCTCCTTTTGCTCGCAACGGTTACTGCCGTCGCCCACGTGCAATAGAAGCCTTGCCTGTCACTCAAGTTTGTCGGCCGCGCGCGATTTTGTGACCAAATGTGTCAGAGCGGCGATTCGTGAGATATCGTCACAATTGTTCTGCCCTAACCACCCCGGCCCGAACTAGATTTGGCGCATGAATGCTGGCCCGCACATCCTGATCGTCGACGACCATCGCGAGATCCGCGACCTGGTGTCGCGCGCGCTCGCCAAGGACGGCTTTCGCGTCAGCACCGCGCCCGACGGCAAGGCCATGCGCAAGGTGCTGGCCGACGCCCGCATCGATCTCATCTTGCTCGACCTGATGTTGCCGGACGAGGACGGGCTGTCGCTGTGCCGGTCGCTGCGCGCCGACAGCGACATTCCGATCATCATGCTCACCGCCAAGGGCGACGAGGTCGACCGGGTGATCGGACTGGAAATGGGCGCCGACGATTATCTGCCCAAGCCGTTCGGCAGCCGCGAGCTGATCGCGCGCATCCGCGCCGTGCTGCGCCGCAACCGCGCGCGCGAGCCGGCGGCCGAGCAGGACAAGCCCAGGCGCTACCGCTTCGAGCGCTGGAGCTTCGATGTCGACAAGCGCGAATTGCTGGGCCGGGACGGCGTCGCGGTACCGTTGAGCACCGGCGAATTCGATCTGCTGCTGGCGCTGGTCGAGCATCCGCAGCGCACCTTGAGCCGCGACCAGCTGCTCGATCTCGCGCGCCACCGCGCGGCCAACACCTTCGACCGCAGCATGGACACGCAGGTGAGCCGCCTGCGCAAGAAGATCGAGCGCGACCCGGGCGATCCGAAACTCATCAAGACCGTCTGGGGCGGCGGCTACATCTTCACCCCCGATGTGAGCCGGGAATGACCCGCTTTCTTCCCAAAAACTTCCTGCCCAAGAGCCTGTTCGGCCAGACGCTGCTGATCCTGCTGTTCGGGCTGGTGATCTCGCACGCCATCGGCGCCTGGATCTATGCCGGCGCGCGCGAGCAGGCGGTGCGTGCGATCGGCGGATACGCTGCGGCGCAGCGCGTCGCCAACCTCTCGCGGCTGGTCGAGGAAGCGCCGGCCGATTGGCGCCCGCGCATCGTGGCGGCGCTGAGCGATCCCACCTTCCGCGTCGCGCTCCAGGCCCAGCCGCCCGAGCAATTGCCGAGCTGACGCCGACGGCGCGGCCAAGGCGATCGAGGAATACGTGCTGGAGCAGCTGCCCGAGCGGCCCGATCGTCAAGTGCGGGCCGCTGTCCTCGAGCCGACGGGACTGCCCGGCGCACCCTTCGGCCCGCCGTTCGATCGCCGGCCGTTCCAAGGACCGATGGGCGGGCCGGGCGGCGCGGGCATGATGATGATGCACGGCATGATGGGGCCGAACTTTGGCGCCTGGCGCGGCCTGCAGGTGGCGGTCAAACTGAGCGACGGCCAATGGCTGTCGTTTGCCACCACGCTGCCGCAGGGCGCGCCGTCCGTGTCGTGGCAATTCATCACCTCCATGGCGTTGATGGGTTTGATCGTGCTCGTCGTCTCGGTCTGGGCGGTGCGGCGCGTCACCGCCCCGCTGGGCATGTTGTCCGCCGCAGCCGATCGTCTCGGCCGCGACGTCGCGGCCGAGCCGCTGGCCGAGGCCGGCACGATCGAAATGCAGCGCGCCGCACGCGCGTTCAACCGGATGCAGGAGCGGCTGCGCCGGCTGGTCGAAAGCCGCACCCAGATGCTGGCGGCGCTGTCGCACGATCTGCGCACGCCGCTGACGCTGTTGCGCCTGCGCGCGGAAGAAGTCGCCGACGCCGAGGAGCGCGACAAGATGCTGGCGACGATCGGCGAGATGGACGAGATGATCGGGACGACATTGGCTTTCGCGCGCGACGAGGTGCGCGCCGAGCCGCGCCGGCGCGTCGATATCGCCGCGCTGCTTGCCAGCATCGTAGACGACATGGCCGACGCCGGACTGCCGGTGACCATGGCGCCGGCAGCGCCGCTGATCCACGACTGCCAGCCGAATGCATTGAAGCGCGCGCTCACCAATCTGCTCGACAACGCGGTGAAATACGGCAAGCGCGCGCAAGCCACGATCGCCACCGCGGGCAAAGCACTCGAGATCACCATTGACGACGAGGGGCCGGGAATTCCCGACGCGGAGTTGCCGAAAGTGTTCCAGCCGTTTTACCGGGTCGAGGATTCGCGCAACCGCGACAGCGGCGGGACTGGCCTCGGCCTGGCGATCGCGCAATCCATCGTGCAGGCCCATGGCGGCGAACTCAGCCTCGCCAACCGGCCGGGCGGGGGCTTACGCGCCTCGATCAAGCTGCCGCTCTAGCGCGGCGCGCTCGAGAAGCCGCCAATTGACCCCGCGGGCTGAAGCGATAGATTCGACTTAGCGACGATTGCCGCACGCGACATGGCTTCACAAAGGCGCGACCGCTTTAAGAATGGACCGGCCCGCATCCACTCTGCCACAGGCGTTCGACCGCGCCGATGCCGACTACAAGGCGGGCAAACTCGTTGAGGCCGAGCAACAATGCGAACAGATCGTCGCGGCCAAGCCCGATTACTTCGATGCAATTTATCTTCTCGCCGTCATTCAATTGCAGCAGGGAAAAAGCCAGGCGGCGCTGGTCAACTTCGACCGCGCACTCGCACTGCGGCCCCGCTTTGCCAGTGGCCCATGACAATCGCGGCAATGCGCTTCAGAAGCTGAACCGTTTTGAGGAGGCGGTGACGAGCTTCGACCGCGCGATTGAATTGCGGCCGGACTTTGCCCGGGCTCATTCCGATCGCGGCCATGCCCTGCAAATGTTGAAGCGGCATGCGGAGGCGGCGGCGAGCTACGACCGCGCGATTGAATTGCGGCCGGACTTTGCCACGGCCTATTCCGACCGCGGCTCGGTCTTTTATGCGCTGAATCGATTTGAAGAGGCGCTGGCGGACTTCGACCGCGCCATCACAGTACAGCCGAGCTATGCCGTGGCACACTACAATCGCGGTCTTGCCCTGCACGAGTTGCTGCGGTGCGAGGAGGCGGTGGCGAGCTATGAGCGTGCGATCGATCTGCGACCGGACTTTGCTGAAGCGCGCCTCAATCAATCGCTGTCTCGGCTTCTGCTCGCCGACTTCGATCGCGGCTGGCAAGGGTACGAATGGAGAAGGAAAGTCAAATCGCCGGGGAACACCTGGCGCAATTTCGTTCGGCCGCAGTGGTTCGGGCGCGAAAATATCTCGGGCAAGACAATTCTGCTCCCGGCGGAGCAAGGTTTCGGAGATACCATCCAATTCTGCCGCTATGTTCCGCTGGTCGTGGCGCGCGGCGCGCGCGTCGTTCTGGAAGTTCTAACGCCGCTGGCTGAGCTGATGACCGCTCTCGACGGCCCATCGCAGATCGTTTGCAAGAACGACCCGCTGCCCGACTACGATCTTCATTGCCCATTGCTCAGCCTGCCGCTGGCATTCGGGACGCAGCTGGCGACAATCCCGTCGGCGGTGCCTTATCTGCGCGCCCCAGCGCCGGGCGTGATGGAATGGGACGCCCGGCTGGGGCCGAAACACCGCCCGCGGATTGGCCTGGCCTGGTCCGGCGAGCCGACCCACCCGAACGATCACAATCGATCCATTCCCCTCAGTTGCTTGATATCGCTGTTGGATGTCGATGCCACCTTCGTAAGCCTGCAGAAGGATGTCCGCATCAAGGACGCGACAGTGCTGCGAGCGCGCGGCGATCTGCTTCATTTCGGCGATGCCCTGAAGAATTTCGCCGACACGGCGGCGCTCGTCGCCAATCTGGACCTCGTCATCTCGATCGATTCCAGCGTCGCTCACCTCGCCGGTGCGCTGGCAAAGCCGGCCTGGGTGTTGTTGCCCTTTGTCCCCGACTGGCGCTGGCTGCTCGATCGCACCGACAGCCCCTGGTACCCCACCGTGCGGCTGTTTCGGCAAGATGACACCCGCGCTTGGGAAAATGTCGTCGCGCGCGTTCATGCCGCGCTGGGCGAATTCGTGCAAACGCTCCCGAGCGGCGGGCTGGCGCCGCCGGGGCGCACGAACTAGGCTCGTCATCCTGCCGTCTTAGGCGATCCACCGTGACCGCCGTCGAAATCAAAGTTCTGAGCACGCATGCCGCCTTTGAGGTGTTGAGCGAACTCGGCCCCCGGTTCGAGCGCGCCACCGGCCACCGGCTGTCGATCGGTTACGATCCGACCAACGTGATCAGGCGGCGGATCGACGACGGCGCTGCGTTCGATGTTGCCATCGTGACGCGGCCGGTGATCGACGAACTGGCCGCGCAGGGCAAGATCGTTGCCGCTTCTTGCATCGATATCGGGCGCTCGGGGCTCGGCCTGGCCGTGCGCGCGGGCGCGCCCAAGCCCGACATCGCCACCGTCGAAGCCTTCAAGCGCGCGCTGCTCGCCGCCAACTCGGTCGTGCGCTCCAAGGACGGCGCCAGCGGCCAGTATTTCGCGACGCTGCTCGACCGCCTGGGTATAGCCGAGGCCATGCGCGGGAAAGTCCGGCTGGGCGCGAGCGGCCGCGTGGCCGAGCTGGTCGCCAATGGCGAGGTGGCCATGGCCGTGCAGCAAATCGCCGAACTCCTGCCGGTGGCGGGCGCGCAATTCGTCGGGCCGTTTCCGCCCGAACTGCAGGTTTACACGGTGTTTGCGGCAGGCATCGGTAGCGCGGCCAATAACCCGGAAGCCGCCGCGGCCTTGATCGGTGCATTGACCGCGCCATCGGCGACGGCGCTGTTCAAGGCCAAGGGGCTTGAACCGATCCTTCGATGAGTGGCCTATTCCGGACCTAACCGGCGGCTGCCGCAGGAGAGCGCGATGACGCGACCGTTCGAGGGAATCCGGGTGATCGACGCCACCCATGTGCTGGCGGGGCCGTTCGCCACTTATCAACTGGCCGTGCTGGGCGCCGACGTGATCAAGGTCGAGCATCCCGACGAGCCCGATCAGAGCCGCGGCGCCGGCACTGACAAGGAACTCAACCGCCGCAACATGGGCACGGCGTTCCTGACGCAAGGCTCCAACAAGCGCTCGATCACGCTCGACCTGAAACAGGAGGAAGATCGCGAAACCTTAAAAAAGCTGGCCGCCACCGCCGACGTGTTCGTGGAGAACTACCGGCCCGGCGCGTTCGAGGCGCTCGGCCTCGGCTACGAGGCGCTCGCCGGCATCAATCCGCGGCTGATCTACGCCTCGTTCTCGGCCTTCGGCCAGAGCGGGCCGCGCGGCGAGCAAACCGCCTACGACCACGTGATCCAGGCCACCTCCGGCATCATGGCGATGACCGGCACCAAGGAAGTGCAATCCGATCAAGTTCGGTTCGCCGGCGATCGACTACGCCACCGGCATGACCGGCGCCTTTGCGTTATCGGCGGCGCTGTTCCAGCGCGAACGCACCGGCAAGGGCCAGCGCATCGACATGGCGATGCTCGACGTGGCGATGATCCTGATGAGCTCGCATCTCACCGGCTACTTGCGCAACGGCGTGCACCCCAAGCCGAGCGGCAACCGCCATCCGCACGCGACCAACGGCGCTTTCGCCACCAAGGACGGGCTGGTGATGCTGGGCGCCAGCAATCTGCGGCAACAACGCCGATTGTGGACGCTGCTCGGGCGCCCCGACATGATCAAGCAGACCAACGACGAGCGCGACGCCGACCATGCGCGCGAGATCGCGGTGCTGGAGGAGATCATGCTGACGCGCAGCGCCGACGAGTGGGAGACGTTCCTGCAAGCCAATCACGTGCCGGCAGCGCGCGTGCGCACCATGGGCGAAGCCGTCACCGATCCGCAGCTCGCGACCCGCGGCATCATCCATCGCCACGCGAGCGGCGCCGGCATCGCCGGCGGTTTCGGCGTGCCGCTCGCGGCCTTCACATTCGCGCATGGCGGCCCGCGCATCGACACTCCGCCGCCCACGCTCGGCCAACACAACGACGAGATTTTTGGCGAGCTCGAGCGCGGCGAGCGCTGAGCGAAATCGTCACTTCGCCATCGCGCCGGATTTCTTCACCAGCGCCGACCATTTGGTTTCCTCGCGGTCGATGTCGGCGGCGTATTGCTCCGGCGTGGTCGGCAGCGGCTCGGCGCCTTCGGTCGCGATGCGGCGGTGCACGTCATCGGATTCAAGCGCCGCGCGCAGCGCGGCGTTGAGCTTATCGATAATGGCGCGCGGCGTGCCGGCCGGAGCAACAATTCCATAATGCAGCACCGCTTCGAAGCCGGGCAGCCCCTGCTCGGCCACCGTCGGCACATCGGGGAATATCGGCGACCGCTTCAAGCCGGTTACCCCGAGCGCGCGCAACTTGCCCTCCTTGACCAGTCCGATGGCCGGCGGCAGCGAGGAGAAATAAATCGACACATGGTTGCCGAGCAGATCGGTGAGCGCCGGCCCGGAGCCGCGGTACGGAACGTGGATAAGCTCGATGCCCGCGGTCTCGGCGAACAATACGGTGCCGAGGTGGATGCCACTGCCTTTGCCGGCGGAGGCGTAATTGAGCTTGCCCGGCTGCGCCTTGGCGAGTGCGATTAGTTCCTGCACGGTGTGCACGGGCAATGACGGGTTCACCAGCACGATGAGCGGGCTGGTGGCGATCAGCCCGACCGGCGCGAAGTCCTTGCGCGGGTTATAGCCGGCATTCGGATAGAGCGTGGGATCGATGGCGAGCGTGCCGGTGCCGCCAAGCCCGAGCGTGTAGCCGTCGGGCGCCGACTTGGCGACCTGGCGGGTGCCGATCGAGCCGCCGGCGCCACCATGATTCTCGATCACGATCTGTTGGCCGAGCGCCTTGCTCATGGGCTCGGCGACACCGCGCGCCAGCACGTCATTGCCGCCGCCGGGTGCATAAGGGACAATCAGCGTAATCGGATGGTCGGGATAGTTGGCCTGCGCGCGCGCCGCCAGCGGCCAGGTCACCGCCGCGCCGCCGAGGACCGTAATGAACTCGCGCCGTCGCATGGAATCCCCCCTCTGTGACTAGCGCGCCGCGATGGCCTCCGCGATCGCCACCGTGCGGCGCGCCATGTCGGCGTGCAATCGCTCGACCATGCGGCCGTCGATCGAGACCACGCCTTTGCTCTTGTTCTCCGGCAGGTCGAAGGCGGCGATCATCTTGCGCGCCAGCGTGACTTCCTCCGGCGACGGCGAAAACGCCGTGTTGCAGGGGCCGATCTGGTTGGGGTGGATCAGCGTCTTGCCGTCGAAGCCGAGTTCCACACCCTGCCGGCATTCCATCTCGAATCCGTCGGCATTGCCGATGTCATTATAGACGCCGTCGAGAATATCGATGCCGTAGATGCGCGCCGCCGCGATGCAGGTGGAAAGCCAGCCCAGCATCGGCGCGCGGCCGGGCACCAGGCGCGCGCGGGTGTCCTTGGCGAGATCGTTGGTGCCCATGACGAAGCCGGACAGGCGCGATTCGGAATCCTTTGCCTCGGCGGCGATCGACAGAATATTGAAGATGGCGAGCGGCGTCTCGATCATCGCCCAGATCCGCGTCTTGTGGTTGGTGCCCATGTCGAGCAGGCGGCGGCCGATCATCTCCAGCATGTGCGGGTTCACGATTTTCGGCACCAGGATGGCGTCGGGCGCGGCATGGGCGGCGGCCGCCAGATCGTCGGCGTGCCAGGGCGTGTCGACCCCGTTGACCCGGATGAACACCTCGCGCGCGCCGAAGCCGCCGGCCTTGACGGCATCCACCACCTGCTGGCGCGCAGTTTCCTTGGCGTCGGGCGCCACCGAATCCTCAAGGTCAAGGATGACGCCGTCGGCGGGCAGCGTTTTGGCTTTCTCCAAGGCGCGGGCATTGGAGCCCGGCATGTAGAGCAGGCTGCGGCGGGGGCGGATAGTCATGCCAGCAACTCTATCGGCCGTCGGGAAACTATCAAGCGGTGCGGCGGCCTGGGATTGATCGGCGCCAATTATTTAGAAGGCGCGGCTTGCGGCTTGAGGATGCGGTAAAGCTGAAAACGGTCGCCGTCGGCGATCAGCTTGAGGCGCGCAGGATCGGGATTGGGTGCCTCGTCCTCGGTGAAGAGAAGGTAGAGATAATCAAAATTCGTCCAATTCAGCCAGAACGCCGGCATCCAGGGCAGCGGGTGATCGGCCGCGACGATGAGCTGCGACATCGTCGGCGGCACCCCGTCCTTGAGATCGGCATAATTGCGGAATTCGGGCCGCACGTGCACCACCTGCTTGCCGTCCACGGTGAACAGCGTGGTGACCAGCGCGGAGCGCTCGATGGTGGCAATGCAGGCGGCATGCACAAGGCCGAGATCGCGGACGTCGTCGCCGAAGGTGGAGCGATCGGCATAAGCGACGAACACTTTCGCGCCCGGCGCGATGCGGCGCACCGAGGAGCGGAACTCGCTGGTGGAATCCGACAATTGCGACCAGTTGTAATCGATCTCGATCAGCCGCGCGGCGATCAAGACGATCAGGACGATCATGAAAGCGCGCCGCACCAAGCGGCGTCGCAACTCCAGATCGCCGCATGCGAACAGCATGAAGGCGACGCCGATCGGCACGCGCTGGTCGGTCATGTAGGTGTCGAACATCAGCCGCGGCAAAGCCAGATACACCGCGGCGCTGACGGCGAGCAGCGGCCAGGCCAGCGGATGAAAGCTCAGCACCCGATGGCGGATCGCCCAGACAGCGCTGGCGACCATGACCGTCAGGAGCAGAAAGGCGGCGATGTCGGAATAATCGCTGATGACAAACATCAGCCCATCGATTTTGCCGCGCTGTTCCCAGCTGACGTTGGCAATGAGATGCATGGTCGGACTGGCATAGAGCAGCGGCGCCACGGCGATGAACGGCAGGCCGCCGGCGATGAATTCGGCGATCCGGCCCGGCCAGGGTTCGCGCCGCCGCTCCCACAGCCGCGAAATCTCGAACGCGAGCACGCCGATGCCGTAGATGCCGAGCGCCGAGAGATGGCAGAAAAACAGCGCGAAGACGCTAGCCGTCGACAGCGCGAACCGGACCGGCCAGACCCGCTCGCGCACCGCGATCCAACCGGCCAGCGCCCACAGGGCAACGCCAATTCCGAAAATGTAGTTCATCAATCCGACGAGGAAGACGTAATTGTAGAGCAGCGGAATGGCGAACAGCGGGAACGTCGACCAGCGGCCGATCAACGTCCGGTTCAGCGCCAGGATTCCCGCAATGATGAGCGCGAACATCGCGACGATGAAGACCTGGCCGGCCAGGTAGACGTTCATGACGCGCGCCAGCAGCGGCACGAACAGGTCCATGGTCAGGTTGGGAATCACCTGCCAGTTGATTTCGTAGTATTGGGCGAGCAGCGGATTCGTCGACAGCGTCGCGATCACCTGCATGCGCGCCAGGTGATTGACGTAGTCCGACAGCGGCGGCAGCGGATGCGTCCAGATCGGAATCGAAATGAGCAAGGTTAAGGCCGCGAACAGCACGGCGATTTGCGGCGCCGAGAAGCCATGCGCGCGGAAGCGCGACGATGGCAGGCTTGAAATCGTTGGCTTGTTCGGCTGCAGCATACGGGGACTGGCTTTCATCCTTCAGTCGTCGATTGCACCTGAACAAGCAATGAATATGGCGCGACTCCGGCGATGGAATGTCACAAAACGGGGACCCGCGCGCCTAAAAATTGCGATTTTGCCGGCCTGAGCGAGTCCCGGCCCCGCAGGATTGCCGGCCGCGTTTCGCGGCATGGCGTTTGCTTGGCTTTTCCGCAATGCTCATCAAATAGGCGGACACCGACCGAAGGATGACAATGGCTTTTCCGCAACGATTGATCGAGGGCTACAACGCCTTCGCCGGCGGCCGGCTGCAGCGCGAGCAGGACCGCTATCGCGAACTGGCCGAGCGCGGCCAGGCGCCGCAGATCATGGTGATCGGCTGCTGCGATTCCCGCGTTTCGCCGGAGGTAATCTTCGATGCCCGCCCCGGTGAGCTGTTCGTCGTGCGCAATGTCGCCAATCTCATTCCGCCCTATTCGCCCGACGGCACCTATCACGGCGTCTCCGCCGCGCTCGAATTCGGCGTCGGCGCCTTGCGGGTGCAACATATCGTGGTGCTCGGCCACGCCCATTGCGGCGGCGTGCGCGCCTTCGCCGAGGAGCACGCACCGCTGTCGCCCGGCGACTTCATCGGCCGCTGGATGTCGCTGCTGGCGCCGGCGGCGAAAAAACTCGGGCCGCGCGGCGACGCGGCGCCGGCGGATTATCTCCGGCGGCTGGAACAGGCCGCGATCGTCAACAGCCTCGACAACCTGATGACATTCCCGCGGCTGGCCAAGCTGATCGAGAAAGGCAAGGTCGCGACGCACGGCGCCTATTTCGGCGTCGCCACCGGCGATTTATCGGTGTTGGATCGGGCGAGCGGGGAGTTCAGGCCGATCGCACGTCAACTGAGTGCGACCTCCCCGCGAATGCAGCGGAACTCCCTGTACCCATGGGGGAGAGGGTTGGGGTGAGGGGGCAAGTGACTCATCGATAGGCTCTATCCCCTCACCCGGAGCACTTCATGCGCCGACCTCTCCCCCGGAGAGGTTGGCGACGAAGGCTACGCCGCCTTGCGCTTGGCCTGGATCAGCTTGCGATTGATCAGGCATTCGGCGATCTGGATCGCGTTGAGCGCGGCACCCTTGCGCAGATTGTCGGAGACCACCCAAATCTGTAGACCGTTATCGACGGTCGGGTCGGTGCGGATGCGGCTGATATAAGTGGCATCCTCGCCGACGCATTCATAAGGCGTGATGTAGCCGCCGGGCTTATGCTCGTCGATCACCAGGCAGCCGGGCGCGCTGCGCAAAATGTTGCGCGCCTCCTCGACGCTGATCGGGTTCTCGAATTCGACGTTCACCGCTTCGGAATGGCCGACAAACACCGGCACGCGCACGCAGGTGGCGGTCAGCTTGATTTTGGGATCAAGAATTTTCTTGGTCTCCATCATCATCTTCCATTCTTCCTTGGTGTAGCCGTCCTCCATGAACACATCGATCTGTGGAATCAGATTGAACGCGATGCGCTTGGGAAACTTCTTGGTCTCGATCTCGCCGAGCGTAAACACCGCCTTGGTCTGCGCGAACAGCTCGTCCATCGCCTCCTTGCCGGCGCCCGACACCGATTGATAGGTCGCCACCACCACGCGCTTGATGGTGGCCTTGTCGTGCAGCGGCTTGAGCGCGACCACGAGCTGGGCGGTCGAGCAATTCGGATTGGCGATGATGTTCTTCTTGCGGAAATCGACGATCGCGGCGGCGTTCACCTCCGGCACGATCAGCGGCACGTCCGCGTCCATGCGCCAGGCGCTCGAATTGTCGATCACCACCGCGCCCTGCGCGCCGATCTTGGGCGACCACTCCTTCGACACGCTGCCTCCCGCCGACATCAGGCAGATGTCGACGTCGGAGAAGTCGTAGTGGTCGAGCGCCTTCACCTTCAGCGTCTTGTCGCCGAACGAACACTCCTGGCCCACGCTCCTGCGCGAGGCGAGCGCCACCACCTCGTCGGCGGGAAACGCCCGTTCGGCCAGGATCGCGAGCATCTCGCGCCCGACATTGCCGGTGGCACCCACCACGGCGACCTTGTAACCCATTGTTAACTCTCCGAAAAAATATGCCCCGCGGGCCGAACCCGCAGACAACCGGATGGCAGCGCTTCTAAGCGAGAAATGACGCTCAAGACAACGGCAGCCTGCTGGAGCCAAGACCATGCATCCGGCCCTGCATTCCTGGCGTGAGGAATTGCCCGCCACCCTGGTGCGGCTACTCGCCTATCTGGGTGGAATTGCGGTGCTTTCGGCGGCGGCCGCGCAATTCAATCATTCGCGGCCGGCGGCAGGCGCCGCGCCGGTCCATCCGCCGGAATGGATCGAGATCGAGCGGCCGTTTCCGGCCTTCGCGCTGTCCATCCCCGAAGCGACCGATGTGCCGTCGAGCTATGCCATCCGCCGCCACGCCGAGGGCGGCGGCCGCAAGGACATCCTGGCGCTCGGCGAGCCGGACGGCGTTGCACCCTATCTGCGAATCGAGATTTACCGGCCGGGCAGCGAGATTCGAGGCTTCGCCGCTCCGCAGGCCGAGATCGCCGCGGCAGCGGCCGCGCTCGGGCCGGTCGCGCTACAGCGCGAGCAGGAAGCGCTGGCGAGCAAATTCGGTCCGCTGTCGATCGTGACCTTCGAGACTTCGAAAGGCACGCGGCGGTTTTGCCTCGGCTTCGTGCGCGACTACGACGATCCGCGCTTGCAATTATCGGGCTGGTTCTGCCAGGGCGGCGCCGATTTCATCGAGCGCCCAACGCTCGCCTGCGCGCTTGACCGGCTGACGCTGCTCTCCGCCGGCAGCGAACGCAAGGTCGGCGCGCTGTTCGCGCAAGTCGAACTCAACCGCAGCTTCTGCGGCCAGCGCGATCCGATCCTGGCGCCGACGCCGAAATATCAGCTGTTGTGGAAGGCGCTGGCGACACGGCCGGAGCCGCGCCGCATCGGCCGCTGAGCCATGACGGCGGAATTCGCCAAAACCGCGAAAACTCGGCCCCGACCCCATTGGCGGGGCCGTTTTCTTGATGATTTGCGGCAACACTTGCCGGTGGCAGTGACAATGGGCCTTGATTGGCCCTGTCGCGGCGAACCGAAGCGGGCTAGACTGCGTTGAATCAAGGAGCCACCGGCGAGGACCCCATGCGGTTGAAATTAATTGCCACTGCGCTTGCCGTTGCCGGCGCCCTCGCCTTGCTGGCCGCGCCGGCCGATGCGGCGACAAAGAAGAAGCGCGTGGTCACCGCCCGCGGCAATACCGTGTTCGTGAGCCACGATGAAAGCGGCCGCAAGCGCACCCGCGTCATCATTCAGAAGCGCTCCTATCTCGATCCGGGCACCGAAACCTTCCCGGGCGAGAACACCGGTCAGGGTTACGCGATGTCGCCGAATCATTCGGCCTCGGGCGTGTTCAACAACACGATCTTCGGCATCAGCACGTCGTCCCTGCCGGGGCCGTTCACCCTGCCGGGCAAGAATAATCCCTGGATCGGGTACTAGGCGGCAAGGATCGCAAGGCAACACACGCGGCCCTTCGGGCCGCGTTTTTGTTCAGCCCGCCAGCTTCTCCAACTCCGCCAGGATCGCCGAGCCCATCTCCGAGGTGCTGACCACCTTGGTGCCCTCCGACTTGATGTCGGCGGTGCGCAGGCCCTTGTCGAGCGTGACGGCAATCGCCTTGTCGATCATGTCGGCCTCCCGGCCCATGTCGAACGAATAACGCAACGCCATGCCGAACGAGGCGATCATGGCGATCGGGTTGGCGATGCCCTTGCCGGCGATGTCCGGCGCCGAGCCGTGCACCGGCTCATACAGCGCCTTGCGTTTCCTGGTCTTGGGATCGACCTCGCCGAGCGAGGCCGAGGCCAGCATGCCGAGCGAGCCGGTGAGCATCGAGGCGACATCCGACAGCAGGTCGCCGAACAGATTGTCGGTGACGATGACGTCGAACTGCTTCGGATTGCGCACCAGCTGCATGCCGCCGGCATCCGCCAGCATGTGCTCGAGCTGCACGTCCTTGAATTCGCGCGCGTGCAACGCCGTCATCACCTCATTCCACAGCACGCCCGACTTCATGACGTTGCGCTTTTCCATCGAGGTGACCTTGTTGCGCCGCTTGCGCGCCAGCTCGAAGGCCACGCGCCCGATGCGCTCGATCTCGTAGGTGTCGTAAACCTGCGTGTCGATGGCGCGCTTCTGCCCGTTGCCGAGATCGGTGATGGTCTTCGGCTCGCCGAAATACACGCCGCCGGTCAGCTCACGCAAAATCATGATGTCGAGGCCTTCGACCAGCTCGCGCTTGAGCGAGGAGGCATCGGCGAGCGCCGGATAGGTCACCGCCGGGCGCAAATTGGCGTAAAGCGCGAGGTCCTTGCGCAGCCGCAGCAGGCCCGCCTCGGGGCGCGCGTCATAGGGCACCTTGTCCCATTTCGGCCCGCCCACCGCGCCGAAGATCACCGCGTCGGCGGCCTTGGCCTTCTCCACGGTCTCGTCGGTGACGGCGACCCCGTGCGCGTCGTAACAGCTGCCGCCGACCAGGGCTTCCTCGGTCACGAATTTATCCGGGCCCTTTTTGTTGAAGAAGTCGATGACGCGCTTCACTTGCGTCATCACTTCGGGGCCGATGCCGTCGCCGGGAAGCAGTAAGAGATTATGAGTTGCCATACGCGTTACCTCGCCTGAAGCTCATTTCGGTCAAAGGAGAATTCGGATTGCTAAACGGCGCAACAACGGTTGGCAAGCGGAGCGGTCCAAAAGATCGGCGCCGACTGTCAACAATGCGCTCATTACAGTCCAAAAAGACTGCAGACGAACGGCGGCGCTTTCGTGTATCCGTTGAACCGCCCAGACCATTTGTGCTTGGCTAAGCAGAAATAGTAGCTTCCGAGGATCGTCTGGGCGCCGGAAGCCCAGTGTTCGTTATCGGCGAATAGCGTCAGATTCGGATCGGACGCCGTCGGAGTAGACACCGGCGAACTCGGCGAGCAAACAAATGCCCAGCTCGACTTAATGCCCGTGCTTGTGGCCGGTGTTGTGCATGACGGCGTCGCGTTGTCGAAATTCGTGATTTTGAAATCGGTGGGATCGTTGATGATGTCGTGCCTCACCCCGTTCACATCGGCCCACGCATAGTGCACATGCTCATTGTTGAGTTTTTTCCGCAGCGTCGTGTTGTAGAGTTGACGGTACGGCTTCGTATTATCGGTAGTTGGACCGAAATCCTTGGGTTGATTGGCCACAATGATATATTTCGCTCCGCCTGACTGGAGCGTCTTGATCTCCGCCCCCAGTAAATTTGCGGCGTTTTTGACGTAGGCCCGGCCCTTCGCATTCGTAAATTGGCCGCTGGTCACCTGCTTCACGGCAAATGACACGTCATTGCCGCCGGAACTGATCAAATAGAGCGCGTGACCGTCAGGCGTCACGGCCTGCAGGTAATTGCCAATCTGATGAATGGTTGGCACGGCATTTGGGAAAAAGCCTGATCCGGAAGCGTTAGTCTCATTGTTGCGTGCGCCGCCGGTCGCGTAATCTGTGCCGCCCTGGTTTTGGGGACTGACGGTCAGGCCGAGGGTGCCACCCAAAGTCTGCACCGACACCGGGCCGGGATTTGTCGTCGGCGCGCCGAAATTGTCTGCGGCAGAATTTGGAAAATAGGAATCGAAATGAGGCTCCCCGCTATAGGGAGATTTTTCGTACCAGCCGGTGTCGACAGTGCTGTCGCCGAATACCCACACCTGAGTGAATGGCTGTGCGGCCAGCGGTCCGGCTGGCAAGGCGATGATCGTCGCGACAAGAATGAGTTGGGTGGCGCGCATAGCAGTATCCACCTTTCGTTCGGCCTCTCGCAGTAGCGTCGAGTACCGACGATAAAATTTAACCCACCATCTGGTTGAGTGGAAGCGGCATCAAGCAATCGCCGCTCGCACGGAAAGACTATAATCACAACCCGCTGAACCAGTTATAGCCCTGGTTTTCCCAATAGCCGCCGTGGTCGGTGTTGGTCACCTCCATCGCCACCACGTATTTCGGCTGTTTGAAGCCGAGCTTGGTGGGCATGCGGATCTTCATCGGGAAGCCGTAGGCGCGCGGCAACAGCTTGTGGTCGAATTTGAACGACATCTGCGTCTGCGGATGCAGCGCGGTCGGCATGTCGATGGTGTTGGTGTAGCCCTCGGCGCATTTGAACCAGATGTATTTGGCGCGCGTGTCGGCGCCGATGCGCTTGAGGAAATCGGACAATACGGCGCCCTGCCAGGAGCCGATGGCGCTCCAGCCTTCGACGCAGACATGGCGGGTGATCTGCGACACCTCGGGCAGCGCGTGCAGCTCGTCGAGCGTCCATGGTTTCTTGTTGTCGACCAAGCCGGCGAGCTCAAGCTTGTAGCTGGCCGGATCGACCACCGGCGCCTCGTCCTCGTTGTAATAGGCGTTGAACGGGAACGGCCGCTTGATCGCGCTCTCGGGGAAGGTCGGCGCCAGCTTGGTCGGACTGAACAGCGCGGCCTGCGCGCCGTCGTTGAAGGCGGAAATCTTGCGCAGCACGCCTTCGGCAGTGTCGCCATCGATGATGTCGCAGCCGGTGAGCAAAGCGAGCGCACCGAGGCTCGCCGCCCCGCGCAGGAAGCCGCGCCGCGCCGGATCGGGCATCAGTTTGGCGGCGTCCTTGATCAGCAGTTGGGGATCGACGCCGGGAATGATTTTGCGCTGGCGCATTTTGTTGATCCTATTTTCCCGCGATCATGGCGCGCAGGCTCTTCGGCACCAGCAGCGCCAGCGCCACATGCACGACCAGGAAACCGACGATCGCGCTCATAGCGGCGAAATGCACGTAGCGGGCAACATCGTAGCCGCCGAACAACGCGGTCAATTCCTGGAACTGCACCGGTTTCCAGATCGACAGCCCCGACAGCACGACCAGAATGCCGCAGAGGATCACGCCGGCATAAAGCAGCTTCTGCACCGCGTTGTAGTGCGAGAGGTCGTCATGCGCGAGCTTGAAGCTGAGCGCGGCCTGGGCGTCGGCCACGACCTCGGACGGATAGATCGGCAGCAGCTTGCGGCGGAAGCGGCCGCTGGCGATCCCGAGCGTCACATAGACGATGCCGTTGATCACCAGCACCCACATGGCGGCGAAATGCCAGAGCAGCGCGCCGCCCAGCCACTGCCCGAGCGCGATGTGCTTGGAAAATTCGAAATCGAACAGCGGCGCGGCATTGTAGATCTGCCAGCCGGAGCCGATCATCACCAGAATCGCGAGCGCATTGATCCAGTGGCACACGCGCACCCAGCGGGGGTGGATGGCCGCGTCGGCGGGCATGGTGGCGATCGTTTCAGCGGTCATGGCAAGCCTGCCGGTCATTCTAATCGGTAGGGACCCGCATGAATATACCGCGCGGTCGGGCCCGCGGCTGCACGAACCCGACCGGCAGCCGGGCTTATTTCTTCATGCCGTCCTTGGACATGTCGTCCTTGCCCATGGTGTCCTTCTTCATCTTGTCCTTGGACATGTCATCCTTGCCCATGGTGTCCTTTCTTCATCGTGTCCTTGGACATGCTGTCCTTGCCCATGGTGTCCTTCTTCATGTCGTCGGCGAAAGCCGCCGGCGCCAACGGGGCCACGGCCAGACCGGCCGCGATCAGCGCCGAAAGCAGAATGCTCTTTTTCATTTCGTATCCTCCTGAGGAATGAACTTGGCAATCCATCCGCTAACACAGGGCTTAAACACGTCCTCATCAGTTTCCCGTTGCTCGAACCTAGCGTTTGGCTCACGGTTTTGTGAGAATGCCCAAGCCGGGCCGGATCGAATGAAGGAGCCGCAGCGTTGAGCCAATCGTCCGTTCCAAAAACCACCCAGGGCAATTTTTTCGAGGATTTCCGTCTCGGCCAGCAAATCCGCCACGCCACGCCGCGCACGGTCACCGTCGGCGACGTGGCGCTCTACAACGGCCTGTTCGGGCCGCGCTTCGCCGTGCAGTCGTCCGATGCCTTCGCGGCCAAGATCGGCTATCCGCGCGCGCCGGTCGACGATCTCCTGGTGTTTCACGTGGTGTTCGGCAAGACGGTGCCGGACATCTCGCTCAATGCGGTCGCCAATCTCGGCTACGCCGACTGCCGCTTCCTGAAGCCGGTCTATCCCGGCGACACGCTCAATTCCGTGTCGGAAGTGATCGGGCTGAAGGAAAACTCCAACAAGAAGACCGGCATCGTCTATGTGCGCTCGCGCGGCTTCAACCAGAATGGCGAGGCCGTGCTCGACTATGTGCGCTGGGTGATGGTGCGCAAGCGCGACGAGACGGCGGCGGCGCCCGAGGCGCTGGTCCCCGAGCTGCCCCGCAGCGTGGAGCCGCTGTCGCTCGGCAATGGCTGCCCGATCATCAATGCGGCGGCCTACGACACCACGCTCGCGGGCAGCCCGCACCGCTTCGGCGATTATTATGTCGGCGAATTGATCGATCATATGGACGGCATCACGGTCGAGGACGCCGAGCACATGATCGCCACGCGGCTTTACCAGAACACCGCGCGCATTCATTTCAACCAGTTCGCCGAGAGCAAGGGCCGCTTCGGCCAACGCCTGATCTATGGCGGCCACGCCATTTCGCTGGCGCGCGCGCTCTCATTCAACGGTTTCGGCAATGCCTTCCACGTGACGGCGATCAATGGCGGGCGGCACGTGGCGCCGCTGTTCGCCGGGCTCACGGTGTTCGCCTGGTCGGAAGTGCTGGCCGCCGTCGAACTGCACGGCCGCAACGATGTGGGCGCGCTGCGCCTGCGCACCGTCGCCACCAAGGACCGCCCGTGTCCCGACTTCCCCTACAAGGACGGCGACGAGTACGATCCGGCCGTGATCCTCGATTTGGATTACTGGGTGCTGGTGCCGCGGTGAGATGGCCGCGGCACCACGCGAAAACTTCGCGGCCCCGTTGACCTGTGCGTGTTGAGTTTATTTGGCTGAAGCGCTCTTAGCGTGCTAGCAGGCGTCAAGAGGACCGCAGCCTGCCGAGAATTTTCAAAAATATCGCCACGCGCACTGTCTTGCTGACGGTCGTCGCCATGCTGGCGTTTGCCGCCAACTCTTTGCTGTGCCGGCTGGCTTTGGGCCAGCGCCTCATCGATGCGGCCACCTTCGCAACCGTGCGGGTGAGCTCCGGCGCGGTCATGTTGTGCCTGATCGTGCTGTTTCGCGGACGGCCGCGCGCGCCCAGCACCGCCAATTGGCGTTCTGCCGCCATGCTGTTTACCTACATGGCGTTCTTTTCCTTCGCCTATCTCTCGCTCAGCGCCGGCACCGGCGCATTGGTGCTGTTCGGCGCCGTTCAACTCACGATGTTCATCGTTGCGCTGCGCGAGGGCGAGCACTTTTCATTCTTGTCGTGGGCCGGGCTCGCCGCGGCCGTGCTCGGGCTGATCTATCTGGTGTCGCCGGGCCTGACCGCGCCCGACCCGGTGGGCGCCGTCCTCATGGCGATCGCCGGGATCGCGTGGGGATTTTATTCGCTGCTGGGCAGGGGCGCCGCCGATCCGCTGGAAGCGACCGCCAGAAACTTCGTCTACTCGGTGCCGCTCGTGCTCATGGTCAGTTTATTGTTCATGCGCAATTTCAGCAGCTCTGCCGGAAGGTCTGGCCTTGGCGGTGATGTCCGGAGCCATTGCCTCCGGCTGCGGCTATGTCATTTGGTATGCGGCGCTTGCCGGGCTGAGCGGCACGCGCGCCGCGACCGTTCAACTCACCGTGCCGGTGATTGCGGCGTTCGGCGGCGTCATCATGCTGTCCGAGCAGATTACATTGCGCTTGTTGATAGCCTCCGCCGCCACGCTGGGCGGCGTCGCCGTCGTGGTGGCGCAGCGCGCGGCAAAGGCGTCATAGCGCGATCGCTTACGATCACCCCTGATTGCAGCGCAAAGCTCAATGCCGCTCGCTGCTACGCGCTCGCCCGCAGATGATCGACCAGTTGCCTTGCGTAAGGTGGCAGCGTTTCGACGTCGCGCACGCAGATCGACAATTCGCGCAATGCCCAGGCGTCGGTCAGGCGAACCGATGAGATCGCCATGTTGCGCTCGGTCCGCTTCACCGTCGTCTCCGGCACGATGCCGACGCCGACATTGCATTCGACCAGGCGGCAGATGGCGTCGAAGCTGCGCAGCTGCACGCGCAGCCGCAAGGGCCGGCCGACGCGGTTGGCCTTGTCGGCGAGGAAGCGCTGAATCGCGCTGGCGCGGTCGAGGCCGACCATGTCGTAGTCGAGCACCTCGGCGAAGCCGATGCGCGAGCGGCTGGCGAGCGGATGGCTGCGCGCGACCACCAGCACGAAGCGGTCGCTGCGGAACGGAAAAGTGTACAGGCCGCCGTAATCGACAGTGCCGGCGACGATGCCGATATCGGCGGCGCCTTCCGCTATCAGGCCGACGATCTCGTCGGAGAGGCGCTCCTCGAGATCGACGCTGATATCGGGATAGGCCATCAGGAACGAACTCAGCGTTTCCGGCAGAAATTCGGTGAGCGCATTGGTGTTGGACAGCACCCGCACCTGGCCGGCGAGCCCGCGCGCATAGGGCGTGAGATCCTCCTGCAAGCGTTCGGTCTGCGCCAGGATTCCGCGCGCGTGCTGCAGCAAAGTGCGCCCGGCCGGCGTCGGCACCACGCCCTGGCGGCCGCGCACCAGCAATTCGGTGCCGAACGCCAATTCCATCTTGCGGATCCGGGTAGAGGCGGCGGCCAGCGCCAGATTGGAGCGCGCCGCGCCATGGGTGATGCTGCCCGCCTCCACGATGTGGCGGAACAGGTTGAGATCGGTAAAATCGAAGCGCATGGAGGGCAGCCTTCTTATTTCACGAAGGCAGACTACGCAAAACGCATATTGCGCCAAGCTATTCATCGGTTCAAGCTTCGCAATCGATGAAGTAGCCGGATACGGTCAGCTAAATGGCCGAAAACGGCGTGTTCTGATTGGCGCGCAAGACATGCGAGGCTAGTTCGCCGTCTTGCGCGCTTAAAATTTGACGTCGAATGCTTGGGTTTCTCGCGGATTGGTGCGTTGCGAGGGTGGCGGACTTTGGTTAGGAACCGGCCACAGTCGGCGGCGCGATCGAGCGGTAAATTCTGAGCGATCTGGAGAATGACGATGGCCGAGCTTGAGGCGGGATCGACGGCAGGGCCGCGACGGCCTCGTCCGCTCTCTCCGCATTTGCAAGTCTATAAGCTGATGCTGACATTCGTGATGTCAGGCTTCCATCGCATCAGCGGCGCCGTATTGTATTTCGGCATGCTGCTGATCGCCTGGTGGTTGATCGCGGCGGCTTCCGGCCCCAACGCCTATGCCAATGTCGAATGGTTCATGGGCAGCCTGATCGGGCGGCTGGTGCTGTTCGGTTATACCTGGGCGCTGCTGCATCACATGCTCGGCGGCATCCGCCACCTGATCTGGGACCTGGGCCTTGGCTTCGAGCCGGCCGAGCGCGAGTTTCTGGCGCTGGCGACCATCGTCGGCTCGATCGCGCTGACGCTCATCGTTTGGGTGGTCGGCTATCTCGCCATGGGAGGCCCGCGATGAAAGGGACTCAAATGCGCACGCCGATGAGTCGCGTGCGCGGGCTCGGCGCCGCCCACACCGGCACCGGCGCTTTCTGGCATCAGCGCATCACCTCGGTCGCCGGCATTCCGCTGACCATCGCGCTGGTGATCATCGTCATCGCGCTGCTCGGGCGCAGTCACGCGGCGGTCGTGCAAATTCTCGGATCGCCGCTGGTGGCGATCATCATGCTCCTGTTCGTCGTCAACACTGTTTATCACATGTGGATCGGCATGCAGGAGATCATCGTCGACTACGTGCACGAGGATAAGCTCAAGCTCGCAACCTTGCTGGCGAATACATTCTTCTGCTTCGTCATCGCGCTTGCCTCCGCCTTCGCCATCCTCAAGCTCTCGTTCGGGGTCTAAAGCCATGGCGAAGAATGAAAAATCGAACGGCGCACCCGCGGTCAATGGCCGCGCCTATCCGATCGAGGATCACAGCTACGACGTGGTGGTGATCGGCGCCGGGGGCTCCGGCCTGCGCGCCGTGGTCGGTTGCAGCGAGGCCGGCCTGCGCACCGCCTGCATCAGCAAGGTGTTCCCGACCCGCTCGCACACGGTGGCGGCGCAAGGCGGCATCGCCGCCGCGCTCGGCAATATGGGCGAGGACGACTGGCGCTGGCATATGTACGACACCGTCAAGGGTTCCGACTGGCTCGGCGACCAGGATGCCATCGAATATCTCTGCCGCAACGCGCCGGCCGCCGTCTATGAGCTGGAACACTGGGGCCTGCCGTTCTCGCGCCGCGAAGAGGACGGCAAGATCTATCAGCGCCCGTTCGGCGGCATGACCACGCATTTCGGCAAGGGCACCGCGCAGCGCACCTGCGCCGCCGCCGACCGCACCGGCCACGCCATGCTGCACACCATGTACGGCCAGGCGCTGCGCCACTCGGCCGAGTTCTACATCGAATATTTCGCCATCGACCTGATCATGGACGACGACGGCCGCTGCCGCGGCGTGGTGGCGCTCAACATGGACGACGGCTCGATCCACCGCTTCAGCGCCAACATGACGATTCTGGCCACCGGCGGCTATGGGCGCACCTATTTCTCCTGCACCTCGGCGCACATCTGCACCGGCGACGGCAACGCCATGGTGCTGCGCGCGGGGCTGCCGCTGCAGGACATGGAATTCGTGCAGTTCCATCCGACCGGCATCTACGGCGCCGGCTGCCTGATCACCGAGGGCGTGCGCGGCGAAGGCGGCTACTTGGTTAATTCCGAGGGCGAACGCTTCATGGAGCGCTACGCGCCGTCGGCCAAGGATCTGGCATCGCGCGACGTGGTTTCGCGCTCGATGACCATCGAGATCCGCGAGGGCCGCGGGGTCGGCAAGTTGAAGGATCACATCTTCCTGCACCTCGATCACCTTGATCCCAAGGTGATCCACGAGCGACTGCCGGGCATCGCGGAATCCTCGCGCATTTTCGCCGGCGTCGACGTCACCCGCGAGCCGATCCCGGTGATACCGACCGCGCACTACAACATGGGCGGCATCCCCACCAACTTCCACGGCGAGGCGCTGACCAACAAGAACGGCAATGCCGATACCGTGGTGCCAGGCCTGATGGCGCTGGGCGAAGCGGCCTGCGTGTCGGTGCACGGCGCCAACCGGCTGGGCTCGAATTCGCTGATCGATCTCGTGGTGTTCGGGCGCGCCGCCGCGCTGCGCTGCGCCGAAATACTCACGCCCAACGCCGAAAAGCCCGCGCTGCCGAAAGATTCCGCCGAGCTCGCGCTGTCACGGCTCGACAAACTGCGCAACGCCTCCGGCGGCACCAGTACCGCGCAGCTGCGGCTCAACATGCAGAAGGTCATGCAAAGCCATTGCGCGGTGTTCCGCACCGGCGCGGTGCTGGAGGAAGGCCACAAGCTGATCCACGGCGTCCATGCCGGCATGGCCGATGTGCATGTCTCGGATCGCTCGCTGATCTGGAATTCCGACCTGATCGAGACGCTCGAGCTCGACAACCTGCTGGCGCAGGCCGTCGTCACCATGGATTCGGCGAAAAACCGCACCGAAAGCCGCGGCGCGCATGCGCGCGAGGATTTCCCGCAGCGCGACGACAAGAACTGGATGAAGCACACGCTGTCGTGGCTCGATGAGAAGGGCAACGCGAAACTCGACTATCGCCCGGTGCACACCTACACGCTCACCAACGACATTGCCTATATCGAGCCAAAAGCCCGCGTCTACTGACGCCGTGGCCCTCTGATCAAAAACGCGGATAGCCGACATGGTCGAATTCACGCTGCCGAAAAACTCCAAGATCACGCAGGGGCAATCCTGGCCGCACGCGCATGGCGCCGCGCGCGAGACCGAATTCCGCATCTACCGCTGGAACCCGGACGATGGCGCCAATCCGCGCGTCGATACCTATCATGTCAATCGCGACGACTGCGGGCCGATGGTTCTCGACGCGCTGATCTGGATCAAGAACAATATCGACCCGACGCTCACCTTCCGCCGCTCCTGCCGCGAAGGCGTTTGCGGTTCCTGCGCCATGAACATCGACGGCACCAACACGCTCGCCTGCACCAAGGCGATCGACGACGCCAAGGCGCCGGTGCGCGTCTATCCGCTGCCGCACCAGCCGGTAGTGAAGGACCTGGTGCCGGACCTGAAGAATTTCTACGCGCAATACGCTTCGATCGAGCCCTGGCTCAAGACCGTGACGACGACGCCCGAGAAGGAATGGACCCAGAGCTACGAGGACCGCGTCAAGCTCGACGGCATGTACGAATGCATTCTGTGCGCGTGTTGCTCGACCTCGTGCCCGAGCTACTGGTGGAATTCGGATCGTTACCTCGGTCCGGCGGCATTGCTGCAAGCCAATCGCTGGGTCAAGGACAGCCGCGACGAGGCCACCGGCGAGCGGCTCGACAATCTCGAGGACCCGTTCCGGCTTTATCGCTGCCACACCATCATGAATTGCTCGAAGGCGTGCCCGAAGGGCCTCAACCCGGCGAAGGAGATCGCCGAGCTGAAGAAGGCCATGGTCGACCGCCAGGTCTAGCTTGGGCTCAGACCACGCCGGCGGCCCGCTCCAACTGGCCGCGGCTGGCAATCTTGTGGCATAACCATCGCATTATCATCCTGACGGCGGACGGCCCAGTTCGGCCGCGGCCTGCGGCCACAGTTTCGTCCCGCGGCGGTCACACCGGCGACAAACGCGGGCAATTATGTGAAGTTCCCTTCAACACAAGCGCCATGGAACGGCGCGTCCAATCTGGATGAGGAAAGGCCCAAGCGATGAAGCTCAAATTGCTCATGGTCATCGGCGCCGTCGCCCCGAGTTTTGCCATCGGCGCGCCCGCTGCCGCGGCCGAACGCCATTCCGACATGGTGATCGCGCAGGCGCAGCAGCAAGGCGACAAGGATAAGGACCAGCGTTTGCAACGCGGCGGCCAGAGCCAAAAACAGGGCCAACCCGCCGGCACCGAGAAGAAGACGGGGCAGCCGACTCCCGTGCAAAAACCTGTCGTGCAACAGCAGCAGCAACAACAACAACAAAACAAGCTGCCACAGCAGCCGGCGCAACTGCAAAAGCCGGAGCGGCAGGAATTAAAAAAGCTGCCGCCGCAACATTCGGAGGGCGTGAAGCAGCAGACTCCGGTGCAAGTGCAAAAACAGCCGCAGCCGGACGTGAAAAAGCTGCCGCCGGTGCCGCCGCGTATGGAGGGCGTAAAGCAGCCGAATCCAGTGCAAGTGCAAAAACCGGCGCAGCAGGAATTGAAAAAGCTGCCGTCGACGCCGCAACAATCGGAAGGCGTGAAGCAGCAAACTCCGGTGCAAGTACAAAAGCCGGTTCAGCAGGAAATAAAAAAGCTGCCATCGACGCCGCAGCAATCGGAAGGCGTGAAGCAGCAGACTCCGGTGCAAGTGCAAAAGCCGGTCATGGAAAAGCCGGCCTTCGACAAGAACAAGGGACCAGCTCCGACCATCCAGACGCAGCAGCCTCCGGTCATGACGCCGGGCAACCAGAGGCTCGATCAGGTGCGCGGCGAACGACGCGAGGTCCGCGAAGGCAACCGCATCGTCATCCACGAACAGAATCGCACCATCACGCGCGAGAACGGCCGTACGTTTATTCTGCACGATGATACCGACCGCTTCCGGCGGGGCGAGCGCGATGTCCGTGTTGAACATCGCGGCAATGAGACGGAGACCATCATCATTCGGCCGGACGGCGTGCGAATCATCATCATCGTCGATGGCAATGGCCGTTTGCTACGGCGTATCCGGCGCGAACCCGACGGCCGGGAATTCGTGCTGATCGACAATCGTCACATGGGACCTCCCGGCGCCTTCGGCTTCATCGCCAGTCTGGCGGCGCCCGTCGTTCGTATGCCGCGCGAGCGCTACATCGTCGATGCCGACCGGGCCGATGACGAAATGCTCTATGAAACCTTGATCGCGCCGCCGGTCATGACCATCGACCGCCCCTACACGCTCGATGAGATCCGCTATACGTATAACCTGCGCGAATGGATGCCGCGGATCGACCTCGACACCATCACCTTCGAAACCGGATCGTGGGAGGTGACGCCGGATCAGGCCCGCCTGCTCGAGCCGATCGCGGCGGCGATGCGGCGCGCGATCCGGCGCAATCCCAATGAGGTCTACCTGATCGAGGGACACACCGACGCGGTCGGCTCCGACATCGACAACCTGTCGCTGTCCGACCGCCGCGCCGAAACGGTGGCCGAGATCCTGACCCAGGATTTCGGCATCCCGCCGGAAAACCTGACCACCCAGGGCTACGGCGAGCAGTACCTCAAGATCCCCACGCCGGGACCGGACCGGCGCAACCGCCGCGTCACGGTGCGCCGCATCACGCCGTTGCTGACAGGACAGAACTAGGCTGCGGGCGCCAGCCGCTCCCTATCGTCATGGCCGGGCTAGTCCCGGCCATCGACGGCTTCAGCTTCGCGCGGCGCCTAATTGCATTTACTGGCGAGGCAGAGCTTTTCCAGTTCGGGGAATGGTTTATAGGCGGCGTTGCCGCACTGCTCCGGCGTGGCCTCGACCAATTGGTTGATACGGCCGCCGTAGAAATACGCGATGCGGTCCTTGCTGCCGACATATTGCCGCCGCAGATCCCTGGCGTTGAAGCGGACGCAGGCGGTGTAGCGCTGATTCTTGCCGATCGGGGTGAGCACGGGATCGGAAACAAAGGCGTCGTGCACGTTGGTCGGATCGTCGAGCGTATGCGTCAGCGTATCGAGAATTTCCTTTTTGTAATCGGTGGGGAACAAATTGGGGTCCACCACTTCCGGCGCTTTGGTTGAACAGGCCGCAAGCGCCATCGCAAAGGCCGGCGCCAACCACAAGCAGGTCGCGTTTCGTCGCATCGAACGTATCCTCGTCGCCGCGGCGGGGTTGTTTCCCCGCGCTTTACCCGAATAGACCGCGCACGCGGATATTATTCCGTCATATCCGCCTTCGGTCCAGCCGTGGCGTGCGCTCAATCGAGCTTGAGCTTCTTGCGCCGCTGGGCGAGCGTGCGCAGCCGCAAGGCGTTGAGCTTGATGAACCCTTCCGCGTCGCGGTGATCGTAGGCGACCGCGCCTTCCTCGAAGGTCACCAGGTCCTGGTCGTACAGCGAATATTTGCTCTCGCGGCCGACCACGGCGACATTGCCCTTGTACAGCTTGAGGCGGACGCGGCCGCTGACGAATTCCTGGCTCTTGTCGATGGCGGCCTGCAGCATCTCGCGCTCGGGCGCGAACCAGAAGCCGTAATAGACCAGCTCGGCATATTTCGGCATCAGCTCGTCCTTGAGATGCGCGGCGCCACGGTCGAGCGTGATCTGCTCGATGCCGCGATGGGCGGCGAGCAAGATCGTGCCGCCCGGCGTCTCGTACATGCCGCGCGACTTCATGCCGACGAAGCGGTTCTCCACCAGATCGAGCCGGCCGATGCCGTTGGCGCGGCCGAGCTCGTTGAGCTTGGCGAGCAGCGTCGCCGGCGACATTTTCTTGCCGTCGATCGCCACCGCATCGCCGCGCTCGAAATCGACGGTGATATAGGTCGCCTTGTCCGGCGCCTGCTCCGGAGCGAGGGTGCGCGAATAGACGTAATCCGGCACTTCCTGCGCCGGGTCTTCCAGCACTTTGCCTTCCGACGAGGCGTGCAGCAAGTTGGCGTCGACCGAGAACGGCGCCTCGCCGCGCTTGTCCTTGGCGATCGGAATTTGGTGCTTCTCGGCAAATTCGATCAGCTTCGTGCGGGAGGTCAGGTTCCATTCCCGCCACGGCGCAATAACCGTCACGTCCGGTTTCAGCGCATAGTAAGTGAGCTCGAAGCGCACCTGGTCGTTGCCCTTGCCGGTGGCGCCGTGGCAGACCGCGTCGGCGCCCACGCGCTCGGCGATCTCGATCTGCTTCTTGGCGATCAGCGGCCGCGCGATCGAGGTGCCGAGCAGATATTGCCCTTCGTAGACCGCATTGGCGCGGAACATCGGGAACACGTAGTCGCGCACGAATTCCTCGCGCAGGTCCTCGACGAAGATGTTCTCCGGCTTGATGCCGAGCAGCAGCGCCTTCTGGCGCGCCGGCTCGAGCTCCTCGCCCTGGCCGAGATCGGCGGTAAAGGTGACCACCTCGCAGCCATAGGTGGACTGCAGCCACTTCAGGATGATCGAGGTGTCGAGGCCGCCCGAATAGGCGAGCACGACTTTCTTGGGGCTTTTTTTGTCGCCTGCAGGCATTGTGTTTCTTTCCGTGGCGGGCCGGAGGCTTGGCCCGGCGCCCTTCCCGGCTTTGTTGAACTCAGGATGGCGGCGGCGGTCAAGGGGCGCCGCCTCTTCCCTTGTCCTACCGGCGCCCGGCTTCGCGGGCATGGCCTCCATCGGGCATCCAGTAAGGGCCGGGGCCTTACTCCGTCACATCCTCATAGACGTCCATGTCCGCGCTGCCCGCCAGAATGGCGCGCCAGCCTTGCAGGAAGGTGCGCACCATCGGGTCGCTTGCCACCTTGTGGCGGTTGAGCTCGAGCGCGGCGTGAGCCGCATATTCGATCTCGACCAGGAGCTGGGCCGGGTCGTCGACATTCTGCAGCACGCGAAAGCCGGCGCCGCCGAGCGTCCGGTAGAACGGGGCGGCGCTGCGGATAAGCGAAAGCACTTGCGTTGGCTCGCCCAGCGCCCGCATCTTGATCTGTAGCACTCGTTTGACGCCTTCCTCAGGCTCCGGCATTGGCTTCTCCCGGCACGAATCGACGCGACTTTAGCACCGGGCAGGCCGGCGCTGTCATGATAGCGTAGTCAAGCGGCCCGGCGCTCGCCATGACGATAGTCAAAGCTCCGTTTTTCGCTTGCTGAGAAATCCGGCGATGGATGCGGAAATCCGTTCGAGCCCGCGCTCGACGTCATCGTCGGTGAGCCGTGTGGGCGGCCAGCGGTAGATCAAGCCATGCACGATCCAGATGATCAAATAGGTGAACACGCCGGCGAACACAACGTCGGAGAAGAAATGCGCGCCCGCCAGCATGCGGAAGGCGGCCATGCCGACGCCGAGCGCGAGCGCTGCGCCATAGGCGAGCGCGCGCCATTGCGGCGGGGCCAGCGCCGCCGGCGCCAGCGTCCAGAACGCGCCGGACACATCGCCGGAGACGAATGAGCAGTTGCCCGGGCAGTCGCCGCGCGGATCCCACCAGGCCACGAAATGCTGATCGCCGCCGAATTGCGTGACGTCGATCGGCCGCGGCCGGCCCCAATGATCCTTGAGCCCGACATTGACGAGCAGACCGGGCCCCAAGGCCAGCGTCGTCATCAGAAACACAATCGCGCGGCCGGAGATCAACAGCTTGCGCGCCGGAACAATCAGTTTGACGACGAACGCGGCGACCGCCGGCAGGATCAGCAAGGTCCCCACCCAAAGCCCGAGATTGCGGGCGAGCATCAGCGGCGGGTAGACGTGCAGGCCGAAATTGTTGCCGTCGAGGACGATGGCGTGGAACGGCGCGGCGATCATCAGGTCGAGCTGCGGATAGAGCCCGAACGCCGCGCCGACGACGACGGCCAAGCCGAGCGCGACGATCAATCCGCGGTGGTTCATGCTTTTCCTTGGCGCATGATCTGGTCCGAAACCCGGTTATCCCTTTGCGCGATCATGGGCTTTGATCCCGGGCGCGACCGGGGTCTAGCCGAGCGGGATGGCGAAGGGAAGTCAGCCGGCGCGCCAGGCCCCGGCCCGGCGGCCGGCGATCAGCCAATAGGTGATGCCGCCGATAATCCCGGCCGCCGCCGCCAGCTGCAATGCGTGGCCGACCGGCGTTACGTCGGTGGTATTTTCCAGCCGCACGGAAATGTCGGAACCGAAATACGACGCCAGTCCGACCAGAGCGCCGGCGACTCCGTAATAAATAAAATTGCGAATGCGCAGGGCTTCCGCCAGCACGATCAACAAGACCGCCGGCGCCATCGCCACGGCGCCGACAAAGCTGGTCGCGAAAAACGAAAGGACGAAGAAACTTACGCGTTCGACCGGATCGGAATCCATGGCCGGCCAATCCGGCGCCACGATGCCGATGGCGAGCGCGAGCCCTGCGGCCATGCAGGCCACGATCAGGGCGAAGATAATGACGACGATCCGGGCGATCAGTGACATGGGCTTTACCTGTCAGTGAGGAGGCGGCGGCAGTATTACTCCACCATGGCCATGGCGCGCAGCGCCATGCGCTCGCGCGCCGAGAGTTTCTCGGTCGCGCTCTTGAGCTGGCCGCAGGCCGCCAGAATGTCGCGGCCGCGCGGCGTGCGCACCGGCGAGGCATAGCCGGCGTCGAACACCACTTGCGAGAACTTCTCGATCTGCTCCCAGTCCGAGCATTCAAATCGGCTGCCGGGCCAGGGATTGAACGGAATGAGATTGATCTTGGCCGGGATGCCCTGCAAGAGCCGCACCAGCGCCTTGGCGTCGTCGACGGAATCGTTGACGCCCTTGAGCATGACGTATTCGAAGGTGATGCGCTTGGCGTTCGACAGGCCGGGATAATTGCGGCAGGCCTCCAGCAATTGCGCGATCGGATATTTGCGGTTGAGCGGCACCAGCTCGTTGCGCAATTCGTCGCGCACCGCGTGCAGCGACACCGCCAGCATGCAGCCGATCTCGGCGCCGGCGCGTTCGATATTCGGCACCACCCCGGAGGTGGAGAGCGTGATGCGGCGCTTGGAGATGGCGATGCCCTCGCCGTCGGCGACGATCAGCAGCGCGTCGCGCACGGCGTCGAGATTGTAGAGCGGCTCGCCCATGCCCATCATCACGATGTTGGTCACGCAACGGTCGCCGCTCGGCATCACGCCGTCGCTCGGCCGCGTCGCACCCGGCCAGTCTCCTAGACGATCGCGCGCCACCATCACCTGGCCGACGATTTCGCCGGCGGTGAGATTGCGCACCAGCCGCTGCGTGCCGGTGTGGCAGAACGCGCAGGTCAGCGTGCAGCCGACCTGACTCGAGACGCACAACGTGCCGCGTTCGGTATCGGGGATATAGACGCATTCCACTTCGTGCGGACGCTCGCCCTGCACCTCGCCCGGCAGCCGCAGCAGCCATTTGCGGGTGCCGTCGACCGAGACCTGCTCGGCCACCACTTCGGGACGGTCGAGCGTGAAATTCTCGGCCAGCTTGGCGCGCAGCTCCTTCGACACGCTGGTCATTCGCTCGAAGTCGGTGAAGCCGCGGAAATAGATCCAGTGCCAGAGCTGCTGCACCCGCATCTTGCGCTGGGCTGCCGGCACGCCGATCGCGCCCAGCAGCGCACCGAGCTGCGCGCGCGTAAGACCGATCAGCGACGGCTTCTCCGGCGCGACATAGCTCTCAAGCGGCGCTTTCTCGACGAAGGGCGCCGAGGCCGGTGCGATTTCGATGGTGGTTGCCATGGGCTCGGTTTGTCATGGCCGCGCGCGGCGGCATTGACGGCAATATAGGGCGCGCGCGCCTTACTTGCACTCCTCCGCCACCTTGTCGAGCGCCTGGCTGAGCCCTTTCAGCGAATAGGTGTCGGTGGTCTTGGTGCCGTGCGCGGACACGCTCTTGACCACCAGATCGCTGCCCTTGCGCATGGCCTCGACCATTTGCGCTTCCTCGGCGGCGTTCTTCACCCAGGCGCCGTCGTTCTGGGTATACATCACGTAGCTCGCCGAGCCGATGGTGGCGGTGGCGTCGACACCCGGCTTCTGCGGGTAGCCGACGATCATCGACACTTCGTTGATCACTTTCTCGGCCGGACGGGTCGAGATGAAGGCATAGGACGGATCGCGGTTGCGGCCGACCGGATCGGTCACCGCCGAGGTCGGCTTCGACAGCGCGAAGCAGATCTTCTTGCCGCCCGGCGTCGCCTTGTAGGCGCCCCACTCGCCGAACTGCCCGAGCAGCACCGCCTGCTCGGTGGGGCTAGCCGGCTTCTTCTTATTGTTCTGCGCATAGGCGGCCGGGCAACAGACCACGGCGGCGGCGGTCAGCGCTACAATCGCGCGGCTCTGCCAAGATGTCTTCGTCATCGGGCCCCACCGGTTGAAGTGAATGATGGCATTCAAGCCGCCCCCAAAGGACCACCGGGATACTAGCCCATTAGGGGCTCATATCGCCAAGGTGAAGGCGGCAATCCGCCGCCCCCTCAGAACTATAGGCCGAAAGTTGACGCCGCCAAACCGGTCCGGCGGCATGCTAGACAGGCTGCCGTAGCGCATGCGATCGAGCCGCCATGAAAGCCCTGCTCTGCACCCATTACGGCACTCCCGACGACCTTGAACTGGCCGAGCTAGCCGATCCCACGCCCGGGCCGGGCGAAGCGGTGGTGCGGGTCAAGGCGGCGGCGCTGAACTTCTTCGACACGCTGATTATCGCCGGCAAATACCAGCACAAGCCGGCTTTCCCGTTCTCGCCCGCCGCCGAATTCGCCGGCGAGGTCGAAAGCGTCGGCGCCGGCGTCGCCGGGTTTTCGCCCGGCGACCGCGTCATCGGCAATATCGGCTGGGGCGCCGCGCGCGAGAAAGTCGTGCTCGCCGCCGAGCAGCTCGTCGCCATGCCGGCCGGCTTGGATTTCGACCGCGCCGCCGGCCTCACCGTCACCTACGGCACCTCGATGCATGCGCTGAAGGACCGCGCCAAGCTCAAGCCCGGCGAGACGCTGGCCGTGCTGGGCGCTGCCGGCGGCACCGGCCTCTCCGCGGTCGAGCTCGGCAAGCTGATGGGCGCGCGCGTCATTGCCTGCGCGTCGTCCGATGAAAAGCTCGCCTTCGCGCGCCAGCATGGCGCCGACGACGGGGTGAACTACGCCGCGACCGATCTCAAGGAGGCGTTGCGCGCGCTCACCGGCGGCAAGGGCGTCGAGGTGGTCTACGATCCGATCGGCGGCGCGCAGGGCGAAGCCGCGCTACGCGGCATGGATTGGGGCGGGCGCTTCCTTATCATCGGCTTTGCCGCCGGCGACATGCCGAAGCTGCCGCTCAACCTGGTGCTGCTGCGCAGTTATGACGTGCTCGGCGTCTATTGGGGCGACTGGATCCTGCGCGACCCGCAAGGCCATCGCGCCAACATGATGCAAATCCTCGACTGGTGCGCGCAAGGCAAACTGTCGTCGCACGTGCACGCCGTCTATCCGCTTGAGCAAGCACCGGCCGCGCTCAAAGCGATCGCCGCACGCCAGGTGATGGGCAAGGTGATTTTGCGACCTTAGAGCCGGTGCAACGCGTTGCGCGCCGCGTCGCGATGCAGCGGGCTGATATGGTCGGCGACCAGCTTGATCGCGGTCGCCAGCACCGCGGCATCGTCGGTGAAACCGATGATCGGCAGTACGTCGGGAATGGCGTCGACCGGCAGCACGAAATAGGCGATGGCCGCAACCAGCGTCGCCTTCACCTGCAGCGGCGTGTTGCGGTCGAAAGCGCAATAGTAGGCGGCCAGTAGGTCTTCGGCGAACGGAAGGCGCGCGGGAACACTCCGCAACTTGCGCCAGAAGCTGCGGCGCAACGCGCTATTGTCGTCATCCTCGGGTCGCCAGAATGCGGCGCGGGCGAATGCCATACGCATTATTTGGTTGGCGATTGGGACAGACGCAAGGCTTTCCTTGTCAATCAGACATGCGTCATCGCCCGTGTTGTTTGCGGCGCCGGGTACGCCGTTATCCCTTTTTCCTCTCCTCCCAAAAGGGAGGGGATGGAGCGCATCCGATCTCGGGTTTACCGGAGATCGGGCATAATTAATGCGCAAGTCGGGTAAACCCGACTTGCGGTGGCGCCCGGGGGCTTGCGAGGCCCCCTTAGGCGGACCTTGCGATCGGTCCGCCTGCGCGCCTTGCGAGGGCGCGCGCCCGCTTAGCGCAAGCGGGCTGCGCCTCCAGGCGCTCCACCGCGATCCGCCATTGTCGGGCGAACCGCTCCCCGCTCCGTCGTCTGGAACGTCTCTAGATGACGCCCTCGATGAGCCGGGATGCCGATCAAGATAAGGGCGATTTGGTGAGCGGGGATAAGTTTTTTTCATGCCGAGTTCGTCGGGCGCGGCGGACAACGGCAATCAGCCTGCGAGCCTATCCATCGCCTCGGCAAGCCTGAGGTCGAGCTCGGTCACCCCGCCGGCGTCGTGGGTCGCGAGCGTCACCGCCACGGTCTTGTAGACGTTGAACCATTCCGGATGGTGATCCATTTTCTCCGCCACCAGCGCCGCCCGCGTCATGAAACCGAAGGCCTGGTTGAAATCCTTGAACGTGAATGTCTTGCTGATGGCGTCGCGGCCGGTCACCTCGGACCAGCCGGCGAGCTTGGCCAAACCCGCTTTACGGGCATCCGCAGTCAATTTCTGCGCCATGACAAACCTCTCGCACTGAGCTTGCGACCCTCGCAAAGGGTCCGCCGCGATATTAGCTTTAAGGTGGCGACCCCGACCATACGAGGCATTCATGTCCTGGTCTTTGAATATCGGCAAAGTGGCGGGCACTGTGGTGCGCATCCACCTGACCTTCCTGCTGTTTCTTGCCTGGATCTTCGCCGCCAGCTATGCCCAGGGCGGCGCCGCCACCGCCTGGGACAGTCTCGCTTTCATGGTGCTGCTGTTCCTGTGCGTGCTGCTGCACGAGTTCGGCCACATCTTCACCGCCCGCGCCTTCGGCGTGCCGACGCCTTATGTGACGCTGCTGCCGATCGGCGGCGTCGCCCAACTCGAGCGCATTCCGGAGGAACCGGGTCAGGAATTCCTCATCGCGATTGCCGGCCCGCTGGTGAACGTCGTCATCACCGTTCTGCTCGTCGTGATCGGCGGCGCGACCTTGCAAACAAGCGCCGCCGCCGGTCTCGACAACACGCAATTTTCGCTGATCGACCGGCTGGCGGCGGTGAACCTGTTCCTGGCGCTGTTCAACCTGATCCCGGCCTTTCCGATGGATGGCGGCCGCATCTTTCGTGCGCTGCTGGCCACCCGGTTCGGCTATGTGCGCGCGACCGAGATGGCCGCCGCCATCGGCCAATTCGTCGCCTTCGCGCTCGGTTTCATCGGCCTGCTGTTCAATCCGATCCTGATCTTCATCGCCATTTTCGTCTATCTCGCAGCCTCGTCGGAAGCGCACATGGTGGCGCTGCGCGCCGCCTCGCGCGGCGTGCCGGTGAGCCACGCCATGGTGACGCATTTCGCCACGCTCGCACCGCAGGCGCATCTGGACGAGGCGGTGCAGACCTTGCTGCAAACCGGCCAGGGCGAATTTCCGGTGGTGGACGGGGCCGGCAAGCCGGTCGGCGTGCTCGGCCGTTCCGATCTCATCCGCGCCATCAAAACGCTCGGGCCCGACGCCCGCGTCGCCGACGCCATGACGGCGGAGTTGCCGACCGTCGGTCACCGCGCGACGCTCGAGCAGGCGTTCAAGCTGCTGGTGGAGAAAGCAGGGCCGGCGGTCGGCATCACCGACGCGGCCGGCCGGCTGATCGGGCTGGTCACCGGCGAAACCATCGCCGAGATGATGATGCTGCAGGACGCCATGCCGAAAGGCGCGCAAACCGGCCCCTGGGGCCGGCCGGCGGGGGCCTGACCGGCTTAACCTCGTTCCCGGGGAGCCGGCCAGCTAGCGGTTGCTTCCGGCCGCTTCGTGACTATATTGCGCCGCAATAGCTTCGCGTCGCGGGTCCCAACGGGCCCGCGCTTTGGTTTTGGATCCCAATGAACCTCCGCAACGTCGCCATCATCGCCCACGTCGACCACGGCAAGACCACGCTGGTCGACCGGCTGCTGCAGCAATCGGGCGCCTATCGCGAGAACCAGCGCGTGGTCGAGCGCGCCATGGATTCCAACGACCTCGAGCGCGAGCGTGGTATCACGATCCTGGCCAAGGCGGCCTCGGTGCTCTGGAAGGACACCCGCATCAATATCGTGGATACGCCCGGCCACGCCGATTTCGGCGGCGAGGTCGAGCGCATCCTCAACATGGTCGACGGCGCGCTGGTGCTGGTGGACGCCGCCGAAGGTCCACTGCCGCAGACCAAGTTCGTGGTCTCCAAGGCGCTCAAGATGGGGCTCAAGCCCATCGTCGTCATCAACAAAGTGGACCGCTCCGACGCCAGACCGGTCGAAGTCATCAACGAAGTGTTCGATCTGTTCGCCGCGCTCGACGCCAGCGACGAGCAACTCGATTTCCCGATCCTTTACGGCTCGGCCAAGCAGGGCTGGATGGCGACCAGCCTGGAAGGATCGCACGACGACGGCATGCAGCCGCTGTTCGATCTCATCCTCAGTCACGTCAAGCCGCCGGTGGTGGAGCAAGGGCCGTTCCGCCTGCTCGGCACCATCCTGGAAGCCAACCCTTACCTCGGCCGCCTTGTCACCGGGCGCATCAGCTCCGGGTCGGTCAAACCCAACCAGCCGGTCAAGGTGCTCGACCACGACGGCAAGCTGATCGAGAGCGGCCGCATCACCAAGCTGCTGGCGTTCCGCGGCATCGAGCGCGTGCCGGTGGACGAAGCGGAGGCCGGCGATATCGTCGCCATCGCCGGACTGCCGAACGCCACCGTGGCGATGACGATCTGCGATCCGTCGGTGGAAACGCCGATCCCGGCGCAGCCGATCGATCCGCCGACGCTGGCGATGATCTTCCGCGTCAACGATTCCCCGCTCGCCGGCACCGAAGGAACGAAAGTTACCGGCCGCATGATCCGCGACCGCCTGCTGCGTGAGGCGGAAGGCAATGTGGCGTTGCGCGTGCGCGAATCCGATGAGAAGGATTCCATGGAAGTGGCCGGCCGCGGCGAATTGCAGCTCGGCATCCTGATCGAGACCATGCGGCGCGAGGGCTTCGAGCTCTCGGTGTCGCGGCCCAAGGTGCTGCTGCGCGAGGACCCCAAGACCGGCGAACAGCTGGAGCCGATCGAGGAGGTCGTCATCGACGTCGACGAAATTCATTCCGGCATCGTCGTGCAGAAGATGGCCGAACGCAAAGCCGAGATGCTGGAGATGAAGCCCTCCGGCGGCCACCGCCTGCGGCTGGTGTTCCACGCGCCGACGCGCGGCCTGATCGGCTATCAGGGCGAGCTGCTCACCGACACGCGCGGCACCGCCATCATGAACCGGCTGTTCCACGCCTACGCGCCGCACCGGGGTCCGATCCAGGGCCGCCGCAACGGCGTGCTGATTTCCAACGATCAGGGCGAGGCGGTCGCCTACGCGCTCTGGAACCTGGAAGATCGCGGGCCGATGATGATCGAGCCGGGCTGGAAGGTGTACCGCGGCATGATCGTCGGCGAACACACCCGCGACAACGACCTGGTCATCAACGTGCTCAAGGGCAAGCAGCTCACCAACATCCGCACCACCTCCAAGGACGAAGCGGTCCGCCTCACCCCGCCGATCCGCATGACGCTGGAAAAGGCGCTCGCCTATATCGAGGACGACGAGTTGGTCGAAGTGACGCCGAAGTCGATCCGTCTGCGCAAGAAGCTGCTCGACGAAACCGACCGCAAGCGGGAGGACCGGGCACGCTCGGCCGCCGCCGAGGCGGTGTGACGTTACACCGCGCGGCCCGGCAGCGGGCGGCGATAGTGTCCTATATTGGGACGATTCGAATCTAGAAATTCGAATCACCTGCGGCGGCGGCGCCGCCGATACGCGCCGCAAACTCTGCGACTGACTACGGTTCGCCCTAGTCTCGCGTCACCAGCACGATATTTCAGCAGCCACGGCCTGTTTCGTGTCGCCCTGTGGCCAGTAATCCACACCGTCAACGGATCATTAATCATAGGGCTTGAAGCCCACAGGGTTCGTTGCTTCAATTCCGAAATGAGCACGACCCTCATAGAGATTCGCCGTGCGAAGACTTCGGACGCGACGGACGTCGCCGCGGCCCATGACGAGGCATGGCGGACGGCCTATCAGGGCATCATCCCCGGCAACGAGCTCGACAAGCTGATCAACCGGCGCGGGCCGGACTGGTGGGACTCGGCCATTCGCAAAGGCAGCCGCATCACCATCCTGCAATTCGGCGAGCAGATCGCCGGCTATGCCAATTACGGGCGCAACCGGGCGCGCAGCCTGTTCTATGACGGCGAGGTCTACGAACTTTATCTGCGTCCCGAATTCCAAGGCCTCGGCTTCGGCCGCCGCCTGTTCTCGGCCGCGCGCAAGGACCTTGTGCAGAGCGGCTTGAAGAGCCTGGTGGTGTGGGCGCTATCCGATAACGAGCCGGCGGTGGAATTCTATCGCGCGCTCGGCGGCCGCGCGGTCGCCCGCTCCTCCGAGAAATTCGGCGCCAAGACGCTCGACAAGGTAGCCTACGCCTGGCAGTAAAAATATTTGTCGTCCCGGCCAAGCGATTGTTAGCGAGTGCGAGCCGGGACCCATACTCCGAAACCTATCGATAGTGCACGGCGTATGGGTTCCCGCTTGCGCGGGGACGACAGCTAAATGTTCGGCGCCGGCAGGCCCTTCTGCATGCAGGCGGCATGCAAGGTGTTGAGCAGCAGGCAAGCAATAGTCATCGGCCCGACGCCGCCCGGCACCGGCGTGATCGCGCCGGCTACCTCCTTGGCTTCGGCATAGGCGACGTCGCCGACGATGCGCGACTTGCCGCCGTCGGCCGGAATGCGATTGATGCCGACATCGATCACGGTCGCGCCCGGCTTGAGCCAGTAGCCGCGCACCATTTCGGGCTGCCCCATGGCGGCCACCAGCAGGTCCGCGCGGCCGCACACCGCCGGCAAGTCGCGGGTCTTGGAATGGGCGATGGTCACCGTGGCATTTTCCGCCAATAGCAATTGCGCCACCGGCTTGCCGACGATGTTGGAGCGGCCGACCACCACCGCCTCCAGCCCGGCGAGCGAGGCGTGCACGGTCTTGGCCAGTATGACGCAGCCGAGCGGCGTGCAGGGCACCAGGCCCGGCAGGCCGCTGGCGAGCCGGCCGGCGTTGATAGGATGAAATCCGTCCACGTCCTTGGCCGGATCGATGGCGGCAATGACTTTCTGCGAATTTATCTGCGGCGGCAGCGGCAATTGCACCAGGATGCCGTTCACTTGCTCGTCGGCGTTAAGCTCGGCGATCAGATCGAGAAGCTCGGCTTCGCTCACGCTCTCCGGCAAGTGCCGATCGAACGGGTGCATGCCGGATTCGGTCACCGCCTTGGACTTGTTGCGGACATAAACTTCGCTCGCCGGATTCTTGCCGACCAGCACGACCGCCAAGCCCGGCACAATGCCGCGGTCGCGGCGCAAGCGGTGCACCGCATCCGTCACCTTGCCGCGAAGATCGGCCGAAATCGTTTTGCCATCGATGAGCTTTGCGGTCATTGCCCTACTCCCGTAATCCCCGCGAAAGCGGGAATCCAACAATCACTATCGCTTGCGATCCAATTCGCAAGGTTCGAGTGTACTGGATGCACCGCGCCCGCGGGACATGACAACCGAAATTATTGGCAAATCTTCTCCAGCGCCGCGATCAGCGTGGGCGGATCGCCCGCAATGGCGAGCCGCTTGATGCGGGCCGTGGCGCCCGCGATAAGCGCGACGTCGCGCGGTGGGACGCCGACCGCCTTGGCGAGCAGCCGGCACAGCGCGTCGTTGGCTTCGCCCTCGCTCGGCGCCGCCCGCACCCGCGCTTTGAGCACGCTGCGGCCGTCGGCCAATTGCTCGATGCCGTCAATGGAATCGCGGCCGCCCTTGGGCGTCAATCGCACGGCGAGCGCGACGCCGCCGGCGGCCAATGTCCATGGGCGGCCGGAAATTGAGCGCACCTAGATGAAAATCTGGACGTAGAGCCAGAAGATGAAGCGCTGGATGAACAACAACAGCAAAATCAGAATGACCGGCGAAATATCGATACCGCCGAGGTTAGGCAGCAAGCTGCGGATCGGCCGCAAGGCCGGCTCGGTAACGCGGTAGAGGAAATCACCGATCCCGTGCACGATGGGATTGCGGGTGTTGACGACATTGAAAGCGACCAGCCACGACAAGACGGCCGACGCTATGAGAATCCAAATATAAAGGGTGATGATGGTGTCAACGAGCCATAGAAAGGGATTCATGAGGCGCTCCGTCGGCTAGGCCGACTGACGAATAGCCGCTTGGTGGTCGCAGGAAAAGGGGCTGTAATAGCTTCTACAGCAATGGTTTGGTTGCCTCGGCTTGCCGGCCGCATCCTTGACAGCCCGAAACCCTGGCCCTAAATGGCGCCCACTCGCTGAAAACCGCGCAAAAACCTTCGTTGCGCTGCCAAGGCGGGGCCGTAGCTCAGTTGGGAGAGCGCCTCGTTCGCAATGAGGAGGTCAGGGGTTCAAATCCCCTCGGCTCCACCAAGCCACTTTTCAATTGCCGACGCCGCGCCAGACGGCACCGCATCGGGCCGGCCGGCAGCCTTGCCTGCGCTGCCCAACGCGCAAAGCTGCCTCGGCGTCAGGCGACCGGTTCAATTCGTGTCGCGGTTACTTTTGACTCGGCGCAGGCCGGCCGGCGCGGTCCGCCGCCGAGATCGTGCGGCGGGCTGGTTTGCGCTCGACCACGATGGTGCGCGGCGCCGAAGCCGGACCGGCAAACAAGACGGACTTGATAACGTCCTTGCGCGGCGAGGTGACTTTGAGCAACTCGGTGCGGACCTGATCGTACGGCAGCCCGATCAGCGAGGCCGCGATTTTGGCCTGCTCGTTGAGTTCTTCCGACAAGCCCTGGGCGGCCGTGATCGCCTCGGCAAGCGTCGGCGCCTCATGCCGGACGCGGCGCGGCCCATATTTGGTATTCCAGGCTTTGTCGTTGTTCTTGCTCATGATTTTTAAGCTTTCGCGGCTCAATGAGAGCTGCACATTAGCTCATATGGTGCACTGCAGCAAGATAATTACTGCAATGCAATAATTCACGTTAACGAACGAAACCTTCGCTCAGAATCCCGCACCCGGCTCGCCGAAACCACAAGAAAGCGCCGGCCGGGCACGATCCATTTCAGCATAACAGCGCTCCATAACACGATTGTGTAAGCAGAGACGGCATTGTTGCATTGCGGGACAGAAAATGCTGCAATGCATCAGCTGAAGAGTCGGAGGCACGACTATGTGGTCCACCAAACGCTTCAGAAGACAAGCCGCGACTTGCGCCGCCCTGGCGGAGCGGACCCAAGACGAAGAGAGCCGCCAACGATATCTGCGGTTGGAACAAACCTATCTTCACCTTGCCGAAACGAAGGACGAGCTTGCCGGCCAGCTGAATGTGCTTGCTGGCGAGCAGAACGAGGCCCGCAGCCTAACCCACAAGGGCATGACGGCCGATTGATTTCGGCAGGATCGCGATTGCTGCCGCAGCAGGCGTTCGCGAACGCGTTGGCGATAGACGGCAGCGCCGCAGCTTCGGCGGCCAGATCATACGCTCATTTCAGACGAGAATTTTTCCGGCGCCTGCGCCGTTCAAGACGGCCGCATAATCGAGCACGGGCAGACGATCCGACAAGAACCCGTTGAGTTCATCAAACTGATCGCCCTCGAAGCTGCAATCGGCCCATGAGAGAAAACGTTCGAAGTGGGAAGCCTCCCAGGTGTTTCGACCGGTAACCGCGTAGACGTACAAGAGCGGGCAATCGATATGAACCACATGCTGCGCGTTACCCAGTTCATTCACAGCCGGGGAGTCCTCACCGCGTGCCAGCGATGGATACATGGGCACGTAGCTTCGCCAAGCCACCATCGTTCCTTCCCAGACCTTACTCCCGGAAATTGCCGCAACCTTCCGCTGCGGCCACCAGATGAGCAAGCGCGAGAGAAACGCCGCCGCCGCGCCGCTCTTGAGCAGAATCCGAACGGTGAGCTCAAGCCGCTGCGGGTCCGAGAGGTCGTCGTCGTCCCAAGTGGCAAGTATCTCACCACGCGCGTGCGCTGCGGCGAGATTGCGATGATCGCCAAGGGTCAAGCCTGGTGGTGCGACGAAAACCGAAGCATTCAAGATTTTTTGTGAGCCGATGAAAGCGCGGACTTTGTCGCCGGCCTCGGGTTCAGCCACGACCACCAATTCACGATGTGAGTATGTCTGCGATTGGTAGCAGGCCAGAGAATATTTCATCAGCTCGATGTCGCCGCGCGTCAGCATCAGGCAAGAGACCAGGGGATTCGCCCGCGCTACTGGCGTTGGCGGCACGGGAGGAGACCCGCCGGCAGGATAGGAAATGGCACTTTTGATTTGTGAGAAATCCCACCACAGCTTGACGCCAGCGTCTTGCAATTTCGACAGCACGCTCATCGTTATTCAAATTGGTTGTGGCGCATGCGCCAGTGTTGTTTTGATAGTACCGAGTGAGGTTGCGCAGTCAATCGACTGACCCAATCGATGGCGCAGCCGCCCCTTGCATGTGGAATTGGTATGGCAAGATTGGTGTGATAATATGCTCAAAGTAATTTTTTTAAGGAAGGTTGAGCGGGGGCGCCGGCATTGTCTCAAAAGCAAGAGCAGAAGCCACAGGCTCAACAGCCAGGTTCCGCGGCAATCCAAGCGAAATACCAGCAAGGCCTAGCAGCCTACCAGCAAGGCAGATTTGCCGAGGCAGAAAGAATACTGCAAGAAATCATTCGGCAAGAACCCGCTCATTTTTCTGCCCAATATCTGCTCGGAATGCTCGCGCTGCAAACTCGCCAGATGCAACGGGGTGCTGAGCTGATCGCTAAGGCCATCGAACTCAACCCGAATGTCGCTGCCGCTCACAGCAATCTGGGTTCCGCATTGAGCCTCCTGAAGCGCTTCAAGGAAGCACTGGCGAGCTACGACAAGGCGATCGCGCTGGAGCCGGACAACGGGGACGCATATTACAACCGTGGGCTTGCGCTTGACGCCCTGAAACGCCACGACGAGGCGCTGGCGAGCTACGATAAGGCAATCGCGCTGAAGCCCAACTTCGCGGCGGCATACAACAACCGCGGAAATTCGTTGGCCGAGCTGAAGCGCTTCGAGCAAGCGCTGGCGAGCTACGATAAGGCGATCGCGCTGAACTCCAGCTTCGCGGAAGCATATAACAATCGCGGGGCTGCGCTCAATGAGCTGAAGCGCTTCGACGAAGCATTGGCGAGCTACGGCATGGCGATCACGCTCAAGCCGGACTACGCAGAGGCATACAACAATCGCGGGGCCGCATTAAATGAGATCCACCAGTTCGGCGAGGCGCTGACAAGCTGCGACACGGCGATCGCGCTCAAGCCGGACCATGCGGAGGCGCAAAACAATCGCGCGGTCGCGTTAAATGCGCTGAAACGCTTCGACGAAGCGCTCGCCAGCTGCGACATGGCGATCGCGCTGAAGAAGGATTATGCAGAAGCCTATTACAATCGCGGCCTTGTGCTCGATGCATTTCGAAGCGCCACCGGGAAGCGGCGGATGCCTATGCTGAAGTGCTTAGGATCGATCCGCAGTATCCATTAACGAAGGGAATGCTTCTTCATCAAAGGATGCTGTCTTGTGATTGGACAGGAACAGACGCGCTAATTGCCGAGATCGATAGCGATATTGCTGCCGGCATACTGTCGGCTGAACCGTTCGGCTGGCAAGGCGTCGCTAAAACGCAACGAAGTCTCCAATTATGCGCCGAATTGTATAATAGACATAAGTTTCCGGCCAACATCGCCATCTCTCCACGCCAGCCGGCGGCCAATCACGGAAAGATTCGCATCGGCTATCTATCCGGCGAGCTGCGCGAGCAGGCGACATCACAGCTTATTGTCGGTGTTTTGGAATGCCACGATAATTCGCGATTTGAGATTTACGGTTTTGACAACGGAAGGGACGACAAAAGCGAGATACGTAAACGCATCAATGCCTCGATGCATAATATTATCGATATAAGTCGGCTTGGCGACTCATCGGCGGCGGCAGCTATCCGCGAAACTCAGATCGACATTTTGGTCAATTTGAACGGCTATTTCGGCGATCACCGAACGCGCGTGTTTGCGCAGAAACCCGCGCCTATTCAGGTAAACTACCTGGGATTTCCTGGAACGCTGGGCGCAAGCTATATCGATTACATCATTGCAGATCGGACTGTAGTCCCGCTCAATCACAGGGAATTCTACACGGAGAAGGTCGTCTATCTGCCGGACTGCTACCAGGCCAACGACAGGAAAAAAGAAATCGGGACGCATCCGTTTAGTCGTGGAGAATGTGGTCTGCCGCAAGAAGGCTTTGTCTTCTGTTGCTTTAATAACAATTACAAGATCACGCCTGACGTGTTTGACCGTTGGATGCGGATCCTCAAGCAGGTCGAGGGTAGTGTACTGTGGCTCGTTGAAGATAACGCAGACGCCACCTCGAATTTAAGGAAGGAGGCGGAAGCCAGGGCAGTCAAGCCCGAACGCCTTGTGTTCGCGAAACGAACGTCTCTGCCAGATCATTTGGCGCGCCACCGCCTGGCCGATCTGTTTCTCGACACGCAACCCTGCAATGCGCATACGACCGCAAGCGATGCATTGTGGGCTGGTTTGCCCGTGTTGACGCAAATCGGCGAGACCTTCACGGGAAGGGTCGCCGCAAGTCTGTTGACCGCGATTGGGCTGCCGGAGCTGATTACATCAACGCCGCAAGCCTATGAAAGCCTTGCGATCGAACTTGCCACTAACCCCGAAAAATTGGCTGCTATCAAGCGCAAGCTGGCAGACAATCGGCTGACCACGCCGTTGTTCGACACCGAGCTTTTCACGCGCCATATCGAGGCGGCGTACACAGCGATGTACGAACGTTATCAGGCAGGCTTATCGCCTGACCATATTCACGTGCAGCAACGGTGACAGCGCATTTGCGGGCGATTGTAGATCGGAGTGTAAATCGTAAAATCCGTCTGCGGTGCCGCGCCGCCGGGCACCTTGGCGCTATCCCTCCCATTCGATTTCTTCGGCAATGAAAACACTGTTTGTTACCGTCGATCCGGCTTTCCCCCCGATTTCAGGTGTCGACCTGCGAAGTTGGCAGAACGTTACGGCAGCGAGCGAGTTGGGGCCGGTCCTGCTGCTGTCGATCGGCCGGCCGGGACCCGAGATCCCGCCGACTGGAATTGAGATCGGACATATTGCCGGCATGGACACTTCCGAAGTCTGGCGCGGCGATTTCGATGTGGTGTTTTCAGCCGAGGCGATTACGCAGTTTCGTTCGATCTCCGCGCAGTTTCAGCCGGACGTCACCGTGCTGGAATCGTTGCCGCTCTGCAATCTGGCTCCGGTCGCGAGGGAATCCACGCAAGGATTGGTTATAGACCTGCATAACGTGGAATCCGACCTCGTGGCGCAGGCGGCGCGGCGGCAGACCGATTCCGATACGCGTCGCGCGATCGAAACACAGGCAAGGCGAATTGCGGCGCTCGAACAAAAAGCGGCGGCGCTGGCGGATGTGCTCTGGGTATGTTCCGCCATCGACCGCGACCGGCTCGTACGCGATGGTGCGGATGCAAAGCGGATCTGCGTCGTTCCGAACGGAATACCGCGTCCGGAAAGCATTCAAGATTGGCCGCCCCGCAAGGAGACCGGTCGGCAGCCGACGCTCCTATACATCGGACACTTGGGCTATCCACCGAATATCGAAGCCGCGCTCTCGCTGGTGGAAATCATGCCGGCGCTATGGGATCGCATTGCGGGCGCGCGATTGATCTTGGCCGGACGAAATCCGCATCCGGCCATTACGAGCAGAGCGCAATTTGGCAAGATCACTGTTGTGGCCAACCCAAGTTCTACGTCCACACTTTTGTCGAGCGCGCACCTCGCCGTCATGCCGTTGCAAAGAGGCGGTGGCACCAGAATAAAAGCGCTGGAGGCGATTGCGTGGGGTTTACCCGTTGTCGCGACAGCTCGAGCGGTGGAAGGATTGCAACTCGAAGACAGAGTTCACGTCCGTATTGCCGAAACAATGGGAGCATTCGTCACGGCAATTTGCGACCTCTGCGAGAATCCAGCGCTATATGAATCCCAGCGCATTGCGGCTCGACGCCACGTGATGGAAAATTTTGGGCCGGAGGCGATCCGGCGCGCCGTGCATGCCGGGCTACGGCTGGCGTTGCAAGCATAGGGGTCCAGTCACGGCAAATTCTCAGCCGCCGACCTTGCTTGCTCCCCTGGCTTTGATAACTTCCAAATTATTTGTATTGATAGGGCGCGGTCGGCATGAACGGGTGAGATACGTTGCGCGAATCTCTCTATGGATTTTAAGCAAGATAGTCTTTTCAGCTTTGTTGCGTTGTGAGACCAGATGATTCCGCGGATTCTGCACCAGACCTGGAAAGATGCGGCAGTCCCGATTGCCTTTTCCAGATATGTGGAGAGCTGGAAGCAATTCCATCCGGGATGGGAATTCAGATTTTGGACCGATGCGGATTTGGCGGAACTCGTGGACTCCCGCTACCCCGAATGCAGCGATCTGTTTCATTCTTATCCGAAGCCGATCATGCGGGCCGATCTCGGGCGCTACCTGGTATTGCGGGAATTCGGCGGCGTATACGCCGACATCGACGCCGAAGCGCTGGCAAACGTCTCGCCGCTGCTCGAGTCTGGAGACGCCAATCTTTGCGTATGAGCCGCGCTCGCATGCGGCCCTGGAATTCATCCGCCGTCGAGGCTTCTTAAATATCGTTTCAAACGCCGTCATGCTGTCGCCGGCCGGTCATCCGTTCTGGGATCATCTGCTGCGGCTCATGCACCGCTGCCGGTCCGCTGACGACCCACTCGATGCGACCGGCCCTATTGTCTTGACGGCCGCGGTCGAGCAGGCGCCGGCGGCGGCGGCGCCGCAGGTCCTGCCTGCGCATGTGTTTTGCCCGATCGATAAATTCGGCGTGCCCGTTAATCGTGATCGATCAACACTGGCATCGTTCGCTTTTCATCATTGGGCTGGAACCTGGCAAAAGCCGGACGTTGTGGACGCCTCTTTTGCACCGTCGACCCCCCAAGTGACCATGCGTGATTTCTCCGCCGCCGGCGCGGAAGCCGACCGCTTTCTGAGCTCTATCGATCGTGCGGTCGTCAACGCGGCATCACCCGAAGAATGGGCGTGTGCTCATAGCGGTACCGGTCCGCGACGCCGCCGACAGCCTCGATAGCCTGTTCGAGCGCCTCCTGGCGCTTCGCTATCCGCGCGACCAACTGTCGCTTGCGTTGCTGGAGGGCGACAGCAGCGACGACAGCATGGACCGGCTGCAAGCATTCGCGCGGCGGCATGGCAGACGCAGTTTCGGCGAATACAAGTTATCAAGCGCGATTTCGGATGCGAAGACGCCGGCAGTGCGGTGGGCACCCGCGATGCAGCGGAAGCCGGCGGAGCAATATCGCCAGAGTTCGCAATGAACTCGTCAAACAAGCGCTCAAGGATGAGGATTGGGTTCTCTGGGTGGACGCCGACATCGTCGGATTTCCCGACGACATCCTCGCCACCTTGCTGTCCACCGGAGCGCGGATTGTGCATCCGAACGCGGTCCGAATTCCCGGAGGACCGAGCATGGATCAGAATGCCTGGACTATCGAAAGGCGGATTTCGCGGGGGGCCATGGCGCCCTGGATCCGCGACGGCCTGTACCAGCCGCCGCCCGGCTTTCAGCGGCTGTATCTATCGGACTTGCGATACCGGGATATTGTTCCGCTCTACAGCGTCGGTGGCACGATGCTCCTGGTCGATGCCAATCTGCATCGCGCCGGGCTGCTGTTTCCGGAAAACCCGTACAAATTTCTGATCGAAACCGAAGGTTTTGGCGCAGCCGCGTGCGATATCGGCATCGTCCCCGTGGGATTGCCGAATGTCGAAATCATCCACTCTGCGCGATGACGCGATGGGCGGCGGCGCGAGCCACGTTGCTCAGCGCGCAACTTTCGTGCAATTTCAATTGTCTCCAGTTGATACCTCAGGAGCGGCACCTATCTGGTGGATTGCGTCTGACATTCTGAGCGTGTCGGCGATCGAACAAGATCGCGAGAATGGACGGCCATGGCACTTGACGGCATCCAAAGCAACGATGGAGTTGCGTAATATGATGGGTCAACGACCAACGCCGCCGGCCGAGGAACCGCGTTCCGAACCGGAGATCATCCCGCCGGACCATGCGGGCCGGCGATCGGCACACGCCTCATCGCGCGCGCGGGTCTTCGTCGATACGCACGGCACCGAGCGCATCTACATCGCGACGCCCGGGCCGCTCGGCATCATCCTGGTGGCCCTGACGGCAGGCATTCTGTCGGCCGTGCTGCTCATTCTGCTGCTGGGTGCGTTCCTGATCTGGGTGCCGTTGGTGGTCTTCTTCATTGCCGGCGCCATCGTTTCCGGAATCTTGCGAAGAAAATTTCGGCGGACGCCGTGACGCCGAGTTGTAAGAGGCGTTTCAGCAGACGCTAACCGGCGGCCTGCGCGCTCGGCTTGCGTCCGATCCAGTGATCGATGAAGGCGGCCAGCCAGTTGCGCGAGGCATGGTCGTGCACCGCGCGGTCGGCGATATGCTCGTGCCGCTGCTTGGTCCCGGGCAACTCCATGCGATGGGCGCCGCGCACCAGCCAGCGGTACATCATGGCGTGGGTGACTTCGGGGTGGAACTGCAGCGCATAGCCGGTCTCGTAATGGAACGCCTGCACGGAAAAGGCATCGCCCTCGGCCAGCAGCTCGCCGCCCGCCGGCAAGTCGAAACCCTCGCGATGCCATTGATAGACGTGGTCGGGCCAATCGGCGCAGATCTTCCGCCCGGCTTGCGTCGGGCGGATCGGATAGTAGCCGACCTCGGCATGGCCTTGCGGGTGCGGGTAGACGCGGCTGCCGAGATGGCGCGCCAGCATCTGCGCGCCGAGGCAGATGCCGAGATAGGGTTTCCGGTCGCGTAACGGCACGCCGATCCAGTCGATCTCGCGGCGGACAAACTCCTCATTGTCATTGGCGCTTTGCGGTCCGCCGAAGATCGCGGCGGCGGCATGCTCATCCATCGTCTCCGGCAGCGGATCGCCGAAACGCGGGCGCCGGATGTCGAGCGGATAGCCGAGCTTGCCCAGCACCTGGCCGACACGGCCGGGCGAGGAATGCTCCTGGTGCAGGATGAGAAGGACCGGCTTCAACATGGCGGTTCGGCGCGCGATTTTACGCCCGTATCGAGTCCTAACCGCTTTGCCGGCGATTGCAAATATCGCCAGCCGTTATCGGCTATGACTTCTGCGCGGACCTGCGCCGGCGCTGGCGGCGACCCACGATCGCCAACAGCAGGCGGCGCGGGAAAGCCTGGATCAGCAGAGCGGTCAGCCTGTTGGTGAGGCCCGGCACAATCGTCCGTTGCCCTTGCATTAGCCCGCGATAGCCGGCTTCCGCCACGCGCTCCGCGCTCTGGGTGAGGATGCCGGGCGCCATATTCTTGGATGATTCCGGCGCGCGCCGCGAATTCGGTCGGCACCGGGCCCGGGCAGAGCACGCTCACCCGCACCCCGCGCGATTTGAGCTCGCTGTGCAGCGCCTCGCTGAACGACAGCACATAGGCCTTGGTGGCGTAATAGACCGCCATACCCGGGCCCGGCAGGAAGCCTGCCATCGAGCCGACATTGAGGATGCCGCCGCCATGGCGCGCCAGGCTGTCGACAAAGGCGAGCGATAAACCGGTGAGCGCGCGGACATTGGTGTCGATCATCGCCAATTGCTCGTCGCGATCGAGCGCGGCGGCGGTGCCGCTCAGGCCAAAGCCGGCATTATTGACCATGAATTGCGGCTCGGTCCCATGCGCTGCCAGCGCCTCGCCGATCACACGGACGGCATCGCTCCGTTGCACGTCGGCAATGATCACCAGCGGCTTTGGATTCCCAGCCGCCGCGATTTCATCGGCCAGTGCGTGCAAGCGGTCCTCGCGCCGTGCCACCAGCGCCAAGGCGTGGCCGTTGCGCGCGAACACGCGCGCCAGCGCCGCCCCGATGCCGGCCGAGGCGCCCGTGATCACGGTGACAGGCCGTAAGCCGCTCATGCCTTCTTGCCGGTCGCTTCGGTCGCAACCCGCTCCCGTAACGCGATCCGCTCGTCGCGTGAAACGCCCAGCAGGTCGGCCGCCCGCCAGATCAGATTATCCTCGAATTCGGTCACGATGCCGTCGGCATAGACGATTTGCCACATCATCTCGACAACGCGGGCGCGCGCCGGTTCGTCAAGCGAGCGGTTGAGCCGGGCGGTGAACTGGTAAAGATCGATGGCCTGCTGATCGGCGGCGGTGGCCTCGGCAACCAGTTCGTCGGTGGTGGCATCGTCCAAGCTGAAACGCTGCTTGATCACGCCATGCAGCTTGTTGCGCTCGACGTCCGAGACATTGCCGTCAATGGAGGCGGCATGCACCAGCAACGCGGCGGCGGCCAGCCGGTAATCGTCATCCTCGAAGCGGCTGGGATGCTTGCCACCCTCGCCCAATTCCGAAATCAGCTTTCGCAACGAATCGAACATGATCGCATTATTCCTCGCGCCAGCGCGCCCACGCTACCCATCTAGGAACGCAATCGGCCGCCCGGTAGCCCCGGACGGCCGATGAGCCGCTGATCACAGTGACTGGGCGAAGGTTCGCCGCATCTTCGCCATGCCCGCGCTATTCGAGATATTTGCTCGGCGGGAAATCGCGCGAGAAGATGGGCTGCTCGACGGCCTTCGCCGGGTCGGTGGTCCAAAACTGACTCACCTGCGGATAGGTCTTGATGATGGTGTTGGTGAGCTTGCCGTTCACGCGCGCCACCTTGCGAATGTGAATGTCGAGGATCGGCGTTCCGTATTGGTCGAGCCGCACCGGGCCGATCGGCCCGTGGATAAGACGCACGTCCCGCATAGCCTTGACGAAGGCCGCGGCATCGTCGGTTTTTCCGCCGGTGGTCTTGAGCGCTTCCTCGATGATGAGCAGCGCGGTGTAGGGACCCGCGGTGTAGAAACCGGGATCGTGCTTGAATTCCGCGTTGATGCCGGCGACGAATTTCTTGTTGTCCGGCGTGTCGAGCCCGGCGGCGTACCAGCCCGCGGTATAGACGCCGACCGCTTCCTCGCCCATCACTTTGAGGATGCCTTCGTCCGTGCTGGTGGTGTTGCCGAGCACGGCGACTTTGCCCTTCAGCCCGTAATCGCTGAACTGCTTGAGGAAGCGCAGCGGATTGCTGCCGGCAAAGCCCATGTAGATGGCGTCGACGTCGGGCTTGATCTGCGCAAGATAGGGTCCGTATTCCGGCGCGTTGAGCGGCGGCCAAAGCTTCTGCACGATCTTGCCGCCCCCAGCTTCGAAGGCGAGATGGAATCCGCCGGCGCCTTCGTGGCCGTAAGTGAAATCCTCCGCGACGATGGCGATCTTCTTGTAGCCGAGCGTCTTGGCCGCGTAATCGCCGAGCGGATAGGTCACCTGCGGCGCGGTGCCGAAAGCATGCAGGACGTAAGGGTTCGGAGCCCGGCTCTTGAGGTCGACGGTCGCGGCCGAGGTCGTGGTGATCAACGGCACTTTGCTGTCGCGAACGTAACCGTCCATCGCCAAAGCTTCATTGGTCGCCAGCGGGCCGATCATCACGGGCACCTTGTGACGCTCGACCAGCTCCTGGGTCTTGGTCTTGGCGAGCGCCGGATTGCCGGCTGTGTCTTCGGTGATCAGCTCGATCTTGCGGCCGGCAATCATGCCGTTGCGTTCCTTGAGGAAGAATGCTGCACCTTCTTGTTGCTGCTTGCCGCCCGCCGCGAGCGGACCGGTGAGGACCGTGAGGAAGCCGACTTTGAGCGGCTCCGACGATTGCGCGAAAACGCGTGGCGCCGGAAAGATGCTGATCGCCGCGCCCGCCTTGAGCAGCATGCGGCGCGACATCCCCGATTTTCCGGTTCTCGTAGACATTGCAGCTCCCTCCCTGGTTTTCAGTCGTTTCCCTTAAGTCGGGAAATCGATTTGATGATTGAGCGATTGCCGCACCTAAGATAGCAGCGTCTTGGCTCGTCGTCCCCTGCCCCCAGTTAACCCCACGAGCTTGATAATATTCGCACATCCACCGTGCGAGACAATGAAGTTGAAGGGGGCCGCGAAGCTTTCGCGCCCGTATTAAGAACCGTCGATGGTGCGATTTAGTCCCGCCGTTTCGCTATTTTCCGGCGCGGGAACCGGCAGGCCTATTGGATGGCCTTGCCGTTGCGATAGCTGTCTTCCAACAGTTGCAGATTGTTCTGCACGTATTTGTTGCCGGGGTCCTTGCGCTGGGCGGCGTTGAGCTTCTCACGCGCGCGCTTGTAGTCGCCGCGCAGCATGTAGGAATAGCCCTGGTTGTTCAGGATCTCGGTGGTCGGCCCAAGAATGCCGATGGCCTGGCCGTAGGCGCGGTCGGCGAGGTCGAAGCGGCGCAGGCGGTCGTAGGACGCGGCCAGGCCCAGCCAGGCCTCGGCGTCGCGCGGATGCAGCTCGGCCGCGTGACGGAAATATTTCTCGGCCAGCCCGAAATTATTGGCACGGTATTGCTTCTTGCCGAGGTTCAAGGCGTCGTTCGGATCGTTGCCGTACAGCCCCGGCTCGTCGGCGGCCGGCACACCGAGCGGCGGCGGCGCCTTCTCCGCGGTCACGTCATCGGTCGCCGGTGTGGCGGCGAAAGCGTCCGCGCCCGGCGTCTTTGCTGCGAATGGATTGGCGAATTTGTTCGAGGCGCTGCAGCCCGCCAGCCACAGGCCGGCCGCCGCAAGAAGCAGAACTCGGGCAACTCCACTACGCATACCAATGCCTGCCGGAAACGCCCGCGATCGGGACCCGGCTAAGCTAGGAGACCTTGGTTAAGAAATTCTTCACCCTCTGCCCTGGCGCCGGCCCATCAGAAGTAATGGCCGACATGCAGGCGCACGAATACCGGCAGCAGGATGACCACGAACAGCACCGGGAAGATGCACACCATCATCGGCACCGACAGCTTGGCGGGCAATGCATAGGCCTTTTCCTCGGCGAGCGAGAGCCGCTTATGCCGCATGTCGTCGCTGTAGACCCGCAGGGCATCGGTGATGCTGGAGCCGAGATCGATCGACTGGTTGATCAGGGTGGCGAACGCGTGCGCCTCGTCCAGCGCCAGCCGGTCGGCGAAGTTTTCGAGCGCGTCCTTGAGCGGGCGGCCGGCGCGGGTTTCGAGATTGGTCATGTGGATATTGGCGGACAACGAGGGATAGCTGTCGCCGAGCTCGCGGCCGACGCGCTCCAGCGAAGCCTCCATCGACAGTCCCGGAATCCGCGCATACCACCAGCAGGTCCATGAAATCCGGAAAGCCGGCGCGATGCTCGACCTTGCGGGCGGCGATGCGCCGGTCGACATACATGCTGGGGCCGACATAACCGGCAACGCCGGCGACGATCACCATCAGCCAGAAAAACGAGACGCCGTGCGACATCAGCATTGGCCGGAACAGGAATAAAGCGCCGGCCAGGCCGACGGCGAGGGTGGTGCGCCCGATAAAGAAATAGGCGACGGCGCGCGGATCGTAGATGCCGGCCTGGATCAGCCGGCGGCGCAGCACCTTCATGTTCTCGTCGTTGGTCGTGGAATAGTGCTTGGTGGTGTATTCGAGAAGCTGGGTCACCGCCCGCAGGCTGGAATAGCGCAACGAGCGTTTGGCATTCGCGCCGCGCTCGACGTCATCCATGATGCGCGAGGCGCGCCGCTTGACCGAGCCGCGCACGCGCGCGAACGCCATCACCGAGAACGCCATGGTGCCGGCGGCGAGGAACACCAGCAGCGCCATCAGCATGCTGGAACTGTCGCGGGACAGGTCGGCGAGCGTTGAGTACATCATGTTCATCGCTCAAATCCTGAAATTGACCATGCGGTACATGATGAAATTGCCGACGCCCATCCAGCAGCCGGCCAGCACCAGCGCGATTTTGGTCAGGTCCTCGTTCCAGACGCTGGCGTAAAAGCTCGGCACCAGGAAATTGATCACCGCGAACATGCAGATCGGCAGCGACGACAGGATCAGCGCCGAAGCGCGGCCTTCCGCCGCCAGCGCGCGAATCTTGCGGCGCATCTTGAAGCGCTGGCGGATCACCGCCGACAAATTCTCCAGGATTTCCCCGAGATTGCCGCCGGTCGAGCCCTGGATCGCGACCGCGGTGACGAACAGCGGCAGATCGTCGGTGCCGACGCGGAAATACAGATTGCGCATCGCGCTTTCGAGGTCGGCGCCGTAAGTGATCTCGTCGGTGACGGTGCCGAACTCGCTGCCGATCGGGTCGGGCAATTCGCGCGCCACCATATTGATGGCGATCGGAACCGGGTGGCCGGCGCGCAACGAACGCACGATGATGTCGATGGCATCGGGAAACTGCGCGGCGAATTTCTTCTGGCGCCGCCCGCGCAAGAACCGCAGCACCAATAAGGGCAGCACGAACCCGCAGAACAGAGCCGCGATGCCGGCGTACAACGGGCGCCCGTCGAACGCCATGGTGGCGGCAAACGCCGCGATCATTCCGCCCCCGATGAACAGAACCAGCCGGCCGATGCCGATGGTCAGGCCGGACTGCAGCACGAGCTGATTGAGGCTGAGCAGCGGCAGCCGGTAATCGCCGCTGCTGGTCAGTCCGCGCTCGCGCCGCAGCTGCACCAGCACGCTTTCGCGGTCCGGTTTTTCGTCCATCACCTTGAGGCGGCGGTTGATGTTCTTGCGGTAGGATGCCTTGTTGTAGAGCAGCAGATAGACGCCTTCCGCGAACATCGCCGCCGAGATGCCGATCAGCAGATAGATCAGATAGACCGGATTGAAATTGAACATGGCGAACTACTTTTCTTTGAACGCGATCTTTTGCGAAAGCCGGCTTCCATTTTTCGGGATCGCGCTCTAGAGCGGTTGCGAGGGATCGAAAAAATTGCCGGGCAGCTTGACGCCCTGGTTGGTGAGATGGGTGAGGAAACGCGGGCGCACGCCGGTGGCCGTGAAATGGCCCTGCACGGCGCCATCCGGCGCGGTGCCGGTGCGCACATACTTGAAGATTTCCTGCATCTGGATGATGTCGCCTTCCAGCCCGGTGATCTCCGCGATCGAGGTGACCTTGCGCTTGCCGTCGGACTGGCGCGACAGCTGCACGATGAGCTGGATGGCGCCGGCAATCTGGCCGCGGATCGAGGCCACCGTCATCGGCAGGCCGGCCATGCCGATCATCTGCTCCAGGCGCGAGATGGCGTCGCGCGGCGTGTTGGCGTGAATGGTGGCCATCGAGCCTTCGTGGCCGGTGTTCATGGCCTGCAACATGTCGAAGGCTTCCTCGCCGCGGCACTCGCCGAGGATGATGCGGTCGGGCCGCATACGCAGCGCGTTCTTCACCAATTCGCGCTGGCGGATTTCACCATCGCCTTCGATATTGGGCGGCCGCGTTTCCATGCGGCCGACATGCGGCTGCTGCAGCTGCAGTTCGGCGGCATCTTCGATGGTGATCAGGCGCTCTTTTTCCGAGATGAAGGCGGAGAGCGCGTTCAACATGGTGGTCTTGCCGGAGCCGGTGCCGCCGGAAATGATCGTTGTGATGCGCGCCTTCACCGCCGCCCCTAAAAGCTCCGCCATCGGGGGGCGCAGTGCGCCGACTTCGACCAGCTTGTTGAGGTTGAGCGGCTTTTTGGAGAATTTACGAATCGACACCAGCGGGCCATCGACGCCGATCGGACGCACCGCCACGTTAACGCGCGAACCGTCGAGCAGACGCGCGTCGCACAGTGGGTGCGATTCATCGACCCGCCGGCCGACCGCGGACACGATTTTGTTGATAATGCGCAGCAGATGCTGCTCGTCCTTGAAGCGCACCGACAGCGGCTCGAGCATGCCGCCACGCTCGACATAGACGCATTCGTGGCCGTTGATCAGGATATCGCTGATGCTGGGGTCCTTGAGCAGCGGCTCCAGCGGACCGAGGCCCGTCATCTCATCAAGAATTTCCGAGACGAATTCGGCGAGTTCCTGGGTGTTGAGCGCCAGCCGCTCGCCCAGCACGTATTGCGACACCAACTGCTGGACGTGCCGGCGGATTTCGTCCTCCGGCAGCTTTTCCAACGCTGAAAGATTGATCTCCTCGATCAGCCGGCGATGCAGGCGCACCTTGGCGTCGAGCAGCTTGTCGCTGAGTAGCGGGTTGGCGGCCGCCTGCGGCTGCACCGGCGGCGCCTGTTCCGCCGGCACTTCCGGCAGCGCGGCCACGCCCTCGAGCGCAGACGGCGCCGATCCTTCGATCGCCGGCGGTTCCGGCGCGGCAGCACGTCGAAATGAGAAACGGCCGGCCATCGCTTAGTCCTCTCGTTTGCGCATGATCATTTGCGAAAACCGCTGCCGACTTTTCGGGATCACGCGCTAATGCGCGACGGAAAATTTGAATTTCTTCATCGGCGCCGCGGCCTTGCCTTCCGCCGCCGCTTTGCCGGCCGCGGGCTCCAGCATCAGCTTCTTGAGCTGCGCGGTGATCTTGTTGCCAGGCTTGACCTCGTCGAGCGGCACACCGCGGTCGATCGCCTCGCGCACCAGCGCGTAGTCGTTGGGAATCGCCGCGGCGAAGGCGTCGCCGAGCGTCTGCACGAGGTCGCTGCGGCGCAGGCCCGACGAGAACAAGCGCTGCGCGAAGCGGTTGACGATGACCTGCGGATGCGGCCCTTCGCCCAGCCGCTCCTTGATTGCCGCCACCAATTGCTTGGCGTGGCGCAGGCTGGGCACGGTGATCTCGCTGACGATGTACAACTTGTTCGAGCCGAGCAGCACGCTGTCGGTCCAGGAGAACCAGGTGCGCGGCATGTCGAACACGACGTAGTCGAAATTGGTGGACACGAGATCGAGCAGGCGCGTCACCACGTCGGGATCGAACGATCGCATCTCCGCCGGCCGGTTCGGCGCGGCGACCACGGCGAGGCCGGAGGCGTGATACGAGAGCATGACTTCCAGCAATTGCCGGTCGAGACGGTCCGGGCGCGGCTCGATTTCCGCCAGATTCAAGCGTGGCTCGAGATCGAGATAATCGGCGACCGCGCCTTGCTGGAAATTCAGGTCGACCAGGCAGGTGGAAGGTTTCACCCGCGGGCCGCCGCTGTTGAGCATGAGCATCGCGGTCTGAATGGCCAGCGTGGTCACGCCGGCGCCGCCGACCGCGGGCAGGAAGGTGTAGATTTGCGCCTCGGTCGGCTCGGCGCCGTCGGCGGGACCCTTACCGACACGCGCGCAGGCGCGCACCAGGTCGATCGCCGCCACCGGCTTGACCAGAAAGTCGGCGACCCTCATTTGCAACAGTGTGCGGGCGACGTTGGCGTCGAAACTCTGCGTCACCGCGATCACCGGCGGCCAGGCGCGCACGCGTGCCATCAGCCGCGCCAGCGCGGCCAGTTCCTCGTCGCTGCCGGCGTCGAGATCGACCACCACGACAGCGGCGCCCTCGAACTCGAGCGTGTCGCCTTGCTCGGCGATTCGCCCCGGCACCACGACGAGATCGATCGCGTTGCTGGCGCCGAATGTGGCGCGCACGGAACGGTCGAACTCGGCGTCGGCGGTGAGCACCACCACACGGGTATTGTTTGAGCTGGGGCTTTGGCTGCGGCCTAGATGCATAACTCAACAATCCGTTTACTTCACCGGCGCCGCCGACTGGACCACGCTCGGACCGACCGGTGCTGCGTTGTTCTGATTGTTCGAGCCCGGCTGATAGCTGGCCGACGTGCCGATGCCCTGCGGCGGGATCACGCGGTTGGTGCGATAGCGTTCAACGGCGGTTTCCATCTTTGCCCCGTTGTAGGCGATGTTGCGGTCGGCGCTGTCGCGCGGCCAGGGATCGACCATCTGAGTGACCTTGTCGGTCGCGACGGAATCGCCGCCGCCGAGCGAAATCGTGTCGCGGTGATCGAGATATTCCGAGCAGCCGGCGAGCGCGGCGAGCAACGCGGCGAGTGCGAGCATACGCAGCGGGTTACTGGACGACAGCATCGGATTCCCCCTTCGGCACATCGAGCATGTGCCCGGTGAACGGACGGCCGCTGGCGGCGGCGATGCGCGCCGTGGCGGGTGTCAGTGCGAGCGCCTGCGCCCGGGTAACTTCGGCCTTGCCGAGCAGGAAGAACTCCGGATCGTTGGCCGGCAGCGTGTCATCGGCCGGCGTCTTGACGACATCGCCCGGTCGCGTCGGACGCACCAGGTGCGGCGTCACGATAATGGCGAGATCGGTCTGATTTTGCTGATAGGCCTTGCTGGAGAACAGCGCGCCCAGCACCGGCACAGAGCCAAGCCATGGCAACTGCTCGATCTGGTTCTGGTTGTTGGTCTGCAGCAAGCCGCCGATCATGAAGCTCTGGCCGTCGCGCAGTTCGACCGTGGTCGAGGCGCGGCGCACGATCAACGCGGGCACCGAAACGCCATTGGTCACCGATACCTTGTGAGTGGTGTCGATCTGACTGACCTCCGGCTCGATCTTCAGGTTGATCAAGCCGCGATCAAGCACGGTCGGCGTGAAGGCGAGCCCGACGCCGTATTTCTTATAATCGACGGTGATCTGCCCGAACGTGCCCGCCACCGGAATCGGATATTCGCCGCCGGCCAGGAAGCTCGCGGTGTCGCCGGAAAGCGCGACCAGATTGGGCTCGGCCAGGCTGCGGGCGATCCCCTTCTCCTCGAGCGCATTGATCATCACGTCGGTTGTCGCGCCGCCCGCCACCAGCCGGGCAATCAGGAAGCCGAACGGAGACGCGCCGGAGATCACGCCGGCGGCCGCTTCCGTTGCCGGTACCACGGGCAAAGCCGTGGTGCGGTCGCCAATATTGATGATGCTGCTGCCGCCGAAGCGGTTCCACTGCACGCCCAACTCACGGCCAGCGGTGCGCGAAATCTCGATGAAACGCACTTCCAGCATCACCTGCTGCGGAGCCATCACCGACACCGAATTGATGATGTCAGGGCCAAACTGGCGCGCGATGGTGACCGCCTTATCGAGGGTGACGGCGTCGGCTACCTCGCCCGATAGCATGATACGGCCGTTGACGGAGGAAGCTTTCAGGTGCGAGCCGGCAAAACGGCGCTTGAGCTCGTTGGTCAGCCGGGTGATGTCATATTGCACTTCGACGTCGAAGATGCCGATCAGCTTCTTGCCCTCGGCATAGACCTGCACGCGGGTGGTGCCGATCTTCTTGCCGAGAATCGACAGCGTGTGATCGGTGAGCGGATTGACGTCGGCGACCTCCGGGTCGCCCACCATGACGTCGACGAAACTGGTGCCGGTGCGCACGTCCTGCGACTTGCCGATGGTGACGGCCACCATGGCGGTGTGGGTATTGCCGGTGATCTGGATGATGCGGTCCTGCGCATAGGCGCCGCCGGCCATGAACAGAAGCGCCGCCGCCAACGCCACGCCCAAGGCGATTGCCAGATCGCGCAACCAACCGCCGCGCTCCGTGGTCCTGTCCGAACGCCGCCAAGCGAACCCAGCGACATATTCATTTTTGTTATTCACGACACACTCCCCCGTCCTCGATTAACCCCGCGCCCGGAATTACCGAACGCCCACATTCTGACCCGTCGTAATGTCCCCACGACTGCCTTCGACCGGCACGGTGTATTCCTGCTTCGCCGCCGCGCGCGTGACCACCACCGTCGCAGTCGCGACCTTGTCGGTGTTGATCACTTCATTGCTGCTTAAGTCGCTGAGCGTGACCTTGCGCGTCTTGGCTTCGGCGCTTTCGCCCGCTTTACGCAACAGCAGCGACAGATTGCCGACGGACGATGCCAGCCAGACTTTCTGCGCTTCCACCGTGCTCACTTCGAGCGTGACCGATTTCGCCACCGTCGCCTTGGCGGCGCGCTCGTCGGCGACCTGATCGACCGCCAGCACGCGCGCGCTCTGCAGCACCACCTCGGTGGTGGCCGAACCCTTGTCGATCTGGCGCGTAAGCACGACATCGACGTGGTCGCCGGGTAGCACGAAGCCGCCGACGCCTTCCACGTCGTTGACGCGAATGGTCACCGCCTTCATGCCCGGCTTCACCAGCGCCGACAGTGTGGCGCGCTCGCCGGGGCCGGTGATCTTGAGCGGAAGCACCGGTTCGTTCGGCTCGATCGCGGTGAGCACCACGCGGCGTCCGCCCTGCAAAACGTCGGCGATCTTGCTGAAGGCGCCGCTCGGCATCGCTTCCGCCGGCCATGGCACTTCCTTCAGCATCGCGGCACTGAGCTCGGTGCCGAAACGCAGCGGCTGCTTGGCGACGACGACGGTTTGCATCGCCGTTGGCTTCTTGTTCGCCTCGAAATTCTTCGCCTGCATATTGGCCTGGTTGTTGAGCCAGGCCTGGGCGATGAACACGGCGAGCAGGCCGAACACGACGGCGAACCCGATCATGACGATGGTGCTGGCACGCAAGGCTTTTGTCCCGTTTGACGCGACCTGAAACTTGGCCGTCTGGTTGCGACGAGACTAAATGGGATGAAGTATTCAATTGCTAATATCGCGGGCGCAATTGGGACTATGCTGAAGAGCGCCTGAATTACTATTGTTTACGAACGGTATGCAATGCCGATAACTTTAGCGTAACCTTTCGCGATATTAACAATACTGGGTCGTAATCTCGCTCGGCCTGTAACGATTGATTGAGCCTAACGATCGCTTGCGCGCGGCCAAAAGCGCGCAACCACAGGGGCCGGCGCCCACGCCCACCGCTGTGGCGGGAGCCTGCAGCACCGAAGGTAGGGTTACCGCAATATGCGACCGGCGTTGCCCCTGCGGCGTGGTTGCGGCAACATGCAAGCTGCGCCACAACGATCGTCGCATCCACAGCGGGCGCATCCTAATAATATTTCCGGGGAGTTAACGCCGATGTCGAAACCGCGCATTAGCTACATCGATCCAAAGGCGGTCGCGGACCCTGCCATGGTCGCCGAGTTCGAGCGTTGCGCGCGGGAGGGCACGCCGCGGCCGGAAAGCCAGGCGATCCGGGCCCACGTACCGGCGACATTCTGGTCGTTCGCCAATACCTGGCGCGACGTCTTCAAGAACGGCGTGGCCGATCACAAGATCAAGGAGCTGTGCCGCATCTATGTCTCGCGCTCGGTGCTATGCGAGTTCTGCGGCAACCAGCGCTCGATCAAGGCGGCCAAGGCCGGCCTGCAGGAAGACGACTACTCCGAGCTGATCAATTTCGAGAGTTCACCGCGCTATGACGAGCGGCAAAAGGCCGCGCTTGCCTATGCCGAAGCGATTACCTGGGATCTGCCGACCGACGATGCCTTTTGGGCGCGTCTGCATAAAAATTTCAGCGAGCCGGAGCTGGTCGAAATCGGCTACTTTGTCGCCATCACCATGGGTCAGCAGCGCTGGTTGCGCACTTTGAACATCGAACACCACCAGATTCTCGCCGGCACCGATGGCTCGATGGCGCCGGGCTTCGAGACCACGGAGGCGCTTCGGCAATCGAAGCAGGCCGCCGACTATTGGGCCAAGATCAACAGCAAACCAACGACACAGGCCGCCGAGTGACAAGTCAACAAACGGCGGTTTCCGCCATTCGCCCGTCCGCTTCGCGAGGAGCCTCCGGCGAGCCACGCATTCGCGTCAAGGGCTTGGCCAAGCGCTATGGCACGCTCGAAGTGTTCCGCGACATAAATTTCGACGTGGCCGAGCGCGAGATCGTCGCCATCGTCGGTCCGTCCGGCTGCGGCAAGACCACGCTGCTGCGCTGCATCGACGGCCTGTTGCCGCACGATGCCGGCGAAATATGGGTCGGCCGCGAGCGCGTCGAGGAGCCGATTGCCGGCGTCGCCATGGTGTTCCAGCATTTCGGCTTGTTCCCCTGGAAGACGGTGTTCGACAACGTCGCCTATGGCTTGCGTATGGCCGGCGCGCCGAAGGCGGAGGTCGAGCGCAAGGTGCCGGAGTTCATAAAGCTGGTCGGGCTCGGCGGTTTCGAGACCGCGTTCCCCTATCAAATGTCCGGCGGCATGCAGCAGCGTTGCGGGCTGGCGCGTGCGCTCGCCGTCGAGCCGAACGTGCTGTTGATGGATGAGCCGTTCGCCGCGGTCGACGCGCAGACGCGCGAGATCCTGCAATTCGAGCTGTTGCACATCTGGGAGCAGCGGCCGACCGCGATGATTTTCGTCACCCACTCGATCGAGGAAGCAGTGCTGCTCGGTCACCGGGTGATCGTGCTCAAGGGCAGGCCGTCGAGCATCCATGAGACCATCGTCATCGATCTCCCGCATCCGCGCACCCGCGAGACCTTGCGCGAGCCGCGCTTTGCCGAATTGCGCGAGCGGGTGTGGGGTACGCTGATGCGGGAAGCCCGCGAAGCCGAATTCCAACTCGAACGCTGAGCATAAGAACCGTCAACGAACAAGGGAGGATTCAATGAACCGTAGAACGGCAAATCTGCTGGCCGGCCTCGGCCTGCTGAGCGCGGTACTGGCGACGCCCGTCGCTCCGGCGGCGGCGGCCGACAAAATCGTCGCGGCGCTCCCCGGCATACCGCCGATCTTCTCGGTGATGATCGCCTATATCGGAGAGAAACAGGGCTTCTTCAAAAAGCACGGGATCGACATTCAAATCCGCCCATTCGATAACGGCACGGCGGCAGCGCGCGCGGTGGTCGCCGGCGACGCCGATGTTCTCATGGTCGCCGACCCCACCGGTCATCAATCAGATTTCCAATGCCGGCGTTCCGCTGGTCGCGGTCTATGGCATGCCGAACCCCGATTGGGTCATCGGCACCACGGAAACCGGCAAGACCTGCAAGGACATCAAGGGCCAGGAGGTTGGCGTCGATTCGGTCGGCGGCGCGCGTTCGGTGGCGCTGCGCTCGATGCTGGCCGCCTGCCCCGGCGTGACCATCGACGACACCAAGCAAGTCGCGCTTGGCGGCGGCACGGGTTCGGCCATGATCGCCGGCCGCCTGCAATACGGCGTGTTGCATCTCGACGACCTGGCCGAGATCCAGGCGCAAGGCAAGAAGTTGACCATCCTGCTGCGGCAGAAGGACACCAATCCGACCAGTCACTATCTGATGCTGGTGGTGCGCAAGGACAAACTTGCCGCCCATCGCGACGCCATCGTGCGCACGGTCGCCGCCATGATCGAATCCGCGCATTACATGCAGGACCCGAAGAACCTCGACGCGGTGGCCGAGGCCTGCATGGTCACCGGCCATTCCAAGGAAATCGCCAAGGCCGCGCTGCAGGAGTTCCTCGCCATCGGCTTCTGGGCGCAACATGACGACGGCCTGCCGCGCAACAAACTCGAGGCCACCGCGAAATTGATGAAGAAGATCGGCGCCATCAAGGCCGACAAGGAGCCGGTGACCTATGAACAGCTCGTCGATACCAGCGTCTGGAAAGACGCCAACGCGATGGTGAAGTAAGACGAATCGGCATTGCTACGCATAGCGGCTGTCGTCCCCCGCGAAGGCGGGGGACCCAGTAATCCCGGCTTTCAAGAATAGAGTCGCGGCACAGGGGTTACTGGATCGCCTGCTTTCGCGGGCGATGACGACGGAATACGGAAATGATAGTGGAGCAGGCAACCCCCTTGCAGCAAACCATCCGCCGCAACCTGCCGTTCTGGATCAGCATTGCCATCGGCATCGCTGCCTGGGAGATCGCCGGCCGCAATACCAGCCAGGCGTTCATGGTGCCATTCTCGACCACGCTGGTGCAGCTCTGGCAATTTGTGCTGACTGGTGAATTCATCAGCCAGTTCCTCGATTCGGCGCAGCTCTTCCTCACCGGCTTCATCCTCGCGCTCGTCGTCGGCATGCCGCTCGGCATGCTGCTGGCGCGCCTGCCGATGCTGCGTATCGGCATCGAGCCCTATCTGATGATCATCTATGCCACGCCCATGGTGGCGCTGATCCCGTTCATCCTGTCGCTGATGGGTTTCGGCTTCGCGCCCAAGGTGCTGGTGGTGTTTCTGTTCGCGGTGTTCCCGGTGATCTACAACACGGTGGAAGGCGCGCGCAGCATCAAACCTGAAATGATCGAGGTTGCGCGCTCATTCCGATCCGGCGAATGGGCGCTGTGGCGCGAGGTGATGCTGCCCTACACGCTGCCCTATGCCATGACCGGCGTGCGCCAGGCGATCGGCCGCGCGCTGGTCGGCATGATCGCGGCCGAGTTCTTTCTCAGCGCCACCGGGCTCGGCCAGCTCATCATGGGCGCCTCGCAAAATTTCGACACCGCCGGCGTGTTCGCCTCAATCTTCCTGATCGCGATCATCGGCGTCGGCCTGATGCGGCTCGGCCTCGTCATCGAGCGTCACTTCGCCCGCTGGAGACAGTGACGCGATGAGCCAGACCACCATCGGCGTATCCGCTTCGGCCGTCACGGCGGCGACGGCCCCCGCCGCCGCCGCGCGCAAGTCGGGCGTGTTCCTGCCGCGTTTCATCGCCGGTTGCGCCCTGCTGCTGCTCTGGGAAGTCGTGGTGCGAGCGGCGGCGCCCGCCTACGTGGCGAAGCCGAGCACGGTGGTGATGGCAATCCCGAGCGTGATCACCGATCCCGTCTTCCTGCAAGCGACCGGCGCCACGCTGTTGGCGGTGGCCGAAGGCCTGGTCATCGCGCTGGTCGCCGGCACCATCATCGGCCTGCTGATGGGTCGCAGCCCGGCGGTCGAGCGCGGCATCCGGCATTACGTCAACGGCTTTTACGCCATGCCGATGATCGTGGTGCTGCCGTTGTTTTCGCTCTGGTTCGGCTATTCGGGCACGACCCGCATCGCCACCATCATCTTCGCCGCCATTTTCTCCATCATCATCAACGTCGCCGACGGCGCCCGCTCGGTGCCGCGCGAATATCTCGAAGTGGCGCGCTCATTCCGCTCCGACCGGCTGCGCATGCTGATCGAGATCGTGCTGCCCTCGTCGATGCCCTATCTGCTGGCCGGCTTCCGGCTGGCCGCCGGCCGCGCGCTGATCGGCGCGGTGGTGTCGGAATTCTTCCTCTCGATCGGTGGGCTCGGCTATTTCATCCTCTATAATTCCCGCTCCTATCGCCACAACGAAGCCTTCGTCGGCGTGCTGCTGCTCACCGCTTTCGGTGTCGGCTTCGAATTACTGGTGAAATGGAGCACGCGTCGCTTCATGCCGTGGTACCGGCGCGGCGAGAAGACAGACTGACCCTTTCCCATTACAAGGACTTTGTGCATGTCATCCGACCCGGTGCTCAAATCGGCAATCGCGCATTGGGGCCCGCGCTTTATCGCCAACGGCGTAGTGCTGACCGATTTCGAGGAGGTCACCGGCTCGCTCGCTTCGTACGACGACTGGTGCCGCGCCTGGTCGCAACGCGCCGCGCATCATGAGCAGCTCGGCCGCGACGCGCTCGCGAAAAAACATTTCCTCACCGCGGGCGAATGCCTGCAGCGCGCCGGCGTCTACTATCACTTCGCCTCGTTCCTGTTCACGCGCGACATGGCGCAGATGAAGGCCGCGCACAAGAAGCAGATCGCCTGCCGCCAGGCGGCGCTGCCCTACCTCGATCCGCCGGGCGAACGCGTCGAGATCCCGTACGAAGGGAAGACCCTCGCCGGCATCCTGCGCAAGCCGAAGGGCATCGACATACCGCCGGTGGTGGTTATGGCGGTCGGTCTCGATTCGACCAAGGAGGAGACCGATGCCTATGAGGTGCCGTTCCTGGCGCGCGGCATCGCCACGCTGGTGTTCGAAGGCCCCGGCCAGGGCGAAGGGCAATACGATTTTGCCATTCGCGGCGACTACGAGGTGCCGGTCCACGCCGTGCTCGACTACGTGGAGACGCGGCGCGATCTCGATACGTCGCGCATCGGCATGTGGGGTGTGAGCCTCGGCGGCTATTACGCCCCGCGCGCCACCGCGTTCGAGAAGCGCATCAAGGCCTGCATCGCGCTCGGCGGACCGTTCGAGTTCTCCAAGGCCTGGGACACGCTGCCGCAGGTCACGCGCGAGGCGATCCGCTCGCGCACGCATGCGGCCTCCGACGCGGAAGCAGTCAAGAATATCTCCAAGCTGTCGATGGTCGGCGTGGCGCAGAACATCACGGTGCCGATCTACATCGTCAACGGACGGCTCGACCGTCTGGTGCCGGCCTCCGACGCCGAGCGGCTGGCGCGCGAGGTCAAGGGGCCGGTGGAACTGATGATCGTCGAGGACGGCAACCACATCGCCACCAACCGCGCCTACCGCTGGCGCTCGCAGAGCGCGGATTGGCTGAAGGAGCAGCTTCGCTAACTGTCATTGGCCATGCCTCCTCATCCACCTCATTGCTCAGGAGCCGTCGACGAAGAGCGACAGTCTCGCACGCGATCCGAGCCGCCCCATCGCTTTCGAGACGGCGAACGCGCTTAGCGGCGCCAGCTGCGCTCTAGCGGCATGAGCGCCGCCTATCACCCACGCCTTCTTCGGCAGCGCCACGATCATGTCGAGCTCGATGCGCGCGCCTGGCGACGACAGCTGATTGATGCATACCGTGGTCGAGGCCGGCCGCCAGTCGCCGAAATACTTGGCCATGGTCGCGTGCATGGCGTCGGCCTCGCGGAAGTCGGTGAGGTACTTCGTCACCTTCACCACGTCGCGCCAGGTCGCGCCGGTATGATCGAGGATCGACTTGATCGCCTCCATCGCGCGCGCGGTCTGCTCCTCGATCGAGTGCGGATGCACGTGCTCGGCCTCCACATGCGGATGCTTGTGGTAGAGCGGCGATGGCGTCGCGCCCGACAGGAACATCAGGTCGCAGGCGCCCACGATATGCACCGCCGGGGCGTAAGGCATGGTATGCGCCTGTTCCGGCTTCGGGTGCACCGGCTCGAGCTTGAAGCTGCGTTGCGGTTCGGTTCTCACATTCATGCGGGCCTCCCGGACGTTGCCATCGCCGGGCAACCGGGACCGGCCTTTGGCCGGCCCGGCCGTGACACTTGTCCCGGCTGTCCCGCTTAGGTTAGCACAGCACCGCGCCCTTGAGCGTCCAGGAGACCCGAATGCCCTCGACCATCCTCAATTCCGCGGTGTTCCGCGACATTTTCACCACTGATGCGATGCGCCGCGTGTGGTCGGACGAGAACCGCGTGCAGAAATATCTCGATTTCGAAGCGGCGCTGGCGCGCGCGCAAGGCAAGCTCGGCATCATCCCGAAGAATGCCGCCGCCGAGATCGTCCGCCACTGCGACGCCACGTTTATCGACATGGCCAAATTGAAGGAGGCGACCGAGCGGATCGGCTATCCGGTGCTGCCGGTGGTCCAGCAGCTTGTGAAGCTATGCAAGGACGGGCTCGGCGAATGGTCGCATTGGGGCGCCACCACCCAGGACATCACCGACACCGCCACTGTCCTGCAGATGCGCGAGGCGCTCGATCTTCTTGAAAAAGACATCGACGCCATCGCCGATGCGCTGGCCGCGCTGGCCAAGAAATACCGCGATACGCCGATGGCCGGGCGCAGCAACCTGCAGCAGGCGGTGCCGATAACCTTCGGCTACAAAATGGCAACCCTGCTCGGCGCTTTCGAGCGCCACAAGCAGCGCCTGAAAGAGCTCCGTCCGCGCGTGCTGGTGGGCGAATTCGGCGGCGCCGCCGGCACGCTGTCCTCGCTCGGCAAGGACGGGCTCAAGTGTCAGGTCGAGTTGATGAAGGAACTTAAGCTCGGCCAGCCGGATATTTCCTGGCACACGGTGCGCGACCGCATCGCCGAGGTCGGCTGCTTCCTCGGCCTGGTCACCGGCACCTGCGGCAAAATCGCCTTCGACGTGAAGCTTTTGATGCAGACCGAGGTGGAAGAAGTCTACGAGCCGTTCCACCAGGGCCGCGGCTCGTCCTCGACCATGCCGCAGAAGCGCAACCCGATCTCGTCGGTCTACATCACCGCGCAGACCGCCATGGTGAAGCAACTGGTGGCCGCGCTGCTGGAAGCGCAAGTCGAGGACCACGAGCGCTCCACCGGCCCGTGGGAAATCGAATGGATCGCGCTGCCGGAAATCTTCATGCTGTCGGCCGGCGCGCTGGCGCAGACGCGTTTCCTGGTGAGCGGCCTGCAGGTGAACGAGAAGAAGATGCGCGCAAACCTCGACATCACCAAGGGCCTGATCATGTCGGAAGCGGTGATGATGGGCCTGGGCGCCGCACTCGGCCGCAACCGGGCGCACGATCTGGTCTACGACATCTGCCGCGAGGTGGTGAAAACCGGCCGCCCGTTGATCGATCTGCTTGTCGAGGACAAAGAGATCGGCAAGCACGCCAGCCGCAAGCAATTGGAGAAGATGGTCGACCCGGCGAACTATCTCGGCGTCGCCGGCGAAATGGTCGACCGCGTGCTGAAGATGCGGAAGAAGTAGACGCTGTCGTCCCGGCCGAGCGCTCTTGCGCGAGAGCCGGGACCCATACGCCGTGTCCTATCGATAGGTCGCAGCGTATGGGTCCCCGCCTTCGCGGGGACGACGGTTAAGTCTCCTTCGGCATCGTGCGCCAGATGACAAGCGCCACAAGCAGCGTCGCCACGCCGATCATCGCAAACAATGTCGGCACAGTGACGCCGTAATTCTGCATGACCGCGACGACGACGGTCGCGCCGGTCATGAACGCCGCGTTGAGCACGTTGACCGCGGCCACCGTGCGCGCGCGGTAATCGGCGCCGGCCCAGGCCTGCACCGCGGCGAAGGCCGGCACGATGAACAGCCCGCCGGCGACCGCCATGCCGGCAAGATCAACCGCGACGCGAATCCCAAGCACAGATGAAAGCACCACGCCCGGCCCTTGCGGCGCCAGCGCGGGCAGCGCGCCAAAACTCGCGATGCCGAGATCGAGCGCAAAGGCTCCGAGCAGCAGCGCGCCGGCGAGCGTGGTGGTGAGCACGATGCGTCCGCGCGCGATCGCCGCGGCCAGCGCCGAGCCGGCGCCAACCGCAATCGAGAACAGCGCGAGATAGGCGGTGACGGTGTCCTCGTTGCCGCCGAGCAGGATTTTGATCAACGGCGGTAACAGCGACAGCACCACGATGCCCACCAGCCAGAACCAGCTTGTCACCATGGCGCCCCACCACAGCCGCGGGTCGGCGCGCAGATGGCGGAACATCGCCGCGGTCGAGGCAACGATATTGATCGTGACCGTCAGATGCGGCGCGCCGACGCCGGTCGGCGGAATCAACAGGCTGGCGCTCCAGCAGAGAAGCGCGAATCCCATCACCAGCGCGGCGAAGGCCGTAACGTCGCCGCCGTTGCGCGCGGCCAGCCCGCCGACGATGGTGCCCAAGAGAATGGCGATGAAGGTCGCTCCTTCCACCAGCGCATTGCCGGCGGGTAACTGCTCGCGCTTGAGGTGATCGGGCAGGATGCCGTATTTGATTGGCCCGAACAGGGACGCCAACACGCCAAAGCTGCCCAGCGCCACGAACAAGATCGGGATCGACTGGCGCGCGAAACCGACGAGCGCCAACCCTGCGACAAAAATCTCGACGAACTTGATCACTTGCGCCACCCGCGCCTTGTCGTGGCGGTCGGCCAGTTCGCCGCCGAGCGCCGACAGCAGGAAATAGGGCGCGATGAAGATGGCGCTCGCCAGCGTGACCAGGGCTTCCGCGTCGGCGGCGGCGGAGCGGAACAAGATCAGGAAAACCAGTGAGGTTTTGAGAAAATTGTCGTTGAATGCCGCGAAAAACTGGCACCAGAACAGTGGCGCAAAGCGCCTCGACAGCAGCAGGGGCGGCGGCATCGACCACATTATTGCAAAGTTCCCGTACGGCGTAGCGCCATTCTGCAAAAAAAATGGGCGGCCCCAAGGGGCCGCCCAAGCCAACACATCAGGAGGTCGGATATAGCGAAATCAGAGACGGAACCTCCCGCCATTGGCGGAATTCATAACAATCGCGGCCAGGCCCAGGGCGACGGAGATCAAGAAGGTAACGGTGAATAACGTGGTCCACATGGCGGAGCCTCCTCGTTGGCGCGAACGCGCGCGGGAAGTCTGACGAAGGCAACGTGCGTGGCCGAATATGGTTCCTGGGTTCCCAGAACCGAATGCGGGGACTTTACTGATTAACCGGCGTGCTAATATCCTCAAATCATATGCAATGATGCCGAAAGCTGGCTTGCGCCGGCGGCAGGTTGCAAAGGGGGGATGCCATGGCCACAATTTTTAACGAAAGCGCAGTTGCCGCCGAACCGGCGGAACGCGGGACCGCCCGCCAGCATCTGCTCACCGATGCGCGCGTGCCGGGAACCCGCATTTTGCTCGACCGCCTGACGATTGCTGCCGGCGGCGAGGCCCGCCTGGCGGTGCCGGCGCGCGGTCTTGCCTGGTTCCAGATACTGGACGGCGAGGCGGTGCTCACGCATGGCGGAGATCGCCAGACACTGACCGACGCGCATGTGGTGTTCCTGCCGCCCGGCGATGCGGTCACCGTTTCGTCCAGCCGTGGCGCCGCCTTGCTCTATGCCGAAATACCGGATGCCGCGAACCTGGACCCGGCGCTGCTCAAAAATCCGCCCGGCTTCCGCGTGGTGGATTGGACGCGCGAACCGGTGCTCGATTCCGTGCACGACGCCCGCAAGCGCATCTATCTGGTGACGCCGAAACTGTTCGGCACCAAGGCGGTGAAAGGCGAGATGATCATCTATCCGCCCGGCACCGTCGCCGCCAACCATCATCACGTCGGCGCCGAGCATTTCATGTATGTGCTGCGCGGGCACGGCACGGTCTATGCCAACGAGAAACCGTTCCCGGTGCGCCAGGGCGACGTGATCTATTATCCCGACCTCGAGCGGCATTATCTAAGGGCCGCACCCGAAGCAGAAATGGTGTTCGTGGAATATTTCGCGCCCGGCGAATTCAAGACCATCTGGGTGAATGAAAACGAGATCTGCACCTGGACCCCGACCGGCCGCGACATCCACGGTCAGGCGCCGGCGCGCGAGATCAAAGCGCATTCGTCGGCGGACGTGGAGAACCCGGTGGAAGTGTGAGAGCCAATGTCCGCCTTCGCCAAGGCCACGGCGGACAACCGCACACGAGGCCTTGCCCGCCGAAGCTTCCGAAGCAGTGAAGGCTGGTGCCGGCGGAGGGATTTGAACCCCCGACCACCCGCTTACGAAGCGGATGCTCTACCGCTGAGCTACGCCGGCTGAAATCGCGGCAACTAGTATCGGTGTGGCGCGGGCTTGGCAAGCAACCATCCCACCGTCATTCCGGGCTCGGCCCTGCGGACCGTCCCGGAATGACAGATAAATATCAACGAAATAGCTGCATGAAGCGCTGCCAGGGCGCGCGCGGCGGCGGTGCTGTGGTTTCCGGCACCGGGTCGCTCTCCAGGGCGGAATCCGGCCCCGGATCGTCGGGCGCATGCACCAGCGGGATCACCGGCTCGACCGGTTTCGGCTTGGCGGTGGCTTTCGCGGGCCGGCGGACCGCCGGCGGCGCCTGCTCGGCCTCGGGCGCCGGTTGCGGTTTCGGCGCCGGCGGCGCGAACTCGATCGCTTCAACGGCCGGTTTTGGCGACGGGGGCGTGACCTCGATCACCGCACGGCTGACACCGATTTCGGCCAGCGGCACCTTCCATTCGAAACCGTCGAGCCGCCCGTTCGGCGTGACCGGCAGCCAGCGCTCGGACACCACGCCGTCGGCGGTCCACACCGGATCGCCGGACGCGCGCATGGCGCGGCCCATCCATTCGCGCACGCGGCCTTCGTCGCCGTGCTCGCTCTCCTCGATCTCCGCCATCAGGGTGGCGACCCGCCGCGTCGGCGCCGACAGATACGGCGCCAGCGCCGCCCGCGCGCCGGCGAATTCGCGCGCATCGAGCGCGGCGCGCGCCACGGCCAGCGCGCCTTCGAACTGGCCGGGCACGAGATCGGCGAGTTTCTTCATACGTGCCAGCCGCTCGCGCGCGCTGTCGCCGGGCCGCAAATTCGCGTAGGCCTCGGCGATATCCGGGTGCGGATTGATCGCCCACGCCTTCTCCAGGATTTTGCGCGCCTTGCGCGGCTCGCCCGCTTCCGCCAGCCGCCGTCCGGCCAGCGCCGCCGCCGGCACCAGATCGGGCGCGAGCTTCACCGCTTCCAGCACTGCCGCGCGCGCGGCGTCGCGGTCGATCTCTTCCAGCGCCAGCGCGCGGGCGGTCAACAGCACGGCGCGCTGGCGGCGGTAGCCGGCCTTTTCCAACGCGCCTTTCATGTGATCGAGCGCTTCGAGCGCGCCGGCCCAGTCGGCGGCGGCGCAGCGATAGTCGAGCACCGCCTGCCCGGCCCAGGCCGGCGCATGCGCTTCCTTCGCCGCTTCCTCGGCAACCAGCCGCGCGGCATAGGCATCGTCACGGCGCTGTGCCTCGATGTAGAGCCCGCGCAGGCCGAGCGGCTTGGTGTCGTCACGCCTGGTCATCGCGCGGAAGGCGCGCTCGGCGCCGCTGCGATCACCGGCCATTTGCGCCGACTGCGCGGTGAGCAGCAGCGCCAGCGGATCGCCGGGCGACAGCCGCGCCGCCTCAATGGCGGCCTTGCGCGCGATGCGTGGATCGCCGGCGCCGACCGCGATCAGCCCGCGCGAGATGGCGAGGTAACCCTTCATGGCGCGGCGGTGGCGAAAGAACAGCGACACCTGCTCGGGTGTGCGCAGGATGCCGCGCACAATCGTCCAAATCAGTATGACGATAAGAACCAGCACGATGATCGCGAGCGCGGCCACCATCACCGAGGTTTCGATGTGGTAGCCCATCCAGGTGATGGCGACATCGCCCGGGCGGTCGGCGACCCAGACAAAGCCGGCCGCCAGCACCGCGACCGTCAGCAGGAACAGGACGACCCGGATCATTGTGCCCCCACCATAGGCCCAAGCGCGCGCGCCGTATCGGCGGCGAATTGCCGTGCGGCTGTGAGCGCGGCCTGGCGTGCTTTTGCCTTTTCAATCCAGCTTTGCGCCGGCGCGCGCGTCGCATCGGCGAGCTTGCCGAGATCGGCGAGGGCGCCGGCCATGTCGGCCTTGGCGGCATCGATCTCGAGGCGCGCCAGCACGGCGGACGGATCGTCGCCGGGCGCATCCAGCGGGCGAATGCGCACCAGCTTGCCGGCATTGGCTTGCAGCCGTTCGAGGAAGCTGCCTTGCGGTGCCTGCGCGCCGGAAATCTTCAGCATAGCCGGCAACAGCGCGCGCAGTTCCTGCGCCAGCGATTGTGCGGTCGGCACGCCAGTTGCCGCGAATGGCGCCAGCGGCGCCAATGCCTCGTCGCCAGCGCCGAGCGATTTGGCTTGCGCCAGCTCGGCCGTAAACGGCGCCCCGCTGAACGCGGCATCGCGTAAGCCGGCCGCGCTCAAGGCCAGGCGCGCCGCGCTATCGGCCGCGGAGGCCTTGGCGATGTCGGCACGCGCGGCCTGGGCGGATTGTTCGAGCGCGGCGATGCGCTTTTGCAAGGCATCAAGTTCGGCGGGCGGAATTCCGGCGGCATTGCCTTTCGCAATCTCCTGCACGCTTGTGTTTAATTCCGTCATCGCCTTCGCCGCCGCGTCGGCGCGCTCGCGCGCTTGGGCCGCAGTGGCGGCGATGTCTTCGCTGCGGCGGTTGAGCGTCGTAAGCGCGCTGCCGAGCGATTTCACGGCACTATCGGTCGCGGCCAGCCGCTCGGCCACGCCGGCTTCGCCCGCCGGCAGCTTTGACATTGTGTCTTCGATCTTGCCCACGCGCTGGGTCAGCGCATCGACCGACGGCGTGTCCACCATAGCAACCGGGCGGTTTTTCAAGTCGCGCACTTGCGCTTCCAATGCCGCGATCTGCGCGCTTGTATCGCTCGAGGCCGCGTAACGCGCCGGCACCAGGCCGCTCAGCCAGAGCACGACTATGGCCAGCGTCACGAGGACCCCGCCGGCGACACCGGCGAGCAGTGCCGTTCCGATATGGCCGCCACGCGGGGGTATGGCCGTCTCGGCTGGCGCGTCCCCCGCCGGCGCGGACGGCGGCTCCTGCGCCGGAGCTGGTGGCAGCTCCGACTCGGGACTTGGCGGCGAATCGGACTGCGGCGGCGGCATTTCGGTGGCGGTCAGATCGATGGTCGGCGCCGCCCGCTTCTTGCCGCGCGGCCCAGAGCCCGCATCTTGCGGCGCGGCTTGTTGCACTGATTCGGGCACGTCCGGCGTCGTGCGCTTATCTGCCATGGCTTCCCTCGACGAATCGGCCCGCCCAACCGCAGCAAATAACGCAAATGGCGCAAGGGCGCCAATCAACCTTGGGCCGGCTCCAGAAGGTCAATCAGCGCCGCCTCATCCGGCCGCTTGGCCACGGCAATACTGCCGGCGCCAGCGCCGGAAAGCGGCTCGGCGATCGGCCGCGCCAGGCAATAATGCCGCACAGCCAATGCCTGTTCGATGACGCCGGCCTGACGGGCGCCGGCGATATAGTTTTCTGCGCTGCGCTTGGAGAAATGCAGCACGCCGTCGACCGCGCCGGCCTTGAGCGCCGCGGTCAGCTCCGGCGGGAACGGCGCGCTCACCGCGCGATAGACCACGACCAGTTCCGCCGCGATGCCGTGCACGACCAGTTCGCCCACCAGGTCGGCGGCGCGGTCCTCGCCGGCCAGATACAGCAGAGGCGCCGACGCATCGGCGTGCCGCTCGGCGATCAGCCGCACCAGATCGCGCACGTCGCCGCCGGCCGAGGTGACATTGACGAACCCCGCCTGTCGCGCGGCGTCGGCGCTGCGGCGGCCGACCGCGAACAGCGGCAGTTTGACGAGCGCCGCGCGCGCCGGATTACCGGCGATGGCGCCCGGCGCATTGGCGCTGGTGATGATGACGCCGCCCCAGCCGCCGGAAATATCGGCCGCCGCCGGCGCGACCCGCATCAGTGGCGCGACCAGCACGTCATGGCCGCGCGCGCGCAGCGTCGCAGCGGTACGTTCGCTATCGTCCTGCGGGCGGGTGACGACGAGGCGCATGTCATAGTTTCCTGCGCATGATCTTATCCGAAAACCGGTTCCCACTTTTCGGGATCATGCGCTAGCCGATAAGCCCGCGCGGAGCCGCGCGCTTGATGTAGCGCCCGGCTTCCATGCCGATCTTGATCGCGTCGGCACGCGGTCCGCGCGACCTATGTTCGCACGACGGCTCGCCGTCCGGGTGAGCGAGCAGACCGCGAAAGTAAATCGTGTCGCCGGAAATATCGGCATGCCCGCCGATCGGCGTCTTGCAGGAACCGTCGAGCTCGGCAAGAAAGGCGCGCTCGCAGGCCAGCGCGGTCGAGGTATCGGCATGGTCGATGCGCGCCAGCAATTCGCGCGTGCGCGCGTCGTTCTCGCGCGCCTCGATGCCGATGGCGCCCTGGCCGACCGCCGGCAGGAATTCTTCCGTGCTCATGATCTTGGTGGCGTGCTGCGTCAGCCCGAGCCGCTTCATGCCGGCGAGCGCGAGGATCGTCGCATCGACTTCGCCGGCGTCGAGCTTGCGCAGCCGCGTCTCGACATTGCCGCGCAGCGGCAGCACGCGCAGGTCGCCGCGCGCGCGCTTGGCGATCGCCTGCCGGCGCAGCGAGGCGGTGCCGAGCGTCGCGCCCTGTGGCAGCTCGGCAAGCGACCCCGCCTTGCGGCTGATGAACACGTCGCGCACATCCTCGCGTTCGAGGCAGGCCGCCAGCAGCAGCCCCGGCTGCGAATAAGTCGGCATGTCCTTGGCCGAATGCACGGCCAGATCGATGCGGCCGCCGAGCAGCGCTTCCTCGATCTCCTTGGTGAACAGGCCCTTGCCGCCCACTTCCGCCAGCGGCCGGTCCTGGATCGCGTCGCCCGACGTGCGGATAATAACGAGCTCGACCGCCGCCTCATCGACCCCCATCGCCGCGGCCAGCCGCGCCCGCACGGTGCGCGCCTGCACCAGCGCCAGCGGGCTACCGCGCGTGCCGATGCGCAAGGGGGCGGTGGATTGCGTCATATGACCTCTCGATGTTAGGCCGTCTTTTAGTGCACCCTTTCCAT
>CAVXKE010000013.1:0-87294 GCA_963762285.1 uncultured Alphaproteobacteria bacterium | reverse complement strand
TTTTGGCAGGTTTAATTGATTCAAATCAATTCGGCGCTCCGGCTTATGTGCATTAGCGCCGCTGCGTTTTTCGTTTCCACTGGCGGCTTATGGATTTTCTCGATAGCTGACTGCAACATAACGAATGTTGCATGCGTTCGCACGCTACTGCCGTATTGGAACTGAACTTGACAATCAATTTACGAGTGGAAACACTGCTGGGAAAATTTTCTCGTAGAACAACGACCTAACCATCGGAGGGAGGCTATCGCAATGAAACGTCGTCAATTGATTACCGCACTTGGGGCGGGCGCTGCGGCCGCCACCATAGCCAAGCCGGCCATTGCGCAATCGACGCCGACGCTCAAGTGGCGCATTGCCATGAGTTGGCCGAAGTCGCTCGACACGGTCTACAGCGCCGGCGAGACGCTGGCAAAGTTCGTCGCCGAAGCGACCGACAACAAGTTTCAAATTCAAGTCTTTGCCGCTGGCGAGATCGTGCCAGGACTGCAGAACGTCGACGCGACAACCAACGCCACTGTCGAGATGTGCCACACCGCTGCCTACTACTTTATAGGCAAGGATCCGACCTTCGCGCTTTGCAATTCGATTCCGTTCGGACCCAACGCGCGCCAGCAGAACGCCTGGTTCAACGACGGCGGCGGCAACCAGCTGATCAACGACTTCGTCAAGAAGTTTAACCTATATGCCATGCCGGGCGGTAACACCGGGACGCAAATGGGCGGCTGGTTCCGCAAGGAGATTCATACCGTCGACGATCTCAAGGGACTCAAGATGCGCATCGGCGGCTGGGCCGGCAAGACGATGCAGAAGCTCGGCGCGGTTCCAACCCAGATCGCAGGCGGCGACATCTATCCTGCATTGGAGAAGGGCACTATCGACGCCGCCGAATGGGTGGGCCCCTACGACGACGAAAAGCTCGGCTTCTACAAGGTTGCAAAGTACTACTACTATCCGGGCTGGTGGGAAGGCGCGACCTGCCTGCATTTCTTCGTCAATATTGCGAAATGGGCCGAATTGCCGAAGAGCTATCAGGCGATCATGACGATGGCTGCCGCTTACGCCAACACCGACGTGCAGGCGCGCTATGATGCCCGCAATCCGGCAGCCTTAAGGCGCCTGGTCGCCAACGGCGCGGAGCTTCGGCCGTTCAGCCAGCCGATCATGGAAGCGTCGCTGAAGGCGTCGAATGAAGTGAATGCCGAGACGTCGGCGGTGAACGCCGACTTCAAAAAGATCTATGAAAACCTGATGGCGTTCAAGAACGAGGAATATCTGTGGTGGCAGGCGGCTGACTACAGCTACGATAGCTTCATGATCCGCCATCGCGGCTAGGGTTGATCGAAAACTAAATGAATGCGATCGGGGCCGGCCCATAAAGGCCGGCCCGTGCGATGTTGCCGTCGGGTCAAGGCCGGATAAGAATCCCCGTTACCAGGGAATTCGAGCAGAGCAGGGTGCGTAGGTCCACTGCGCCGCCAGCCAGCCAGTCCCGGTTTTGGAAGCTTACGGCTGAAGGAGCGGGGGCCGCGCCGTCTCGCGCGCGTCCGCGACAGCATCTACGGGGAGCGGTCCGGAATTACGTCGACTTCGACATGGAGCTTGGTCGCTCCGGAGCCGACAAATACGCCGTAGACCGGCGAGACGTCCGAATAGTCGCGGCCAACGGCGAGCGCGATGTGATCGTTTGCGGTTTCGATGGCGTTGGTCGGATCAAATCCCAGCCAGCCGTTTTGAGCATCGCACCAGACCGATACCCATGCATGGGTAGCATCGGCGCCCTGCAGACGTTTTTTCCCAGGGGCCGGAATGGTGCGGATATAGCCGCTGACATAGGCGGCCGAAAGGCCTAGTCCGCGCAGGCCCGCGATCATGATATGCGCGAAATCCTGGCAGACGCCGCGGCGCTCCGCAAAGGCTTGCGTCAGCGGGGTCGAGATTTCCGTCGTTTCGGGCTGATAGGTGAAATCTCTTTTGATGCGCTGCATCAACTCACGGCAAGCCTCGACGATGCCACGGCCTTGATAAAAGCTTTCGCGCGCATAGCGCGTCACGTCGTCCGCCAATTCGATGCGCGGGCTGGCAAACAGAAAATGCGCCGGCGCCGCCGCGGAAAGATCGCGCGCGGAGAGGGCGGCGTCGGCAACGATTTCCCAGTCCGGATCCGGCAGATGCGACGACGCCTGGCGCGCGATTTCAACCCGCGCGAGGGCTTTGATGCTGAGTTGGGTGTGCGGGGTTTCGATTTTCACGATGTGGACGGAATTGCCGTAAAAATCCTGCCCGGAGGTCAACGATGCCGGTGAAGGCGAGATGTCCAGCCGGTGCTGCATGCAGCGCTGCCCGCTCTCGTCGCGCGGCGTGACGCGCAATGCCAGTGTGGCAGATGCCACAGGCGCCTCATACGAATAGGCGGTCAGATGCCGGATTTTATAAATCACGCCAGGCCGCTCGCGCCGCTTCCGACTGAAATTTCCGGACGCCGCAGGAAATATCTCGCCGCAACCGAATCCGCTAAATTCGAGATCTTCTGCTCGAGCGCCAGAATGATCGTCGAGTCGAGATCCTTCGCCGCCGACGTGGAGATCTCGGTCACCAGTTTTGCAATCAGCTGCTGCGGCTCTTCCAGTATGCCGTCGTTCTGCAGGGACGGCAGCGTCGCCAAATGTTGGCTGATCAGTTCGATTTGAAAGCCGACCGAGCGCGGATTGAAGGGATCCAGCAGAACCATGTCCCGCACCGGCGCCAACGCGACACCGGTCAAATAGCGGGATCGATAGGTGATCTGAGAGTCGATCAGATCGAGCATGACATCGAGGTTGTCCGCGGTCGCGTCCTCCGGGGCAAACGTTCGCGCCAGCCGGCAGGTGTTGATCGCGCGTTCGGTACGCCGCCCGATATCGAGGAAGCGCCAGCCCGCGCTTCGGTTCATGTTTTCCTGCTCAAGGCCGGCCAATGCCGCCAGCGTCTGCAAGGCGCGGTCGGCGGCCTCGAAAGCATCGGCCTCGCTCATCAGCTCGCCCAAATTCGACATTTGCGTATCGAGCTGGCGCAGCAGTTTGGACGCGTCCACCGATATTCGCTCGCGAATGACGGAGCCGGCATTGCGCGCGAGGCGAACGCCAATGAGGCCCGAGCCGTAGGCGCTCTCGTCCGACAGCGCTTGGCGCACAACCTTCAGCGTCGGAGCGGTTTCGTTCTCCGGTGCAACGGCGCCCCAGGCAACCAATTGATGCACAAGTTGCGCGATCGTCCTGGAGACGTCGCCCGAGGCCAAATCGAGATCGAGGCTGCGCGCGCACAGGCAACGGACCACGCGCAGCGTGGCCTCCGCGCGTTCAAGATAGCGGCCGTACCAGAACAGATTGTCGGCGGCCCGGCTCGGAAGATTTCCCAGGATCCGGCGAATGCTGACGTTGTCGGTCGCCGGCAGCAGCGTCTCCATCGCCACCGGCTTGGAAGACAGCACCCACACGTCGGCGGACTGCGCGCCTTCGCCCATGCTGATGGCGCGCGCATCGGCGCGGGCGGAAATTCGGCAGAACCCGCCGGGCATGACGCTCCAGCCGTCCGGCGTCGCCGCGACGTAAACGCGCAGCACGAACGGACGCGGCACGAGTTGACCGTCGCTCCAAACCGGCGCCGTCGACAACCGCACGACTTCCTGGCCGACATAGTCGAGGCCGCGGGCCTTCACCGCATCGTACAAACGCGCGCGTTCGGTGGACGAAAGACTGGCCGGCAGAATTTGCTGATTGTTCGCGAAGCCTGGAACATCGCCGCTGAACGCGTTCGAAATGGCCAGCGAATTGAAATCGGCCAGCACGCTTTGTTGCGTGGCGCGATCCCCGCACCACCAGGTGGCGATATTCGGCATGACCAGATCTTCGTCGATAAGATGCCGCGCGATCGCCGGCATGAAACTCATCAGCGCCCGGGATTCCGCAAAACCCGAGCCCGGCGCATTGGACACGACGGTATGACCCGATCGCAGCGCTGAAATAAGTCCGGGGACGCCGAGACGGGATTTTCCATTGAGCTCGAGCGGATCGATAAAATCGGAATCGACGCGCCGCCAGATCACATCCGCCCGCTTGAGCCCGGCGATGGTGCGGACATGGGTCTTTCCCTCATGCACGACCAGATCGTCGCCCTCGACCAGGAGAAATCCGAGGTAGCGCGCGAGGTAGGCTTGCTCGAAGTAGGTCTCGCTGTAGGGGCCGGGTGTCAGCAGGCAAATTCGCGGCTGCGACCGGCTCGCCGCCTCGGTCAGCGACGAACGCAGCGCGCGAAAGAACGGAGCGACCCGCTCCACGTTCATGCTGCGATACGCCGTCGGCAGCGCGCGTGACATGACCAGCCGGTTTTCCAGCGCATAGCCTTCGCCGGACGGCGCCTGGGCACGGTCGCCGAGAACCCACCAGCGGCCGTCCGGGCCGCGGCCGATATCGGCAGCGTAGAGATGAATCCAGCGGCCGCCCGGTGGCTGTAGTCCGATCAGTGGACGGAGATAATCCTGGCTGCCGGCGACGACCGTGGCCGGCAGGACGCCGTCGGCGACCAGACGGCCGCCGCCATAGACATCCGCCAGCAAAGCCTCGATCACCGAGGCGCGCTGGGTAACGCCGGCAACGATTTCCTTCCAGTCACTTTCCTCGATCAGCAGCGGCAACCGGTTCATCGGCCATGAGCGCTCTCTTGCCTCGCCATGAACGCGGTACGAAACCCCGATATCGCGGACGCGCCGCTCCGCCGCCGCCAGCGAGCGCTCGCTGTCTTCGGAACCGAGCAGCGCCAGGAATTTCCGCCAAGACCCGCGCGGCTTACTGTCAGGCCCCATGAATTCATCGGGAATGCCCGGCAACGGCGCGTAGTTGGCGTACCACGCAGCAGGCAATTTGGAAGCTAGGCCGGGTGGGGTCATCGGATCCGCAAGCTCGGTCAATTCTTTCACAGCCTTGCGCCGCGCCGCAGGTCGAGGGTCAGTGGAAACTCTTCCGCGGCTTCCTCGGGCGGCGGCTCAACGAGTCCGGCAGTATGGCCATGATCCTGAAAACGCGCTAGTCGGCGCGCCTCGGCTTCGTAAGAATTCACCGGAAAAGTCTCGTAGTTGCGCCCGCCGGGATGTGCAACGTGATACACGCAGCCGCCGAGCGACCGGCGATTCCACGAATCGATGACGTCGAAAGTCAGCGGCGCATGCGCCGGGATCGTCGGATGCAGGCCCGATACCGGCTGCCACGCCTTGAACCGGACACCCGCGACGGCCTGTCCCGATTCTCCGGTGGAGGTCATGGGCAGCCTGCGCCCGTTGCAGGCAATGACGTGGCGGCCGGCGACAAAGCCGTCCGCCTTGACCTGGAGACGTTCGACGGAGGAATCGACGAAGCGAACCGTTCCGCCGCCCGCGCTCTCTTCGGCCAGCACGTGCCAGGGCTCGATCGCCTGGCGCAATTCGAGCTTCACGCCGGAATATTCGACCGCTCCGCAAAACGGAAAGCGGAATTCGCGCTGGGCCGCGAACCATTCGGGGTCGAATGGGTAGCCCGCGCGGGCAAGATCGGCGAGCACGCCGAGAAAATCGTCCCACACATAGTGGGGAAGCATGAAGCGGTCATGCAGCGTGGTGCCCCAGCGGATCATTTTGCCGTACTGGGGTTCGCGCCAGAACCACGCAATGAGCGCGCGGATCAGAAGCTGCTGCGCAAGGCTCATGCGCGGATCGGGCGGCATCTCGAACGAGCGGAACTCGACCAATCCAAGGCGGCCGTTGGGGCCATCGGGCGAATACAGCTTATCGATGCAGATTTCCGCCCGGTGGGTATTGCCGCCGACGTCGGCGAGAATATTGCGGAACAGGCGATCGACCAGCCACGGCGGAACGGCAGCTTGCCCCTCCGGCATCAGCCCGAGCGCGATCTCGAGTTCGTAGAGCCCGTCATGGCGCGCCTCGTCCATGCGGGGCGCCTGGCTGGTCGGTCCCACGAACAGTCCGGAAAACAGGTAGGAGAGCGACGGGTGACGCTGCCAATAGAGCACCAGGCTGCGCAGCAGATCCGGCCGCCGCAGGAAGGGCGAGTCGGTCGCCACCGCTCCGCCAATGACGACGTGGTTGCCGCCGCCGGTGCCGATCTGGCGGCCGTCAAGCATGAATTTGGCGGTGCCGAGCCGGCTCTGCCGGGCTTCTTCGTAAAGTGCCGTCGTGGTCTCGACCGCCTGCCGCCAGTTCTCGGCCGGATGCACATTCACTTCGATGACGCCGGGATCGGGCGTCACTTTGATCGCATTGAGGCGCGGATCGGCGGGCGGCGGATAGCCCTCGACGCGAACCGGTTTGCCGATCGCCCGCGCGCTATGCTCGATGGCGGCGAGAAGATCGAGATAGTCTTCCAGCTTCTCGACCGGCGGCATGAAGACGCAGATCACGCCGTCGCGCGGCTCGATCGACAGCGCCGTGCGCACGGCGCCCAGCACCGCGACTTGTTCGATGCGCGTCTGCCGGTCGGCATTGGCTTGCGCCGAGCCGCCGCCTTGGTTGTAAACCTGCGCCAGTTGATCGTGTGTCGGCAGCGCAGCGCGCGGCTCGGTCGGGTCCTGCGGCAGCACATAAGGGTAGTCGGTTTCCTCCACATAGGGCAGCGCGCTGAGCGGCAGCCGGAACCCAAGAGGTGAATCGCCGGGAACGAGGAACAGCTTGCCGCGGCGCAGCTTCCAGCGTTCGCTTTGCCAGCGGTGGTCTTTGGCCTGCGCGTTCCAGCGCTGGATCGGCAAGACGAAGCCGGAGGGCGTCGACAAGCCGCGCTCAAACGTCCGCACCATGCGCGTGCGGGTTTCCGGATCGTCGATCTTTGGATCGAGCGGATCGACGTTGGCCGGCAGTTCGGCTTCCTTCAACGACCAGTACATCGGGTCTTCGAACGCCGGCACTGCGAATTCCTCGCTGATGCCGAGACGGCCGGCGATGTCGAGGGTGAAACGTTCGGCATGTTGAATCGAGGCATCGTGCGGCCCGGCGATTTTTGCCGCGAGTTCGGGATCGCCCCAGATCGGTTCGCCATCCTTGCGCCAGTACAACGCGAAGGCCCAGCGCGGCAGGCCTTCGCCGGGATACCACTTGCCCTGGCCGTAATGCAGAAAACCGTTCGGCGCGAAACGCGCCTGCAGCCGGCGAATGAGATCGTCGGCGCGCGCGCGCTTGGTCGGTCCGACGGCGGCCGTATTCCATTCCTCGCCCTGAAAGTCGTCGATGGAAATGAAAGTCGGCTCGCCGCCCATGGTGAGGCGGACGTCGTGCGTCACCAGATCGCGATCGATGGCATCGCCCAAGACGTCGAGTTTTTGCCAGGTCTCGTCGGTGAACGGCTTGGTGATGCGCGGCGCCTCGTGAATGCGGTCCACGCGCATGTCGAAAACAAATTCGCAATTCGCGGCACTCGCCGTCCCGGCGATGGGCGCGGCGGAGCGGTAATGCGGCGTCGCCGACAGCGGGATGTGACCTTCGCCGCACAACAGGCCGGAGGTGACGTCAAGCCCGATCCAGCCCGCCCCCGGAATGTAGATTTCGGTCCAGGCATGCAGGTCGCAGAAGTCCTTGTCGGTGCCCTTCGGGCCCTCGAGTGGGTCGACGTCGGCCTTGAGCTGGATCAGATAGCCGGAGACGAAGCGGGCGGCGAAGCCGAGATTGCGCGCGACCTGCACCAGCAGCCAGGCGGAGTTGCGGCAGGAGCCGCTGGCAAGCTCCAGCGTTTCCTCCGGAGTCTGAACGCCAGCCTCCATGCGGATCAGATAACGCACCTTGCTTTGCAGCCGCTGAACGAGCTCGACCAGAAATGGAACGGTTCTTTGCTTTCCTTTGGGAAGTGCCGCCAGGAAATCCGTAACCAGCGGCCCCTTGGACTCCTGGGTGACGTAGGCGGAAAGGTCGGCGCGCAGTTCGTCCGAATAAATGAAAGGGAAGTCTTCGGCGTAGGCTTCGACGAAGAAATCATACGGATTGATCACCGACATTTTCGCGCTGAGATCGACTTCAACGCGGAATTCCTCGGTCGGCTCCGAAAAGACAAATCGCGCCAGCCAATTACCGTGCGGATCTTGCTGCCAGTTGATGAAATGCTTGGCCGGCCTGACCTTCAGCGAATAGCTCGGAATCACCGTCCGGCTATGCGGCGCCGGCCGGAGCCTGACGATCTGCGGGCCGAGCGTTACGAGCCGATCGTATTTGTACGACGTGAGGTGATGAAGTGCGACGGTGACTGCCACTAAGCCTGCTTCCTGGAGTGCGTCCGCGAAATGCGCCCACGCACATTATCATTTTTGCGAGATTGCCATGGACGATCGTCGAATCAAAGGCGATCGGAAGCCCACTTTTTCTGCACCGTTGCCCAATAACCGATCAATCTTGGCCGAGTCGAAGCCGGCTTGGCGCCCGTTGATGGAGATCAATGCCCGCGCCGGGCATTGGCTTCCATTATCGTCTCAAAACGAGGGCTCGGGATGGCGATCGACGGCTATGTTCGCTGGTTTTCCGACATTCGCCTCAGCGACGTCGCTTTCGTCGGCGGCAAGAATGCGTCGCTGGGCGAGCTGTACGCGAGCCTTGCCAAGCAAGGCGTGCGCGTCCCCAACGGCTTTGCCCTGACCGCGGACGCCTATCGCGACGCCCTCACGGCGGCGAAAGCGTGGGAGCCGTTGCACCGGTTGCTCGACACTCTGGACAAGCGTCATGTCGATATCCTCGCCAAGCGGGCCGCCGAAGCGCGCGAGATCGTTTACCGGGCGACGGCGAGCGACCAGCTGCGCGAGCAAACCGGCCGCGCCTATCGGCAACTCGAGACCGAGTACGGGAGCAACGTCGCCGTTGCGGTCCGCAGTTCGGCGACCGCGGAAGACCTTCCGTCGGCGAGCTTTGCCGGCCAGCACGAGAGCTTTCTGAATGTCAGCGGCGCGGACGAACTGTTCGAGGCGTGCCGGCGCTGCTTTGCGTCCATTTTCACCGATCGCGCGATCTCCTATCGCGTCGATAACGGATTCGACCATTTCAAGGTCGCGCTCTCGGTCGGCGTTATGAAGATGGTGCGGTCGGATCGCGGCGCCAGCGGTGTCATGTTCACGCTGGACACCGAATCCGGTTTTCGTGATGTCGTATTTATTACCGGTGTCTATGGGCTCGGTGAAAATATCGTGCAGGGAACGGTCGATCCCGACGAATTCTATGTTTTCAAGCCGACCTTGCGCGCGGGTCATAGGGCGGTGCTGAGCCGTTCGCTCGGCCGCAAGCAGATGCGCATGATCTACGCCGAGCGTGGCGGCGGCACCAAGAATGTCGAGGTCCCCGAGGCGGAGCGCGAGCGCTTCTGCATCGCCGACGGCGAGGTGCTCAAGCTCGCCGACGACGCCATCACGATCGAGGAGCACTACTCAAAGAACGCGGGCCATCCGATGCCGATGGATATCGAATGGGCCAAGGATGGGGATGATGGGCAACTGTACATCATCCAGGCGCGGCCTGAGACGGTAGTCTCGCAACGGGCGCCGACGCGGTTTGAGACTTACACCCTCGGTGCCTCCGGCACCGTGCTGGCGCAGGGGCGGGCGGTCGGCGAAAAGATCGCGGCCGGTCCCGTGCGGGTCATTGCCGACGCGCGTCAGCTCGAGGAGTTCAAGCCCGGCGAGGTTCTCGTCGCGGAATCGACGACGCCCGATTGGGAGCCGGTGATGAAGATTTCCGCCGGGATCGTGACCGAGCGCGGCGGGCGAACCTGCCATGCGGCGATCGTCGCGCGCGAGCTCGGCATTCCGGCCGTGGTCGGTGCGGCGGGCGCCAAGCAAGTCTTGAAGACCGGCGCGCCGGTGACGGTCTGCTGCGCGGAGGGAGAGATCGGCCGGGTGTATGCGGGGGCGCTGCCGATCAAGACCGCCCATGTCGAGCTCAGCGAGATCAGGCGTCCGCGTACCGCGATCATGCTGAACCTGGGAAATCCGGAACTGGCCTTCAAGACCGCGATGCTGCCCAACGACGGTGTCGGCCTGGCGCGCATGGAATTCATCATCAGCGAACATATCAAGGTTCATCCGATGGCCTTGGTCAGCCCGGAGCAAGTCGCCTCGCTGCCGGCGCGGCGGGAAATCGAGCGGCTCGTTCGCAACTATCGCAAGCCCGCCGATTATTTCATCGAGAAGCTCTCGGAAGGCGTCGGCATGATCGCGGCGGCGTTCTACCCCAAGCCGGTGATCGTGCGCTTGTCCGACTTCAAGACCAATGAATACGCGCGGCTGCTGGGCGGCGAAGGCTTCGAGCCGCGCGAGGAAAACCCCATGCTCGGCTTCCGCGGCGCCGCCCGCTACGCGCATCCGGCCTATGCCGCCGGTTTCGCGCTCGAATGCGCCGCGCTGCGGCGGGTGCGCGACGACATGGGCCTGAGCAATGTCCGCGTCATGGTGCCGTTCTGCCGGCGGGTGGAGGAGGCGCAGCGCGTGCTCGATGCCATGGCGAGCCACGGACTGAAGCGCGGGGAGGGCGGCCTTGAGATCTACGTCATGTGCGAGATCCCGAACAACGTCATTCAGATCGATGCCTTCGCGAAACTGTTCGACGGGTTCTCCATCGGCTCCAACGACCTGACGCAGCTCACGCTGGGGGTCGACCGGGATTCCGAGATCGTTGCGTTCGATTTCGACGAGCGCGATCCCGGCATGCTGGAGATGTTCAGGCTGGCGGTGGTCGGCGCCAAGCGCAACGGACGGCATGTCGGCATCTGCGGCGAGGCACCGGCCAATTATCCCGAAATCGCGCGCTACCTCGCGCAGCTCGGCATCGACTCGATCAGCGTCAATCCATCGAGCATCTTGCGCACGATGCAGGTGGTCAGCGATGCCGAGAAGAAAAATTGACGGCGTTGTAACGGTGCCGACCGGGCCAGTTAGATCGTTCGCCCCGCGCCGGCCGCGCGCGCGCGCCGGTGCACCAGTTCGGCGAAGGCGACGTCCTCCAGCCCGATGCCGAGCGACTTGAACAGCGTGAGCGCGGATTGCGAGCGGCGCCCGGGCACCTTGCCGGTCACCAGATCGCCCAGCTCCTGTACGTCATCCCAGCTCAGCCGCCCGGCGCCGACCAGATCGCGGAATTCGGCGGCTTCCGCGCGCGCCTGCGCGCGGTCGTCGGTCACGCGCACGGCGGCCCGCAGCACGGTGGCGGAATCGAGCTCGCGGCGGGCGGCGGAATTGGCGCCGGCCGCGTTGACGTGAACGCCGTCGGCGAGCCACTCCGAGCGGCATACCGGTTCGGCCGATTTGGTGATCGTCACCACCACGTCGGCGCCCGCGACGCAGGCCTGCGCGGTGGCGGCCGGCCGCGTCTCGATCTTTAGCTCGGCCTCCAGCGCCCGCGCGAACTGCATGCACCGTTCGTTGTTGCGGCCGAACACGCGCACTTGCGCGATCGGTCGCACCGCACACACCGCCAGCGCCTGTGCGCGCGCCTGCTTGCCGGTGCCGATGATGGCGAGCGTGCGCGCCGCCGGATTGGCGAGCAGCTTGGTGGCCAGCCCGCTGGCGGCGCCGGTGCGCAACTGGCCGAATAGATCGGCTTCGATCATCGCCAGCAGCGCGCCGCCGTCGGCGGCATACAAAAGCGTGTGATAGCGCGCGCCGCTCTTGCCGCCGAAATAGGCCTTGAGGCCGTACACGCCCTTCGACCCATAGGAAGCGCCCATGAGATTGAAGTTGCCGGCGGCAAGCGGTGCGCGCTGGCGCGGCAGGTTTGTGGTAGCGGCGTCATGCCAGGCGGCAAACGCCTCTTCGAGCACGGCGATCGCATCGCCGGTGGTGACCAGGCGCGCGACATCCTCCTCGGTGAGGTAGAGCGGGGAGCCATTCATGGTGCCGCGGCCGGGCGCTAAATCTGCATCGCCTTGGCCTTGGCCTCGATCGCCTTGCGGTCGAACTTGTTGACCTCGTCGAGAATCTCGGTGGTGAAGACCTTTTCGACGTCCTTGATCTTGCCATCGAGGCCGGCGAAGTGAATCTGCGCTTGCCACTCCTCCAGGCTCTGCCCGCCGAGCCGCTTGTCGGCCTGCCAGGCGCCCGGGAACCACTTGTCCTTGCGCGAGTCGAGCACCTTGCGGGCTTCCATCAGGGCTTCCTGCTCGCTCTTCCCCTTGGGCTTCGATTCCGGATAGACCTCCCAGTGCAGCTTGATGGCGAGATCGGTGTTGGCGTAGGCGAACACGGTCGACTTCGCCATGGCGCGGAAAAATCCGACATAGAGCGCGCGCCGCTTGGCGAGGTCGGAGCGCCGCACCGCGTAGCCGTTGCCGAACAGCTTCTGCATGCCCGGCGTGTTGGGCAGATGGCGCAGCGGGAAACCGGCGATCTCGATGCGCGCGAAGCTGCCGTCCCAGAACGCCATGGCGTCGACGCGGCCTTTGTAGACCGCCTCGCCGGCCGGGCCGCCTTCGCCGACCGACACCCATTCGACGTCCTTGTCCGGATCGATGCCGAGTTCGTGGAACATCGCGCGGGCGCCGAAATAACCGGTGTCGCCCTGGTTGCGAATGCCGATGGTCTTGCCCTTGAGCTCGGCGAGCGACTTGATCGGCGAATTGGGCTTGACCGCCACCGACCAATGCGGCTGGCGCAGCCAGATGTAGGGGAAGGTGAGGTCGATATCGGGATTCTTCGCATAGACCGGCAGGAACACGGTGGGCGAGATCGCCGAGGTCTCGACATTGGCAGAGGCGATCATCTGCAGCGTCTGGCCGGAGCCGGACATGTTGACGATGTCCAGCTTGCAGCCTTCCTCCTCGTAATATTTGAGCCGCGGGTGCTGGCCCATGGTGAGGAAGGCGAGCTGCGGGTCGATGATGCCGGCGGCATTGCCGAGGCGGACAACCGTCAATGACTGGCTGCGTGCAATGCGTGGCGCGGCGACCAGGCCGACGGCGGCCGATCCCACAAGGGTATTGAAATGACGACGATTGATCATGTTGCTGCTCCTTGACTGCGTGCTCCCGTTCTCAGCCTAGCACACGGTCCCGCACCGGCGGAACGCCGCTTTTACGGTGCGCCGCATCGGGAGCCGAATGCTCAGATTTGCATCAGGTGCCCATCATGCGTTGCTCTTCGCCGGACCAGAACAGCACCCGGCGCTCGACCGCGCGCAGGGCCTTGTGGATGGCGATGCCGACGATGGCGAGGATGATGAAGACCGAGAACGTGCCGGCGATGTCCATCTGCGCGTTCATCGACAGGATCAAAGTGCCGAGGCCGCGCTGCGCGCCGACGAACTCGCCCACCACCGCGCCGACCACGGCGAACACGGCCGCCATGTCGAGGCCGGCGAAGATGTAGGGCATGGCGCTGGGCAGCCGCACCTTCCAGAATATCTGCCACGGATTGGCGCCGAGCGCGCGCATCAATTCCAGCCGCTCGGGGTCGACCGCCTTGAACCCGGCCATGCTGTTGATCAGCAGCGGGAAGAAGGTGAGCAGGCAGATGATCACCACCTTCGAGGTCAGCCCGAAGCCGAACCACAGCACGATGATCGGGGCGAGCGCGATCTTGGGCAGGCTCTGGATCGCGACCAGGTAGATGCGCAGCGTCGCCTCGATGATGCGGAACTGCGAGATGATGGTGCCGAGCAGCAGGCCGACGCCGCTGCCGATGAAGAAGCCGAGCAGCACCTCCCACACCGTCACCCAGGTGTGCAGCCAGTAGCCGCCGCGCGCCATAAAGCCGGCGTCGAGCCCGCGCCACAGCGCGACGCCGATCGCGCTCGGCGTCGGCAGCACGTAATTCGGCACCTCGAAATAGGGCACGCCCCATTCCCAGGTCACCAGAATGACCACCAGCAGCACCGGAGCGAGAATCAGCTCCGGCCGGGTGCGGATGAGGATGTAAAAATCGCTGGGCGGTTTCGCCGCGACCTCCGCCGGCGGGGCCTGGTCGACGATATCGGTCATGTGATCCCTCCGCCGCCCGCGAGCGTCTCGCCGTCGCGGTGTCCATAGAGCAATCGCCGGATTTGGCTGGTGAGCTGGCCGAACAGCGCATCGCCCATGACGTCGATGCCGCGCGGCCGCGCGATCGGCACCTCGACCACGCGCGCGATGCGCCCGGGCCGCGGCGTCATCACGACGACGCGGTCGCCGAGGAACACCGCCTCGGGGATGCTGTGGGTGATGAGCACGATGGTCTTGGCGCTCTCGCGCCAGATGCGCTGCAGGTCGAGGTTCATCTGCTCGCGCGTCATGGCGTCGAGCGCGCCGAACGGCTCGTCCATCAGCAGGATGCTCGGATCGTGCACCAGCGCGCGGCTGATGGCGGCGCGTTGCTGCATGCCGCCGGACAATTCCATCGGGTATTTGTTCTCGAAATCGGAGAGCCCGACCATGGCGAGCAGCTCGCGCGCGCGGGCGCGCGCCTTGGCGCCCGGCATGCCCTGCACCTCGGCCGGCAGCAGCACGTTCTCCATCACCGTGCGCCAGGGCAGCAGGATCGGATTCTGGAACACGATGCCGATGTCGCGGCGCGGCGCCGTGACCGGCGTGCCGGCGACGGTGATGCTGCCGCCGCTCGCACGGTGCAGGCCGGCGAGGATCTTCAACAGGGTGGTCTTGCCGCAGCCGCTCGGGCCGACGATGGTGAGGAACTCGCGCTCGGCCACCGCCAGCGAAATATCATTGAGCGCGTGAATGCGCTCCTGCCGCACCGTGGTGAAGATTTTCTCGACGCGGGCGATCTCGATCATAGGCGAGGGCCGCGCTACAGCGGTCTGCGCGGTCGTCGAGCGGCCAATGGCCTCGACATTCATCGCAGGTCTCCCCATGACGGGCTTCGTGCCGGGCCGGACGACGCCGGCCGTCCCGCACGAGCGCCCGCAGTAAGCCGAAAAGCGGCGATGTTTTCAAGCCAATCCGGACGATGCGCGTTCGGATTCCGCAAAACGCTCCGGTCATGATGACGCAGCCGCGGCTGCCGGCGGAAGTTCGCCGGCGTCACGTCAGCCATGACGGCGGCGTTCCGCCGCCGGCGGCCAATGACAGCACCGCCCCGCGCGCGCCGATGCCGGGGCCTTCGCGCTGGAAGTTGGTGCAATAGGCAAACGCCATGTTGCGGTCGCGGTCGCACCAGGCGAAGGCGCCGCCGGTGCCGGAGTGACCGTAGGCCGCCATGTTCTTGCCCATCGGCAACGTGTTCGGCTCATTGTGCATGAAGCCGAAGCCCATGCGCAGGTAGCGCTTGGTCATGATGCAGTCCCGCTCCCAAACGAGCCAGCGCGTGCGTTCGACGGCGGCGGGGCTGAGAATGCGAGCGCCGTCGAGCGTCCCGTCGGCCGCCAGCATGGCATAGATGCGCGCCATGGCCCGGGCGCTGCCGTGTCCGCCGAATGAGGGAACCTCGATCTCGCGGATTTCACGGCTGTTCTGGAAGTAACCCATCTTCGGCGCCGAGCGGAAGGCGCGGCCGAGCGGCGAGGAGGGATCGCCGGCGATCAGGAAGAAGCCGTTCTTGGGGTTCTGGTGCATGTCGCTGACGCGGGCGATTTCGTCGGGCCGCAGTCCGATGTGATAGTCGGCGCCGAGCTTTTCGGTGACTTCCTTGCGCAGGAAACTGCCGACCGATTCGCCGGTGACGCGCCGCAACACTTCGCCGAGCAGATAGCCGATATTGATCGAATTGTAGGCCCCATAGGTTCCGGGGGTCCAAGCCGGCTCCTGCTGCTCGAGCGCCTTGATGTGCTCGTCCCAGCGGAACCAGGAGCCCGGCGAGGCGCGGTCGCAATAGATGACGCCGTCGGTATGCGACAGGATGTGGCGGATGAGGACGTTCTGCTTGCCGGCTTGCGCGAATTCGGGCCAGTAGTCCGCCACCGGCGCATCGAAATCGACTTTGCCGCGGTCGATGAGGATGTGCATGCACAGCGACGTCATGCTCTTGGCGAGCGAATTCATGATGACGATCGTGTCCTTGTCCCACGGCACGGTTTTCGCGACATCCTTGTAGCCGCCCCACAGGTCGACGACTTTCTTGCCGTCCTTGTAGACGCAGACGGCCGCGCCGATCTCGCCCCGGCGCCGGAAATTGTCCGCGAAGGCCTCCCGGACGGCGGCAAATTCCGCATCGCAGGAGCCGTGGATCGGCGGGCGCGTGTCAGTCATTGTGTCTGTCATTGCAATATTCCATGCGGGGGACGGGGATCGATATTATTGCTTAGTCCGAGGCGAAGCGCCATGGCACAGGCAAACGACCTGTCAAGGCGCATGCGACCCGCATACGGCGCGGCGTCCTGTTCAACGCAATCCTGCCTATACGGACGCCGCATTGATCCGTACAATTGCAGGTGAGAACGCAGGTGCAGAGTTGAGGAGGGGGCCATGCTTGGTATGCGCGCAGTCGACACCCAGCTTAGTCGGTCGCTGGGACTGACGATGCATGAGCTCGAACCCATCTTGGCGGCCGGCGGCGACGCGGCCGAAAAAAAGTTCATGGAATGCTGCTGGTGCCTGTGGAAGGCCGATGGCATAGAATTGGTCGAGCCGTTTATCGAGGCGACCTTCAATCGTTTGCCTGAGAAGTCACGCTCCGTCCTGTTCCAGCGCATGATAACGATTGTCTATGTCGCGCAGGACAGCGAGACCAAGGGCAAGGCGCGCAATGGCCAAACGGCGGTGCAATAACCCGCGGACGGCAAATCAGTCCGCCGGCGCCTGCTCGACCGCCAGCACGCGCATGATGTCGTCGTAGATCCTGCGCCGGTCGGCGTCGGTGCTGCCGGCGCCGAGCCGCGCCTCATAGGCGATGCGCGCCGGCCGGTGAAACACCAGCACGCGGTCGCCGATCTCCATCGCCTCGTTGATCTGGTGGGTGATGAACACCGCGGTCTTGTTGCTCTGCCGCACCAGCCGCACGAACTCGGCGCGCAGATCGCGCGCGGTCATCTCGTCGAGCGAGGAAAACGGCTCGTCGCACAACAGGATTTCCGGATCGACCGCGAAGGCGCGCGCGATCGACACGCGCTGGCGCATGCCGCCCGAGAGCGCGTGCGGATAGTCGTTCTCGTGGTGGGACAGGCCGAGCCGCTTCAGCCAAGCGGCGCGCGGTCTCCTCGGCCTGCCCGGCGTCGCTGTCGAGGATCTGCAAGCCGAGCCGCACATTGTCGAGCGCCGAGCGCCACGGCATCAGCCGGTCGTTCTGGAACACGATGCCGATCTTGCCGCGGAAGAATTCGAATTCGCGGAACGGGTCGTGCCCGATGACTTTGGCCGCGCCCGAGCTCGGCTCGATCAGGCCGGCGACGATATTGAACATGGTGGACTTGCCGCAGCCGGTCTTGCCCAGCACGGCGACGATCTCGCCCTTGGCGATGTCGAACGACAGCCTGTCGACGGCGATGAAATCGCCGCGCCCGTCCGGCCGGCGGAACACTTTGCTCACATCGGTGAAACGGATGACGGGCTCGGCGCTGTTCATGTTGCGCATGACCCTATTTCGAAAACCGGTGCCCACTTTTCGGGGGTCATGCGTCCTACATCGCCCGCTCGGACACCGCGCGGTAGCGCAAGGCCCAGTTCTCGATGGCCGTGATGGTCTGCTGCACGATCAGCACGAACAAGACCAGTTGCAGCGTCCAGGCCATGGCGCCCGCCATGTCGAACAACTGCTGCTGGCGCAGCAGTTGATAGCCGACGCCGCCGGTGGCGCCGACCAGCTCCGCCACCACGACGACGCGCGCGGCATTGCCGAGGTTGACTTTCCACGCCGTCAGAATGCCCGGCACGATGGTCGGCACGATCAAAAAGCGGAACAGCGTCCAGCGGCTCGGCCGGAACGCCATGGTCATCTCGAACAGGTCCTTCGACATCGAGCGGAAGGCGTCGAGAATCTGAAAGGTGAAGGCGGGCAGCGTGGTCATCACCATGATGAACAGCACGCGGAATTCGATGCCGTGGAACCAGATGATGGCGAACACCACCCAGGACAGCGCCGGAATGCCTTGGAAGAACGTCAGCACCGGCGCGATGAAATTCTCCGCGGTCTTCGACTGTCCGATCGCCAGCGCCAGAATGCCGCCGAGGATGAAGGCGCCGAACAGCCCGCCGAAGATGCGCGCGGCGGTGAGCAGCACGTCGACCAGCAATGAGCCGGTGATCAGCACCTCGATGGTGCGCGAAACGATCTCCGGCACCGGCGGGAACAGATAGTGCGGAAAGAACGTGAGACAAACATCTGCCAGACCGCCGCCAGCACGAGCATGCTGGCGGCGGCCTGCAGAACGCGCAATGGTGCGCGAGCTCGTCATTGCATCGGCTTGTCGTAGATCGTGTCGTCCGAAGGCATCGCCTTGAAATAGCCGACGTCGACGCCGGCCTTGTAGACGGCCTCGATCTGCTTGGCGACCTCGCCCGCCGGCACCACGCTCATGCCGAGCCGGTCGTTGGCCTTGATCAGCGACACCAGCGCGGCGAGGTCGGGCGGCGCGGATTTCGGCGCGATCAGCGCGGCGGCTTCCTCCGGGTGCTTGGCGATGTACTCGCCGGCCTGCCTTGTAGGTCGCGTAAAGCTTCGGGATCAGCGCCTGGTTGGCCTTGATCCAGTCGTCATGCGCGGCCACGCCGAGATAGGGAATGCGCTCGCCGCCGGCGAAGCTCTTCCAGGTCTTGCTCATGCCGGTATCGAGCATGCGGATCTCCGGCTTTTTCGCCTTCAGCAGCGTATAGGCCGGCTCCCAAAGCTGGATCGCGTCGGCGCGGTCGGCCAGCGCGTAGCCGACGAGGCCCGGCGGCGCCGTGTTGACCACCTGAATTTTCGAGACGTCGACGCCCAGCTTCTTGGCGAAGAACTCCGACATCACGAAATTCGTGGTCGACGAGGCGGCGGCGAGCTGCTTGCCTTCCAGATCCTTGAGCGTCTTGATCTCGGGCCGCGAGGTGACGACGGTGCCCCAGAAGTCGAACAGGTTGAACAGGTACTTCACCTTCACGCCGCGCGCGTCGGCGAGGCCGACGGTGAGCACCGCGGCGCTGCCGCCGACCTTGAACTCGCCGGAATTGAACTGCGTGGTATAGGCGTCCGGCGGCCGCTCGACGAATTCGATGTCGAGCCCATGCGCGGTATCGAAGTGCTTGGCCTTGATCACCGGCGGCATGAAGGCGCCGAGCGAGGGGAAGCCGAACACCACGATGGTGATCTTGGCCGGCGCCTGCGCGCTGGCGGGCGCAGGCGCGAGCGTCATGCCGGCGAGCGCGGCAAGCGCGCAAGCCGCGGCGCGCAGCAGTGCGGATAATCTTGTCATCTGATCCTCCCTGGCTTCTCGATTGTTATGCGTCGTTTCTTGTCACGGCGGCGGCGACGGGGCGGTCTCGCGCCGCAGCGCGGTGAAAAACTGCTTGATCAGGTGCTTGGCCACGCCCTTCAGAATGCGCTGGCCGACGCCCGCCACCAGGCCGCCGATTTCGCCCTCGCCACTATAGCGCATGAGCGTGCCGGTGGGTTGCGGCTCAAGCGCAAATGTCGCCAGCCCGCTGCCGTGGCCGAGCGTGCCGGCGCCGGAGACGGCGACCTTGCACTGCGCGGGCGGCGTCTTTTCCGACAGTGAAATCTCGCCCTCGAAGCTGCCGCCGACGGAAGCGACCTTCAGATTGAGGATGAGCTTAAAGCGGTCGCCGCCTTCCGCGATCATGTCCTTGCAGCCGGGAATGCATTTCTTCAGCACGGCCGGCTCGTTGAGCGCATGCCACAGCGCCTCGATGGGAACCTCGAAGGCTTCCTCGCCGCCGATGTCGAGCTTCATGGCGCGCTCATTCGATATTGAACAGCCGCGCCGCCAGCCCGCCGTTGATCGAGGCGGTCTGCGCCGGCGTCAGGCCGGCCGCGGCGACGATCTGCATCGGCTCGCTGTCGCCGATCGGGAACGGCATGTCGGAGCCCATCATCAGGCGCTCGCTGCCGATCATCTCGATGACGAATTTCAGCACGCGGGCGTCGTGCAGGACGGTGTCGGTGTAGAGCGCGCCGAGCGCCGCCACCGGGTCGCCGATGCCGGGCGTGATCGCATGATTGCGCTTGAGCCGGCCGAGCACGAAGGGCAGCGCCGCCGCGCCCATCGGCGCGAAGAATTTCGCGTTTTTGTATTTGGCGATATGGCCGGCCGAGATCAGCCGCGCGACGGCGACCGCCGCGTCGGTGATGCGGCCGAGCCCGTTGGCGAGGCCGAAATCGTTCACACGCACATCGCCGGCATCGAAACTCGGATGGATGTGGACGAGCGCAGCCGTTTCGTCCGCCGCCTGCCAGAACGGATCGAGGTCGGCAGCATCGAGCGTCGAGCCGACGCCGCGCGGCAGCGTGCCGATCATGACGCCGGGGAAGCCGGCCGCCCGCGCGGCCTTGAGCACCGATGCGGCGCGCGCGCCGTCGCCCAGCGGCACCGTCGCCAGCGGCACGAAATGCGGCTCGGCTTTGGCCGCCGCCAGCAAGGCGTCGTTGGTCAGCCGCGCCCAGGCTTCGCCCTCGGCGCCCGGCAGTTCATAGCCGAACATGTCGACCCAGCCGCCGACCACCTGCTTGTCGATGCCGTTCTTGGCGAGCCAGGCCAGCCGCGCCGGAACATCCGACAGCGGCTTGGACACCGGCCGCGTCGGCTTTGCCCCGGCGAACGAGAACGCCAGGCCGCCGCCGTCCTCGATCAGCCGCAGATGGGGAAATTTCGCCGCGTCCTTGCGGATCGCGGCCAACAGTTCCGGCGGCACCAGATGGGCGTGGCAATCGACGATCATTCAGTTTCCCTTTTTGGCGCGCGCCGCGGCGATCAGGTCGCCGAGCTTCGACAGTTTCAGCGGCAGCGTGTTGATGGAAACGCCGAGCGGCCTGAGCGCATCGTTCACCGCATTGGCGACGGCGGCGGGCGCGCCCAGATAGCCGCTCTCGCCCGAGCCCTTTTGCCCGAGCACGGTGTTGGGCGACGGCGTCACGTGCTCGATGATCTCGACCGCCGGCACTTCCTGCGAGGACGGCAGCAGATAATCCATGAAGCTCTGCGCCATCAACTGGCCCTCGCCGTCATAGGCGAATTCCTCGTACAGCGCCGCGCCGATGCCGTGCGCGATGCCGCCCATGGTCATGCCGCGCACGATCTTCGGATTGATCACGGTGCCGCAGTCGTGGCCGACCCGGTAGCGCACGATCCGCGTGGTGCCGAGATCGGGATCGATGGTCAGCAGCAGCAAATGAAATTCGAACGAGAAGCAGGGATACATCTGCACGCGCCCGTCCGCGGTCGGCAGCGTGCCGCCGGTCGGCACCTGCATCACGTGGGCGACCGAGAGGCCCGGCTCCATGCCGTCCGGCATGCGGTGGTAATTGCGGAAGGCGATCTGCACGAGATCGGCCCACGAGCGTTTGTTTTGCGGCGCGTCGCGGTCGCTCACCACGCCGTCCTTGTACAGCGCGCGCTCGAGCGGAATGCCGAGATCGTGCGCCGCAATGGCGGTCAATTTGGCCTTGAGCTTGTGCGCGGCATGGAACGCGGCGCCGCCGAGCATGATCGCCATGCGGCTGCCGACCGGCGTGCCGCTCGGCAACGAGTTCGAGCGAATCCGGCCGCGTCACCCGGATGCTGTCGGGATCGACCTGCAACACCTCGCCGATCACGGTGCCGAGCAGCGTCTCGTGGCCCTGGCCGGACGACGTGGTGTGCATGGTGGCGGTGATCATGCCCATGCCGTCCACATTGATGCGGCAGGAATCCATGAAGGTCGAGGTGGTGATGGCCGGATTGAGCAGCGCCTCGAAACTGGCGTTGCCGCCCGACGGCTCCAGGCAGGCGGCGATGCCGATGCCGGCGAGCTTGCCGCCGGCGCGCAGGCGGTCGCGCTCGTTCTTGAGCTCTTCGTAGCTGGTAGCGGCAAGCACCTTGTCGATGACGGTGTGATAGTCGCCGCTGTCGTAGGTGGTGCCGCTCGGGATGGTGTAGGGGAATTCCTCGTGCCGGATCATGTTGCGCCGGCGAATCTCCAGCCGGTCGAGCTGAAGCGCGTTCGCCACCTCGTCCATGGTGCGCTCGAGCGCCACATTGGTCGGCGCCTGGCCGAAGCCGCGCACCGCCTCCTGCGTGGTCTTGTTGGTGACCGCGGCTATGGCGCGGTACTGCACGCTTTTGATCTTGTAGGGCCCGACGATGGCGCCGATCGGCTTGCCGAGCTGGAACGGCGAGCGCCCGGCATAGGCGCCGACATTCTCCAGCGCGCGCATCTTCATCGAACGCACGATGCCGTTGTCGTCGAACGCCACCTCGACGTCGAACAGCCGCTCCGGCCCGTGCGCGTCGCCGCCGCGCATGTTCTCCAGGCGATCCTCGATCAGCCGCACCGGGAAGCCGAGCCGGCGCGCCAGATAGCCGGCGAGCACGGTGTGCTTGATGCCGCGCTTGACGCCGTAGCTGCCGCCGACATCGACGTCGTGATGCACGCGCACCGAGGTCGCCGGAATTTTCAGCGCGATGGCGATCTGGTCGGCATAGCGCGGCATCTGGATCGAGGCGTAGACGTCGAGCAGCTCGCGCCAGGGGTCCCAGCTCGCCGCCACGCCGAAGGTCTCGATCGGCACCGTGGCGCTGCGGCCCCATTTCACCCGCAGCGCGAGATGGCGCGGGCTGTCCTTGAAATCCCGCTCGACCTCGCCCCACACGAAGGTCTTGTCGAGCAGCACGTTGGAGCCGTGCGCCGGATGCACCAGCACGGCGCCGGGTGCGATCGCCTGTTCGGCGTCGAGCACGAACGGCAGCTTCTCGTAGACGATCTTCACCTTCTCGGCGGCGTCCTCGGCGAGCGCGCGCGTGTCGGCGACCACGGCCGCCACCCATTCGCCGGCATAGCGCGCGACATCGGGCGCCAGCGGCCGGCGCGGCACGTTCGGGCGTGTCGAGCCCGGTCATCAGCGGCAGCGTGGCAGCGGCAAGTTCGCGGCCGTCCAGCACATAATGCACGCCCGGCATGGCGAGCGCCGCGCTCTTGTCGATGCTCTTGATCGCCGCCGCCGGGTAGGGGCAGGTCACCAGCGCGACGTGGCGCATGTTGGGCAGCGTCGATGTCGGCGACGAACTGTCCCTTGCCGGCGACGAAGCGGCGGTCCTCGCGCACGCGGCGGTCGGAGGAGACGTAGCGGTGGCGGCCGGCCTCGCTCATTTGCGAAGGTCCGTTGGCCGGTTGGCGCCGCGCATGCGCTCGGCGGCGAGCGCGATCGCCTCCACGATCTGCGCGTAGCCGGTGCAGCGGCAGATATTGCCGGAAATCGCCTCGACGATCTCTTCGCGCGTCGGCTCCGGATTGTCGGCGAGCAGCGCATGCGCGACCAGGATCATGGCCGGCGTGCAATAGCCGCATTGCATGCCGTGGGTTTCGCAGAAGGCATCCTGGATCGGCGACAACTCGCCGGGGCCGGGGGTGACGCCTTCGATGGTGGTGATGGCCGAGCCCGCCGCCTGCGCGGCGAACATCAGGCAGGAGCGCACTGCGACGCCATCGAACAGCACGCTGCAGGCGCCGCACACGCCGTGCTCGCAGCCGGCATGGGCGCCTTTGAGATCGAGCAGGTCGCGCAGGCAGTCGAGCAGGGTGGTGCGCGGCTCCACCTCGACCTCGTGCAGCGTGCCGTTGACATTGAGTTCAATGCGCATGGGCGATTTTTCCTTGCGCATGGGCGTATGCATCGGCGACGGCGCGCGCGGCGAGATGGATGGCGGCACGGCGGCGGTATTCGGCGGAGGCGTGCAGATCCTCCAGCGTCTCGACATCGGCGAGCGCCTCGCGCAGCGCCGCGTCCACCGCCTTGGCATCGAGCGCCGTGCCGCGGAGTTGCTGCTCGGCGCTCTCCAGCCGCATCGGGAAAATCGGTGGCGGCGCCGACGCCGATGGCGATGCGCTTGGCTTTGCCGTCGTCGCCGAGCTCAACCTGCGCCGCCGCCGACACGAAGGCGAAGTCGCTGCGCCGCGCGTTCACCTCGTGAAAGCCGACGCCGACCTTTCCGCGCCACACCGGAAACCGCACCGCGGCCAAACAGGCGCCGGCCGGCAGCGTCGTGATCATCGGGCCGATGTAGAATTCGCGCGCCGGGATCTCGGCGGTCTCGCCATTGGCGCGGTAGCTCAAACTCGCATCGAGCGTGATCGCGACCAGCGGTAGTTCCGCCGCCGGATCGGCATTGGCGAGCGAGCCGCCGATGGTGCCGCGCGCACGGGTGGCGGCGTGGCCGATGTTCGGAATCGCGCGCGCCAGCAGGGGAACCTGGGCGGCGACCAGCGCGTCGCGCTCGACCACGCATTGCCGCGTGGTGGCGCCGATGGCGACGCCGTCGCCGTCTTGATGGGTTTCTTGGCGGATATAGGTCAAAGCGGCGATGCGGTTGATGTCGATCAGCCGGGTGGGGCGCGCCAGCCGCATCACCATCATCGGCACCAGCGTCTGCCCGCCGGCGATGACGCGCGCGCTATCGTCGGCCGCTAGCCACGCACAGGCCTCGTCGATGTCGGCCGCGCGCGAATATTCGAACGGTGCTGCTTTCATAGATACGCTACGCCAGACCCGGTTGCGTGCACCGACATCGTTAAGGTGCCGCAGGCATTATCGCAACCGCAAAAACACGTTTGTTTTTGATAGCAGCGGTGCAACAAATGCAGCGCGCTCCCTCTCCCACCCGAATTCGGGCAATATTTTGAAGTGGTCGAAGTCGGATATATCCGACTTCGACTGGGGAGAGGGTTGGGGTGAGGGGGCAAGTGACTCTCGATAGTTTTTAACCCCTCACCCGCCCGCGCTGCGCGCGGGCGACCTCTCCCTATGGGAGAGGTGAAGAAACAACTAGTCGCAGCGTACCGTCATGCCGCCGTCCACCACGATCTCGGTGCCGGTGACGAAGCGCGCCTCGTCGGAGGCGAGGAACAACGCGGCATTGGCGGTGTCGTGGCCGTCGCCCATGAAGCCGGCCGGGATGCGGTCGAGCCGTTGCTTGAGCAGCGCCTCGATATCGCCGCCGGCGCGCTGCTTGGCGAGGCGAACCTCCACCATCGGCGTGTGCAACTGTCCCGGCACCACGGTGTTCACGCGGATGCCCTTCCCGGCATATTGCACGGCGACCACGCGCGAGAGCTGGATGACGCCCGCCTTGGTCGCGGCATAGCCGACCTGGAACGCGCCGGTGAAGCGGATGCCGGAGGTCGACGCCACGTTGACGATGGCGCCCGCCTTTTGTTTCTCCATCACCGGCAGCACGTGCTTGCAGGTGAGGAACACGCTCTTGAGATTGTAGTCGACCTGGGCGTCCCAGACCTCTTCCGACATTTCCACCGGCCCGCCATGGGCCGAGCCGCCGACATTATTGACCAGCACGTCGATGCGGCCGAAGCGCTCGACGCAAGCCTTCACCATGGCGGCGACCGAGGCATTGTCGGTGACGTCGCAATGCTGCACCACGATCTCGCCGCCCACCGCCTTCACGCGCGCGACCGTCTCGGCCACGCTGTCGAGATTGCGGTCGACCGCGAAAATCCTGGCGCCTTCCTCGGCGAAGCGCACGGCGGTGGCGCGGCCGTTGCCCCAGCCGGGGCCGACGCAGCCGGCGCCGGTGACGATGGCGATCCTGTCCTGCAAACGTCCGCTCATGCTGTCGCTCCTGTGGCGGCGGCGCGCCCTTTGGCCGGCGCGAAACGATAGAGCCGCTGCGGATTGTCCACCAGCAGCGCCTGCCGCTGCGCTGCGCTCGGCGCGATCTCGGCCAGAATGTCCACCAGCAGGCCGTCGTCGGGAATGGGCCCGGCGTGATTGGGATGCGGCCAGTCGGTGCCCCAGACCACGCGGTCGCCGAATTCGGCCACCAGCTTGCGCGCGAACGGCACCGCGTCGGCATAAGGCGGGCCCTGGCGCGTGATGCGATCGGCCCCGCTCACCTTCACCCAGACATTCTTGTCCTGCAACAGCGCGAGCAGCGCGCGGAATTCCGGCTGCTGCAGCCCGCGCGAGGCATCGATGCGGCCCATGTGATCGATCACCACCGGCACCGGCGAGCGCTTGAGCGCCGGCGCGAGATCGGCGATCAGCGCCGCCTCCATGTGGATTTGCAGATGCCAGCCGATGGCGGCGAGCCGCTTGCCGAACGCGATCACCTCGTCGATCGCGGCGCCCTTGGCGAGGTGCTGCATATAGTGGAAGCGCGCGCCGCACAGTCCGGCGGCAGCGAGCCGCTTGAGCTCGGCGTCGCTGACCGTGATCGGCAGCAGCGCGATGCCGCGATAGGCCTGACCGGTGGCGGCGATCGCGTCGGCGGTGACTGAATTGTCGAACCCGTGGCAGGCCGGCTGCACGATCACGCAATGCTCGATGCCGAGCAGCGCGTGCAGCGCGAACAGCATTTCCTTCGGCGCGTCGGAGGGCGTGTAGCGGCGTCCCTCGGCGAACGGAAACCGGCTGCGCGGCCCGAAAATATGCACGTGGGCGTCGCAGGCGCCCGGCGGCAGCTTCAGCTTCGGCTTGCTGGGTGCGGCCATCCAGTAGGGCGGGTCGACGGGCGTCTCGGCGCTGGGCGGCGGCATCGTGCGAGGACCCGTCAGGCGCCGGCGCGCGCGTGCGCTCGAACGCCGGCTCGCTCTTGGCAAAGGCCGCGAGCCAGGCGGCGAGCCGCGGATGTGCCTGCCGCCATTCCACCGGCTTGCGCCAGTCGAGATAGCCGAGCGCGCAGCTAAGCCCGATCGCGACGATATCGGTCTTGCCCGCGTCGGGCGGCGCGGCCTCGAACGCGGCCAGCGCGCGCGTGATCTTGCCGCGCTGGTGGGCGAGCCAGCGCTCCGAATGCATGCCGGAATCGCGGAAGCGGCCTTCGTACACGATCAGGACCGCGGCCTCGCTGATGCCGTCGGCCAGCCGCGCCAGCGTCAGCGCCTTGAAGCGCGGCCGGCCGCGCGCCGGCAGCAGGCGCTCGCCGCCCGCGACCTCTTGCAGGAACTCGACGATCACGCCGCTGTCGTAGATCGACGTGCCGTCGGCCAGCACGAGACAGGGCATCTTGCCGAGCGGGTTCTGTTGCCGCAGCGTGTCGTTCTCGTCGAGCGTGTCGGCGGGCAGCACGGTGACGCGCTCGCTCAGGCCCAGCACGTCGACCGCCATGCGCACCTTGCGCCCGAACGGCGAGGTCGGCGTCGAGCGCAGGACGAATTTTTCGGAAGCAGCGGACAAGACTTCCACTGCGCTATTTTTGAACCGGCACGCCGGCTTCCTTGATCACCGTCGCCCATTTCGTGGTTTCGCTGGCGATGTAGGAGCGGAACTGCTCCGGCGTATCGCCGACCAGTATCGCGCCCTGGCTCGAAAGCTTGGACACCACCTCGGGGTCCTTCATGGCCTCGACCGCGGCCTTGTTCAGCGCGGCGACGACCTGCGGCGGCGTGTGCGCCGCCGCGACCATGCCGTACCAGTTTTCGGTTTGCAGATTGGGCATGCCGGCTTCGGTGGTGGTCGGGACGTCGGGCGCGCTCGGCACGCGCGTCATGGCGCCGACGGCGATCGGCCTGAGCTTGCCGGCCTTGATCTGCGGCAGCAGGATCGGCAGATCGAGGAACACCATCTGCACCTGCTGGCCGAGCAGATCGTTCACTGCCGGCGCGGCGCCGCGATAAGGCACATGGGTGATGTCGATCTTGGCGGTCAACTTGAACAACTCGCCGGCCAGATGCGGCATGCTGCCGGGACCGGACGAGGCAAAGTTGAGCTTGCCGGGCTGCGCCTTGGCCAGCGCCACCAGCTCAGTCATGTTGTTGGCGGGGACGCTGGTCGCCACCACCAGCATTTCCGGCACCTTGGCGACCAACGTGATGGGCTGCAGATCCTTGAGCGTGTCGTAGGCGACCTTCTCCATGCTGGGACTGATCGCCAGCGCGCCGGCGCTGACGATGCCGATCGTGTAGCCGTCGGGAGCCGATTTCGCGACCAGGTCGGTGCCGAGCACGCCGCCTTGGCCGGCGCGATTGTCGATGATGATGGTCTGCTTGAGAATTTCGGACATGCGCTTGCCGACGACGCGCGCGATGATGTCGTTCGGCCCGCCGGGCGGGAAGGGCACGATCAGCCGGATATTCCTATTGGGAAAATCCTGCGCCTGGGCCAAGGCAGGCGAAAGCAGGGCCAGGGCTACAAGCAACGGTTTCAAAGCTTTCACGGCAATCCTCCCCATTCATAATTCATCGTGCGTCGTTGCGCGGGCGGCAACGTAGCCGCGGCACGGCATTCCGTCTATATGACGCAAGCCGAACACGCGGGGCGCAGGGAGGCCATGGCCGCCACGGGAAACATCGACATCCTGGTGCTGGAAGGCGACGGCATCGGGCCGGAGATCACGGCGGCGACGCTGGCCGTGCTGCGCGCGGCCGACGCCAGGTTCGGCTTGTCGCTCGCCTTCGAGCCGGCGGCGGTCGGCTGGAGCGCGCACCGCGCCGCCGGCACCACGTTCCCGCAAGCCGTATTGGACAAGGCCAGGGCCGCCGACGGCGTGCTGCTCGGGCCGGTGTCGCACAACGAATATCCGCCGGTTGCCGAGGGCGGGCTCAATCCGTCCGGCGAACTGCGTAAAGCGCTCGACCTCTACGCCAATATCCGGCCGGCGCGCTCGCGCGCAGGGCTTCCCGCCGCGCTGCGGCTCGGCCGTCGATCTGGTGATCGTGCGCGAGAACACCGAAGGCTTCTACGCCGACCGCTCCATGCATCTCGGGCCCGGCGAATTCATGCCGACGCCCGATCTCGCGCTCGCCATGCGCAAGATCACGCGCGCGGGCTCGACCCGCATCGCGGAAGCGGCGTTCAAGCTCGCGCTGCAGCGGCGCAAGAAAGTGACCGCCGTGCACAAGGCCAATGTGCTGCGCGTCTCCGACGGGCTTTATCTCGAATGCACGCGCGCGGTCGCCGCGCGCTACCCGCAGGTGGCTTACGAGGAGCGCATCATCGACGCCATGGCGGCGCTGCTGGTGCGCGACGCCAGTCCGTTCGACGTGATCGTCACCACCAATATGTATGGCGACATTCTTTCCGACGAGGCGAGCGAGATCGCCGGCAGCCTCGGGCTCGCGGCCTCGCTCAATGCCGGCGCCGAGCACGCGGTCGCGCAAGCGCAGCACGGCTCGGCGCCCGACATCGCCGGCAAGAACATCGCCAATCCGTCCTCGCTGATCGGCTCGGCCGCCATGCTGCTGGCCTGGCTGGGCGAGCGGCGCGGGGAGAAGAAACTCATCGACGCGGCGCAGGCGATCGACGGCGCGCTCGACCGCGTCATCGCCAAGCGCGAATGGCGCACGCCCGACATGGGCGGCCCGCTCGGCACCGATGCGTTCGCCGCGCGCGTGGCGGAGCTGGTCGCGGCCGGATAGTCCCTGACCGGGGCGTCGGTTCATGAAAAGTTTTGCCGGGTGCGGCGTCCGCTACCACCGCCAACGATAAACCTCATTACCGCTACCGCGGCGTAGGTTATCGCAATGCATTAATTTCGCTGCCGCGCCGGTACAAAAATTCGGCAGGTCCATCACGCTCTTTGTTTTGCAGAGAGGGTGATGCTAAAACCGCTCGTGGGAAAGCGGAGGCTGATGCGTGGAAGGGAGCCTGCAGAATGTTCACTTAGTCACGTATGGCGACGATGCCTTTGTCGCGAGCCGAGAGCTGCTGAGACAAGAGGCGCTGCGTTTTGGCATATCGAATATTCATGTGTACGGCCCCAGGAGGCTGCCGGTAGCTTTCGTTCAAAAGCACATCGACTTTTTCAACAAGAATAGAAAAGGCGGCGGCTATTGGCTTTGGAAACCGTTGATCGTCAGCGAGGTTTTATCGCAAATCAAAGACGGTGAGTTCTTGTTTTATGCGGATGCTGGCTGTGGCATCAATCCGAATGGTCACAAGCGATTCATTGAGTGGCTGGAAATCTGCGACAATCAAAACAACATTTCCATTCAAATGCACGGTCTTGCGGAAAAGTGCTGGACTAAAATGAGTGTCGCCCGCTTGATGGGCTGTGAAGCTGCTGAGTTCATGGACAGTGGCCAATTCATGGCGACAATATTCGGACTCAAGAAGAATAAGTATATTGTTGAATTGGTCCAAGAGTGGCTTGATATTTGTTCGATGGAATGGACGATCGATGACAGTGTCCAAAGGGTAGAGAACGATCCGGGGTTCAAGGAGCACAGACACGATCAGAGTGTCTTCTCGCTTTTGAGAAAGCGGGAAAAGTTTTGCGCGATAGCTGATAAGACGTATGTCCATAATGGAAATTGGAACGGCCCGGCAACTGGATCTGTTCCAATATGGGCGCTCAGAAGACGAGTTATAGGGCAAGCATGACTGGCTTTATCGGCGGTGGTCCGTTTTTTGACAGGCCCGGACAGACCCCAAGGTTACGTGCATCTAATTAAAGCAAGCGTCTCCCGCAATAATACGTTTGCAAACTCAGCACGGGCATCGGTTCAAATCCGTTCTGGGCATGTGCTGTAATTCCTTCCGGTAAGAGTCGTGCCCGCTGCGCGTCAAGAGCGGACATCTCGCAGCGCAGTCGCAATGTCCGCTATTCTCCTTAAGCCGGAGGGCTCGCTCGCTTCATGACCGCAAGCGGTGCTTGACTTTTTGCCGAGGAATAATATCCTACCATCCGTCCGGTCCGCCGAGGGCGCTTCATGAGGCGTCTTGAAGTGGGATTGGATGCGGCGCCCGCGGGCGGGGGATGAACGCACCCCCCAAGCTCCCGGGCGGCGCCGGGGCTCCGCCCGCGGGCACTACGACCCGCTGCGAGGAGCTCGCTGACGGCGGGCCGTCAGGCCAGCCCGCGGCTCGAAAAGCTAGGCCACCCAAAAGGAGATTAGCTTCAGAGCCAAAGGCCGGTTGAAACGGTCCGTCAGAAAGCGCGGCCCGGCGCCGTAACGACGCTGCGATGGTGCGCCGAGAGGCGCCACACCTTCGCGAGAAGGTGTGACTTAAGACTGCATGACGCGCCGCTTGGCGCGCCATCCCCTCGGCATTTTGTCGGGGGTCGACTCCCCCGAACCCCCTGTTCGAGGGCAAGGGCTTGTCCGCCGTAGCCCGTAAGGGCGAAGGCGGAACTACGGCCTGCCCGGGGCCGAAAAGAATACGGGCGCTGGCGCTTGCCTGGATGCCGGCGCTGCGATCTGTTGGCAGCGAATTTGCATAGTCCAGCCTGCATGAGGGACAGCGCCATGGCAGACCCGAAACTCGACGATTTCATCGCCGCCGCCGCGCGCGCGCTCGATCTGCCGCTTGAGCCGGAATGGCAAAGCGCGATCAAGGCCAATCTCGAGGTCACGCTCAAGCACGCCAATTTCGTGGCCGAGTTTCCGTTGCCGGACGAGGCCGAGCCGGCGCCGATCTACCAGGCCTGAGCCATGTCCGACGATCTATCCTGGGCGACAGCGGCCGAGATCGCGCAAGCGGTCGGCGCGGGCAAGGCGAGCGCCGTCGGCGTGATCGACGCCGCACTGGCGCGCATCGCTAAACTCAACCCGACGCTCAACGCATTCACTGCGGTCACCGCCGAGCGCGCGCAGCGGCGGGCGCGCGCGCTCGACGCCACGCGCGACAAATCGAAACTGCCGCTCGCCGGCGTGCCGTTCGCGGTCAAGAACCTGTTCGACATCGCCGGGCTGCCGACGGTCGCCGGCTCCAAGATCAATCGCGCGCGGCCGCCCGCGCCAAGCGACTCGCCGCTGATCGAGCGGCTGGAGGCGGCCGGCGCGGTCTTGGTCGGCGCGCTCAACATGGGCGAATACGCCTACGACTTCACCGGCGAGAACATCCACGACGGTCCCTCGCGCAATCCGCACGACCTAAGCCGCATGACCGGCGGCTCGTCGGGCGGCTCCGGCGGCGCGGTGGCCGGCGGCCTGGTGCCGCTCGCGCTCGGCTCCGACACCAACGGCTCGATCCGGGTGCCGTCCTCGCTGTGCGGCATATTCGGCTTGAAGCCGACCTACGGCCGGCTCACGCGCGCGCGCAGTTTTCCGTTTGTCGCCAGCCTCGATCATCTCGGGCCGTTCGCGCGCTCGACGCGCGATCTCGCGCTCAGCTACGACGCCATGCAAGGTTTCGACGCCGACGATGCCGCTTGCGTCGAGCGGCCGGTCGAGCCGGCGGCGCCGCAGCTCGCGCGCGGACTCGATGGTCTGCGCATCGCGGTCGCCGGCGGCTATTTCAAGCAGGGCGCGTTTCCCGAGGCGCTCTCCGCGCTCGAGCGCGTCGCCAAGGCGGCCGGCGCGCGCAGCGAAATCGAAATTCCGGAAGCCGCCCGCGCGCGCGCGGCGGCCTATGTCATCACCGCCACCGAAGGCGCCGCGCTGCATCTCGAACGGTTGCGCCAGCAGGCGCGCGACTTCGATCCCGCCGTGCGCGACCGTCTGCTGGCCGGCGCCATGGTGCCGTCCACTTTGGTGGTGAAGGCGCAGATTTTCCGCCGCTGGTATCGCGGCGAGGTGCTCAAGCTGTTCGAACGCTATGACGCGATCCTGGCGCCCGCCACGCCCTGCACCGCGCCCAAGATCGGCCAGCAGACTTTCGTGCTCGACGGCGTCGAACTGCCGGTGCGGCCCAATGTGGGAATCTACACGCAGCCGATCTCCTTCATCGGCCTGCCGGTGGTGGCGGTGCCGGTGCCGCTGAAGCCGCTGCCGATCGCCGTGCAGGTGATCGCCGCGCCCTGGCGCGAGGATGTCGCGCTGCGCATCGCGCATGCGCTGGAGCAGATGGGCGCGGTGGCGGCGCCGCGGCCTGCGCTCTAGCGATGTCCCAGTGGCGCCGAGTCTCATACTCCGTTCGTTCCCGCGTAAGCGGGAATCCAGGGCGGCAATTCGAACGTTGTTGCCCTGGGTCCCCGCTTCCGCGGGGACGAACGGAGATAGTGTCAGGAGGAATGTGATGGAAATCGACCTGCCGGAGGTCGTGGCCGAAGTGAAAGAATGCTTCGAGCGTTACGAAAAGGCGCTGGTCGGAAACGACGTCGCCGCGCTCAACGCGATGTTCCGCGACGACGCGCGCACCATCCGCTATGGCGGCGGTGAAATTCTCTACGGCTATGCCGCGATCGAGGCGTTCCGCGCCGCGCGCTCGCCGGTGGCGCTCGGCCGCACGCTTGATCGCCACGGTGATCACCACCTTCGGCCGCGAATTCGCCGTGGCCTCGACGCTGTACGAGCGCCCCTCGGCGCCCGGCAAGATCGGCCGGCAGATGCAGACCTGGGTGAAATTTCCGGAAGGCTGGCGCGTGGTGGCCGCCCACGTCAGCCTGATCGATCGCGCATGATCCCGAAAAGTGGGAACCGGTTTTCGGATAAGATCATGCGCAATGATTAAATGCGCCTAGCCGACCTCGACGACCTCTTCCGGAAACTGGTGCAGGCGGTCGCCCGGGCCGTTGCCGCCGATCAGATAGTTGTCGCACAGCCAGTTGAGGTAGCCGCCGTGGATATAGGTCGGGTGCACGACGATGTTCATGTCCTTCGCGATGGTCATCGGCTCGTCGTTGCGGATGAGCGGGCGCTCGACCAGGTCGTAGCCCTGGCCGTGGCAATAGAGCCGCGCCTCCATCGGCCGGCCGTTCTTGCGCATGAAGGCGTTGAAGGCGTCCCAGATGTCCTTGCAGGACGCGCCCGGCTTGAGCAGGTCGAGGGTGAGCTTGCGCGCCTCCTTGCAGAAGGCGAGTTCGTCCTTCATCGCCTGCGGCACCTTGGCGCCGACCACGCAGGAGCGGCCGAGTTCGGTGTACATGCCGCCGGGACCGTTATCCTCCACCAGCAGCGCGATCTGATCGCCGGCCTGGATCACGCGGTTCTGCAAGTGCTTGTTGGCGAACTTGCTCGGCTTGCCGAGCGGCATCGAGGCGCAGAGATAAATTCCGTTCTCGCTGCCATGCGAGACGCTGTATTGTTGCGCGATGGCCGCGACTTCGGTGTCGCGCATGCCGGGCTTCACCGCCGCGAACGCGGCGCGCATGGCGCCGTCCTGCATCGCCGCCGCGCGCTTGACCAGTTCCATCTCCTCCGCGCTCTTGATCACCTTGATGCGGTCGACCAGATCGGAAGCATCGACATAGCGCGCTTTCGGCAGCGCGCGTTTGACGAAATCGAGCAGCGCAAAAGACATCTGATAGGTGCCGACATAGCCGATGGTGGCGTTGCGAAACGGCTCGAGCGCCTTGGCGGCAAGCTCGGGGTCGTAGTCCTTGGTGTAATGCGCCGAGGCATAACTCGGCGTGGTGAGGATGCGCTTGACGCCGCGCCAGGTCTGGTCGCCTTGCGCGGTGGCCTCGCCGCCGCCGAACGGGCCCTGACACACCACGGTCATCTCGTCGTCGCGCGGGAAGATCACCGTGTTGGGATAGCCGTTGGTCGCCGGCATGTCGGTGAACCAGCGCACATAGCCGCCCATGTGATCGTTGTTGTTCTGCATCAGCAGGACGTCGATCTTCTCGCGCGCTCATGGCGGCGCGCACGGCGGCCCAGCGGCGCTCGAGTTCGCCGGTGGAGATCGGCGTGTTCAGGCGTTCGGACAAAGCCATGGTTCAATCTCCCCAAAATCTCACCAAGACGCGGGCTTGCGCACGATATTGATCATGTTCTTGAGATCGCCGGCGAGGAATTTCGCCATGTTGCCGGCGATGGTCGGCATGGCGCGCTCCTCGTAGCCCTGCGAGTAGCCGCCGAGGTGGGGGAAGATGGTGATATTCTTCGCCTTCCACAACGGATTGTCCGGCGGCAGCGGCTCCTGCGAAAACACATCGAGCGCGGCGCCGGCGATTGTCCCGTCTTCGAGCGCGGCGATCAGCGCCGGCTCGTCGACCAGGCCGCCGCGCGCCACGTTGATCAGATAGGCGCTTGGCTTCATGGCGGCGAGCACCTTGGCGCCGATGATGCCGCGTGTCTCCGCCGTGGGCGGGGCAAGCGTCACCAGAAAATCGAATTCGGGCACGACCTTCAGCAGATCGCCGCGCGCGACCATGCGGTCGAAACCCTTGACGGGGCGCGGACTGGCGCTGATCCCGATCACCGTCATGCCGAACGCCTTGCAGATCGGCGCCAGATATTCCGCGATCAACCCGACGCCGAGAATGCCGACCGTCTTGCCGTCGAGCAGTTGCGACGGCCAGCGCTCCCAGGTGCACTGCGGTCCTGCGCATGGACCGAGCGCGGCAGGTTGCGGGCGAGCGAGAGCATATAGGCGATGGTGGCTTCCGACACCGGCGCGCCATGAATGCCGCGGATATTGGTGACCAGCACCTCCGGCCCGAGCGAGGGCAGATCGACGATGTTGTCGACGCCGGTGCCGAGCGCCTGGATCCATTTCAGGCGTCTGGCGTCGCGCACCACATGGTCGGCCATGGGCGGGGAAAAGCACAGCAGGATGTCGGTGTCGGCGATGTACGGCTCGACCAGGCTATGATGGCCGACCACATTGATGGTCAGTTGCGGAAACCGCTCCAGCAGCATGGCCTTGTAGCGGGCCCGCATCGATTCCTGGATTTCGGTGAGGATGAGGAGATTTGGCATGGCGGTGGAGGTATAGCGCGTGATCCCGAAAAGTGGGAACCGGTTTTCGGAAATGATCACGCGCAGCTATAATAAGCCAATCGAGCGCTTGGGAAATAACCGGGCGCAGGTGACCCGCATCGTGGGTCTGCGCTAACATCCGCGCGCGAGGAGGACGACCTACCATGCCGATCGATCTGGCGGCCGTGAACTGGCTCTATGTCGCCGTGCTGGCGGTATTCGTCTTTGTTGCCACGCTGGTCGGCAATCTGTTGTCCTTCGGCCATCGTGGCATGGCCGCCCTGCTGACGACGCTGGCATTCGTGGCGATGTTCGTGATGTGGACCTATTACCCGCACCACCTGCCGCTGCCGATAACGGTCACGGTGCAGAAGGCCGCGGTCGCTCCGCCCGTGCCGGCTGCTCCGGCGGCGCCGACTACCCCAGTAAGGCCGCGCAACCCGGTCACCGACATCACCCCGCCCGCAACTCCGGCGCGCTAGTGCCCGATCCCGAGAAATAGCAACCGGCTTTCAGAAAAGACCATGCGCAGGCAAAATGTTAGGGAAGTACCTTTTCCTTTGCCGCGAGAACCTCCATGCCGATCGATCTGGCGGCCGTGAACTGGCTCTATGTCGCCGTGCTGGCGGTATTCGTCTTTGTTGCCACGCTGGTCGGCAATTATTGTCCTTCGGCCATCGTGGCATGGCCGCCCTGCTGTCGACGCTGGCATTCGTGGCGATGTTCGTGATGTGGACCTATTACCCGCACCACCTGCCGCTGCCGCTAACGGTCACGGTGCAGAAGGCCGCGGTCGCGCCGCCCGCGCCGGCCGCTCCGGCGGCGCCGACTACCCCAGTAAGGCCGCGCAATCCGGTCACCGACATCACACCGCCTGCTAACTCCGGCGCGCTAGCGCATGATCCCGAAATGGCAACCGGTTTTCGAAAAGATCATGCGCAAGCAAAATGTTAGGGAAGTACAGCGGTTCGGTGTAAACGGACCGCGCGCGAGCCTTGCCTCGAACCGACTTATTGATGTTCTCTCACGTTTCGCTAGGTTCGTAATTGTCCGGGAGAGTGGTGGAGTGGCATGAAGAAAGTCTATCCCGACGCTAAGAGCGCGCTGGCCGGCCTGCTCAAGGACGGCATGTTGATTTGTGCCGGCGGCTTCGGCCTCTGCGGCATCCCGGAAACGCTCATCATGGCGATCCGCGATTCCGGCGTCAAAAATCTGACGATCGTTTCGAATAATGCGGGCGTGGACGGCGCCGGCCTCGGCCTGCTGTTGGAAACCCGTCAGGTCAAGAAGATGATCTCGTCCTATGTGGGCGAGAACAAATTGTTCGCCCAGCAATTTCTCGGCGGCGAGCTGGAGATCGAATTCAACCCGCAAGGCACGCTCGCCGAGCGCATCCGCGCCGGCGGCGCCGGCATCCCGGCCTTCTTCACCCGCACCGGCGCCGGCACCGATATCGCCAAGGGCAAGGAAGAGCGCGTGTTCGACGGCGAGCGCTACATCATGGAGCGCGGCATCCTCGCCGATCTGTCGATCGTGCACGCCTGGCAAGGCGACACCGAGGGCAACCTCGTCTATCGCAAGACCGCGCGTAACTTCAATCCGATGATGGCGACCGCCGGCAAGGTGACCGTCGCCGAGGTCGAGCACCTGTTCGAGCCGGGCCAGCTCAACCCCGATCACATCATCACGCCGGGCGTGTTCGTGCAGCGCATGATTCACGTTCCCAACGCGGTGAAGCACATCGAGCAGCGCACCGTGCGTAAACGGCTCGCTGCCGCCGGCACCGGAGAGGAGGTCTGATCATGCCGTGGACCCGCGACCAGATGGCCGAACGCGCGGCCAAGGAATTGCGCGACGGCTTCTACGTCAATCTCGGCATCGGCATCCCGACGCTGGTGTCGAATTACATTCCCGACGGCATGAGCGTGCAGCTGCAAAGCGAGAACGGCATGCTCGGCTTCGGGCCGTTCCCCTACGAGGGCGAGGAAGACCCCGACCTGATCAATGCCGGCAAGCAGACCGTCACCGAGATTCCGACCACCAGCTATTTCTCCTCGGCCGACAGTTTCGCCATGATCCGCGGCGGTCATATCGACATCGCCATCCTCGGCGCCATGCAGGTGGCCGAGAACGGCGATCTCGCCAACTGGATGATCCCCGGCAAGATGGTGAAGGGCATGGGCGGCGCCATGGATCTGGTGGCCGGCGTCAAGAAAGTGGTGGTGGTGATGGAACACACCGCCAAGGACGATCCCAAGCTCTTGCACAAGTGCAACCTGCCGCTCACCGGCGCCGGCGTGGTCGACATGGTGATCACCGATCTCGGCGTGTTTACCATCGACCGCAAGGGCGGCGGCATGACGCTGACCGAGCTCGCCCCCGGCGTCACGGTGGACGAAATCACCAAGAAGACGCAGGCGAGCTTCAAGGTCGACGCCAAGCTGAAGCATTAGCGTTTCGCTTTACCTCCCCCTGAAGGCGGGGTCGCTCGCCGAAGCGTAGCGAAGGCGAGCGGGTGGGGGTCAACTCGAACCAGTAACCCCCTCCCTGACCCCCCCGCTTTCAGGCGGGGAACGCAGAAGTCGGCTCGCGCTGCACGAATAAACTTCCGAGGAAACTCCCATGCTCTCCGACGCCGACCGCAAGAAGGCCGCCGACATCCTGATGAACGCTCAGAAGGAGCGCAAACAGGCGGTCCAGCTTTCCGTCACCTTTCCGTCGATCACCATCGAGGACAGCTACGCGATCTCCACCGATCGTGGCCGAGCGCAAGATCAAGGCCGGCGCCAAGCTGATCGGCCACAAGGTGGGGCTGACCTCCAAGGCCATGCAGCGCTCCTCGATGATCGACGAGCCGGATTACGGCTACATCCTCGACGACCAGATGATCGCCGACGGCGCCAAGGTGAAGCACGCCGATTTCTGCAAGCCGCGGGTCGAGGTCGAACTCGCCTTCATCATGGGCAAGCGCTTGCAGGGCCCGGGCGTCGGCCTCGCCGACGTGCTGCGCGCCACCGAATATGTGGTGCCGGCGATCGAGATCGTCGATGCGCGCATCCAGGACCCGCGCAAGATCGTCGACACCGTCGCCGACAACGGCGCCGCCGCCGGCATTGCCATCGGCGGGCGCCCGGTGGGTCCGCTGGACGTCGACCTGCGCTGGGTCGGCGGCATCATGTACCGCAATTCCGAAATCGAGGAGACCGGCCTGGCCGCCGGCGTGCTCGGCCATCCCGCGCTCGGCGTCGCCTGGCTCGCCAACAAGATCGGCCCGCACGGCCATGCGCTCGAGCCCGGCCATATCGTGCTGGCCGGCTCGTTCACCCGCGTGGTGTTCGCGCAGAAGGGCGACACCCTGCACGCCGATTTCGGCCAGCTTGGCGGCATCGCCATCCAGTTCGTGTAATCTTGTCGTCCCCGCGAAGGCGGGGACCCAGTAATCGCAAACGCCCAAGATTGAATCGAGACCGTTGCGATTACTGGATCGCCCGCCTGCGCGGGCGATGACGAAAAGGGGAATAGTCATGGTCGAATTGCAGCGCAACGCCTTCAAAGCCGCCATCGCCGCCGGCAAGCTGCAGATCGGCCTGTGGTCGAGCCTGTGCAGCAACATCGCCGCCGAAATCATCGGCGATTCCGGCTTCGACTGGATCCTGCTCGACACCGAGCATTCGCCCAACGAAATCCCCGATCTGCTCACGCAGTTGCAGGCGCTCCAGCGCGGCACCGCGACGCCGATCATCCGGCCGGCCTGGAACGACGCGGTGCTGGCCAAGCGCTGCCTCGATATCGGCGCGCAGTCGCTGCTGTTCCCCTACGTGCAGAACGCCGAGGAGGCGAAACGCGCGGTCGCCTCGACGCGCTATCCGCCGCAGGGCATTCGCGGCGTGTCGGTGGCGGCGCGCGCCAGCCGTTACGGCCGCGTGCCGGGTTACCTGACCAAGGCCAATGCCGAAATCTGCGTGCTGGTGCAGGTGGAGACGCGCACCGCGCTCGACCAGCTCGAAGCCATCGCCCAGGTCGAAGGCGTCGACGGCGTGTTCATCGGGCCGTCGGATCTGGCCGCTTCGCTCGGCCATCTCGGCAATCCGCAGCATGCCGACGTGCAAAAGGCCATCGAAGACGCCGTCAAGCGCCTGAAAAAACTCGGCAAGCCGGCCGGCATTCTCACCGGCAACGAGGAGGAAGCCCGCCGCTATATCGAGTGGGGCTACCTGTTCGTGGCGGTCGGCGCCGATATCGGCCTGCTCGCGCGCAATGCCGATGCGCTGGCCAAGAAGTTCAAAGTCTTCCTGACGCTGCGCGATCCGCGCGATTTGATTTTTATCAAGGCGCGGGCAGGGCATCCGGCCAAAGCTTGCTGGCTCAGAATGTCCGCGCGTGCGGACCAGGAGGCGATTATGGCGGCGCAGGCGGAACCGTTACACGACATCGCGCATCTCGGCAGTGTGGAATTGTTCACGCCCAAGCCGGAAAAAAGCCTGTGGTATTTCCGCGATCTGCTCGGCATGGAGCCGGTGCATCAGGCCGGCAATTCGGTCTATCTGCGCGGCTACGGCGATTACGCCACCTCGACCCTCAAACTGACCGCCGCCTCGACCAATGGCGTTGGCTGCATCTCCTGGCGCGCGGCAAGCCCGCAGGCGCTCGAGCGCCGCGCCAAGGCGCTCGCCGATGCCGGCCTCGGGATCGGCTGGACCAATGGCGATTTCGGCCGCGGCCGCTCGTTCCGCTTCCGCGATCCCGACGGCCACACCATGGAGATCTACTACGAGGAGCAGAAGTTCGTTCCGACGCCCGAGTTGCATTCCACGCTCAAGAACCTGCCGCAGAAATATACCGGCCGCGGCGTCGGCGTGCGCCGGATCGATCATCTGGCGCTGCTCGCCAAGGACGTCGAAGCCAACCGCAAGTTCGCCACCGAGATTCTCGGCTTCCAGCTCAGGGAGCAGGTGCGTTACGACAACGGCAAGACCGAGATCGGCTCCTGGATGAGCCCGACCGCCATCCATCATCAGCTCGCCTATGTGGTGGACGTGAAGGGCGCGCACGGGCGCCTGCATCACTTCTCGATGTGGGTCGACAATCGCGACGACGTGCTGCGCGCGGCCGATATCCTGAGCGAGAACGGCATCTTCATCGAAGCCGGCCCCTCCAAGCACAACAACTCGCAGGGCTTCTATCTCTACAGCTACGAGCCGGGCGGCAACCGCGTCGAGGTCTATTCCGGCAGCTTCCTGGTCACCGCGCCCGATTGGGAGCCGGTGACCTGGAACGAGGAAGAGCGCGGCACCGGCACCTATTGGGGCGCGACGCTGCCCGAGAGCTTCATCAAATACGCCACGCCGAACGTCGAAGACGGCGCGGAAGTGAAGGCGCCGGAATTCCCGGTATTCTTCTGAGCCAGTTCAAGGAGCGATAATGGCACTGCCTCCCCGGATCGACGCCAAAGCGGTGCGCGAGCGCATCGGACCCTATGCCGACAAAGCCGCTTCGCTCGAGGAACGCACCGCCATCTACGGCGAACTGATCGGCTTCGTGCCGCCGCGCATCGAGGCGCGCATGGCGGTGACCGGCGCGCTCGATCCCACGCTGCTCGATATGCAGGAGAAAATGCGCGAGCACGCGATGTACCCGAAGTGCTTCGACGTGAAGACCGCGCAATTGATGCTGTTCGGCATGCTGCTGATGGACATGAGCGATGCCGCGCAATTGCACGCCATCGCCGCGCGCCGCGCCGGCGCCAGTTGGGAGGAGATGCAGGCGGTGATCAGCCTGTGCTTCCTGTTCCGCGGCCTGCCGGCGGCCAATCGCGGCGCCGAGGTGCTGGCCAATGTCGCCAAGCGCGAGGCGGAAGCGGCGGCGCCCGCTGCCTGATTTAACGATCGCTTGACGCCAGCTTGAATAGGTCCAAGCTGCCGCGACGACGCCATCGCGGGCGCGCCCGTTGCGGGCGCCGAGCGTAACGGTGGCGGTCATGACCTATTTAAATCATCGGCGAATCAGCTTACACGGCGAGAGTGATCGAAAGTTGCGTGTCGGCGTCATCGTGCAACGGCTGACCGTCAGCGATCCGCCCGATCGATTGCCGGCTCGGCGCTCGCCACAGATTGATCATGTCCGCAATTCAAGGCCGAGCTCGCTTCGACGAGATGTCGCGCAAATGGCTCGATCTCGCCGAGCGCCGGCTTGCGCACCTGATCGCGCTTTACCGCAGCGGGCGCTGGCAACGCTATTACGAGGCGGAGCGCCTTGCCGCGCTCATGCGCGATGCGATCGAGGCGGTGCGGCTCTGGAAACAACTCGCCGGCCGGGCGCGGGTGCCGGCCGCCGACAAGAACGGTCTGCACCCGGCCGCCTGAAAGCGGTTGCGGCAGTCCTGCTGCTGGCGCTGGGCGTGCTGGTGATGGCGCATCCGGCTGTGGCCCAGGATCTCAAGCGCGGTGAAATGCTGCTGGCGCGCGATTGCGGGGCCTGCCACGCGGTCGGCCGCCGCGACGATAGTCGGGTCAAGGACGCCCCCGCGTTCCGCAGCCTCGGCCAGCGCTATCCGGTCGAATCCCTGGAAGAGGCCCTCGGCGAAGGATTCATGTCCGGCCACCCCGACATGCCGGAATACGAATTTGACGCCGGCGATGTCGGTGCCATCATTGCCTACCTGAAGTCCATCCAGCAGCGCTGATCCTTAGCGCATGATCCCGATCATGCCTTAGCTTCCGCGCCTCCACCCAGAGTATTCGCCCCATGAGCAGCGCACTTTTTTCGCCCTATCGGCTGGCTGGCCTCGAACTTGCCAACCGCATCGTGGTCTCTCCCATGTGCCAGTATTCGGCCGACGACGGCTGCGCCAACGACTGGCACCTGATGCATCTCGGCATGCTGGCGCATTCCGGCGCCGCGCTGGTGGTGGTGGAGGCTACCCATGTCGAGCGCCATGGCCGCATCACCCACGGCTGCCTCGGCCTGTATAATGACGACAACGAAGCAGCACTTGCCCGCGTGCTCGCCCAGGCCCGGCGCATGGGCAACGCCAAGTTCGGCATCCAGATCGCCCATTCCGGGCGCAAGGGCTCGGCGCAACGTCCCTGGGAGGGCGGCGGGGCGCTGCCGGCCGGTGCCGATCCGTGGCCGACCATGGCCGCTTCGCCGATTCCGTTCGGCGCCAACTGGCACACGCCGCGCGAAGTGACCGAAGCCGACATGGAACGGGTGCGTAACGCTTTCGTCTCGGCGACGCAGCGCGCGCTGCGCATCGGCTTTGACGAAATCGAGCTGCACTTCGCGCACGGCTATCTGGCGCACGGCTTCATGTCGCCGATCTCCAACAAGCGCACCGACGACTACGGCGGCTCGTTCGACAACCGCCTGCGCTTTCCGCTCTCGATCGCGCGCGCGGTGCGCGCCGTGGTGCCGCGGAACGTGCCGCTCGGCGCGCGGATCACCGGGAGCGACTGGCGCGAGGGCGGGCTGACCGCCGACGACGCGGTGGCGATCTCCAAGGCGCTCAAGAGCACGGGGCTCGATTTCATCTGCATCTCCTCCGGCGGCGTCGCCGGCGATATCCGCAATCCGACCGAACCCGGCTATAACGTGCCGATTGCCGCACGGGTCAGACAAGAAGCCGGCATCCCCACCCGCACCGTCGGCCTGATCGTCAAGCCGGAACATGCCGAGGAAATCGTGGCGCAGGGCCAGGCCGACATGGTGTCGATGGCGCGCTGCTTCCTCGACGATCCGCATTGGGGCTGGCACGCGGCCAAGGCGCTCGGCGCCGATGTCGCGCGCCCGCCGCAATACCAGCGCGCCGGGCCCAAGCTATGGGCGCCGGCGGCGGCGAAGGCGTAACGGTTGGAAAATCTTGTCTTCCTCGCCGTTCTGTTCGCGGCGCTCTGTCACGCCGGCTGGAATGCGCTGATCAAGATCGGGCTCGACCCGCTTTCGACCACCACGCTGATTTCGATCGGCTCCGCCGTGGTGGGGATTGTCTGCCTGCCGCTGGCCGGAATGCCGGCCGCGGCGGCCTGGCCGTGGTTGATCGCCTCGGTGTTCATTCATCTGTTTTATTTCGCCGCGCTGATCGAAAGCTACCGCACCGGCGATCTCGGCCAAGTCTATCCGATCGCGCGCGGCTCGGCGCCGTTGATGACCGCGGCGGTCAGCGTCGTCTTCGTCGGCGAGCAATTGAGCCTGGCGAGCTGGAGCGGCATCGTCGCGCTGGCCGCCGGCGTTTTGCTGCTGTCGGCGCGCGGCGGCCGTGCGCTGATGCAGATCGACCGCCGCGCCGTCGGCTTTGCGCTTTTGACCGCGCTCACCATCTGCGCCTATTCGGTGGTCGACGGCATCGGCGCGCGCGCCTCGCGCAACCCGCAGTCCTACGTGCTCTGGCTGCTGATCGGCAGCGCGTTCGTGCTCACGCCCTATGCGCTGTGGCGCGACGGCCGCGACGTGGTTCCGGTGATGCGGCGCTTCTGGCTGCGCGGCTTGGCCGGCGGCGCGCTGCAGACGCTGTCCTACGGCATCGCATTGTGGGCGATGACGCTGGCGCCGATCGCCATCGTCGCCAGTTTGCGCGAGACCAGCGTTTTGTTCGGCACGGCGATCGCGGTCATCGTGCTCAAGGAGCCGCTGCGCGTGGTGCGCATCGCCGCCGCGCTGCTGATCGTCGCCGGGCTGGTGTTGATCCGGTTGCAGTAGCTAAAGCGCCATCTCGGGAAACAAGCGCTCACAACGGGCGAGGTCGGCCTCGGTGTCGACGTCCCACAGCGGCGCGAGTTCGCTTGCGCGCAGGCCGCGCGCGGCGATGCGCGCTGCGCGTTTCTTGCATGACCGAGGCGGTGCCCCAGGCGATGCCGGCGAATAGCTCCGGCTCCGGCGCGCGCGTGCCGATCAGCACATAGCCGCCGTCCTCGGCGGCGATCAGCACGACGTCGGCGTCGCGCAGTGCCTCGGCCGCCGCGCGCAAATGCGCCGGCGTCAAGACCGGGCAATCGGTGCCGATCAGCAATGTCGGGCCGTCTGATTCCGCCATGGCGGCGAGCATGCGGGCGCCGAGATCGCCGTCGGGCTGGCGCTTTAGCGCCAGCGCATGGCGCGCCGCGAGATCACGGAACGTAGGGTGGCCTGGATCGGGCGCGCACCACAGCGTCACCGGGCCGATCGCTGCGGCAAGCGCGGTTTCGACCGTGCGCTCGGTCAGGCGTTCCTGCAAAACGGCCGCTGCGTGCGCGCCGATCGACGGAATCAGGCGGGTCTTGGTGGTGCCGGGAATTGGCGCCTTCGCCAGGATGGCGACAGCAATTGGACTAACGTTCGCCGGTCGCATAGCCGTACTGCCGCGCGAGCTTGGCCGGGTCGACGCCAAGGAAGAAACGTAAACGCAGCCGCCACATCAGCAGCACGGTGCGCAGCGTCCCGTGCGTCCGCCAGCGCCGCGCCGAGGTGGTTACGCGCGCGCGCAGAGCGAGCGGCGTGCTTATGCGCTTGAGCTTCGCCGACAGCGCCACGTCCTCCATCAGCGCGATCGGCGGAAAGCCGCCGGCGGCCTCGAACGCCGCGCGGGTCATGAACATCGCCTGGTCGCCGGTGGCGATGCCGGTCGCCCGCGAGCGAATGTTCATCATTGCGGCGATGAGGCCGAGCAGGCCGCCTTTATCGAAGCACACATCGAAACGGCCCCACGCCCAGCGCGAGTGGGCAAGGCCGTCCAGCACCTGGCGGTCGGCATTCTCCGGCAGACGGGTGTCAGCGTGCAGGAACAACAGCGCATCGCCTCGCGCAACGGCGGCGCCGGCATTCATCTGGGCGGCGCGTCCGCGCGAGGCCGCGATCACGCGGTCGGCGAGAAGACGCGCGAGCTCTTGTGTTGCGTCGCTGCTGCCGCCATCGACCACGATGACTTCGACGCCGCGTCGGCGATAGGGCGCGAGCGCCTGCAAGGCCGCCTCGATTTCGGCGGCCTCGTTGAGCACCGGCATGACGATGGAGAGTTTCATCGCGGGCTTGCCTGCGTAATTGTGTAATCCGGCCCGTCGATAATGCGTCCATAGTACGACGCATGTGCGGCCGAGCCCGGCGGCCAGCGCTTGAGGAAGCGGTCGAGAAAAGCACGTTGGTCGTAGTGGATTGCCAGCGCCTCGATATGAACGCCGTCGCGTTTGAGGCCGTAGAGGGTCTTGTGCGGCGACGGTGTCGTGGCGATACGGGTTACCACGCCGAAGGCGCTACCGGAAAAATTCGGCATGCCGGCCGCGCCATTGTTAATGACGGTCAGCCGACCGCTGGCCAACGAAAAATCGCGCAAGGCGGCAAGGCAAGTGTGGGTCGAGGCGAACACATCCACTTTCGCGGCGGAATGGACATCGACGAGCCTTGCACGCCGCTTCGGATTGTCGAGCTCGTCATGGGCAAAACGCCAGCCGGCGAGCGCGGCGGCATCGCCGTGCACAATGCCGATCCGCAGGGCGCCCACCTGGGCGACGAGATGCATCGGCAGCGCGGTCAGCCGGGCGCGTGCCGCGGCCGGCGCCGCCGTACGCAACAACGACAAAATCTCGTTCGAGCGGGCCACCACGTCAGCGGATACACTCTCGGGATAGGCGCAACCGCAGCCGGCTCCAATATCCGAAGCGCGGCCGAGTTCGGTCTCCACATTGCCGCGCAACGCCCGATGCGGCGCAATGCCGCGCTCGACGCGCACGAACCAATCGGGATCGGCGTCGAACCAATGGAAATCGCCGTTGGACACCTGCGTAACCGGCGTGGGCTCATTTTCCGCCAGCGCTTCGATCGCCGAGAGCGCGGCGAGATTGCCGTACAGCCCGCCGACTACATAAAGCGTTTCGGCCGCGAAATCCGGCGTGCGCGCCAGCGCCGATGGCGGATATGTATAGTCGAGCGGACAGACGCGGCCCGCTCGCAGAATTGTGTTTGCAAAGCCGGCGTTCATTCCGCCGCCTCTTTCAGCGCCCCGCCGCAGCTCGAGCCCTGGCCGGCGGTGCAGCCGTAGCAGTGGCCGGCGGTGCGGATCGGGTTGCCCTTGATGTCGTCGTCGAGCAAATCGGAAAGATGTACGCGCTTGCGTTGGCCCCGCGTCAGCGGCAGATCGAGCATCTGGTTGAAGTCGCAATCGTAGACAAAGCCGCGCCAGTCGACCGAGATCAGATTGCGGCACATCACACCGTCGAGATTGGCGTCGAGATGCGCGTCGCGCAGCAGATCGATATAGCCGTAGAACTCGCCTTTGGTGATCAAGGCGGAGCCGAAGCGCTGGATCGGCATGTTGGCGAGCACGAACAGCTTGTTGAACACGATGCCGTAGCGCTCGCCGAGTACGCGCTTGTAGTCGGCTTCGAGTGAAGCCTGCGGCGGCGGCAGCGCGAGTCCTTGCGGATTGTAGACGAGGTTGAGCCGCAGCGCCGGATCGCGGCCGAAGCCGAGCCCGTTGAGCTTCTTGAGACCGCGGATCGAGCCGTCGAACACACCCTTGCCGCGCTGGCGCTCCACGTTGTCCTGCAGATAGCAGGGCATCGAGGCCACCACCTCGACTTGTTGCGCGCAAAGAAATTCGGCGAGGTCTTCCTGGCCCGGCTGCTCCAGGATGGTGAGGTTGCAACGATCCATCACCTTGGCGCCGCGCGCTCGCGCGCCGATCACCAGCCGGCGGAAATTAACATTGAGCTCGGGCGCCCCGCCGGTGATGTCGAGCGTTGCAATGCGCCGGCGCTCGACGAATTCGAGCACCAGATCGGCGACCTCGGCGGACAATTCCTCGGTGCGATTGGGGCTGGCATTGACGTGGCAATGAAAGCAGGACTGGTTGCAGCGATAGCCGACATTGACCTGCAGCGTGTTGAGTTTAGCCCGGCGGATTGCCGGGAAGGGCACCTGATCGAGCAGCGGCAGCGTATCGCGCATGGGAATCTCCGGTTGCCCCGCCAACTTGCCATGCGGCGAGCGCCCGCGTCACCCCGGCAAGACCGGCGGCGGGACAAAATGCCGTGAGAAAATTGTGAACGCTAATTGTTCGTCAGCGCGCGAGCGCGGTGGCGACTGGCGGAGAAACGCCGATGCGGCCAAATCCCGGCAGCTTGACGCCGGGGTGGCGCAAATCGAGCCCGGCGACCAGGCCGAGCAGGTCGACTTCGATGCCCTCGACCCAACCGAGCTTGAATGCGGCGAAACCGTGGAGGTTGAGCTCGACGCCGGTGCCGCTGTCGGTGCGGCCGGCATAGATCCGGTCGCGGAAATCGCGGCCGACCGCGTTCGGCGGCAGCGCCACGCCCAGTTCGGGCACCGCGCGCAGGATGGCGGCGGTGAAGCTGTTGCTGTTGGGTCCCGGCCAGACGCGGTAGTCGCCGGCCCGGTTGAAGCGGTAGGCCTCGACCGCCGCCTCGATGCGCGGGATCAGCTTTTCCGCCTCGGGCCCGGAAATATCGGTGATTGCCACCGGCACATTGCCGTACCAGCGGCCGTCCGCCGGCCAGCCGTTGACGCGCACCGGCTGGCCCCAGCCGACCACGTCGTAGCGCGTCCATTCGCTCGCGCCCGCGGGTTTGAGCACGATCCAGCTATGCACCGCGAAGATGCCCTTCCAGGCGCCGGCCTTGCCGGTGAACACGATCACGCGCGCCGGTTTGTCGTCGCTGGCCGTCGGCAGCAGGCCGGTACTCGACCAGTCGGCGTCGCGCCACGAACGCGGGCCGTCGCCGGCGGCATAGAACGCGGCGCGGGCGATGAGCGGCGCCACGAATACAAGGAAGATCGCGAGCATGATGACCTTTCGGCGGGCGGGGCGGATGACCGGCATAGCGATACAGTAGCGATGCTTTCCGTCCGAAACGTGGCAAGCGTCCGCGGCCGCGTGCCAGCATAGGTAGTTGCGCAGATAGCGTCCGGTATCGCGCGACAGCGTGGTCGCACACCCGTCACGCCTCGCGTCTGTCTTGCCGAAAGGCCCGAACAACGCGAATATACATGTTATTTCGGGAGTCATCCGGGGCAGGCCGGTTCAGCTAGCTGGAGTTCGGCTTCTGGCATTGATATTGGTTCGGAAAAATCAAGGAAGCCCCCAATGATTATCGACCGCATTTATGAGTGGGCGCACGTCCAACCGAATAAAGCCGCTCTAATCCAAAACGCCGCTGCGATCAATTATGCGACCTACGCAAGAGCCATAGAGACCACACGTAAATTTCTTGAACGTCAGCAGCTGCCGCAAGGCTCAACAGCTGCCCTCCTCATCAGCAACATATCGAACTGTTGGATAGTTAGTATTGCCATGCGGGCTATTGGATTAAACACGATAGCAGTGACAAGTGTTGCGCAGGCGCAGCAGTTTCAAATCCGCGATCTGTCTTGCTTTGTCGTCATGGAGAAAGAAGCGGGTGCACACGATCTTGCAATGCCCAACAGCGCTAATGCGAGACTGATCGTTGTTCCAACGGCGATCTATGCCAACATACATCAGGGCGATCTGCCGGCGCCGCCGGAGATAAATTCGTTATACGGTGGACACATTTTGTATACGTCTGGCACGACGGGTTCTAATAAGAAGATATTCATGGCTTCACACCAAGAAGACCAAAGAAACTCAAGGCGAGCTGAAATTCTGCCCATTGACGGTGATGCGATATTAAACGGTCTAAACTTTCATTTGTGGGCGGGTGGAGGCTACAAACAGCCATTAGCGGCATGGCATAAAGGGGCATGCATTGTTTTCGACCAGAGTACGAATTGGAAAGACAATCTTTTTAAATTCGGTGTCAACCACGTTTATCTGGTTCCTCATCAAGTGAAGGCGCTATTTGCTTCGCGACCGGCGTCTTCCTCACGTGATAGTAAACCAAACAATTGCGTTATCGCTATTTCAAGCGGGTTTCTCTCGTCTGAGTTTGCGGATCGCGTTATTCGTGAACTGACGCCAAAATTATCAATAAAATATAGCGCAACCGAATTAATCGATGTTCCGATGGAGTTGCTGTATAAAAGCAAGGACGATTTGGTTTGGCTCGAGATTGTGAACGACTGCAAAGTCGAGATTGTCGATGAACTAGGGCGACAGTGTCCACCTCATCAAGAAGGCCAAATTCGCATTAAGCAAAAGGAAATTGACGTTTTGTCATATATGGAAAATGATGACGCTAGTCGTCGCGTCTTCCGGGACGGCTATTTTTACCCAGGCGATATGGCGGTTAAGCGCGCCGACGGTCGTATTCGTATTCTTGGTCGTGTCGATGACGTCATCAACTTGCAGGGGGCGAAAGTCGCAGTTGCGCCAATCGAGCAGGACCTCCAACGGTACCTTCAGGCAGATGAAGTCTGTCTTTTTGTGCACTTTGATGATGCAGGACAGGAAGAGCTGATCGTCGCGATTAAATCGTCATCAACCCCATCACAAACTAAGCTGGATCATGTCCGCCAATCGTTCCCTCTCTTTGAGACGGTGCGTTTCTCCGTTCTGAAAGAATTTCCGCGCACCGACACAGGAACGGGTAAAGTGCGGCGTGTTGCGCTGAAAAATCTTCTGACAAAAGGGCAGTGAAAGCTGACCGATATGGCGAGATAGTATTTCTTCTCTTCTGACATTTGCTATTAGCCAATGAGCCAAGCCGCGTCTCCCGGAAAACGCCGCATTATAAATGGTTTTGCAGAGTATGCCGGCGGGCGCCCGCGACTGCGGCCAGCAAAGCGGCGCCGGCGCGCGTCAGATCGCCGAGCGTTAGTCTGCGGCGCTTGCCCTTCCGCCGCGCATACCGCGCAACCTTCGGCACATGCACGAAGGCGGCGAGCGGCGGGCCGTCGTTTTTGCCCGCCGCCTCGGCCGCGCGCCAGGCGAGATAGTTGCACAGATAGCGCCCGGCATCGCGCGACAGCCTGGCTGGTACGCCCGCCGCGCGAACCGCTGCGAGCAGGCGGTGCGCCGGCGCCGGCATCGCCAATGCCGACGGCCCGCCGGCCGTGATCGTCAGGCGGCGCGGCGCGATACTGCCCGCATCGGCACGCAAGGACACCGTGTTGCGCGCCCGCGTTTCGATTCGCAGTACGCGCGCCCGTGGCGACAGCCCGAACATCAACAGCGCGTCCGGTCTGTGCGTGGCGATCAGCATCGGCAGATCGCGGTCGACCGCCGCGTAGCCGGTTGGGAAAATATGCGCGACGATTGTCGTGTTCGCCAGGCGCGGCCGCCGCAGCCGCGCCAACCCTCGCACCAGCGGCCCGGTCGGATTGAACGGGGAGCCCGGAAACGGCCCAAAGCCGGTGACGAGGATGGTGGCGGCCATCTAAACGCCGAGCAACTGCGCGATCTCTTCCACCGCCAGCGTCGGCGCCAGCTTGCCGGCCGCGACCGCGGCTTCCGCCGCCTTGAGCTTGCCGCGCACGGCCGGATCGCTGCGCAGCCGCGCGGTGAGGCGCTCCTCCAGCATCGACCACATCCACTTCACCTGCTGCTCGCGCCGGCGCGCGGCCAGTTCGCCGGAGGCGGTCATCTTCTCCTTGTGCTCGATCACCTTGGACCACAACTCGCCGATGCCGTCGCCGGTGAGCGCCGAGTAGGTGATCACCGGCGGCGACCAGTTGGCCGAATGCGGCTCGAGAATATTGAGCGCGGCGCGGTATTCGGCGGCCGCCACCTTGGCGCGCGCGATATTGTCGCCGTCGGCCTTGTTGACCGCGACCATGTCGGCCAGTTCGACGATGCCCTTTTTGAGGCCCTGCAATTCGTCGCCGGCGCCCTGGCAGCATCAGCACCAGGAAGAAATCGGTCATGTCGGCGACCGCGGTTTCCGACTGGCCGATGCCGACGGTCTCCACCAGCACCACGTCGTAGCCGGCGGCCTCGCACAGCAGCATGGTCTCGCGCGTCTTGGCGGCGACGCCGCCGAGCGTGCCGGAGGAGGGCGAGGGCCGGATAAAGGCGTGTGGATCGCTGGCGAGCTGCGCCATGCGGGTCTTGTCGCCGAGGATCGAGCCGCCGGTGCGGGTCGAGGACGGATCGACCGCCAGCACGGCGACCTTGTGGCCTTGCGCCGTGAGCGTAGTGCCGAGCACGTCGATGGTAGTGGACTTGCCGGCGCCCGGCGCGCCGGTGATGCCGAGACGCACCGCCTTGCCGGTCGCCGGCAGCAATTCCTGCACCAGGTGGTGCGCGGATTTGCGGTGATCGGCGCGCTTGCTCTCGATCAGCGTGATGGCGCGCGCCAGCATGGCGCGGTCGCCGGCGCGGATGCCGGCGGCGAGGGCGGAGGGCTCATGGCTGCGCGACGCCATCAATCGGCCAGCCGGATCGCCAGCCCGCCGTCGTTCTTGTGGTGCGCGGCGGTGGCGCGCGCGAAGGCGAACAATTGCTCGCGCGTCGCGATGCGGCAGGCGACGCCGCCGGGGTGCTTGCAATTGGCCGCGCGCGTGGCCTCGTCGGCATCGGCTTCGTCGATGGGGAACACCTGATACACGCCTTCGGTAAGTTTGCGCATCAGCGCGTATTCGGCGATGTCCGGGTGCCGCACCGGCAACGACTGGACGATGTAGTCGCTGCCTTCGAACGCATGCACCGTGAAGCCGCGGACATCGTCCAGGCTCCCGCTGCCATGGGCAGTAAAGCTTGCCGTTCCAGGTAAAGCTCGACCGTTCGGGATCGAACGCATGGCCGTCGCGCAGCGAATAGAGCTGCAGGTTCAGGCGCTGACCCAACACGGCTTGCGAGTCGGTGCAGGATTGGACCGGAGAGTCGATGCAGCCGGACAGCGATAATGCGCAAAGTGCGGCAATCGCCGCGCGGACAATCAATGGCTTCACCCGAATTTTCGGAAAGAACGGCATCCTAGGTCTCGCTATTGCTTGTGTCGCTTGGCGCACTCTTTCAGGCTGTTTGCGACGGCCAACAGTTTTTTGCTGCTCTCGATCAGCCTTGCCTCGGCACCCTTGGCCCGCTCTTCGGCGCTCTTCGCCCGCGCCTCCGCCCCTTCCGCCCGCTGTTGCGTGATTTGCGCGAGGCTGGTGGCGGATCGGAAGGCCCTTTCCGCGCCCTCGGCCCGTGTTTCGGCCGCCTTGCGCGCACTCTCGGCGGCTTTGGCGCGGGCATCGGCGGCGGTATAGGCCTCGACTGCGGTTTTGGCGTTGTCCATGGCGGCGGTCGCCTTGTCTTCCGAAGCTTTCACCAGTCCGCGCATCGATTCAACGCTGCGCTCGGCCGACTTGGCTCTTTCCTCCGCTGCCACGGCCCTGGCTTCCGCGCTTTCCGCCCGCTTCTTCAGCGTCTCCACTTCTTCCTTGAGTGCGATGATCAATCGCCCGGCGTCACGGAGGTGCGTGGCCGCGGCCGCGCATTCGTCGCTGCCGGCTTGCGCTATTTGTAGCAGCGGCCCGCGCGGATCGCTCGCACCGGTTGCCCGACCGATGTCAGCGCGCGCGGCGTTCCCGGTCGCGGCCAAGGCCAAGAGGGCCACCAGAATGAACTGCCGACCTCTGCGCCTTAGCCGGTCGTCGCGGCATGAAGCGGACTACTCCGCCGCCTCTTTGCCGTGGCCGAGCCGCTTGTTGAGCGTCTTGAGCAATTTCTCGGCTGCCTCCGCGATCACCGTGCCGGGCGGGAAGATCGCCTCGGCGCCGGCTTTCATTAGCGCGTCGTAATCCTGCGGCGGCACCACGCCGCCGACCACGATCATGATGTCGTCGCGGCCCTGTTTGGCGAGTTCGGCCTTGAGTTCCGGCACCAGCGTGAGATGCGCGGCGGCGAGCGAGGATACGCCGAGAATGTGCACGTCGTTTTCCACCGCCTGGCGCGCGGCTTCCGCCGGCGTGGCGAACAGCGGTCCGATATCGACGTCGAAGCCGAGATCGGCGAAAGCCGACGCGATCACCTTCTGCCCGCGATCGTGGCCGTCCTGGCCGATCTTGGCGACCAGTAGGCGCGGCCGGCGCCCTTCCGCCGCCTCGAACGCCTCGACCGCAACGCGCACCCGTTCGACGGCGCCGGTCATGCCGACCTCCCGCTTGTAGACGCCGGTGATCGCTTTGATCTCGGCGCGGTGACGTCCGTACACTTTCTCCAGCGCCGAGGAAATCTCCCCGACCGTGGCCTTGGCGCGGGCGGCGTCAATGGCCAATGCAAGGAGATTGCCGTTGCCGCGGTCGGCGGCGCGGGTGAGCGCAGCGAGCGCCTCCTGCAGCGCAACGGAATCGCGCTCCGCCTTCAGCCGCTTGAGCTTGTCGAGTTGCATGTGCATGACGGCGGAATTGTCCACCTTGAGCACGTCGATCGGCGCTTCGTCGGTCGGCTGATATTTGTTGACGCCGATCACCGACTGCACGCCGGCATCGATGCGGGCCTGGGTCTTGGCGGCGGCTTCCTCGATGCGCAATTTCGGAATGCCGGCTTCGATCGCCTTGGTCATGCCGCCGAGCGCCTCGATTTCCTCGATATGGCCCCAGGACTTGCGCGCCAGTTCGTAGGTGAGCCGCTCGACATAATAGGAGCCGCCCCAGGGATCCACGACGCGGGTGGCGCCGGCCTCCTGCTGCAAGACGATCTGGGTGTTGCGAGCGATGCGGGCGGAGAAGTCGGTCGGCAACGCCAGCGCCTCGTCGAGCGCGTTGGTGTGTAGCGACTGGGTCTGGCCTTGCGTTGCCGCCATCGCCTCGATCATGGTGCGCGACACGTTGTTGAATACATCCTGCGCGGCAAGCGACCAGCCGGAAGTCTGGCAATGGGTGCGCAAGCTCAACGAACGCGCGTCCTCCGGCTTGAACGGCTTCATCAGCTTGGCCCAGATCATGCGGGCGGCGCGCAGCTTGGCGATCTCCATGAAGTAATTCATGCCGATCGCCCAGAAGAACGACACCCGCGGCGCGAACTGATCGACGGTGAGCCCCGCCTTCAAGCCGGCGCGCACATATTCGACGCCGTCGGCGAGCGTATAGGCGAGCTCGAGGTCCTGCGTCGCGCCGGCCTCCTGCATGTGATAGCCGCTGACCGAAATCGAATTGAACTTCGGCATCTCGGCCGAGGTGTAGGCGAAGATGTCGGAGATGATGCGCAAGGACGGCGCCGGCGGATAGATATAGGTATTGCGCACCATGAATTCTTTGAGGATGTCGTTCTGGATCGTGCCCGACAATTTGGCGTGCGGCACGCCCTGTTCCTCGGCCGCGACGATGTAGAGCGCCAGCACCGGCAGCACCGCGCCGTTCATGGTCATCGACACGCTCATCTGGTCGAGCGGGATGCCGGAGAACAGCGTGCGCATGTCGTAGATCGAGTTGATCGCCACGCCCGCCATGCCGACGTCGCCGGCCACGCGCGGGTGGTCGCTGTCGTAGCCGCGATGGGTGGCGAGATCGAAGGCGATGGAGAGCCCCTTCTGCCCGGCGGCAAGATTGCGCCGGTAGAAGGCGTTGCTGTCCTCCGCGGTCGAGAAGCCGGCATATTGCCGGATGGTCCAGGGCTGCGCCGCGTACATGGCCGGGTAGGGGCCGCGCAGGTAAGGCGGCTTGCCAGGATAGGTATCGAGGAAATCGAGCCCGGCGAGATCGGCTTCGCTGTACACGGGCTTCACCGCGATGGCTTCCGGCGTCATCCAGGGCGCAGCCGAGCCGTTGCCGGCCGGAACCGGCGTATCGGCAAAATCGACCGTGGCGAAGTTCGGGAAGCTGACTCATTTGACACCCAGAATATCATGGGCGCCTCGCAAGGTCGAAACCACGTCGCAGCCCATGAATACGAAGGATTTCACGCCGGCCGCCCGCCAATTCGCCTCATTCTCGCCCGGCCTGCCGGCGAGATGGACGATGGCGCCGGCGGCGGTCAAAGCCTTGGCGGCTTCCGCCGCTTCCGTCTCATAGACCGGGTCGGACGAGCACAGGCAGGCGAGCCTGGCGCCGGACACCTTGAATGCCGCGATCATGGCGGCCTGATCCTTGAAGCCGTCATTGCTCGCCGCTTCGATGCCGCCGGCCTCATAGAAATTTTTCGCGAAAGTCGCGCGCGCGGTGAACTCCGACAGGCTGCCGAGATTGGCCAGGAACACTTTCGGTCGGCTGCCTGTTCTCGCCAGCATGCGATCGGAGGCGTCGCGCAAGGCTTCGAAAGGTTCGGCCAGCCGGATATTCGGTAGCGGCTCGATGGAGACGGTTGCGGCATCTTCTTTCGGCGCAGCGCGCGGCGCGACGTCGAGCACCGTAGCGGGCTTTTCATTGAGGTTCGGATAGTCGCTGGTGCCGGTCAGCGCGTCCTTGCGGCGCGCGGCCGCCTTCTGGCGTTCGGCGCGCACGGCCGCGACATTCTTCTGCACCAGGCCGCGTTCGAGCGCCGCCCAAGCGCCGCCCGCCTTTTCGATCTCCTGAAATTGCACCCAGGCGGCGGCACAAAGCTTGTGGGTGAGGTCCTCAAGCGCGCCGGAACCGGCGGCCGGATCGGCGACTTTCGCCAGGTTCGATTCTTCGAGCAGGATGAGTTGCGTGTTGCGCGCGACACGGCGCGCGAAGGCGTCGGGCAGGCCAAGTGCGATGGTATGCGGCAGCACGCCGATGCAGTCGGCGCCGCCGACACCGGCGGCGGTGACCGCGATGGTCGTGCGCAGCATGTTCACGTAAGGGTCGCGCTGGGTCATCATGCGCCAGGCGGTCTCGGCGACAACGTAAGTCGGTTTCGGCGCGAGACCGCAGGCGGCCTCCACGCGCGCCCATAATTTCCGCACCGCGCGAAACTTGGCGATGGTGAGGAATTCGTCGGCGTCGGCGGCGAGGCGGAAATAGATCATGCCGCGCGCGGCATCGAGCGCCACGCCGCTCGCTTCCAACGCGCGCAGGCAATCGACGGCGGCGGCAATAGCGAAGGCGAGTTCCTGCGCCTCCGAGCCGCCGGCGTTGTGGATGATGCGCCCGTCGGCGACCGCGAACGGTCCGCGAAAGCCTTGCTCGGCAAGATTGCGGATATTGGTCGCGAATATTTTCGACAACTCGCTCCACGGCATCGGCGTCGTGCCCGAGGCGGCAAAGCCGCCAATCGGATTGATGCTGGCGCGCATGTCGACCGTGGCCGGCGCGAGCTTGCGCGCCTTCACCAGCGCCGCGAAATGCTGCACGGCGGTGCGCGTCGCCGGACTGAGATTGAAGTCGATGGTGATGCCGGCATCGAGATCAACGCCGTCGAATACGCGCGCGAGCGTTTCCGGCGACGCATCGAGGCCATAACCGTTGGCGTTGAGCGAGCCGGCGAACACCAGCGTCAGTCCGGTCGCGCCGTTCTCCAGGTCTTGCAGCGCCTGCGCGTTGGCGGTCGCCGGATCGGGATGGTCGACCCGTTGCATCAATGTCCAGGCTGTTCCCGGAGCGCGCCCAGCGACCGGTTTGGCGCCGGCCGCGCGCGGATACAGCGGCTCGATCCGCAAGCCGTCATAGGTCTGGCTGGTGAGCCGCTTCTCGAACGAGGCGCCCTTGAGGGCGGCGTCGACCAGCTTGCGCCATTCCGCCTGGCTGGCGGGCGGGAATTCGGCGGCGAGGGAAAGATCGTCAGTCATCGGCGCAAAATGCCACAGTCAGTGCGGTGCCGCCATTGAGATAAAGCAAATTACGTGCCCGGGCGCGGCGGCAACCGCTCGATCCCGGCGGTATCGACGGCGGCGGCCGCCTCATGCACTTTGCGCCCGCCGATGACGAGGTCGGGCGCGATTTCCGCGAGCGGCAGCAGCACAAAGGCGCGCTCGAACAGGCGCGGATGCGGCACCGTCAGGCCCAGTTCGTGCACCGCAAGCCGGCCATAGGCGATGATATCGATGTCGGCGGTGCGCGGCCCCCAGCGCTTTTCATGCGCGCGGTCGCGGCCGAGTTGCAGCTCGACGGCTTGCGCGCGCGCCAGCAGGTCGCGCGGGGAGAGCGCCGTCTCGACGGCGATGCACAGGTTGATGAACGGCGGCTGATACTGGAAGCCCCACGGCGGCGTGCGGTAGTCGGAGGAGCGCGCGGTCAGTCGCACCTCGTCGCCGTCGCACAGCAGCGTCACCGCGCGGTCGAGAATGGTGCGGCTGTCGCCGACATTGCCGCCGAGCGCAAGCCACGCCTCGGTCATGATTTGGAATTGCTCCGTGCCCGCACCAGCGTGACGCCGACATCGCTGAAGGTCGCCGCGATCGGCGCATGCGGCTTGTGGATCGTCACCTTGATCGTGCGCACGCGCGGAAAGGCTGCGAGCACCGCGTCGGCGACCTGCGCCGGCGGCGGCCTCGATCAGCCGGAAGCGCTGCCCGCAGAATGCGTGGCTCGCGCAATCGACCACCTTGTCATAGGACACGGTGTCCATGACCTTGTCCGAACGCACGGCGTCGGCCAGATCGATCTCAAGCTCGATATCGATCGTGAAGGTCTGCCCGACCTTGGCCTCGTAGGCCATGACGCCGTGATAGGCGTGCAGCGACAGCCCTTTGATGAAGATGCGATCGTTCATCGCGCGGCCTCGATGGCCGCGGCCACCCGCAGCGCCTGCACGGTTTCGGCGACGTCGTGCGCGCGCACGATCGCCGCGCCTTTTTGCACTGCCTCGAGATGACTGGCGATCGAGCCGCCGAGCCGTTGGTCCGGTGCCGACGGTGTCACCGAATTGATAAAGCGCTTGCGCGAGGCGCCGATCAGCAGCGGCAGGCCGAAGCGCTTGAATTCGGCAAGCCGCGCGATGCAAACGATGCTCTGCTCCGGCGTCTTGCCGAAGCCGATGCCGGGATCGAGCACGATCTTCTCGCGCGCGATGCCGGCGCGTTCCGCGATCACGAGCGAATGCGCGAAGAAGGCGATCACCTCGGTGACGATGTCGATGTGTGGATCGGCGGCCTTGCGGTTATGCATCACGATTATCGGCACGCCGCGGGCGGCGATCAGCGGCGCCATGTCGGGATCGCGTTGCAGGCCCCAGACGTCATTGACGATCGCCGCGCCCTGGTCGAGCGCCCAGGCGGCGACGCTTGCCTTGGTGGTGTCGATCGACACCGGCAGGCCGAGCTTGAGCGCGTCCGGCAGCACCGGCGCGAGCCGCGCCATCTCGTCGTCGGCGGCCACCGGCGTGGCGCCGCCATACGGCCGCGTCGACTCCGCCCCGATATCGAGAATGTCGGCGCCTTGTTCGGCCATCTCGCGGGCATGGGCGATGGCCCTGGCCGGATCGATGAAGCGGCCGCCATCGGAGAAGGAATCCGGGGTCACATTGAGAATGCCCATGACCAGCGGCCGGCCGAGCGCCAGCAGCGCCGCAAGCGCGTCGCGCGCGGGTTTTTGCCCTTGATCAGCCACGGTTTTAACGGTGCGGGCGAGCCCCATGGCGGTCGCTTTGCGCGGTCGGCGCGGGGCTGTCAAGCAGCCGGCCCCTCGTTCAGACCGAGCAGCCCTGGGCGACCGGGTGAGGTTATTTGTACGTGATCTTCAGCTGAAGCTTTTTGGCGTTTTCGATCCAGTGCCCGACCACCTTTTCGGACGGCAGCAGGCGGACCATATTGGCCTTCTTGTTGGCGTCGGCCATCGCCCGCGCGAGGTTGGCGGGGTTGCGATACTTGAGTTCTTTCACGGTATCGACGCCGGCAGCATGCAGCAGTTCGGCATATTCCTTGCGGATGCCCTTGATGCGCATGCGGTCGGCGACGTTGGCCCAGCACAGCAGTTGCTTTTCGTCAAAACCGGTTTTCAGGGCGAGCATTTTTCGCCCCTTCACGGTGCGCGCCGCCTCGAGCAGCCGTCCGGTCGAGCGAATCCCGACCGACTTAAGGATCTCGGCGGCTGCGCCGTCGATTCCGTCGATATCGGTGATGGGATAGGACATCCGGGTCTCCTCGCGTGACTCTTACTCTTCGCTGCGCCGTCGAATGAACCGTTCAAACGAATTGACTTAAACCCGGAATGGCGCCGACGATTTCCCCGATCGCATCTTCACCGGCTTTTTCGCGAGTATAGGCAATGATTTCCTTGGTGACGCCTTGCACCTGGGTCATGCTCAGCCCCGCCGCCATCATCTTGGTGCCGGCGCCCATGATGCCGCCCATGGAGAACATGCCGCCGCCGGCGTCGCCGCCTAGATCGGCTTGCATAAGGGCTTGCGCACCCGGAAGTTTGTCGATGAGGGCGTGCACTTTGTCGGACGGGCCTTCCTTGCTCAGGAAGGCGAGGATGATGCCGACGGCTTTTTCCGCCGCAGCCCGATCGACGCCGACTTTGTCGACGAGACGCGCGATTAATTCGTCCATAATCCCCTCACGCCCCCGCACTGTTGGCAGGTTGCCATTATATTGGACGCCGTTCGCGGCGATGACAAGCGCGTTGCGTCGGGGCATATGCAATTTTTTTGGTGTGCGCGCGACATTGTCGCGGCCGCATGTCAAGAAAAATTGTAAAGTGTCACTTATGGATGACACGATATTGCGCGCGACGCTGGCGTGCGGCGCGGCGCGTGATCGGTAAAATCAATTAGCTATCCGGCAATACCGTCGGCAGTATCCGAAAAATTGCGCTCAATCATGTTTTCGGGCTGAACAAGTGCGCCGGCCGGCTATGCTTTCAAGATTCTCAAAGGAAAATGGAAAAACCTCGCCGAATTACGCAGGTTCGCCGTTTCAACTTGCGATAGGGCGGTAAATTCGAGCGTTTGTGCCGGCCATTGCGCTTTTCAGGCAGGGAAAGCATTGCTAGTTTGCAAGCCCAGCCAAGCGCACGATCACAAAACTCGGTGGAGAAAGCCGTCATGAGCACACTCGACGCGGTCCTGAGCCGTATCGATCAGGATATGGACAAAAGCGTCGAGCGCTTGTTTGCATTGTTGCGCATCGCCTCGGTTTCCACCGACCCGGCGTACAAGGAACAGTGCCGGAGCGCCGCCGAGCATGTGGCCGCCGACCTGCGCAGCATCGGTTTTGCCACCGATGTCCGCCCGACCGAGGGCCATCCGGTGGTGGTCGGCAAGGCGAACGGCGTTTCCGGCCCGCACGTGCTGTTTTACGGCCATTACGACGTACAGCCGGTCGATCCGCTAAGCCAGTGGAAGAACCCGCCATTCGAGCCGCGCATCGAGGAGTTGCCCGGCGGCCGCAAGATCATCGTCGCGCGCGGCGCCTGCGACGATAAAGGCCAGGCCATGACCTTCATCGAGGCCTGCCGGGCGTTCAAAGCGGTCACCGGCAAGCTGCCGCTGCCGATCACCACCATGATCGAGGGCGAGGAGGAATGCGGCTCGCAGCATCTGTTCAAATTCGTGCGCGACAACGCCGCCGAGTTCAAGCTCGACCTGGCGCTGGTCTGCGATACCGCCATGTGGGACGCCAATACGCCGGCGGTTACCACCTCGCTGCGCGGGCTGGTCTATGAGGACGTCAAGATCACCTGCGCCGACCGCGACCTGCACTCGGGCCTGTTCGGCGGCGCGGCGCAGAACCCGATCCGCCTGCTGGCCAAGATTCTTGGCGCCCTATGGGACGACGATGGCCGCGTCACCATTCCCGGCTTCTACGACGGCGTGAAGGACCTGCCGCCCGACATCAAGGCCGACCTGCAAGCGCTCGACCTGACGCCAGAGAAATTCCTCGGCCCGATCGGGCTGAAGACGCCGGCCGGCGAGAAGGGCCGCATGCTGATCGAGCAGATCACCACGCGGCCGACCGCCGAGATCAACGGCATCATCGGCGGCTATACTGGGGAAGGCGCCAAGACCGTCATCCCCGGGCAAGCTTCGGCGAAGGTCTCGTTCCGGCTGGTGGGCGAGCAGGACCCGCAGAAAATCCGCGACGGCTTCCGCGCCTTTGTGCGGGCGCGCCTGCCGGCCGACTGCAAGGTCGAGTTCGGCAATTTCGGACTGGCGCCGCCGCTGCAGCTGTCGTTCGACAATCCGGCGCTCAACAAGGCGCGCGCCGTGCTGGCCGAGGAATGGGGCCACAAGGCGGTTGCGGTCGGCGCCGGCGGCTCGATCCCGATCGTCGCCGATTTCAAGGATGTGCTCGGGATGGATTCATTGCTGGTCGGCTTCGCGCTCGACGACGACCGCGTGCATTCGCCGAACGAGAAGTTCGACCTTAAATGTTTCCACAAGGGCATCCGCTCCTGGGCGCGGATTTTGGCCGCGCTGGCGGAAGCATGAAGGCGTGGCTCCTCCGCTTCTGCAACTCAAGAACATCGCACTCACCTTTGGCGGCACGCCGCTTCTCACGGGCGCGGAACTGTCCGTCTCCACCGGTGAGCGGGTATCCTTGGTCGGGCGCAACGGTTCCGGTAAATCGACGCTGCTGAAGATCGCAGCCCGCCTGGTCGAACCGGATCGCGGCTCGGTCTTCGTGCAGCCGGGCGCTTTGGTGCGCTATCTGCCGCAGGAACCGGATTTCTCCGGCTTTGCATCGACGCTGGCCTATGTCGAGGCAGGCCTTAGGCCGAGTGACGACGCCCATGCCGCCCGTTTTCTGCTGGAGCAGCTTGGCCTCACCGGGGAGGAGGATCCGGCCCATCTTTCCGGCGGCGAAGCGCGCCGCGCCTCGCTCGCCCGCGTGCTGGCGCCGTCGCCCGATATCCTGCTGCTCGACGAGCCGACCAATCATCTCGACCTGACCACCATCGAATGGCTGGAGCGCGACCTCGATGCCCGCCGGACGGCGCTGGTAATCATCAGCCACGATCGCCGCTTCCTCTCGACGCTGTCGCGCTCGACGGTATGGCTCGACCGCGGATGTACGCGCCGCATCGAACGCGGCTTTGCCCATTTCGAAGAATGGCGCGACATGCTGCTGGCGGAGGAGGAGCGGGAACAGCATAAGCTCGACCGCAAGATCGTCGCCGAAGAGCATTGGATGCGCTACGGCGTCACCGGCCGGCGCAAGCGCAACATGCGCCGGGTCGGCCAATTGCAGGCGCTGCGGGAACAGCGCCGCAGCTACCGTGCCGCGGCCGGCGATGCCGCCATCACCGCGGGTTCGGCGGCGCCGTCCGGCGCGCTGGTGATCGAGGCGAAAGGGATCGGCAAGAGCTATGCCGGCCGCGCCATCGTCAGCGATTTCTCGATCCGCATTCAGCGCGGCGACCGCATCGGCATCGTCGGACCGAATGGCAGCGGCAAAACCACGCTCGTCAACATGCTGATCGGTATCTTGCCGCCGGATACCGGCTCGGTGCGGCTCGGCTCGACGCTCGCCGTCGCGACGCTCAGCCAGCATCGCGACAGTCTCGATCCCAATATCACCGTCAAGCAAGCGCTGACCGGCGGCGATGGCGATACCGTCATGGTCAACGGTCACCCCAAGCATGTCGTCAGTTACATGAAGGACTTTTTGTTTTCGAGCGAACAGGCCCGCACGCCGCTTGGCAAGCTGTCGGGCGGTGAACGCGGCCGGTTGCTGCTGGCGCAGGCCGTGGCCAAGCCGTCAAACCTGCTGGTGCTCGACGAGCCGACCAACGATCTCGACATGGAAACGCTGGACGTGCTTGAGGATGTGCTCGGCGAATACCCCGGCACCGTCCTGCTCATCAGCCATGATCGCGATTTCCTCGACCGGCTGGTCAGCGGGGTGATTGCCCCGGAAGGGGATGGCCGCTGGACCGAGTATGCCGGCGGTTACAGCGATATGCTGGCGCAGCGCGGCGCGGATTTGACGCGCGCGCGCCGCAAGCCGGAACCGCAGAAAATCGCAAGGGAGGCCGCCCCCTCCGTCACCACGCCGCTGGCCCCGAAGCGGCGGATGACATTCAAGGACAAGCACGCGCTGGAAACGCTGCCCCAGACCATTGCCACGCTCCAGGCGAAAGCCAACGATTTGCAAGCGAAGCTCGACGATCCGCAATTCTATGCGCGCGACCGCGCCGGCTTCGAAAAAGTCACCAGCGACCTCGGCGAAACACAGCGGAAAATCGCCGCGGCCGAGGAACAATGGCTGGAGCTCGAAATCCTGCGCGAGGAAGTCGACGGCAGCTGACGCCTCACTTGAGTTGATCGGCGACCTTGTCGATGCCGGCCTGCGAGCAGACGTCGTCCTTGCCGGGCGAGCCGGAGACGCCGACCGCACCCACCACCTCGTCGCCGGCTTTGATCGGCAGCCCGCCAGCCAGCGCCAGCACGCGGTTATATTGCGTCGCCGGGGCGTAACTGGGCTCGTTCAGCACGCGCTTGGCGAAATTAGCCGAAGGCGCGCGATAGGTGCGCGCGGTATAGGCCTTGCGGTCGGCGCCCTCGGGCGTGTGCAAGCCGGCGCCATCGCCGCGCAGCATGACGATCGGCAAGCCGTCGCGGTCGAGGACCGCCACCGAGACCCTGAACCCCATGCTCACGCATTGCGCCATCGCGGCATTGGCGATGGTCTGCGCTAATCCCAGCGATATGTTCTTCTGGGTAAGGACGCCTTGCGCACCGGCAGGCGACGACAACATGGCGGCAACGGCGAAACTCGCAAAGCCCTTCGACATCGGCGACATGAGAAAACCTCCCTGGCATTTTCGGGCATTGAGCGGCCCCTGACTTGAACATACCCCGGCCGCACCCGCTTTATTCGCGCGCACGCAAACGTGAGAGGGTCAATTCTTGAGCCGGTAGCCGGTCTTGAAAATCCACCAGACCGTGGCAAGGCAGACACCCAGGAACACGAACGTCATGGCGACGCTGATGCCCGGGCTCACATCGGCGATTTCGAAGAAGCTCCAGCGGAAGCCGCTGATCAGATAGACCACCGGGTTGAACAGCGTGATTTTCTGCCAGAGCGGCGGCAGCACGCTGGTCGAGTAGAACGTGCCGCCAAGAAACGTCAGCGGCGTAATCAGCAACAACGGCACGATCTGCAACTTTTCGAAGCCGTCGGCCCAGATGCCGATGATGAAGCCGAGCAGGCTGAAGGTCGCCGCAGTCAGCACCAGGAAGGTGAGCATCCAGACCGGATGCGCAATGTGCAGCGGCACGAACAGGAAGGAGGTCGCCAGAATGATCAACCCGAGGATGATCGACTTGGTGGCGGCCGCCCCGACATAGCCGAGCACGATTTCGAACGACGACACCGGCGCCGACAGGATTTCGTATATCGTGCCGGTGAAGCGCGGAAAATAAATGCCGAACGAGGCGTTCATCGTGCTCTGGGTCAGCAGCGTCAGCATGATCAGCCCGGGCACGATGAAGGCGCCGTAGCTGACGCCCTCGATCTGCGTGATGCGCGAGCCGATGGCGGCGCCGAACACCACGAAATAGAGCGAGGTCGAGAGCACCGGCGACACGATGCTCTGCCAGATGGTGCGCCCGGTGCGCGCCATTTCGAAGCGGTAGATCGCGTAGGCGGCGCGGTAATTCATTGCCGTTCGCTCACCAGTCCGACGAAAATATCTTCCAGCGAGCTCTGCCGGGTTTCGATGTCGCGAAAGCGGATGCCGGCGCGGTTGAGATCGCTCAGCAACGCCGTGATGCCGGTGCGTTCCACCTGGGTGTCGTAGGTGTAGATGATTTCCAAGCCGCCGACGGCAAGCGTCAGCGCGTGCGCGGCAAGCCCGTCCGGCAGGGCGTCGAGCTTCTTCTGTAGATGCAGGATCAATTGCTTCTTGCCGAGCTTGCGCATCAGTTCGGCCTTGTCCTCGACCAGGATGATCTCGCCCTTGTTGATCACGCCGACGCGGTCGGCCATGTCCTCGGCTTCCTCGATGTAGTGGGTGGTGAGGATGATGGTGACGCCGGAGGCGCGCAAATCGCGCACCACCTGCCACATGTCCTTGCGCAATTCGACGTCGACGCCGGCGGTGGGCTCGTCGAGGAACAGCACCTGCGGCTCGTGCGCGAGCGCCTTGGCGATCAGCACGCGGCGCTTCATGCCACCGGACAGCGTCATGATCCGGTTGTCCTTCTTGTCCCACAGCGAGAGCGCGCGCAGGACTTTCTCGACATAGGCTGGATTGCGCGGCTTGTTGAACAGGCCGCGGCTGAAATTGACGGTCGCCCACACGCTCTCGAACGCGTCAGTATGCAGTTCCTGCGGCACCAGGCCGATCAACGCGCGGGCGGCGCGGTAGTCCTTGATGATGTCGTGGCCGTCGACGGTGACGGTACCCTGCGATGGCTTGAGAATGCCGCAGACGATTCCGATCAGCGTCGTCTTGCCGGCGCCGTTCGGGCCAAGCAGCGCGAAAATCTCGCCGCGGCGGATATCGAGATTGATGTCCTTCAGCGCCCGGAATCCGGACGCGTAGGTTTTGTTGAGATCGGTGATGGAAATGATCGATGGCATCGATGCGGGACTGCGGCGGATGTCGGGATAGCGCATATAGGCGTCGGCGCCGAGACGCGCCAGCCCCAATGCGAAAGCGCCTAGGCTAGTGTCGTCAATGAGTTGAGGTCGCTTAGCGTCTGCTGTGGCGGGAAGTCGAAATATTCGTCCGGCATCTTGCTGCGATTGACCCAAATGCCGCGAAAGCCGACGGAGGTTCCCGCCATCACGTCCCAGCGGTTGGACGACACGAAGGTCACGTCGCCGGCTTTGCATTTGTAGTGATCGGTGACCAGCCGGTAGACCTCCGGCCGCGGCTTGAACATTTTCAATACATCCACCGACAATACGGCGTCGAGATCGTCGCCGATGCCGGCAGCGTCCACCGCGCCTTTGAGCATGTTGGGTGAGCCGTTCGACAAGATGCCGGTGCGGTGGCCCCTCGATTTCAAGGCGCGCAACGCCGCGCGCGCGTCGGGAAAGGCGTCGAGCTGGAAATAGGCTTCGAGCAGTTTGGGCTTGAGCGCCTTGGGCACCGACGGCACCCGCGCCAACGAATAGTCGAGCGCACGCTCGGTCAGCGTCCAGAAATCCGCGTAGTGCCCGGCAAGCGTCAACGTCCAGGTGTATTCGAGCTGCTTGCCGCGCCAGATTTCCGACATGCGGTCGGCGTCGGGTCCGGCGTCGCCGCGAAAGCGCGCAATCGCCGCGTGCACATCGAACAGCGTGCCATAGGCGTCGAAGACGAAGATGGACATTGTTTCCTCCGATCGGCAAATCTCATGGGATTTTGCGCCGAGGCCGGCATATGCTGCGGACGCGAAACCCTTCTTTCGTCATTGCCGGGCTTGACCCGGCAATCCATGAGACCTTCCCAGCAGTGGAAGCTCATCATGGATGCGCGGGTCAAGCCCGCGCATGACAACAGTGAGTGATGGAGACTTGGATGGCGCCGGGACAGAATTGGTCGAAGACCTGGTCGTTTTATGAGGGCGACTGGCACGAGGGCAATATTCCGATCATGGGCGTGCGTTCGCATGCCGGCTGGCTGTGCTCCTCGGTGTTCGACGGCGCGCGCACCTTCGAGGGCGTGTCGCCGGATCTCGACCTGCATTGCGCACGCGTGAATGCCTCGGCCGCCACCATGCACCTCAAGCCGTTCGTGCCGGCCGAAACCTGGATCGGCCTGACGCAAGACGGCATCAAGCGCTTCGATAAGAACACGGCGCTTTACATCCGGCCGATGTACTGGGCCGAGCGCAGCGGCGCTTTGTTGGTTGCACCCGATCCGGACTCGACCAAATGGTGCCTCACGCTCTACGAGGCGCCGATGCGCCCACCGGAAGGCTTTTCCATCACGCTGTCGCCCTACCGCAAGCCAAGCATGGAATGCATGCCGGTCGACGCCAAGGCCGGCTGCCTCTACCCGAACAATGCGCGCGCGCTGATCGAGGCGAATGCGCGCGGCTTCGGCAATTGCGCGGTGCGCGACCTGCTCGGCAATGTGGCGGAGCTTGCGACCGCCAATCTGTTCATCGGCAAAGACGGCGTGGTGTTCACGCCGGCTCCGAACGGCACGTTCTTGAATGGCATCACCCGCCAGCGCGTGATCAAGCTCTTGCGCGAGGCCGGGGTGAGCGTGGTGGAGACCTCGTTGCAATACAGCGACCTCGAAACCGCCGATGAGATCTTCTCTTCCGGCAATTATTCCAAGGTGATGCCGATCAACCGCATTGACCAGCGCTCATTGCAGCCCGGGCCGCTCTACCGCAAGGCGCGCGAGCTGTATTGGGAATTCGCGCATTCGTGAAGCATATGCGTCCGCCATGAACGGGATCCTCGATCGCGTCGGCCGGCTGATCGCCGCCTATCTGCAAAAGCCAGCGGCCGGCTACGAACCATTTACTCCGACCGATCCAGCGGCGTTGCGGGCCTGCATCAAGCCCGGCGACATCCTGTTGATCGAGGGCCGCAACCATATTTCTGGAATCATCAAATATTTGACGCAGTCCACTTGGTCGCACGCGGCGCTTTATGTCGGGCCGGTCGTCGGTCAGCTTACTGCCAACGGCGAGCCCTGCGATTTGGTGGAGTCTAATCTGGACGAAGGCATCGCCTGCGTTCCTTTGTCGCGCTATTTTCAATATCACACCCGCATATGCCGGCCGGTTGGATTGTCCTCCGATGACTGCAATGCCGTCTGCAAATACGCCGTTGAACGAATCGGCCTGCAATACGATCTCAAGAACATTATCGATCTGGCGCGCTATCTGGTGCCGCTGCCGGCGCCGCAGCGCTGGCGCCGGCGCATGATCGCGCTTGGTTCGGGTGACCCGACCAGGCTTATTTGCTCGGCGCTCATCGCACAGGCATTCGGCGCAATCGGCTATCCAATTCTGCCGGAGATTACGCGGGTGGAAAGCGAAAGCGCGCGGCAAGAGATTTATCATATTCGCGACTCTTCGCTTTATACGCCGCGCGATTTCGACATCTCTCCGTATTTCGCCGTGGTCAAGCCGACCATCGAGGTGGGCTTCAACTATAAGAATATCACTTGGGCCACTGATAAAGGCCCGGCCGATCGTTAGCTCCGGTGCGCCGTTTACGGCGGGGGCACCGTGAGTAGCTTCGGCGTCGGGCCGCCGCGCAGATCGTAGACGTTCGCATAGGCCACGCCCTCGCGCGCGACCGTGGCCAGGATCGGCGCCTGCAAGTGGCGGCAATAGAATGTGCCGAGCGCCATGGCGAAGTCGGCCTTCTTCTGGTCGAACGTGGTTTCGAATTGCGGCCCGAGCTCCACCTGCGCCGCGGCCTGCGGCCCGCAGATCGCCACCGTCCAGCGCCGGCCTTGCGGTGGCTGCTCGTTCGCGGCCGCCAGCCGGCCGCGCAATTCGTCCGCGGCCTGTTTGAAGGCGAGGCCCCAGTAATCCAGCATGTAATTGTCGTGCGCCATACGCACGCCGCCCGAAAGCCAGTTGAACGCCGTGTATTGGTAAGGATGCAGGCGCACCATATCGATGACCGGCACAGCGGCGCTGCCGATGAATATTGCGGCCAGCGCCGCGAGCGCGGCTTTGCCCTGGGCTTGTGCGCGCTCGCCGATCCAGGCGGCGGCGAGCCCGCCCAGCACGGCGAACGGCGGCACCACGAAGATAAAATGGCGCAAGCCATTATAAAGCGCCGGCCGCGCCAGCATGGCGAGGGCGACGGGGAACACGGCGGATAGCGCCACTAGCAGTAGCGTGCCGCGCAGGTTCACCGTCACGCTGCGGCGCGCGACGGCAAAGCCGGCGCCAACAAGCCCGGCTAGCCCGAGCGCCAGCATGATTTCCGGCAGCTTGAGCAGGAACAGATGCGGCAGGTAGCTCGCCGGCATGTCGGGCACCGCGATCAAGCGACCTTCGTACAGTTCCTTCCACGGCTTTTCGAAAAATGTGTCGAAGTATTCCACGGCGCGAAACGGGTTGAGCGGCGAGAGCACCGACCATGGCCATAGCAGGCCCATGATCAGATAGCCGAGCCCCAAGGCCGGCAGCATGGTCCAGAGGAATTGGCCGCAGCGTTGCGCGGCCGTTTTGCAATCGCTGGCGCGACTGTCCGCAATGAGAACGAACAGGAGCGCGGCGAGCGCGGGCGGCGCGGCGACGCCGGCGAGCACGCGCGAGCCGAATGCCAGCCCGAGACCGGCGCCGGTCAGCGCAACCGTGCGCGCGCTCGGCTGCGGATATTCATCGAAGGCGCGCACCAGGCCGAGCAGCAGCACGGCCATGGCCATAGCGAAGGGCGCATCCTTCGCATTCATGAACATGTGGCCGTAGTAGAGGGCGCAACTGGCGAGCAGAATGAGCGCGATCAGGCCCGCGAACGGCCCGCCGATGCGGCGGCCGATCCGCCAGGTGACGAACAGCCCGAGAATGCCGACGACGGCGCCGGTCAGCCGGCGCGTCTCGAACAATCCGAACGGCAGCACTTTGGCGGCAAGCGCCGCCGCCATATCGAAGCCGCCGCCGTACTTGTAGAGGTTGACGAAGGAGAGTGCGCGCGTGTCGGCGAAGCCCGAGCCATAGAGCTTGAGCAGCAGGTCGCCGTACTGGGAATGGGTGTAGTCGTCCCAGCCGAGACCGTAGTCGCGAAAAGTCATCCCCGCGATGACGGCCGTCACCGCGAGGATCACGATGGCGATGCGATCGGCGGAGACGTTGACCGATCGCATGCCGAACAATTTCCGCCAGAAGATCGAGAAGAAGACCGGCTTCTTCGTCGACTGATTATTCTTTGCGCGCGACGTTTACTTGCTCGCCGCCACGAACATTTCCTCCACGTAGTCCCAATTCACCAGGTGATCGAGATACGCCTTGAGGTAGTCCGGCCGCCGGTTGCGGTAATCGATGTAATAGGAATGCTCCCATACGTCGCAGCCGAGAACCGGAATAGCCCCGTGGACCAGCGGGTTTTCGCCGTTCGGCGTCTTGCTCACGATCAGTTTGCCATCCTTCACCGCCAGCCAGCACCAGCCGGAGCCAAATTGGGTCGCGCCGGCAGCCGCAAAATCTTCCTTCATCTTGGCGACGCCGCCGAGATCCGAATCGATTTTCGCCTTCAGTTTGCCCGGGATCTTGTCGCCGCCGCCGCCCGGCTTCATCCATTTCCAGAAATGGATGTGATTGTAGTGCTGGCCGGCATTGTTGAAGAGGCCGGCATTCTTGCCGAAGGAGCCTTTGACCACGTCCTCGAGCGATTTGCCCTCCAGCCCGCTGCCGACCAGCAGCTTATTGCCGTTATCGACATAGGCCTTGTGGTGCTTGTCGTGATGATATTCGAGCGTCTCGCGCGACATGTAGGGCGCCAGCGCGTCATAGGCATAAGGCAACTCGGGCAGCGTGAACGACATCGGGTCCTCCTCGATCCACGAACGATGAATGGGAAATTGGCCAGCCTCTGTATGAAACCGGAATGTCCCGGGCGGGTTCCTCAACTAAGCTAATTAGGCGCTGGCGCGGGCCGGGGCAACGGCTCGGCGGCGGTGCGCCACGGCCAACCCGCGTCGCCGCTCCGGCTAAGTCCCTGGAAAGGCCCGGAAATGATCCGCGTGGCGATCATTGCGGGAGGCTCAGTGTTAATCAAGTCTGAGCGCATTTGCCATTATATTAACATAAACAGTTGCGGCGGATGCCACGAACCGCCAAAATTCGCGCTGCTGGAAGGATTTACCGGCTCTTTGTGCCGAAGGTTTGGATTGGTGCCTAAAAAAAGGTCCTAACGTTTATGTCAGTCCTGTTGTTTGTTGTCGGTGCCATAGTCACCATGCTGGGCATCGGGATGGCCGGATATGGCATTCCGATCAATGAATTCAGCTTCGGCAACACGCTGATCGTTGCGGGGACCACGGCGACGGTCGGCGGCCTTATTATCATCGGCATTGGCGCTGCGGTCGGTAAATTGCAGCGGATCGCCGATGTGCTGGCGACGACGCGCATGCCGGTGCGCCCCAGCCGGCCATTCGAAATGGTCGAGTCGCCGGTCGGCGCGCCCGCGGCAGGGAAGCCGGACCAAATTCCGTTCCCGCCCAGGCCGGAGCCCGCGGCCGCCGCCCATGAACCACAGTCGCCGTTGGAAGCGCTGGCGTCTGCCGCTATGCCGGTCGAAGACCTTGCCGCGGCCCCCGTCGCGCCGACGCTGCGAAATCCCGATATGCCGGCTGGCGCGGTCGCGGAATACGAAGTCGAGGAATACGAGGAAGTTTCGCTGTCGCCGCGGCAGCCGATGCCCGCATCGGCGCCAGCCGAACGAGGCGAACCCGCGCCGCCTCCGCCGCTGGAGCGCCAGCCGCAGACAAACTATTTCGATGCCATGTGGCCGGCGGAACCGAAGCCGGCCAAGCGCCCAATGCTCGGCCAGCCCTCGCCCGAACCGCCGCCGCCAACCATGGCCACGGCGCCACAAGCGCCCCATCCGCCAAGCGAGCCGGCGGTCGCGATCCTGAAATCCGGTGTCGTCGACGGCATGGGCTACACGCTCTATGTCGACGGTTCGATCGAAGCCGAGCTGCCGCAAGGCACGCTGCGGTTTGCTTCGATCAATGAGCTGCGCAACTATCTCGCCAAGAACCCGTAATGGCAGAACGTCAGACCGATGCCGCCTGCGCACCGCAGGCGGCATTGTTATTGATGGCCAAGTCGAGACATGAGCCGAGCTTAGAAACGCTAAAGTCTAGGCAGGCTTTTGACGATCTTCTTCTTGCGGTATCTTGATTCCGATAGTATTCTTCACGAATATAAAGATTCGAATTCGTAATTCGGTATGTTTAAGACATCGGATCAGCCGCGGCGGTGTCTTCCTTCTCGTCCGATCTGCGGGTCGCCCGGTTCGGCGGCCGCGCCATAGCAAGGACAGCTTCGATGAGCGACCCGACGGCCGATGGCAGTTACATTGAACTGACGGCGGAAATCGTTTCCGCCTATGTGAGCAACAACACTGTGCCCGCGAACGAGATTCCCGGCCTGATCAATCAGGTGCACGCTGCGCTCGCCCGGGTATCCGGTAAATCCGGCGATGCCCCCGCCGAACCGCTCAGGCCGGCGGTTTCGGTGAAGAAATCGATCACGCCGGAATACATTGTCTGTCTGGAAGACGGCAAGAAATTCAAGTCGCTCAAGCGGCACTTGCGCACCCAGTACAACATGACGCCCGAGCAGTACCGGGAAAAATGGGCGCTTGGCGCCGACTATCCGATGGTCGCGCCCAGTTACGCGGCCGCGCGCTCGCAACTGGCCAAGCAAATGGGCCTCGGCCAGCAACGCCGCCGCCGCGCCAAGTAACCGGCTTCGCCGTCGCATAGGATTGCCGCCGCGGCGGTTTTATCTCAGGGCGTGGGCTCGTAAACGGCCAAGCGCATGCAGACATTGACAGTCGCGGCGGACAATTCGGTTACTGGCCGAAATAGGCTATTCGCCGCCTATACGGGCGGCGTATATAGCAATCGATTGATGTTGATTGTTGCCGAATCGGCACCTCATGCCACCCGCTTCGATGGTAAACTTTTGGTCGAAAAATTAGTCGCGACGTTTGCAGGGGCTTGGTGATGAAGCAGTTACTGGTCGGAAGCGTTGCGGTCGTTTCACTTGCCTTGGCAGGTTCCGCGATTGCCGCCGATATGCCTGTTAAGGCACCGGTCTATAAGTCGCCGCCTCCCGTCCAAGTCTACAATTGGACCGGATTTTATATCGGCGCCAATGGCGGCGCCGGCTGGGGTCATAGTTGCTGGACCCTTTTGGGTTTTGTGCCACCTGCCGGTCCGGTTCAGGATGAAGGCTGCCACGATCTCAGAGGCGGCCTTTTCGGCGGGCAAGCGGGCTTCAATTGGCAAGTCGACGGCTGGGTGCTCGGAGTGGAAGGCCAAGGCGATTGGACGAGACTTACCGGCAACAACCGTCCTCCCCTCGGAAACATTTCTCAGTCCAATATCAACGGGACGAAGGTTAAATCCATCTTCACCGTGACGGGCCGTGTCGGCTACGCCTGGGACAGAGTGCTGCTTTACGCAAAGGGTGGTGGCGCCTGGGCACACGACAATTACACAGTCGATACAACGGCGGCACCCGCCGGTGCAACTCCCGCAACGACAGGCTTGAGCGACACCCGCACGGGATGGATCATCGGCGCTGGGCTTGAGTATGGACTGGCGCCGAATTGGTCGGTGGCGGCGGAGTACACTTATTTGGACTTCGGGACCAAGCAGGAGACAATCCCTCCATCCATATCCCCGCCGCACTTTTACGGTGCGTTCACCGAAAACATCAGTCAAAAAATTCAAACGGCCACCGTGCGCGTCAACTACCGATTTGGCGGCTTCTGAAGCCTCGACGAAATCTCTGACCCATCGTCACACTCCATCTTTTCCCTCTAAGATAAAGTGTTGCGTCGATCAGTTGAGACCACCGCACTTAGCGGACATTTCGATCGCGTCGGTAATGGCCGCTTTCGACCGGTTGAGGCGGCTACCCGTATAGCGGACGTAGCGCGTAGTATTTTTTAATTACATGTTTTAGCTGCATAATAATTGCGGATAGAAATCCTATTTATGTGGACAGTTGCGCGGACATTTTCCGGAAAAATCGTAAATGCGCCATGTACCTCGCCCATGTGGTGCTGGGCTTGCGCTACAGCGAGATCGGCCGGCTGTTCCATCGTGATCGCACAACGGCCGCCTATGCCTGCCAGCTGGTCGAGGACCGGCGCGACGACCCTGCGATCGACCGCGTGCTGCACACGCTCGAAGGCCTCTGCGGCGATCTGGCGCGCGGCATCCTTGCGCGCCCGGAGGTGCGGCCATGAGCGGCAAAGTGGGAAAGTCACCGGGCCGCGCAGGCGAACCGCCGGCGCCGGCGATCGATAGCTTTCGCGGCCAGCATCTCAAATTGGCGGAACGGCAGATCGCGACCGAACTCAACCGCGCGAATGTCACCGTCGACGATGCCGAAAGTCCGCTCGCCTGGCTGGCGCGCCGGCGCGGTCGCAATGGGCGCGCTTTGATCGAGCCGCACCAATTTCAGGCCGGCGAGCGGCTGCGCGCCGATTTCACCCGCGCCCATATGATGCCGCGCACCACCTCGAACTGGGCGAGCCCGATAGCATCCGGCCGCCGCGGTGCCGGTGGCGAGCGCGCCGCGGGGTTCACCGAGACGATGGTCGCCGCGCGCCAGCGCGTGCATCGGGCACTCGATGTGGTCGGGCCGGAATTCAGCGGGCTGCTGCTCGATGTCTGCTGTTTTCTCAAAGGTCTCGAGGATATCGAACGCGAACGCGCCTGGCCGACACGTTCCGCCAAGGTCGTGCTGCAGCTCGCGCTCGATCGGCTGGCGCGTCATTATGGTTACGCGGCGCAGATGCGAGGGCCTGTCCATGCGCCGATCCGCACCTGGCTGGCCGATGGTGAGGCGTTCAGCGTCGATGGCGTCTAGTCTTCAGGCCGCCGGCGCCAGCGCCGTCTTGGCTTCGGCGCGGATGCGCTCGACCATGGAGCGCAGGCCGTTCGAGCGCTGCGGCGTGAGGTTTTCGCGCAGGCCGATGCGGTCGAACAGCTTGAGCGCATCGGTTTCCAGGATCTCGCGCGCGCTCTTGCCGGAATAGAGCGCCAACAGAATGGCGATCAGGCCCCGCACGATATGGGCATCGCTGTCGCCATCGAAGGTTAGTGTCGGGCCGGCGGCGCCATCCGGCTTCACATGGGTGAGCAGCCAGACCTGGCTGGCGCAGCCGCGCACTTTGTTGGCTTCGGTGTGGGCGTTTTCCGGCAGTGGCGGCAGCGTGCGGCCGAGCTCGATGACATAGCGATAGCGGTCGTCCCACTGTTCGAGCAGCCCGAAATTCTCAACAATCTCGTCGATGGTGGTCATGCCGCCAATATATAGACCGCGGTGTGCCGATGGCCAAAAAAGATCGCGGGCCGGCACCCCGGGTCCGCGACAAAACGCCGATAGATGAGGTGCTTAAACGGCTGGGCGGCCGGCGCGCGCCTCGCGGCGAGGCGGCAGCGGAACCGGCGCATGCCAGGCCGGCGCCATGTCGGCGGGGGTCAGCGTCCCTTGGCCAGGCCCAGAGGCCGAGCTCATTTTGGCAACGGTCTTGTCAGCCGGCGCGGATTTCTCGCTGAGCTTGGTCGTGACGAACTCGTAGAGTGTGCGCGCCCCCGCTTCGGCCTTGTGGCCGAGCGCAATGGCCACCTTGCCACCGACCACGCAAGCATCGGGCTGGCGCTCGCAGAAGCCGCGCACATCGGACACGGCGGCGCTCGCCAGCGTCACCGCCTGTTTGGCGTCGATGTTGGTCTCCGGCGACGTCGATTTGGTGCCGCTCGGCAGCAGCACGCAAACGACGCCCAACCAAAATGCCATGCGCAACAGAAAGAACATGACCCTATCCGGTAACCCCAGCGGTGGTTCCGCCACCTTTGAACTAAAATCTAGCAGACAGGCTTGAAGCTGTCGTTGGCAATGAAGCTAGATTTTTGGGTAAAATCGAAGCGATTGCGATGCGAATTTTCGTCAAATTTGACAGGGTCGGGTTCGATTAAAGTTTTAGCTATCGACACGTCGTGCGTGTGCTGCGCGCCTGCGGCCAACCGCTCATGGTTACCGCAACGATAATGAGCGGCTTTTGTGCGCCCGATGGCACGGCGCGGCAACCGAAATTTCACCATGCCCAGCGAATGAAACCGGACACCGCCCCGGAGTGAGCCACCGGGGCCGGCATCGGGCTCCTGGTCGGCCTCGTTTTAGCGTTCGCTTAAGCGCGTCTCGCTACGATTCCAGCCAGCAAAAAAGGGGCGCGTCTGTTCGTTTGAAGACGTGGGAAAGGACCTGTGAGCTTCCTCACACCGGTGTGGAACTATGTTGACGCTTTGGTGCACCCGTCGGCGCAGCGGGATGCGCTGACAGCGGCGCGCCACCGCGCCTTCATCGCCCCGCGTCTGCTTGGCAGCTTTGCCGCGCTTGCCGGCTTCCCGGTCTATATCGCATTTCGCGGCGTGCCGAGCATGCTCGAACTCGGTGTCTTCGGCTGGTTGGTGGCGCCAATCCTGATCGCCTATTTCCTCTCTCGCACCGGCCGTTACGAAAGCGCGCACGTGATGTCCTCGCTCTCGCTCACCGCCTTGGTGGCGGTGGTCGCCTGGTGCACCGGCGGCATCGGCTCGTTCGCCGCGATCTGGCTGGTGGTCGTGCCGCTGGAAGCCGCGCTCTCCGCCTCGCGCCGGGTAGTGGCGCTGGCCGCGACTTTCGCGCTTGCCGCCGCCGGGCTGCTGCTGGGCCTGAGCGCTCTCGGCCTGCAGCCGCCGGCGACGACGATGGCGAATGAACATGGTGCATTGGCCGCACTCAGCATCATTGCCGCCGCGCTCTACGCCACCGGCCTCGCGCTCGGCGCCGAGCAACTCACGCGCACCAGCGCCGGGCTGCTCAACGCCGAAGAGGAGCGCTATCGCCTGCTCGCGCGCAACATGACCGACGTCATCACCCGGCATGGCCGCAATGGCGCCGTGCTGTTCGCATCACCGGCGGCCGAGCCGCTATTCGGCGTCCGCGGCAGCGAACTCGCCGGTCACGGTCTGTTCGACCGCGTGCATGTGGCCGACCGGCCGGCCTATCTCACCGCGCTGGCCGATGCGGCCGCGCTCGGCGAGGACCGCTCGGTCGAATTCCGCATTCGCCGCGGCGGCGACGCCGAGGCCCCGAGTGGCTATTTCGCGTGGATCGAAATGCGCTGCCGTCCGCTCGAGCCCGCCAGCAAGACCGCGAATACGAGTGAGCGCGAAGTGGTCGCGGTGCTGCGCGACGTGACCGAGCGCAAGGTGCAGGAGCGCGCCCTCGAGATCGCCCGCAACGAGTCGGAACGCATCAATAACGCGAAAAGCCGCTTCCTCGCCACCATGAGCCACGAGCTGCGCACGCCGCTCAATGCAATCATCGGCTTCTCCGACATGCTGATGAATGTCGCGCTGGATTTCGATCCCGCGCGCAAGGTCGAATACGCCAAGGTGATCAACGAATCCGGCCATCATTTGCTGTCGGTCGTCAACGGTATTCTCGATATGTCGAAAATGGAAAGCGGTAATTTCCAGATTACGCCGGAGCCGTTCGCGCCGGCGCCGGCGATCAAAAGCTGTTGCGATCTGCTGATGCTGAAGGCGCAAGAGGCGGGCGTTGAGCTCAAGCAACGCATCGCCGCCGATCTGCCCGAAATCGTGGCCGACCGCCGGGCGGTCAATCAAATCCTGATCAACCTTATCTCCAATGCCATCAAGTTCACGCCGCCTGGCGGCCGCATCAGCGTGAGCGCGATGCGCGACGGCCCGAAGCTTGCGGTCGCGGTCGAGGACACCGGCGTCGGCATCGGCGAGGCCGATCTGCCCCATCTGGGCGAGGCATTTTTCCAGGTCCGCGCGTCATACGATCGGCGGCACGATGGCACCGGTCTCGGCCTTTCCATCGTGAAAGGCTTGGTGCGTCTGCACGGCGGCGATATGGACATCCGCAGCCGGCTGGGCGATGGCACGCGAGTGACGGTACGCTTGCCGATCGACTGCGAAGGCATCCGCCCTGCCGTCGAGCCGATCCAGCTGGTCACCGAGCGCGTCCGCGAATTCGCCGTGGCCGCCAATATCCAGGTGAAGAAAAGTGCGTAGACGCGGCCACCGTGAACGGACGAGTGAATTCGACAGCGGCGGTGGCCGGCTGGCCGCCACGATCAGCCGTCATCCGCGCGAATTCGTCGGCATCCTGATGGCGACGGTGGCCATCTTTGCAATTTTCATCAATGCGCTATTCATGCAGCGCGGCCCGCATCCGGCGCCGATCTTCGTGACGCGGCCGCTGATGGCACCGCAACAGCCGGTCGCATTACCGCGTCCGCGCGTTGCGGAGCCCCGCGTCGCGCCGCTCGTGGCCGCACGCACTCAGGCGCAGATCATTGGCGATATTCAGCGCGAGCTAGGGCGTAAGGGCTTCTATGATGGGGTCGTCGACGGCATCTGGGGCGCCAAGACCGATGCGGCGGCGCGCGACTTCATCCAGGCCGGCGGCATGACGATCAACGTGGAAGCGAGCGAATCCTTGCTGCACGCGATCGTCACTTCCAATGCCAAGCCGCAGGGCAGTCGAGCCACTTTGCCCGAACCGGCACGCAACGATCCCATCGCTGAATTGATCGCGCCACCCAAGCAGGTGCTCGCGATCCAGCGTGCGCTGGCCGATTTCGGTTACGGGCAGATCAAGCCGACCGGTGTATTCGATGCGCAGACGCAAGGCGCGATCGAGAAATTCGAACGGGATCGCCGGCTGCCGGTGACCGGCCAGATATCCGATGGCCTGGTGCGCGAACTGGCCGCCATGACGGGCCGGCCGCTGGAATAGTTGGCAATTCATATTTCTTTCGCGCATGATCTTTTCCGAAAACCGGTTCCCACTTTTCGGGATCATGCGCAGTGCGGTTGAAGTCCGGCATCTGGGTGGCGGCCTATCTGCGCCGCTGCAATATCGAAGGCGCCTTCGCGGCGGTGCGCCGGCGCGGCGCCGAGGAGGCCGGCGCGGTTTTCATCAAGGTCAATCGGCTCGATGGCACCGCCACATTGTATGGGCCGGCGCCGCAATCCGCCTTCGATGAAGCGCGGCCGGCTGAACGCATTTTCACAGCCACGCTCGGCGGCGATATACCGGTGCCGGAAGCCGATATCGAAGCGCGCTTGCTGCGGGAGATCCGCTTCGATCCCGATGTATGGATTGTCGAGGTCGAGGATCGCGCCGGGCGCCATTTCCTCGACGGCAACGTGGTGGCTTAGCGCCGCTTATTTCCCGCCGGTCTTGACGCGCGAGGGCTGCATGACGCGGCCGCGATCGGAACGATACCGCGCCGGGGTCGAAAGCGAGCGGGCGTCGCGCCGCTCGTCGTCCCAATGCACGGGCGCGTGCATGGCCTGTGACCGGGCATTTGATTGCCGCCAAATCGCAAGCATGTGCTCGGCGGCGGCCGGCCTGAGTTCGTCGAAAAGGCGGGCGAGGTCGAAGACCCGCGTGACCGATTCGCCAACCGCGGGATTGAGGAACAATAGGATGCGCTGGAGCATGGCGGCCGTCATGCCGAGCGCCCGGGCGGCGACGACGATCGGTTCGCCGGAGGGGTCGCGCGTGATGCGCTCGGCCAGTTCCCGGCCGATGCCGAGCGCGCGGTCAAGCATGCGGCTGAACTCGCCGGGGTTGCGCTGCAGGGCCGCATTTTCCAGGCGGCGGATCACTTCGCTTGCGGCCGGAGCCGGGCGGCGTGTTGCCGGCTCGGCTGCCACATCGAGATTGGTCAAGATCAGGCGGCGTTCTTCGGTACTGGCCGCAAAGAACAATTCAACCAGGTCATGCCGAGGCGTTGGCTTGGCCTCGGTCTTGGCGGGCGCGGCGGGTAGTGCTGCGCGGCCGCCAAGCTTTGCGAGGACAGCCGACGGTGCGGCCCGGTAGGCTGACAGCGTCGCCGCGACCGTGGCGCGGGTCGGCGCGTCGACGGCCTCGATCAGCCCCAGCGCCAGTTCGACATATTGGATTTCTTCGTCGGCGCTATGGGTCGGTTTCTGCACATAGAGGTCGGTGAGGACGCGCAGCAGGGTCGGGCGGATGTCGACACCGTCCCGGCATGCCAGATCGACCAAACCGTCGAGAGGGGGGTACGCGGAGGACTTCATCATGACGGTTACGCTTTACAGAGCTGCGATGTCGCACATTAGTCGGCGCGCGTTAGCAGACCGTTAACCTTGCAGCCCGTTTAATCAGGACAAGGTGCCGACCCGGCAGTTGCGAACGAGGCTTTGCGCCGAGGCGGCAAGGGGGTTGCAATGGGCGAAGTCATCCGATTTCCCGACGAGGCGGGCTACGCGCGCGACGGCAAATACGTCGATGCCAATACGGAACCCGCCACCGTCATCATCCTTCCGGTGATTCGCGTCGAGCGCGATCCGGAGGGTTCCAATAGCTTCGAACCGGGCACCGGCAACACACCGGGCCGCCGCCGCCGCCGCCGCATCGCACGCTGAACTTAGCTGACCGCGAGCGATCAATGGGAAGCTCGGCGGTCGCCGCCGCATAGGCCTCGCGCGTGCTCGAGGTCACTCAACCCATCCGCAGCGACAGATCGCACGCCACGAGCGCCGGCATGAGGGGCTGCAAGCAAAACGAGGTTCCCCGACTAACGTGACGGTTCTGGCTCTTCCGCCTGCGTGCATTTTGCAGCGGCGAGGGTGCTTTGCGCCATCGGCATCAATCCGGGCTCCGGCGCCAGCGCGCGGATTGCGATCAATCCGGTCAGCGTCGGCGATTCCACGATCAGCCGGTCGGCGGCGGTGATGTCTTCGTCCTCCGGCATCTGGCTGTGCTGTTCGGCTGTCATCAAGTCGAGTTCGATCACGCGCCGGCCCGCCGCACGGTCATTGATGGCGTAAAAGGCCACATCGTAGCGCGTATAGAATGAGACCGACGTGTAGGCGAGGCTCACCGGGACGCTGAGTTTCAACGGCCCCAGCGAAAGATCGTAGCGGCAGACCGCGCTGGCGAAGGCCGGATCCATGAACGGCATCGGCGCGGATGCCGGCGTCGGCGGCGATAGCGCAGTCACGGTATTGACTGGGGCGCTGCGCGCCAGCCGCGAATAGGCGTCCTGCGTGGCGGTGCGCGGCAGAATAATGATCGTCGCCAGGTGCACGATTCCGCCCAGCAATGCCCCGCCTAACGCCAAGAGCAGCCATCGGATCATGGGCAACTCCTGACATTCACGGCCGGCATGGGGACTTCGCGGCCGGCCTTGGTCGAGACTCCGACCGCCGTGTCGTAAAGCCGCAGCAAAAGGACGTAACGCTCGACCCCGCCGGTCGGCAGCCAGTTGCCGGGATTTGCGCGCGGCGCAACAACGATCTCGAAACTGCCGTCGGCATGGCGCACGATTTCCTGGCTGGTAAATCCGGAGCGGTTGATCGAATTGGCCACCAGCTCACCGTCGACGCTATAGAGCGTGAGCGTCCAGAAGCGCGCCGCCGGCGTGATGCCCGCTAGCACCACATCGCATCGCCCGTCGAGCGCGTGGCCGTTGTCGTCGGCCGAAGCCGTAAAGGCGACGCCATCGCCGAGCGCGGTCGGCAATCGGCCGATGCGCGCGATCGATGCCCGCGCGTACGGATCGGCATCGGCGGTGCCGGTTTTCGGCCAGGCCGTCCAGCCGCCAATGGTCAAGGGGCCAAACGCCGCGCCGCGGGTGAGCGCAAAGTAAGTCGAGCCGAGGCCGACCACGGCGGCAACCACGAGAGCAAACAGTGATCCGAACAGCAGCCGCACGATCGATCCGTTGGCGGTGAGGGGGACGGTGATTCGCGAAAGGGAAGACTACGCCGGCCGCTGACGAGCGGCTCATCAGTTCCGGCTGCCGAACGCATGCCCCTCCAACGCGGCGGCGAGGGCGTCGCCTTTTTGCGCAGCCTCGGCCTGCTTCTTTTTGTTGGTGGAAACGGTTGGCCGTAGCGGCCCCATGGCGCGGTTGGCGTCATCCATCATCCGCTCGACCCGGACCAGAATCTCGGCTCCTCGTTTGGTCAGCACGGTCGGGCGCGGCGGCGGCGCGGTTCGTTGGACTTCGATTTGTTCTCGGCGACCGTCGGCTGGCGTTCTTGCGGCACGGAAATTCCAGGAAGCTGTTTGAGTTCGATGCCCTCATGGGCGTAGGCCATGATGTTGTGCCATGTCATCGCGGGCAGCGAGCCGCCCGTCATGCGGTTGGTCGACTGGTAATCGTCGTTGCCGAACCAAACTCCGCAAACGAAATTGCCGGTGTAGCCCATGAACCAGGCGTCGCGATATGCATTGGTGGTGCCGGTCTTGCCGGCGGCGGCCACGCCATCGAGGCGCGCGCGCCGGCCGGTGCCATTTTCGACGACGCTGTTCATCATCTTGATCATATCGGCGGCCACGTGCTCCGGCAGCACCCGGCGTGGCTTTGGACCCTCGCGATCGTAGCGCCAAACCAATTCGCCGCTGCCGGTGCGCACTTCGAGGATGGCGTGCGGCTTCACCGCCATGCCGAGATTGGGGAAGGTTGCATAGGCGCCGGTATGATCGAGCACGGTGACTTCATCGGCGCCGATCGGCAACGACGGCGTGTCCGGCAACGGTGTGCGAATGCCCATGTCATGCGCGGTCTTGATGATGCGCGCGCGGCCGAGCTTTGGGTTGCCGTCGCCGATGGCGACCGACAGGCGCACGGCGATGGTATTGATCGAGTGGGTGAGCGCGCTGATCAGCGTCATGGATCCGCCATAGCCGTGGCCGTAATTGTGCGGACACCAGTTGCCGAGGCAGATCGGCGCGTCGACCACAATCGAGCTGGGTTTGAACCCATGTTCGAGTGCGGTGGCATAGACATAGGGCTTGAACGAGGAGCCGGGCTGGCGCGTCGCATCGGTGGCGCGGTTGAACTGGCTGGCGCCGTAGTCGCGGCCGCCGACCATGGCGCGCACCGCGCCACCGACGTCCATGAGCACGGCGGCGGCCTGGCGGGCGTTGTATTCTTGCCCGTATTGCCGCAGCGAATTCTCGATCGCCGAATCGGCGGCATTTTGCAGGTTGTTGTCGAGCGCGGTGCGCACCACGAACACGCGCTCGGTCATCGATTTCGGAAACGTATCGACGAGCTTCTTCATCTCGTCGAAGGCCCAATCGAGATAGTAGTTGGGCGCGCGATCGTCGCGGCGGTCGACCGGCGTCGCCGGATTGCGGCGGGCGCCGAACACCTGGCCTTCGGTCATAAACCCCGCATCCACCAGATTGTCGAGCACCACGTTGGCGCGTGCGCGCGCGGCCGGCAGGTTGACGTTGGGCGAGAATTTCGACGGCGCCTTGAACAATCCGGCGAGCATCGCGGCTTCGGCGAGATTCACGTCGCGCGCCGACTTGTTGAAATAATATTGAGCCGCCGCGTCCACGCCGAAGGCGCCGCCGCCCATATAGGCGCGATCGAGGTATAACTTGAGAATCTCGTTCTTGGTCAGGCGCGCTTCCAGCCACATCGCCAGGAAGGCTTCCTTGATTTTGCGCTCGAGCGTGCGCTCGTTGTTCAAAAACAGGTTTTTTGCGAGCTGTTGCGTGAGGGAAGAGCCGCCTTGGACCACACCGCCCGCTTTTGCGTTGGTCACGAAGGCGCGCGCGGTGCCGCCAATATCGATGCCGAAATGGTCGTAGAAGCGGCGATCCTCGGTGGCGAGCACCGCCTTGATCAGGCTGTCGGGAAACTGGTCGAGCGGCACCGAGTCGTTATGGCGGATGCCGCGGGTGCCGACCTCGTTGCCGTAGCGGTCGAGGAAGGTCACCGCCAGCTCCGACTTCTTCAGCCAGTCGTCGTCCGAGGTCTCGTGGAACGCCGGCACGGCGAGCGCCAGCAGCAGGATGGCGCCGGCGGTGCCGAGCGTGGCGGCTTCCGACACCAGTTCGCTCAGCCAGCGCCGCCAGCCGGCGACGTGGAAGCGGTCCATGAAGGTGGAGAAGCGCTCATAGCCCTCGCGCACGGCCGCCAGGCTGCGGTACAGGCCGGAATCGACGCGGGCGTCGAAGCCGAGCAGCCGCTTCCTGATTTTGGGCTTCCAATCGGCCGGAAAAAGATCGCGCACGGCTTCTCGCTCGTTCGGGCTTAAGGCGTCGCCGCCGGAGGCGAATTTAGCCGATCCGCTGGATAGGGGCCAAGGCCGCCGATCCGGTTAATCCCCGCCAGGGTGAAGGTAAATTGCGGTGAAAAAGGGCCGGATTACCTCTCCCCGCGCGTTCCCTCCCCCTGAAAGGGGGAGGGTCAGGGTGGGGGTCATGGCGACGCTGGAGCGACCCCCACCCGGCGCGCACCCGAACTCGGGTAAACCCGAGTTCGGCAATTCCAATTGGCCGAAGTCGGATATATCCGACTTCGGCTGCGCGCCGACCTCCCCCTTACAGGGGGAGGTAAAGAGAAGCATCGGCGAGGGAACGCGCTATAACTGCCGCCACAACTCTGTAGGAACCTGCAATGCCCGACGAGAAAGCCCCGCAGCCCGCCCCGTTCTGGCGCAGCAAGCGCCTGAGCGAAATGACGCGGGCGCGAATGGGAGAGCCTGTGCGACGGCTGCGGCCGCTGCTGCCTGAACAAGCTGATCGACGAGGACACCAACCAGACCGTGTTCACCGACGTGGGCTGCCGGCTGCTGGACGGGCAGACCTGCCGCTGCACCGACTACGCCCACCGCCAGGCCAAGGTGAAGGACTGCGTGCGGCTCACCCCGCGCAATGTGCGCCGGCTCTCCTGGCTGCCGCCGACCTGCGGCTATCGCCTGGTGGCCGAGGGGCGCGAGCTCTACTGGTGGCACCCGCTGGTGTCCGGCGACCCGGAGACGGTGCACGTGGCCGGCGTCTCGGTGCGCGGGCGCGTGGCGGCGAGCGAGAAGCACGTGCCGGACGACAGACTGGAGGAGTACATCGTGAGTTGGCCGGGGCGGGTGCCGAAGGCGGCGCGGGGCAGCGCGGCGCCGTCAAAGGCAAAATGAGGGCAAAGCGGCGCAATCCGTAAAAAAGCGGACGAAGGCGTTGCCAGGGTCATGCAGCCTTCAGCCGCGCCATCTCGGTATCGAACTCGAACCGCAGCTGCCGGGCTTCCTCCTCGGGCAACCAGCCGGCCATGTGCGGAAAGATCGTCCGGTAAAGCAAGACCTTGTCCGAATCCCACGGAAGCTTTTCCGCCGCGCGGGCTTCGGCCAAAATCTTGTGCAGCCGCGCACGGACCTGGTCCGGATCGGGCCGATAGGCCGGAGGGGCCGCGTCGGCTTCGAACAATTCGGCCTGCGAATCGGTCTCGAAAAGGTCTTGCTGGGGAGGTTGTGCCATGGCCTACAGATCGTTCGACCGATCCATTCCTATGTCGTTGATAGGTCGAAAGCTAACCGACGACAGGCTGGAAGAGTACATCGTCAGTTGGCCGGGGAAGGTGCCGAAGGCGGCGAGGGGGAGCGGGGTGCCGTCGAAACGAAAATATGTGGGCGAGGGCGAGTAGATGCTGCGAGGCGGGCTGTTCACGCGCGAGTATTTGCTCGAAGGGATTATGGAATCCGAGGCGTGGAAGGCGCTTGACGACTTCGACCTCGCGTCCGCCCGCGCACAAGTCGAGAAGCGCGTTGCGGCCATTCAGAAAGTCAAAAAACCGTCCGAAGCGGAAACCGAATCCGAGTTGATCTGGCCGGTGTTGCGGGCTCTCGGATGGACGAACAGCTTGCCGCAACAAAACCTGTCGTTCGGCGGCCGCGAGAAAGTGCCGGACGGTCTATTATTCGGCGACGGCGAGGCCAAGGACAAGGCGGCAGCGGAAAAGGGCGCGAGCCGCTTCCGGTATGGCCTTTGCATTATGGAGGCCAAGCGTTGGGGGCGCCTTCTTGATCGCGGCGACAAGACCGATCCTGGCGATGCCGGCATACCGTCCAATCAGATGCTCAATTATCTCCGCCGCGTCGATGACGTGACACGCGGAAAACTGCGCTGGGGCATCCTGACCAACGGCCGGCAATGGCGGCTTTATTTTCAGGGCGCCGATTCCGTCGCCGAGGAATATCTGGAAGTTGATCTTGCCGGCGTATTCCATCTGCCCGGTTATCAGCCGAGCCTGCTGGACGACGTTCGCTTTTCGTCCGACCACGTCCTTCCGTCTTTTCATGCTGTTGTTTGGGCGTGACGCCTTTCTCTCAGCGCATCACGGCCAGACGCTGCACGCGCTGGTGCGCGATCAGGGTAAGCATTGGGAGGCGGGCGTCGCCGCCGACCTGTCGCGGATCGTTTTCGACGAATTATATCCGAGGCTCGGTGAAGGCAATCGCGGCGCACGACCCGAACCGGGATGACGGACTTTCGACGGAATATTTGAGCGAGGTAAGGCAAGGCGCGCTGATTTTTCTCTATCGACTGCTGTTTGTGCTTTACGCTGAGGACCGCCACCTGCTTCCCGTCGATCGCGACGCATACAAGGAATTTGCGCTGACGCGGTTGCGCGATGAAATTGCGAAGAAATTCGCCGACCACTCGGGTTTTTCCGACCGATCGACGCTTTATTGGTCGCGGCTCGAAACCATTTTTCGCGCGATCGGAGAAGGCGACGACACCCTCGGCATTCCGCCTTACAACGGTGGCCTGTTCCAACAATCAGAAGCACCGATATTGGCGCGGGCCAGGCTGCCCGACAATGTGGTGGCGGATTTCATTTTTCCGCTGTCGCACGAAAAGGCGGAGCCGCAACCGAAATACATCAACTATCGCGATCTCGTCGGTGCAGCAACTCGGCTCGATCTATGAGCGTCTGCTCGAATTTGACGTGGTCGCCGAAGACAAGGCCATCGCCATTCGGCTAAATCCTTTCGCGCGCAAGGGATCGGGCAGCTATTACACCCCCGAACCGCTGGTGAAGCTGATCATCGAGCGCACGGTCGGCCCGTTGGTCGCCGAGCGTTTGGAGCAATTCCGTGCGCCGGCGTGACGAACTCGGCAAAAGCCGCGGACCGCTCAAGCAGCGATTGGACGAACTCTCGGCGCTCGACCCGGCGAGCCGGATTTGCGAATTGAAGGTTTGCGACCCGGCCATGGGCTCCGGCCATTTCCTGGTTAGCCTTGTCGACTGGATGGCCGACCGCGTGCTCGCCGTGATCGAGCACGCCCGCGAAATCGTCGACTTGGGCGCGAGACGCGCCTTACGAATTCGCCGGTGATCAAGCGCATCGCGTTATCCGCAAGCGCATCGAGAAGCGCGCGGTGGAGCACAATGGCCGCTGCCCGAGCGGCAGCTCGATGAACGCAATATCATCCGCCGGATGATCCTGAAGCGCTGCGTCTACGGTGTGGACCTGAACCCGATGGCGGTCGAACTCGCCAAGGTCGCGCTCTGGCTGCACACCTTCACGGTCGGCGCGCCGCTGTCCTTCCTCGACCACCACCTGCGCTGCGGCGACTCCCTGTTCGGCGAGCACGTGCGCGGTGCGATCG